>CAWEBX010000011.1:0-45378 GCA_963807355.1 uncultured archaeon
TGTTTTTGTTGTTTACTTGGTACGAGTACGTATTGCTGACCGAACTTGTTTCCCGCCTGGACAAGTTTCTACCGGGGTCAGGAACTCTCTCCCTGTTTGGTTAGCCACCGCGCTTGATGGTCGCGAACGAGGGCTATTGCCTCCGCTGCGTTTTCGACGCAGTGTGGCAACTGCATGTCTCGGGGGCTCGCCATTTCGAACCCTGATCGCAGCATGCTCGCACTGGCCCATTCCACAAGGCCCTTCCACATCGGCCCAGCAAAGATGAGCGGCGTTTCGTTCAGTTGGCGCACCTGCAGCAGTTGCCAGATCATCATCGCCTCCAGCACCGTTCCTATACCCCCTGGTGCAACGATGTATGCGTCAGACATGAGTACGAAGTGATGCAGCCGGGTGAAGAAGGTCCCGTGCTCGAAGACATTCTCAACGAACGGATTCGCCTTTTGCTCGAAAGGCAGGTGCACCCTGATACCGACATTTTGCGTCCCCTTGGCCGATTGCGCGCCCTCATTGGCGGCTTGCATCAGACCGGGGCCGCCGCCGGTGATGATATCGCAGTTCATGGCGCTAAGCGCCGAGCACATCTGCTTGACTTCCTCGTAGACCAGGTGACCTGGCTTTGTGCGGGCGGATCCGAATACGGTCACCCGGTAGCGTTCGTGTCGCGATGGCCGCAGGCGGGTCAGGTTGTTGACGGTCGCCCACAGTCCGAAGATAGTATCGACTAGGATCCGCCTGACGGCCTCTTCATCGGCGAGGCTTACAGTGGTGGGGTTCTCCGACGGTGCTGTGCTCATGGCTTTCTCCTGGTAGCAGTGTGCTGGCTCAATGTCTCGTTGTCTACCTGACAGAGCCGTCAAAGACGTTACATCATATGACCTGTGCCTGTCGCAAATCAAATCCGAATATATTGGTGATGCAGCCCGCCCAGGATTGGAAGGCGAAGAACACGCCCTGCTCTCTGAACCGTGTGCGATAGGGGCGCATCCTTGTCCAACGATAGGTGCGTGCGCGTCTCATTATAGGAGTTCATGTAAGACAGCAGCACGTGACGAAGATGCCGCTCGCCGAACACAACAACATGGTCAAGGCACTCCCGTCGGATCGAACCGATAAGTCGTTCAGCATATCCGTTTTGCCATGGGGAGCGCGGCGACGTCGGTCGATCGCGAATCCCCATGGATCGAACTCTTCGAATAAAGACTTCGCCATAGGCACCGTCCCGGTCGCGGATCAGATAGCGGGGGCCGGCTTCCAGCCACACGCTTGCGGATCTGATTTGCGATCCATTCTGCGGTCGGATGCGCTGTAACGCCAAACCATAAAACCTGCCGTCGACCATGCCCCATGATTAACAAGCCATAGAGCAAGCGAAATGAGATCGTCGGGACGACGAATAGATCCATCGCCGCGATGCCGTCGGCATGATCGCGGAGGAACGTCTTCCAACCCCGAGATGGCGGGCCCTCCGCCTGGCCATATACTTGGCCACGCTGGTCTGTCCGATTTCGATACCGAGCTTAAGAAGCTCGCCATGAATTCGTGGCGCTCCCCAGAGTGGATTGGCGATGCTCATCTCGCGGATAAGCTCGCGTATTTCCAGCGGCACCGTCACCGAACAGGGCGGGGCCCAGATCTCCAGCGCCAGCACGATCTGAACCCGGCGCGATGCCGACGGATCACCGTCTCAGGCTTCAAAATCGCCAGAGCCCTAGAATGGTCTGCCCCCTGAAAAGTGGTCCTTCCTGAATTAGGCTATCAGCCGTTAGAGAGGACATTGGAATGCCCCAGAAGAAGCACAAGGCGGAAGAGATTGTAGCGAAGCTGCGCCAGGTCGATGTTTTGCTTTCACAAGGCAGATCGGTTGGCGAAGCGGTTCGTTCGATCGGCGTGACGCAGTTCACGTATTACCGTTGGCGCAAGGAGTTTGGTGGGTTGAAGGTGGATCAGGCACAGCGGCTGAAGGAACTGGAGCAGGAGAACGACGGCTGGAAGGCGGTCTCGGAGCTGAGCCTGGAGAAGCTGATGTTGAAGGAGATTGCCTCGGGAAACTTCTAAGCCCTGAACGACGTCGCCGTGCGTCGACCATGCTGGTGAAGTTCTCCGTCTCGGAGCGCTGTGCGTGCCATGTGCTGGACCAGCCTCGCGGGACACAGCGCTATCGGCCGACAGACCGAGACGATGAAGATACGCTTACCGACGCCATCATCCGGTTCGCCACCCAGTATGGCCGCTATGGCTATCGCCGGATTACGGCGATGCTGCTCCGAGGGCAGGCGGGCATGTCCAAGACGGGTCGAGCGGATCTGGCGACGGGAGGGGCTGAAGGTTCCACAGAAACAGAAGCAAGAGGACGGTTGTGGCTCAATGACGGGTCGTGCGTCCGGCTTCGACCGGAGCACGCCAACCATGTCTGGAGCTATGACTTCGTCGAGGGTCGGACCCACAATGGCAGGAAGTTCCGCATGCTCAACATCATCGATGAGTTCACCCGGGAGTGCCTGGCGATCCGGATCGATCGCAAGCTCAACTCGACCGACGTCATCGACGACTTGTCGGACCTGTCATCCTGCGCGGCGTGCCTGGCCACGTTCGTTCTGATAACGGGCCGGAGTTCATCGCCAAGGCAGTGCGGGAGTGGATTGCAGCTGTCGGCGCAAAGACCTCGTTCATCGAGCCCGGGAGCCCATGGGAGAACGGCTACTGCGAGATCTTCAACTCGAAGCTTCGCGACGAGCTGCTCAACGGCGAGATCTTCTACAGCCTCGCCGAGGCCAAGGTCATCATCGAAGCATGGCGGCGCTACTACAACACCAAGCGACCACACTCATCGCTCGGATACAGACCGCCGGCTCCGGAGGCCATTGTCTGGTCTTCAAAGCCAGCCGGATCGCTTCCGCCAGCAGCGCAAGCAATCGCCGAAAAGCCCGTCATGCATTAAGACTGAAAGCGGACCACCTCATAGGGGCAGGCCAATTGGCGATGTCCAAAAGGCCTGCCGGTATTCAGGGCGCTGGGCCGCAAAACGTCTCTCGAAAGAGTTGCCGCGTTCTTGTGAAATTGACAAGCGGCTAACTGGTGTTGAAGTTCATGGTATTGCCAATGTCCCGTGGGGATATCCCGATTATTCCGGCCTAACGCTCGAAACCGTATCTCGTGCACTATCCCGATTGCATCAAGCGGGCGTACTCGACTTCAATGGCCACAATCAGCGCGAAATTGTCTCGGCAACGGCTGGCAAGCTTCAATTTACCCGAATAGGCTGGATTATATGTCGGGGCGTGGCCAACCTGATGACTGATTTTGCGAGCCACAGAAAATTGGACCTTGCGTGCCCCGCAAGGATTCTCCCAAATCGGGGCAAGAAACCCGACCTGAGATTTGTGTACAGGAAAATGAATTCCTTATTGGAATTGCGTCCCCGCTTTGCACGTATTGGCGCTGATTAGAGGGTCACGCACAAACAGAACCACGCGGTTGGCCCAAACATCGGCGTGACTCGTAATCGCTGAAGGGAACGCTCGCCTCCGCAACTAAGAATTTGCTTCCTGGGCTGCGGAGGTCTGTCTCACGCTGCCGTACGCTTTCGCTCCATAGCTTTGGCGTCGTCCATGTCCTCCGCCCCGCCGGGGTCGCCACGGTGACCTTCCCGCGCAAGACCTGCGCCAAATCCGCCCCGTCGTCGGGTCAACTACTGCGACATTGTACTGGTCGCAAGGGCCTTGAGGACTGCCGGGCAATCGAATTGTTGTGAACCGTAGCATCACCATCACCCCCATCTGCTGGAAGTGCTGCGTCCAGATGCGACTATGGCCGTTTCTACCGCAGGACCTCCGGTCTTTGGCCATTGGACCTCTGTCATGATAGCTCGCAGCCTCGCATCACATCCCGCGAGTTAAGCTCATTTCTCCAATCAACCCCGGCTCAACGCCGGGGCTTGGGATCGCGAAGCGATATTCATCGTTGGATTTATATACGAGCAACGCGCTATTCTTGCCCTCAATCATCGTCATCTTCGGATTGGATTCGATGTTCGACAGCATCTCGCATCCCGCGCATAGCCACGTATGTCACGAAGACCATCCGCTCCTTCTGGTCAGGCGACAATGTCCGATAAAGTGGCTCCCATGCGTCGGCGAGCTTCTTGAGGTCGGCTCCGCGTTGGCTCAGTGCCTCGGCTCGGCGTTCCATGCGTTCTATCGGATTGCGATCACGAATGGCTTCGATTGGGCTATTGTCTCGAAAATTGGCCAATCGTTCTAGCCGAGCTTGTCGGTTCTTCGCTCTCGAGCGGATGGCTCGCTCTAATGGCGGCCAGTACTTTTCTTGGTCGGACGTTAACTGCAACGCAGCTTTGATTATACCGACGCGAGCATCCGTCAATGCGTTAAGATCGGCAGCGGTAGGATGCCGCATTACTACGGTGGAGAAAGTGTCTGAGGTGTCGGAAGCTCGGGCGAGAGGTGACGCTATAAAAAGACCTACCGTTGCTGTAACGACTATTTTGTTGATCATCGCGCGCTCCTTTTCTCATGGTTCGCCTCCAGTTTAAGCTCGCTATGGGAATCCTGGCGTCACGTTGATCCACATCAACACAACCTTCACGGGTCGGTGAATTCGTCGAGAATCGGCGGAATGAGGGCCCTCACTCACATCTGACGTGCGGACTTATGGTGCGAACGTCCGCTGGGAATTTTACCGACCCCAGGGCGTTAGGACGGGCTGAAGACCTAGAAATGCCCCTCCAACAGCGACCACACATTTTATGAAGGGGGCAGGCATTAGTGGAGAACGTCTATGAAGCAGATGAGTTTGAGGACATTTGCGATTGCAACCTCGGCCTTCGCGTGCGCTACGTTGCTCTCGTTCAGCTGGTCTGAACAGCGCGGCGTCTCGCTGTCAGTTGAGAGCGCGCAGGCGCGGATCGGTCGCCCATTGACCCCCCTAAGCTTTGCCGGCGTTGCGCGTCGCCACTAGCCGAGCGGGCTGCGTACGGCTACGGAGCCGGCGTAGTCGGTGCTGGCCTGGCGGCCGGCGCGATTGGGGCGACCGCGGTAGCGGCCACCTCACCTTACTGCGGTACTATGGTGGCGGCCCCTATGTAGGCACTGGTTGGGGCTACTATGGCGGCTACCCTAGCAATTATTACGGCAGTTACGGCTACCCTGGCGGCTATTACGGCGGCTACGCCAACCGCAGTTACGTCACCGGACGGCCAACGCTGTTTCCGCGCTACTTCGGCGGACTTATGCCGCTAGCGGCTATTACGGCAGTTATGGCTACTCCAGCGGATATACTACGGCGGCTACGCCAACCGCAGCTACGTCACCGGACGGCCAACGCTCTTTCCGCGCTACTACGGCGGCGGCTGGAACTGGTGAAACGAGGGCTTTACGTTCGGAAGTGGTCAGCTACTACGCGGGTGGCGGACGCCTAAAGCGGATGAAGTGACTACGCGGCACTGCACCGCTCTCGCCACGATCCCGGCAGCATGGCTTGAGAACCCCGCGTCCTCTCGCCTTGACGATCACGGCCGGCTCCGACCGACGCGTGTCTTTCACGCGAGCCTCGATACGGACAGTGAGCCGGGACCAAGCTGGAATCGTAATGCTTAGTGCGTTCGCGAAGATCGCATCTCTGCACATTTTAGAAGAGACTGAACGAGACGCTCACCGGATCGAACCATTGTGTGCATTGACTCGGGCGTAGCGGAGAGTCCGCTCCAAATTCTTTCTGGAAAGCGGCTGTGAGGAACGAATTTCTCAGATCTACCGCAGCGCTTAAGATATTTTTAGAGGAAAAGTGTCACCACCAGGCCCAGGCGATGGAAGATCATCGCTAGGAGGATGCGGAAGCGCCCGGCCTCTGACTGCGTATCATGCTGTGCATCACAATCGCTGGTCGATTAGCTGACATTGCATGTTCCTAGCTTTCCAAGAAAGGGTAGAGCAATCGCGAAGCTTCGAGTGAACGCAGTAGCCGTCGAGTTGAGCTTGCGATCGATGCGGATCGCCAGGCACTCCCGGGTGAACTCGTCAATGATGTTGAGCATACGGAACTTCCTGCCATTGTGGGTCCGACCCTCGACGAAGTCATAGGACCAGACTGCTCCGGTCGAAGCCGGATACACGATCCGCCACCAAACTCCTTGCGCCAGCGGGTAATACGTGAACTGCGTCACGCCGATCGAACGAACCGCTTCGCCAACCGATCTGCCTTGTGAAAGCAAAACATCGACCTGGCGCAGCTTCGCTACAATCTCTTCCGCCTTGTGCTTCTTCTGGGGCATTCCAGATGTCCTCTCTAACGGCTGATAGCCTAGTTCAGGAAGGACCACTTTTCAGGGGGCAGACCAAATATCCGGTGAAGGTGGTGAAAAGGGGGGCTGTCCCTTATGCCATGGGGCGCTGTCCGGTGACGTTGTATAAAGAGCAATGGCTGAAACTCATAAACATGTCAGACGAGAAATTCGTGGGTTTATTGCCGAAAATGAAGCACGACTAAAGGCGAAGGATTGACGAAGGTACGGCTGACTAGGAGTGCCGTAGGCTTTAGGTAATCTACCTCTCTCAAGGCTGAACAGGGTTTTGATTGCCCTAAAAAGCGCTTGGGGCTGCGCGCTGACAAGCGAGCTGAAGATGTTGTTCGTGAGCGCGAAAGTCACGCAAGAACTAGTCATGCGCCTTTTTGTCTGGAGAGCCTCCAGCAAGCGCTCGATGAAAACCACCTGACCCTTTAGAACTTTGGCCCGCGCGTCGGCAACACCGAACCAGGCCGCTCTGTCAAATCTCGGGGAATGTCTGACGCTTTCCTGATCGCGGCGGCCATGCGCAGCGATGGTCCCTCAGAGAGCCACATTAGCGGAACTGGCCGATAGATCTGATACGCATGGGCCATGCCCGCCTAGTGCCTTACACCGGTCCCACACCCTCTGCTTCAAAGCTCCGAGCGCAGCCTCGCACCCTCGGGAATACGAACGAACCGACCCGGGGCAGATCGCCTCCCAAAAGGCCGGGATACGGAGCTCGAAGAACGGGCCAAGCAAGAGCTGTTGAAAGAACAAAAGCGCAAGTGCATGACGCGCGACGCGTTCGCCCCAGCGCGCGAATTATGGCTGTCCCACCATCCAGACCGTCGTCATTGTGACGACAATCGCAATGAACTGAAGGAGGACCCGCATCCGCATAAGCTTTTGCGATAGGTTGGGACTACCGCCACGCATCATGTTGATCAGACCCATGAGCAATACGGCAGCGACTGCGGCCACCGCGATCGGAATCAAAACGTTGCTCAGGAATAGGGTCATGGTGGTGGCGATCTCACGCCCGTTTAATGTGAGTAACTGAGTGAGAGGTGAGTGGTTCCGGGCAACCGCGCGTTCTTTGGCCCACAGCCCTATAGAAACGCCCTACGCGGCCCTAAACTCGCTCTTGGCGGCTTTAAGACTATTCGCGGTCGCCCGTCCGAATGGCTTTGGCTATGACGATCCGCTTCGTCAGGAAGCAAGTGTGAAGCGCGGCCAACATCGGCTCCCGCTGGGGCCATACCCCGTCGGAGAGCGCAGTCCCGAGCTTTTCGTGCGAGACCAAAGACACTCCTCAGCAGGTCACGGCCGCGACACGCCGGGCGGACGCAACGAGGTCGCCCTCTTAACAAACCTACCCTCCGGGTGACGAAACCTTCCGCTATTACATAGCCGGGCAACAAACGCGAAAATTGCCAGTCGAGCAAACGTTGCTAGCGCAAGCTGACGCCAGCGCCACCCATTGGCGGACGGGCCGGCGGTTTCTCCGAATAGGGAGGGAGACCGCCTCTATCCGCAGCAGCCCATACCCGCAGCAGCCCATAGCCTAGGCTCCCGGCCCATCGCTCTTGCCGCAGCCCAATCCCTTGTTGCAGGCTCCGATCGGTGGCCAATCATTCCGATCGCGGTTTATACGTAAAGTACCCACCAACCTTACCAAACCAGTGCTTGTCAGCAGAAAGGACTTCCTCGTTGTAGTAGTCGTCCAGTTCGGCGTATCTGGCATTCCAATCGAAGATTGTCTCGGTGCCGTGTTTCGGAGCGCCGTGCAGCCGGTTCTCGCTGATGTCGGAACGGTAACCGCCAAGCTCGGGATCAAATCGCAACAGCTTCCAGGGCACCGGGAAATGGTCTTTGCCGATACCGAGAAATCCACCGAAACTGAGCATAGCGTAAGCGATTTCCCCGCTGGTCTTGTCGATCATGACACTTTCAATTTTACCTATCTTCTTGTTCTCAGCACCGTAGACAGCTTTCCCCGACTCTTTATCGCTGGCGGTCAGATGGCCAGTTTCGTGATCGTTAGCCATGGACATGCTCCTTTGCACAAGCATATGAGGAGTTGACTAATCCGACGACTAACCGTTCGTTCTGTCTGGCATTCGTTAAGCCAGCACCACCGGGCCGATTGAAAAAGCTTACGAACCAGACCGGTCTCGTCGGGCTACAGGGTGAAGCGCCTCCAAGTTTCTCGGGACGAACAGTTCCGATAGGGAGAGCACACCCATTCCTCGTGCAGGGCGGCGAGCACCCTCATCACGGCTTGCTCGGTCGCGGCTGCGACGGATCGTCATCGAGGAGCTTAGCAACGTAAAATCCAACGATCGAGTCAATAAACTGCGATCGAAATCGAACGGCCTGACTCATAATCAAGCCGGTCCGTTTGCATTGCCAGATGCTTTATCGGGAGGCGATTTGCACGAATGCAAATCCATAGCTCGCCTCAAAGTATGCGATATGGATCGCCAGCCGGATTAGGTTTCCGACAGGGACACCCAGTTACATCGCCGCCGAGCTTGCCTAATGGATCGATGCCAACGGCATGAGCCATATCCGCGGCGCACCGCTGCATCCGCAAACCCAAGGCAAGATCGAGCGATGGCATCAAATCCTCAAGAACCGCATCCTGCTCGAGAACTACTTCCTGCCCGGCGATCTCGAGTGTCAGATCGAGGCCTTCATCGAGCATTACAATCATCGCCGTTGTCACGAGGGCATCGGCAACGTCACACCCGCCGACGTCTACTTCGGACGTGCACAATCCATCATCAAACAGCGTGAAAGGATCAAACGACAGACAATCGAATATCGGCGCTTGCTCCACCGCAAGATCGCCGCTTAACATCAACCAACAAATGAGGCCGGCTCTCCGCTAAATCTCGCCGCTCTTTGCGCCAAATGTTTTGATGACGGACACCTTCTATCTGCCGCCGAAGTGCAGTGCCAACTACCGGAATATTAGAGGCGAGGTTGCGGCGAATGTCGGTCGACTCCTGTTGACGCGGATCAGGAACGACCAACTCCAAAGCGAGCAACGGGTCCGCTTTTGCGGTGATGGCGATTCCGGCGCTAGTAATTGAAGCTTCGGATCATCATTTTGATATTTCAATTTCAGTCAAAGTGATATCGTAAAAGCAACGAGCCCTGGACCTATCGGCGACCGACTTGGCGCGCGGCGGTGGGATGCCGAGTTCCGCGGCAACATCGAGCGGCATCTCGATATGCAGGAGCACGAGCTTATTCCTGCAGTCGAAGGCGGAGGCTGAAACGGTGTTGACAGTCACGCCGCGCATGAGGTCACCGCGACCTGCCGATCTTCTGTTGAACGATGCGTTCGATGCCGAGGAGTATTGGCCATCGCCGGCGCTATGCGGGCGTTGTTTTCCCATTACGATGAGAACAGGAAGCCAGGAATTATCCTTGGTGCAGGTGCGGTGAGCCAGCCAATGGCAATATCCAGGGAATAGATATTCCTTTTGTAGGAGGAAGCCTTGGAAGATCCAGCTGTCGAGGTTGATGGGATGGCCGATCCGCCAGGCAACCCTAGGGTCTTATGGATTTCGTTTCTGGCATTTTCGCTCGGTTTTGCGGTTTGGGGGATGTTTTCCGCGCTCGCCCCCTTTCTGATCAAGTGGTACAATTTCAGCACCACCCAGGTGCTCGTCCTGGCCGCGATGGAGCCCTTTTTCGCGGCCGCCGTCAGCATCCCACTCGGCATCTTGACGGACAAGTTCGGTGGTCGGACAGTTTTCACGCTTTTGCTTCTGACCCTGACCGTTCCCCTGTTTGCCGGATACTTCGCCCAAGGCTACTACGCCTTTCTGCTTCTGGGGTCGCTGCTCGGACTCGGAGGCGCGAGCTTCGTGGTCGGCAACGCTCATGTCGCGTCCTGGTACCCCAAATCGAAGCAGGGTACAGCTCTTGGCATCTTTGCTATGGGAAATATCGGAATCACCGTCGGCATGGTGACCGTCACTTTCCTGATTACCCGCGTCCTCGAGGGCCCGGACGGTTGGCGGCTGATATTCCCGATCTTCGCCGTCGCCACACTGTTGATGGCGCTGGTCTACTGGTTTTTTACGTCCGATCCGCCGCACAGGCAGCACAAAGGCGCTTCGCTGCGTGAAATCGTCTCCGTGTACCGTTCGGGCGTGGTGGTATGGCTCGTGCCGTACCTTTACTGGGTCTCCTTTGGCACTCTCACCTTCTTCGCGTCTGCGATGCCGACCTATCTGGTCGATCGGTGGCATGTGGATGCCGCCCGCGCGTCCATGGTGTACACCCCGCTTCTGGTGGTCTGCGTCGCCATCACCCGACCGCTGGGCGGCTGGCTGGCCGACCGTTTTGATGTTCTGACAATCCTGAGCTGGATGTTCGGCATTATGGTCGTTCTGGCCCTGGTCATGACCATGCAGATTTCACTGCACGTCGAGCTGCTCGCCATGTATGGGCTTGCGCTGCTTGCCGGTGCTGCTGCGGCAGCCGTCGTCAAGCTGATCTCGCTCTACTTCCGGCACGTCGGGACGGTCAGCGGGCTGGCCAAGGCCGCCGGCGCGGCCTGCGGCTTCACCATGACGATCACCCTAGCCGCCAGTAAGGATCTTCTGGGCGGCTACACTTTCGGCTTTGCCATCTGGGTGCTGATGAACGTCGGCGCGTTCTACATCACGCTTTCGCGCGTCGGCTTCAAGCATGCAAAACCGGACACTGAAGCCATTCCTTCGGGTGACGGTACCGATGGATCTCGCTCTGTTCAAACATCGCTACCGCCAAGCTCAGCGAGATAGACAGGGTGAGCGCCTTGGCCCTCTCTCGCGTGATTTCGGGAACTGACCTCACGGCGACGGCGGCGCCGCGATCGGTAAAGACGTCGACAACCTGCCCAAGTTGCAGGCGGATTAGGTGTTTGCATAGCGCCATCGCGACCTTGCGCGCTCATCTCACGTCGCGGTCGCGCCGCTTTCCGATGTGAGATCATCGTTGCCGATACCGCGGGCATCGGCAACGACGTCCCTGATCTTCTTGAGGTTCGGCTGCTGGAGCGCTCATCGATGATCTATCGTGTTGGACCGATTAACGAGATCGGAATTGCCCAAGTGTGATAGTTCGCTAATGATGCTGCCGAAGCGTCCTCCGGGCTCTGAGCGTTCGTCGCAGCGCATTTGTGCCCTTCCCCCTGAATTTTTACTTTCGCGTCCGGTCTCAAATTATTGTTTCGTGTACAGGGAGGCGGCGAATGCGGCCTCGCCCGTGGATTCCGTCGATCCGAGCTACGCCCATAAGCTGTTGTGCGAACTGGCGGCCTGGTCGCAATCGATCGGCTTCGCGCCGCACCGGGATTTCACCGTAATGGAGCGCATATTCGGCGAACTGAACGCAGACGACAGCGATGCCGTCTTACAGTTTGCGAAGGCAAGCCCGTCTATATCCCTGGCCCGACCGAGACCGTCGCCTTGATCCGGCAGCGAAGCGAGCAATTGCAGAAATATCTCGACGCGGCTTAGGCTCTAGCCCTTACCGCGCCGCGGCGGCGCCGTCGATCTGCCGGCCCATGATTGCGATCGCCTTCTGGTAGACGCCTGCGGCGTTCCAGGCCTCGATAGCCGCGAAATTGGGCTCGCCCGGCTGATAGCCCGCGCCGGCCCGCCAGCCATGGGCGTGGAGGAAACTCGCCGTGGAGTTCAGCGCGTTGGCCGCGACATCGAGGTTGCCGGAGCCGAAGGCCAGAATGTTCTTCGGCATGAATTGCGTCTGGCCGACCTCGCCGTGCATCGAGCCGCGCGTCGACGCCGACAGCACGCCCCGGTCGATCAGTTTGAGCGCCGCGTAGAGTTGGTCCGTGAAGAATTCCGGGCGGCGGCAATCGTAGGCGAGCGAGGCGATCGAGGAAAGCATGTTCTGATTGCCGCGCTGGTTGCCGAAGCCCGTCTCCATTCCCCAGATCGCGATCAGCGGCCCCGGCGGGACGCCGTAGCGCCGCTGGATCGACGCGAACAGCGCCGCCTGGGATGCTTTAAGGGAGCGGCCGCGCGCGACGATGGTCGAGGCGCCGCGCTTGGCGAGGAACTGGTCGAGCGACAGGCCAAAGCTTCGCTGGCTGCGGTCGGCCGCGATGGTCGCGCTAGCATAATTCGTCTGCCTCAATGCGGCGACGCCGGTGGCGCCAATGCCCTTGGCTTGTGCCTCACGGGCGAACTCCTGCTTCCAGGCCTCGAACCTGCCCGGACCATGGCCGCATTGCGCGGCCTCCGATCGTGTGCCGAGCTGGACCAGCATGGCGGACGCGACGAGAGCGGTCGTGGTGAGCTTGCGGCCTTTGCTCATGTGAAACTCCTTTGGGGGCATGCCGTCGTGGTCAGGACGCTCGCAATCGGTTGCGATCGCCGGGATACTAACTAGCTAGGGTCCGGACTCATAACCAATAGCTGACGGTTGCGGCGATGCTCGCAACATCGCCCAGGTTGGGCACTGTGAGGCGATAGACCGTATCCTCTCCGTACGTCGGCATCTCGAGTTTGGCGATCAACCTATTTTGAGCATCGCTTGGAAGAGGAACTGCAAAAACTGGCGACGATCAGCGTTGGTGGCATTTTGTTTTCCGCGTAGAGCCTCAATAGCGGCTGGCAGCGCGCCAGCATACTCTTCTGCCGTTAGTCCGCGGTTCGCTAGAAAGGACGTGTCGTCACTAAGGGTCTCAATTACGCGAGAAACCCGTTCAATTACTGCCTCAGGCGGCGAACCAGCATGGCGACATGGACCCGACCGTTCTGAGCCCATCGTATCCTCTGAATGTCAAGCTGCGAGCTGAAGGCGAAAGAAGACTTTAATAGGGCCCGTAAACCTCCGGGAAATCGCGCCAGCGGGCTCCACATCGCGACATATAAACGATGCCAACCTGGCGATCATCTACCCGATGCGCACCGCGACGCCCTCGCGGCAGCAAGGGCTCAATCCGTTTCCATTCCGCATCGCTAATGCCAATAGACCTGCTTTATCATTCAAGCCTCCCATCACTGGGAATTTGAATCACAATCCCCCACGATCGGGAATCCTTATTGGGCACAGACCCTAGCGCGCATGACTGAGGATCTGTCGGTCGTATGGTCGCGGGCAAACATGATTAGAAGCGTCTGCCGGCATCCGATCTTGGGCGGGAACCTGGGTCGCGAAGTCGCTGTCAAATGTCCGGGAGGATGACTGCGACCGCGTCATGGATCGAACTCTTCGAATAAAGACTTCGCCATAGGCCCCGTCCCGGTCGTGGATCAGATAGCGAGGGGCCTGCTTCCAGCCGCACGCTTGCTGAAATTCAGCCGCTTCGGTGATTGACGGCGCTGGATGTTAAGCTGATGACGAAGGATCAGTATCTCGGCTTCCAGCGAGGCCCGCGACCGGAACAATCCGACCAGCGCCAACCAGACCAGGCTGCAAACTTCTCTCATAAGGCCGAAGCATTGCGCGATTCGGCCTCAGTTGCCAGCCGGATTAGGTTTCCGACAGGGACAGGTGGCCATACCGTACTGGACCGGCTTTCTCAAGGACAGGAGCGACCGCAGCAGTCGCCGACTTAAACAGTGCGATGCCGGTCGATGGGTCACGGCCGACCAGTCGTGTAGTTACGGTCTCTCCGGAAGCGAGCGAAAGCCGCAGCTCCTCGACCGCCTCCACCACCGCGCTCGCTTTTTTACCTGACGGCACATCTTGCAAATGCCAATTCTGTCTTTGCTTGTTTTGACCGTTTCGCAAATCGTGGACGTCGATCCATTGCTCTGGCATCTTATCCACATGCCATTAGCCCTGATAATTGTGACCGCCCTCGCCGTTCTTTGGTTTGCGGAACAGAGCGTTGAGAACCTCAAATTGGCTGTTGCCGGGCTGTGTTTTAGCACCTCAGTGCTGCTATTCGTCGTTACTGATTTGGAAAGAGCAATATTGTTGTCATCCATCCTAGCGGCAGGAATTTTCGGAGCGTCAAGAGTCAAATACCATCACAGCGGAATCAAACTCGTTGCAGCAGATTTTCCACTGGCTTTTGCGGGAACAGTTCCATTTTTATTAGCACAGTACCCGCTCGCACTAACGGCTGTTCTCGCTGGAAGCATCGCATTCATGCTGGCCGTAGTCGCGGCCCTGCTCTACATGCGCGGGCCGCCAGTCTCGTTGGAACTCCAAGTTCTCTTTTTCGGCATTGCTTGTATTAGCTTAGTGGCAGCCTACAGGGCGAGCGGCGGGCCAGTTACTTTCCAGAACAATGCGGCTCTCCGCCGGTGTTTTCTTTCGAGCTTTATCGCCTCCCTTCTCAACCCACTTTCCTGGCGGCAGTTCGGCGGGCTGGCTCTGAGCGATATAGCCAAAGACCCGCTGCCGCTGATGTCGGCCGTACCAGCGCGCAGCCCCGACCATCCTGACATCATCGTTATCCAGCACGAGTCGATCTTCGATCCGCGCATATTTGGTCTCCAGGTTGAGCCAATTGTCGAATCGCTTCTGTCACCGAAAAATGGTCTCTATGGAAACCTCAACGTGGATATTTTTGGCGGGGGATCGTGGCAATCGGAATTTAGCCTGCTAACTGGCCTTTCGAGCGCGAGCTTCGGTTCAAACGCCTATTTTCTCTTTAAGCGAGGTGCCGGCCGCTTTCATAGCAGTCTTCCAAAGACGCTCTCAGCGCTTGGATATAGAACAATGCTAACCTCAAGCTGCCGTCGTAACTTCCTCAACTACGATAAGTTTTACCGTTCGATAGGCATCGACGATCGTCTCTTCACAGAAGATTTTCATCCGCCCTTCGACGTCAGTCGATTCGAAACGACATGTTCCGATGCATTGTTTCTCGACGCCGCACTCAATGCTTATATGAAAGGAATTGCTGACGATGCCTCACCTCACTTCTTATATGCGCTAACCAACTTCAATCACGGCCCACACAACCGAAACCTGGTTGCACCTGGACACTTTGAAGGCGAGCGTGCGTTTGCTACCGCCAGCCTTCCCGATGCATATTATGCTGAGTACTACGCGCGGCTTGTAGAGACCGCTGTGACCTGGAATAAACTCAAGTCCGAACTTTCCTCCCGTTTTCCCAAACGTCCTACACTCATTATGCACTATGGAGATCATCAACCCGTAATGACACGGCGGATCGAGAGAAAACTCAAGCTCGACCTAGACGCGAGGCGGCAGTTCCGCACGTTCTACGCCATAGAAACCTTGAATGACTTCTCCGATCGAATTCCTTGTGGACGCGGCCCAGACTTGGATATTGCTTTTCTTGGAACAGTGGTTTTGCAGCATGCTGGTCTGCCGCTTGATGAGATCTTCGCTACGCGAGCGAGTCTGCTTGAGGATTGTGGCGCAGCCTACTTCGCATCGCCCTCAGAAAGGAAACGCCGGTTCCACCGTACCCTTGTCGATCTGGGCATAATCGATGTGGCACCAACTCTGGGATATCAACGCTAAACCTTACCCCCAACAGGAGCCACCGCCGGTTACGCCGGCCAGCCGGCGCAGCGCGACGGCGTCAAGATATTGTCCGGATACGCGCGATGAAACGCATCCTCTGTTCGCTTGTGTGTACTGAAAACCTTATCCGCGTTGATGAGATGACGGAATCGCCTAAGCTGAAGGAATGATCGGGCTACTACGTTTCGTTCTGGGGATTTTGGCCTCGCCATTCAAGTCGAAGTTGCGGCTTGAAGCTGAGAACGCGGTGCTTCGACATCAGTTGATCGTTTTGCGGCGCAAGATGCGCGGTCGGCCACGGCTGACGAACAACGATCGTTGGTTCTTTATCCAGCTGTATCGCTGGTTTCCAGCAATCCTGAAGGTTCTCACAATCATCCAGCCCGAGACGCTGGTGCGTTGGCACAGGGCCGGCTTTCGCTGCTACTGGCGGTGGAAGTCGCGCCCACTGGGAGGGCGACCGCAGATCGAGACGGAGCTGCGCAGCTGATCCGGCAGATGAGCATCGAAAATCCGCTTTGGGGCGCGCCGCGTATCCATGGTGAACTGCTCAAGCTCGGGATTGAGGTCGCTCAATCAAGCGTTGCCAAGTACGTGGTCAAACGGTGAGGACCGCCCAGCCAGGGATGGCGAACTTTTCTGCGTAATCATGCGCCGGATATTGCCGCTATGGATTTGTTCGTTGTCCCGACTATCGGTTTCGACCTGCTCTATGCCTTTGTCATCGTCCGGCTCGACCGCAGAGACTCGCGGATGAACCTGACAGCGGAGTGATTGCTCGTCAGATCACGGAGGCTTCCCTTGGGATAATGCCCCAAAATACCTCATCCGCGATCGGGATCAGATCTATGGCGCGGTTGTCACACGCCGATTGCGCGCCATGGGCATCCGGGACAAGCCCGCTGCACCAGCTTCACCTTTGGCAAAATGGCTTTTCCGAACGGCTGATCGGATCAATCCGGCGTGAGTGTGTGGACCACATCATCGTCTTGGGCAAGGCGCATCTGCGCCGGATACTCAAATTTTATGCCGACTATTACAACCGTGTCAGAACCCATCGATCTTTGGACAAGGATGCGCCGGTTTCTAGGCCAGTTTACCGGACCGGTGTCATTTGTTCACACGCCATTCTGGGCGGACTGCATCATCACTACGTCCGGGTTTAGGTTTTCGGTACACACAGGCCTTGCCCGGCCCATAGCGCCGCGAGATCGGTTGCGGCTCGCAGTTCCCAGGCGCGAGAGCAATAGGCACGGCTTAATTCAAGTGATTGAGCGAAGCAATTCCCTGCATCCTCCATAGTCTGATAGAAGCATGCTTCCCTTCACACGCAGCAATTCCGGCAACGTTGTCGCCTTGGGAGCGCTGCTCCTTTTGCTGACTATCATAAGCGCAGTCCTCGCCCACTCCATAGTTGGCTCGGGCAATCACACGATCGCATCTGGCTTGAACAATTTTTGGTGGGCGTGTCTCGTCTTAACATCGTTCCCACGTGCAATGCTCATCATGTCCGACAGGTTCAGGTTCTGGCAGGCCGGTCTCATCTCGAACGCGCTGTTCGCGGTGGGCGTCGCGGCTGTGGTGCTCGTCTTGCTGGGCGGCACCACCTGAATGAGCAGCGGGTTCTGGGCCCCAGATGGCATCTACTCGCGGCTCGTCTCGCCCACCATCTGTCTCCTGTGGGTTCTGGTCGCGAGCCGGGTTCTCCTAGCCCGAAGTCCTGCCACGCGTGCTGGATGGTGATGCCGACGCAAGTGCGCAACTCCGTCACTCATGAATAGGTTAGCCGCGCGTTGCACTGGCACGTGAAACCTTTCGGACTATCGGGGTTTGAATCTGCTGGGAGTATGGCAGTGAAGCGCATCCTGAAACCGGTCCTTTATGGACTGGCCGTCTTGTATTTCCTGGCAGACGCGGCTTTCATGACCGTCGCCAAACCGATATCGGACTGGCTTGCGAAGCATGTTGTGCTGAGGCGATTGTGCGTCTGGATCAGATCGTTGCGCCCCTACCCGTCGCTGGCACTATTTTTGATACCGGTGATCATTCTGGAACCGGTTAAACCGGTGGCGGCTTATTTGGCTGCTACCGGTCATGTGGCGAGCAGCGTCGTCATATTGATCGTCGGCGAGCTTCTAAAGCTCATCTTGGTCGAGCGCCTGTTCAGCCTTACCCGGGACAAGCTGATGAAAATTCCAGCCTTTGCCTGGGCGTACACAAAATTCAGCGAAGCCAAGAGATGGCTCGAAAACACTGAGGCCTGGCAGGCCATTCGCGCAATAAGCAAGGTTGTCCGTCGGTACCTCGCCGAGATGAAGAAATCTGCAGGGGCTTTTCGGCAATCTTAACTGCGGTTGACGAGCAATTGTCGCTGCAGATCGGGACAAAGTCGACGGGGGACGCGTCAGAATTAGGCACACAAAGCGGGGCCTGTCCCGTCATTTACTCGGAGTGCAGCGTCCAAAACGCGAGTTTACCAGCCGATCGAAACGCCGGCAACAGTTCGACAAAGCTCAATCGACTGGAGCGCAAGCGCCACACGCTTAGCTAGCGCGCCGCTTGCGGGCGGCCTTCGCATTCCTGGTTGGCTTGTTGTCGCTAACTTCGGGCGCGATCATCGGCGCAAAGCTTCCGAGGGACGCACCCACGATTTCGCGCTGTGCAGCGAACCAATATGCCTCTGCATTCCCGTTCGGTCGGCCAGCCGCCAGCCGCCAGCCGCCAGCCGCCAGCCGCCAGCCAGAAATGGTAGGCTCGTTCACGAATTGCTTGTTCCACATCCTGCATTGAAAGCTCCAGTTTTGACTGAGCAGTAATGCCAAATCAACCTTAACAAAATCGAAACACGCGCGAGAACCTCGTCTCATGCCTGTACCACCTTCACTACACACCCCCGACAACAGCGACGCACCCAAGATGGACAGATCACCATTACTTCCCTAATTTCGTGGCTCGGCGCCCCTTCCCGACCTGGCCCAGACCGTTGCCGCCACACACGCATCAAGCGGCTGCACCGGCGGCATTTCGGGCTTCGACCGGACTGTCGGAGCGCCCTCTCTGACCAATTTTGACATTCATATTGTTGGGATTTTTGCAGAAAGGACTGGCATTCGCGGGCAGAGCGAGCATTGCTGTGACTTGAGAGATGACCCTCGGAGCCCCGCAGCGCAACATCGCTGACGGGGCCTTGGATGGTGCGACGCTGATGTCGCATCATTTGGAGGGGCCCATGCAGAAGTCATCCAGCAATCGCAAGCCGTCAAAGCGCAGCGGGCGTGCCAAGGCCGGCACTGCGGCGAGAGCAGCAAGAACAGCATCTCATCCGGTGCGGAAACCGGATGATCGACGGCCAACGCTCACTTCAGGCCCGGCTCAAGCGCAAAGCGCGGTCAGCGCGGCTGCTGCAGCAAACAAATGAGGCGTTAAGCGCCGGACTTGGCACTCAGAGCTGAGTGGAGAAGAAGCCGCCATCGCCCGTGAAGGGCTTGGCGGCTTCGTTTTTGCGAAACCAGCTCAACTCACTCAGATTGCGCTGGCGGCAGTCCCGGCGGGCCGGTAATGCGTGCCCGTTCCGTTGTAAAAGGAGGAAACGAGGACCAGCAACACGACGACCGCGCCTCCGATAACCCAGCCTTGCCTTACGCTACTCATATGTTCGACCTCCGAGGGAATGCAGTCCGATACCATGGGCGCGCGGCCAGGAACAGCAACCCGGCAAGGCGCCGTTCACGCGCGCGTGATAGCATTGTTAAGGGCCGGAGGGTTCGCCGCCCGTCCATCTCTGACGCGGGCAACGGGTAACACGAGTTCGATTCCGTGCGCCGTGCAATTCGGCATGATCATAGCCTGGTCGGCTTATCCGGGGCGGCTGCGGTCGACTTCCGCACGGCTCGAAAGCGCGTGGTACAATTTCAGCATGAGTGCGGACGAAGCATTCCTGCGGCACCTCCTCAGCGGCATCGTGCTCCAGCCCGAGCGCATGCGCTTCGACCGCACCGAGGACGGGCGCGGCATCCTCTTCCGCATCCATCTTGCGAAGTCCGACATGCCGCTGGTGATAGGGAAAGCGGGGCAGAGCATCAAGGCGGTGCGGCTCATCATGAAGATGCACGCCAAGGACGGCCCTGCGATATCGCTCAAGCTGGAGGAGCCTGATGGAGGACTTCGAGAACCGCAGGGTGCTGGCTCCGCCGTCACGCTCCAGAGCATCGGGGACAACAAGGACCCTCGCTCGACAGGCAGCCGAAGCTCTCGCCGCGGCGCACGGTCGCCGGCTTCAGAACTCTTCCATGAGTTCGACCCGAGCCACCGGTACGGCAGCGGGCACGACATCGCCGGCGGCGTCGGGCTAGACAGCTCGACTTCCGCGTTCATCGACTTCTCCACGATGCCGAACCGCGTGGCCGCGACCTACCGCAACAACCTAATCAAGCCGGACGTGTTCGCGGACGAGATCGTGCGGCAGGCCGAGATGTACGGCGAGTGCATCGTGGCGCCCGAGAGCAACAACTTCGGCGCGGCGACTATCACGAGGCTCAAGCAGAGCTACGAGAACATATTCGTAATGGAGCAGTTCTCAGGGACGCAGGTGCTGGAGCGTCGCGACCGCACGTACGGCTGGCAGACCAATACGGCGACTAAGCAGAACGTGCTCATGGAGCTGCGCAAGGCGGTGGAGGACGGCATGCTCGACCTGAGCGACCCCGACCTCATCGCCGAGCTGAAAAGCTACACGCGCGACGACCTCATGGATCGGGACGAGGACGTGCGCCTCACGACGCGGCACGTCGACCGCTCATAGCGTGCGCCATCGCGTGGCAGATGCGCGCCTTCGCGACGCGCTCGTACCGGCGCGGAGCCGTCCACAGCGAGAGCACCCAAGGGCAGAAGTCGCAGGATTTCGAGGTCTATTAGCCGGTTCCGCAGGGGAACGAACGGGACGCCTCCGGCGTTCTGATTCTCCAAACGGAAGGAAGCTTACATGAAGAAATTTGCCTTGACCGCGCTCATTGCTTTTGCCGCCACGTCGGCGCTCGCGCAGACGACCACCGTTCACGAGGAATACTACGTGGTGCGGGACCCGGCGACGAAGAAGTGCAGGATCGTGGACCAGAAGCCGACGACCACGACCACCATTGTCGACAACGGAATTTTCGAAACTAGGACCGAAGCAGAAACCGGCATGAAGACCATCAAGGTCTGCGAGACGGACGAGCCGGCGCGCGACACGAGATTGGTCCGGTAGAGCATATTGGCCCCGCCGGGACTCCGGCGGGGTTTTTTGCGCGTTCATTCCGTAGAGGAACGATCGGCGCGGCGCCCGCGTTCTGCCCGTCCAAACGGAGGAGCGACTTCCATGAAGAGATTCGCCTTGAGCGCGCTCATTGCCCTTTCCGCTACATCGGCGCTCGCGCAAGCGGTGACGGTCGACGAATACTACGTGGTGCGCGATCCCAATTCAAGAAGTGCACCATCGTGGAGCAGAAGCCGGCCGATCCGGCCAGCATCGTCGACAATGGCGAGTTCAAGACGCGGACCGATGCCGAGGCCGCCATTAAGACCATGGAGGCCTGCAAGTCGGACCTGGACGACGATTGATCGGCTCCGTATCACAGCGACAGCTAGCGCCTCCGTTGAACGACTTCCGGTCCCGCTGGAACAAAGGAAGCATTCTGCTGTGAAACGAGGAAGCACATCTTGCAATTGTTAAGCGCGCTCATCGGATTCGCGGCCGCGCCGGCCTTGGCCCAGACGACAGTTCAGGAGGAGTACTACGTCGTCCGCGATCCCGCGACGAAGACGTGCACGGTCGTCGACAAGAGGCCGGCCGTCGACGGCGGACCATCGTCGGGCGCGGCATCTTCAAGACCCGGGCCGAAGCGGAGACCGGCATGAGAGACTATGGAGGTTTGCGCGACAGCAGAACACGACGACTGGACGCAAAAGATTGCCCGCCGGATCGTTCCGGCAGGTTGCTCGCGCGATCCGTCGCTGGCTAGCCACAGCGCGGAGCTTGACGCGGCGGAAACGGTGCTACACTTACGGCCATGCAAGCCGCCACTGAAGAGCGCGCCGACGATACGACCGACAGCGAAGAACTGACGAAGGCCCAGGAAGAGGCCGAGGCAAGCTCCTCTGCCAGATCGAGGCGGAGCACGAGCTTGCGACGAGTTCACGCAGCCCAAGCGGGCCAAGTGGCTCAGGCGCCTCAAGCTCTACAACAACCAGGCGCGCGACGAGAGCAAGGTGGGAGACCCCCTGCTCTTCACCGTATTCCAGACCGTCTTCGCCGCGCTCTACGACGACAGGCTGACCGTCGAGTTCGAGGGCAACGAGGAAGGCGACCGACACGGCCGAGAACCTGACCGACCTGGCCGAGCACGACTACCGCGTCATGCAGAAGGACGAGGCGGACTACGAGTGGATATGGGACGCCTGCTTCTTCGGCCGCGGCCTCCTGCTCCTCAACGACAACAGGTTCGTGCACGGCACCGCCTTCGATGACGACACGGTGCACCTCGAGAAGCACAAGGACGCCGCTCCGACGCCCGCCACGATTCTGGCATTTCCCCCAAGGCACATTTCAAGCAGACGGGCAGACCACCGCCGTCCAAACTCTTCATAAAGTAGCACGACGCCGGCTGTGTCCCGTTGACCCGATTAGTTGCAAGCGCCGAATTCGCCGAATTGGCTGTCCCACCCAGTCAGCGAACCGGTCTCTGCCGTTCGGCCAGAAACGGGATTTTTCGATGCAGAGACGGAGCGCCCTTTGGCGATACTCTTGAGGCCAGAGACACGCGCAGAGAATCAACGGATCGCCAAAACCCCGCAATTTGCGCGACAAATTCACGGATACGCTACCGAGTCCGATCCCTGAACTGGGTGGTGGCGGACGCAGTCGGATGCGAACCGGTCTCGGCGACGAAATTCCCTGCTAACAGGGAAAATAACAGGGAATTTTAGGAAATCGGCGATCCCGGGACCTGATCCGACCAATGATTTTCGAAAGAATTCAAAAATTTGCGGGCGAATTCCCTGCTCGGCCGAGCAGGGAATTCTTAGAATCGTAGCAGGGAATTTTAAGCAACGGATCAGGGAATTCGGGCATGAATTCTCGTCTCGAAGATTGGGACGACCTTGATAAGCTCCTCGGCCGATCGACCTCCGCGCACGGGCTTCGAGCCAAGACTGCGTGAGACTCGAAGCAACCGGTGCAACGGAGGCGATCAAAGGCAACGAGGATTAAAGCCAAGGTGAGCGCACCCGAGGTGCCATCAACCATCACGACGGAATACAGCGCCGAATTCGTAAGCATCCAGAGCGCGACCCCGCTGACGCTAAGGAAAATGATGCTCCCCGCGAGGGTGTCTACCAAGAGAACCCAGAAGACCGACATACCCGTACCCTTGTGCAAATTGCTCAGGGTTGCGGCAAAGCCATTGTCGACCTGGGTAATACTGACCTTCCGATTGCCCAGCCAATACTCCGCTCGAATCCGAGTTTTTGGTCCACCGAACTGAATGGTCCAGTGTTCCGGCTGTTGCACACCAGCGCCGTCTTCAACCCAAGGTGCCCGCCTCGCCGGTTCGGCGCGGATCGAATTCGGTGCATCCACGTTGGGCAATACCTCACGCAACCAATTTGCCATATCCTCCACGCTCGCCGGCGCGGGCTGTGGAACAGCAATGCGAGAGGTCGTTTGTTGTTGTGCCATAGGAATCATTAAAATTGCACGGTGGTTCAACCAAACACCTGCAAGACCAAAGATTAGACCCAGGACCGCGCCCCACAGGCCGATCCATCCGTGCATTCTGCGCAGCCAGTACACTGTACGCACGGAAAAGCGAGGCTGCCGAACTCGCGGATCAAAAACTCCAGGAGTAAGCGCCTCGCTCATGACAATCTCATTTTTTTAAATCCTACTCTCACTCTAAGCGGGCATTTCGCTGCGTCCTTCCCGCCATTGTCCGTCTACGAGGGCGGTGGGTGCGTCAAATGTTTCGGCTGCAAGGCGGACAATATCATCGAACTCCTCCACGCGCGGCGTATCGAGGATGGTGAAGCTTTCCACTGCCGCCGCGCGATCGGCTTCCGACCAGGGCAAGCTTCGTGGTTTTGCCTTGTTGCATCCGCGTTATCTACCAGCGTTTCAGGCTCCGCGCCGCAATAACTGGACTGCCAGAAGGGGCTCGTGTGTGTGCGCTCACCTAACAAGACTTTCTGCGATGCGACGTCCACTCCGGTATGCCCCCTGTTCCGGAAACTTGCCGAAGCCCCCTTCGTCTTGGCTCCGCGATGGCGTCAGCCCATCGTCGTCGGACTGATCGGCGCGCAACAGCGTGATCGAATAGCCATTTGCCTGCCACAGGGTCTGAGCGGACAATTCGCAGGCCGTCCGTGGAGCGTGGAGCCAATCATCCGGCGCGACGTCATCGAAGTCAGACATCGTTCCTTGAACGGGCTCTCCCAGGTCGCATTGTGCGCCCTTAAAGAGCGAAAGGTGCGGAAACTCACGCCCACAGGTAGCATACACAAAACGGCTGTCTTTGCAGAAGACGACAGCGAGATCGTCCGGATGCAGCTCAACGAAACGTCGGGCAGCCGCCTCTCGGCTGATGTCGAATTCTTCTGCGATCGACATCACCTGAGCCAATTCCGGTGCGCAGCGCAGGAGTGGCTTCAGACGGTATCGGGGCGTGAGAAGTTCGATAGCGAAGGAGTTGGCTTCGCTTTCCTGCCGCGTGACGGTCAGCGATTTTGTCGCCGCGGGATAACCTCATGTCCTGACGGGTACATTGGAAGCCGTCCGTCGAGGTTTGCTCGTGGGTCGGATTGAGGAAGTGCAAGAGCTCGTGGCTTAAGCTGAATCGCCTCCGTTGCCGATTCGATCTTGCATTCAGCAGTATCCTGCCGCGGTCCCGTTCCGGCGTCGTGACCAGCGCGGCTTCGAGATTGGAAAGGGGATGCTCGCGAATTTCATCAATATCGAGAGCCGCAGCAATCTCGTAAATGGGCACGGCCCCGTCAATCTTGGCCAATTGGTCATGGATCGCTTCCGCCAACCTTTGCGGATTGAGCCCCACGTCCTCGATCGCCATGCGGTCCAGCTTAACGCTCATCATCCCTTCGTCCTGCGCTTGAGCAGTGACTTCATCATGTCGTCGAGGATTGCGCGCTCGCTGGTATCGAGCTGCTGAGCTTGTCTGAACATTCGCTGGAGTTGCCGATCGGCATCTGATGATTCGACATCCTCGCCAGCCAGAAACGCCACCGACACGCCAAAATGATCGGCCAAGCGCGTGACCAAGGCCATGGATGGATTATCCGCCCTGCCCTTTCCCAGTTCCCAGATATGAGCCTTCGAGACCCCGACTGCATCAGCAACCTCTTGCAGGGATTGGTCTTTCGATCTGCGCAGCTTTGCCACCCGCGTTGCCAAACTACTCATCTTTTGCTCTCGACCATTTGATTCTTCTGTTCATAACAGCTTACGAAATCGTGGTGCCATTGTAAAACCGGATCGTTTTATGTATCTGACGATATCGTGATTTTTTGGAAGGGCTTCCATGTCGAAAGCTCAACTGGAATATCTCCCGATCGGCGCGCTTCGGCCGTGGCAGCGCAACGCACGAACCCATTCGCGGAAACAGGTTCGGCAAATCGCCGACAGCCGCAGGTTCGGCTTTACCAATCCGGTGCTGGTCGATCGTGAAAATTCCATTCTCGCTGGCCACGGACGAGTTGCGGCCGCTGAACTGCTTTCAATGAGTGAGGTGCCTTGCCTAAGGCTTGAATTGATGACCGCGCCGGAGAAGAGGGCTTACGTCATTGCCGACAACAAGCTGGCGCTGAATGCCGGTTGGGATGAAGACATCCTAGCTGAAGAGCTCAAGGCGTTAAGCGCACTCGATCTCGACTTTGACCTTACGCTAATCGGCTTTGCAGTGGCGGAAATCGACAGTCTTGTTGATGGCCTGGTGCCGGAAGAGGCTGGCGATCCTGCCGCCGACCGATTGCCGGTGGAGGCGCCGTTGCGCTGTCATCGCGGCGATATCTGGCAGTTAGGATCCCATCGGCTGATCTGTGGGGATGCTCGCGATCCCGACACAGTTGCCGCCCTGATGGGTTCAGAGCAGGCCCAGATGGTTTTTACCGATCCACCCTACAATGTTCGGATCGACGGCAACGTCGGTGGTCTCGGTTCGATCAGGCATCGCGAGTTCGCGATGGCATCAGGCGAGATGTCGGAAGCAGAGTTTACCGGTTTTCTAAGAGCAAGCTTCGGCAATCTTACTCGCCACTCAATCGATGGTTCGATCCATTATATTTGCATGGACTGGCGCCACATGGCGGAGATGCTGCAAGCTGGGGATGGCATCTACACCGAGCTCAAGAACCTGATCGTGTGGGCCAAAGACAATGGCGGAATGGGTACATTCTACCGATCACGGCACGAGCTGATATTTGCCTTTAAGAATGGGACTGCTCCGCACCATAACCATTTGAGTGGGCCAGCATGGACGTTATCGGACCAATGTCTGGGAGTATCGCGGCGTCAACACGATGAAAGCCGGACGGCTCGACGAACTGGTGCATCCGACGGTCAAGCCGGTCGCGATGATCGCTGACGCCATGAAGGATGTCTCGTCGCGTGGCGGTATCGTCCTGGATCTGTTCGGGGGCAGCGGTTCAACCCTTATTGCCGCTCAAAAAACCGGGCGCCGGGCCTGCGTCTGCGAGTACGACCCGATTTATTGCGATCGGATTATCCAGCGCTGGGAAATCTATGCCAAAGATGAAGCCGAACAGGTCGCTTGCGGGATCCAGCCTGACCGCGACTCGCGGGCAGCGGCATGAGCGGGCCCGACAAGCCCACTTCCCGACCGAACCTGCCCTCGAAGCGGTCAGAGTATGAGGTCGGCTACGCCAAGCCTCCCCTTTCGACACGATTCCGTCGTGGACAATTTGGCAACCCGTCCGGTCGCCGAAAAGGTTCTATCAAGAAGGCCGCCGCCCTGCCCGCTCTCAACGAAGAACGGCTGAAGACCATCATTCTGGAGGAGGCCTATCGTTCGATCAGCATCCATGACCCGAACGGTCAGATCGACATCCCGATGGCCCAGGCCGTTGTTCGATCACTGGCCGTCAATGCCGCCAAAGGCAATCAACGTGCGCAACGCCTGTTTACCGAACTACTGACCTCGGTCGAGCGCGACAACAAAAAATTGCACGATGAGTGGCTTCAGACAGCGATCAACTACAAGGTCGAATGGGATAAGGAGCTCGCACGCCGCAAAACATTCCGCATCGACGCTCCTCCACCGCTTCCCCACCCCGATGATATCATCATCGATATGAACACCGGTTTGGTTCGAATCAAAGGACCTATGACCAAAGAAGATAAGGTCAAATGGGATCATCTGCGGGATCTAAAGGCTACGATCAAGCTCGACATCGAAGAGATGACACAGCTTCTCGCTACACAGCCGGAAGACCGGGACCAGATAAACGAGGAAATCCAGCATTCGCAACGCGTTCTCAAAATGATAACAGCTGTGGTCGGCGAATAGTTCGCAATGGTCGCCGTCACCGCTTTTGGGCCGAAGATTAATTCTGGTTAAATCCGGACTTGGAGCAGCGCCGGAACGACACAGCTCAAGGATACCCGGCGCCATCGCGCCGACACACCTCGGCAAACGACACAGCGCCTGCTGCAATTTTCAGCGAGGCCTCCCTCCATCCGGAGGCCGCCGCCTTAAAGAGGTATGGCTAACTTGAGCTGCGCGGCCACCTTCCGCGATAAAAGCAAGCCGCCGTCGGCGGCAAGCCCCTCCCGCCGGTGCGATCCGGCTGTAAATGGACCCAGCGTCTCATGACTAAGTTCGTTCTTTGCCGCCACCGCTCGCGCTTGCTCCAGCGCAATGCGGTCAAGCGTTTCATCACGCACGACGGCAACTTCGCCATGCATTGAGCCGGAAGTCGGAGATCAGTTCTGCAGGCGACTCGCCGGCTACTGCCGGTGCAGTCAGTAGCAAAAAGACTGCGGCAACTCTGCCAACTCCTCGCTCTTTCATTCTCCCGAAGGACATTGGCTCACCACCATAGCTTCTCGGTGCGGAGGTTCGACGAATCCCGCTCCCGGCAGCGTATGGGTACAACCATCTTCAGAGATCGGGTATCCCTGCTCTTTGTCTATGATCAAGTCTTCGCGCTTCCTAAACGAGGCTGATCCTTCTCTAACGACCAACGTGGCCAGGAAGCCTTGGAAGATCCAGCTGTCGAGGTTGATGGGATGACCGATCCGCCAGGCAACCCTAGGGTCTTATGGATTTCGTTTCTGGCATTTTCGCTCGGTTTTGCGGTTTGGGGGATGTTTTCCGCGCTCGCCCCCTTTCTGATCAAGTGGTACAATTTCAGTACCACCCAGGTGCTCGTCCTGGCCGCGATGGAGCCCTTTTTCGCGGCCGCCGTCAGCATCCCACTCGGCATCTTGACGGACAAGTTCGGTGGTCGGACAGTTTTCACGCTTTTGCTTCTGACCCTGACCGTTCCCCTGTTTTGCCGGATACTTCGCCCAAGGCTACTACGCCTTTCTGCTTCTGGGGTCGCTGTTCGGACTCGGAGGCGCGAGCTTCGTGGTCGGCAACGCTCATGTCGCATCCTGGTACCCCAAATCTAAGCAGGGTACAGCGCTTGGCATCTTTGCTATGGGCAATATCGGAATCACCGTCGGCATGATGACCGTCACTTTCCTGGTTACCCGCGTCCTAGAGGGCCCGGACGGTTGGCGGCTGATATTCCCAATCTTCGCCGTCTCTACACTGTTGATGGCGCTCGGTGGAGCTCCAGAGATTGGCGACGTGAGTGCCGGTGTTGGACGCGCCTTTATAGAACCGGATCCCGGTGATGTCGCCTGCGCTAGAGCTCTGGAATTTGAAACCAAGCTCGACGGATTGCGGATCATTCACCGATATAATGCTCGGTGTCGGGTTGGAGCTAAACAGGCTCACCGTCGCGGACGACGGGGGTTTTACCGTCAGACTGACGGAAGCACTGGCGGTTCCGCCCCGGCCGTCGGAGACGGCATAGTTGAAGGACGCCGGTCCCGTATAGCCCGTCGTCGGCGTGAACGTCACGGTGTTGTTCTGGGCGTTGAAGCTGGCGGTACCATTGACGCCGCCGCTTGCTCCCGTAATCGTCAAGGCGTCGCCGTTTGGATCGGTGTCGTTGGCGAGCAGCGCCGATGCTGCGATGCTGAGCGGGGTGTTTTGGGTGGCGTTGAAGCCGCTGTCGTTGGCAGCAATAGGCGGCTGGTTGGCGCCGCCACCGCTGGGGTTGAAGACCACATCCACCCAGTAGTTGGTCGCGTTGAACGTGCTGGTCGGGAACAGATTGCCATTGCCGTAGGTGTAAACACCATTGTTGCCTGCGAGCGCGGTCAAGGGGCCGTTCGCACGAGCGGTGGTGAAATAGTTGGCGGTGCTTGCGTAATGACCATTGCTGTGGAAGCTCGCCACGTAGGTCGTGCCGGCGGTGATCGATACCGGATTGCTGAACGTCACGGTCTGCCAGCCGCTGGTAGTCCCGCTAGCGAAGGTTGCACTCGCCAGAAGCGTGCCGGTGCTGCTCCACAATGAGCCGGTATGGGTACCGGTGTCGTTAGCGCTCTTGTAGTATTTAATGCCGGTAATGGTGCCGGCCGCGGACGACGTGAACCGTACGCCGAGATTGACTTGTGACGTATCGGAATTCGATAGCACCGCCGGCGTGTCCGAGCTTGAAAACAGGCTCACGGTTGAGGACGAGGCGGGGTTGACGGTCAGACTGACGGAAGCACTGGCGGTTCCGCCCCGGCTGTTGGAGATGGTATAGTTGAAGGACGCCGGTCCCGCATAGCCCGTCGTCGGCGTGAACGTCACGGTGTTGTTCTGGGCGTTGAAGCTGGCGGTGCCATTGACGCCGCCGCTTGCTCCCGTAAGCGTCAAGGCGTCGCCGTTTGGATCGGTGTCGTTGGCGAGCAGCGCCGATGCTGCCATGGTGAGCGGGGTGTTCTGGGTGGCGTTGAAACCGCTGTCGTTTGCCGCGACCGGCAAAGGCTGGAAAAATGTTTGAAATACTTGGCTGTTGATCGTGCTGTCGGCAAACTGGAATGTCTCGACACCTGTGACGGTATCAGTGCCGTCAATTGAGCCGGTGCCCCGATCGCTTATCGTGAAAGCCTGAGAACTCGCATCGTAGCTGATGGCGTAGTTTGCCCGATTGCCCGAATACACCGCGGTATCGGTGCCGGAACCACCAATGATGGTGTCGTTGCCGCCACCACCGGTGATCGTTTCGTCGCCCGCACCACCGTTCAGCACGTTCGCGATTTCGTTCCCAATAAACGTATCATCGCCCGCACCACCAATAACGCTATCAATGTAGGAGCGCGGATCGTTGTTATACAAGTAGGCGTTATAGATGTTGCCTGCCGCATAATGGCCAATACCCAGATAGGCCAACTGGGTGGATGAGAACTCCGACGAGGCACCGGGGTTGAGATTTATTGTCAGATTCGTCGTGTAGTTCGACAGGTCGAAGGTATCAATACCACCGCCGTCCCAGAGAGTCTCAAAGATGCGGTTGGCCGAACCGCCGGAGCCGCCGCCCGGTGCAGTTTGTGCTACGCCGTTGATGAATGTCTGCCCGGTGGTCGGGCTCCAGCTGTAGACAGTGTTCTCGCTGTGGTTGTCGTAATTTGCGCCATAGAGCGTCTGCAGCGCAAGGATATCGTTCGCCATATAGGTCTGTGGATAACCGTAGGCCTCGTTAGTGGTCCCCGTCAGCGGCCCGCCAACGTAGCTGCGATAGCTCATGACGGTGTATTCGCTGTCGTCATGTGGGGACGGCACTGCGACATTGGCGACGCCGCCGGTTTCATGGCTATGCTTCAAGCCGACAGCATGACCAAGTTCATGCAGTGCGGTCATGAAATAATAATTGCCGAGCGAAGCCAACGAATAGTTGTAGGCGGTGCCGTCGTCTTCGTACTCCTCTATGATTTCCTTACCCTCGTCCAAGATGCCCTCGATCGCATCGCATTTCTTGCCGCGCGCAGGTTTGCCGAGAAGTTCGAAAACCTGTTCTAGGCGCTCGATCTGTTCTTCGGTTTCATCATAGTGTTTTTCGAATGCGGCGCGCAGTTGCTCAGACGCTGCAGCCTGGCCATTTTTGGCAAGGATTTATAGATTTGCTTTTCGGCGTAATAAATGTCCTTCAAGTATCGAGAAACAACGCATTCAAATCTTTTGCGGGCATTGGGGCTTTCCTTTGTGAGAACGGCAGTCGAGGCTCGGACAGGTTGTCCTATCGCACTGCATTACTTAGTAGGTGCTCAATCGGTTGAGATATTCGCGCGTCAGGATCGGCAATTGGCGCTCCAAATCGGACGCCGTCGAAAGCTCTTCCTGCAAAATGCGCTCGCAAACCGCTTTCGTTTCCGTGTCGCCCACAGCTTGGGCCGCAGCGATCAATGCGCGGCAGGCCCCCGCCTCCATGTGCTCGAAAGTATAGCTTGCCATGGCCCCTTTGACGATTTCGTCCTCTACAAACATGCCACTCATGCCTTGGCCGAAAGCGACAATCTTCCCTGCCAGATCCTTCAAGGTGAAATCTCACGCCGCGGCGCTCGATGCAATCCTCCAGCGCTTCAATCTGCCTGCGCGTTTCAGTCAGATGTATCTCGATGCGAGTTGTGACCTCCGGATATCGCGAGCCCGCGCTTGCCAAGCTCGTCAACATAGTGACGGCTTGTTCCACCATCGCGTGAGCGTTGTGAAGCCACACCATGAAGTTCTCTTCGATTTTGTTCATTGAAAAACCCGCTATGCGCCTCAAATGGAACGGCGAGTGAGGAGCCGGAAGACGACAGCAGCGCATCCCCTTGACGCTTCAATGCCGGCCGCTGGGGAACTTTCCTAAAGGAACAGGGTCAAGTTCTGATCTTTCTGTGGTCGCGCCCAATAATCAGTTTCGGCTTTTCAAAGATTGCTGGCGAACACCGCCGACGCTGGCAAGCGCGGTGTGACGACCGAGAGCTCATAGCCAGTGGCAGGCTTCGTTCACGGAAACTCCGGCAGAGTTTCAACAACGGAGCGCAGTTAGAAGACTGCTGCGGCAACGTCCTTCAAGGGGCTGAAAAAGGGAGACTGATTTTCGACCGCGACGGAAAGAAGCAATTTGTTCCGACGACAACGCAAAAATAAACGACTTGCTCGCCCTCATATTTAGGATCATACTTTTTCAATCATTGTCGAATTTGTCGACAGCGATATCAGCTACGCTCCCCGCCTTCCTCTCACTGGAACAGCCTACATGAAGCAGCTAACAGTCAATCACGATATGAATTTCACATTTCCAGAGCGACTTAACGTGGCCACCGAGTAAGTGGCACAAAAAAGTCTCCGATCATACTGCATGCGGCTGATGCACTTCGGCGAGCGCGCAAGCTTCCCGTGGGCGCGGCGAGAAACGACCTTCGACAGCTAGCGAGAGAATTGCGAGAGCTCCACCGGATCGGGGCTTACGCCAGTCTGCAAAACATTGAGAGCCCCGCAATGGGCTCCGAATTGCTCTGACCCATGCGCGGCGCGGACAGTCCCGAAGGGTTGTCCGGCCAGAACATCTGTCGATACCGAGCGTGGCAGACGAGTGCCGCGCCCGAGCCGAGCACGCCAGGTATCCTTTAATAACCCGGAACCTTGCCGATCCCAGCGCATATGGGAGTTGATAATGAGTGAACAGCACTATGAGCACTCCTCGACGACTGAAGCCAGACAGGCCTTCCTTTCTCTTTCACTCACTGAGCTCGCCGCTCAACAGCATGAGTTCTTTCTGGAGATAGAGACCATTCGTGCAATGAAACGAGAACTCGCCTCAATGGGTTCGATACCAGTCAAAAGATGGGGGCGGTTACTATCCCGCCGGTCGCAGAAGTCCCTCCCCACCAAACAAGCCAGACTGTGAGTGAGGTTGCCAGCGCCGCTATGCGCTTCTTGTCTCCAGTCACCGGGCCTCCGCGCGGCAGGACAACAAGACCGACTTCCAAAAGCAGAACGTGCGCGATTTCCTCATCACCGACACCTATCTGCTGCGCGGCTGGGTCACGGCGAAGGCTTGGAAAAATCTCGAGGCCTTCGATCCAGAGCCTGAGCGGACGGTGCCGTTCCTCAAGTTGTCCTACCGGGCGGGGCCGGATTCGAAACTGGCCGAGGCGCTCGGCGGCGTTCCTGGAAAGACCATCCGCCTTTACCTCAAGGTCAGCGGTAAGGACGCCGGCGGGCTCATTACGGTGCCATACAACGAGTCGACGGACCGATACGAGATCGAGCTTTGGGGCGACCATGGCGCCGACCTGCAGGCGCTGTTCACCGCCGACGGCAACGAGCGTGCCCTAGCATCCCTCGAGCGAGGAGAGCTGATCACGCGGCCCGATCTCATCCTCGGGCTCAAGAGTGACTTCGACCGCGAGGGCAAGGACGATGTAGACGTGCGAACGGTGTCGCCGGCGTGCGCCATGCATCCACTGCACCCGCTATTAATTGAAGTCGCATGGGCGGATGAAACCGGCGCGCGTTGGGATTCCAATGGTGGCACCAACTATCACTACCAGTTCAACATGCCGGTGCGCGGATGGGACGCCTACCTGAAGGCCGGGGTCAGTGCCAATCCCCACGGCGGCGTTGGTTTTCTCCATTACCGTAACTTGATGTCGAACTACTTCGGTTTTTCTGACAGCAGCGACCTCACCAGGGTGATCGAGCCTTGGCAATTCGACGCCATGGGAGGCAGGGCGAGGGAGCAACGCACCGAGAAATTTTTCGCTGTGGATTATGCCGATCTGCACCTGCTCAAGAACAATTGCGGGATCGGCGTTCACCGCCATCGCGACAACCAGGAAATTTTCTTCCTTCTGCAAGGCCAGGCCGTGATGGTGACGGGGGACTGGTACCAATTTCCCGACCGTGAGCGGTGCTTCGAAGTGCGCAGCTTGCGGGCCGGACATTTCTCGATGATCAAGCCGGGCGGACTGCACGGGATGATGAACGCCACCGACTCCGATATTCTCCTTTTGATGTTCGGCGGCTACGACTGAACAGGGGTGATCCCGTCATGCCTGCTGATCAGACGCGCGTTGGGCCGAGTACCCCTATGGGCGCAAACCTAGTTCCAGGCGGCTGCACCTTCCGCGCCTGGGCACCCCGCGCCGACGCTGTATACGTCGCCGGATCGTTCAATGGATGGAAGCCGACGGAAGAGGCATATCGGCTCATCCGCGACGCCAACGGCTACTGGAGCGGTTTCCTACCCGGTGTGCAGGCAGGCGCGGAATACAAATTCTATGTCCGCGGGCCGGGGTCACGAGGATTCAAGCGAGACCCCTATGCCCGCGAATTGATAGCTCCCGACTGGAACTGCGTCGTCTCGGATCCGCAGACGTATCCGTGGCACGATCATGAGTTTCGGCCGCCGGCCTTCGAGGACCTAATCATCTATCAGCTTCACGTCGGCACGTTCTACGCGGCCGACGCAGCCGGGAACGATCGGCGACATGGAAGGGTGGCTAAATTCCTCGACGTGCTTGACCGCGTGGAATACCTCGCCGAGCTCGGCGTGACGGCCGTGCAGCCGCTGCCGATCGCCGAGTTCCCCACCGCGTTCAGCCTCGGCTATAACGGCGTCGATTATTTTTCGCCCGAGTTCGACTATGCCGTGCCCCCGTCCGAGCTGCCGCCCTATGTGGCGACGCGCCAATGCGTTGCTTGCCGCTCGTGGCCACTCGCCCATCTCGGCAGCGGACATTGTCGGCGCGGCGGACCAGCTTCGGTTGCTCGTCGATGTGTTCCATGTCTACGACATGGCGGTCATCTTTGATGTCGTCTACAATCACGCCGGCGGCGACTTTGGTGACCAGAGCCTGTATTTCTTCGACCGCGTCCCTTCGGGCGACAACAATCAAAGCCTCTACTTTACCGATCAGGACTGGGCCGGCGGGCTGGTCTTCGCATATTGGAATGCCGGTGTGCGGCAGTTTTTAATCGACAACGCGGTCGCGCTTGTATGTGAATTCCACGCAGATGGACTGCGCTACGACGAAGTAAGCGTCATTGATCGGTTCGGCGGTTGGGGCTTTTGCCAGGACCTGACAGGCACCTTGCGGCACGCAAAGCCGTCGGTCGTGCAGCTTGCCGAGTTCTGGAATCCCGGACAGGACTCCGCCGTTCGACCGACCGGCGCCGGCGGCGCAGGCTTTGACTTGGTCTGGCACGCCGGCATGCGTGAAGCCGTTCGCAGTGTGATCGAGCAAGCCGCCGGCGGTCGTGACACCTTTGTCGATCTGGGCCCGGTTCGCAACGCGCTTGCACCGCCTAGCGGCTTCGACGGCCCCTGGCGTGCGGTGCAGATGCTGGAGAATCACGATGTCCTTCTGATCTTGCATTCGCCGGGCGATCGCCGGCCGCGCATTCCTGCGGCCGCCGATGGGTCGAACGCGCGATCATGGTATGCGCGAAGCCGTTCGCGGGTCGCCACCGGCTTATTGCTCACCAGCCCTGGCGTGCCGATGCTGTTCATGGGCCAAGAGTTCCTAGAAGACAAGTTATGGAACGATTCTCCGGATGACCCGAACCACCGGATATGGTGGGACGGCTTATGGCAGGATCGCGCGATGAGCGATCACCTCCGCTTTACCCGCGAGCTGATCGCGCTTCGGCGCCGATTCGAAGGCCTGAGTCGCGGCTCCATCAACATTTTTCATTGTCACAATCCGACCCGGGTACTGGCATTCCATCGGTGGATTGAGGGGCGTGGCGGCGATGTAGTGGTCGCCGCAAGTCTCAGCGAGACCACCTATTATGGCTACGCCATGGGTTTTCCGATGTCGGGGCGATGGGTGGAAGTGTTCAACAGTGACGTTTACGACAACTGGGTCAATCCGGCCGCCTCTGGCAATGGCGGTAACGTCTTCGCCGGCGGGCCAGCCATGCACGGCTTGCCAAGCTCGGCAGAGATCGTGCTGCCGGCCAATGGCATTGTCATCTTCTCCCGGGCGCTATGAGACATTTCATGCTTCATCGAGCGGGTCTGCGGAGGCGCTGTAGATCGCCGTGCATGGCACAACCATCCGGCATCCAGCGAAGTTCCGATGATGTCTATGAATGAAGCACCAAAGTCATCCACGCCCACCGATGTCCGAAATGCAAATGTAACTTCAGTCGTCTCAATAGTTTCAACTGAGTTCCGATGGTTGAGACCGTAGTCTCCAGCTTGAGGGAGAGTCCTGGGCTCGTTTTTGGCCTTTTGCGGCTCGTATTCCAGCGGGGATTTCGTTGCGAACTCGGCGGTGCCGAATGTGGTCGGTGTTGGTTGGTTGTAATCCCCTTTCCATGAGCTGATGCTCTCTCGCCTCGGACAGAGTTGAGTAGAGCGTGTCATTGAGAATTCGTCGCGGTTCCTCTCGCGAGACAACAGGACCGGGTCAGTAAACTGGGCCATTGGGTACTGACTTATATGTGGTGAGCCACATCAGCCGTGCCCCACCCTGACATTCGTTGGCCGTACTATCGATCACAGAAACAGTGCAGTCTCCAAAGTTAGTGATACAGCGCGCTTCCCGTCGGGGTGATGGTCTTAATGACACGATTTCCGAACGCTTCGAACTCAATCGTCGTGACCAAATTCACCGGCAGCAAGCCCACTCGCGACTTTCTGACAAGTCTGGACGAAGGTTAGGGGAACTATTTCCTCTCCGAGTTGTTGCGCATCGGCCCTAGGCTCGTCAAGGGCTTGCCGAGAGCGTTTAATCGCCTGCGTCCGACTTCAAATCGAAATCAACACGAGGGAATTGCGATGAAACATTTGCGCCTTTCTAAACTCTCGTCGGCGCTGTTGGGATTGGCCTATTGGCTCGGCCCCGCGGGCGCCGATCCTTCGCTCGCGCAGACGGCGAAACCCGAGGTCATAAGGACCGAATATCAATACGCCGCCAAAGTCGTTTGCTCCTTGATGCTCCCGCACCAGGATGGAACGCTCGCGAAGGGCACGTATCGCACCATCGTCAACATGCACAATCCCGGGAAGAAGCCGCTCACAATCGCCGCGAAAGTCGCGCTCTCCGCGGATTTCGGCTCCGATCCAGGCCCGTTCAGCATCACGCCCTTCAAGAAGGCCGAGCTGGCGCCGGACGGGGCAATGAAATTGAGTTGCTTTGACATTGCGGGCTACTTCTGCCCAATCAATGGCGTGTGCATCGATTTCGCCTTTCTGGAAGGCTTCGTGGTGATCAAGAGCCCCGAGCCGCTGGACGTGGTCTCCGTTTACTCCGCAAGGCACAGCGACGGCGAAGTGGAGACCATGGACGTCGATGCTGTACAGCCGCGCCAGATGCGCGAAGCCGTGACGATCGTTCCCGCCGAACCCAAGTCCCAGATCAAGGAACGCAAAGAATATCCGTCCAAGGAAAGCCCGGCTTACGGCAAAGATTATTCGAAGAAGATGTGCGGCGGCATCGCCGGCATTCCCTGTTCGAAAGGCGAGAAGTGCGAGGACGATCCGTCGGATACGTGCGATCCCGCCAAGGGCGGCGCCGACTGCCCCGGCATTTGCGTGAGCGATTATTCGAAGAAGATGTGCGGCGGCATCGCCGGCATTCCCTGCCCGAAAGGCGAGGAGTGCGCGGACGATCCGTCGGATACGTGCGATCCCGCCAAGGGCGGCGCCGACTGCCCCGGCATTTGCGTGAGCGAACCCGCACAAAAGCAATTGCGGCCCTGAGGCTTCGTTCATAGAGACTCCGAATGAGGGCGCGCTTTTCCGCGCCCTCGCGCGCTGTGGGGCTACAACGGCGACCAGCTTAAATGCCACCTCACGCTAATTCGTGATGCTGGTCTCACTGATTCTGCCGACGCCCAGCCGATGAGCGGATCGCGTTTCGCAAAGTCACACGGGTAGGACACACTTCCTCGACACGGTTCGCTGGTCTGCCTATAGGCAACCGTGGTCTAGGCAATCCTAAATTTTCAATTTGGAAGTTGGCAGCCTGATCAAATGGCGGCCAATACCTGCCGAAAACGAAGATGGCAATGTTCGTCGGTTCGTCGAAGCGCACTCGCGCGTCAATACGCTCTGGGGCTATATCGCCTGGCGGATCGCGGGCGATGGCGGTTTGAAGCTGGTTGCTGAGGCGGAAGCAGCGCGCACAAGCCCTGGCTCGGAATTGATGGTCGACGAAGTGTTCAAGCTCGCCGGGCCGAGCGTGATCCTGCTCGATGAACAGATAATGTTCGCCGCCAACTCGACGACGACGACCGCTTCGAGGCATTGCTGTCGTTCATCCAGTCGCTCACCGAAGCGGCGACGATGGTGCCGGGCATTCTGATGGTCGGCTAACTATTCGCGTAGCGCGGATCGGTCACGATCCATATCGCATACTTTGAGGCCAGCTATGGATTTGCATTCGTGCAAATCGCCTCCCGATAAAGCATCTGGCAATGCAAACGGACCGGCTTGATTATGAGTTCAGGCCGTTCGATTTCGATCGCAGTTTATTGACTCGATCGTTGGATTTTACGTTGCTAAGCTCCTCGATGACGATCCGTCGCAGCCGCGACCGAGCAAGCCGTGATGAGGGTGCTCGCCGCCCTGCACGAGGAATGGGTGTGCTCTCCCTATCGGAACTGTTCGTCCCGAGAAACTTGCAGGCGCTTCACCCTGTAGCCCGACGAGACCGGTCTGGTTCGTAAGCTGTTTCAATCGGCCCGGTGGTGCTGGCTTAACGAATGCCAGACAGAACGAACGGTTAGTCGTCGGATTAGTCAACTCCTCATATGCTTGTGCAAAGGAGCATGTCCATGGCTAACGATCACGAAACTGGCCATCTGACCGCCAGCGATAAAGAGTTGGGGAAAGCTGTCTACGGTGCTGAGAACAAGAAGATAGGTAAAATTGAAAGTGTCATGATCGACAAGACCAGCGGGGAAATCGCTTACGCTATGCTCAGTTTCGGTGGATTTCTCGGTATCGGCAAAGACCATTTCCCGGTGCCCTGGAAGCTGTTGCGATTTGATCCCGAGCTTGGCGGTTACCGTTCCGACATCAGCGAGAACCGGCTGCACGGCGCTCCGAAACACGGTACCGAGACAATCTTCGATTGGAATGCCAGATACGCCGAACTGGACGACTACTACAACGAGGAAGTCCTTTCTGCTGACAAGCACTGGTTTGGTAAGGTTGGTGGGTACTTTACGCACCTTACGCATAAACCGCAGTCGGAATGATTGGGCACCGATCGGAGCCTGCAACAAGGGATTGGGCTGCGGCAAGAGCGATGGGCCGGGAGCCTAGGGTATGGGCTGCTGCGGATAAAGGCGGTCCCTCCTTATTAGGAGAAACCGCCTGCCCGTCCGCCAGTGGTGGCGCTCGTGTCAGCTTGCGCTAGCAAACTTTGCGGGACTGTCAATTTTCGCGATTGTTGCCCGGCTACATCTGCGCACGTGGCACCGAAAGCAAATTTCACACCAGGCTGTGACATCGGTGCGTGACGCGCGTGTCATGCAGAGGCGTGACGTGCGTGACATGGGCGACGAACGGACGTGTGACTCGACGGCGGCGTTGACTGACATCTTCGGCGTTGTGCCTACCGCAAATCAAATCCGAACATATTGATGGTGCAGTCCGCCCAGGATCGGTCGATAGAGAATGCGTCCGGCTGTCTCGACGGCACGTGATATCGGCGCGTCCTTGTTCAATGACAAATGGGTGCGCGTGCCGTTGTAGTAGCTCATGTACGAGAGCAGCACGTGACGCAGATGGCGTTCGCCGAATACCACGATATGATCAATGCATTCCCTGCGGATCGATCCGATCAGCCGTTCGGCATACGCATTTTGCCAGGGTGAGCGAGGAGACGTCGGGCGATCGCGAATACCGATGGACCGAACCCGACGGATAAATATCTCGCCGTAAGCTCCATCGCGATCTCGGATCAGGTAACGAGGGATTTGTTCCCAGCCACACGCCTCCGTCAGTTGATTGGCGATCCATTCGGCCGTCGGATGCGCGGTGACCCCAAACCACAGGATCTGCCGCCGGCCGTGGCCCATGATCAGCAACCCATAGAGCAGTCGGAACGAGATTGTCGGCACCACGAACAGGTCCATCGCGGCGATCCCGTCAGCGTGGTTACGAAGGAACGCCCTCCACCCCTGCGACGGAGGAGCTCTCCTCCGCGCCATATACTTGGCGACGCTGGTCTGGCCGATCTCGATGCCAAGCTTGAGCAGCTCACCATGGATTCGCGGCGCCCCCCACAACGGATTGGCTAGGCTCATCTCGCGGATCAACTGGCGAATTTCTAACGGCACCATCGGTCGGCCGCAGCGGCGGCTCGACTTCCAGCGCCAATACGATCTGAACCCGGCACGATGCCAACGGACGACAGTCTCCGGCTTCACAATCGTCAGTGCGTTGAGGGTGCTTGGCACCAAACGATACAACCCAACGAAGATCAGACGATCGATGGCACTAAAGGTCAATCTCTTCGGCAAATGCCGTCGCTGGATGTTAAGTTGATGACGAAGGGTCAGGATCTCGGCTTCCAGCGAGGCCCGCGACCGGAACAACAAGACCAGCACTGACCAGACCAGGCTGCAAGCTTCTCTCATAAGACAAAAGCATCGCGCAATTCGGCCTCACGTGCCAGCCGGATTAGGTTTCCGACAGGGACAATGGGTCACGGCCGACCAGTCGTGTAGTTACGGTCTCTCCGGAAGCGAGCGAAAGCCGCAGCTCCTCGACCGCCTCGACCGCCTCCACCACCGCGCTCGCTTTTTTACCTGACGGCACATCTTGCAAATGCCAATTCTGTCTTTGCTTGTTTTGACCGTTTCGCAAATCGTGGACGTCGATCCATTGCTCTGGCATCTTATCCACATGCCATTAGCCCTGACAATTGTGACCGCCCTCGCCGTTCTTTGGTTTGCGGAACAGAGCGTTGAGAACCTCAAATTGGCTGTTGCCGGGCTGTGTCTTAGCACCGCGGTGCTGCTGTTCGTCGTTACTGATTTGGAAAGAGCAATATTGTTGTCATCCATCCTAGCGGCAGGAATTTTCGGAGCGTCAAGAGTCAAATACCATCACAGCGGAATCAAACTCGTTGCAGCAGATTTTCCACTGGCTTTTGCGGGAACAGTTCCATTTTTATTAGCACAGTACCCGCTCGCACTAACGGCTGTTCTCGCTGGAAGCATCGCATTCATGCTGGCCGTAGTCGCGGCCCTGCTCTACATGCGCGGGCCGCCAGTCTCGTTGGAACTCCAAGTTCTCTTTTTCGGCGTTGCTTGTATTAGCTTAGTGGCAGCCTACAGGGCGAGCGGCGGGCCAGTTACTTTCCAGAACAATGCGGCTCTCCGCCGGTGTTTTCTTTCGAGCTTTATCGCCTCCCTTCTCAACCCACTTTCCTGGCGGCAGTTCGGCGGGCTGGCTCTGAGTGATATAGCCAAAGACCCGCTGCCGCTGATGTCGGCCGTACCAGCGCGCAGCCCCGACCATCCTGACATCATCGTTATCCAGCACGAGTTGATCTTCGATCCGCGCATATTTGGTCTCCAGGTTGAGCCAATTGTCGAATTGCTTCTGTCACCGAAAAATGGTCTCTATGGAAACCTCAACGTGGATATTTTTGGCGGGGGATCGTGGCAATCGGAATTTAGCCTGCTAACTGGCCTTTCGAGCGCGAGCTTCGGTTCAAACGCCTATTTTCTCTTTAAGCGAGGTGCCGGCCGCTTTCATAGCAGTCTTCCAAAGACGCTCTCAGCGCTTGGATATAGAACAATGCTAACCTCAAGCTGCCGTCGCAACTTTCTCAACTACGATAAGTTTTACCGTTCGATAGGCATCGACGATCGTCTCTTCACAGAAGATTTTCATCCGCCCTTCGACGTCAGTCGATTCGAAACGACATGTTCCGATGCATTGTTTCTCGACGCCGCACTCAATGCTTATATGAAAGGCATTGCTGACGATGCCTCACCTCACTTCTTATATGCGCTAACCAACTTCAATCACGGCCCACACAACCGAAACCTGGTTGCACCTGGACACTTTGAAGGCGAGCGTGCGTTTGCTACCGCCAGCCTTCCCGATGCATATTATGCTGAGTACTACGCGCGGCTTGTAGAGACCGCTGTGACCTGGAATAAACTCAAGTCCGAACTTTCCTCCCGTTTTCCCAAACGTCCTACACTCATTATGCACTATGGAGATCATCAACCCGTAATGACACGGCGGATCGAGAGAAAACTCAAGCTCGACTTAGACGCGAGGCGGCAGTTCCGCACGTTCTACGCCATAGAAACCTTGAATGACTTCTCCGATCGAATTCCTTGTGGACGCGGCCCAGACTTGGATATTGCTTTTCTTGGAACAGTGGTTTTGCAGCATGCTGGTCTGCCGCTTGATGAGATCTTCGCTACGCGAGCGAGTCTGCTTGAGGATTGTGGCGCAGCCTACTTCGCATCGCCCTCGGAAAGGAAACGCCGGTTTCACCGTACCCTTGTCGATCTGGGCATAATCGATGTGGCACCAACTCTGGGATATCAACGCTAAACCTTACCCCCAACAGGAGGCCACCGCCGGTTACGCCGGCCAGCCGGCGCAGCGCGACGGCGTCAAGATATTGTCCGGATACGCGCGATGAAACGCATCCTCTGTTCGCCTGTGTGTACTGAAAACCTTATCCGCGTTGATGAGATGACGGAATCGCCTAAGCTGAAGGAATGATCGGGCTTCTTTGTTTCGTTCTGGCCGTCCTGGCCTCGCCATTCAAGTCGAAGTTGCGGCTTGAAGCTGAGAACGCGGTGCTTCGACATCAGTTGATCGTTTTGCGGCGCAAGATGCGCGGTCGGCCACGGCTGACGAACAACGATCGTTGGTTCTTTATCCAGCTGTATCGCTGGTTTCCAGCAATCCTGAAGGTTCTCACAATCATCCAGCCCGAGACGCTGGTGCGTTGGCACAGGGCCGGCTTTCGCTGCTACTGGCGTTGGAAGTCGCGCCCAGTGGGAGGGCGACCGCAGATCGAAAGGGAGCTGCGCGCGCTGATCCGGCAGATGAGCATCGAAAATCCGCTTTGGGGCGCGCCGCGTATCCATGGTGAACTGCTCAAGCTCGGGATTGAGGTCGCTCAATCAAGCGTCGCCAAGTACATGATCAAACGGCGAGGACCGCCAAGCCAAGGATGGCGGACCTTTCTGCGTAATCACGCGCCGGACATTGCCGCTATGGACTTGTTCGTTGTCCCGACTATCGGTTTCGACCTGCTCTATGCCTTCGTCATCGTCCGGCTCGACCGCAGAGACATGGTCTGGATCAACGTCACAACAAATCCGACAGCGGAGTGGATTGCGCGTCAGATAACGGAGGCCTTCCCTTGGGATGATGCCCCAAAATACCTCATCCGCGATCGGGATCAAATCTATGGCGCGGTCGTCACACGCCGACTGCGCGCCATGGGCATCCGGGACAAGCCCACTGCACCAGCTTCACCTTGGCAAAATGGCTTTGCCGAACGGCTGATCGGATCGATCCGGCGTGAGTGTGTGGACCACATCATTGTCTTGGGCGAGGCGCATCTGCGCCGGATACTCAAATTTTATGCCGACTATTACAACCGTGTCAGAACCCATCGATCTTTGGACAAGGATGCGCCGGTTTCTCGGCCAGTTTACCGGACCGGTGTCATTTGTTCACACGCCATTCTGGGCGGACTTCATCACCACTACGTCCGTGTTTAGGTTTTCGGTACACACAGGCCTTGCCCGGCCCATAGCGCCGCGAGATCGGTTGCGGCTCGCAGTTCCCAGGCGCGAGAGCAATAGGCACGGCTTAATTCAAGTGATTGAGCGAAGCAATTCCCTGCATCCTCCATAGTCTGATAGAAGCATGCTTCCCTTCACACGCAGCAATTCCGGCAACGTTGTCGCCTTGGGAGCGCTGCTCCTTTTGCTGACTATCATAAGCGCAGTCCTCGCCCACTCGATAGTTGGCTCGGGCAGTCACACGATCGCATCTGGCTTGAACAATTTTTGGTGGGCGTGTCTCGTCTTGACATCGTTCCCACGTGCGATGCTCATCATGTCCGACAGGTTCAGGTTCTGGCAGGCCGGTCTCATCTCGAACGCGCTGTTCGCGGTGGGCGTCGCGGCTGTGGTGCTCGTCTTGATGGGCGGCACCACCTGAATGAGCAGCGGGTTCTGGGCCCCAGATGGCATCTACTCGCGGCTCGTCTCGCCCACCATCTGTCTCCTGTGGGTTCTGGTCGCGAGCCGGGTTCTCCTAGCCCGAAGTCCTGCCACGCGTGCTGGATGGTGATGCCGACGCAAGTGCGCAACTCCGTCACTCATGAATAGGTTAGCCGCGCGTTGCACTGGCACGTGAAACCTTTCGGACTATCGGGGTTTGAATCTGCTGGGAGTATGGCAGTGAAGCGCATCCTGAAACCGGTCCTTTATGGACTGGCCGTCTTGTATTTCTTGGCAGACGCGGCTTTCATGACCGTCGCCAAACCGATATCGGACTGGCTTGCGAAGCATGTTGTGCTGAGGCGATTGTGCGTCTGGATCAGATCGTTGCGCCCCTACCCATCGCTGGCACTATTTTTGATACCGGTGATCATTCTGGAACCGGTTAAACCGGTGGCGGCTTATTTGGCTGCTACCGGTCAGGTGGCGAGCAGCGTCGTCATATTGATCGTCGGCGAGCTTCTAAAGCTCATCTTGGTCGAGCGCCTGTTCAGCCTTACCCGGGACAAGCTGATGAAAATTCCAGCCTTTGCCTGGGCGTACACAAAATTCAGCGAAGCCAAGAGATGGTTCGAAAACACTGAGGCCTGGCAGGCCATTCGCGCAATAAGCAAGGTTGTCCGTCGGTATCTCGCCGAGATGAAGAAATCCGCTGCAGGGGCTTTTCGGCAATCTTAACTGCGGTTGACGAGCAATTGTCGCTGCAGATCGGGACAAAGTCGACGGGGGGACGCGTCAGAATTAGGCACAAAGCGGGGCCTGTCCCGTCATTTACTCGGAGTGCAGCGTCCTAAACGCGAGTTTACCAGCCGATCGAAACGCCGGCAACAGTTCGCAAAGCTCAATCGACTGGAGCGCAAGCGCCACACGCCTAGCTAGCGCGCCGCTTGCGGGCGGCCTTCGCATTCTTAGTTGGCTTCTTGTCGCTAACTTCGGGCGCGATCATCGGCGCAAAGCTTCCGAGGGACGCACCCACGATTTCGCGCTGTGCAGCGAACCAATATGCCTCTGCATTCCCGTTCGGTCGGCCAGCCGCCAGCCAGAAATGGTAGGCTCGTTCACGAATTGCTTGTTCCACATCCTGCATCGAAAGCTCCAGTTTTGACTGCAGCAGTAATGCCAAATCAACCTTAACAAAATCGAAACACGCGCGAGAACCTCGTCTCATGCCTGTACCACCTTCACTACACACCCCCGACAACAGCGACGCACCCAAGATGGCCAGATCACCATTACTTCCCTAATTTCGCGGCTCGGCGCCCCTTCCCGACCGGGCCC
>CAWEBX010000012.1:0-176839 GCA_963807355.1 uncultured archaeon
CCGTTCTGCGATTTACCGAATGCCGCCGGCGGACCCGTGAGCCCACGCTCCCGCGCACACCCGAAGGGTCGAAAAGTGCTCGAAGTGCTCGATCCTATCTTATCGATCGTCTAGGAGTCTCCCGAGTTTAAAACAGGCTTTTGCTAGACGGTCGATAAGATAGGATCGAGCACTTCGAGCACTAATTCTGTTGAAAGTTTTTCGCTGCGCGCGCGTGCGTGTCAATGCGCGCGTGCGACGGAGAGAACGGTCGGCGTTCCCTGAGCCTTGATCTTGCCGCTCCTAAGCAACCGACGCATAGCTTCGGCCAGTGCCCGCTCGTCGGCAACGACCTGTTTGGCCGCGAACACCTTCGGCGCATAATTCTGGGCGTCCTCGTTCGCGCTGACCGGCGCCGTCTCGGCCTTCAGCAAATCCATGAACGTGGTATCGGCCAGATCGGCGAAAGGGTTGGCGACTTTCAGGCCGATGAAGGCCGGCCCCTGGTTCGTCTCCTTCGCATCGAAATCGCGCGCTTTCAGCTCGGCCGACAGTTGCTTGCTCGATCCGATGAAGGCGCGGGCGCTTTCCGCCCAGCCCTTCCACGACGCGAACAGAGCCCCGTGCAGCGTTAGCGCCTGCGGATCGCGAACGCAGCACTCGTCGATCCAGCGGCCAATCGTATCCTCCTCTTGAAGATATTCGGCCGTGGCGTCCTCCACGCACTCCGGTGTCACCAGTCCCTCACGCTGCCAGATCACGCAGCCCTCGATCATCCACGCCAGGATGCCGCCCCACTCCGCCTTGAGCTTCGTAATCAGATCCTTGTCGCGCTTCGCCTTTGCAATCGTAACCGTGAACGGGATCAGCTTCATTCGCCGCCGGATCGCCTCGTCGACCGACTTCAGCCCCGGCTTGAAGTTGCCGTAGACCATCAGCGTGAACTGCGGCATGAACTCAAAGAAGTCCTGCCGCATGAACCGCGCCTTGATCTTGTCGCCGCCGGTCATCGTCTTGATCTTCGCTTCGGCCCAGCGCCGTCCCTGCTCGGTCTCGGCCGCCGTCACCAACCGGGCGCCACGCAGCCCCGCCAAGTCGGTCGGATGCCGCTCCTGCCCGATCCGGGTCTCCGTGAACGTGTCCATCGGCGCGCCGGTGTGATAGTCGCCCATCGCCCCGGTTATGGTCTCGATGAATACGCTCTTGCCGTTGCCGCCGCGGCCCCACAGGAACAGCAGGATCTGTTCACGGGTCGAGCCGGTCAGCGCGTAGCCGCAGCAGACTTGCAGGAAGCGGATCAGCTCCTTATCGCCAGCCGTCACCGTGTTGAGGAAGTCCATCCAGAGCGGACACGGCCCGCCCGGTTTAGCCGCCGTCATCATCGTGCAGTAGTCGTCAGGCAACGCCGGCCTGATCTTGCCGGTTTTCAGATCGACCATGCCGCCGGGCGTGCAGAGCTTCCAGATGTCGGCATCCCATTGCTCCGCCGACCGCTGCCATGCGCTGGTCGTCCATGATCAGCCCCAGCACGCCCATCTTGGTCTTGTTGCTGGCAATCATCTTTTTTCTGTCGCCCTTCATGCCCACAGCCACTTCGCGGCAGATCGTCCGCGCCATGTTGAAGGTTTTGCGCTTACGGTCCTCGGCCCAACGCTGTCCGTCCCATAGATGCCACTTGCCCCACTGCGCCGTGTAGCGCACCTCATCACCGTGCCGCTCCGCGAATTCCAGCGCGATGGCGTCCTCCGAGAATGCCGGCGACGTGATGCTCTCGAAAGTCTGCACGCCGGTGATGCGCGCAAACAGCGTTTCCCAAGCCTCGTTGTCGAACGGCGCGGCATAGGCGTAGGCGTCGCCGTGGGCGCGGGAATAGATCTCGATCTGCTGGCCGTTGGTGTAGATGATCGCGCAATTCTTCGACTGATAGTCGAGGCCCTCGATCGGATCGGCACACTCGGTGTCGTGGTATTTCAACGGATCCTTCTTGATGTCGGCGACAGTGAACGCATCGCCGCCGGGCGTGTACAGGACATGCTCGTCCGTCAGCGGCAGCCAGGTCCGCATCGCCGATCGTGGCTGATCCCGCGGCGATCGACTCGTCGTAGGCTTTCTCCGCCTTCTCGCGCGGGATGCCGCGTTTCACGGCCTTGGCGACGTGTTCGCCGCGGTAGGCCACCTTCGCCGCATCGCGCCGCTTGCAGAACTCCGGGTCGGCCTTGGCCTCGTCAACCAGAGCGTGGTACTGGTCTTCGGGCGCATGCTGGTTGGCGAACGCTACCAGATCGCGGGCGCACAGCATGCCGGTGCCGCCGACTACCTTGGACACCCGAGGAAGCCGGCTGATGCCGTCGTCGATCACGGCCTGGCCCTCGTAAGACAGCCGTTCCGGCGAGCCGACGCAGGCGTCGATCGGGCCGCGCACCAGCGCGTCGCCGCGCTTCGACAGCATCAACCATCCCGCTCCCTTGTCCTTGCCGCGGACCCAGGCCAGCCGCATCAACGCCTTGAGGCAGGCGTCCGAGAGCGACGGGTCGTCGATGACGACGTAACAGTGCTCGCCGGCTTTGAGCTTCTGCTTGGTCTTTGGATTGATCACGCTCGCCGAGGCGGACGGCCGCGTCAGGACAGCGACCTCCGCAAACGGCGGATAAAGCTCGCTCAGGATTTCGGGCAATCCTTCGATGTCGTCGCCGTCGAGCAACAGCAGGCCGAGACCGGGCCAGCCGAAATAATCGAGTGAGCGCGGAATGGCCGTGATGTTGCCCTTGGCGTGCTGAGCCTTGGTGACGATGGTGCCCGTTATGGTGCCGTTCAGCGGCACCCCGAGGCCGATCGCCTGCTTGGACGACAACTTGTCGATCACTTGCCCGACTGTCGCGAGTATCGATGGGCCAGTCACACCGGCAGCGGGGATCTCGCAGACATAATAGCCGCCTGACGAGAACTGCGTGCCCGACAGCGTCTCCAGGTCGCCGTCAGGCTTGCGCTTGTAGTGCTTGGACAGGCGGCGGTTGCTGACAAACGCCGTGAAGCGGACGAGCGGGCCATCTTCGATGCCGTTCCTGGCGTCTGCGGAATCGGCGCCGCCCGATTTATCGGGATTTACGAAGTCGTCCATCGGGCATCCTCTTTCAGCTCGGTGGCGTTCGTGCCGACACGACCTGCGGGCGTCAGCCCGTCGACGGATACGGCAGACGACGACCCCTCGACAAAGGCCCATCGTGTCCCGTCGTCGTGCTCCACGAGATTCGTGATCGCGACCGGCTGCGGGAACACCAGTTGCCCCGACAACTCGACCCACACATTGTCGCCGACCCGAAACATGTTCATGACTGCCACCCGACATTGATTTCGAACACCACCTGCGCGAGCCGTTCCGACGTTTCGGTGAGCGGCCACGGCGGCAGCGGCGCGTAGATGCGCGTCATCGCGCGGTCACCCGGCGCGAGCTGCCGGACGACGACCAGCCACCAAAGCCGTCGGCACCGGCCTGGGTGCCTCGGCACTGTCGAACACTGCGATCTCGTTGGCTGTCGCCAGCCGCATCCGGTGATTACGGGTTGGGTTGGCTTTAAAAAACGCGGAGTCCTCGGCCGAACCGACGCCGCGGCGCTCGTCCTTGCGCATCGCGCGCACAAGCCTGCGCCCGCCGGCGCGATCAAGTGGCATCCGAGTCATCGTTGCGTCGAAAGCATTCGCGGCGTCGCTGAACTTGTCCTTATCGGCTGCGATCATGCTGCACCCCGCCGCTTTCTCGCCGCCTCGTGCAGCGTGCTGAGGCTGTCGCGTGATGGCGATGGTGGTGTTGGCGGTGGTGGTAGTGGTGGTGCTGAAGGTAAAGATGCAGACGCAGATGGCGGCGCTGCCTGCGCAACTTCTTCGCGACGTCGCTCCTTTCTGAACTTCCTGATCCAGTTGGGGCGCGCCTGTGCGCTCGTGACGTCGGCCTCGTCGAACAACCCCGCCGGGTTGCTGTCCAGATCAACCCGCGCCGAGCCGAGCCGAATGGCGTTCAGATAGCCGGGATTGTTGACATAGGGCCGGAACGCCAGTCGGAGGACCTTGGGCTGCTTAGGGGTCTTCGGCCGGAACGGCGGCTCGCAATGCGTTCGAAGCATCGACAGCGGCCCGCCGTCCCAATCGAATTTTGGGGTCTCTTTGGTTTTGATGTTCATCACGCCCGCGCCTCGACCACGCGGCGCTTGGCGAACTTGGCCCCGGCGCGCGCGGAGGCTTTCGGTTTAGCCCCCTGCGTCTCCTGTGCCGCTCGACGTTGCTTGAGATTGCCGATCGCGCGGCGCGGCCGCGCTTCCAGCCACGCGAAAACTTCAGAGGCGATCCACGCCACTCGGGAAGTCCGGCCTCCAGCCGGTCCAAGTTCGATCGGATGCGGGAAGCCGGCCGTCATCATCCAACCCCAGACGGTGCTGTAACTGGGGTTGCCGCACAGTTCGAGCAGTTGAACTTTGTTCAGGAGAAACTGGTCTGGCTTGATCGCATCGGCCTTCAGCCGCCGCTTGATGCCCGGTTTGCCCGGCTCCGCGGCAACTTCAAGATCGTCATCGACAGCAGAAACAGACACACCCATAGCTCACCCCGGCGGCCCAAAGGGCTCGCGCTCGACGACCGGGGGTCCGCCCGATCAGGGTGAGTCAGTGAAACCAGCACTCCGGCGTTTACAGTCCCGCCGCTGGCTTATGGACGCCCAGTGGGATTTTGATCCGGGCTCATCCAGGCGAATTTAAATCAAACTTCACTTGCGGAACTGACGAAGCCGCCACGCGCCCGCGTATTTTCGCCTTGCCTCGGACGGTGTCTCAGCTTCTTAAGTATTCGATCTCGCGCGAGCTGTCCACATGCCAATCGGGATGTGATCGCGCAGGATCCGCCGTCAAAAAAGACAGCATCGGTTGTTAGACGGCCGTTAGACCGTCACCGCTCCGATCAAAGAAACCACTGGGAGAGAGGGACATCTGTGCTGTTTATCTTTAACAGCGGGTTAAGAACGGCAAGTTGGCGGATCTTGCCTGAGCCGGCTTTCCGCTCAGGCGCACGTTAAAATCTCGGGTTGCCCAGATACTTGCCACGAGTGCGTTAACCACCTTTGTTAACCGGAGCGCACGACGCGCAGAAGTTGTTTTGGTCTCTTCAATTCATAGGTTATTAAGGCTGTCGGCGGCAGTTTTTGCCGGGCGGGATCAATAGACTGGGCCAAGGCTCGATCGTCACGGGAGGAATGCCGGAAGGCATTCGACGATCCGAAGCTGAATTAAAGGCGCTTTCTGTCAGGAACACAGCATGCAGGCAGTCACATTCGTCATCGCATTCATTGTGGTCCTGGCGCTGATCGCCGGGGCCGCCTGGCTCGTGCGGCGATTCGCGGGAGATCGTCTCGGCGTCAATGCCAATCGCGGACGCATGCCCCGTCTGGCGGTGATCGATGCCGCCGCAGTCGACGGACGTCGGCGGCTGGTTCTGGTGCGCCGCGACAATGTCGAGCACCTGCTGATGATCGGAGGACCGACCGACATTGTCGTGGAGCACAACATCGTTCGCGCCGCCAGCCCCGGACGCGATCAGGCTCCGCAACGCCCGCTATCGAACGTTGAAATGCCGAGACTGCCACCGCTAGCCGAGACTGGCTGGATGGAGTCCGACGGCACTCGCTCCGATCCGCCCGGCCATCCCGAGCCTCCAATCCCGGAATCGCCTCCCCCGGCCCGCCCGCCCTTCGCCGATGCCCCACGCCGGCCGGTTGCCGCCGAGCGCCGCAGCGATCCGTTGGCCGGTTTCACGCCCGAGCCCATGAGCCGAACCGACATTCGCGGCGCCCGTCCGGCGCGACAGGAACCGGTGATGCCGCCGCGTCCAGCACCGCCTCCTGCGCCGACGCCCTCACCGTCTCCCTCTGCCTCCAACGCGGATCAAAATCTCGCGGAGATGGCGCAACGTCTCGAGGCCGCACTCCGGCGCCCGACGGGCGACAGCAAGCCTTCGGCCGCGGCGCCCGCGACCTCCGAACCACCGCCTCGTCCGCGCAGTACGGAGGCTACACCCGGTCCCGCATCCCGTAGCGAATCGTCAGGGGCACCGCCGGTCGCGCCGCCCGGTCCGAAATCCGGGTTCGAGCACCTTGAGAACGAGATGGCGTCTCTGCTCGGGCGCTCGAAGTCCCCTTCGTGAGTGCGGCGACCCACCCGCGTAGAGTTTCATTCCTTCTCATTCTGATAGCCACCGGATCGCTCACCGATCCGGCGTTCGCGCAGGATATCAGCATCAATCTTGGCGGTGCCGGCAACGGCGGCGTGAGCGAGCGTGCGATCCAGCTGATCGCGCTGCTCACCGTGTTGTCGATTGCACCGTCGATTTTGATCATGATGACGTCGTTCACGCGCATCGTGGTGGTGCTTTCACTGCTGCGTACCGCGCTAGGCACCGCGACCGCACCGCCCAACTCCGTCATCATCGCGCTTGCGATGTTCCTCACCGCCTTCGTAATGGGACCAACGCTGCAGAAATCCTACGACGATGGCATCAAGCCGCTGGTCGCGAACGAAATCACGGTTGAGGACGCTTTGCAGCGCGCTTCCGTTCCACTGCGCGGCTTCATGCAGAAGAACGTGCGGGAAAAGGATCTCAAGCTGTTCATGGATCTGTCCGGCGAGCAGCCACCGGGTACGCCCGCTGAACTCTCGTTGCGCATTTTGATGCCGGCCTTCATGATCTCCGAACTGAAGCGCGCCTTCGAGATCGGATTTCTGCTTTTCCTGCCGTTCCTGATCATCGATCTAGTGGTGGCATCGGTCTTGATGTCGATGGGCATGATGATGCTGCCGCCCGTCGTTGTGTCGCTGCCGTTCAAGCTGATCTTCTTCGTGCTGGTCGACGGCTGGGCGCTGGTGGCCGGCAGTCTCGTGCAGAGCTACGGGACTTAAAGCGGTACGCGCTCTGGTGTTTGATGCCAGACTTGATCGCCTACTCTTTCCTCAATCGAGGAATGCTAGGGACGACCACACGGCCGAAAAAAATAGGTGCCGGCCCACAGGGATATCGATATCTGCTGTTGGGGCCGGCACGGTCTTTAGAAGAACAAACTCGTCTGGAGATAGCCATAGAAAGTGTCGGCTGTGGGAGGCGCGTTGGGGGCGTCCTGCAGAAATCTGCCTTTGATCAGGTAGGTGATCCCGGTATCGAGCAGCACGGCCTCCGGGATGATCCAGTATCGCAGGCGAGTCTCGATCTGCTGACCGGCGAAGTTGCCGGATCGACCGGTACGGTCCCGTACCCCTGTCGTGGCGAAGGAGTCGGTCGCGTCCGCCAGGAAGAGCGGGCGGTAGGTGACGAAGGCATCCCAGATCGGGCTCGGCGTGACCTCGAGGCGTACCCCCGGCGAGATCAGGTTGGACCGCTGCACCGCGCCGTAAAGGCTGGTCGGGCCGAATTCCCAGCGCCGGGCGCCGAACAGGGTGTCGAAACGGGTGAAGGTGGCAGGGTTGGCGCTGTCGCCGCTGGCTTGATCGTATTGAAACGAGACCCGCGGCAGCCACGCCGTATTGAAGGTGTAGCCCGCCCACGCATGGAACAAGTAGGCCGAGACATGGAGGTCGCGCCTGTCGGTGATGGCGGCCGTCTCCGGGCGCGACCCGCCTGGTAAGCCGTCTCGACCTCCCAGTCGAACTGCGCAGGCTTCGGCGCCCGCCATAGCCGGAAGCCCGGGGTGAACAGGCGACGGTTGCGGGTCTGCATCGCTCGCAGGCCTGACCCGGTATCGTCCTCGCAGAGGCCATAGCCATAGAGCTCTAACGTTCCGCCGAATACGTTCGCGAAGGTATAGGAACTGCCGTAAAATTGCAGATCCAGGTTCTCCTCATCCAACACGATCGCATCGTCGAGGATGCCGGGCACGTCGCTGGGCAACCGGTTGTGCGGCATGGCCCAGAACACGGTCATCTGATCCTTGTTCTTGCCCTGCCAGTCGAAGGACGCACCGGTGAAGGCATTGATGGTGTTACGGTAGTCGTTACGCGCCATGAGGCGGCGTGAGCCGACGTCCTTCGTGAACCGGCCGGTGGTGAGGCTGCTATTCGAACCATTGCCCGTTTCGTCGGAGAGATCGAACTTGAGATAGGCCTGGGTGAGCTCGAGGGCGTTCACCTCCGTGGTGGAGGCCGACGAGTTCGGTTTCTGCAAGTAGCCGCGGCTGTCGAACACCTCGCCGCCGATCTTGATCTTGTGGCCGGTATCGTACTCGGCGAAAATGTTGGTGCGGAATGCGGCGAAGATGTCGTCGCGCGCGGCAGGCGCCGGACGGAACTGGTTGTTGATCCCTTCGATGCGGGACCGGAAACTGCCGCCGATCTTGAGATTGTCGGGTCGTCCGAGTGCGTCCTAGAGCGAGAACGCCGGCTTCGGCGTGATCGCCTTGAAGTAAGGCCACGTCAGCGCCTGAACCTGGGCTTCCGACCAATCCTGAGCATAAGCATTCGCCCAGCTCGGGGCGAGTGGGGCATAGTCCTGCCTTCCCTGCGCCTGCCGCGCGGCTTGGGACTGTGCCTGCGCCGGATTCGATGGGATGGCGACAAGCAGGCCGGTGGACAGGAAAACCAGCCCTACTGTCGAGCCGAGGAAAAAACTCTTCATATAATTCATATCACCCCCAATGTTGCTCTGTCATGCGGGTTCGGATCCCGCTGAGCCGCAACATTCGAAAAACGTTTCGCGCAGTCGTTGGCTGACTGCAGCCGTCCGCGCATGCCGGGGCGCTCCTCATTAACGAGGAACGCGCGCGACCACTCCAGAACAGCGATCATCTAAAAACAGGACAACTCGGGATGCCCCCGGCCGATAGCCTATCGATATGTTTCTCGCTATACATCGTATAGTGCGGTGTCAACATGCAGACGCATCAAACAAGAGATAAATGAGAAGAAAGAAGGTCTTAAGTGAAGTAGATTGCACAAAACTCTGCGTCACCTTGCGGTTTCGCTTAAAACATCAATTAAAAGCAGGCTCTGATGCGGGCTGTCATCGCTTTGTCAAAGGGCGCGTTCGATAATTGTCGATTTTCGAACGAGTGCTCGGCGCGGTTGAAGTCCACGCATCAAACAAGAGATATCAACGCATGAGCGCGAGCAGGTACGGCGCGGGGCTCGAAAGATGCGAGCGACGCCTCGAACTCTCCTTTAATATTCTCGCGCGGAATCAACTCGCGACGGCTCGCGCGTCAGGCCCGGGGGTCGGGTCCCTTGGCGTGGTATCGTCATGTCGCCACCACGCCGGGGATTGAACAGGGTGATAAGGGAATTCACCAGGCAACCGCCGAAGACCACCCAGCAGCTATTCCGTCGCCTGAGACAGCGTCACAAGTGGTGCCAACACCCACAGGCACATCTGCCATTGGTTGGAAGGGCTTCTAAAAGAAGACAGTTGCGGCGAGATAGCCGTAGGCGGTGTCGGGCGTGTCCGGCGCGTTGGGAGCGTCCAGCAGGAACCTGCCTTTGAACAGGTAGGCAGCGCCGGTTTCGAACATCATGGCATCGGGGACGACCCAGTATCGCAGGCGAGCCTCAACCTGATGGCCGGCGAAGTTACCGGATCGGCCGGTACGGTCCCGTACCTGCGTGAGGGCGAAGCTGTCGGTGCGATCCGCCAGGAAAAGTGTGCGGTAGGCGACGAAGGCATCCCAGATCGGGCTCGGCGTGACCTCGAAGCGTATCGCCGGTGAGATCATGTTCGACCGCTGCAGCGGTCCGTAGATGCTGGGCGGGTTGTATTCGCGCCGGACGCCGAACAGCGTGTCGAAACGGGTGAAGGTATTCGGGTTGCTGCTGTCGCCGCTGGCATGATCGTATTGCAGCGCGACCCGCGGCAGCCAGGGCGCAGCGAAGGTGTAGCCCGCCTCGCCATGGAAGAAGTAGGCCGAGACGCTGAGGTCGCGGGTGTCGGTGATGGCGGTCGTCTCCCGGACGAGACCCGTCTGGTAGATCGCCTCGAAATCGTAGTCCCACTCCCCGGGCTTTTTTCCCCGCGCCAGCCGGACGCCGGGGGTAAACAGGCGACGGTTCCGGGTCTGCACCGATTGCGGACCCGTTCCGGTATCCTGCTCGTACAGGCCGTAGCCATAGACCTCCAATGATCCGCCAAACACCTTCGCGAAGGTATAGGAACCGCCGAACAGTTGCAGGTCCGGGCTCTCCCGGTCGAACTCGATCGTATTGTTGCGGATGCCGCGCGTGTCATCGGCCAACCGCGTCTGCGGCATGGTCCAGAGCAGGGTCATCTGATCCTTGTTCGCGCCCTTCCAGTCGTAAGACAGGCCGGTGAAGGAGTTCAAGTGTTGCGGAACAGGTTACGCGCCACGAGGCGGCGTGAGCCGATGTCCTTCGTGAACCGGCCGGCGGTGAGGCTGCTCCTCGAGCCATCTTGCACGGCGCCGGAGAGATCGACGTTGAGATAGGCCTGGCCGAGTTGGAGGGCATCCACGTCCGTGGTGGAGATCGCCGAGTTTCGCGGCTCGCCGTAGCCGCGGCTATCGAACAGCTCCGCGCCGATCTTCACCGTGCCGAGATTGTACTCGGCGAAAATGTTGGTGAAGAACGAGGCCAAATAGTCGTTCCGCGCGGCAGGCGCCGGGCGGAACTGGTTAACGAGCCCCTCGCCACGGGAGCAAATCGAGCCGTTGATCGTGAGATTGTCAGGTCGTCCGAGCGCGTCGTAGAGCGAGAACACCGGCGTTGACGTGGTCGCCTTGAACTGAGGCCAGGTTTGCGGCTTCGCTTCAGTCTGAGCATCTCCGTTCTGGGCTATGGCATGGCCATGGCCAGGACCCTGGCCTTCGTCGCCCTGTGCATGCGCAAGATTCGGAGGGACGGCGACAAGCAGGACGGTGGACAGGAAAACCAGTCCTACCGTCGAGCCGAGGAAAGAACTCTTCATCAAATTCATATCGACCCCCCAAGTTGCTCTGTCATGGCGGGTTCGATCCGCTGAGCCGCAACATTCGAAGAAAAGTTTCTCGCAGTCCTTGATCGACGCAGCCGTCAGCGCTTGCCGCACACTCCTCATCAATGAGGAACGATGCGACCACTCACAAACAGCGACCATCTAAAAACAGGATGACTCGTGATGTCCTAGGCCGATAGCCTGTCGATATAGCAATCGGTATCCGTCGACATTGTATGGTGTCAACATACAGACGGCATCAAACAGAACATAAGAATACTCCTGACTCCATCATAAGCAGAGAAAGAATATCTTGAGTACGTAAAGGCAACTGCACAGAATTCTGTACCGCCTTGCGGATTCTCTTTTTGGCATCAATCGAAGGCAAACTTGTTGGCGATGTCATCTCTTGTCGTAGGACTACGTTCGACAGCAGTCGATCTCGACGAAGCGTTCGAATCGGTTGAAATCCACGCATCAAACAAGAGATGGAGCATCGCTTCTCACTTCATCAAAAGCGAAAGAATATCTTGAGTGCGTGCGGATCTGCCTTCGCCTCTTTCGGCGGAAGCGGCCTTCGTCGTCACGTCGAAAAGAGTCTCGATCTCGTTCCCGCAGGATCGCGCTCGCGACGATAGACGGCGTTGATCGCTCTGTCTGCGCCGTCCGCTGCTTCCATGCGTCCTTGAATATCGAGCGGGCGGTAGACGACGAAGGCATCCCATTCGTCCAAGTCTACCTGCTCATGCGGCGGTGACCCCGTGTCGGGTATACGTATCCGTCAGCGTGATGCCTCGGCGCGCTCCGATCCGACGATCTGCGGCAGCGTGCCTGTGGGAGACGGATCTGCCTTCTCATCTTCGGGCGCCAGCAAAGCTTTCGCCGTCATGTCGGGAAAACGCGATTTCATTTCGCGCAGGAAGCCACTCAGCGTATCCACCTTCGCCGCCATCCTGGCAATCTGCTCGAATTCGGCGCTGTTGCCCGCCGCCGGCTTGCTCGCGGTATCAAAAGCGACCTTATCGGCGCTGCCGTTCATCAGCGGTGCATATTTTTCGCGGAAGCGCGCAAGCCCAAGCGCGTCCTCGGAGAGCGCGTAGCCGATGACAGCGCGAATGATGTCGCTCTTCTCGTTCGGCTTCAGCGGTTTGAAATCGCGCCAGCGCTCGCCGTAATAAAGCTCGATCTGTTCGGACGCCTCGCGCCAGCGCCGAGACGCCCAGTAAATATCGGACCGCAGACGAATCGCCTCACGCCCGGCGAGATTTGAGATGATGTCGAGCGCGAGATCGCGGCGGCCGACATCGCTCTGCGCGCGCGCTTCGAGCAGCAAGCGCTGCTGACGTAATTCACCGGCAAGATCCGCGATCCGCGTCGTGCGAAGTGCGGCGATTGCCCGGTCCGGCTTGCGGTTCATCAGATAGACCATTGCCAGCCGCGCGGCGACCTGCGCGCGCGCTGCACCCTCCAGCCGATGATCGATCTGGTATTGCAGGAGTTCGCCCGCCTGATCGAGCAGATCGAAGGCGACCAGACGATCCGCGAGCCGGCGGATCATCTCGTCGCCGCGACGGCCAATCGGAGTCAGGTCGCGAAAGTCGTAGAACATCGCCAACGCATCGACCGGCGGAAGATTGTCGCCTTTCGTGCTGAGGAAGAGCTGGGCGAACAGCGCCGCCGCGTCATCCTGAATCTGGCGTGACACCGCGGAGTCCGGTTCCAGCCGCGTGGCCGTCCTTGACGCCGCCAGCGCCTCCGCATAGCGGCCGGTATCGATGTAGAGCGCCATCAGCATTTTCAGCGTCTGCACTTCCAGCCTATCGCCGCGCCACATCACCGACAGCGTTTCGAGATCGCGCAGCGCATCTTCCGGCTTGATCTCGTTGCGCTTCTGTCGCAACGCGATGTCGTGAAGCTGCGCCTCGGTCGCGGCTTCGCGGTCCGGCGAGGCCATCACCTCCTTGTACTGAGCAAGCGCATCCTTGTCGCGCCCGAGCGCTTCCGACAGCCGTCCGCGCATAACTGTAATCCGGGGCTTCAACTCGTCGGGAATGCCAAGCGCGTCGAGATCACTGCTGCGCGAAGCGACCCCGGAAAAATCCCCGACCTCAAGCGAGGCTCGCATCGCAGCAGCGACGATCAGGCGCTGCAAATCGATTGGCAATACCGATATGGCGAACTGAGCGTTTTTGAACTTTTCCCGTGCTTCCGCCCACTTATGCTGCTGCGCGAGCGCCAGCGCCTTCCAGAGTTGAGAATCGTAATTGGCTCCGATCGCCGGATTAGCGAGATCCCGCATAGCCGACGCCGTATAGTTCGTCAGCGAACTTGCAACTGAATGCACGATCAGCAGAACCGGATCTTCCTGTCCGGGATTCCGTTCGGACAATGCGAGGTCAAGAACCGCCCTGGCTTCGTGATAGAAGCCGCGCGCCATGTAGAACCGGGCGAGGTCGATCCGTGCCGTGGCCCGCGCATCATCGTCACCCGCCGTCGACGCGGCGTCGACCAGTTCATCGAGCCGCTTGAAGAGATCGGCCTTGCTGTCCTTCTGCCATTGCTCGACATCGAAGATCGGCTGAGCCGCGGTCGCCGCGCGCTCGGGCGCGGCATTAGCCGCCGACAGGGTAAGACCGCCCCGTCGGGTCACCGTGACCTTGTCGGAGGCGACCTCGACGGCAATATCCTCTGACTTGGGCTCGACCACCACGCCATGGATCGATTCACCCAGCGAAAACTCCACGAATTGCTGACGCCTGATAAAGCCGCGCGCCGGCGGCAACGCGGTCACAACCATCAGGGCAGTGCCCGAGTTGGGATCGACGATCCGGTGCAGCTTGCCGGGGCCTGCGAGCGGCACAGTGACGCTTGCGTGAGCCCGATCGATCACATTGCGCTGTGCATAAAGCGCGCGCGATGGCTGTTGTACGGCATCGGCAAACGTCACGATCCAGCTCTCGCCCGCCGCGGTGGATGCAGAACCCTTCGAGTCTCCGGCCGAGAGGGAGGCCAATTGCGGACGAGCCAGGCGGATACGTGGAGCGCTATGAAGGCCGCTACCACGATATTCAGCTGCCCCTCCCGATCCGCTTAGTGTGAGCGATCTAATCGTGGTTACGTTTTGCGAAATGGATCGTGACATCCTGGTGGAGAGAAAAAGCGTTCGTTTCCGATCCGGACGACGTCAAGTACCGCCGCTGGGCGTTCGCTGCGGATGCGGCGTGACAATCTCAGGGCAACGATTGCCGCTCGAACTGAAAGTTGGAGCACCTGCGAGCCGATCGGCGGCCTGGTAACTGCTATCCAAAGACGGTGCGCCGCGTGGCGACGGCGCGCGTTTCATCTCTCGGAAAGCTGCTTGATCGTCTTGATCGCGTGCTTGGGGCCACGCCACCCCAGGAAAACGATCTCCTTCTCCTCCAACGCGTTGGTAGCTAGGAAAAACTTCTCCAATTCGTCGTGTGCCCGCGCGCCGAGGTTTCGAACATCGTTCAGATCGGCCTTCGGCGGAGAGCGATCGGGGACCGCAAGTTTGATCGATCGACATGAGAGCTTAGGGTTCCAACCGCTATAAAAAGCGCGTGGGTTTTGTCCGCCGAACTGCACAGCGCGTCCGTAATGAGAATTGTACGGAAGCCCCCAGTCAATCGCGCCCAGCATGGTCGCGAGCACGCACACCTCTGCGTCTGAATCCTGAACCAGGTCAGGCAGCTTGTGCTTCGCGGCCAAAATGATCTCACCCCGCCCTTCGCGAAGCTCAGGCGCGATAAACTGAAGGCCGAGCGCCTCGTAGATATCCGCTTCGCTCGCCGACGCTATGAGCTTTTTGCCGCGATAAAGCCCGTGCTTCGAAGCCTTCTCGCTGGCGAGTTCACGCAGCTGCTCCAGATGCATGGCGGAACCGCTCGCACCAAGAAGGCTTGCGCCAAAATGCTTCTTATCGCTCACGACGATCTTGAGACTTGAGGCCCTCTTCTTCCGGTGCAACTGGCTTTCCCTGTGCGACGAGAGCCAACTCCGAAACAAGTTCGCAGCCTCTGCGAAAATCCCCGGCGATCTCGACGCGCGAGTATTCAGGATGGTCACGCTTGACGGCCGCTACCGCGTGTTCGAGGAGAGAAGCGGCCTTGTGGAGATGAAGCTGCGTATTTCCGCTGCGGGTGATGGCAAGGTTTTGAAGGATTTTGGTCTGCAATGAAGCGCCAAGGCTTTTGATCGGACGAATACGGTCTTCTTTTGCAGCTTCTTCGAGCTCCGCGAGTGAGCTGATGCCCAGCGTTTCGTAAAGCTTCATTATCTTGTCAGGCCGCAGACCCGGAACGGCGAAGAGTTCAAGTACGCCCGCGGGCACTTCCTTGCGGAATTTCTCAAGGCTCGGGTGAGAGCCGGTTGCATGGAGCTTTGTCACGATGTCGGCAATGGATTTGCCGATGCCCGGGATATCGGTGAGCGCTCCGCTGCAATGACGCGATCAAGCGGCTGAGAGAGTGCAGGGAGACTGTAAGCCGCGCGGAGATACGCCCGGTCCCGTAGGGATTGGCGCCGCGCAGCGAGCTTCTATGCGCGTACTCGCGGAGAAGATTGGCTACGGTTTGTGCGTCGTTTGCTGGCATGGCTGTTTGTTCAAACGGACCGGCCGACAAGCGGTTCCCGTCGGTTCAGATCACTCCCGACGCTCTGGGAACCACTCCAAAAACCCCTGATAAATCAGCGCTTCACCAATTTTCATTGACTCCTGGGCACCTATGTTCTCTATTTGTTCTAGTATAGGAGGCGGCAGACATTATGACAAGCACGGCCAAATCATCTCAATTCCCTTGGCCGAGCTCCGCCAGATGATGGAAGCCGTGGCGAGGCCCGGACCACGCCGTGATGTTTTGCCTTTTGGGATTTCCGGGATGGACGAGGCGCTCCCCGGCGGCGGCCTTGCCCTTGGCGCTGTGCATGAGTTTTGCGAGGACGGCGCGCGGGGTGGCTATGCCGCCTGCGCTCTCCTTTTCACCGCCGGCATTCTCGCGCGTCTGAAGGGCCCGGTCCTCTGGTGTCTTCACAGTCGTGACCTTTTCGCGCCTGCGCTGGCTCGCGTCGGGCTTCATCCCGACCGGATCATCTTCTGCGAAACATGGAAGGACGCGGAGATCCTGCCCGTCATGGAAGAGGGGCTGCGGATGCGCGGCCTTGCGGGCGTCGTCGGCGAACTCAACCGGATTTCCTTGACGCCGTCGCGGCGGCTGCAGCTCGCCGCCGAAGCCTCCGGCGTCCCCTCTTTCATCATCCGGCGGTCGCCTCAGCATTTGAGCGAAAGCAATGCCGCGCTGACGCGCTGGCGGATTTCGCCCGCGCCCTCCTTAGAAACCAGCCCTCACCGGATGGGCCGTCCGCTCTGGCGCGTTGAGTTACTGCGGTGCCGCGGCGCGGCTCCGAATTCCTGGACTGTGGAGGCATGCAATGCGGAGGGTCGTTGCGCTCTTCCTGCCGACGTTCCCGACCGATCATATCCGGCGCAGGAACGGCGGCACTCCAGCGCTTAATCTGCCGATGGTAACGGCAATCCAGGAAGGCAACCGGCGCGTTCTCACTTCGGTTGACGATGCCGCGCGCAAGTTAAAGCTCGCTTGCGGCATGACGGTCGCGCATGCGCAGACGCTCGTGCCGGATCTTATTGTGGAGGAAGCGAGACCCGATGAGGACGAAACCGCGCTCATGCGCCTTTCGCTCTGGTGCACGCGCTATTCTCCGCTCGTTACGCCGCTTCCGCCGGATACAATATTCATTGACGTCGCGGGCTCCGCGCATCTTTTCAAAGGCGAAGCCGCGCTTTTGAAAGACCTGCATGCGCGGCTTGCGTGCGCGCAGCTTTCGGCGCGGGCTGCTATCGCAGATACGCCCGGCGCGGCATGGGCGATCTCGCATTACGCGCGAATTGATATATTGCCGCCTGGCCGTGCAGCCGATGTTCTCGGCAGCCTGCCGTGGCAGCTCTCCGGCTTCCTCCGCAGGAAATCATCAGCCTTCGCGAAGTCGGCGTCGAACGTATCGCGCAGCTCGCTTCTCTGCCGCGGGCTTCACTGCGCCAGCGTTTTTCGGGCGACGTCCTCCTCCGCCTCGATCAGGCGCTGGGCGCGGCAGTCGAAGTGCTCGTTCCAATGATCCCGAAGGAGGTTCCGCGCATGACGCTGAAGTTCGCGGAGCCGATTGGAACGGCTGACGATCTGCAGCGCGTCATGGCGCTGTTATGCGAAAAGCTTATGATTGATCTTGCCGCGCGCGGCGTTGGCGCAAGACGGCTCGATATGGTGTTTCAGCGCGTCGATAATATCTCGCAGGCGATCCGTATCGGTACATCGAAGCCGAACCGCGATACGAAACATCTTACAAAGCTTCTTGCGGAACGGCTTGTGCTGGTCGAGCCGGGCTTCGGCATCGAGGAAGCGACGCTGACGGCCTCCTGGGTCGAAGCGCTGACCGAACGGCAGACGGTTGGAGCGCATGTCGCGGAGCCGGGAGCGGAAGTCGACGTCAGCCAGCTGGTCGACACGCTTCGCGTTCGGCTTGGTAATGAGCGGGTTTTCAGGCTCGCGCCAGTTGAGAGCGATATTCCGGAGCGTTCAATGCGGCGCGTTGCGCCGCTCTTCAAGACGGACGGCGCAACCTGGCCGAGCGATCTACCCAGGCCAGCGCGGCATTGTCGCCTCCTGAAGAAGTGCACGCGGTAGCCGAAATCCCGGACAGCCCGCCGCGCTTCTTTGTCTGGCGCAAAATCCGCCACCGCATCGCGCGGGCCGATGGTCCTGAGCGCATTCTTGGCGAGTGGTGGCTTTCCGATAAGGAGACAGGTCTCCAGCGCGACTACTACCGCGTCGAGAACGAAACAGGCGAGCGCTTCTGGCTGTTTCGCGATGCGCCGGCTCAATCCGGCGGACGCTGGTGGCTGCACGGTCTGGGTGAAGCATGAGCTACGCGGAGCTTCAGGTCACAAGCCATTTTTCGTTTCTGCGCGGCGCGTCGAGCGCTGATGACCTATTTGCGACCACGGCAGCGCTCGGCATCGACGCTCTCGCTGTCGTCGACCGCAACTCGCTTGCAGGAATCGTACGAGCCTACGAAGCTTCGCGCGTTACGGGGGTGCGCCTTATTGTGGGTTGCAGGCTCGATCTTGAGGACTTTCCCTCTTTACTCGTATACCCGACGGATCGCACTGCATATGGACGGCTGTGCCGCCTGCTTACTGTCGGCAAGGCGCGGGCGGGCAAAGGCAAGTGCTCCCTCTTTATCAATGACGTCGCGGACTGGAGCCAGGGGCTCATTGCCGTCCTTGGGACTGACAAGCCGCATGAAGATCTACCAAGCCATTTGACACGGGTTAAATCCATTTTCGGAGACAGGGCCTACTGCGCATTGACCCGCCAATTTCCGCCCGGACGATGCCGCCTATCCCCACGATATAGCGACGATGGCGTCGCAAGCCCGTGTGCCGACGGTTGCAACGGGCGACGTGCTGTATCACGTCCCCGCAATGCGCATGCTGCAAGATGTCGTCACCTGTATCAGGCTGAAGACAACAATCGACAAGGCGGGATTCCTCAAGGAAAAACATGCTGACAGGTTTTTGAAAGAGCCTGCCGAGATGGAGCGTCTATTCCGGCGCTATCCGGAAGCTATCGCGCGAACAGGCGAGATTGCTACGCGCTGCAAATTTTCTCTGGAGGAGTTAACTTACAGCTATCCCACTGAAGTCTTAGAAGACGGCCTCTGCGCACAGGACCGGCTTGAAAAACTCACCTGGGAAGGAGCGGCGCAGCGCTATCCCGAGGGTATCCCCGATAACGTCGCGATGCAGCTGCGGCATGAGCTCGGTCTTATCGAACGGCTGCAATATGCGCCCTACTTCCTCACCGTAGATTCCATCGTCCGCTTTGCGCGATCGAAGGACATCCTCTGCCAGGGCCGCGGCTCCGCCGCAAATTCCGCGGTGTGTTTTGTCCTCGGCATCACATCAATCGACCCGGTGCGGCAAGGTCTCCTGTTCGAGCGCTTTGTATCGGAGGAAAGGCGCGAGCCTCCTGATATCGACGTCGATTTCGAGCATGAGCGGCGTGAAGAAGTCATTCAGTGGATTTACGAGACCTATGGCAGGACACGATCTGCCCTGACCTCGACCGTGACGCGTTACCGCGCGCGCGGCGCAATCCGTGAGGTCGGCAAGGCGCTTGGCATACCCGAGGACGTGACCGGGGCACTCGCCCGCATCACCTGGGGCTGGAGTGAGGAAGGGGTGTCGGAGACTGAGCTGAAGGAACTTAACCTCAATCTTTCAGACCGGCGCTTACGAATGACGATTGATCTCGCACGCCAGCTTATGGGGACGCCGCGGCATCTGTCGCAACATCCGGGAGGTTTTGTGCTGACGCTGGATCGCCTCGATGAGCTTGTGCCTATCGAGCCAGCCGCGATGGAGAACCGGCAGGTCATCGAATGGGACAAGGACGACATCGAGGCGTTGAAGTTCATGAAAGTCGACGTCCTCGGCCTCGGCATGCTCGGCTGCATGCGGCGCGCCTTCGACCTTCTTCAATTGTCAAAAAAGCACCTCGCTCAGTCTTGCTACCATTCCAGCGGAAGACCGGCAAACTTATGAGATGATCCAAAAGGCGGATACGCTCGGCGTCTTCCAGACCGAAAGCCGCGCGCAGATGTCGATGCTGCCGCGCATGCAGCCGACGCGCTTCTATGATCTCGTCATCCAGGTTGCCATCGTGCGGCCCGGTCCCATCCAGGGCGACATGGTGCATCCTTATCTCCGCCGCAGGGAAGGCAAGGAGCCGGTCGAGTTTCCAAAGCCTGAGCTGGAGAAGGTTCTCGGCAAGACGTTGGGCGTGCCGCTCTTTCAGGAGCAGGCGATGCAGGTTGCGATGGTGGCGGCCGGGTTCTCGGCGAATGAAGCCGACCAGCTGCGCCGCGCCATGGCGCCATTCAAGTTCACGGGCGGCGTCAACAAATTCAAGGACAAGCTCATCCAGGGCATGATCGATAACGGATACAATATTGAGTTTGCGAATCGCACTTTCCGTCAGCTCGAAGGTTTCGGTTTGTACGGCTTTCCTGAAAGTCACGCCGCAAGCTTTGCGCTTATCGCCTACGCTTCCAGCTGGATGAAATGCCATCACCCCGATGTGTTCTGCGCGGCAATCCTCAATGCGCAGCCGATGGGGTTTTATGAGCCCTCGCAGCTTGTGCGAGATGCAATCAGCCACGGGGTCAATATCCGCCCTATTGACGTAAATTGCTCCGTTTGGGACTGCACGCTGGAGCCTGACGGAAAATATCATGCAGTCCGGCTCGGGCTTCGCATGACACGCGGCCTCTCTGAGAAAGATGGCAAGGCGCTCGCCTCCGCTCGCGGTCCGAGTCTGTCCGGCACGCGACGCGGGGCCCACTCCAGCTGTCATTGTTTATGCGGGAATTTTACGGCATGGCTCGCGCGTAACCAAGATACATAATGCTGTTGAACGGATGGGGCCCGAACCTAAAGTCGATGTGCCGGTCAATTCTGCGTGGGCCGAAGCCACACATGGGTCCGACTTGAAAACCTGCCTGTAGCAAGACTTCACTCAGCTCGGTTGGCTTGATGAAGAGGTCACTGTCGTGCGTGCCCCGCGGCAGCAATCGAAGAACGCGCTCGCCCAGAGTGATGATCACGAATTTGGCGAGCCAAGTGCGATTGATGGTATCGAATACGAACAGCCCCCCATGTCGCAACACGCGCCGGACCTCGGCAATTACCCTGGGAACATCCGCGACATGCTCCAGAACGTCCACACAGACGACCACGTCACAGGACGCGTCGGGCAATGGAATACTCTCGCCGGCGCCCACGACGTAGTCGATCTCGAGCCCGACCAGACGGGCATGGTCCACGCCAGCGGCAATCGCACCATGCGATGGGTCGACGCCGACAACTTTGGCTCCTCGACGTGACAATTCTTCCGCAAGGAAGCCGCCGCCACAGCCCAGGTCCAATACGCGTTTGTTGACCCAATCGCCGACCAGCGGGTCAATCATCATCATGCGCGCAGGCGCCATTTTGTGCAGCGTGCGCAGCCATCGCGTCTCACCGCTCCACCATGTGTCAGCGTGCTTCTCGTAGATGGAGAGGTCGTTTTTCATACGTCGCCGGGCTTAGCAGGGGGCATTCGCGTTCGGTACAAGGGAAACCAATAGGGGACCCGTTTCTGATAGGCCTGAAACTGTTCGCCAAAACGACGGGAAAAACGACGCTCCTTCAAGAGTGGCCCGGTCACGCAATAAAGTGTCAGGACGACCGCCACTTCGAGCTGGTCTGGGGTCCACACTGGCACCGTCCAGAGTGTCATCGCAAAGGCGACGTAGATCGGTTGCCGGCAGAAGCGGAAAAGACCACGTTGGGGCATTGGCGCGTAGCATGGCGGGACCTTCCGGTAGACGGCCCACCAGCCCAGAAGGCCTATTTGCTGCGCGAAGCCCGCGTCACGAATTGCTTTGAGAAGCAAGAGCCAACTCACCAGATAAAGAGTGCAGAGAGTTGCCAATGCAAAGCCTTGGGCTTGCCACCAAATGATCCCGCTCGGAGACCAGCCGAGAAAGAGCAAGGCTACCTGTATGGAGGCAATGATGGCGTAAGTTGTCGTTGTAAGGTCTCGGCCAATCGGCCTGGGTGCTGCGCGCGCCAGCAGCTTGGCGCCCCGTCGCCCCAGCAGAGCTGAGTGCACAAGCGGAAACTGAAGAAGCAGGGCAAGGTTTGCGGCGACGCTCCATGGCGTGTCAAGACGGCCCAGGGATCGGCTCATGCCGAAGAACATCATCACGATCATAGCGCCAACGCCGACGATGAACGACGCATGGCATACGACGCCATAGGCTATCGCAACACCGAAGGAACGCCAGACCGGACCAGAGTCTGTCGCATCAGGACGGATCACTCGCATCGGCACCATTGATGTTTGAGAGAAACACAGCGGCGACCATAACGATGCTGACACCTGAATATGTCACTGCCGTGGATGTGTCCGGCGCCAGGCGACCGCTCATCATCGGCGGCAAGTCAATCGGCTGGTGCGTGGCAAGCAAGTCGCCGACGAGCTTTTCGCCTCCGGTAAGATCTTTTAAAAGCTAAGTCCTATTAATTCATGAGCGGAAAAGTCAACGTGGTTGTCGTGCCCGAATTGCCGCTCTCTTGAGTGATGGCGCCTCCGATTTGTCTGGCTAGAGACGTTATCAGTCTAAGACCGGACCCATGTTCGTTGGATTGTTGGATGCCCCGCCCATTATCGGAAACGGTCAAACGGGCCTCACCGTAGCCTACCCCTCCAACTAAGCGCACCTTGATACTGCCGCCATCCGGACCGAAAGCATGCTTTATACTGTTCATCGCCACCTCATTCAAAATGAGGCCGACTCGCAGTGCCCGGTCGATACTTAATTCCAGCTCATCGGATTCGACCTTGAGTTCGATTTCCTCCACTTGCTGGCGGATCGCGCTGCAAAGCGCGTGAATATAATCGGAAAGCCTGACCGTTTGGCCTTCCTGTCCGGGCGCTAACTGATCGTGCGCAAGCGAGATGGCGTTGATAAGGCTCGCGACATGATCTAACGCGCGATGAACCTCCGCTCCTTGATGCCGACGCTTCTGAAGGGAAATGGATGACAGGACCAGTTGAAAATTGTTCTTCACACGATGCTGCATTTCGCGCAGTAAGACTTCTCTCTTTTGAGCCTCAGCAGCGGCGGCTGCAAAGCGAGCTTCGTGGTCCTGCCCTGCATGTGGGTGAATCACAGCTCCAAGGAGCGCAGCGGCGGCGGTTAAAAAGTCTACAGTGTCTTCTGTGAAATCTCGCGATCTAGTGCTGTCCACCTCCAGCACTCCCCAGGCTGCTCCATCTATTAGGATAGGCACGTTCAATAATGAAAGGATGCGGTGGTCTTTCAACACATCCGAATAAACATATTCGCCTTGCTCCGGGAGATTATGGACACTCACCGGTTCCGCTGTTTTAAAGGCGCGTCCAGGGGGTGAACGCAGGTCAGCGGATAAGGTAGCGCTACCGACTACCCCTTCCTTCCAACCGACCCCTGCCACGATAAGAAGATCGGACGTGCGCGGGCGGTATTGGAGCACTTTGACGTGGTGTATTTCCACGGCGCGCGCGATTTGTACAACGACCTGGCTTAGGAGGCGGCTCAAATCGGCTTGCTCACCAACAAGTCGTCCGATGTCGACTAAGATGCGGATATAGCGACGGAGTTCCTGCCGCAGGTTATCGTCGTTCTGTGAGGTGCCCAGTTCCTCCATGTCTGATTAACCCAGTGCTTTCCGAAAAGTGCCAAATTGTCGGCTTGCTCGTCCGGGAAACTGGGACCGGTGCGCTGTCGGGGACTGGTGCCAACTCCTCATAGCGCGCTTCGACGTCTAAGACTGAAGGACGCGGGGCCCGATCAGCCACGAGTTCGAACGAACCGATACCTAACCCGCATCCCCTTTGCGGTAAGCGAGCCTGCTAGTGGGCTGATCAGCCAACATTGCTGGACAAGGCGGAGCTGAAAAAGCCTGGGCGCAAGGTGAGGTCCGCAACGCCATCCTTGAAGGCTCTTCGTGTGGGGACATTCATAGTCCGTAATTCCAGCTGGTCCTCGGTGCGTAATTAGACAAACGCTTCCACAGCCGAGCAGAACATTTCACGCAAGCGGCGCAGGAGGAACGCATGCTCACGACGCTCGTTTGAGTTGAAGTGCCGACTGCCAAGGAATTGGCCGGATTGTCTAATCGGAGCCGACATGCCAGCATCTAGAACGGTCTATCATCCTCTCGATGTCCTGAAGCCGGTTGCACCCGATATCTGGATCGTCGACAGCGGCCCCCTCCACGCACTGGGACTCGCAATTCCCGTTCGGATGACAGTGGTTCGCTTGAAGAGTGGTGACCTCTGGCTGCATTCACCTACGCGCTATGACGAAGCGCTCGGCTCGGAGCTCCACCGGATCGGCACGATCCGACATCTCGTCGCGCCAAACGTAGCGCATTGGTCCTTCCTGAAGGATTGGCAGGCACGCTGTCCCAGTGTTGTGACCTGGGCGGCCCCAGGCCTGCGGCAACGCTCGCAGGTGAAGAAATCCGGGGTCGCTCTCGATCATGATCTGGGACTCTCTGCTCCGAACGCCTGGGCGAGTGACATCGACCAGGTAATTGTGCCCGGCGGGCTAGGGGTGAATGAGGTGGCCTTCATCCATCGCTCAACGTCCACACTCGTGCTTCATCCGGCAAATTCCTTGCCGTTCTCCGAGCCGCGCCGGCGATATGGGACGAAGGCGTGGATCGAGCAATCGCGGCGCAAATCCGAATGCCTTCGCTGGTGATGTTGACGTTTGAGCCGCGACCATGACCACGCCCTACGCCTCCGCGACGAGCGGCACCAAGGGCCCGCGAGGGAGCATCACCATGAACAGACACACCAGGCGCTCTGATCTGCATGCCTTTAAACGTGAGGCGCACCAGGAGCATCTGCTGACGTATCTGATCGACGCCACCGACGCAGCCGCGCTCAACCGTATTCCGCTGTTGTGCCGAGCTGTTGATTACTGGCGTGGCAACATCGAGCAGCGAAGGCCGGTATGTCCGGCATGCAGGGTCAACTACGCCGACGCCGATGGTGCGCAGCCGGGTGCGTTTCTGTTCGCGACGATAGCTGTCGCGCCCACCAACGCCGCCGTGACGGTGTTCTGCAATCAATGCTGGCGTGATTTGCCACTCGACTTGATCGAGCAATCGGCAGAGCGCGTTTTGCAGAAGTTGGTGCCGGGCGGACGCTTCGAACCACTGGACCCGCCATGAAGCCGGATCGGCATCCGATGGTGCCTGCGGATGCTCGCGGTCGCCGCCCTCCTGCCGATGTGGTTGCCAGAGCCATCCGCGATCACTTGCTTCGCGTGGCTGCGGAAAGGTTTTGCGCCGGGATGAAGCACCGTCCAGCAGCGGCAGTGTTGCGCGCGAAGCTGATCCAATACCGCGAATGTGCTTGGCGACGTGATCGGGTCGAGGTCCAGTGTCCTGATCGGCATCGCGGCACCGTCACAGAGCTTCTTTGGACGATGTTAAAAATTCGCGATGCCATCCCCAGCGACCGAACGATCAGGGCGGCATTGGCGCTCGATCCATTTTCCGTTGCCCACTGATTGTGCTGCACTCGATCATCATCGAGATAGGAGCGATCATCAATGACCGAAGAACAGGCGGGCTGGCAGCAATGGGCGCTCAAGAACTTAGCGAAGACACGAAACAACGGGGGCTCGCCCCAGACTGCTTTCTCTCCTCATTCGCCATGAACCGCTCCTCGACGTGGTGGGAGGCCAGACAGGCCAAGTCCGCAACACGGAGCTGGCAGCGAATTGACTATGATGCGATGGGGTATGCCGCCGCCGCAGAAGACGATGTGGCCGCAAGTTACGAACATCCGCAATACATCGTCGCCGCACTGGCCAGCCGATTGTAACTAACTTGTGTTGCGAAAGCTCCGAAAACAAGTTTCCCACTCTTGCGGAGCCATCTGAACAGCATCGGAAAGGGAGCAGACTGGGAATACGGATACATACGGAAGCTGTACGGCTGCTTCACTCGCTGCGTCTGAGGGTATCAGAGGTAAAAGTGGGGCTAGTGCAACGTGTGTTCACCGACGACGATCACCTGGCTTATGTCGGGTGGGGTGCTGTCGTTGCATGCGCATGGTATTCCTTCGCCGCAGGCGCATCCCAGCTCGTCGTCGTACGGCTTGTCGGGATGGTTCTCGCACACCCATCCGATGCCGCGGCACACAGGGCAGTTCTCGTTCATCGTCTGACGTAGTCAGTTCTTCCGGTGCATGGTGGGTGCACGGCCCCGCGACGCTCTTGGGGGTCAGGAGGCGCAGGGACCGTGCTGGGGCCCCCTAGGGGGAAAGGGCTCCTGGAGCGAATATGTAATTCTGATCTATCTTTGGAAGAGCTCTGCGCAAAAATCCCGCAGATATGATGACGCTTCAGTGCATAGCTGGCATGCGGAAAACTCGGTGGATTGGCGACTGCCGGCCCTTGGTTCCTACAGTGCGTAGTAATCATCGACCGCCTTGGTTCGCATCGGGTCCGACCAGTTCCAGTCGGAATCTGCTTGAATACTTCGGCGCGTTTTCGAGCTGCTCGACAGTAATGCCGGTCCGATACCCTCCGAGCTGGGTATCGTATTTCAGGCTGTCCCAGGGAAGCGGATAATGGTCGCTGCCCATTCCGAGGAACCCGCCGAAGCTAAGGACGGCGTAGGACACGCACCCGCTGATCTTCTCGATCATGACGCGTTCGATCGACCCGATCTGCTCGTCGTTGGCGCCGTAGACAGCGGTCCCCTCGACCTTATCGCTGCCGATCAATGTGCCTGTCTCTCTCGCTTCGGTGACCATACAATCCTCCTATTCAGTTGGGATTTGAAAAATGCTGGTAATCCTCAGGCCGCCATGCGAGGCGGCGTGCTCCACAAGAATTAACGGCTGAAAAACAGCCACAGAAGAAGTATCACCGGTATCGGCACGCCGATAAGCCAAAGCAATATTCCACGCCCCATCGTCGCCTTCCTCCTTAGCGTCAGCCGCCGAAATACACGATGTAGACGATTACGAAGCCGGCCACGACCAAAGCGGTTCCTGCCAGCAGAACGTTGCGTACAGTGGGACCGCGCTCACCGCCCCGCGCTTCCACCGGGGTTTCGACGATGCGCCCTTTTTCCATCCTCGCCATTATTATCTCCTCGGAAAGTTGTCAGGGTTGAAGCTGGCTTCTCGCTACAGGATCGTATCAGGTGAAGGCGATCAAGACGGCTAGCAGGACAGCACCAGCGAGGCCGGCGATGAAAACAGCGCGCTGTAGCTTCGTTTTCAAAACGATCTCGCCGCCGCGAGCCTTCTCGGCCGGGTATTCTTTCGGCGGCGGCGGCGGTTCTGCGGGTCCTTCACGTACCATCGGGGTATAACGCACCCAGATATTTTTGTTCCTGAGCGGCCGACACCACGACGGGCGATTTTTTTGCTGCACCGCTAGCGGCCCACGTTGCAAAGTAAAGAAACAGACCATGAGGCGAGCAAGCTTTCTTACTTCGGCGGCTGCAGCTCGGGCGAGTTGGCCCACCTATCGATGTTCGCGGCGGTCTCGGCCTGCCGGATTTTCTTCCTGCAGCTCGGACTGGTCCGCCCGCTGGGCGCAACGTCCGCGTCGGAGCGCGCGCCCGCGATGAACTCCGAGAGACGCTCCTGAAAGGATTTCGTCTGCTTGAAGCGCCGCCGCTTCTTCATGGCGCGCTCCTATCCTTTAGAAGGCGGGAGCGCAGTCGGACGGTCTCATCACCGATGAACGCCGAGCCCCCGCGGTGATGAGGGCTAAGGGTTAGCGAGCCTCTTCGTATTCGTTTCGTGCCGCGATGCTAGTGCGGTTACTGATTTGGTCTTACGACCAGACCTGCGTCTATTAACCCAAAAACAATCTGATTATGAGCCAAACCACGCCGCCCCCGGATGAAACAATTCGATGTTCATGGGAGGCATCTGTTTTCTCTTAATCGGCGGCCTCATTCATTATCTTCCATGCCTGCCTCAGTGGCGACCTCTTTCGGCACACTAGTACCTCCTCCTTCTGGTCACTCTGTCCCTCGCCAGCTTTCGCTCCCCACCCACACGGTAAGCGACCCGCGCCGGCGGGGTTTCTATGAGAACATAATGCTGAGAGGAGCGTTATCTGAGTGAGGCGTCTTGGGACGCCTCCCGGTGACGGCTCTCGGCACCCAACGTCGACGCCGGAGCCTCATGACCAATGCACATCCAGATTATTCCAGAGGACTCGCCTTAGCTCAAATCTATGTACGTGGTGGCATCGTTAGCCGCTGCTGTCGGGATGAGGCGATTATCCGCGAAATGCGTAGGGAATCTTCAGAATCCCGTCTGCGCGTTTTCAAAGCCGGGACGATAGAGTTCGGCCGCGCCGGCATTGATTGCACGGTGCGCAATATAATTGACAAGGGCGCCACCCTCGAGGTCGCCAGCCCGATCGGCATTCCCCCCGAGATCACGCTATACGTGGCGACCAGCCAGCTGCGGCGGCACGGTTACATTGTGTGGCGCAAGGAAAAGAGAATTGGCGTCGTGTTCGATTGAGGCGGCTGCCGCCCGAAGTTTTGCATGAGCGACAGTAAGACCAAAGCAGAACGGCGCGACTTGGAGATGATCCTAACGATCACGGAAGAGGCCCTGGGAATAGAAATCCAACGCCGGAGCCGGCTCATGTTGACCAAATCAGAAGAATACAGGGAAAATTCCCGCAATTGCGGTGAGCTCGCCGATGAGGCGAAGGATTTTCCATCGAAGAACCGCTACAGACGCATGCAGGATGCCTGGCTCGCACTTGCCGAGGAGCAAGACTGGCTGGATGGACAGTTGCCAACTCATAAATAGAAAACCCCGCCGGAGCTGCTGCGCGGACAGCAAGGTCACTGAGGAACCATGTCAGCGAGGATTTTACTATGACTATTAGAGCCGCTTTGGTGTTTGCCATTCTTTTTGCTTGCCAAGCGGCTCATGCGGACTGTTCATGCGAGTGTATAAATGGCCGCATGCAGCCACTCTGCCCTAATCTCGATGTTGCGCCTGTTTGCCCGGAGACTTTTTGCCCGCTCGGGCCACCGTCCATTGCACCATTCGCAGTGCCCAGGATCCCGCCTTTTGGTTCAAGCTTGTGCCGGCAAGCCAGGGTGTGCGACCCAAGCGGAAACTGTCAGTTGCAGACGGTTTGTAATTAACCCCCGCGGCACAAGGGGATTTTGATGAACGACAACCAGCAGACCCTAGATCCTATGAAAGTCTTAGCCGATATCCAAGTACTGGTCCGCGTTGCTCTGGAGAGCGCCGACCCTGACGTCATGCGGCGCGACTGAGAGTTGATCCTGACAATCACGGAAGAGGCGCTGAAGCGGCAGGATCAGACGTAGCAGGTCGCCAAAGCGTTGAGACGTTGAGGTTATAATCAGCAAACACGCAAAGGCCACTACGATGAAGACAACTGGTTTTCTCAAATCATTAGCGAAGTGGTCTGCCATTTGTTTGGCCATATACGTGGGCTCTAATATTTTCTCTGGCTTCGAACTAGAGACGCGGTTCGGATTGCTTCTCGGTGGTTTAGGGTTAGCAATCGCCTATGTGGACGGGGCCCAGAAGGATCGGATTGCCGACCTTGAGTTGAGGATCAGCCGATTGGGACGAAATATCGGCCGCTAACCCGCCATGACACATGGGTCTGATGAAAGACATCCAACACCGTATCGAAAAGCTCCTCTCCGACGCTGAGGACTGCTCGCTGATCAGCAAGCTCGCTACTAACCCGGCGAAGAGGGAGGCATTTCAAAAGCTGGCCATTGACTATCGCAGAATGGCGCTCGAGCTAGAGGCGATCATAATAAACGACGCCATCAAAGACGATCATGGGGAATAGAAAACCCCGCCGGACCTCGGACAGCGGGCCTATCGAACTCGCGACAAGAGAGAACCGCCAGCATGACCCGTCGAGACACGCTGAATTATAAACTTTTTAACCGGTTTGAAAGATCGTCCTTCTTAAGGATTCCTACTCTATCGCTCAAAGCACCTGGAGAAAGAAATGAGAAAGTTAGCTGCGGCGGTCCTTGCGATCGCCCTCGGCGCTGGCTGGACCGCGGCAACCAATACTGAAGCCAAAGCCGATGGCGGTCAGATTGCCGCGGGGGTAGCTGGCGGACTACTTGGCGGGGCGCTTATCGGCAGTGCTCTCGCTAGCCCGCGAGTTTACGCCGCACCACCACCTCCACCCGCCTATTACGCGCCGGCACGGGTCTATGTCGATTTCGGAATGCAGGCTGATCCGCGAGCGATACTGGGATGGTTACGGCTACCGCGTGCGTCGCGTCCAGGTTTGCGATTAAAAGCAGCCCTTGATCATTCCCTCGCGACTGCCAGGCGAAACACAAAACCCCGCCTGTGATTGGCAGCGTGTAGTCAACTCGCTTCGGTGAGGACCGAGTAACGGACACCCGGCATCCCCCTTCGGCAGGAGGGAAAGACACCGGGGCCGTCACCGGGAGGCGGTCATGCAAACGCCTCGGTCTCAGAACGCCGTTAGTCCTCTGCGGTTGCTAATAGCAAACCAGCCGGAACAGCACTAAGCGTATGGTGGCACGTCGACGAGGGTACATATTAAACGGAGTAGCGCCTGCTGTTCGGGACCATTTCCGGTCCGCAAGAACTCGCCGAGCTCGATATGCGACAACCGTCCGCCAGATGGAGAGTTGGGTTGGTGAATGATAAAGGCGTGCCCGTCTGTTGGTTCGCGGCCCAAGTACCAGGAATCCCCGTTCGGACTTCGATAAAGTTCGCGTCGTTCTGTCATGACAACTCCCCGGGTTGGAGCGGCGCATAGAGCTCCAAACCGGCTCAGGGCGGTCCCGGCTGTCTGCAAATTACCGGGAGCCCTTCGCCGTGAGGCGTCGTCCCTGAACACCCCTACAGCTAAGCTCCCGACTTCCGTAAGGTTGCTCGAACTGCCAAAAGAAAACCCCGCCGGAGCGGGGTTTTGTTTCTACAGGCGGGGCGGGCCTAAGTCTCTCAAGCCGCCTCCGCGAAATAGCCACTCCGCCATCTGCATTGAATCGCCGGAACGGCGATCTCCGCACCTCATGGATCCCGAACCCGAATCGGCCCGCTGTGACTCCATCCGGCTGGCCTTTTGGATCGAAGGCGTGCCTTACAATACCGTAATCTAAATTCTCGGAACGACTCCGGGCCCAAAGCATTGGCTTCATGGACGGGGACAGCCCCCTTTTCCCGTCCAGTACCCCAGAGCCCGTCGGTGTTCCCCCGCCGGCGGGCTCGCGAAGTTCCCGCTAAAAATACGCGTCGCCGTCCCCGCGCGGCTTGATCGCCGACTGCGACGTTAATCCGTGCTCCGCAGCCGCTTCATCGTGAACTCGATCTCGCCGCCGGGCAGCTCGCGCCAAGATTTCGACCTCGGACATGTAAGCCGCTGCTGGCCAGCGATTCAGGAACGCCCTCGCCGTCTGACGAGCTTGCTCTCGAGGCTGGGTGAAAGTCTCTCGCGCATAGCCGTCATCGGCCTTAGCTTGCCGGCGCCGGGCTGCCATCCGATCGGCTAGATCTCTCGGGGTTCGGTCGGTCATCGACTGTCCACCATATTCCGTCGCTACATTACAAGCGTCGGTTGCATCCTGCCCATTTCTAGCAGATAGCCTCGGCGCGGGAGGTCGCAATGGGGAAACTGACCGACAGCGATGACGGATTACCGGCAGAAGAAGTCGGCCCATGGGCGAAGGAAAAGCAGGAACTACTCGGTCGCTACGTCGACATCTCGCGCGGGGCTAGATCGAAGTTCATCGGCCCGTTCAAGGCCGGCGCGACATACATCGATCTGTTCTGTGGACCCGGCCGATCAAAGATCAAGGATACTAGCGAATTTATTGACGGCAGCTGCGTCACAGCATGGCGCAAAAGCGTCGAAAGCAACGCGCCGTTCTCGCAGGTTTTTATCTCCGATAAGGATGAAGACCGCCTAGCCTTGGCGACGGAACGTCTTCAGCGTCTCAATGCGCCTGTGCACCCTATCCCCGGTCCCGCGGTCGCGGCTGCAGAAGTAATTTTGAAACGACCGGAGCCTCACGGATTACATTTTGCGTTCGTGGATCCGTTCAGCTTAGGGGCATTGAATTTCAGTATCTTCGCGACCCTAAGTCGACGGAAACGAATGGATATACTTGTTCACCTCAGCAAGATGGATCTGCAGAGAAATCTGAAGAAGAACATCGGATCTGAAACGTCATCATTCGACAATTTCGCGCCCGGCTGGAAAACCATAGTCGACGTTGACCAGGCCCAACGAGGCATTCGAACGGAAATCGTCGAACATTGGAAAGACCTCGTTTCGAAACTTGGAACGGAGGCATCGCCGGAAATGCGGTTGCTCAAAGGTGATCAAGGTCAGCACCTATACTGGCTTCTACTGCTCGCGAACCATGATCTCGCTCATAAGTTCTGGAAAGCAGCCGCCAACATTGAACGGCAGGGCGAGCTTTTCTAACCAAAGGCGGGCATCTCATCGTAGGTTCGGCCATTGAGCATCCGGCCGGCCGCCTTCTTGTTTTTTCCTCCCCACTGTTTGAAGAAAAACGCCGTATCGGCGCGACGGCACATCGCTTCAATTTCATCGACCCATGCCGGGTCCATGTATCGGGCCTTTGGTCCGCTTTCGCCGCCCACAATCGCCCAGTGGATGTCTGCCAGATCAGCCGCAGCCACAGATCCGATCAGCGGCTCAAACGAGATGAACCGAACCGCGGACGGCACTTGTCGCAGATCGTCAATTCGGCCCAGCACCTGGCCGTCTTCTACGCTCGTGCCAAGCCACACATTCGGAAGCTTTGCCAACGTCGGCACAATCTCCGCCATCCGATCCGGTCGCTTGGTCAAAATCTGATAAGTGTGCCGCGGCGTCTCCGCCATCACCTTCCAGACGCGCGCGATGAAATCAGCCGGCACGTCCGAATGGAAAAGATCAGACATGGAGTTGACGAAAACCAGACGCGGCTTTGACCACTTCGCAGGGATCGCAAGGGCAGCCTCGTCCAGCTTGACCTTGCCAGTCCACTTGGCGCGGCCGCCGCTCTTCCGGGTCAGCCCCTTGTATTTTTCCATGCCCATGGCTTCGAGGCGGGCAGCCATACGCATGGCGTAGCAATTGGTGCATCCAGCGGTCACGATCGTACATCCTGCCACCGGATTCCACGTCGCGTCGGTCCATTCGATCGAAGTCTCAGCCATCGGAACCTCTCTCAGGTCGATAGAATCACGAGAAAATGTTAGATTTCGTTACGCCGCTTCGACGTGTGCGCGCACGGAAAAGCTATAAACGCGATCATTCGCTGAGCCCGAGCTGCTGCCGAATCATCTTCGCCCGCATTTGCTCGGTTCTAGTCAGCGGCTTGTTCTTGGCTCGACGCCGGGCTCGTTGCGGCTTGCGCTTCTTCTCACGCTCCGCCAGCCACTCCTGCTCGGCCAGGCCGCCCTCGCCGCCAGGCTGTCGGGCGGCGCTACAGGCACGACCCGCCCGTTCCTCAGCACCGTACCTGGGTCGTATTTTTCCTCGTATTCGCCGTTTCGTAACTTCCGGCTTTTTGACCATTCTAGTGCGCGATTCCTTTCGGCCCATTCACGAAGGCGTACCACGGCCAGAAGGTTGTTCGAGCCGAAGCTATGCGCAACATGGCTGGCAACGGTGATGAATGCATCGACCGTCTCGGTCGCGTTGGGCTGAAGTTCATTCAACCGCGATGGTGATGTCTGTGGCGCGGTGCAGCTTGCCGTCTAACAGCAACTGCTTCACATCAACCGTCATGCGATTCAACAAAGCAGGATCTAGGTCGTGTTGACAAAGTGGATTCCCAAATCAGCGGAGGCGTAATTCAAGACTGCCTTTTGGAGAGCAGCTTTGGTTCGCGGCCTGATAACGGATCGAGAGTGGGCGTTCTTCGCGCCTTTTGTGATCACCACCGGCAGCAGGCGGGGACGACCACCAACTGATCACCGCCATGTTCTGGACGCGATCTTTGGAACGCCCGCACCGGGGCGCCGTGGCGCGACCTTGATCGCTCTTTTGGGAATTGGGCTTCAGTTTATCGGCAGTTCCGCCGCTGGACGGTGGCCGGGTTATGGGACGTGATGTTGGAGGCGCTGAATAAGAACGGACGATCGCCGCACACCGTTCAGATGATCAATTCCACCATCATCCGCGCGCATCACCAGGCCGCCGGCGCAAAAGGGGGACTCAGAAGCAGGGTTTTGGGCGCTCAAAAGGTGGCTTCACGACCAAAATCCATCTCTGCGCCAACGCGGACGGTCTCCCGGTCTGCGTGGAGATCACCGGCGGCGAAGTCTCGGACTACAAGGGCTTCGACCTCATGATGAGGGACCCCACGGCGCTTCCACGCGTCCTGATCGCCGATAAGGGATATGACTCCGATCATGTTCGAGATGTCGTGGAGCGAGCCGGCGGCATAGCTATCATTCCCGCGCGTCGCACACGCAAAATGCCGCGATCGATCGATGAATTACATCTACGCTCTGCGCAATCGCATCGAGCGCTGCTTCAACAAGCTGAAGAACTCACGCCGCCTGGCGACCAGATATGACAAAACCGCCGAAAGCTATCTCGGCTTCGTCAATCTCGCAGCCATCCGCCTCTGGATCAGACACTTTGTCAACACGACCTAGGTCGGCTTCTTGCAGGGGTTTAACCTTCAACAGGCCAAATCCTGCACGCACTTGCTCCCACATAGTTTCTCCACATAGACCAAGTTCCAGTTAGTCGCACGCCCTTTAGAAGAGACACTTGTTTGGAAATAGCCATAGAATGTGTCGCCTGTGGGAGGCGCGTTGGGAGCGTCCTGCAAAAATCTGCCTTTGATCAGGTGGTGATCCCGGTATCGAGCAGCATGGCGTCCGGGATGATCCAGTACCGCAGGCGAAGTCTCGATCTGCTGGCCCGCGAAGTTACCGGATCGACCGGTACGGTACCGTACCCTGTCGTGGCGAAGGAGTCGGTCGCCTTCGCCAGGAAGAGAGAGCGGTAGGTGATGAAGGCATCCCAGACCGGACTCGGCGTGACCTCGAGGCGCACCGCCGGCGAGATCAGGTTGGACCGTTGCACCGCGCCGTAAAGGCTAGTCGGACCGTATTCCCAGCGCCGGGCGCCGAACAGAGTGTCGAAACGGGTGAAGGTGGAAGGGTTGGCGCTATCGCCGCTGGCTTGATCGTATTGAAACGAGATCCGCGGCAGCCACGTGTATTGAAGGTGTAGCCCGCCTGCGTATGGAAGAAGTAGGCCGAGACATGAAGGTCGCTTCTGTCGGTGATGGCGGCCGTCTCCCGGGCGCGACCCGTCTGGTAAGCCGTCTCGACCTCCCAGTCGAACTGCGCAGGCTTCGGCGCCCGCCATAGCCGGAAGCCCGGAGTGAACAGGCGGCGGTTCCGCGTCTGCATCGCTCGCAGGCCTGACCCGAAATCATCCTCGTAGAGGCCATAGCCGTAGAGCTCTAACGTTCCGCCGAATACGTTCGCAAAGGTGTAGGAACTACCGTAAAATTGCAGATCCAGGTTTTCCTGATCCAACACGATCGCATTGTCGAGGATACTCGGGACGTCGCTGGGTAACCGGTTATGCGGCATGGCCCAGAACACGGTCATCTGATCCTTGTTCTTGCCCTGCCAGTCGAAGGACGCACCGGTGAAGGCATTGATCGTGTTACGGTAGTCGTTACGCGCCATGAGGCGGCGTGAGCCGACGTCCTTCGTAAACGGCCGGTGGTGCGGCTGCTCTTCGAGCCCTCGCGCAGCCGCCGCCCTGATTGCGCCCTTCCTGTTGCTTGACCTCACTTTCCTTGCGGCAAATTTGTTAAAGGTCTTCGATGGCGGCTGGGTGCCGCTGGCGTTTGGCGCGATCGTAATTCTGCTGATGTATACGTGGCGTCGCGGTAGCCGGCTTTTGTTCGAAAAATCCCAAAAGCTCGAATTTCCGCTGCTCGATCTGGTGACGATGCTGGAAAAGGGGCCACCGCAGCGTGTGCCTGGGACCGCCGTGTTTCTGACCAGCGATCCGAGCTGCGCTCCAACCGCGCTGATGCATAGTCTAAAACACTACAAGGTGCTTCACGAGAAGAACGTCGATTCTCACCATCGAGACCGCGCCGAGGCCGCGGATCGAGCCGAACGACCGCGTGCGGCTGGAGCAGATCGGTGATACATTTTCGCGCGTGACGCTCCGCTTAGCTTTATGGAAAGTCCCAACGTCCCGAAAGCTCTCGCCATCGCGCGAAAGCTCGGTTGGCAGTTTGATATCATGGCGACGTCATTCTTCCTGTCGCGACGGTCGCTAAAACCATCTCCGAAGTCCGGAATGCCTGTCTGGCAAGATCGCCTGTTCAGATCGCGCTGAGCCGGTCGGCCAACGATGCCACGGATTATTTCCAAATTCCGACTGGGCGCGTTGTCGAGGTGGGTACACAACTCATCATTTAGGGCTCGTTCCATGATGCGCGCATCAGTCGTTATGTTATTGGCTGCGCTCTTCGCGACTCCTGCCCTGGCACAGGAGGCTGTACCGACCGCGTCGACGTCGGATGCGCCGATCTGCACCGACCGGCCCACAAAGTCCAACTTCGCCTGCACCGTGCCAAAGGGCATGGTGCAGATCGAAACCGACACCTTCAACTGGCTGAGGGACACCGCTGCCGGTGTTCGAAACCAACCAGCTGCTGTTCACCAACCCGACGTTCAAATACGGCGTGTCTGACAGCAGTGACATTCAGCTCAATTGGGTACCCTTTACCCAGGTGTGGACCCGTGACGCCAGCGGTAATGTCGCCTCCGTCTCAGGTGTGGGCGACGCAACCGTTCGCTTCAAGCAGCGGCTTTCTTCGATCAAGGACGACTTCCAGCTTGCCATCCTGCCCTTCGTGAGACTACCCACCGCCAGCACCGGAATTGGCAATGGCAAGATCGAAGGCGGCGTTGCCGTCCCGATCAACTACAGCGTGCCGGGCGGCTGGACCGTCACGCTGGGCCCGCAGCTGGATGTGCTGGCCGATGTCGACGGCCGGGGCCGGCACCTTGGCCTGACGGGATTGGTGAACATCGCCAAGCAGTTCGGGCAATTCACCCTGTACAATGAGATTTGGACCAATCAGAATTTCGATCCAACAGGCACGGTGCGGCAATATAGCTACGATGTGGCCTTGGCCTGGCTACCGAACCCGAAGCTGCAGTTTGATGTCGGGGTTAACATCGGTCTCAATCGCAATACACCCGACCTTGTTAGCTACGTTGGCATATCCACCCGCTTCTGAGGGGATTGCTATCTCAGGACAGCGTGAGTTTCTAACTAAGAATCCAAATTATCGTCATCAAGTCCAAGGAAGCGAGCAAGGGATTTTGCAGAACGCGTGGCAATTTTGGGCTCTGCTCTCGGCGGTTTTCGCAGCGCTCACCGCAATTTTTGCAAAGCTCGGAGTCGAGAACGTCAGCTCCGACTTCGCTACATTCATCCGGACTGTCGTCATTTTAGTTATGCTCTGCATTTTACTAGTTGCAACCCGGCAATTCCAAACTCTCGGCTCTATTTCAACTCGCACCTATGCATTTCTAATTCTGTCAGGGATGGCAACCGGTGCTTCCTGGATATGCTATTTTAGGGCGTTGAAACTTGGAGATGCGGCACGAGTCGGACCCCTTGATAAGCTGAGCGTTGTGCTCGTTGCGGTCTTTGGCGTCTTCTTTCTCCGCGAGCATCTTTCTACGCCGAATTGGCTTGGGGTTGCCTTCATAACCAATCGGCGCGATGCTTGTTGCCTACAGGAGCTAGAACTCTCTCTTCCCTGCTCACCGGCCTTGTCCGACGTTGATGGAAGCGGCTGCAGGCCACGTCGCGCCAATAGCTGTGGGATTGCATCGAAATCTTCGTCATCGATTAAACAGTGCACATAGCAAGCTAGAGGAGCATGATCGAAGCGGCACAGTCGAAGCAGGTTTCTTCGCTTGTGAGGTGGCCGCGTCCCTTCATGAGCCTTGCGATTTAGAGGCGATAAAAGTCCCAAGACCAACCCTGTCTTCAAGGTTTGAAATCGCTTGCGAGGGCGGGTGCGACAAACCTCCACATATTCTGGTCACCGCCAAAACCATGGGCAAAAATCATTGCCCCCTCGGCTGATACGCGAAGTGCCGTCGGGGAAGAGACACTCCACTACGCGCATTGCATTGCAATTCATCGAGCGAGCGCACGACTAGCACAATGGAGAAAGGCTAGCAGCTTAATAACTAAATGGGCCCGAACCTGTATCGTCTGCAACGGGCCCATATCGGTTGAACCGCAAATGTCTGCAATTTATTGCAGCGACCACTGCGGGGTCGCTGGCCGACAGACTAAACGAGCCGCGCCGAGGGAGGCCGACGCTTACTCCGTGTCATTGGCCGAGAAGGGGTGCCTAGCGTAATTCCGAGCACGGCCTAATTTGCTAGTGGCGTGATTGTATAACGTTTCCCTCACGACTATTCTCCCGTTATGGCCGATCATTGCTGCGCACCTCCGCCGTTAAACTTCGGTTCCCGAAAAGAGGTTAAAGCCTATCGCCGTGTCCTAGGCGCCGTGCTCGCCATAAATGCGGTGATGTTTGCCGTAGAAATCGGCGCAGGCGTCGCTGCCGGTTCCGCCTCGCTTCAGGCTGACTCCCTCGACTTTCTCGGTGACGCCGCGAACTACGCGATAAGCTTGCTTGTAGTTGGAATGGCTTTGCGCTATCGCGCTGCCGCTGCCTTAGCCAAGGGTATGACCATGGCGGCATTTGGGACGTGGGTGATCGCCACCGTTATCTGGCACTCGCTGCACGGCACCCTTCGAGCGCTTTCACTATGGGGACCGTCGGCTTGGCAGCCTTGGCCGCCAATGCCGCTTCATTCGGCCTGCTCTGGGCTTACCGCATGGCGACGCGAATATGCGGTCAGCATGGATTTGTACGCGCAACGACGTGCTTGGCAACATCGCGGTACTGCTCGCAGCGGCTGGCGTGTTCGGGACCGGCACAGGGTGGCCCGACGTTATGGTGGCCGCGATCATGGCTGGGCTGGCGATACAGGGGACGCTTCGACGGTTATCCGGAAGGCAGCCGGAAAACTACGCATCGGAAAGCTTGCAGCGGCTGATTAAGGCCGCGTCAGGTCAAAGCAAATCGAATCCCCTCGATAGTTAGAGACGTTGGCACCACCGCTTAAGCAGATCGATGTCAAGGCGCACGAATGACAAACTTGGTGATGGTGCCCATACCGGCGAGTAGCCGCGTGTTGGCGTTCCGCCCGCCGCCTTAGTTTTTCGTGCTTGAGGTCTTGTTGAGTGCTGCGCGAAGACCTTTGGCCAGATGGATTGCATCGTCATTTGCCCAAAAGTGCATGAAGAAGAGCCTTGGCTGTTCGTCCCAGCATGTGACTGTGAAGTGCGGTGACCTCGATATCTAGGAGAGGGTGCATACTAAGCGCGCCGCAGTGAAGATTCCACCCTTCGATGGTGATACCGTTGGCTTTCTCCGTCGCCAGGAACTGCGCGCTGCTCTGAAGGGAATGGCGCTAGGCGAACGCCAAGCGTTGCTTATCGGCGCGAATGCCAGTGTGGATTTCGTCGACGCCGCGTTGGAACAACACCCGGTGCTTAGCGGCTTCGCCATGGACATGAAAATCTTCGCAACAATTCAGGAAGACCGACTGCAGTCCTTATTCGGATTTCCAGCTCGCGGAGATTGCGGAGATTGAAACGACGATCGCAGACGCGGAGATGATTGTGAACGTTGCGCGCGGAGACATTTTGGCTCGTTCAGGGTTACAGCCTCAGCAATTCGAGCAATTTGCAAAGCCTATCGAATCAAAGGCCAACGCGCCGTGGCTACGCGAGGGGAATTCAGCTCTTACCCTGGTCCTGGGTACCCGCGGCGTGCTTGTCGTCCTTGTTCGGAATCTTCACGCCCGGCTGCTGGTTGGGCTGCACGCCGGCCTTCATGTCCGACTTCAGCGGGGCCTTCGAGCTGTGGTCTACCTTGTCATTCGGATTCGACATTATCCTCTCCTTGCTTGCGCCTCCGAGGATAAACGCATGGGCAAAAGCAAAGTTCATTCGGAACTCCGGGGGCGCGCGGTTACGAGAAGCCACCACAGGAACGTGTCGAGCTCCTTTCGCTTTTCGTCGGTCAGCTCCTGCGTCGTCAAGAAGGTGGAAAACGGCGGAGACGAGAACATCAAGATTCGGACCAATCAGGTCCCGCCGTGAATCCCGAACAGGTAAGTGCCGAGGAAGCCGTCAGCGCGTGCAATGGCGCTGGCGGCTTTCGTTTGCGGCGCAATACGTTCTAGGCCGACTTTAGGGCCGCATTTGCGTCGCCGGAGGCGTCGCATTCCCGGCGGGCTTATAATGCGTGCCCCGTCCGCTCACGGAAATTAGGACTAGCAGCACGATCACCGTGCCTCCGATAACCCAGCCCGTCCTGATGCTGCTCATAGTGCTCGTTCTCTCGAGGAATGACCTGCGGTCTACCATGCCCCAGTCTACGTGGGAACGGTAACAGACCGCCAGCAACGCCGCTCCGTTTCGCGCGGGCGGTTGCGAAGGGTTTACGCGGCAGCGCTTCCACTAAAATGTGCACATTCTCGTTTTCTCAGTGCCTGACACGATAGCAAGCCTCCCGGTCGGGGTATCACGATGAAAGGCACAATGATCGCTGCCGTGGCCGCGGTTCGCGCATGGATCCAGCGACATGGTAGTGGGCTAGGTGCTCGGCGCAGCAATTGAGCGGGCCTCCGCCGCCTCTCAGTCAGCAAGCGACGCGCCCTGACTTTGTACTGAACGACTCAATTGTGGTTGTCGAGGCTCATGCCTTGTCCTCCGGCTCAGAGTTCAGCCACGACGGCGAATCCGATCGGAGGCCCCTCCATGGGGCGTCTCCCGGAAGCACAACAGGGTTAGCTTCCGCTTCCTTGTTTCGCTTTAATGCTAACCCAACGAAGCCAGCGAGCACCAACAAGCCACCCGCTATCATCAGCCCTTGCCCTAATTCAGTCCATCCCATAGCGGTCACCTTAGAGGCGGAAGAGAGTAACACTCAGCCATTAGGCGGTCCTTCTGCCATGATTTCCTCGATCGTGGCCTGCAGAAATCGCGCGAGGTGTTCCGGACTGGCGCCCGTGGCGGCGAGCTTTTAAACCGTTTCGACCCTGATCGGGCGTTATGAGAAAACTGGAACCCGCTTCTGAAATTCCAAAATCGAAAACCCTACACGCTGAAAATCTGAAATCGATCGACGGTTGAGCTCTTCCGACGATAGTGCCTCGCTGTTATGTGGGTCAGATACAACCTATCGGCAGCCGGCCACCAGACCCAGAATAACGAACACCGCCGACGTTTCCGCCACGAGTGCCAAGGCCGGCACGGCGGCGAAACTAGCAAGAAAAGCGTTCGAAACGAAGTCCAACGCTTCCTTCAAGCCCGGCTCAAGCGTGCGGCGTGGTCAGCGCGGCTGCTGAAGCAAACAAACGGGCAAGCAAGCAAACAAAACTGCTCGATCTGCTGAGGCGCCCGGGGTGCGACCATTGCCACACTCTCGGAAGTGTCAGGCTGACAGCAGCATTCCGTGCGTGGATTTTTGGCCGGCGTGGTGCGCAAGAAGCTCTGGCTCGAGTTGGTCTAACACCCGAAGATCCTCCGCCGATTCCTTGGCGCGGTTCATGACAACTTCGTAGCTTATCTTGTCCTCCTTCGTTGAGGGAGCCGAGGCCCGCCGTCTCCACTGCCGGGATGTGGACGAACACGTTCTGGCAAGTCCCGCCGGTTCTTGCCGCGGATTTAGACGCGCTTCCGGCTGACCGCCGGGCTCTGTGGAACGATAAGACGTACTCTCGATTGGCTCTGATCATCGCAATGGAGGGAGCGCAACAAGCGATTGGCTAGTTACGAAATCGTGGAAAGAGGCAGGCCATGGGCCGTGCTTCACGACGGCCAAGCAAACAACGAATATGCCACAAAAGAAGCAGCGTTCGAGGCTGCCGTCGCGGCCGCATCCTTAGCTATTAGGCAAGGCCTGGATTTTCGAGTAAGCGTGCCTGGCCACGAAGCTGGTAATGAAACCGCGCTTGGCACCCCAAACAACGTCCAAGAATGACGACGCGTCGGGGCTAAGGTATCTATTGCTAACCCGGTAATGGCCCTAGCAGTGAGTGAGCATCAGCATTTAGTTTTAATCTATCTTGCGCTGGCAAAGCTCTGCGGCTGCGATTTGTCCCGCCTGCGTAAGAGCGGCAAGAGTCCGATGGCCCATTCGCGCACATTGAACAATGCGATTCGCGACGTGACGCCGTGCTTTCCCGATCGAGCGAGGTCCCTCGGCAGGGTGCCATCGATCCGGCACTCATACCTTAATCAGGCCGGCCATTCATCGTTTCTTCTTTCCAGGCCGCGGGCCTGTCGGCTGCATTGATGTGCGATCGTTACTTGGCCGCACCGACGCCCAGCATTTTCTCGTAATGCAGTTTGACCGTGTCGTAACATTCGCAGGCACTGTCCTTAAGCTCCTCCGGCTTCAGGATTTTGATTTTGCCGCGTGAATAGCGGATCAAGCCCGCTTCCTGCAACGTATGAGCCACGACGGTCACACTTGAGCGTCGAACCCCGAGCATTTCGCCGAGATACTCCTGGGTAAAGTTAAGGTCTTCGCTGGCCGACAGGTCTCGCGCTCGAAGCAACCAGCGGCTCAGTCTTGCCTGGACGGAATGGGTTGCGAAGCACGCAGCAGATTGTTGTGCTTGAGCATAGACCGTCTGCTCATGGCGAATAAGCAGGGAAAGCAGTTTTTGGCTCCGCATTGCGATCGACTTTAAAGCCTCGATATCGCAAACGACCATGTCGCCGGCCAGTTGGACGATTCCGCGACTGAGTGAGACGCGGCCGTCGAGAGCTGCAGATGCGCCCACAACGCCGTCGGCGCCAACCATAGCGGCTTCGATCATCTCGCCCGTTGAGAGCGCCACGACGAGCGATACGACCCCGCCCGTCGGAAAGTAAACGTGTCGAATTTTTTGGTCCGCCTGAAAAAGCACGGAATGCTGTTTAAAGGCTGCTCTCTTCAAATGAGGCTCGAGCTGCTTCAGATCCTTTTCGGAGAGCTGGCTAAGCAAGAGGTTCTTCATTTTCGCGCTCCCTGTGAGACAGGCGGGAGCACAAAACACTCTCAGCTATCGGTGCCGTGTCGGATATCCGATAATGGAACCACGGTAAGCCTTCTACCGCACATAGCGAGTCTTTATTCGCGCAATTCTTCGCCAGCGGGCACGATGTGCGATACCGCCCGGATATATTTTTCAATCATATGGAGGTACTTCAGCGCCACTCTTCACGCAAAATCGCTCCGCGTAATGTGCGGAAGCGAACAGACAGGCCGGGGAATGCTCTTTTTTATTTAGAGGCGCCATCTCTTTTGAAACAGGAGCGCGCTATGAAGAAAAACATCAGATCCAGGCATTCACTCCAAGACGATCTCTCAGGAAACGGCTCCCCGCGCGGCTCAGCTCTGATTGCAGAAAGCTTCGACACGCGAACGCTTGCGAACATGGAGATCGCTCTCGATCGAGCCTGCGCCAACATTCCGGAAGGCCAAAAACATAGGATACGCCGACACGTCGCAGCTCGGATTGCCCGATGTGCTAGGATGGGTCAGCGGACGCTTGCAGCTCTTTCGCAGGCCGGACAAATCGCAGCGGCGGAGCTTCGCCAACGCGAGTTAGTTTGAAGCGCGGTCCCTTCGGAACAATTCGATGACCGAGGACACGCCCCCGGTGGGTCAGCAGGACGCACAATTAGCGCAGATTGCTGGGGCTCAAAAAATAATGCTTGCAGTGGCCGTTCTCGGTACGGCGGTCTTTATCAGCGCAATGTTTTTGCTGATCGCCATGCCGTAGTCTGCGCTCACTAGGCCCGCAACCTTTGCTTTCATTCGCCCCTTTCGTGGTGAATCAAGACGCGACGTTGTCCCAACGGATATTCGAGCATCTCGCGCTTGCTTCGAGCCGCAACATTGAGCCGCTAAGACTATTAGGGACGACCAGCTGAATGGCGGCTCGCTTAACGACCGAAGAACTAAGATCACCTTGTGACCCGGCAAACGGTAAGATCACTGCAGGTGATACGGCGTGCAGCTTCGAGTTCAAGCCGACTTTGTGCGCCGATACGTTTGGGATAGGCCCTTTTTCAAAGGCTCGCAGCGGTACGGTGCGCCTTTTAGATGAGTGGCATTCGATCATCAACCGGAATGATCTGCCGGTTTTGCGTAAGCGGTGTGCCGGGATGACCTTCCGAATAGACCCGCGGCCGAACGGCCTCCACCGCCTCGCGGCGCGTGAGCCAAGCGATGGCGTCGGCGAGCCCCTCGTCGATCGGGTGGGGCAGATAGCCAAGCTCGGTCTCCGCCTTGCGCGCGTCGAGCGGGATCGAGCGCAACGCGATGCGCACCGCCTCGATCGAGACGCGCGGCGTGCGGTGCATTACCTGGCCTTCGAACCATTCGGACGCCGCGCCGATCGCAAGTGCCACAGGACCCGGCAGCGTGCGCATGTTGGTGCTGCGGCCGCACAGGCTGCCGACACGCCGCGCGAGCTCGCGCACGCTGACGTTCTCGCCGCCGAGGATGTAGCGCTCGCCCGCCTGGCCGCGTTCTCCAGCCAGGATGAGGCCAGTAGCGACGTCCCGCACGTCCACCAGGTTCAGCATCGAGTCCAGCACCATCGGCGGCGGCTTGCGCGCGAACAATTGGATCATTCGCGTCGGCTCGGTGAAATTGTGATCGCCGGGCCCGATTGGAACGGTGGGATTGGCGATGACGACGCGCAGTCCGTCGGCCGCCGCATCGCGCGCGGCCTGTTCGGCCATGAATTTCGAACGCGTATAGGGGCCCGGCATATCTTCAGCGCGTTGCGGACCCTTGTGCTCTGCGGTACGGAAACAGGATCGCCTCAGTGGAGCAGTGGACGATGTTGCGCACCCCTCTCTCGCGCGCCGCGGCGAGGATGAGCTCGGTGCCGTGTTGGTTCACACGCTCGAAGTCGGCGGGGTTCGCCATCCACAGGTGCGAGATCGCCGCCAGATGATACACGGTATCCACGCCGTCCAGCGCACGCCGCACGTCGTGCGGGTCCAAAATTGTCCCTTCGATAAATTCCGCCAGGGGGCCGGGCCGTGGCGGTTGCGGATCCAGGACCCGGACGACATCATGCCGGCGGCGAAGCGCTGCCACAAGGTGCTGTCCGATGAATCCATTGCCGCCTGTGACCAGAACGCTACAACGGCGGGCCGGAACCGTTTCGACGCAAGGTCGCAGGGCTATAGATTTCACGTCCGCGGCTCCAAGAGGGTCGAGCCCCCGGTGAGAAAGAGATACTACGCGGGCGGGCTCTTCCAAGCTCCAATGATCCGGATGCTCTCCGAGTTCAACAGATGGGCCCCCCAGCCGCTGCTCGCCAGTTGTTCCGCCGCACCGGGCCGGATTAACAGCCAGGCGGCGGCAAACACGGTGGGAATGACGCTCGGCCAGTCGATGCGCAGTGGCGTCAGTTCCTCCTCGCTGCATCGGTAAACGTCTGTTCGCCCTATCAAACGGTGGCACTCGCGCAACAGTTCCAGCCGCGACCGCATCCGCATGGCGCATCCGAGCAGGGCCTGTAGCGCGAGATGCGTGCGCACGCCAGCGCAGCCCGGAGCCAGTGGCCCCGGTGACGCTCCCCGAGATACCTGCAGGAGCAGGTTCAACAGGTCGTGACCGGCGAGCAGAGCGTTCATCGGCTCGACCAAGCGCGGGTTGCAGTCGATGTAGCGGACGTCGTTCTCGCCCAACGCCAGATAGTCCACCGACAGGGCACCGTGCCAGTCTAAATGTTTTCCGATGCGCGTCAGATGTTCGCGCACGAGCGGGCGGTCGACGCTTTCCTTCACCGCGTCGCCGCCTCCGGCGCCGCGGGCAATCTGCAGATAGGCGTGGAAGCCCAACAGCCGACCGCGGTTGAACACCGCCTGCGCATGTTCCACAGGTGCTTCGATGAACTCCTGGGCGACGACGGCGTCGGCGAACGCGCCGCCTCGCACGAGCTCCTTGACCGCGGCTGCAAGCTCGCGTGGCCCTTTCACCGGCCACACCATCCGGCTCGCCGTTCCGGTCGCGGCTTTCAGAATCAGCGGGAAGCGATTGAGCGCCAGCACGTCCTCGCGTGTCCCGACAAGCCGCGTGCGAGGTTGCGGCAGGCCGAGCTCGCTCAGAAGGCAGCTGAAGGAAGCTTTGCTATGCGCCTTCTGATACGCGGCGTGCGACGGCAGCGCGACGGCGACATGACTCTCGATCGCCTCGCGCGTTTTCGAAAGCACATATCCCTGCTCGTGGATCGGCAGCAGAACGTCGAATCGTCTTCTCCCTATGAGCTCCAGCACGAAGGTGACATAGCCGATCGGATCGACACTCAAGCCTGGGCAGCGATGTAATCGTCGCACGAACCGCGAGAAGCGTCCGAGGCAGCGCGGATCCGGATCGCAGACCTCGACATGATGCCCTTGCATTCCGAGGATCGTGATCGCCTCCCGCGCCGACGTGCTCGATCCCTCGGACAACAGGATCCGCAGCGGCGCAGTTTTTGTGTCGCCGTGCCGCAGCGAAGACGGCACCGCGCCCGGCGAAGCCTCATGGCACGGCCCTGAACACGGGTCCTCAACTGTCATGGCGTTGTCCTTAAGTTCAAGGCAAAGTTCGTCGAGCTTGTGCGTCAGGGCCAAACGAATGGCAGGAATTGAGTGTTTTGTTGCTGTCGGCGCAATTATTGCACTGCTATCAACACCGCGACGTGAAGCAGCGCTTCATGTCCCCGTCCAGGGCCTGCTGCAGACCATGTTCCGATCCGTATACATCTCCAAAACGCTTGTGCTGAAGAACAAGTGGATCGGAATATCATCGCCCTCGAGCTTCACGATGTACGCAAGCTGATTTGCGCCGTCCCTTCTGAGATACAATGAGAAAAAGGCGGTCGATCGATCACCGTTCTTATTTTATCCAGCGCAACTTGGATAACCGATAAACCTCAGGATGCTTGTTGGTCTGACCGGAACGAGCGCATGGGCGAGCGCCGGACGGCGATTTTTGACGATCGCAAAACTCGAAAAACGACGAATAACCCCGCTACGGCGGGGTTATTCATTCCAATGGCGACAATCATGAGAAGTGCGATTTTGAATTCGCTCGGAACTGAAGTGTAGTTCCACCGGGCAACCTTGTCTTAGATGCGGTCATCTCTCTCGTCGTCACCCTCGCTACAGGCGAAACCACCGAGGCCGCGATGGTAGGCAAGGATGGCGCAGTTGGCGTTGCGTCCGCGCTGGATGGAAAAGTTGCGCTGGGCCGAGAGCTTGTTTTTGAAATTGAGAGATTGAAACACGCGCCGGCAGCGCCGAGCCGGTTCGACGCCGCGTTTGTGCTTTCCTATCGGTCTCACGCTGACCAGTGCCGTAGCGCTAATGATACTTGCGGACCGCAAGTGTCGCATGAAGTCGAGATTGTTGACCCCACCGCTTCCAGCCACCGCGGTGATCTTGCGTACACGGCTTGGCCTGCGCCGTGCGAATTCTCGAACGCATGTTTGAGATGACTAGACTTTACTGGAGCGGCCAGGGCATTCAGGACAAAGAAACCCTGACGCTGTCTCAGCTCCGCGTGGTGAGGTGCCTGGACTAACCTCATGACTAGTCCATCGGATGTCAGGAAGGCGCCCCATCGCGTACCTGCTGAGGAATTGGAACCTCCCGCGAGCGACGCGCTTGTTGCGTTCCGGGGAAGGAGCGCCGAATGAGCCAGTCAGATCAGAAATCAAATAGAGCCGCCGGGTACTGAGGCCGAAATGACGCCCCAGGCCGACCACGGCGAGGAGAGCTATCGCGGTTGCGACAAGCTCACGGGGCGGGTGGCTGTGATCACCGGAGGGGACAGCGGCATCGGCCGGGCCGTGGCTATCGCATATGCGCGAGAAGGCGCGGATATCCTTATCAGCTACCTCAACGAGCAAGAGGACGCAGACGCCAAAGAGACGGCGCGCCACGTCGAAAGTGCGGGGCGCCGCTGCGTTCTGGTGTCCGGCGACATCGGTGAGGCAGCCCATTGCGGGGCGCTCATCGACCGGGCGGTGGCCGAGTTCGGACGCGTCGACATCCTGGTCAACAACGCCGCGTTCCAGCGCACGTACGAGGAGCTGGATGAGATTTCGGAAGAGGAGTGGGATCGCACCTTCAGGACTAACATCGCCGCGATGTTCCATTTGGCAAAGGCGGCGGTGCCCCACATGAGGCCAGGCTCATCGATCATCAACACAAGCTCGATCCAGTCGGACAAGCCCAACCCGATGCTATTGGCCTATGCTTCGACTAAGGGCGCTGTCTCCAACTTTACAGCAGGCCTGGCGCAGATGCTGGGCAGCAAGGGCATCAGGGTAAACGCGGTGGCGCCCGGTCCGATCTGGACGCCCTTGATCCCCTCGACCATGCCGCCTGAGAAAGTGAAGAGTTTTGGCAAGGACACGCCGCTCGGCCGCGCAGGCCAGCCCCGTGAACTGGCGGGCATCTTTGTCCTGCTCGCATCTGACGAGGGCAGCTACATGACTGGCGGCATCTACGCCGTCACTGGTGGCAAGCCGCTGCTGTAGAATAGACCGACGCAGCGCCGGCTTGCCACGGTCTGGGGCGTGCGGTCCGCCAAGGACACTTGTAAAGGCACCCCGCGTCTCATGGAGGTGACAAAGCACATGACGAATCTGCTCAAACTTCCGACCTGGGCCGATGACGAGCATATCTATGCCGTCGTCGAGACGCCGCGAGGAAGCACCTGTAAGCTGGATTTTCATCCGGACCTGCAGGCGTTCAGATTGGCCAAGTCGTTAAAACACGCGGTCGTTCCGCTCCTTGTTGCCTTTCCTCTTCTGGTCGATCTCGAGGATGCGATAGGCTTGCAGCGCATCACTACGCCTGGGAAGGTTTTGGCTTCATGGATAATCAGGACGTCCAGCGGATCACCGTCCTCGACGACGGCGCACGTCTTCGTGGCCGAATCGCGGATGACGTAGTATTCCACCGGATGGACTTTCGTCTGTGCCAGCGCCGGCATGGCCGCAAAAGCTATGAGGGCGCTTAGGGCAAATGTCTTCACTAGATGCTCCTCTGTTGGCCCGAACGCGGGTGCCACTCAATCGTCGTCCAGGTCCGACTTGCAGTCTTCCATTGTCTTGATGGCGGCCTCGGCGTCGGTCCGTGTCTTGAAGGTGCCGTTGTTGACGATGCTCGTCGCCACGGCCGGCCTATGCTCCACGATGGTGCACTTCTTGGAATCGGGATCGCGCACGACGTAGTATTCGTCGACCGTCACCGCTTGCGCAAGCGCCGGCGCGGCAGCGAGGGCAGCGAGCGCGCTAAGGACGAATCTCTTCATAAAGAAGTCTCTGTGAACATCCCACCAAACGCTGCGTCACTGCCGTTTGTTCCTTCAGCGCTGTACCGGGCCTTTTTTCTACTTTCGGAAAAGGGAAGCCGACCGATTCATCCTGGAGGCGCCCCTCAGCTCGCGGTTGAGGAACGAACTTGAGCGGGGGCTTTAGGAGAAAAGCAATGGACGAGTCCAAAAAACAGCATGCTTCGAGCGAACACCATCACAGCGCTGCAGCACATCATGAGGCGGCTGCCCATCATCACCGCCAAGCTGGGCATCATCACGATAGCGGCCGCCACGACCGTGGAAAGGAGCATTCGACAGCAGCCCACGAGCACAGCGGCAAGGCGCATGGACACAGCACCACTGCGCATTCGCATTCGAACAAGTAGCAAGTAGACGAGCCGCCGGCTCTGCAAAGGGCTGGCGGTTTGCAAGTCACGACGGCACGCGAAACGAAGCGACGGACGCTAACTCACCGAATCAAGGGGCACTATAGAAACCGTTTTCCCGCTATCGTCACGAATGAGGACGCACATTCCTCTGCTTCCCAGGTCCGGCATCTGTTTAAGCATCTCGCTGGCCACGTTGACTCCGTACCTTCCGGCCTCTTCCTCGCTCTCCAGCTCGATCTTAATCGGCTCCGCTTCGAAGTCGATCAGGTCCGTGAGGATGAAAGTGAAAGTCTGCACTACGGCCGAACACCGGCCATAAGCGAATGTTCCTACCCCGTAAGCTCGCGCGGCCATGAAAAGAGAGCCAAGCGGTGGTGCGCTAATCGCCATGCATTGCAATTCGTCGGTCGCGCACTTACACCTGATTGCACACAGGTGATAAGAGACAAGCAGCATGAGCACGATAGAAAGCATATGCGCCGATCTCGGGGTAACGATTGCCCAATGTCATGTGCCTAGCGGCCCGTTGCGTACCAAAGCTGGTCAGACGCTACGCCGGATGCTTCTCGATCAGGGCGAGAGACATGTCATCATCACGCTCCGTACCATCGTGGAATTGTCCGGGAATGAACGCGCGCTGACTGGGATTTCAGAGGGCTTTGTTCAGCAAATACTCCCGGCGGCGGATTTCTGTGTCGCGCCAGTATGAGGCCGGGGATCCCGGCTCCTCCCCCACTTTCGAGAAAACTTTCTCGTCTGAAAACTTGGTCCAATCTTCCATCTGAGCCCCCAGCCGCGAACCTTGGGGAGGTTAGCTCAACCTGCGCGGGCGCTCGAAAGCGTACCAATTCCATTCTTGGACGAGTTGGCGCCGCGCGCCAGCCAGCGCGCGGCACTTCTAAAGAATGATCGGATTAGGCCGCGTTGGCCTTGATCTTCTGGACATTTGCGTTGGCTGGTGGTGCGCCACCGATAGGGATCCGACGCGGCTTCATAGCCTCGGGATTTCTCGAACCAATTCGGTCTGGAGTAGGCCATTATCGAAGGTCGCGCTCTTTACCTGAACGTAATCAGCCAAGCTGAACTGCCGTTTGAACTGGCGAGTTGAGATGCCGCGGTACAGGTACTCTCGTTGGGCTTGTTCGGTATTGGTGCCTTCGATGGTAACAACGTTCTGCTCGGCGGTGACGGAAATCTCGTCAGGCGAGAAACCAGCCACCGCTACGGAGATCTGGTATCGATGTCACTCCAGCCGTTCAATGTTGTAGGGTGGGTAAGTTCCCTCTGCGGCGCGTTGCGCGTTTTCCGCGAGGTTCAGGAGGCGGTCAAAACCAATGGTAGACCGCGACAAAGGCGATAAGTCATATGTGCGCATAACCATGCGGCCGACCACGACCTGTGCAGAGTGCGGCACCCGAGAGAGACGCGACGGCGTGACCGGTCGAGATCGGGCTCAAGACCGCCAGGAAGCTGAGGCCAGAATGGCGTCGGCTGAGAACGCAAAGGCAGCAGAGGCATTCGCCAGAAACCGCGAGCGTCTAAGGGCAGAGCGGTTGGCTCGTGAGGCTGGTGAGGCCACCGCGAGCGGGGCTGAAGTCAAAGCGATAGCTTAGCACCCGGACACGACCGGTGCCCGCCTTCAGCCCGGGCCCCTAAGGCACCCAGACGCCACCATCAGGTGGCGACAAGAAAATTAGAAACCCCGGATCTGGTTTCAAAAGAGAGCTGGAATTTTTTTGCCCAAGGCCTCGCCTGCATTTTAGCGAGCTTCACCGCGACCATCGCCCTCTGGCTTGGTGCCGCCGCTTGAGATCGTGACGAAACCGGTGCCTCGGTATTTAGTCGGTCGAGCACCTTGTGAGGCATGTTTGCCCACCGCCTCGGCCCGACGGGATTGGGCCACACGACGATCCCACTGACGGACCGTAAGCGATGGTTAGCTAAAGACGATCCTGAAGGGTGAGTTGCTTACCGCCATGACGTTCCGCCATTGCCGCCCCTCCACCGTTTGAACTGGTGGAAATTCTAGCGCCGAAGAATTGCCGGTTTGATCAACGCGGTGGATTGTCTCGCTTAGCCAGCCCTCGGAGCTTTAAGCGCAGCTGCTTGCATTTGAGTATCGAAACAATTGCGCTATCAACGCGCGCGTTAGACAACAGTCGCTGCCGCTACTCCGGAACAACATTTCCAAATGGGTGGGAGGCCGACCTCATGAAAACGATTTAGAATCACGCGCTTAGAACCTCCGTACTAAATCCACTTGTTTGCCGTCGCGCAGTCGGGATGCAGATGCGGCGGCAGATGCGCGCCGGTCAGGCGCTGCACGGCGCCGACCTGGCCAGGCCAGACCTTGTGCAACGCGACGAGGCAGTGACCCTGATCTACCAGGCCGCGGGAATTTATCTCACCGTGCGCGGCCAGGCGACCGAAGCCGGCACCGAGGGGGACATCGTCACTGTTCTCAACCTGCAATCGAAGCGCACCGTGTCCGGCGTGGTGGTCGGGCGCGGTCAGGTGTCGGTGTCTCCCGTCACGCCGGTTGCACCACGAAGCTGGCGAGCGCAGAGCCATCGGCGGGCAGCCCCCGTCTCCGCCCAGAGCGGCGCGCCCACATCTTCAAAAGCCGAGTAACGTTCATGTTGAAGTTCGCGCGCATCAACCGCATCGTCCTAACCGGCACATTGCTAGCGGCCGCCGGCCTCGCCAGCGGATGCTCGTCCATCGATCGCCTTTCGCAGATCGGCGAGTCACCCAAGCTGACCGCGATCGACAATCCGACGACGCAGCCCGGCTACAAACCCGTTCAGATGCCGATGCCAAAGCCGGAGACGGTGTCCTACAACGCCAACTCGCTGTGGCGGAACGGCTCGCGCGCGTTCTTCAGGGATCAGCGCGCGGCGCGGGTCGGCGACCTTCTGACCGTGACCGTGAACTTCACCGACAAGGCCAACATCGCCAACCAGACCCAGCGCAGCCGCACCAGCAAGGAAGATTTCGGCATCACCGATTTCATTGGCAGCAAAACCATCAGCAATCCAGCAACCGCGGTCCTGCCTGGCCGTCTCCTGACCACCGACTCCACCTCGTTGAGCGACGGCAAGGGCTCGGTCCAACGTCAGGAGAACTTGCAGACCAGCGTCGCCGCGGTCGTGACGCAACTGCTGCCGAACGGCAATCTCGTGGTCGAAGGCAAGCAGGAAATCCGCGTCAACAACGAAATCCGCGAATTGATCGTCGCCGGCATCGTGCGACCTGAGGATATCCAGAGCGACAACACTATCGATTTAAGCAAGATCGCGCAGGCCCGCATCGCATACGGCGGCCGCGGCCAGATCAGCGATGTCCAGCAGCCGCGCTACGGTCAACAGGTGATGGACGTGCTGCTGCCGTTCTAGATTCTCGAGAGCTCCCCACCGGATCGCGATCCCAGGCGCGAGACGGCGACGACCCCGGCGATGCCATGCATCGTTCGGGGGATGCGGCCTCCGGCGGCTCCCCTGCCGGAGGCCGTGTCTATCTTCGAGAACAGAGAACAGGCCTTGTTCGTTCGCTGATGAGCAGCGAATTTTTAATGAACCCTTGGTCTGTGCGTCGCACTTGCGATGGCTATATATCCGTGACATTCCGCAAGTCGAGACTGCCGGAGCGTCCAATGACCCTCGCCGTCCGAATCCTGCCTGTCGTTGCCGCCTGCCTGATCGGCTTGTCCGACACGGCACAGGCGCGCCACCGGCACCGTCCTGTCTACACGCTTATGCCTTCAGCGCCCATTATCGTGATGCCAGCGCCCTCACCGCGCCTCAGCATCGGCGGGGTCAATCTGCCGGGCGTGCCGAACACAACGTGGCCTGGAACTATCGGCACAGGCGCCGTGCCAAGCGGCCTGAGTGGCGACAGCCCAACCACGCCGGGATTTCCCGGCAGGGTCGGGCGCGACTAGAACAGAGCGAAGGTTCAGCCGCAGGGTTCGAAGGTTAAGTCCTCGGGGTCAAGCCGGGGAAAGGACGGGATTGGGTTCGCCGCAGCGCGTCACGCGCGCGACGTTAGAGCATGATCCCGAAAAGTGGACACCGGTTTTCGGACAAGATCATGCTCAATGAAAGAATAAACAATAAAACAGAGTTTGATTCAACGCGGTTGAATCGGACTCTAGGGAGCGGATTCCACATTCGCTTCACGTTGCCGCAAACCCTGTGGGCAAGTGTCAAAATCAGAGCTTTTGCCGCAACGGAATGCAATGCTTAAACGAACCAATAGGAGTTGCGGTATTGACGCCAAAACCCGATCCCGATCTTCAGCAACGCGACGCGCTGCTCCAGACCGTGCTTCGCGACTACTTTGCGTCCGACAACGCTGCGATCCTGAACACCATCCGGTCCGAGGCCGAATATGTCGATCTCGTCTCCGGCGAGATTCTGCTGCGCCAAGGCGACATCAGTGACGACGTGTACTTCGTTCTGTCGGGACGGCTGCACGCCTTTTCCGAGACAGACTCCGGCGCGAGAAAAATTCTCGGCGAGATCGGGCGCGGTGAAACCATAGGCGAGCTCGCGCTGTTCACAGGCGAGCCACGCTCGGCAACCATCTTGGCGGTGCGCGATACGCTGCTGGTCAAAGTAACGCGCGCGATGATCGAGCGCGCAATCCTGCAACATCCGGAAATCGAAATGTCGATGATGCGGGTCGTGATCCGGCGATTCCGCGAGCGCGAGAGACAAGCGCCGCTGGTGCCAGTGAACATCTGCATCCTGCCGGTCACGTCCGGGGCGGATGCCGCCGATTTCGCGCGAAGCCTTCGTAACGCGCAAGCCGCAAAGGCCGGGTCGGTGACGGTCGTCACCGCCGATGACGTCGCCAGACACTTCGGGATCACTCGGGACCCCTCGTCTGAACAGCGCAACGATGCGCTTGCCGGCTATATCGACGAAATCGAGGCTCAGAGCCGCGGCGTGTATCTTGCCGCCGACGGAGGCGACACCGCATGGACCCGGTTTTGCCTTCGTCATGCCGACGAGGTGCTGCTGCTCGCCGACGCCGGCCACGATCCCGGTCTCTCGGCTGTCGAGCAGGCTTTCCTGTCACCCGCCGCTCCCATTTCGATCGCGCAACAGACGCTGGTTCTGCTGCACAAGGCCGATACGACAATCCCCACCGGCACGGCGCGTTGGCTGAACGCGCGGCCGGATGCGCGGCACTTTCACATTCGCCCGCAATCACCCGCGGACATGCGTCGGCTCGCTCGCATCGTATCCGGACGCGGTGTCGGACTTGTGCTATCGGGTGGAGGCGCGCGCGGTTTCGCTCATCTCGGCGTCATCAAGGCGCTGGAAGAGGCGGGCATTCCCGTCGACATACTTGGCGGCAGCTCAATCGGCGCGGTCATGGGGATGGTACTGGCGCTTGGGCGCAGCGCGGATGAAGTCGCAGCCGCCGTCCGAAAGGCGTTCCTCGAACACCCGAGGGGCAACGTCACCGGCGACTACAATTTCATTCCGCTGGTATCGCTGATCAAGGGTGCGCGCACGCGAAGCGCGATGACGCAGGCCGTGCGCGATGCCACAGGCCGGGACGCAATCGACAGCGAGGATTGCTGGACCACCTTCTTCACTATCGCGTCAGACTTTTCGGCCGGTAGCGAAGCCGTCCTGCTGCGAGGCGACCTGACCCGCAACGTCGGCGCAAGCTACGCAATACCCGGTGCGCTGCCGCCGGTCTTCGTCGGCGGGCACATGATGTATGATGGCAGCACGTTCAACAATTTCCCGGTCGACGTGATGGCTCGGCTCGGCGCCGGTCGCATCATCGGCGTCGATCTCTCGGTCGATCGCGGGCAGGTGTTCGACATTGACTGTGTTCCTGGAACGCTTGCCTTGCTGCGCGACAAACTGAAACCGCGTGCGAAGCGGCGTTACCGTCTGCCGAGCGTGCCCGAGACGATGCTGCGGTCCTCCTTCATCACTTCGATCTCCAAACAAAAGGAAATGGGAAAGTTCACCGACCTATTGTTTCAGCCGCGCGTCCCCGAGTGCCGCTTGCTGGACTGGAGCCGCTTCGACGAGATGGTCGCCGCCGGCTACAGCCAGGCCCGGCAGATGCTGGCCGGCCTGACCGACGAGCAGCGGGAGATGTTCAGGTAAGCCGTTGCCGGGGAGCCGCCAACGATTATTCTGACGCGTTTTCTTGCGCCGAACCTGTACTGTCGTGTCGAACACCAGGACATGCTTCGCTCGAAAAGCCGAACGACATATTCGGCCATTTTCGCAAATTCGCAGAAAGGCGCATAAAGCCTCAAATACCGGGAAATTCTGGATATAACGGGTGCAGCCGTTCGCACGCATTTTCGGCAGTGCGGGGGGACTATGTAGCCCACCCGTAGCCCAGAACCCGGAGTAGCCCAGATGGCCGACAGGAGACTGCTGACCGATCGGTTCCTGAAGGCGCTTCCGCCGGCACCTCGCGGCCAGCGCAACGAGGTGTGGGACGCGCGCCTTCCCGGCTTCGGTATCAGGATCACCGACGCGGTGGACGCCGACCCGGCGCGGCGCGGCAAGGCCGGAAAGATCACCTTCATCCTGCGCGCCCGGTTCGCGCCGGGGGCGGCACCGACCCGACGCCCCATCGGCACCTATGGCGCGATCACGCTGGAGCAGGCGAGGACCACCGCTGGCGAATGGCGCTCGCTGATCGGCAAGGGCGTTGACCCGGCGGTTGTCGAGACGGAAGCCCGCGAGAAAGCCGACCGGGAGCGGGCGCTGCGCATCCGGCACTCGTTTGCCGCTGTCGCCGAAGCCTTCATTGCCGAGAAGTTGTCGCGCGAGCGCCGAGGCAAGCGCTGTGCGCACGAACTGCGCACCGTATTTGTCGCGGCATGGGGCGAGCGGCCAGTCAGCGAGATAACCACCGGCGACGTTCTTCAAATCATCAACCGCAAGAAGACTGTCGCAAGCGGATCGGCAAAGTGCTGGCTGGTTCTCATTCGCCGGTTTTTCAACTGGACCATTGACCAGCACACCTACGGCTTAACCGCGTCACCCTGCGCCCGTCTCAGCGCCGCCAAGATGATCGGCACGGCACCGCCGCGCAGCCGCAAGCTGAGCGATGACGAGCTGTTTGCGTTCTGGAGGGCAACCGGGCGGATGCGATACCCGGTCGGCCCGGTCTATCGTTTTCTTTTGCTCACCGGCCTGCGCCTCAACGAGGCGGCAAGGCTTTCATGGCCTGAAGTTCACGGCGATCACGCGATCATTCCGGCCGAGCGGATGAAGTCCGGCCGCGAGCATCTGGTGCCGTTTTCATCGGCGGTGGCGCAGATCATCGCGGAGGTGCCGCGCATCAGGGGCGCGCGATACGTCTTCTCGTGCAATGGGGGCAGCAGGCCGCTGACGCTGGGCGGCAAGTTCAAGCGCGAACTCGACCGCCGCATGCTTCGCACGCTCAAGGCGATGGCCCGGCGTCGCGGCGAGGATCATCACGCCGTGGAGCTTCCGAACTGGGTCAACCACGATCTGCGGCGCGTCGTCCGCTCCGGGATGTCCGCGCTGCGCGTCCCGCGCGAGGTTGCCGAGGCCGTGTTGGCTCATGCCGCTCCCGGCATCGTCGGCGTCTATGACACTCATGAATACGAGGATGAGAAGCGCGAGGCGCTGGAGCTATGGGCGGGCCGGGTCAAGGCCATCGCCAACCCGGAGCCTGCTACGCCCGCCGCCAAGGTCGTCAAGCTGCCGAGGCGGCGATGATCGTTTTCGATGACTTCACCTACAGCGAGGAGGAGTGGGACCAGATCGAGACCGTCGTGCGCGATGCGCTTAACCTCGATGCCGACCAGATCGAGCGTGTTTTGATTGAGAACTCACGCATATACCGCGGCCCGCGGGCATCGGCGCCGCCTGCCCTACTCGTCCCGATAAATCTTTTCCCGCTTTTCGTGGCGCTCCTGGGCTTCGACAGAAAGCGTCGCGATCGGTCGCGCTTCGAGCCGCTTCAGCGAGATCGGCTCGCCCGTTTCCTCACAATAGCCATAGGTATTGTCTTCAATCCGCTGCAAGGCGGCGTCAATCTTGGAGATCAGCTTTCGCTGCCGGTCACGGGCGCGCAGCTCGATGGCGCGGTCGGTTTCCGAGGACGCGCGATCGGCGAGGTCGGGAAGGTTGACGTTCTCTTCCTGAAGAGTTTGCAGCGTAACCTTCAATTCGCGGAGGATATCGTCCTTCCATGCCAGCAACTTGGCGCGAAAATATTCGCGCTGGCGCTCGTTCATGAAAGGCTCTTTTTCGGAGGGCCTGTAGTTCTTCAACTTTTCCAAATGCATTCCTGCTCGGTGCAAGGCACCGGACGGACGGTCCGGCTGCGGCGGAGCTTATATAGCGGCCGTTTGTGACAGACAATATCGTCGCACCAAAACCCATCCTTGACAGCTCCGGGCTTCCGAGTTCTTGCTTCCCTTGCCCGATGTGGAACCCGGTCTGCGCAGCGTATCGAGGCCATCTTTTCAACGGGTTCCATCGCGTCCCGGCTGCTTTCAGAATTGCCCCACCTTGGCCAGTTCCACCTCGACGCGCAATTCAATTTCAGCCAGGACCGCGTCGAGGCCGGCATCGCCGGAGGACGATTTCAGCTCGGCGGCGGCAGCGCGCAGCCGGATCACGGTTGACGCGTCGAAGTTGCCGGAAAGCAGCCCGATTTTGAGATCGTCGAGCACATCCAGCGCGCCCCTGCCCCGCTGTACCAAGCGCTTGCGCCGCTCCGCCGAATCGTCTTCGACGCCCTGCAACGCCAGCAAAGCATCGATGGTGGCGGGCGCCTTCGGCGCGGCCGCGGCCCTGCTTTCCATTGTAGCGGCCGGGTCTGGCAGAGAAAATTCGCTTCCGCCCGTTCGCCGCGCGGACGGGGCCTGCGTTCCCGGCGTTGTGCCGTTCGGTCCGTAAATTCGCATCGATCATCTCGCCCGAATATTGATGGCGCGCCATGCCGGCCAAGGAGTGCGCACCGGATGACTCCAGCAAGAGGAACCGTGGGCCGTTATGGTTAACGAAGCGTGAATGCCCGGCAAATTCTGCCGACGCGGGCAACTTCGCCACCCCTCTCGCCCTCGCACGCGGCGTGCCATACCTCATAATCATCCAATAGAAACAATATGATAACGCGAACGATCGCGATGGCACGCGTCTCGCATGGTTAACAGGCGAATGGCGGTCATGGGAGTGGCGCAGCCTAACCTTACCTCAGCGGGGAGCAGAGGATGTCTGGCGTTGGTTTCACGGGCGTGGTCCGGATCGTCGCCATAGCGCTTTTCGCGCTGGCGTTTTTCGGAGCCCCTGCTCATGCCACCTCGAGGATCAAGGACCTCGCGAATATCGAAGGCGTGCGACAAAACCAATTGATCGGTTACGGCCTCGTGGTCGGCCTCAACGGCAGCGGCGACACCCTCAACAATATTCCTTTCACCAAGCAATCGCTGCAGGCGATGCTGGAACGCATGGGCGTCAACATTCGCGGCGCCACCATCCGAACCGGCAATGTCGCGGCCGTCATGGTGACCGGCAACCTGCCCGCCTTCGCAACCCAGGGCACCCGCATGGACGTCACGGTCTCGGCCATGGGCGATGCCAAAAGCCTGCAAGGCGGCACCTTGCTCGTCACGCCGTTGCTCGGCGCCGACGGCAATGTTTATGCGGTGGCGCAGGGCTCGCTTGCGATCGGCGGCTTTGCCGCTGAAGGCGCCGCCGCGAGCGTCACCAAGGGCGTGCCAACCAATGGGCGCATCGCCAACGGCGCCATCGTCGAGCGCGAGATCGAATTCGCACTGAACCGGATGCCGAATGTCCGGCTGGCGCTGCGCAACGGCGACTTCACCACCGCCAAGCGCATCGCCGCAGCAGTCAACGATTTCCTCGGCACGAAGACTGCCGAGCCGATCGATCCGTCCACGGTGCAACTCTCCATCCCAGGGGAGTACAAGGGCAACGTCGTTGCACTCCTGACCGAGATCGAGCAGCTGCAGGTCGAGCCGGACATCGCAGCAAAGATCATTATCGACGAACGTTCCGGGATCATTGTGATGGGACGCGACGTCCGCGTCGCCACCGTCGCGGTAGCGCAAGGCAACCTCACCGTGTCCATTTCCGAAAGCCCGCAGGTCAGCCAGCCTAATCCGCTGGCACGCGGGCGGACGGTGGTGACACCGCGCACCGACGTCGGCGTGAGCGAGGACGGCAAGAAACTCGCGCTGGTCAAGAACGGCGTCTCGCTTCAGGAGCTTGTCGACGGACTCAACGGCCTCGGCATCGGGCCACGAGATCTGATCGGCATTCTACAGGCGATCAAGGCCGCCGGCGCGATCGAAGCCGATATCGAGGTGATGTGATGGAAGCTCACACTGTCAATGACCTGATAACCACCGCTTATCGCAGCATCCCGCGCATGAAGCCGATGCTGAACGGCCGTCCCGATCCACAGCTCGCGCGAGCGCTGGAACACGTCCCTCCGCAGTCAATAGAAAAAGCCAAAGCAACCTCGGAGGATTTCGAGGCGATGTTCCTCAATTCCATGTTTTCGCAAATGACGTCCGGGCTGAAGGGCGAAGGCCCATTCGGCGATACGCCGGGCACCGGAGTGTGGCGCTCGATGCTCACCGAGCAGTATTCCAGATCGTTCGCCAAGGCCGGCGGCGTCGGCGTCTCCGACGCGGTGTTCCGCGCCCTGATCATGCAACAGGCGAGCCAGACCAAGCCAAGCTCAAAGGAGAGCGCATGACACTGAAATCCCGGGATCCGCAGGCGTCCCTTCTCCCGCCTCCCGTATCGACGCCAGCGGACGCACGCAAGCTCGCCGACGACATGCTCGACATCATGAACGCTCTGCTTGCCGTCATCGAGCGCGAGACCGAGCTGGTGCGCGCCGGCAAGATTCGCGAAGGCATGGCGCTCGAGAGCCGGAAAACAGAACTATCGCGCCGCTACGTCGATGCCATCAGGCAATTCAAGACCAGCCAAGTCTACATGACTCAGTCGACGCCTGACCTGCTCACGGCGCTGCAACGCCACCACGACACATTCCGCGCCATGCTCCAGGTGAATCTCACGGTCCTCGCTACCGCGCACGCGGTCTCGGAAGGAATTGTTCGCGGCGTCAGTGCCGAAGCGCAACGCCGCGCCACGCCGCAGACCTATACGGCAAGCGGACAGCGCAGCGCACCCTCGCGTCAGCACATGAGCCCCCTCGCAGTCAGCCGTTCGCTTTAACGCGCGAACCGGCAGCGACCATGATCCGGCGAGCTTAGAACCAATCCAGTCAGGCGATATTGCAAGGAAATTACCCATTCGGTAAAGCCGGATCTAGATTGCGTAAGCACCGTGCAATCGAGGGGATAAGGCCCGGCCCGTGTCGTTTGATATCCAAGATCTTTTCCGGCGACACAGCAAGGAGCTGACCCGCTTCCTGCGCCGGCGCGTGCCGTCTGCGGAGGCGGCTGCGGATCTGACCCAGGAAGCATTTCTCGCGCTCTGGTCGGCGCGCTCCCGCACACCGATAACCAATGGTCATGCGTATCTGTTTCGCACGGCGACCAACCTGGCGATCAACTACAATCGCCGTCAACGCATCCTGTCTTTTGTCGATGATCCGGAGACGGCGCTTGCGACGCTTACGGACGACACGCCGTCGGCCGAGCAGGTCCTGTTGTCCCGGCAGGAACTGAAGATCGTTTATGCGACGTTGAATGAATTCCCGCCGGCCCACCGCGCGGTTTTCATTCTGTCACGCATCGACGGCCGGACTTTCGATGACATCGGCCGGATGCTCGAAATCCAGCCCAGGACGGCGTTTGACCATATGGTACGCATCCTCGCCCGGATGAAACTGCGCCTCGATGAAGCGCGGCGGTAAAGCACGTTGCGTTTTGATGGAAACGCCCTGTTCCGTCATGGCGGCATGAAGACAATCACGGGCGGCTGGTTCCGTCTAAAGGATTCTCTGGCAGCGCCTCAGAAATTCGCCTCTCCCGATTGTCATATAAGAGAACGCGCAGGCACAAGCTCCGGCTGTCTGCGCCGTCCGGGAGATTTGCTTGCATGGAACGTGCGGCCGATAATCAGGTGACCGACGATCCCGACCATGTCCGGATTGTCGAGGAGGCGGCGGTCTGGTTCGCCACGATGCATGGCGGCAAGCCTTCCGGCAGCGACAAGAACGCATTGAAGGCGTGGCTCGCGGCCGATCCGCGCCACGCTGAAGCCTATGCGGATATCGACAGGCTGTGGACGGGTGCGATCGAGCTCCCGGGAATGAAGGATCGCCACTTCTCCGCACAAAAAGCGCTGACGCGCCGCAGGCTCGGCAAGGCCGTCATCATCGGCGCGGTCGGCGTCGGAGCATGGCGATATCTGGCGAGCCACCCGTTTGCGGACTTCCGGACTACGACCGGCGAACGCCGCACCGTCACCCTCGCCGACGGATCAATCGTCGATCTTGCGGCCGAAACAAAGATGTCGGTGGCTTTCACACGCGAGCGACGCGGCCTCACGCTTCACGACGGCGAAGCCTTTTTCACGGTTGCGAAAGACGCCGGACGGCCATTTATCGTCGAGGCTGGATCGGGGCGCACGACCGCACTCGGCACGGCATTCGGCGTCGATTATCGCGATGACAGCGTGACCGTCGCCGTGACGGAGAGCGCCGTCGATGTCGTGCTCGGCAGTGACTCCACCCAAATTTCCGCCGGCTCGCTGATCACCTACGACAGCCGCCATATCGGAAAGCCCCGACAGTCGGAAATCGGCTCCGAACTTGCGTGGCGGGAGGGGCGGCTGATCTTCACGCAAGCACCTCTCGGGCAAGCCGTGCAGGCGCTCAACCGCTGGCGCTCGGGACGCATTGTCGTCATGAGCAACTCGCTTGCAGAGCGTCCGATCACGCTCATTGTCAACCTCAACCGCACGGAGACAATCGTGGCGCAACTCGCAGAGGCGCTGCCGATCCGGATTGTTGCCGCCACGCCATACCTGACCCTGTTGTTTCCTGCCGACTGATTTTTTTGCGCCGGGCCTCAAAATTCCAAACCGTCGATTTGTCTGACTCTGTAACCGCGCTCCGGCATCTCTGCCGGAGCCTGTGTATAGGGGCTTTAGGGGTATGAGAAGCGAGGCAGGAAAAGGGCTGGTCGCGGAAGCATGGGCTGGAGCCTCGAACGGGTGGGCGGCTTGTCTGCTTCTATCGACGGCCCTGACAACAGGCGTAATTGGTGTTGCGAACGCTCAGGTGCAGGGATCGAACGCGCCTGTCGCTGCCCCGGCTGCAAGTTATAATTTCTCTATTCCTCCCCAGCCGCTTGCCGGCGCGATCTCCGCCTTCTCCCGTGTCACAGGCATTGATGTTGTCGGCGACGGTGGCATCGCGCGCAGTGTCCAGTCGTCCGGCGTATCGGGCAATCTCACTCCGCAGCAGGCGCTGACCCGCCTTTTGGCGGGAACGGGTCTCAGTTATCGTTTTACGAATGCCTCAACCGTTGCAATTCAGAAGCCAAACGCGGACGGCAGTATCGGCGCGATGCCGGCCGGTGCGATCTCGCTCGACACCATCGACGTACAGGGCGAGACCGCATGGGGACCGGTTGACGGTTATGTCGCGAGCCGTAGCGCGACCGGCACCAAGACCGACACGCCGCTGATCGAGGTGCCGCAGTCAATCTCGGTTATCACGCGCGACCAGATCGAGTACGCGGAAACCGAACAGCGTCAATGATGCCTTGAGTTACTCGCCAGGCGTATTTGCGGAAGCCAACGGTTATCAATCTGTTGCAAGGTATTTTATGCGCGGCTTTCAGGGCAACGAGGCTAACGGCTCCTTCTACCTGAATGGTTTGCAGACCACGGGGCTTCAGATCGAGACATACAGGTTGAGCGTATCGAGGTGATGCGTGGCCCGTCGTCGGTGCTCTATGGGCAAGGGCAGCCGGCCGGTATCGTGAACCTGGTGACGAAGCGTCCGACCGAGCAGACCATTCGCGAAGTGCAGCTTCAAGGCGGATCGTTCGATTACAAACAGGGGGCATTTGGTTTCAGTGGCCCAGCCAATGAAGATGAAACGCATTTATATCGTCTGACTGGCCTCGTTCGTAATGCGAATACGCAGATCGATTTTTCAAAAGACGACCGGATATTCATCTCCGGAGCGGTAACATGGCGTCCCACCGATGTGGATACGTTCGATCGCAAGGCAGTCACGGAAGAAACTCGAAGAGACCAAGCGCTCACCAAGCGAGTTGGGCTCGGCTACGAGTTCCAGACCGGGCTTGTGCCGTATGTAGGTTACTCTGAGTTGTTTACGCCGATCACAGGTGCAGCTTTCGACGGCACACCCTTCAGGCCGGAAGCTGGTCAACAGTACGAAGTCGGCATCAAGTACCAGCCACCCGGCACAAAAATGCGCTTCGCTGCAGCGGTCTATGATCTTCGGCGTCAGAACGTTCTCACACCGGACCCAGACCCAACTCATGGTGGGAGATCGATTCAAACCGGGGAGGTCACATCGCGCGGTCTTGAACTGGAAGCCGTAGCCAACTTGACCAATAATTTTAGTCTGAACGCTACGTATACCTACAACGATACCAGAGTCACAAAGAGCAACAACGTCGATTTTGGCAAGCGTCCGGCGCGGACGCCGCAACACATCGCCTCACTCTGGGCCGATTACGCCATTCGCGAAGGTGCGCTGAACGGTCTCGGCTTCGGCGCAGGCGTCCGCTATGTCGGAGCCAGCGAGGGCGATTTCACCAACACCTTAGAGGCCCCCGCCTACACGCTGGTCGATGCCATGATCCGATACGACGTCGACAGCTGGCGCTTCTCCGTCAACGCCAGCAACCTGTTCGACAAATACTACGTCGCGGCCTGCTTCTCGATGGCACAGTGCAATCTTGGTCGGGCACGTACTATTCTCGGAACCGTGACCTATCGCTGGTAGCTCGCCCGCCAACGCCTCCCGACATGGGCGGCGGCCCGATCACGTTCGCCGTTCCAATCAGGTTTACACAGGACGAACTCGGGCCCGAACGGCATCGGCTCCGGCACTGCAACCGAAACCAACTCCCGCTCGAAGAGCGAGAAGCCTCGCTGAGGAGACCTGCCCTCGCATATTCCATCCAGTTTGATTCAAATTTCTGCACTCACGGCATCACCTCATTGAACACGTTTTCTAACGCGGCATTGAGAGACAGGCGCTAGGCTTGCGTTCTAAAGGGGGGTTGGATTTGACTCGACGGGAGCCTGGAGGCGACCATGGGTACGGATTTCAGTATCAAGCCGGTTGGCGCGCCGGTGGCGGCACCAATCGTTCAGCCGGCGAGTCCGGCCGCGGACGATGCGGTGGCGACTTAACTTCCGCCGAGCAAAAGCGTCACGGCGACGGACGTCAGCGCGCGCGCCCGTAACGACCTGCGGACCTCCGGTGATACGCTGTCACGGCAGGTGGTGGTCGATCGTGATGCCGCCTCGGTCGTCTACCAGGTCGTCGATCGCCGGACGAGCCTCGTCGTGAAGCAGTTTCCCGAAGAGGCGATGCTGCGGCGACGCGCATATTTCCGCACGCTGGATTTGATGAACACTGAGCGCGAACCCTCGGCCGCCACCGATCGACGCGCCTAGAGCCTTAATGCTCAGTTCTGATGGACGTAGGCGTTCTCGAGCGTGCTTGCACCCGTCGCCGGATTGCTCATGACGGTGCTGACCTTCGCGGTGCCAGCCTTTGTCAGCACGAACTTTGAATCGCCGACCCGGAACGAATTGTTCTTTATCAGAACTTCCTGGTACTTGATCGTGCTTCCATACTGGTACTTGGCTTTGGCGCGGAAACCATTGACGCCCGAAATCGTCACGGAGAACGGCTTCTGGTTGGCGTACTTGCCGCTCCATGTGCCTTCGAAAACCTTGGGATCGACGTTAACATACCTTCCGGTGTTCAGATTGACGTTCTGACCGACCGTTGTGTAGTTCGATGCCAGGATGTTCAGGACGTCGGCCAATGATCCGGCTCCGTCTGTGACGGGGATTACGCTCGACCGGACAAGCCGGCTGCGAGATTGCAGTTGATGTCGATCAGCGCCGTCAGCTTCGCAGGGTCTGGATTTATCTGCATGTCGACTGTCTGCTTCATCACGAAAACGCCGATGTTGGCGATGTTCTGACGGACCTCCAACGGCTGCGGGTTACTCTCGCTGTCCGCCGCACTCATGAAGATCGACCACAAACGGCGGTTGAACAGCAGCGCCTTTTGCATGTCATTGTCGGGCCCTTTCCAGTTGTCCTGGATTTCCCGAAGCTGCCGCGCCGCTTTCAGTAAAGCCTGCGCCTCGATTTCACGCGGAGACGACGAGGTTTGAGCCGTCCGGGCGTAGGCTTGAGCAGCATTCGACATCTAAAACCGCGGGGAAAAGGACAAGGGCGCACGCAACTCCGCGTTGCCGAATGTCTATCAGCACCACCTTTAAAATGGGTTACCCGGCGTTTTCACATGCGTCGAAAAAATGTCAAATGCAGCGGGTTCTGCAATGGCGCCGTAGAGTATTTTGCTTCTGATTGTTGCGAGTGGCTCTTTCAATTTTCACATTCGCCGGAGCATGCGCTGAAGCGGGATGCGAATTTCGAAAGCGACCCTGGCGACATCAGGCCCGAGCTTACGTCATCAGCGTAGCAATTGCAGGACGCTCTGTTGTGACTGGTTGGCCAGCGCCAGTGCGGACACCGCGATCGACTGACGGGTTGCCAAGGCTTGGCTGTTTGCCGCTTCCTCGTTGGTGTCGGCGAGGGTCAGGTTCGACGAGCCGGTCTGTAACACGTTGATAAGGTTCTTCGAGAAGTCCTGACGGATTTGCACGATCGACAGGTTCGAACCAAGCGTCGAGGCCTGCGTGCGCAGGGTGGTCGACGCTCTGTCGAGGCTGGCGATCACGCTGTTGGCCGAGCCGTTGTCCAGGAAGTCGATGCCCACCGTCAGGGCCGACAGTCCAAGGCCAGCTGCATTCATGTTGGTGCCGGTGATCGTGAGCGTGGACTTTGCGGTCTCGTTGAAGATGAGCTTCAGCGTGTCGCCGCTCAGCAAATTGATGCCGTTGAAAGACGAGTCCGCTGCCGTCGTGTTTATTTGCTGAATGATGTTGTTGTATTGACTGACGAGGCCGGCGCGAGCCGCCTGAACCGCTGGATCTTGAACGGGCGCGCCGGCGACAAGGCCATTGAACGCATATCCCGCGCCAGCCGCGGTCCCGCCGATCGCGCCAATGGTCTCGGCGGCGGCCTCGTTGGCGGTCGAGATCGTGATGACGCCTGCCGAATTGATCGTGGCCTGGAGATTGTTTGAAGCAAGCTGCGCGTTCAGGTCGTTAAGGGTTCTGACGGTACCGTTGGTGCCGTCACCGAACGTGACGTTGGTCGCGACGCCGCCGCCGGTTGCCCCGATCGTCAGCGTCTTGCCGTCGAGGTTTCCCGCGCCCCCGCCGCGCGCCGTCGTTCCCGCGCTCAAGCCTAGCTTTGCGAGAACTCCGGCCGGCGTGGAGTTCGTCAGCGCCAGGTCATGAGCGATACCGGTGTTGAGCGCGATCTGCCCGCTGCCGTTGACTGTCGATGCCGTGGCGGGCGTGGTGTTGCCGTTCAGCGCATCGATCACGCCGGTCAACGCGCTGAGTGTCTGGTCGATGCCGATCGTGACGTTTCCGGAAGGGTCGGTCGTCGCTGCGCCCGACGCCGCGAACGTGATGGTCTTGCCGTTGACGGAAAAGCTCTCTCCAGCCGCGGGGCCGGTCGGCGTCGCAACCGCGCCGTCGGTCAGCGCGCTGATAAGGGTGGCGCCGGTCGCGGCGGCGTTGGCGGTGCCGGTCTTCAGGGCGGTGCCGGGCGTTGCGGCGACATTTGTGAACGGTGTCGTGCCCCTGAGATCGAGCGCGGTCGCGCCCGTTACGGGAAGACTTTCCACCGACGATTTCTGTGAATAGCCGACTTGGGATTGCAGAACCTGATTGGCGACCGACTTCGCCGTGTCCACCAGCTTCTGCAGCGAGGTCAGGCCGGTATTGGCCGCCTGCAGCACTTGTATGCCGTTGCCGATGCCGTCGAGCAGGTTGCTGATATCGTTGGCGCGGTTGTCGAGCGCTGCTGCCGTGAAATAATTGGTCGGGTTGTCGAGGGCCGTATTGACCTTCTTGCCGGTGGAAAGACGGTTCTGCGTTTGCGCCAGCAGATCGGCGGTAGACTGCAGCGAGAGCAAATTCTGGCGAACGGATGCCGAGAGAACGATGTCGGACATGTCTGGCCTTCCCTAACCTGCGCGGACGCCAACTCGCCCCAAGAGCCGGTCCCTGGTCGGAAAGGTGAACAAGACGTTTTAATTTATGGTTAACCCCGGATTAATCCCCCGCTCGATGTCGTGGCCATCAGAAGCAGTCGTGACGTTCGTGGCGTGTCACGTGCTTTCTGAACTCAAGCGGCAGAATGCAAGGTGGATTAGGGTTTTGTCCCACTATGTTAACTACGAAATTCAACAGCTCGGAAGCATCGCCCCACGAACAATTTTCGTCGTTCTTTCAAGACCTCATGAACAACCACTGACAATCCGGCTTCAGAAGAATTGGACAGCCGGCTAAAGCTATTCCGCTTTGATGAAATCAAACCCGAACCCTTAGCTTTTTGTTTGATGGGTTTTCTTCACGCGAACCAGTGTCCACTTCGCTCGAAACGCTACAACAAAAAACGGCGGGGTTTCCCCCGCCGCTTCCGTCGTCTGAGATGCGTTTGCGATCAGCGGAGCAGCTGCAGCACGCTCTGCTGCGACTGGTTGGCCAGCGCGAGCGCCGACACCGCGATCGACTGGCGGGTGGCCAGCGCCTGGCTGTTCGCCGCTTCCTCGTTGGTGTCAGCCAGCGTCAGGTTCGACGAACCGGTCTGCAACACATTGATCAGGTTCTTCGAGAAGTCCTGACGGATCTGCACGATCGACAGGTTCGAACCGAAGGTCGAAGCCTGCGAGCGCAGCGTGCCGGACGCGTTGTTGAGCGAGTCCAGAACCTTGTTGGTCGAGGCGTTGTCGAGGAAGTCGGTGCCCTTGACCAGCGACGCGAGGCCGAGGCCAGCCGGATCGAAGGTCACGCCCTGAATGGTCAGAGTGGACTTGCCGGTTTCGTTGAACACCAGCTTGAGCTGATCGCCGTTCAGCAGGTTGACGCCGTTGAAGGACGAATCCTGCGCGGTGGTCTTGATCTGGTCGATCACCGCATTGTACTGGCTGATCAGCGTCGCGCGGTTGTTCTGCGCGTTGGCGTCTTCCACCGGCGCATTCACCGTCACGGAAGCTCCGAACAGGCCTGCACCAGCAGCAACCGCCGTACCACCGAACGCACCGATCGTCGCATGGGCGTGATCGTTGGTCGTAGTGAAGGTCAGCGCGCCAGCCGTGCTGATCGAGGCCGTCAGGTTGTTCGCGGCAAGCGCCGTGTTCAACTGATCGAGGGTCGTGACGCCGCCAGAACCGAAGGTGATGCTGGTCGCGGTGCCACCGTCGGTCGCGGCAATCGTCAGCGTCTTGCCGTCGAGCGCAGCCGGAGTACCGGCGGTGCGAGCGTAGGTGTTGGCAGAGAGGCCGAGCTTGGTGAGTGCAGATCCGCTGATCACCAGATCCTGGGCCGTACCGGTGTGGATCGAAATCGCACCGGCCGCGATTGTGGACGTGCCGGCAGTATTGCCCGTGATCGCATCGATGGCATCGAGGACGTCACCGACGTCACCGGTGGTCACGTCGATCGAGAGCGTGCCAGCCGTAGCCGAACCGCTAGTGCCGGAACCACTATTGAACGAAATCGTCCTGCCGTTCACGACGATGGTGTCGGATGCGCTGATATTGGACGCAAGGTTGTCCGAACCTGCACCCGCCGTACCAGCCAGCTTGGTCGCAGTCGTGATCGCGGCTGCGCCACCGCTGTCGTCGTTGTTAACCGCCGAGCCGGTCACGGTCCGGTCGGTCGAAGCGCCGCCCGGTCCGAGCAGGTTGTCCGCCGTCGCGCCAGTGATGGCGGCGGTGGTTGCCTGCGACTTGGTCGAATATCCCGTGGTCGCCTGAAGCGCCTGGTTGGCGATCGACTTGGCGGTATCGACCAGCTTCTGCAGCGAGGTGATACCGGTGTTGGCAGCCTGCAGCACTTGCACGCCGTTGCCGATCGAGTCGAGCAGGTTGTTGATGTCGCTGGCGCGGTTGTTGAGGCCCTGCGCGGTGAAGAAGTTGGTCGGGTTGTCGAGCGCCGAGTTGACCTTGTTGCCGGTGGCAAGACGGTTCTGCGTGGTGGAGAGCAGATCAGCGGTTGACTGGAGGGAAAGCAGATTCTGGCGAACCGATGCGGAGAGAACGATATCGGACATCTTTCATACCTTTCTGGTGTGAATACACATACGCCCATACGCCGAAGATCCTCGGCGAGGCGCCACACTGGTGTGAAGACTTCTAAGAAAGCATGAACCGATCGCAGACTCGCGCGGCCGTTCGGCCGGCGTCGGAAGCGAGCGCGTGGCCTTGATTTGTGCCGGTATCGACGGGATTCAAGGACATTCCCTTTCCGGTGGCCGCCACCACCGTTTACCGGGCGTTAACCATAATCGGGAAGGATCACGGCCAGACTGTCCGCGATGCTCGCGCCGACGCGGCCGTCCGCCGCATTTCGCAGCGAATGGCAGTGCCGTGCGTTTCGGCACGCTTCATTCAATGACAGGAAACCGTCATGGCGCTGAAAGTCGAACTGAAGCCGCATGAACGCATCATCATCGGCGCCTGCGTTGTCACCAACACCGACCAGCGCGCGCGGCTTTTGATCGAAGGCGACAAGATTCCGATCCTTCGCGAGAAGGACATTTTGACGCCTGAAACAGCGGATACGCCCGCCAAGCTGATCTACCTCGCGGTGCAACTGATGTACCTGTCGCCGGAGCCACAGATCAATCACGGCACGTATTTCAGCCTGCTGCGCGACATCATCACCACCATGCCGGGCGCGTGGCCGATCATCGAGGGCATCAACAACGACATCCTCAACGGCGACCTCTACAAGGCGCTGAAGGAAGTCAAGAAACTGATCGCCTACGAAAAGAAGCTGGCGGGTATGAGCGACAGCACCGCCGATCGCGCCGACAGCAGACGACGCTCCGCCTGAAATCACGCCGCGCGAGCATTTCCGGTCAAGTGAAATCCGGTTAGCAGAAAGAAAATGCCTTCGATCAATCTGCGCGTATTTCGATCGCGAACCGGTATCCACTTCGCTCGAAAACGCCATAATACGCGCCGACGCGGGCGCGCGGCCGTCCCGGCTTCAGGTTTCGCGCGCGCCGAATTCCAGCACCGCTGATACCAGCGCTTCGATGTCGCGCATTCCGGTGCGATGATTGACGATCGCCGCGCGGATCGCGAGCCGACCGTCCAGCATGGTCGTGGACGGCGCTGCGATTCCCAACTCGTGCAGCAATGCGACGATTTCCGCATTGACCCTGTCGGCATCGTCGGCCCGATAGCGGAAGCACACGATGTTGAGTTGCACCGGCGCGAGCAGTTCGAGTTTTGGTTCGGCCGCGATCTTCGCTTCCAGGCAGCGCGCCAGCGCGCAGGTCCGGCCGATCATCGCGCCGAGCCTTTCGGTGCCGTAGGCTTTCAACGTGAACCACGTCTTCAACGCGCGAAAGCTGCGGGACATATCCGGACCGTAGTCGCATGGCCACGGCGAGCCCGCCGCAAGCCCGCGCGTTTCCCGGCGCAGATAGGCTACCGGCGCCGCAAATGTGCGGCGGTGCTGTTCGCCGTCGCGAACGAGAAGGAAGCCCGCGTCGTAGGGCACCTGTCCCCATTTGTGGAAATCGAAAGCAATGGAGTCGGCGCTCTCGATTCCCGCGAGGCGAGGCGCAATCTCCGGCGACAAGACCCCGAGCGCGCCGAATGCGCCGTCGATATGCAGCCATAATTTCTCGTCGCGGCACACGCCATGCAGCGCCGCAAGATCGTCGATCGCTCCGACATCGACTGTTCCCGCCGACCCGATCACGAGAAATGGTTCAAGTCCCGCGGCGCGATCGACGGCGACCTGCGCACACAACGCATCGGTATCGATGCGATGACAGCGATCAACCGGAATCCGCCGCAGGGCGTCGGTGCCGAAACCTGCAAGGTCCATGGCCTGTGCGATGCAGCCATGCGTCGCAACCGATGTATAGGCGATGAGACCGGCGCCGCGATCCAACAAGCCCCGCTGGCGCACGGACGGGCCAATTCGCGCCGAACGCGCCACCAGAATTCCCATCAGGTTCGCCATCGACGTTCCCGTGACGAAGATACCGCTCGCGGTATCGGGAAAGCCGAACATCTGCCGTACCCACAGAACGATCTGGCGCTCGACTTCGATCGGCATCTGATCGCGGCCGGCGACATTGGTATTCAACCCCGCCGCCAGCATTTCGGCCAGCATCCCGACAGCCGTGCCGCCGCCGTTGACCCATCCCATGAATCCGGGGTGGACATTCCCGGCGGTGTACGGAGCGATGTACTCGGCAAACTCCCGATAAATGTCGGCGACATCGGCGCCCTCTCGCGGCAGCTCTTCGCGGAAACGGGCGCGCGTTTCCGCCGGTATCGGCCGCCATACCGGGCGGTCGCGAACCTTGGCTATATGATTGAACATATCATCGAGCATCCGGTGCCCCTCCGCTCGAAGCTTGTTCCAGTCGTCTGGATCGAGCGTTTCATCGGCTTCCGGCAGCGTGTCGCGCGATGCAGGCTTCATGATGCGCGCTCCCCGCCGCACGCGATCATCGTGCACGGCGCATCGAAATGACGAAGGACGAATTCAATCTCAAAGCTGCGCATGAAACGTGCTTCCTTGCCGCGCGCAAAAGGGCTTCTGACCGGCATTTCCCGATGGGCTGATAAACCGTCGCGCCTACCCGCTCCAGTTCCACTTAGAGCATCTTCGTTCGAAAACGCTATAGGGAGGCGGGCAAGTCCCGGCAGCGCGGAATTCCCAATGAGTAACGCACCATGACGAATTTTGGAACGGGTTTGTCGTTCTTTCGTCAGGGCTGAAGCTATCCTGCTCCGGACGTAACTAATATCGTCAGATGAATTTTACCAGGCTGAGCTGCGAGAGCATCGCCGTGGTCTGGTATGACGCCTGCAGGTCGGTTTGCAGCGCCAACAACTGACTCGCAACCTCGTCGGTAGAGACATTCTCCGCCTGGTCGATGATATTCTGCATCGTCGCTTGCGTCAGTTTCTGCCGCGCGGTCGCATCCTTCATCACGGTCTGCGCGTTGGCGAGATCGACCTGGATGTCCCGGATATTCTGGCTGCCGGGAGCGACCGTCAGATTTTGCGCAACGCGAGAGTTGAGCGCCGAAATCTGGTCGGCCGCGTTCGGATCGGTCGGCGATGTCGTCACCGCCGCAAGAACCGCAACGGATTCCATCAGCGAACGGATGGCGTCCTCGTTCGCGCGCATACCATACTGCACCGTCACCGAAGGATCGACCCGCACGGTCGAGGTTGCGCGCGCCGAACCGGCTCCGGCGTCGCCGGTGTACCACTGCACGGTATCCGCGGCGGTGCCGTTCACCGCGGCGGTGGCGGTCGCAAGCGTCGCGGGCGGCGTGACGTCGACGCGCTGCGGCGGCTGATCAAAGAAATCATGCGTCGCGCGGATGGCCGAGGCCCCGACCAGCGATGTCTTTGCCAGCGTTCCGACCGAGCTCGTCAGTGCGGCGTTGAGATTGGCAGCGGTCGCAGCAGGCGTCGCGCCGATCGCGAAGCTGCCGGCAGGCGTCGGGACTGCGCTGGAGGCTGTCAGTTGCACTGTCTCGCTGGTGCCGTCCGGAAGATTGAAGGTGAAGCTCACCGCGTCGCCGTCGGCCGGGTTGGTGGCACCGAGATCGATTGAAATGGCGGGCGGCGTTCCGGCCGGACCTGTGATGGTGGCCCCTGTCAATGACGACGACACCGATTGCAGTTTCATGCCGTAGACTGAAGGCGATGCATCCTCCGCGACCGATACCGAAGTCGCCGTCGGCGAGGAAATGTTGAGACGGCCGAGGCCGCTGGTACCGAGGTCGGCCTGGTTGCGCTCGGAGATGACCTGCTTCAACCCGGCCTGCCCAACCCCATTGCCGTTCAGGATTAGATCCGACGCGGCCACCGGCTGAGTATAGATTGTGCTGCCGGAAAAGATGTAGCGGTCGCCGGCCTGCGTATTCAGGATGCCGACCACTGACGAAAATTGCGCGACCGCGGTCTGCTGGCCTGCGGTCTGTCCGGCGCTGTTCAGCACCTGCGATCCGCGTTGTTCGCGGCATTTTGCAACTGCGTACCGATGTTGGAGAGTGCCGGCAGCGCCGTATTGGCAACTCCGATGTTGGTGTTGATCTTCATCATGGTGTCGGTATACGCGGAGATGTTCGACAGTTGCGCGCGCGCCGCGATCGCAAAGCCTTCGTTGGCGCCCATGCCCGAGTAGGTGGTCGCACGCTTGCCGCTTGTGAGTTGGTTTTGCAGATCGGCCATCTGCGTCTTGAGGTTCTGGATCGAGCCGCCAAGGATGGTGTTGCCGAAGCTGATTCCGTTGATCGCCATGCGAACCGCCTTTACGCCGTCGTTACAATTATGCCTGCAGCAGCGTCTGCATCATGCTCTGCATCACGGTCATCACATGCGCATTCGCCGCATAGGAATTCTGCAACGCGATCAGATTGGCCATTTCAGTATCCATGTTCACTCCGGACTTGGCGTCAAACTTCTCCTGCAAAGTATTGACGACGATGTCCTGGCCTTGCGCGACCTGCTTCGCTGTTGTCGCCGTGCCGCTCTGCAAGCTGACGAACTGCTGCAGGAACGATGGCAGTGTACCCTGAAACGGCGCGGCCGCCGCGCCAAGGCCGGTGTTTGGAGAGTATGTGAAGGTGGCTGACGTCAACCGGTCGAAAATGAAGTCGGAGCGCGTGGTGTCGCCGGCGGGCGTCAGCGGCGAGGTGTTGTAGACCGTGAGCTTCGAGGGATCGGCAAGCAGCGCGGCGTTGACCTGAATGCGCCCCGCCAGCCCGGTGATCTGCGACGCGGTACCTGTGATCGCGCCGGTATAGAGCGAGGCACGGTCGGTGAAGAACGGCAGTTGCGGACTGCCCGAGGTCAGCGACTGCACCGTCGTCGTGGTCGATGCCGCGGTCACGGTCGTCGCACCCGAACCGTCGTCGACCACCCGCAACTGCGACCCGGAAGCGGAAAACGTCAGATGCGACGTAGCTCCTAGTTGCGCATTCAGTTGCGACACGATCGAGGCGAGCCCGCCCGAGAAATCGACGCCGATCACCCTGTCGTTTGGATTCGAGGCCGTGTTCGGAATCGGCAGCGCGGTCGGATCGTCCACCCGCACCACGGTAACGGTGTGCGAGACGTTGCTGGAGTCGGTGTAGGTGACGTTGAACGCGTTGCCCGGCAGCACGCTGGAGAGACTGGTGTCGAAACCGGGCGGCGGTCCGGCCACCGGCACGCCGCTCGTGGTGACGTCCGACAATGCGCTGGCGAGCGTCGCCGCCATCTGGTCCACCTGGTTCTGCGCATGCACCAGAATCTTGTCACGCAACTGGACATCTGCGGCGATCTGACCGGAGTTGATGCCTTGCAAGGCGATCATGTCCATCTTCGCGCCGTTCGGAAGCTGGCAGATGATCGTGCCGACGCTCGACTTCGCGGGATCCGCGTTCCATCGCGAGTTCGCGGTGAGCGAGGACTGCTCGTTGGATGTCAGCGTTGAAGCATACACACCGCCGACGAGCTGGATGCCAGACGTGGTGAATACCGAGGTCTGATTGACGCCGTCCGTAGTCACGCGGATGTCCATCAACCTTGAAAGCTGATCGATCGCAGCGTCGCGCTGATCCATCAGCGTCGCGGCCGCTGGGTCCTGAGCACTCAAGCTTTGCGGCTTCTGATTGAGCTGCGCGATTTGTTGCATCGCCGCGTTGGCCTGAGAGACCGACACAGACAGGTCCTGTTCGGCATTGGATCGCAGCGTCTGAATGCCGCTGGTGGTCGCGTTGAGCTGTTGCGCCAGCGCCTGCGCAGCGTTCAGCACCGACGACTGCGCCGCAGGATTGCCTGAACTCGCCGACAGCGCCTGTAACGCCGAGGTGAACCTGTTATAGGCTGCCTCCAGCGTTCCATCGTTGCCGGGAGTGCCATAGACGTTCTGCAACTGGCCAAGCACTCCGGCGATCTGATTTGCATAGGCGCTGCCGGCATTTTCCGTGCGCAACTGCGACTGTACATAGGCGTCAAGCGTGCGGTTGACGCCGATGACGCGGACGCCGGAACCGGTGTTGCCGGTAACAATCTGGTCCTGCACCAGCGTCTGCGCGACGTAGCCCGGCGTGTTCGCATTGGCGACGTTGCCGGACACGATCGACAGCGCGGCCTGATTGGCGCGCAAGCCGGACATCGCGATGGAGAGGGCCGAACTCAAACTCATCTTTTTGCCCGCCTCGAAGTCGGATCAATCCGCGTCGTGACCAGAGTCCAATTCAACTGCGTTGAATCAAACTCTGTTTTTTCGGGATCATGCTCTATCGCAGCACGTTCAGAAGATCCTGAACCATGCTGTTCGCGGTGGTGATGACTTTCGTATTCGCCGAATAGGCCTGCTGGGTCACGATCAGCTTGGTGAATTCGTCGGCGATATCGGTGTTGGAGCCTTCGAGCGACGAGCCGCTGATGCGCCCTGCCGCACCCGCAATTGCGGGCCCCAACTCATTGGTCACCGCATAAGCGCCGCCGTCGAGCGCCTTGAGGTAGTTGGTGCCACTGAAGTGCGATAGCGACACCTGCGCGAGAGACAGGTTCTGCCCGTTCGAGAAAGTGCCGACCACAATGCCGTCATTGTTGACGGCGATCGACTGCAACTGTCCGGCGGCATAGCCGTTCTGGTTGATCGCATTGATGGTGGCGTTGCCGCCACTGCTGGCATACTGGGTCAGACCGCCCGAGCCGATATTCAGCGAGAGATTGCCGAGCGACTGGGACCCGACGGTGACGCTGGGAATGGTGATGGACGATCCGACCGGGCTCGAAAGCTGGGCGTTGGCGCCGAAGGTGAAATTGGTGCCGACGTTGATCCACGCCGCTTGCGTGCCGGTGGCGTTCGGATTGGCCTGGTAAAACAGGTTCCAGGTATCGGCATGCCCGGCGCCGAGCGAGGCGCTGTCGGTCTTCGCCCAGCGCAGTTGCAGATTCACCGCCGTCCCGGTTGCATCATAGGCCGTGACCGCGCCGCCACTGATCGATTGCTGCTGGAAGATTGTCTGGTCGTTGGCGATCACCACGCCGGCTCCGGGGGTGCCGCCGCTGCCGCGCGCGACGTTGGTTGTCGCGCCAAAACCCATCGCCGTCCAACCGGCTGAGGCGCTGGTCACCGAAAGGTTCTGCGCCGTGCCTGTATGCAGAGTGATTGCGCCGTTGCCGGCATTGATCGTCGGAGCCTGGCCGGTGATCGCGCCGATCTTGCCCAGGAGGTCGCCGACGGTGTCATCGATGCGAACATGGGTCGCGTCCTGCGCGCCCGGAGGCAATGCGGTGCTGGCGTCGGTGAAGGTAATCGTGGTGCCGTTCACGGTGATGGTGTCACCTACCGCGAATCCAGTCGGCAACGAATTGCTCGGCGCCGTGCCCGACAACAGCGTCGCGCTGGAGATCGCGACCGGAGGCGTCTGCTGGTTGGTCGCCGGCGATCCCGTGGTGGTGTTGTCGGTATAGGGCGGCGCCGGAGTGCCGACTACAAGCGGGTTAAAATTGGTCGTGAAGTCGGACGGGTTCAATCCGCCGGCCGCCGTGATGCTCCCGGCAGTTGCGGTCGGGCTCGACAGCGTTGTCGGAACGGCCGGAAGGTTGGCAGCGTATTGCAGCGTCGTCGTGGCCTGCGCCGGAACGAAGCTATTCTGGAATTTCAGCACCTGCGGCACATTGCCGAGCGGGTTGCCGGTCTTGGGATCGACCGGCACGCCCATCAGATAGTAGCCGGCACTGTTGACCAGATGGCCGTAAGCATCGACCTGAAAATCGCCGCGCCGCGTGTAGTAAGTCACGCCGGAAAACTGCGGCTGGTTGTCGACCCGTCCCGTCGGCGCCTGGACGTTGAAGAAACCATCGCCGTTAATCGCCATGTAGGTGCCGACCGTCGAGGCCGACACCGTTCCCTGGCTGCTGATGGTTGGCGTCGCATAGGCGGTCACGCCGCCGGCGACCTGACGATTGGGGGTGGTCGAGTCCGGGATCAGGTCGCTGAAGGCGGTGGTGATACCCTTATAACCTGTGGTCTGAGCATTCGCGATGTTGCCGGAGATGTTTTGCAGCGCAAAGGACTGTGCCTGCAAACCGCCGACCGAAGTATTCAGTGCGTCGAAAATACCCATACGTCGTCTCCAACTCGATCCAGGCGGCGGCCCAAAACGCAGGTCAAAACTCGCCGCGGCCGGCAAACGACATCGCAAGCTCCATGCCAACGGAAGAGACAAATTATTTCAGCAAGTTAGCATAGGGCTCCGGCTTCGAAGCCCGGGCATTCTTGCCTTGCTCGGCAACTCTTGCCGAGAAGAGCCTCGCGGTGGCGAGCGATCGGGACCTATTTTTTGCGAGGGGTCCGGTTCGCTGTCTTCGGAAGATATGAAGGAGTGCCGGGCCGAGCCCGGCCATCACGATCTCCATCCGGGGATGAAGCAAACGAATTTTACGTCGCCGATGACGAAGCAGGATGGAAGACGAGCGCCAACCCGTCCATGCAATATCGCAGCCCCGTGGGTTTCGGCCCGTCGTCGAAGACATGGCCGAGATGGCCGCCGCAGCGACGGCAATGCACTTCGGTCCTCGCCATGCCAAGCGTTGTGTCGGTAGATTTTCCGACCGCGTTGTCGAGCGGCTTCCAGAAGCTGGGCCAGCCGGTGCCGCTTTCGAATTTCGTCTCGGACGAATAAAGCGGCAGGCCACAACCGGCGCAGGCAAATATGCCCTTGCGATGCTCCTTGAGCAGGGGACTGGAGAAAGGCGGCTCGGTGCCGTGCTCACGCAGGATGTGATACTGCTGCGGCGTAAGTTGCGCCCGCCATTCGGCATCGGTCTTTTCGATCTCGAACTTTCGCGAAACCTCCTTCCCGGTCGCCCAAGCGAATTCTCTCCCCGGCCAGCGGAGACCGAACAGGCCCGCGAGACCGGCGGCGGATGCGAGCAGGATGCGGCGATCAATCATGGTTGTCTCCGTGCAAGCGAGAACCGATTCACCTGCATCTCATACGGGACGACCTGGGCAAAGTTACACGGACGTGTCGGGAATGTTCTCACGTTCTTGCGAGGTGGTTTCCGGAAGCGTTTTGGCTTCCTCCCATTAGCGGGGAGAGGTTGAAGAGCCACCCGCTCCTGTTTCCCCGGAATCGTTTGGCGCCAGCGCATGATGAGCCGCAGATCGCTGCGGACGCGATCCCGTCTGGCGATTGGCCGCATTCAGCCGCGCCTGCCGCGCCCGCTCGCGATAGCGCGCCAGCGTGCCGGCAGCGGCGGATCGCGCTTGCATGGCCATGCTCATCGCATAGCCTGCCGCGCGCCCGGTCGTTCCGCCCGCCCATACGAGTTCGAACGGCGCAAACAACCGCCAGCGGTCGTCTCCTTCCAGCATGCCGCGGGCGATCAGTTGCCCGGCCATCGCCGAGGTATTCAGTCCCTGCCGGCCGAAGCCGCTCGCAACCCACAGTCCAGGCCGTAACTGGCCGACCTGCGGCATACCGTGCACGGTCTGACCAACCGCGCCGCAGAAAGCCTTCGCGATCTCGACAGTACCGAGTTGCGGGAAGATGGTACGGATGCGCCTGCCGATCGCCCCGGCATGGCGCTCCGGCCGCGCCTCCCAGGTCGTTTCCGGGCTCGCCCACATCAACCTGTCGCCATCAACGATCCGAAAATGATCGATACCGTCAGTGTCGATGACAGAGCCCTGAAACCTCATCACCTCGGCGAGCCGCTCGCCCAACGGCGAAGTGACGGCGGCATAACGCCAGACCGGCACCAGAGTATCGGACAATCGCCGCAACGCTTCGCCAAGATGGACATTGCCCGCAAGCACGACGTTGGAAGCCCGCAGCCGCGCCCGCGGCGTCGCAATGCGTTTCCGAATCCCGGACGAATCGATGCTAACCACCGGCGTCTCTTCGAAGATGCGAGCACCAGCCTTGCGCGCTAGCTCCGCGAGGCCGTGAACATATTTGCGACCGTCGATCTGGAACGCTCGCGGATAATGCACCGCGTGAAAATACCGGTCGGTGCGTAAGGTGTCGCGGACGCGGTCGATCTGCCACCCCTCCGCCTCGGTCGCAAAATCCTCGCTTAGCATTTGCAGTTGGCTGATGAGCCGCTCGCCGGCATCGACATTGGAAACCTCGAGCGCGCCTTCCGTGAGTCCAACTCCCGGAATGACATCTTCAGCGGCATGGGCGCGAACATAATCGGCACCCTGCTGCGACAGCGACCAGAGTTCGTACGCATCATCGAAACCGACGCGCGCGATCAAATCGGAAAGCGGAAGTCCATAGCCAGGCATCGCCGTGCCGAGATGATGGCCGGACGCATTCCAGCCGACATGGCGGCCCTCGAGCACGACGACGCTTGCGCCTGTCCGCGCCGCCTCCAGCGCCACGGTGAGGCCGGCCAGGCCGCCGCCGACGACGCAGATTTCAACGTCAAGATCGAAAGTCAGTTGCTCGCGCCGCTGCGCCGCAAACTCCGCGTCACCAAGACCATCGGCCGCAACTATGCTATCCGAAATCATGACGTTTCCTACCACTGCCCCTGTGACCTTGTCCCGTGCAAGGTTCTAGACTAAGCCGGCCCTACCCCGCGTTCCGGGTCATGCTTAACCTCGAATCGAGCCAGCGTCATGCGCCGCCTTTTGCTGCTTCGACACGCGAAAACCGAACGCGACTCGCCCAGTGGAAGCGATCGGGACCGCCCGCTTGCCGCGCGCGGCCGCAACGACGCCGCCGAAATCGGCGCGTGGCTTTTCACAGAGCGATCACTGCTGCCGGATCTCGCGTTGATCTCGACCGCTGTGCGGGCACGCGAGACCTGGGACATCGTTCGGCAAAAGTTTTCGGATCAAAGGGCTCCGGGACTTGTCGAGCACCTGCCGGAGCTATACGGCGCCGAGCCGGCGCAACTCCTGACAATTATTCGTTCCGCCGGCCCGGATCCTGAGCGCCTCATGATCGTCGGGCACAATCCCGGCATGCACGACCTCGCGCTTCGTCTGATCGGCGGCGGTGACGCAGCCGGACGTGCGGCGCTGGCCGACAACCTGCCAACGTCAGGTCTTGCCGTCATCGACTTCGCCATCGATCGCTGGGACAACATCGCATTCGATGGCGGACAACTCGTCCGGTACGTCAGCCCGAAACTGCTGAAGGAAGCCTGACAGTTCGGCTTTCATCCAACTCCGCATCGCTTTCATGATATGCTTGTATGGCACGCAGCATTGCAAGCTGCCCTTAAGTCAGCCCCCTGAGGAAGACAGGATTCGACGCGGGGACTGGGCATGATGGAGGACACCCGATGTTCAAATCCATTCTCGTGCCGATCGATCTTACCAACACCGATCTCGCCAAGCCCGCGGTTGCAACCGCGGTGTTGTTGTCGCAAACCTCGAACGGAACCATCAGGCTACTGAACGTGCTGCACATGACGCCGGTGATGCTCACCGAATACGTGCCGGCGGATTTCGATATGCAGCAGCGTCAGTCGTCCCAGGATGCGCTGGCAATCGTCGCACGCGAGGTGGGCATCGAACCGTCGCGCATTTCCAGCGTGGTGCGGCAGGGCAGAAGCGTCTATCATGAGATTCTTGAGGAATCGCAGGCCGTCAACGCCGACCTGATTGTGATGGCTTCGCATCGGCCGGCGATGAAGACCTACTTTCTTGGCTCCAATGCCGGCTATGTGGTGCGTTATGCCAGTTGTTCGGTGTTGGTCGTGCGACATTGAGCGTCGAGAGCGAGGAACAGCGCCAGTTTACGGCAGCAACTCCCGCGGCAACGCATTGAATGTGTAGGCACGCGGCCTGTTGCGGTGCATGAAACGGCCGATCTGCCAGCCGAAAAGCGCCGACAGACCGACGATGAACAGCGCGCCGACCCATTCGCCTGTCACCATCGCCCGCACCAGCAGGGCTGCCATCGCTACAGACAGCAGCGTCAACACGCCCGCGCCCGCAAAATAAAGCACCGGGTTCAGGCCGCCCATGAGCATGGTGCGCGCACCATGCGCTGCAAGCCGCCGGTGCAGTTCGACGATGAACGTGCGGTAGTCCTTGTCCTGCGCGTCCATCAGGGCCAAAGTCCGCCAGGTGGTGGACATCACGATGATGCATCCGCCGTCCCGATGGCTGATCTCGGTGCGGAATCGGTACGCTGCATCGACATCGGCCGGTAGGACATGCGCAAGGCAGCGACGTCCGCATAGCACCATCTTCCCGTCCGGCGGCCAACGCGCCACGATATCCCGTCATCCTCCAGCGCGAACCGATGCGCTGAGCCGATCAGCGAGGCTCTATAGGCGTATCCAACGCCAGGCGGCGGTATCTCTGGTGGCGGCGACACAATCGGTACCCTTCGCACAGCGGTGCGCTCTCTTGCTCGACCTGCAATTTTTATCCTAAAGTCTTTCACCGCTTCACGGAAACAGTGAAAAACTCTAGTTTTTGATTTGACGCGTTTTCTTCACGCGAACCGGATTTCACTTCGCTCGAAAACGCTATAGAAAACCCTCATGGCTGAAACCGCTTATTTTCCGCGCCACTTGATCGTCGGCGGGGCAATGGTGTCCGGCATATTGCTCGCTCTCGCCGTGCACATGCTGGGCGCTCAGATTGGTCTCGACCTCGGTGGGCTCTGGCGTTCCGATGCCAAGGAGTTCATGCCGGCGGGTGCCGCGATCGCATGGTGGCTGGTCGCAACGGCCAGCTTCTCCGGCAGCTATTTTGTCGCGACGCTGATGCATAGCGCAGCGTCCAACCGCATTCAGCAGCGGCTCCGACAGTTCCTGATCGTAGTCGCCGTACTGTTTCTGGCGGGCGCGGGACAGGCCGCCTCGGCGCCCAGCACCGCGCCGACCGTCTCGAGTTTCATAACTGGCCTTGCCGTGCTCGGCCTTGGCGCGGCAATGGCCTTCTGCGGCGCTTACTTCACGCTGCGCAAGACCTGACTCTCAAAACGTCTATTGCATGACACTTCCGAGTCGCTAAGTCCCGGCACAAGCTCATCGTGCTGGCATTCCGTCCTGGCTGTCCTGAGCAGGAAGGGGTGATCGATCCGGATTCAATTCGCACCGGTTCGCCAGTGCACCGCGAAGCGGCCATGCACAAGTTCAGCACCAGCTTCACAAATTGTTTCCCTCGCGTAATAAGCGATGTCATACATCCGACGCATAAGGAGCTGTCGGGAACTTTGATGATGTCGTCTGCAAGAACTTCCTAACCGGCGATGGAACACGGGGCGTCTTATGCCTATATGCATCGTCAACTCACTTTCGCCGCTGCGGACGCGCGCAGCGGGGATGTGTCCTGACTTTTTTCGACCGGTGAAGGCGCCGCCGCGTTCAGGCCTGATAGCGACCGTCAAACGCGCCGTTTTGTCTTATGAGTTTTTCGCGTATGAGAGACGGAACAGCCGCTTGCCTTCCTCTCCGCAATCGGCTCGAAACGTATCATGACCTGGTGTGGTGGTCAGAATTTGGCGTTATGGTCCCGACGAGGTCGTCGAGCGGCGTCTTCTGAAATCAAACCACACCGGAATAGTGAGATTACTAGTGTCCCTTGATTTCGAAATTCGCATTGGACGTTTCCACAAGGCCATAAGACCTTCGGAATCGGGGCGCTAGCGGGAGGACGAATGCAACGGCTGCTGACCGCGCTGCAGCGCGGCTTCAAGGAATGGATCGGCTGGAAACGGCTTGGTGTCGTTGCGAGCTTCGTCATCATCGCTTTCGCGATCACGACTCTTATCCACACCCTTAAAGGCGTCGACTCCGGTGTTATCCTGGTCGCGCTGACGGAAAAGTCGCCCTCCGAGATCGCCTTGGCCGCGCTTTGCGTCGTCGGGGCGTTCTGCACCCTGACCTTTTATGATTTCTTCGCGGTGCGGACGATCGGCAAGGATCACATCCCTTATCGCGTCGCGGCGCTCGCAGCCTTCACGAGCTACACCATCGGCCACAACGTCGGCGCGACGGTGTTTACCGGCGGCGCGATCCGGTTTCGGATCTATTCGGACTATGGGCTGAACGCCATCGACGTCGCAAAGATCTGTTTTATCTCCGGGCTGACGTTCTGGCTCGGCAACCTGTTCGTGCTCGGCATCGGCATGGCCTGGCATCCCTGGGCGGCGAGCGCGATGGACCTGCTGCCGCCGTCAGTCAACCGCCTGATCGCATTCGGCTGCCTCGCCGGCATCGCGATCTATCTCGCCTGGATCATCACCGGTCGCAACCGCCGCGAACTCGGGCAGAACGGCTGGAAGGTCGTTCTGCCATCCGCGCCGCTGACCTTCGTGCAGATCCTGATCGGAGTCGTCGATCTCGGATTCTGCGCATTGGCAATGTATCTGTTGATGCCCACGCATCCGGACATTGATTTCGTGTCGGTGGCGGTCGTTTTCATTCTGGCCACCCTGCTCGGCTTCGCCAGTCATGCGCCGGGAAGCCTCGGCGTGTTCGACGCGGCAATGTTGGTCGCACTGCCGCAGTTCGGCAAGGAGCAGTTGCTGGCGACGCTGCTGGTATTCCGGATTCTCTATTTCATGATCCCGTTCGCCATTGCCATCACCATCATGGGCACCCGCGAACTCTGGCTCAACGTGGTGCAGCCTTGGCAGCACCGCCGCAGGATCAACGGCAACGGCAACAGCGACGTTAGCGGTGACAACGGCGCTAACGACGGCCAAGGTAACAGCAACAGTGATGACCCGCCGGATGAGGCGGCATCGCCGCGGGCGGCCAAGTCGCCGGTTGCGCAGGACTGAGCCGGCGACTTCCTCTCCGCTCTTATTTCCGCCAAAACTGTCACGTCAAAACCATTCATGCTCCGCGCCCACGTCTCGTTCCTGGTCGGTATTGCCCTCACATTTCTTGGCAGCCTTGCCGCGCAGCAAATCGCCGCGCAGCCGCTTTCCACTGGCATCGCCCCGGCCGACCCCGCCGCTCCAATCCAGGATCAGGCCGCCGGCGGAATGCAGATTTCCTGGGAGGTCCGTAGTCGCTTCCGGCTGTTCCGGGAGGAGCGGGATTTCCAGATCCATGTCGCCGCTGCCGGCAACCAGAGCATTCTCGCTGCCGAGCAAGCGCTGGAGCTGCAAAGCGACGGTCGCGGCTGGGCCCGCAACGCCGTGAACCGTCTTTGCATCGATCTCGGGGGCCACATCAGCGAGCCCTGCACGCGCGACAAGATCAAGGAAAGCTATCTGACGCCGACGGAGCATCCGGTCACCGTGCGCCTGACCGGCGCGGTTCCGGTCGGCGCCGTCTGCGCCTGGTCGTTCGACGATGGCGACGGCCCCCGCGCCACGACGCAGGACTGCGCCGAGCCGATCGACTTCCGCGCCCGCTATGGCCGCGCCACCAACGCCACCGTCGATGTCACGAGCGGCAGCGACGCACCGCAGCGCCTGATGACGCCGATCAAGGTGCGCGACATCCTCGTCGCCGGCCTCGGCGACTCAATCGCCTCCGGTGAAGGCAACCCGGATCGCACTGTTGCGCTGTCGGACGAAGGCTTTTGCTTCCGCTCCTATCTCGGCGGCGCGGCGGACGAATTTTACCGGCCGAGCCGCGCCGGCTACAAGGGCGGCCGAGCCTGCGGCACCTCCGGCTCGCTACAGACCTGGCAGCAATACGGCGCGCTGTGGATGAACGCGGCCTGCCATCGCTCGCTTTACAGCTACCAGGCCCGCACCGCGCTCGCACTCGCGGTGCGCTATACGCACGTCGCGGTGACCTATCTACCGCTGGCCTGCACCGGCGCCAGCATTCCCGACGGGATGCTGGGTTCGCAGCGCGCGCGCGAATGCCTGACCTCGAAGTCGTCGGCCAAGTGCCAAGGTACCGTCAACGGCCAGATTACCCAACTGCGCGAAGCGCTCGCGGCTGCGAGGCACCGCCAGCCCGACCGCAGGCTCGATCTCGTGCTGATGACCATCGGCGCCAACGACATCAATTTCTCCGGCCTCGTGTCCGACGTCATCGTGGATGCGGCAACCGAACGCGCGCTGTTCAGGCGCGGCGGCCTGATCGGATCGGTCGACAATTCACGATCGAGCCTCGTGCGCGACCTGCCGCAATCCTTTGCCCGGCTGCGCGCCGCGTTGAAGCCACTGTTGGATAACGACCTGTCGCGGGCCGTGTTCGTCTCCTATGCCAACCCTGCGCTGGCGAACGGCGGCGCGCCCTGCACCGGCGGCAAGGCGGGCTTCGACGTGCATCCGTCGTTCAATGCCGATCCCGGGCGGCTCGCCGCGGTCACCGGCTACGTTCAAAACGAATTCCTGCCGCGGCTGAAAGCCCTCGCCTTGTGCCAGTCCGGCGTGATCTGCCGTGATCCCGCCGGCGACCGCATGACCTTCGTCGAGGCGCATCAGGCGGCTTTCGCCGATCACGGATTTTGCGCGCGCGCGGGCAGCGATCCCGAATTCGACCGCGAATGTTTCTCGCCCCAAGGCAACAGCTTCGTCAGCAACATCGTCGAGGCGCCGCAGCAGCCTCTCGCCTGCGGCCGTGAGGCAAGCGCGTTCCGCGCCTATCTGCCCCGCGCGCGCTGGATCCGCGACGCCAACGACAGCTACTTCACCGCGATGACCTACCCGCAGGCGCAGTCTTCATCGATGCAGCCGTCCGACATCCATGACGCGACATGGGGACTGCTCTCCGCGGTGTACGGCGGCGCGATCCATCCGACCGCCGAGGGTCATGCCGCGATGGCGGACGCCGCGCTGCCGGCGGCCGAGGCGCAACTGCATCTCAACGCCGCCGATGGGAGCAATGTGACAGGCGAGCCGCTGCCGCCACTGGCGTTGCCAACGTCGCCGGCACCCACCTCGCCAGCGGCAACTCCACCCGCACCGATGCAGCAGTAGTCAGCCTGCGCACGCCATGTTTGCAAGCGCGGCTTCGACCACCTCTCGTGTGTAGGGCTTCTGGATCACCGGCACGCTGCCGAGTTCAGCCGGGATTGGCGCGCGCTCGCCGTAACCGGTGGCGAAGATGAATGGCACATTCAATTCCTGCAGCTTCATGCCAACCGGAATACTATTCTCGTTGCCGAGATTGAGATCAAGCAACGCGAAGCTCGGTTTGGTGCGTTCAATTGAGTTCAACGCCTGAGCGACTGAGGCCGCCGTATTCACGTGGCGAGCGCCGAGTTCAAGAAGGATCACCTCGCCGCTCATTGCGATGATGAGATTGTCCTCCACGATCAAAGCCGTGTCGGAGATGCGGGGCGCCTCCTGCTTTTTTGCTTCAATCCGCTCCGACGCGTTCGCCAGAGACGGCACCCACTCGATAAAGTTGGGCGGGATGACAAAGCGAGCCTGAACGCCGAACAAGTCAAAATGGATCTCTGCGTCGCCTTTGAGGTCGAAGGGAATCGAGCGCTCGATGATGGTGGTACCGAAGCCGCGGCGCGATGGAGGCTGTACCGGCGGGCCGCCGCTTTCCTTCCAATTGATCACAAGACCCGACTGATCATCGATATTCCAGATGATTTCGACCCGGCCGACCGAGTCAGCCAGCGCGCCATACTTGGCCGAGTTGGTCATCATCTCGTGGACGACCAGCGCCAGCGTCGCAAACGCCTTGGGATCCAGAGCGACCTCAGGCCCCTTCATTTCGATGCGGTCGGCGCGCGCTCCGAGATAAGCGCCCGCTTCCAACTCCACCAGCGACCGCAATGCGACCGGCGCCCAGTTGAGATTGGTGATCTGGTCGTGGGCGCGCGCCAGCGCCTGAATGCGGCCGCCGAGCACGCCGGCAAATTCCTCGATGCTGACGGCTGTGGTCTTGCTCTGGGCAACCAGCCCGCGCACCAGGCTCAGAATGTTGCGGACGCGATGATTGAGTTCTGCAATCATCAATTCCTGCCGCTCCTGCGCGTTACGGCGCTCCCGCGCTGCGAGATCGGCGAGTTGCAGGATCACCTCGAGCAGCGTGACCCGAAGGCTTTCCGCGATATGAAGATCGGCTGACGTCCAGGGTTTGGACTGGCCGCGCACGACTTCTTGCCAGAGCTCGAAACTTTTGCGCGGTGTTAGCCGAGGCCCGTGTGTTCCCTCCTGATAAGGCTTGTTGGGATCGCCCGCCCAATTCACCGACTGCTGGATTTCCCGGCGAAAGAAGAGCAGGCAGTCGCGCGGCGTCCGCGACAGCGGAATGGCGAGAAAGCCCGCGGCCCGGTCGCGAAACAACTCGCCGGCGGCGTAGACTTTGCCTATCTCGGCGGTGGCGAATATCCGTCCCGGCGAGGTGCGATTGATAAATGCTACGAGATCCTTGACCTCGTTTTCCCGCGGTGTCTCGCCATCGAGCGTAGTCTCTCCCTCGGACCACACGGCGATGCCGTCGCATGCAATCATCTTGCGATACTCGGGCATGAAATCCAGCACCGCGCGCTTGCTATGGGCGTGCGTCGCCGCCGCCTCCATCAACCGCTCCTGGATTTGCTGCGCCTTGCCCTCGTAGGCGACGTCCTCTTCGCGGATTTGTCCCTCGAGAATCCACGAAAACATCTGGCCGAATAATTCGGAAGCGGTCCTCCGCTCGAAAGAAATGTGCCTCGGCGAATAGTGGTGGCATGCGAACAGCCCCCACAGCTTGCCCTCGCTTAAGATCGAGACCGACATCGAGGCTCCGACGCCCATGTTGCGCAGATACTCGATGTGGATTGGAGAAACCGAACGCAGGACGCTCATCGACAGGTCAAGCGGATTGGTATGCATCGGGAGCGACTGCAAAGGCGCGGGCTTTTCATTGATGTCGGCGATGATCCGCAGCCAGTTGCGCTGATAGAGCAGCCGCGCCTGCTTCGGAATGTCCGAAGCCGGGTAGTGCAGGCCAAGGAAGGACTCGAGGCCGGAAGTCGCGGCTTCGGCGATTACCTCGCCAGAGCCGTCGAAATGGAAACGGTAAACCATTACGCGATCGAAGCCGGTCAGAACCCGAAGCTGCCGCGCCGCCTCCTGTGCAAGCTCTGTGGTGGTGCGCGTCTTGCGGATACGCGCCAGCATCAGGCGAACGAGCTCGCCGGAATTGACGCCCGGTTCAACGATGCTCGGCTCTGCCTCGATCACGAAGTAGACGCCAGAGAAATGAACCGCAAGATCGAATGGCGGCCCATCCGGCATGAGTGGAATGCCGAACATACGCTCGACAGCGTCCGGGCCCGAGAGAAAATCGATCCGCTCGCGGATCGACTTCACCGCCAACTCCAGCAGGATGTCGCCGACGGGACACTGCAACAATTCGCCAGCGGCGATTCCGAGGTGCTGCTTCACACTTTCGGAAGCTATGCTGATGGTGAAATCGGGCAGCAACGCGAGCAAAAAGCCGAATGGCTGGACGCTGCCAGGAATATGGATCGGCTCGCGATCGCAATTTGTAAGATCGACCTCGATGTTCATAGGCGCGCGAACGCCCTACCGAAGAGATTGAAAGCCATGATCGAGCCGGCGACCGCGCCCGCCTCATCGGCTATACGGCTCTTCTGATTGAGTACCGCAAGAAAAGTCTGCCACAACGACACTGAGCCATGGCCGAGATAGGCTGTTGCATTTGCCACCATCGGATCGGACGATGCGCTCACGGTGCGCAACAGATATCTGGCACCAAGCCGCGAGCCCTCCGGAACGTAAAGCACACCGAGTGTCTCGGCGTGGCTCAAGCGCTTAACCGACGGAAGCGGCAGGACTTGTCCCCCGATCCGCGCGAGATCACTGCGGATCGCTTGGGTATGCGCACGCTCCTGCCAATCCTCGACAACCGCGTTCACATTGGAGTCTTCGAGCGCTGCTTCGAGCGGAATCAAGGCCGCTGCGGTCGCTTCAAGAAAATGCCGATAGCATGCGAGGCTAGTCAAGTTGGAGGCGGCTATCCGCGCGTCCAACGATTGATGCGCTGTAGCCGTCGCTTCACGCAGCCGAACCCGAAGTCCCTGCGAGCGTGAGCCACGAGCTCTACCTCGAGCGATTAATTCCGCGAAAGTTATGCATTACCCCAACCCGCTGGAAGCTCAGTACCAACGTAAAACGCTAGATACCGCGCCTGGTTCCACACGGGCACAGAGGCTATAGCGCCGCCGGACAGGCAGCAGGATTCTTAATCGAAATTTGAGGTCGCCTCGATGAAACGCCGGATCAAAGTCGGCGAGAACATCCGGTCTCAATTCACGCCGAGCTTCTTCTGCAGGCTCGACGACGAGGTGGTGTACTGGAACACCAGCCGCTTGTCCGGATAGACGTAGCGATGTGCCTTCTGCGCCATCAGCGCGCCTTCGTGGAAGCCGGAGAGGATCAGCTTCAGCTTGCCGGGATAGGTGTTGATGTCGCCGATCGCGAAGATGCCGGGCACGTTGGTCTCGAACGACGCAGTCTCCACCGGTACAAGATTGTTCTCAAGGTGAAGGCCCCAGTTGGCGACAGGCCCGAGCTTCATGGTCAGCCCGAAGAACGGCAGCATGGTATCGCAACTGACCGTCGACATCGCATTGTCGCTGCCCTTCACCTGCGCGCCGGAGAGTTTTCCGTCCGCGCCTTCCAGCGCCGTAACCTGGCCGATCTTCAAATCCATCTTGCCGTCCGCAACCAGCTTGCGCATCTGCTCGACGCTATGAGGAGCCGCGCGAAAATCGTCGCGCCGGTGCAGAAGCGTCATGCGCTTCGCCAGCGGGTGCAGGTTGAGCGTCCAGTCGAGCGCGGAGTCGCCGCCGCCGACGATCAGAATCTCCTTGTCGCGGAACTGCTCCATCTTGCGCACCGCATAGAACACGGAAGTGTTTTCATAAGCCTCGATGCCGGGCACCGGCGGCCGTTTCGGCTGGAACGAGCCGCCACCCGCGGACACCACGACGACCTTGCACTCGAACACCTGGCCAGCGTCGGTGGTGAGGCGGAATCCGGGATCGCCGATTTTCTCGATGCTCTCCACCATCTCGTTGAGATGGAACGTCGGGTTGAACGGCTTGATCTGCTCCAGCAGGGCTTCGGTGAGCCCTTGACCGGTCACCAACGGAATACCGGGAATGTCGTAGATAGGCTTCTCCGGATAAAGCTCGGCGCACTGCCCGCCGATCTTGTCGAGGATGTCGACAAGATGCACCTTCATGTCGAGCAGCCCCAGTTCGAACACGGCAAACAGTCCGCAGGGGCCCGCACCGATAATCAGCACATCCGTCTTGATCGCTTCGCTCATGTCAGCTTCTTTTTCCGTTGAAACCTTTGCGCGGGCCAGCACTACGGCCGCGCCGCCGCCTGGATATTCCTGACGCGTTTCTTCCCGCGAACGCTTATCAAATTCGCTTCGCTATAACCAACCGGCCGGTTTGAGGAAAGCCATAAACTGTCGCGGCGCCTGCACCGCGTCCGGCCAGCGTCACGCCAGATGCGGCTTTGTGGGCGGGCGTCAGTCGGCTATGCGACGCGCTTAAGCCTGCCGTTCCGGTACCGTAACCACGAGGCCTTCGAGTTCGTCGCTTACCTTGATCTGGCAGGACAATCGCGAATTCGGCCGCACGTCGTAGCCGAAGTCGAGCATATCCTCTTCCATCGGCGTCGGTTTGCCGACCTTCTCGGCCCAAGCGTCGTCGATATAGACGTGACAGGTGGCGCAGGCGCAGGCGCCGCCGCATTCGGCCTCAATGCCGGGAACGGCGTTACGGATTGCAGCTTCCATGACGGTCGCGCCGTTATCGACGTCAACAGTGCGGGTTTCGCCGGAATGGTCGACAAAGTTGATCTTGGTCATAGGGTGCCGTGTTGCCGAACAGATGACTGGTAATGAGGAAGTTCGGCTGTCCTATAACGAAACGATCGGGCCAACGCCAGCGGTCGGCGCAAAAAGGCGTACTCGCAGGGATTCGCCGGTGGCCTCAGGAGCGCTGCAGGATCGCATCAATTGCCTGGCAAACCTGATTGACGGTGTCATTCAGCGTAACCCGCGGCTCCGCCGGATCGGCACCCTTGCGAAGCGCGGTTTCCAGATAGGCGGCGGCAGCGGCGACGTGAATGGCGCCTATCGCCCGCGCGGAGCCCTTCAGTTTGTGCGCCAGGATCGCGGCATTCGGCGGAAGTTGCGCCAGCGAGGCGGCCAGCTCGGCGGCCTGACCGGCGAACATCGCCAAAACCTCCCGTTTGAGACTGTCATCGCCGAGTGTCATGCGATGGAGATGGTCGAAATCGATCGGCCCATCCTCCGGAACCAACGGTGGCGAGTGCATCCAGTCGACCTGTCCAAGAGAAAACGACATTGCTGCTATCCGGGCATCCGCTGCGACGGCGAGGTTCCCCCGCAGAATCCGACCCAGCCAATCACGGAACTGGTTAATGGAACGTTTCAGGTACGAAACTGACCTTCCGTATGTTTAGAGACCAATTTCGACCTACTGCCCCATGACTTTCGAGCCGCGCGAGCGGTCGGCGCCGCCAGCCGTTAACGATGATTAAGATTGTGTTAATCACGACCATTTCATTCGAGACGCCAAGCCAATAGGATGTTGGGGGGAAGTGACCGACAACGGGCGGTGGCGATTGCCGCGCCTGGGACCGGCTTGGGGCTCGGGTCGGCGACCGGACTTGCAGCGGCGACGCGAACTTGCGGTTTGCGTAACACGAGGGCGTGGACTGAGATGGCGAACAATCCCAAGAAGATCAAAGATCCGACAGAGGTCGCTCTCTCCGCCATACAGGAGGCGCTGAGCATCGGTGAGGCATCCGCAGCAGACCTTGATCAGGCTGTGACCCGTCACAATGTCGCCCCGCCGGTCCCACCCGCCGGCCATGGCGAGGAGTGGCCCGGCATCCGTGCAGATCGACCAATTCCTGAAGCCGCTGAGGGACCGCACTTCACGCGACGCCCTGCCAACGACGACCGTGAAACGATCGGGCAAATCCTTCAGTCGCTCCAAAAGAGCGGTCCTTCCCGCAACATCTATACGCTGGCGACCCTGTTTGCCGGTATCTGGATTCTCGGCGCCGGTCTTCTGACGATCAGCTTTTTGCCGTCGCTTCAGGCGGCCCTTGGTCAGGGTAGCGGCGGCACGCTCGCCCTCACCGGTCTGATTGCCGTGTTTTTCGCCCCTGTGCTGCTGTTCTACTTTTTGGCCAATATGGCGTGGCGCGGACAGGAATTGCGCATGATCGCTCAGTCGATGGCCCAGGTGGCGATCCGATTCTCCGAGCCGGAAGGCTTGGCCAGCGATTCGGTGGTGACCGTGGGACAGGCGATCCGGCGCGAAGTTGCCGCAATGGGCGACGGCGTCGAGCGTGCCATCGCCCGAGCCGGCGAACTGGAAGCCTTGGTCGCCAACGAGGTCGCCGCGCTGGAACGTGCCTATTCTGATAACGAGGTGCGGATTCGCGCTTTGCTTCAGGATATCGCGCATCAGCGGGACAACCTCGTCGGCCAGGCCGAGCAGGTCCGCAGTGCAATCTCGGGTGTCCAGATAGACCTGCGGCATGACATCGCGCTGATCAGTGATGCCATCGCCTCGCGCGTCGACGAAGTCGCAAAGGGCATCACCGGTACGTTGGAAGAGCGCGGCGAGCACATTACGACGGCTCTTAGTAATGCCGGAGACAACATGATTTTTGCGCTCGGCGAACGAGGCGGCGACTTGCTCGACCGCCTTGAGGAAGCCAGCGCCCAGACCGCCCGCGCCGTTCTCGACGCCAGCGAGCGCTTGACCAGCAGCCTTAATTTCAAGACCGGTCACGTCCACGATGAATTCGTCGATCTGGCCGACCGCGTCCATGACATGCTGAACGATCGGATCGACCGGATTACGGGCGACTTCGAGCAGAAATCGGCATCCATCGTCGAAGGCATTTCGGATCGTACCGAACAAGTCCACGACGCTCTGAAAAATTCCAGCGATTCCCTGCTGGTGGAACTCGAGCTTCGCGGCGGCGACCTTGCCAGCAAGATCGACGAGGCCGGCAACCGGCTGGCAAGCCGTATTCTATCGTGCGGTGACAAGGCGAGCGAAGCACTCGACGTCACAGTCAACACACTGGTTGCCAACGTCGTCACTCAAACCGAAACTGCGCACGATACGCTTAGCCTTCAGATGAACGCGTTCGATCAACTGGTGAAAGACCAAGGCTCCGAACTCGCAGAGAAATTCGCACGCGACAGCGGCACGCTCGGCGCCCTGATCACTCGCCACATCTCGGAGTTTGATCGCACGGTGAAGACCTTCGGCGCTGAGATCGTCGATCGCCTTGGCCAGCGCACCGAAGATATCGCACAGAGTATGAAGAACTATGTCGATACCTTCGATACACGACTCACTTCCAATGGAGGCGAGATCAGCGCCGCGCTGGATCAGCATCTGGCAAGATTCGAAACCTCGCTCCAGTCGCGCGTCACCAATCTCGATGCTTCGTTTGACGCTAAAATCAAAGCGTTCGACGAATCGGTCAACGGCCGCCTGAAAACACTGGAGCAAATCTTCGATACGCGTGCAAAATCAGTCACGGAGACAATCGACAGCCGGCTTGGTACCCTCACCTCGTCGCTATCCGATGGCGCCGCTCATGCGATCGGCTCGATCGAGAGTCGTCTCTCCCTCCTTACAACATCGCTGGCTGAAGGCGCGACGCAGGCCGTCGTGGCACTTGAAGGACGCATCTCGGGGGTGACTGAAGCCATCGACGACCGTAGCGCTTACCTCGCGGATACGATCACCGCGCGGTTCCAGGAAATCCATCAGGGTCTCGACGAGCGCGTAGGCTTTGTTGCGACCGCGATCGACACACGGGTCGCGCAGTTCGAGGATCTGCTCGGATCGCGAATTGAAGCTGTGGCAGGCCGCTTCGAATTGAGCGGGCGCGAGGCCAGCGACACACTGTTGGCACGCGCCGAAGAGCTGTCGCTCGGTATCAAGTCGCACGTCGAGGATGCGGAACGCTCGCTGACCAATCTAGTCGTCAATACAAGCGAAACCATTCAGACGGGCGCTCGCTCTGCTAAACAGTCCCTGCTTTCGATTTCAACCGATGTGGGTGCCCAGCTTCAGCTGACGTCGACGGAGGTCGAGCGCGCCTTGACCACCGCCGGAACGGCGGCTGCCAGCTCCATCCTCAACAGCGCCCGCGAGGCGCAGACGACGCTGATCAACTCATCCGCAGAGACTGCAAGTCAGGCGAAATCCCTGTCAGCCGATATCGAGCGGACGCTGACTGCCGCTGGTGCCAACACGGCAGATTCAGTTCTCGCCGGCGCGCGCGCGGCGCAGACCACGCTGGTCTCCGCGTCATCGGACGCCGCAAATCAAGTGAAATCGCTCGCGAGCGATATCGAACGCACGCTCACGACTGTCGGGTCCGACGTTGAGCGCATGCTGTCCGCCACCGGCACGTCGACCGCGGACACTGTCCTGTCGAGCGCGAGGGAGGCCCAGAACACACTCGTCAACGCTTCGGCCGACGCCGCAAATCAGGTCAAATCGCTCGGAAGCGACATTGAGCGAACATTGACAGCAGCGAGCGTTGATACCTCCGCCGCCATACTCAACAGCGCACGCGAAGCCCAGAACACACTCGTCAACGCTTCGGCCGACGCCGCAAATCAGGTCAAATCGCTCGGAAGCGACATCGAGCAGACATTGACGACAGTGAGCGCCGGCACCGCCGCCGCCATACTCAACAGCGCACGCGAAGCCCAGAGCACCCTCACCACCACGTCGGCAGAGGCCGTAAGTCAGGTCAAGTTGCTTGCAAGCGACATCGAGCAGACATTGACGACAGTGAGCGCCGGCACCGCCGCCGCCATACTCAACAGCGCACGCGAAGCCCAGAGCACCCTCACCACCACGTCGGCCGATACCGCAAACCAGGTCAAATCGCTCGCAAGCGACATCGAGCGGACATTGACGACAGTAAGCGCTGATACCGCCGCCGCCATTCTCAACAGCGCACGCGAAGCTCACAACACCCTCACCACCACTTCGGCTGATACGGTAAGCCAGGTCAAATCGCTCACGAACGAGATCGAACAGACGTTGACGACGGTAGGCGCTGATACCGCCGCCGCGCTCCTCGGCAGCGCACGCCAGGCCCAGAGCACGCTCACCACCGCTTCCGCCGACTCTGCCAATCAGATCAAAGTGATCTCGTCGGATATCGAACGCACCCTCCACGCAGCCGCGGCAAATACCACCGAGATAATTCAAGCGACCGCGCAAAATGCGCAGACCGCCCTTGTCTCGGCGTCAAACGAAATCAGCATGAAGGTCAAGTCGGCCTCGACCGACGCCGAGCGCTTGATCTTCTCGGCCAGCGGCGGCTTCGGCACGATGATCACCGGTAAAACGGACGAAATCGTCAATTACGTCCAGCAGCAGACGGATCGTCTCTCACAGGTTCTCGATACCAAACGGGGATCTCTGATCGAAGCTCTCGGGAGCAAGGCCGATCAACTCAACTCCGATATCGGCCGCGTTACCGGCGACGCCCTCAAGTCGATCGAGGCCAGAGGCCAGGCATTCTCGCAATCGATCGCTGCGAATGGCTCCGACGTGGTCCGCACAATCACCAACGCGGGCGAGCTAGCAACGGCCGCGGTCAGCAAATCATTGAAGGGTCTCGAGGAGGCATCCCACTCCGCCATCGATCAGTCCCGGCAAGCATCCATCGCGGCCGTCACCGAGATGCAGGAGACCAGCAAGATATTGCGCACGGATACAGTTGCGCTGTTTGAGCGGCTGCGAGAGGGCAATATTCTTCTTCAGGAGGTCCTCACCGGAGCGCACGAAAATCTCAATTCGCTGGAGCGCACGCTCGTCACACGCGTCGCCGATTTCGTCACTACGATGAGGGATGTCAACTCGCAGAGCGGCCTCGCGAACTCAGACACTTGAAGATCAATTGACGTTGTTCAACACCAAAACCTCGAAGGCTCTCGATGATCTTGGCAGCTTATCCGCCGAGTTTGAGACTCATGGAAAAATTTTGGTCGAAGCTACAGCGCGAGTCGAACAGAGCAACCGAAGCGCCACCTCCTCCGTCGAGGAGCGTAAGTCGGCGCTGGAATCACTCGTGACAACAATCGACTTGCGGACGACCGACTTCGACCAACGGCTGACGCGTTTTACGAGCTTGCTCGATGAATCGCTCGCCGCCGCCGAAGAGCGCGCCCGCGATATCGCGCGGGTGGTGGCCGAAACCGCCGGCGCGGGATCTGCCGCGATCAACCGTCAGTTTGAGGCCGTTCGGGCTACGGCCGAGGAAGAACGCCGCCTGACGTCAGAATCGATGGGCGAGATTTGCAAGAAGGCGAGCCAGGAAGCTGAGTCGATGCTCAGGCAGTCCGCCGACCGGTTCGCCGCGTTGGTGCAGAGCATGAAGCAGATGTCGGCCGAGATGCATTCCGAGCTGGAGGCGACGCGCGGCGAGCTTCGTCGCGGCGTGCTCGAGATGCCGCAGGAGGCGGCGGAGAGCACCGCTCAGATGCGTAAAGTGATTGTGGATCAGATCGAAGCGCTTGCCGAACTCAACCGGATCGTCGCACGCCATGGCCATGGGTTCGACGTCGTCAGCAGCGGCAGTTCGCCGCGCGAGGAAGAGCCGGTGATGGCGGCCGCTGCCAGCCGGAGCGCGGCAACGGCACGCCCTGCGGCACGTATGCGTGACAACGGCAGTGCATCGAACCTGCCGACGCCGGACCTTGGCATTCAGTCAGCTCGCCGCACCGATCAGCCAGCCAAACCGCCAGGCGCTGACGATGAGGGTGACGGTTGGCTTTCGGATTTGCTGAACCGCGCCGATACCGGAAGCGGCGACATTCCACGCGGACGACCAGCGCCGCCGGCTGCGCCCGTAAATCCTCTGGATTCACTGTCGCTTGATATCGGCCGCCTGATGGACCGCAAGCTTGTCGGCGAGATGTGGGACCGCTATCAGCGTGGCGAACGCAAGGCCTTCACTAAGCGGCTCTACACGCCAGGCGGTCAAAAGGCCTTTGACGAGGTGGCCCGCAAATACCGTACGGACCGCACTTTCAAACAGACGGCGGATCGCTACATTGCCGAATTTGAACGGCTGCTGGACGAGGTCGCACGCGACGAGCGAGAACCCTCGGTGATAAGCGACCATCTGACATCCGAGACCGGGTTGGTCTATACCTTGCTCGCGCATGCGGCGGGACGGCTCGCATAGCGCTTCACCGGCTGAAAAACGGAGGCTTGAAACCTCCGTTTCTTAGCTTTTGATACCGACGAAGACCAGATCGCACCCGGAATATCGCGGCCCTTTCAATTCAAGGGGCCGCAGCGGGCACAAGATCGCGCTACGCAGCATGCTCCTTCCGCCCCTTTAGAAGGCCAGCCGACAGCGCGGGAGCCGTGCGTTGCCGCCAACGTTTGGCCAGCGCCAGACCGGTCGCCTTGCGCAACCGGGTTCAGTGTGGGATCGTCGACCAACATTGGTTCCGCGCAGTGGTCTCTGCCGACATGAAGCGGAACGTCAACATGGGGTCGCTGGCTCGCGGATTTATCCCTCCCAACGTGACCGGCTTGCGGTGCATTCGGACCTGCCAATTGGAAATATTGTCGAACGACGCAATCACGCTTCGGTGCCGCATCGAACGTTGGCCGATCGCCGGGAGTTTCACGATCAGCCGCGGCGCCAAGACCGAAGCCGTCGTGGTCATCGCCGAAATCAGCCGGAGTGGCCACACCGGACGCGGAGAATGCGTTCCATATGCTCGTTATGGGGAGACGCCGGAAGGGGTTCTCGCTGCCATCCTCGGGATGCAGAAGCCTCTCGCAGCAGGCCTGGATCGCCAATCACTCGCGTCCGCCATGCCAGCTGGCGCGGCGCGGAACGCACTGGACTGCGCGCTCTGGGATCTCGAGGCTAAATGCAGCGGCCGGCGGATATGGACATTACTGGATCGTTCGGCGCCCTCTCCTCGCTCCACGGCCTATACAATCTCACTCGGCTCGCCTGAGGCGATGGCGGCAGCGACCGCCAAAGCCGCGCATCGGCCCCTCCTCAAGATCAAACTTGGTGGCGACGGCGATCCCCAGCGCATAGCCGCTGTGCGCAAACAGGCTCGCGAATCGGAGCTGATCGTCGACGCCAACGAAGCATGGACGCTTCATAATCTCGAGCCGAACCTGGCGGCTTGCGAGGCCGCCGGCGTCACGCTCGTTGAGCAACCCCTCCCCGCAGGGAGCGACGACGCGCTGGCACGCATTCGCAGACCCATTGCTGTCTGCGCTGATGAAAGCGTTCATGACCGGGCATCGCTCGACGGCCTTCGCGAACGCTACGACGCCATCAACATCAAGCTCGATAAGACCGGCGGTCTGACCGAAGCGCTGGCCATGGCGGATGCGGCCCGCGCGTTGCGTTTCGAAATCATGATCGGGTGCATGGTCGCAACTTCGCTGTCGATGGCGCCCGCCATGCTGATCGCGCAGCAAGCCCGCTTCGTCGACCTCGATGGTCCGCTGTTGCTGGCTGACGACCGTAACAACGGTCTTCGCTACGACGGCAGCACTGTCTATCCGCCGGACGCGGCGCTCTGGGGCTGATCCCGCTGGCTCTCACGGAACGTTCTCAGGGATGGTGCGCCGGCAAGCTCACGAGCGACCGCGAACCACCTGCCCTCCAGAACGCGGCGAATGGGGGATTTCTGATTCGGATCGCGTCAATTCAATTGCGATTCGGGCTGAATCGTGTTGATCGTTAGCAACGCGCAATGATTTACGCGACGAGTTTGCCATGGCCGATGAAGCTTTTGCCCTGTCGCCGATTTCCGCCAGCGCTGCGCCTCTCAGCGAGACCGACTTTGACGCCATTCGCGAAGCTTTTATGGAGACGTCGAGAGGCCGGTGGTTTCTTGCCGAGTACGCCAAGCGCAACCGCAGCGCCGACACTGCGATGGTGCTCGAAGCCGTTGCGCGCATCGAGCAAACTATCGAGACTCAACAACAGGCAGCGTCCGCCGACACATTGCCCAACGCGCTCGCCGCGATCAGGAGAAGTCTCGTTGAAGCCAGAACCGCCACAATGGCGGCATTCGACAAGCGGATCATGAACGATGCACTCGCCCCGATTCAGAAGGGCGTACGCATCATTCGTGAAATCTCATGGCGTTGGCGCGAGATCGGCGGGGACAGCCGTATTTGCGATATCCTCGAGTTGCAGGCCGGCGCGATCGAGAAAGCTCATTCACAGCTTGCCGCCAGAGACGACGTGGCGGCGCTGCATTCAGCGTTCAGTCTGATCGAGACAACACTCGACGGGTTGTGGGACTCGCCGAGCTCGAAGGCTTCTCCGTCCGCACTCAAAACCGCATCCCCGACGACGAGCGACGAAGCCGTCACCCTACCCGAAGAAGCAGCATCTCACGAGCAGGCAATGGCGGAAGCTGCTGTCGTCGAGCCAGAATCGGCCACCACTACTGCGCGCGACGCGCCGGTCGCAGCCGCCGATGGAGCGACGACGGCAAACTATATCGAACGCGCACCCGCCGCCGAAGTGAGTGAAAAGGACATAGCGCACGACGACGCCGTGCTCGACATGATCGCGCTCGAAATGGGAGCGCCTGATTTCGAAAAACCCGCGACGGACCATGCTAATATTGACAGGCCGGAAACTGTCGAGCTAGCGCCAACTGCCGAGCCGATCGCAGACAGCTCTGACGCGCGTATTGATCCCGAGCCCGAGTCAACACCCGATATTGCCGCGCCACCTTCACTCGGCGTCTCGCTGCGGGAGAGCGGAATCGTCCCGCGAATCACGCCGCGTTCCGATCCGATGGCTCCGTTCAGGCGCATGAACTCAAGCGGAAAAGATCGCGTTCTTTTCTTGACTATCCGTCTCCCATTGCAGCTTTGCAAGGTCAGGCGACGAAACGCGGGTTGGCGATGTGAGAACTTGCCGTTCTCGTCTCAGCTGCGCAAGCCTCAACTATATTGGTGACGAAAGCGCGGGCTGACTTTGACCTGAGCCCCTGAACTTCCTCCAAAAATGGGTAGAGTCCGTCACCTTGAGGGAGACGGAGATGAAGCAGTCGAGGTTCACGGAAGAGCGGATCATTGCGATCCTGCGAGAACATGAAGCGGGTTCGAAGACGGGGGATGTCTGCCGCAAGCATGGGATCAGCAGCGCGACGTTCTACAAATGGAAGGCCAAGTATGGTGGCCTGGACGTATCAGAAGCTCGACGCCTCAAGATCCTGGCCGACGAGAATGCGAAGCTGAAGAAGCTGTTGGCCGAGGCGATGCTCGACAACGCCATGCTGAAGGACCTCAATTCAAAAAAATGGTGACCCGTCGCAAGGCGGCAGGCTGTGGCTCACCTTTGTACGAGTTTTGAGGTCAGTCAGCGGCGGGCGTGTGAAGTGATTGGGGCTGATCGATCCTCGGTGCGTTATCTCAGCCTTCGGCCTGACGACGCGATCATTCGTGTCCGGCTGCGTGAGCTGGCGTCGGTACGCCGGCGCTTTGGCTATCGCCGTCTGCTTCTCATGATCCGCAGCGAAGGCGTGCTGATCAACCACAAGAAGCTGAGGCGGCTGTATGCCGAGGAGCGGCTGCAGGTTCGCCGGCGAGTTGGACGTAAAAGAGCTCTGGGAACACGGGCCCCGATGGCGTTGCCGCAGGGACCGAACCAGCGTTGGTCACTGGATTTTGTCAGCGACACGCTGACCGACAGCCGGCGCTTCCGTATCCTGGCTGTCGTGGATGACTTCACCCGGGAATGCATCGCATTGGTCGCCGACACTTGTCGGGGATCCGGGTCGGTCGTGAGCTCGATGCCGCGATCGCCCGACGAGGTCGACCAACGATGATCGTCAGTGACAACGGGACCGAGCTTACCAGCATGGCCATCCTGCGCTGGTCGCAGCTCACACGGATCGAGTGGTACTACATCGCACCGGGCAAGCCGCAGCAGAATGCCTTCGTGGAAAGCTTCAATGGGCGACTGCGCGACGAGTTGTTGAACGAGACATTGTTCTCGTCACTCCAGCATGCTCGCGAGCTGCTTGCCGAATGGCAGGATGATTACAACACCGTTCGTCCGCACAGCGGGATCGGCAACCTGCCGCCATCAACCTATGCCAGGCTAACAGCGTCCGACATGCAACAGGACGGAACGCTGCGCTGTGTCGAGGGCTCCGCGCCCCGTCCCGTTGCATCACCGAGCCACTCAGGCTCAAATGACCAAAGGATTCTTCCCATCGCTGGATGATCTTTGGGGCTCAGGTCAACTTCTCCCATGTCCGGCTGGCGGCAAACTCAAGGCAGACCTCGGGCGCAATTTTCAGCGCCGCCAGGGACGCCGATCGTAAATCCTCGTCGAGGACGCCGACGGGAGTATCACCGATGACATCGCGCGGGCCGGCCGCAGGGAAGGCCGCGACCGGAACGCCGCTCGCCAGCGCTTCGAGAAGAACGAGGCCGAACGTATCGGTGCGGCTCGGGAACACGAAGACGTCGGCGGCGGCATATGTTGCTGCCAGTTGTTCGCCTGCTTGTGCGCCGAGAAAGACCGCGTCCGGATAGATCCGCTCGAGCGTTGCGCGAGCCGGTCCATCGCCGACGACAACCTTGGCGCCGGGTAGATCGAGGCTGAGAAACGCATCGAGATTTTTCTCGACCGCAATGCGTCCGACCGACAGAAAAATCGGGCGCGGCAGGCGGAGATCGGTCTCCCGCGGATGAAACAAGCCGATGTCGACGCCCCGCGGCCACAGCACCACATTGCGGAAGCCACGCTGGCGCAACTCGTCCGCAAGCGCTGGGGTTGCTGCCATAACCGCTCGGCTGGCACTATGAAACCAGCGCAGCGCGGCCCATATCCAGGCTTCGGGAATCGGCGCCCGTGCCGAAATGTAATCCGGAAAACGGGTATGAAAGCTCGTCGTGAACGGCCTTGCATGTTTGCGACAATAGCGACGCACCAAAAGGCCGATCGGCCCCTCGGTCGCGATGTGAATGCTATCGGGATTGGCCTCTGCGATCAGCGCGGCGATCCTGGTCGGCTCGGGCAGTGCGACGCGAATTCCAGGATAGCCCGGCAGCGCAACAGTCCGGAACGACTCCGGGGTCAGGAAGCGGATATCGACGCCAAACGGCTTGGCGGCGGCGGCAGTCATCGCCAGTGTCCGCACTACGCCATTGATCTGCGGATGCCAAGCGTCGGTAGCGATCAGTATACGCATCTACGCCGCACGCGCGCTTATGGGTGCCACAGACGGCGAATGGCGCAACGGATCGGCCCATGTGATGATCTCAAATCGACCGTCTTCATGTTCGGCAAGCGCGGTGCAACTCTCCACCCAGTCGCCGCAGTTCATGTAGCGAATGGCCCTGCTCGTTGCGGATCGTGGCGTGGTGAATATGGCCGCAGATCACGCCGTCGGCGCCGTGACGACGCGCCTCGCCGGCCAGCGTCTGCTCGAACGCGCCGATGTAGTTCACTGCGTTCTTGACCTTGAATTTCGCCCATTTCGATAGCGACCAGTACGGGAATCCGAACGAGCGGCGGAACGCGTTGACGATGCGATTGGCCCGAATGGCGAAGTCATAGGCTTTGTCGCCGAGGTGGGCGAGCCACCGTGCGTTCTGAACCACCAGGTCGAAGATATCGCCATGGATAACGAGATAGCTCCGCCCGTCAGCGCCGTTATGGATCGCGTTCTCGACGACCTCGATGCCACCGAAATGCGTTCCGTAATAGGACCGAAGGAATTCGTCGTGGTTGCCGGGCACGTAAATGACTGTCGTGCCTTTGCGCGCCTTGCGCAGCATTTTCTGGACGAGGTCGTTATGCGATTGCGGCCAGTACCAGCTCGACTTCAGCGCCCAGCCATCGATGATATCGCCGACGAGATAGATCGTCTCGGCATCGTGATACTTGAGGAAATCCAGCAGCTGGCCGGCCTGAGAGCCGCCCGCACCCAGATGGACCTCGGAGATGAACAGAGCCCGGAAACGGCGATCTGGATTGCCTTTATTCATCGCGTCGCTGCCCATGGTAGCGCAGCTACCATGCCGTCATGACAGAGCAATGACGGACACAATCCGACGACGACACCATCAGCCGCGATCGAACCCGTGAAAATGATGAACAGGTCCATGGCCGCGACCGACGTTTAGCCGGTCGGCGGCTGCGATCGCCGCCGTAATGTAATCTTTCGCTTTGCGCACGGCGGTTTCCATGCCGTCGCCTTTGGCCAGAGCTGCAGCGATAGCCGACGACAGTGAACAGCCAGTGCCGTGGGTATTTTTCGTGGCGGCACGCGGAGCGGCAAGCTGAAGCGTTCCTTGGCGAGTGACAAGATAGTCGACGCTTTCGGGGCCATGCATGTGCCCGCCTTTGATCAAGACCGCAGCACAGCCCAGCTCCAGCAACCGCTGGCCCTGCCGCACGATATCGCTTTCACTCTCGGCAACGGGTTCGTCGAGCAGCATTGCGGCCTCCGGCAGGTTTGGCGTCATCAGTTGCGCTCGCGGAGCAAGTGTTCTCCGTAATGCCTCAATCGCATCAAACTCCAGCAGGCGGGCCCCCGAAGTCGCGACCATCACTGGATCGAGCACCACATGCGCGGGCGCCCAGCGCAACAGGCCAGCGACGATGGCATCGATCGCGGCGGCTTGAGCAACCATCCCGATCTTAAGGGCTCCGACATCGAGATCGCTGAACACCGCGTCGATCTGCGCGGTCACGAAATGGGCCGGAACGTCGTGGATTCCCATGACGCCTTGCGTGTTCTGCGCAGTCAGCGCCGTAATGACGGACGCTCCATAGACGCCAAGCGCGGCGAATGTCTTGAGGTCGGCCTGGATTCCCGCGCCGCCGCTGGAGTCGGAGCCGGCGATGGTCAAGGCAATAGGGAAGGTCATCGTCTTCTCACGTATAGCCATCAAATCACGCCAGCATAATCAGCGCGGCCCGGCAGGGCTAGGCAGCAGGATTAGCCAGCAAGCGCAGGCGCAGCATGCTTTCTCATGCGCGACCGGTGTTCTCCCGACCCTGAAATCGCTATATTGGGCTTCGTCCTCCGGAGGTACGCGATGGTCCCCTTCTTCGTCCAATTCAAGTGCAAGCTCGGCCAATCCTATGCCGTCGCCAACACTCTCGCCGAAGCCGAGATCGCCTCCGAGATTTATTCCACCGCCGGCGACTACGACCTGCTGGCGAAGTTCTATGTCGATAACGACACCGATATCGGTCATTTCGTCAACGAAAAGGTACAGGTCATTCCCGGCATTCAGGACACCCACACCATTATTACTTTCAAGGCGTTCGGATCGAAGTAGCTGCTGCCGGTATCGGGAACAAACTGCGGAAAGCCTCGTTTGAATTTGCGCCAACTCTGAACACGATGAGGAGAAAACGATGAAAACCGCCGGGATTTCTCTCGCCGCCCTCACCCTCACCGCTGCTATCACGTTCGCGGGTCAAGCCTCCGCTGAAAAACTGAAAGCAACCCTGAACGGCGCATCCGAAGTGCCCGCCAATACCAGCAAGGGCACCGGAACGGTCGATGTGAATTACGATCCCGCGTCCAAAAAATTGACGTGGGAACTGACCTATTCGGGTCTCACCAGTCCGGTGACGGCCGCCCATTTCCATGGCCCGGCAGCCGCCGGCGAGAATGCGGGCATTGCAGTTCCGATCTCCAATGCGACGTCCAGCCCGACCGACGGCAGCGCCACGCTGACTGATGCACAAGCCGCCGATCTCCTTGCCGGCAAGTACTATGTCAACGTCCACACCGCAGCCCATCCTGGCGGCGAAATCCGGGGTCAGGTCACCAAGTAGGATTCCAACTCGACCGTCTTCACCGGCTCCGCTGAGCGTTCCGGATCGCCGTCCAGACTCGCTCGGACGTCGTTGGCATGTCGATGTGGTCGATCCCGTACTCCCGCCACAGGCCATCGATGATGGCATTGACTACCGCTGGGCAGGAGCCGATGGCACCTGCTTCACCCGCTCCCTTGATCCCGAGAGGATTGGTGGCGCAGGGGACGTTGTGGGTCTCGTAGGTGATTGAGACGCCGTCGGCGGCGCGCGGCAGCGCGTAATCCATCAACGTCCCCGTGACGAGCTGTCCGTCCTCATTATAGACCGCGTGCTCCATCAACGCCTGGCCGATGCCCTGCATGGTGCCGCCATGGACCTGGCCCGCAAGCAGCAGCGGATTCAACGTCACGCCGAAATCGTCGACGACCACGTAATTCACAAGTTCGATCTTTCCGGTCGCCGGATCGATCTCGACTTCGACGAGATGGGTACCGTTCGGGTAAGTACCGTCGGCGCTGCTGAAACTCTCGTCGGCCGTCAGCTTCGATGGATCGGCGCGCTTTGCAAGATCGGCCAAGGAGACGAAGCGGTCCGTACCGGCGATACGGATCGAGCCGTCGCTGATCTCGAGGTCGGCCGCGCTAGTTTCGAGCGCCTCGGAGGCGATCTCGCGGAGCTGCGCGCCGAGCTTGCGGGTCGCCCGCTCGACGCTGACGCCGCCGGACGGAATCGAACTCGACCCTCCGGTGCCGAGACCGGTAGCGACCACATCGGTGTCGCCCTGCATCAGGTAAACCCGTTCGGGAGGTATCCCAAACTGATCGGCGATGATCTGCGCATAGGCGGTGGCGTGGCCCTGCCCGGTTGATTGCGTACCGATCAACACGGTGACGTCGCCGTTGGCATCAAGCCTTACGTCTGCCCGCTCGCGTCCCATGGTGCCGCAGACCTCGACATAGGTGGCCAAACCGATACCACGAACAAAACCCCGCGTTTTTGCGGCTTCGGCCCGCTTGGGAAATTCCTGCCATTTCGCGATCTCGATCGCGCGCTTCATGTGCGTCGCGAAATCACCGGAGTCATAGATCTTGCCCGTCGCGGTCCTGTACGGCATCGCTTCCGGTGAAATGAAGTTCTTGCGCCGGATCGCGTCCGGCGTCATTCCGATCTTGCGCGCGGCGGCATCGACCAACCTCTCCACAACATAGGCTGCCTCGGGCCGGCCCGCGCCTCGATAGGCATCGACCGGCACGGTGTTGGTGAATACGGCGCGGACGCGGCAATGAAACGCCTGGATATCATAGAGGCCCGGCAGCATCCCGGCCCCGCTATATGGAATGTCCGGACCGAAGGTCGAGAGATAAGCTCCCATATCTCCCATCAGATCGACATCCATGCCGAGGAACCTGCCGTCGTGGGCCAGCGCCAGGCGCGCGGTCGTGACGTTGTCGCGCCCCTGCGAGTCGCCAACGAAATGGTCCGACCTCTCTGCCGTCCATTTGATTGTTCTGTAAAGTTTTTTCGAGGCGACCGCGATCAGCGCGTATTCGCGATAAGGAAACAGCTTGGTGCCGAATCCGCCGCCGACATCGGGACAGATCACGCGCATCTTTTCCATCGATATCTTCAGCACGGATCGGCAAAGGATCTCACGCAGGCGATGGCTGCCCTGACTGCCGACCGTCAGCGTCAGATGATCACGCCCCGCGTCATATTCGCAGACTGCGGCGCGCGTCTCCATAAAGTTGGTGACGACGCGCGGATTGACGATCGAAATCTCAGCCACCGCATGCGCCCCGGCGAAGGCGGCATCCGCCGCCTTCTTGTCGCCGAGCGAAACGTCGAACAGAACGTTACCGGCGTGATCGGGCCAGACCTGAGGTGTGCCATCCTTCACGGCGTTGGCGACACCAACAACCGAGGCAAGCGGCGTCCATCCGACCTCGATCGCCTCGAGCGCGTCGCGTGCGTGCTCGACCGTATCGGCGACAACGAAAGCGATGGCATCACCGACATGCCGCACCTCGTCCTTCGGCAGAATGGGATACGGCGGCGCGGTGAAGGGTTGGTCAGGCAAACTGAACTGGCAGGGCAAGCCCCCGAGATCGCCGACATCGGCTGCAGTGAGAATCAGGGCAACCCCCGCCAAGCCCCGAGCGCGCGAGGCGTCGATGCTGTATGTTGCATGAGCATGCGGTGAGCGCAGCATCAGCGCGTGCAGCGCATCGGACGGCGTGTGATCGTCGGTATAGCGCCCCTTGCCGCGAATAAGGGCATCATCTTCCTGGCGCCGAACGCTTTGGCCTATGCCGAATTTTACGGGAGCCATGGGATCTCCAGCTATGTTCCCGGATTACCGAGATACTGCAGCGGAACAATACCGAGCGCAATGCTCGAGCAACTGTCGGAATCGGAGACTAGACCCGCACCAAAGACCTCAACCAGCGCGGACCGAACAGCAACAAAATCGCGCCGGCATAAATGAGGGCTCCGACGATCATCAGCAATCCGAGCACCGCTTCGTCGCGCATCGCGCTCCAATCCGCAAACTGTCCAGAGGCGAAGCGCGCGGTGAACCACAGCGCCGCTGCGAGCACCGCGCCCGCGATCAGAAATTTGACGAGCGAGAACTCGCAACGCCCGATCGACCTCGAAGTATCCTGCCCGCATCGCAAATCCGATCACGAGCAGAAGATTGATCCAGGCCCCGACCGCGGTGGCGAGCGCCAGACCGACCTGCGCCAGCGAGCCCATCAATGCCACCTTGAGCACGAGATTGACTCCGAGCCCGGTGAGCGAGGCTTTCACCGGAGTCGCGGTATTCTTGCGCGCGTAGAACGTGGCGACCGCGCTGCGGATCAGAACAAAGGGGATGAGGCCCACCGCGTAGGCTGCAAGCGTCGCGCCGGCCGCCGCCGCATCCGCCGCGGAAAAAGCGCCGCGCGCGAACATCGCCCGCATGACCACATCGGGGACGGTCAGAAAAGCGGCCACGAACGGCACGGAAAACAGCAACGTGAAATCGAACGCCCGGCGCTGCGATGCAGTTGCACCTGCAAGATCACCGCCCGTGATCCGCCGCGACATTTCCGGCAGCAGCACGGTGCCGATGGCGATACCGATCACCCCGATCGGCAATTGATTAAGCCGATCGGCGTAATACAGCGCCGACAGCGCGCCGACCGGGAGAAAGGTGGCGATGATAGTATCGGCAAACATCGCCAGTTGCGTTCCCATGGAGCCCACGGTTGCAGGTCCGAGCGCGCGAAAGAAACCACGCACGTCGGCGTCGAGCGTTGGACGTGTCAGCCGCGGCATCAGGCCGTGACACGCGGCGTCGGCCGCCAGTAAAAAATATTGCAGGAAACCCGAGAACAGCACGCCCCAGGCTGCCGCGTGTCCGGCGCTCGGAAAAAAGGCCGCGAGCGCCAGCGCCATCATCATCGACAAATTGAGGAAGATCGGCGCCGCGGCCGCGCTGGCAAAGCGGTGGACGACGTTCAGCATTCCGCCGTACAGCGTCACCAGCGTGATCAGAAGAAGGTAAGGAAAGGTGATCCGGGTCAGCGAAATGGCGAGCTCGCCGCGTATCGGGTCATCAGCGAAGCCGGGTGCCAGCAATGCGATGACCTGCGGCATGAACAGCCATGAGATCACCAGCAAAATCACCTGCGACAGCAACAGCAGGGTGAAGATGCGGCTGGCGAACAATTTTGCAGCAGCAGGGCCGCTGGCAGAGACATGCGCGTAAGCAGGCACGAACGCAGCGTTGAAAGCGCCTTCGGCAAAAATCGCCCGGAAATGATTCGGCAATCGCAGCGCCACGAAGAAAGCATCCGCGACCGGCCCCGCGCCAAGGATTGCCGCGAGCATGATGTCGCGCGCAAACCCCGTCAGCCGCGAGAGCAGCGTATATCCGCCGACGGTGAAAATACGTCCAAGCATCCGGCGTTTCTACAGGATCGCCTTGCGGCGCAAAATGCCGAAATCAGTTCGCAAGCGCGGCGCGCGCAGTCTCGATGATCCGGTCTTGGGTCGATTCATCCAGATAGGGATGCATCGGCAGGCTGATGACCTCGGTCGACAGCTTTTCGCTGACGGCAAGGCCGCCGGCGGCGACCGGGAAACTCCGGTAGGCGGTCTGCTGATGCAGCGACTTCGGATAGTAGACCACGGTCGGAATGCCTTGCGCCTTTAGCGTCGATGCCAGCGCCTCACGGCCCCCATTCGGCAGCCGGATGGTGTACTGCGCCCATACCGAGGTGCAATCCGGTGCGACGCGCGGCACGATCGCAACCTGCCCGAGCCCTTCATTGTAGCGCCTGGCAACTGCATTCCGCGCCGCAACCTCGTCAGGGAATATCTTGAGCTTTTCGATCAAGACCGCCGCCTGCACAGTATCGATGCGGCCCGTGAGACCCAGCCTCACGTTGTCGTACCTATCAGATCCCTGACCATGCACACGCACGCTGCGCAATGTGTCGGCCAGTTCGGCATCGTCGGTGAAGATCGCTCCGCCGTCGCCATAGCAGCCGAGCGGCTTGGCGGGGAAGAAACTGGTCGCGGTCGCAAGGCCGAACGTACCCAACCGCCGGCCCTTGTAGGTCGCGCCAAAACTTTGCGCGGCGTCGTCCAAAACGAACAGATTCTCGGCCGCAGCAACCGCCGCAATCGCATCATGATCGGCGGGCTGACCAAAAAGGTCGACGGGGATGATAGCCCGGGGCTTGAGACCCTGCCGTTTCGCGACGGCGATGCCGTTCTTGAGCGAAGCGATGTCGATATTGAAGGTTGTCTCATCAACATCGACAAACACGGGCGTCGCCCCGAGCAGCGCCACGACCTCGCCGGTCGCACAGAATGTAAATGTCGGGCAGATCACCGCGTCGCCAGGGCCGATTTTCTTCGCCAGCAACACCATCAACAGCGCATCTGTGCCACTCGCGCAGGCCACCACATGCTTCGCGCCGCTGAAAGCCGCAAGATCGGCCTCCAGACGTGCGACCTCGGGACCGTTGATGAACTGGCAGTGCGTCAGGACACGAGCTATCGCGTCATCGATACGTTTACCCAGGCGACGGCGCTGTTCGGCGACGTCGATGAATGAAATCGCCTGTGAAGGCATATGCTGCTGCATTCTGTGCTCCAGGCTATCAGCCGGCAGCGCGGCGTGCTGTCTGCACCGGCGGAGCGACGGGAGACTGGTCTTGCAGGCACTTGATCGCGATCGCGAGGCTGGCGACGCCTTCGGCGCCACCCACGGCCGGAGCTTTGCCCGAACGCACCGCATCGACAAACGCGATCAGTTCGGCGCGCAGGGGTTCATCGTGGCCTACCGGAAGGTGCCGCATGGAGTAGCTGCCGTCCGGCTGAAAACCGAAACATTCCGTGACCTGGCGAGTCAGCAGATCACCCATCACGTACTTGCCGCGGGTTGCGACCGTGACGTTGCGGGCCTTGAACGGCGTCAGCCAGTTCGTATTGATGTGCGCGAGCACGCCGGATGCGGTCCGGAACTGAAGCAGCGCGATATCCTCCCGCTCGGCGACCGCACAGGAGAGCTGGGGCTGGACGTCGACGATTTCGGATTCTGTAAACCAGCGGATCAGGTCGATGTCATGCACGGCGAGGTCGATCACAACACCAACATTCGACATGCGCGGCGGAAATGGCCCGACACGCGTGATCGCGATTGAGAGAATATCCTCGCCCCCAATCGCCTGCTTGATGGCGGCGACCGCCGGGTTGAAGCGCTCGACATGGCCGACCATCAGAGTCAAACCAGCACGGTGCGCTGCTGCGACGATCTTAAATCCCTCCTCGACCGTCGAGGCTATCGGCTTCTCGACCAGAACATGAACGCCGCGCGCGATACAAGCCAGCGCGAGTTCACAATGAAGGTGTGTCGGCGCAGCGATAGTCACCGCGTCGACGCCGGCGGCGAGTAGCTCATCGAATGTCCCGAAGGTTCGGCACCCGGTCATCTCGGCCGCACGGGCACGATGCCCGGGCAAGGGGTCAACGATGCCGACGAGCCTGACGCCCGGAAGACCGGCCAGCACGCGGCCGTGATTGCTGCCCATGACGCCCGCGCCGATCACGCCGACGCGCAGCAAGCGCTCGGACGCTGCAGTTTTCAATGCAGGCGGCTTTAATGCAGATGGCTTCAGTGCAGATGGCTTGGAACTCATCAGGTACCCCAAAAAAAAGACAGCCTAGGCACCCCCGAACCCGACCGCGCGTTCTCCCTAGCACGCCATAACGAAAGAGGCGATTAGAGGAATAACAATCCCAACACGTTTTGATTCAAAGAATTACATAACATTGTGGCCGGCCGAACGAAGAACAACACCTTTGGATAGGGCAACAGTATATCCACAGTGTGTCCACAGATTAGCCGATTCGGCGTCCGAGCCGTAGCTCAGTTTCGCCGATAATCATCCTCGATCCGGACGATATCGTCGTCGCCAAGGTAGCTGCCGGTCTGCACTTCGATCAGTTCCAGGGGAATCTTGCCCGGGTTCTCCAGCCGGTGGACGGCTCCAATCGGGATATAGATCGATTCGTTCTCGTGCACGATCTTGACAACGTCATCGACCGTCACCCTCGCCGTGCCGCGCACCACGATCCAGTGCTCCGAGCGATGGTGATGTTTTTGCAGCGACAGCCGGTCGCCGGCCTTCACGGTGATGCGCTTGACCTGATGCCGCTCGCCCCTGTCGATCGACTGGTAAGCGCCCCAGGGCCTATGGACCCGCAGATGTTCTTCCGTGACCTGCGGCGCAAGACTCTTCAACTTCGTCACCAGACGTTTCAGCCCGTTGGCGTCCTTCTGACGAGACACCAGCACGGCGTCCTGCGTCGCTACCACAACGAGATCGTCGACACCTTCCAGCGCGACCAGTGCTTTATCGGTCGCGACATTGCAGTTGCGAGAATCTTCGAACACGGCGATCCCCTGCGCCGCATTGCCCTGACCGTCCTTGTCCGACAACTCCCAAACCGCATGCCACGATCCGACGTCTGACCAGCCGCAATCAACCGGCACCACGGCCGCATGAGCGGTCTTTTCCATTACGGCGTAATCGATCGAAATCGCTTGCGCCCTCGAAAAGGCCTCCGGATCGAGCATGACAAAACCAAGATCCCGGCCAGCATGGGATACCGCATCGGTCACCGCAGCGACGCTGTCTGGATCGACGTTGCGATATTCATCCAGAAGAACCGCTGCGCGGAACATGAAGTTGCCGCTGTTCCAGAGATACCCCGCGTCAAGGTAACCGGCGGCGGTTTGCCGATCTGGCTTTTCGACAAACGTCGTTACCACTCTCACCGCGCCCGCAATCGCCGCGCCAGGGTTGATATAACCGTATTCGGTCGCCGGCCGCTGCGGCCGAACGCCGAAAGTCACGATGCGACCACCATTGGCGGCGGCTAATCCCTGGCGGCAGGCGGAGACAAACGCTTCGGTGTCGCGGACAACGTGATCTGCGGCGAGCGCGAGCACGACGGCTTCACTGTGACGCATCTGCGCGAAGATCGTCCCCGCAGCGATCGCCGGCCCCGAATTGCGCCGTGTCGGCTCCAGCAGAATGTCCGCTTCAAGCCCCATCTCAGCGAGTTGTTCAAGCACCATGAAACGGTAGGCGGCGTTGGTGACCACGATCGGCCGCTCGAACAGCAAGGGATCGGACACCCGTCGCAGCGTATCCTGAAACGTCGAACGCGGCCCGAACAACGGCAGAAACTGCTTCGGACGCCCCTCCCGCGAGGCCGGCCACAGCCGGGTTCCCGCACCGCCGCACATGATGAGCGGGACGATACGCTCACTCACAGGACCATCTCCGTATGCTGATTTGTCCATCCCGATTCCGACGTTCGCAGACCCTTGCAGCCATCTTGATGCGAACCCGGATCAAAGGGACGAGGGAAGCCGTAAGATGAAAGGCACTCAATCGGATCACGCAAACCCCGACGGCCGCACTAATTGACCCGATGATAACGACAATACCAGGCTGCAAAACGATGAATACCATCTTCCAGTGAAGTCGAGGGACGGAAACCGACGTCACGGGCAAGATCATCGATGTCAGCAAATGTTGCCTGTACGTCGCCGGGTTGCATCGGCAGCAGTTCCTTTTGCACGGATCGTCCGAGAGCTTTCTCCAGAAGGGCGACGACGCTCATCAACTCTGCCGGTTTATTGTTGCCGATATTATAGATTCGCCATGGAGCCGAACTGGTCCCTGCATCGGGGGCATCGCCCGACCAACTCGCATTAGCCTGTGGAGCATGATCGATCAGGCGGACAACGGCTTCCACCACGTCATCGACGTAGGTGAAATCTCGCTGCATGTTGCCATGATTGAACAGCTTGATCGGCTGCCCTCCGACGATCGCGTCGGCGAACTTGTAGAGCGCCATGTCCGGTCGGTACCACGGGCCATAGACCGTGAAGAAACGCAAGCCCGTCGTCGGAATCCGGTAGAGGTGGCTATAGGCGTGCGCCATCAGTTCGTTGGACTTCTTCGTCGCCGCATAGAGGCTGACGGGGTGATCGACATTATCATGAACGGAAAAAGGAAGCTTTGTGTTTGCGCCGTAAACAGAGGACGATGAAGCAAACAGCAAGTGAGGACAGGAGGCGTGCCGACATCCTTCAAGGACATTCGCAAAAGCCGTGAGGTTGGAATTGACGTACGCATGGGGATTTTGCAATGAGTAGCGAACGCCCGCCTGCGCTGCGAGATGGAGCACGACCGAAAGGTGGTGTTCAGCGAACAATGCGGCCGTCGCCTCGCGATCGGCCAGGTCGGCTTTGACAAAACGAAAGTGTGAATCCTTGCGCAAGATTTCGAGCCGGCCATCCTTGAGTGCAGGATCATAATAATCGTTGAGACTGTCAATGCCGACAACCCGATGCCCCTGCTTCAGGAGTTGGCCGACGACGTGAAATCCGATGAAGCCCGCCGCGCCGGTAACCAATATCGGATAATCTGACAATTTCACTCCTCAGGAACTGTGAGCCGCGGCCCACGGGGTAGCCCTGCCTCGTTATCCATGGCATCGCAGGACCGCAATACCCCGCTGTGCACGACTATTGCCAGAGGCAATCCAAAACCATACCAAGACAAGAAGTCCACTTTGTCCCGAAGAGCCCGATGGCCAACTTAACCTCGGCACAGACAAGCGCAATGCGCCAAATTCTGCTTTCAACGGCAAAAATACTGATTTCGGCTGCCCTGCTCTACCTAGCGCTCCGCAAGGTCGATATCTCTGACCTCCTCTCGCGCCTTGGTTTCACCAGCGTCGGCTGGATCGCGCTCGGCATTGCCGTAACGCTATTGCAGGTGCTCGCCAGCGCCATGCGGTGGCGTGAAATCAGCGCCGACTGCGGCGCCAGCCTCTCGGTCGCACAGGCGGTGCGCTATTGCATGATCGGCTCGTTTTTCAACCAGACCCTGCCTTCATCGATCGGCGGCGACGCCATGCGGCTCTGGCTGGTCGGACGTGGTCCGGCCGGTTGGCGAGCAGCCGCCTATTCGATCTTCGTCGACCGCGCGATTGGCCTGATTGCGCTTGCCCTGCTGATCGCCGCGAGTTTACCGTGGAGTTACCGTCTGATCGGCGATCCCCAAGGCCGACTCGCACTGCTGTTCGTCGATCTTGTCGCGATCGCGGCCGCCGGTGTTTTCCTGCTTCTCGGTAGATTGCATTGGCGCTGGCTCGGACATATCCGGGCCGTACATCATCTTCGCGCCTGCTCGATCATCACGAACCGTGCCATCTTCAATCGAGAGCGCTGGTCGAAGATTGCGTTTCTGTCGCTGCTCATCCACATCCTCGCCGTGGTGATTGCATGGTGCGTTGTGAAGGCGATCGCCGCGCCAATCCTTTTCAGCGAGATTTTCTTGCTTGTCCCACCGGTCATGCTGATTACGATGCTGCCGATCTCGATAGCGGGGTGGGGCGTGCGCGAGGCGTCCATGGCACTGACTTTCGGATATGCCGGACTGGCGACTAGCGAAGGCGTCAATGTCTCGCTGCTGTACGGCGCGGTGTTTTTGGTCGTGGGCGCGCTCGGGGGACTTGTCTGGATTTTCAGCGGCGAAAGAAGTCAGAAAGGATCGACCTCAATCGAGAGTGCCGAATAACGCAGCGGTTCATCGCGACATGTCGGGCGCGAGAGGCGAGGTTTGCGCGGGATGCGCGCCGAACTCCGGCACGGCATCTTTCAGGATCGATCGGATCGCCAGCTTGTTCTCGCTCGCGACGGCTTCCTTTAGAACGCGACCCACTCGCGAACCGTGTCCATCGGCGGCTCGTTCGGTTTTGCCGTCAAGATCCCCGGTAAGCCGATCTCGATCGTCGGCTCCTGGCTTGCAAACAGGATTTCGTTCAATCTTTCGCCTGGCCGCGCCCCGGTAAAAACAATCTCAATGTCGCTGTGAGGCTGCAGGCCGGGCAGGCTGATCATGCGTTCGGCCAGATCGACGATCTTCACCGGCTGCCCCATATTCAGGACATACACCGAGACATCATGTCTTTCCGGCATCGCTGCATGGCTGGCCGCGGTAAGGACGAGATCGCAGGCTTCGCGGATCGTCATGAAGTAGCGAACCATGTCCGGATGCGTGACTGTCACCGGACCGCCGGCTTCGATTTGCGCCTTGAACTTTGGTACCACCGATCCGTTCGACGCCAGCACGTTGCCGAAACGGACTGAAATCAGCCGCATCGGAACCTTGCCGGCCGCACGTGCCGCCAGTTCACGATCCAGCGCCTGACAATACATCTCGGCAAAACGTTTGGTCAGCCCGAGCATCGACACCGGCTCTATCGCCTTGTCGGTGGAGATCATCACCATGGATTTCGGCACCCGATGCCAGCGCGGCATCGGCGACGTTGACTGAACCGAAAATGTTGGTCTTGACGCCCTCGCCCCAGTCCCGCTCGAGAATGGGAACATGCTTGAGCGCAGCCGCATGAAACACGATGTCGGGCTTGAATTCGTTCATCAAGCGCATCAACCGCTCGCGATCACGAATGTCAGCAATGCGACCTTCGACCACAGCGGCTCGGCTCGTGGAGCTGAACTCCTCCACGATCGCATAAAGAGCAGGTTCAGAATTTTCGACGATCAACAGACGGCTCGCACCGAACGTCACGACACGTTTGCAGATTTCGGACCCGATCGATCCGCCGCCGCCGTTCACGACAACGGACTTGTTCTTGATCAGTCCTTCGAGCCGCTCATAGTCGATGGTACGGCTTGGGCGAAGCAGAAGATCTTCAACGGCGACCGGCGTCAGGCGCGGAATCTCCCCCCTCCCCAAGCGAGGGCAGCCGGCTTACCTTAAGGCCTAGTTTGCGGCCGTAAGCGAGAACCGTTTCCGGCTGGGCGTCGGGCTCGAAGGCGGACGGCGTCATGATGATGCGCTTGATTGACGTCTGCCTTTCCGCAAAATCCGTTATCACCTCCTCGAGTTGATCCACTCCACCAAGGACGGCAACGCCGCGTATCGTCTGACCAATGTCAGCGGCCGACGGCGACAATAGGCAAACCGGTCGCAATTGCTTGACCGCGCCACTCTCGACCGAACGCAGGAGAATTTCGGCATCCGCAGCGCGTCCGACGATGATGGCTGGCGTTGCGTCGTCGGCCCTTACGTGAACAAGGGTCCGCTTGTAACGAAAATACCGATAGGTAAAGCGCGATAGCTGCGAGCAGAAATATCTGCAACAGCCAGTAAAGTATGATCGTCTTCTTTCCAAGAAAGAACGTGTCATAAAGATTGGGGGCGATGATGACATAGTCGAAGACCAGGATGACGAATGCCAGAAGCGAGGACGCCTTGACGATATTGAGCGCGTCCACAAGGGAAATGAACCGCCATTTTGTTGTCGTCAGATTAAAGACATAAAAATAACGCAGCTGATGGCCAGGAAATAGGGCAGCGCTTTCAAGAGCAGTGGCAAGCGCAGGGCAAAATGATGATCTTCAAAACGGAAGTAACAACTCACGAGCACCGCTGCCACGACCGTTATCAGGTCATGCAGCGCGATCAGAACATTTCGGGAAGTAAACTTTCGGGCGGATTTATGAGGCTTTGGTCCGGACAGTATAAGAAGCGAAAACACGCCGGCCACTGCGGAGCAAGACTCTCATGCTCGGCCTCCTGCGCGCTTCACCAGCGACGTCGTACTGAATCCTTTCAGAGTGTCGATCAGAACGACCTCCCCGCCTCGTGCAGTAACTAGCTCCTGACCGACGACTTGCTCAAGAGAATAATCTCCGCCTTTGACGAGCACATTCGGCTGGATTCGCTCGATCAGGTTCATCGGCGTGTCCTCTTCGAAAATCACAACGAGATCGACAGCCTCGAGCGCAGCCAGAACTTCTGCGCGCGCCCGCTCATTCTGGATCGGACGGCCTTCGCCTTTCAGCCGCATCACGGACGCATCGCTGTTTAATCCCACGATCAGCCGGTCGCACGCAGCGCGTGCTCCGGTCAGCACCTTGACGTGACCGGGATGCAGGATATCGAAACAGCCATTGGTGAAACCAATTCGCAGACCTTGCTCACGCCACGCCGTCAGGTGTTGGTCAAGGTTGACCGTCGATTGCGCGATTTTCTCTTCGGCGGCCAGAGAGGCCGGCGGCAGAATATTGCGGCGCAGTTCCGCGAGTGTGACAATCGCGGTCCCGCTCTTGCCGACGGCGACGGCGGCTGCGGCGCTCGCTGTCCGCAGCGCGGTTTCCCAATCTGCGCCCGCGGCAAGCGAAACCGCGAGCGTGGCGACGACAGTATCGCCGGCGCCCGTCACGTCGCGAACCTTGACGGTGTGCGCAGGAACATGGATGACCTCGCCCTCACGCGGCACGAGCGTCATGCCGTGTTCGCTTTGCGTCACCAGCACGGCCTCGCCATCGACGAGCCGCATCATTTCGCGAGCCGCTGCCGCAATGCTCGGCTGATCGTCGGCGCGGGTGCGAGTTGCATCCGCAAACTCCTTGCGGTTCGGCGTGAGCAACGTGGCGCCGCGATAGATGTTGAAATTAGCGCTCTTCGGATCGACGATCACGCGCTTGCCAAGCCGGCGCGCGGCATCGATGACGTCGCGGATTACCCGCGCTGTCAACACTCCCTTGGCATAGTCGGACAACAATATGATGTCGGCGCGTGGCAGTTGCGGCAGAATGGCATCGATCAAGGTCTGCTCCACCGCCCCGGACGCCGGGACGGCCATTTCCCAATCGGCTCGCAGCATGTGGGTCGAAAAATGCTCCGAAACAAAGCGGACCTTGCGCGTCGTCGGTCGCGCCGGATCCGAAATCAACAATGGTTCGATCAGGCGTTCCCGCGAAAGCGTGGCCCGGAGCCTCTCGCCTGCGTCATCCTCACCCGCCAATCCAACGAAGATGCAGCGCGCACCGAGCGCGGCGATATTGCGCGCCACATTGCCGGCCCCACCGACGTTGGTTTCGCTCCGCTGAACCGCGATGACCGGGGCAGGCGCTTCCGGCGAAATCCGTGATATTTCGCCGTACACGAACTCGTCGAGCATGAGGTCGCCGACACAGAGGACCGTCTGGCCGGAAAAGCCATTCGACAAGTCGTCAAAATCGATCATCAAAACCCTTCACCTGTTGCTGGAGTTCGATGCAATCGCATCAACCAGACTAAACCGTCTTTGGTTGAGCAAAATAATCGTTTCGAAGACCGGCTTGCTCTTCCACTCGCGCGTTAGCGAAAGCGATCATCGCGATCCAGATAGCCTTTGACATAGGCATCGACGGCTTCCTCCAAAGGCGTGAAGCCTCCGTTGTAACCAGCGCTTTGCAAGCGCTCGATATCCGCTTGCGTAAAATACTGGTAGGCCCCGCGAATTTGTTCAGGCATATCGACGTATTCGATATTCGGCTTCGTGCCAAGCGAGGCATAGGCCGCCGTCATCAGATCGCGAAAGCTGCGCGCCTCGCCGGTTCCCACATTCAAAAGACCGTTGACCGAAGGCGTCGCTAACAACCACATCATCACACGAACGACGTCGTCGACGTAAATGAAGTCGCGGCGCTGATCGCCATCGGCGATGCGTTCCCGATGCGACTTGAACAACTGCACGGGGCGGCAGCCTTTCACATCGCTGAAGCGGCGCGCCAGCACGCTCATCATGGAGCCTTTGTGATATTCATTCGGTCCGAACACGTTGAAGAACTTCAGACCAACCCATTGCGGCGGCAGAGCACCACCTTTGGCGGCGCGGCCCACGACGGCCATGTCGAACAGGTGTTTGCTCCAGCCGTAGAGATTTATCGGCCGGAGCGCTCGCAGCGCGGCCAACGATTGATCATCGCGAAAGCCCTGCGCGCCATCGCCGTAGGTTGACGCCGACGAGGCATAGATGAAAGGCGTCATGGTCGACGTGCACCAGTCGAGCAATCGGAGCGACAGCCGGAAGTTGGTCTCGATGACGAGATCGCCATCGGTCGCGGTGGTTTCGGAGATCGCGCCGAGGTGAAAGACGGCGTCCAGACGACGGCCGTCCAGCCAACGCATCAATTCCTCGGGTGGAACGATATCCGCAAGCTGCCGCTTGGCGAGGTTGCGCCATTTGCCGTCATGTCCCAGCACATCGCACACCGCCACATCGCTGCGCCCGGCGTCGTTCAACGCGGCAACGAGATTGGATCCGATAAAACCGGCGCCCCCGGTCACCAGCAGCATGATGTCCCCGTCATGGATGTGCGACTCTTAGCGGTCCGTTCTGAACATTTGCATCCCGGCGGCAGGCGTTCTTTGCAAATGTTAGAATCAAGAGACCACTAGCAACCATAAGGTTTTCCAGTGGAGTTTTGAATTTGACATTCCCTTACCGGGTTTGCGGCAAAGTGGGTGGCGAATGTCAAATTCACCCCACTGGTTTGCCCCACTCCAGCCCGCGAGGCAACTTAGGTGGGCCTGCCGTGTGACGATCGGGCCGTGAAAAACAGCGCGCGAGATAACTTTACCTCACGGGTCGGAGCGGATACCGAGGACCGAACATCGATCCTGGATCGCGCATCGATCAAGATATGAAAACAGATTCACCATATGGGCCGGAAATGGCCGACCCAGACGATACCCGGCCCATTCTGATCGTTCCCTACATGTGGATCGGCGACTTCGTGCGCGGCCACACGGTGGTGCGGGTGCTCAAACAGCGCTGGCCGAATTGACCGGTGGATATGCTGGTGACAACGCTCTGCGCGCCGCTGGTCGATTATATGCCCGGAGTGCGCGCTGGCGTGGTCTGGGACCTGCCCCGCAGCCGGCTGGCACCGACGCAACAGTGGAGTCTCGCCCGGCAATTGCGCGCGCGGGGGTATGGAACGGCCTTCGTCATGCCCCGCACCTGGAAATCGGCAATCGCGCCCGCGCTGGCCGGCATCCCGGAACGGGTGGGTTTTGTCGGCGAAGCGCGTTTCGGACTACTCAACCGCTGGCGTTGGGGCGAAAGAGCCCTGCCCCGCATGATCGACAGGAAGGCGTCCCTGGCACTTCCCGCCGGGGCGGCACGGCCGCCTGAATGGCCGGCGCCGCAGCTTCGGATATCCACCGAAGACGTCACCCGCTGGCGGCAGGCGCAGGGATTGGGCGCGGGACCGGCGGTGGCGCTGGCACCCGGGGCGGTCGGCTCCAGTAAGCGCTGGACCTCCTACGCCGAGGCCGCCCGAATGCTGGCCGAGCGCGGAATCGACCTTTGGGTGATCGGCGGCCCGAATGAAAAAGCAATGGCGACCGAAATCGCGGCAACCGGAGGCCCGCGGGTCCGGGATCTGACGGGTCACGACCTGCGAAACGGCATTCTGGCGATGGCGGGGGCCACCATTGCAATATCGAACGACTCCGGTTTGCTACACGTCGCGGCTGCGATCGGAACGCCGACACTGGGAATTTTCGGGCCGACCAGCCCCTATCACTGGGCGCCCTTGAACGGGCTCGCCGCGACGATTTAGGCGAAAACGCCTCTCCCGTGCCAACCATGCCATCGTCCGGTCTGCACCAGGAATGATCATCGTTGCATGCGCGATATCCCCGCAGCAGAGGTAATCTCGATCACGGAACGTGTGCTTGCGGAGGCCGGCGCGCACGATGCACGTTGACGCACGGCACGCCATGCTTGCCTGAGTATGACGCGCTCATTACCACTGCTATAGCGTTTTCGAGCGAAGTGGATACCGGTTCGCGGGAAGAAACGCGTTAAAACAACAATCTAGAGCTTCGCTTCTGATTCAATCAGAAGCGAAAATGCTCTGGCCATCACGGTGACAAAGGTGCGTCTTGAGCCAGAACCCGATCGCAACCCATTTTCAGCAATCGCTGACGGCCCTCCAGCGCGCAGCCAATGACACGGCGTTGCTCGCAGTCGTAAGCGACATTGCTGTCACGATCATCGACGCGCTCCGTTCCGGAAATAAAGTGCTTCTGATCGGAAACGGCGGAAGCGCCGCCGACGCCCAACACATCGCCTCGGAAATCGTCGGGCGTTACAGGAAAGAACGGCCCGGCTACGCCGCCATCGCCCTGACGACCGATACGTCCGCGCTCACCGCTATCTCCAACGACTACGGATTCGAGCAGATTTTCGCCCGGCAGATCGAGAGTCTGGGCCGACCTGGCGACGTGCTTCTGGCGCTGTCCACCTCGGGACGCTCCCCAAACATCCTCGCTGCCCTATCCGCCGCGCGACGGCTCGGACTTGTCACCGTCGGTTTTACTGGCCTCAAAGGGCAAAGCCTGCACGAGATCTGCGACCGCCTTCTCGTTGCGCCGAGCGACGACACCCCGGTGATTCAGCAGATCCACATGACCGCGGCTCACGCGATCTGCGATAACGTCGAGCGCGCACTGGCGGACAGAGTCGAAGAAAAGTGAACGGCGCCGTTAAAGCTCCGGCTGGCAGGCCCGCGGCATTCCTGGATCGCGACGGCGTCATCAATCATGACGACAGCTATATCGGTACACGCGATCGCATTCGCTGGATGCCCGGCGTCGCCAGGGCGATACAGCGGCTGAACGAGGCCGGCTATTTCGTTTTCATCTTCACCAATCAATCCGGTGTCGCACGCGGCTTCTTCAGCGAGGATGATGTTCGTAATCTGCACCTGTGGATGCAGTCCCATCTAGCGTCGCAGGGCGCGCGGATCGACGACTTCAGATATTGCCCGCACCATCCCGACGGCAGCGTCGCCAGATATCTGGAAGATCATCGCTGGCGCAAACCGAAGCCCGGCATGATCCTCGACCTGATGCAGCATTGGCCGGTGCGGCAACACGGCAGCTTTGCCATCGGCGACCGCGAGAGCGATATCGAAGCTGCTGCCGGTGCTGGCATTCCGGGCTTCCTGTTCACAGGCGGCGACCTCGACGCATTCGTCGCGCGGGTGCTTGCAGAGATATCCGGTGCAATCACGCCACGTGCCTAAGCAAGCAATCGCTCCGCGGCATCGATCACTTGCCCCGCGGAAGGCGGACCGTTCTTGCCGCCTAGAACCGCCATGCGGCCGCTGCCGACAGGCCCGGTCAGGCCCGGATCGGTGCTGACATAGATGCCGACGAGCGGAACGCGATACGCCGCCGCAAGATGCATAAGGCCGGTATCGACGCCGATCACCAACGCCGCATTGCCGATCATCTGCGCGGTCAGATCGAGACTCTGGCGCGGCTGGACACGACTGCCCGCGATGTCTCCCGACAGCCGCTCGGATAACAGACGTTCGGCCTCGGTGCCCCACGGAAGCACGGTCTGCAATCCGTTCGCACTCAGCCAGCGGCCGGTTTCGATCCAGCCCTCCGCACGCCACGTTTTCGAGAGCCGGGAGGTGCCGTGAAGCAAGACTGCATAGGGCTGACCACCCGTCCGCATGAACGGGAGCAGACCGTAGTCAACGTCGTGGGGCGACTGATATCCGAGCGACAGACCGGTCAGGATCCGGTTGCGCGTCACCGCGTGGAGATTGCGCCCTACCGCGTGCGTGACGTCGTAAAATCGCGCGGCTAAGGGCTCGCGGATGCTACGACCGTCATAACCGTGGCGCTCGCCGCGCGCGACGCGCGCCATGATCGCCGAGCGGATCAGGCCCTGAGTATCGATCACCTTGTCGAACGATCGTTCGCGAAGCCTCGCCCGGAACTTGGCGATCTCGCGCCATGTGACGCCAGCACCAAGTTGCGAACGCCAGCGCCGCGTCGCGACAGGAATGATGTCGGCGACCGACGGGTGCAGCCGCACCAGCGGCGCGAACGATTCCTCGACCAGCCACGTCAGCCGCAACTGCGGACATGCACGGGTCGCGTCGACGATCGCTGGCATCTGATGCACGACGTCGCCGAGCGAGGATGTCTTGATGATGAGAATGTCGGTCATCGACGGCCGCAGCTGCTCAAAGAAAGACCGGTTCCCGTTACAGTTTGGCAACCATAATGTCGAATCCCGAGATCAGACGGACGAAAACTGGTCGTTCACGGTCATGCTATACGGCAATTCCATTCTTTTGTGGGACACTTCGGCGACCGCGGTACCCGCCGCACACTTTGGTACAAAGGAGCAGATATGACCGTGCTTGTCACCGGTGGAGCCGGCTACATCGGCAGTCATATGGTGCTCGCGCTGGCTGAGGCCGGCGAGAACGTCGTCGTGATCGACAACCTGTCCACCGGATTCTCGTCGGCGCTCCCCGAGGGCGTACCGCTGTTTATCGGTGACGCCGGAGACGAAAATCTCGTCGAGAACGTCATCGCCCAGAACGGCATCGAAAGCATCATTCACTTTGCGGGTTCCGTGGTGGTGCCCGAGTCGATGCGCGATCCGCTCGCCTACTATCGTAACAACACGATGACGACTCGCAGCCTTCTGAACGCCGCCGTCAGATGCGGGGTCAACCGCTTCATCTTTTCGTCAACCGCCGCAGTCTACGGCAATCCCGACCGGATGCCGGTTCCTGAAGAAGCGCCGACCCGGCCGCTCTCTCCTTACGGGTCATCGAAGCTGATGACGGAGATCATGCTGCACGATGTCGCGACCGCACATGGCATGAGCTATGTGGTGCTGCGCTACTTCAATGTCGCGGGCGCCGACCCTCAGGCGCGTATCGGCCTCTCGACCGCGGGCGCCACGCACCTGCTGAAAATCGCAGTCGAAGCCGCGACCGGGCAGCGCGCCAAGATCGACGTGTTCGGCACCGACTATCCGACGCCGGACGGAAGCTGCATTCGCGACTTCATTCATGTCAGCGATCTGGCGCAAGCCCATCGCGCCGCGCTGACCTACCTGCAAAACGGCGGACACTCGACCACGCTGAATTGCGGATATGGACGCGGCTACTCCGTTCTGGAAACGATCGAAGCGGTCCGCCGGGTCTGCGGCCGCAACTTCGCGGTTCACTATTCCGACCGCCGCCCCGGCGATATCATGACCATGATCGCCGACACGAGCCGGATTCGCGCGGCGCTCGACTGGACGCCGCAATACGACGACCTCGCGACCATCGCCGCGCACGCGCTGGCGTGGGAAGAAAAGCTGGCGGGACGACAAGTCTCGGAGGCGCTCGCGGCATCAGCCTGACAAACCGGGCGAAACCCGGTTTTCGCTTGAAAAAGGCTGCTATTGCGGGCATTGAGTTGGAGCTTTCGCAATACCCTGACGCGCGGGCGACCGCCGATTCACGGCGTCAACGGAACGCGATGACCGAAACTCCGAAGAAAATTACCGACGATCCCTATGGCGCGGCCGTCCTCATCCGCCGCCTGATCACGGAACAGGGCATGGCCTATTGGCGGCGCTACCTCGCCGCATTTGCGCTGATGGCCGTCTCCGCGGCGGCGACGGCGACCTCGGCCTACCTGCTCGGCGAAGTCATCAATCAGGCTTATGTGGACCGCAACGTCCACGGCATTTTCATGTTGTCGATTGTGGTGCTCGTCATCTTCGTGGTCAAGGGTGCGGCGACCTACGGTCATTCCGTGATCCTGTCCCGGATCAGCAACGCCATTCTCGCCAATAATCAGCGCCGCTTGTTTGCGAAGCTGATGAGCGAGAGCATCGGCTATTTCTCGCAGCGACATTCATCGGAGTTTCTCGCGCGGCTCACGGCCGGCGCGACATCGGTCACCCAGGTGCTTAACCTGCTGATCAACGCCGTGGGTCGCGATCTTTTGTCGTTGATCGCGCTCGTCGTCGTGATGGTGATGCAGGATCCGTATATGTCGCTGCTTGGCGCGCTGGTGGCGCCGCCCGCGATGATCGTGCTGCGCAAGCTGGTCAAGCGCATCAAGGGGCTGGCGCACGTCCAGTTCCACGGCACCGCCGACATCATGGAGACGATGCAGGAGTCGCTGCAAGGTATTCGGACCGTCAAAGCATTCACGCTCGAACAGACCATGCGCGAGCGGATCGACGCCAGCATCGCCGCGGTGGAGCAGACCAACAACAAGATGGCGCGGGTTTCGAATTGCGCCAGCCCGCTGATGGAAACGCTTGGCGGTTTCGCCATCGCGGGCGCGCTGATGTATGGCGGCTATCGCGTCGTCGCCATGGGCGCGACGCCAGGCCAGTTCTTTTCGTTCCTCGCAGCCTTTCTCTTGGCCTATGAGCCGGCGAAGCGGCTGGCCCGTCTCAACATCGAACTTAACAGCAGCCTGATCGGCGCGCGGAAGCTGATTGAAATCGTGGACAGCCCCGCCAGCGAGCCGGACGACAGTGACAAGCCCGCTCTGCAATTGACTGACGCGCGCGTCGAGTTGCGGGATGTCACGTTCGCCTATCGCGCCGACGAGCCCGTGCTCAAGCGCATGAACTTCGTCGCCGAGCCGGGCAAGATGACGGCGTTGGTCGGCCCGTCGGGCGGCGGAAAATCCACCGTGCTGGCGCTCCTGCTGCGCCTGTATGAGGTCACCGACGGCGACATCCTGATCGATGGGCAGGTCATCTCCGGCGTATCGCGCACATCGCTGCGTCAGCAGACCGCCTATGTCGGCCAGGACGTTTACCTGTTCCGCGCCACCATCCGCGAGAACATTGCGTTCGGCCGCCCCGGTGCCAGCGAGGACGAGATCGTCGCGGCGGCGAAAGCCGCCTGCGCCCACGACTTCATCATGAGCTTTCCGCTCGGCTACGATACTCCTGTGGGCGAGCACGGCACCCAGCTCTCCGGCGGGCAACGCCAACGCATCGCCGTGGCGCGCGCGCTCATCAAGGACGCGCCGATCATCCTGCTGGACGAGGCCACCGCCGCACTCGATTCGGAATCCGAAAAGCAGGTGCAGGAAGCGATCGAGCATCTGTGCCGCAATCGCACCACGATCGTGATCGCGCACCGCCTGCACACCATCATGCATGCCGACGCCATTCTTGTGATCGAGAACGGCGAGATCGTCGAGCGCGGGCGCCACGACGACCTGCTGCGGAGCGGCGGACGCTATGCTTCGTTCTTCCGCCTGCAGCATCGTGAGACAGCGCCGCTGACGCTGGCCCCCTTGAGCGCGTCAGCGTAAGCTCATTACGATTGTCCGCAATGACGATCTCGTCGCGCCAGCGCAGGCAGAGCGGAGAGTCCGCATGAGCGTATTGCCGTTCGTGATTCCACAGCCACCCCAACCCGTCATCGCGGTCGCAGGCTTCGACAGATTTTTTCCGGTCCGCCGCATCTGGTGCGTCGGCCGCAACTACCTCGACCATGTCCGCGAGTTGGGCCACGACGAGCGCGCGCCGCCGTTCTTCTTCGCCAAACACGCCGACATGATCGACGCCGACGGCGCGATCATCCCCTACCCGCCTCTCACCCGTGATCTGCATCACGAAGTCGAACTGATCGTCGCGATGAAGAGCGGAGGCTTGCGCATCCCCGCCAACACCGCGCTCGATCACGTCTACGGCTACGCCGTCGGCATCGACCTCACCCGGCGCGACCTGCAAAACGCCGCGCGCGAAAAGAAGCAGCCCTGGGAAATCGCAAAATCGTTCGATCACGCTGCGCCCTGCAGCGCTCTGCAACCCGCCGCCAAGATCGGGCATCCGTCGAAGGGCCACATCTGGCTCGCGGTCAATGGCAAGGAAACCCAATCCGACGATCTCGCGCAGATGATCTGGAATGTGCCGGAGATCATCGCGCAGCTCTCGCAACAGGTCGCGCTTGACGCCGGCGACATCATCATGACCGGCACGCCAGCCGGCGTCTCCCCCCTTCAGCCGGGCGATCACGTCGAATGCGGCTGCGACGGCGTTGGAACGCTGGCAGTGACGATCGGCCAGCCAGCCGCTTGAGCGCCATCACGTCCCCGACACACCACTCGGGAAATCGCTTATCCCTCGATCAGTTGCAGCCACTCGTCTTCCGAAATCACTTTCACGCCGAACTTCTCGGCGTCCTTGAGTTTTGAGCCGGCTCCGGGACCAGCGACGACAAGATCGGTCTTCTTCGACACCGAGCTGGAAGTTTTCGCGCCCATGCGCTCAGCCGATGCCTTAGCCTCGTCGCGCGTGAATTTTTCCAGCGAACCCGTGAACACAACGGTCTTGCCGGCCACGGCCGAGTCGCTGCGGGCCTGCGCGACCGGCAGCACTTCGATCTCAGCGAGCAGATCGTTCAGCGCCTTGACGTTGCGCGTCTCAGCGAAGAACTCGACCACCGCGTCGGCGACGATATCGCCGATGCCTCCGATGTTGTTGAGGTCGGCATAGGCTTCGGAATCATTGCCCGCTTCTGTCTGCGCCGCAGCGGCCTCCGCCATGGTGCTGCGAAAATTCTCGATGCTGCCGTAATGCCGCGCCAGCAGCTTGGCGTTGCCCTCGCCGACATGGCGGATGCCGAGCGCGAAGATCAACCGGTTCAGTTCGATCTTGCGGCGAGCGTCGATCGCAGCGAACAGGTTGCGCACTGAGACCTCACCATAACCTTCGCGATCACGCAGCTTCTTTGTCGCGCGCGCGTCGTGCTTCTGCAGCGTGAAGATGTCGACCGGATGCATGATGAGGCCGTCGTCATAGAATTCCTGAATCTGCTTTTCGCCGAGACCGTCGATGTCGAAGGCAAGACGCGAGACGAAATGCTTGAGCCGCTCCACCGCCTGCGCCGGGCAGATCAGTGCTCCGGTGCAGCGGCGCACCGCCTCGCCCTCCTCGCGCACGGCGTGACTGCCGCAGATCGGACACTTGTGCGGAAACGCATACGGCTTGGCGCTCGTTGGCCGCTTGTCGATGACAACACTGACCACCTGCGGAATCACGTCACCAGCGCGCTGCACCACCACGGTGTCGCCGACGCGAAGATCAACACCCTCGCGGATCGGCTGGCCGTCATTTCCAATGCCTTTAATGTAGTCCTCATTGTGCAGCGTCGCGTTTTGCACCACAACGCCGCCAACGGTGATGGGCTCAAGCCGCGCCACCGGCGTCATCGCGCCGGTGCGGCCGACCTGAATGTCGATGCCCTTGAGGATTGTGATTGCCTGCTCGGCAGCGAACTTGTGCGCAATCGCCCAACGCGGGCTTCGCGACACGAAGCCGAGCCGCTCCTGCCAGTCGAGCCGATCGACCTTATAGACCACGCCATCGATGTCGTAGCCGAGCGTGGCGCGTTGCTCGCCGATACGGCGATAAAACGCCAGCACCTCCTCGACGCTGTGACACAATTCGATCAGCGGATTGACGACGAATCCGACGTTCTTGAGCCACTCCAGCATGTCGCGTTGGGTGCCCGCGGGTCGGTCCGTCATTTCACCCCGGGCGTAGGCGAAGAACTTGAGCGGACGCGACGCGGTGATCGCGACATCCTTCTGGCGCAGCGAGCCCGCTGCCGAGTTGCGCGGGTTGGCGAACACGGTGTCGCCAGCCTCCTGCTGCTTTTTATTCAGCGCAAGAAAGTCCTGCTTCAGCATGTAGACTTCACCGCGTAGCTCGCAGGCGGCGGGAATGGCGTGAGCCTTTAGCGTCTGCGGCACGTCCTTGATAGTGCGGACATTGGCGGTGACATCCTCACCCGTGAAGCCATCGCCGCGCGTCGCCGCGCGCACCAGTTCGCCGCGCTCGTAACGAAGCGATAGCGACAGTCCGTCGATCTTCGGCTCGGCGACGATGGCAGGAAATTCGTCCAAGCCGAGTTTCAAAAAACGGCGGATGCGTTCGACGAATTCGGCGACCTCAGCCTCGCTGAAGGCATTGCCGAGCGACAGCATCGGCACTGCGTGCTGCACCTTCGCGAAGCCGCGCGCGGGGGCGGCCCCGACGGTCTGCGTGGGCGAGCTTGCAGTGACGAGGTCCGGAAAGCGGGCCTCGATCGCTTCGAGCCGCTGCCGCAGCGCGTCGTAGGTGGAGTTCTGAAATCGTCGGCGCGTCTTTTTGGTAATAACGCTCGTTATGCGTCTCGATCTCAAGCGAAAGCCGCTTGTGCTCAACCCGGGCCTGCGACCGGGTGAGGAGATCGACGGGCGGAGGCGTTTTGGGCTTTGCCGCCACAGCGACTTATCCCGCCGCTTTCAACAGCCGGTCCGCGGCGGCGCGAGCCTCCGCGGTGATCTCGGCTCCGGCGAGCATCCGCGCGATCTCCTCGCGGCGGTGATCCTCAGCCAGCGTCGCAACACGCGTGGCGACGCGCTTGCCGCGATCCAGCGCATCCTTTGAAATAAGCAGATGCTGGTCGGCCCGCACCGCGACCTGCGGCGCGTGCGTCACCGCCATCACCTGGACCTTGCCGGCAAGCCGCGCCAGCCGCGCGCCGATCGCGTCGGCCACCGCACCGCCGACCCCAGTGTCGATCTCGTCGAACACCAGCGTCGGCGCCGAGCCCTTGTCAGAGAGCACCACCTTCAGCGCCAGCAGGAAGCGCGACAGTTCGCCTCCCGAGGCGACCTTCATCAGCGGTCCTGGTCGAGTGCCGGGATTGGTCTGCACCCAGAACTCGACGCGGTCGAAGCCTTGCGGTCCCGGTGCCGACGGGTCGGACTCGATCTGCGTGGAAAATCTGGCGCGCTCGAGTTTCAGCGGCGCAAGCTCGACGTTGACCGTCTTGTCGAGTTTGTCAGCAGCCTTCGTGCGCGCGGCCGAGAGTTTCGTCGCTGCCGCTGTATAACGTTTATCGGCGACGGCCGCCTCTTTTTCCAGAACGGTCAATCGATCCGCACCGGCATCAATCAGCGCGACTTCCGCAGCGTATTTCTTGGCAAGCGCAGCCAGGCCATCGACCGGCGTCGCATATTTGCGCGACGCCGCGCGCAGCGCGAACAGCCGTTCCTCGATGCGCTCCAGCTCGGCCGGGTCGAAATCGGCGGCAACGAGCGCCGCCGCGAGATGCTGGCCTGCCTCCTCCAGCGCGTTGATAGCGGCATCGATAGCCCTGACCGCCGGCTCGACCAGTTGCGGCGAATTCGCGGCTCGCCGTTCCAGCCGCCGCACCGCAGCCGCTAGCACGCTCACCGGTGAGCCATGACCGCTGACGACGTCCTGCGCCTCGCGCAGGTCGGTTGCGATCTTTTCGCCCGCCATCATCGTGGCACGGCGTTCGGCAAGCGCGGTTTCCTCGCCGTCCTGCGGTGCGAGTTGTGTTAACTCGTCGGAGGCATGACGCAGAAACTCGGCCTCTCGCGCGGCGCGCTCCACGCCGGCGCGATGATCGTCAAGCGTCGCGCGGGCGCGGCGGCGAGCTTCCCACAACACCTCCAGCGCGGCGACTTCGGTGTCCAGCCCCGCGGAGGCATCGAGCAGCCGACGGTGGGTCGATGCATCGACCAGCGCCCGCTCGTCATGCTGGCCATGAATTTCCACCAGCGTCGCGCCTACCGCCTTCAAGGTCTGCACGCTGATCGCTTGATCATTGATGAAGGCTCGGGTGCGACCGTCTGCGAGTTGAACCCGTCGAAGAATCATCTCGCCCGAATCGTCAGAAATAGAGCCGTCGATGCCATTGGCGGTAAGGATGACGCAGGCCGGATGGTTCTTGGGAACATCGAAGGTGGCCGTGACCTGACCCTGCTCCGCGCCGTGACGGACCAGCCCGGCATCGCCGCGACCGCCGAGCGCCAGCGCAAAGGCATCAAGCAGAATGGATTTTCCCGCGCCGGTCTCGCCGGTCAGCACCGCCAGACCGGAGGCGAACTCGATGTCGAGCCGCTCGATCAGGACGATGTCGCGGATCGAAAGGCGCGCAAGCATAGGAGGCCGGTTCCTGCCAAAAGTCGTTGAGAGGTGCAGAGAAGCGTGGCACGGAGACTAGCGAAGTTCGGATCGCGAAACCAGAGCCGCGGATTGATAACGGCATCGGCAGCCCAAGGGGTGCCCTTCGATTCCGCATTCGCAACCGCATTCGCTGAAACGGCTTGGGAACGTCTAGCCAAGCCCCACTTTCCTGAACGCCTTGCTGATCCACGAGCCCTTATTCTCGCTGGGCTGGCTTCCCCCTGACGTCACGAGATTGTAGGCGTCCTTGTACCAGCGACTGTCCGGAAAGTTGTGGCCGAGCACAGCCGCGGCGGTCTGCGCCTCGGCAACGATTCCAATCGCCATGTAGGCTTCGGTCAGCCGCGCCAGCGCTTCCTCGACATGCCGCGTGGTCTGGTAGCGCGTCACCACGGCCTTATAGCGGTTGATGGCGCCCGTATAATCACGTCGCTCCATATAGTAGCGGCCGATCGCCATTTCCTTGCCGGCGAGTTGATCGCGCGCGGCCTGAAGCTTCTTCTTGGCTTCGCCGGCATATTCGGACGTCGGATATTTACGGATCACCTCTTCCATGGAGTGCATGGCTTTTTCGGTGCGAGCCTGGTCGCGCGAGACATCGGGGATCTGGTCGTAGTTCGAGACGGCGATCAAATATTGCGCATAGGCGGCGTCCGGGGTGCCCGGATGGAGCGTCACGTAGCGCGACGCGGAGCCAATGCACGTATCGTAATCGCCCGCCTGATAAGATGCATAGGCCGACATCAACAACGACTTCCGCGCCCATTCCGAATAGGGGTGTTCACGGTCGACCTCGTCGAATTTCTTCGTGGCCGCCTTGAGGTCGCGCTCCTTGTTCATCAGGAACAAGCCCTCATTGTAGAGCTTGTCCGCCGGGTCATCGCTGAAGGTCTGTTCGTCCTTTGCCGTGAGCTTGTCCAAGAGCGGTCCGGTCCCGCAGCCGGCCACGGTAACGGCAACAAGTGCAAGACTGGCGGCGAGCCGGAGTTTCCCGCCAAGCCGATCAAGAGCGGCGCGATCCATGAACTCGCTCAGTCCGAGCGCCATACGCTTAGCCAACATTGATGAAAATCCGACGTCCGTGATACGGCGATCCAAGCACGAGGCAAACAGGATGCGCTGCCTTTTTACCGCGACCCGTTTAGCCGAAAAGAATCCGTCCACCAACGGGGTAAGCAGGTATTTCGCCGGGATTAAGGCGGGAACACCGAGCGCGGTCCCGAGCGGAAATCACTTTTCGGATAAGATCATGTTCGATCGAAAGTAAGGCTTTGGTCCGATTCATCCGGATCTCGCCTGTCCATACTACCGCCCAAGCATTTCGCCGTGAGACTGCGGAGCCGTGCAGGATCAGGGCGCGCGTATGGAGCAGAATGGATGAAAGCGTGCGAGGCCGGGCAGAACTCAGGACACGTTGGGACCATAGGCCGCAACCATGCCGCCCACCATTCCGCCGACCACTTCGCCCTGACTGCGCGGACGCGGAGCCGGCTGATCCTCAACCACCCGCCACGCAGTCCGATCGGCCATCAGAGCCGTGAGTACCGCGTGGTTGAGCTTGTGCCCGCCACGCACCGAACGATAGCCGCCGATCAGCGGAAACCCTGCGAGAGCCAGATCGCCGATCGCATCGAGAGCCTTGTGTCGCACACACTCGTCGGCGTAGCGCAGACCGCCGGTATTCAACAGGCGCTCGTCATCGAACACCATGGAATTTTCAAATGACGCGCCCAACGCAAAACCCGCGCTCCGGAGTCTTTCGACATCGTTCATGCAACCGAAGGTTCGAGCCCGGCTAATTTCGCGACGAAAACTTTCGGGATTGAGATCGATAGAATAATCCTGATGGCCGATCACCGGATTGGCGAAATCGATGTCGATGTCGATGCGAAAACCGCGCCTGTGCGGTCGCAGTTCGCCGAACGCCTCGCCCTTCTTCACCCGGACCGTTTTCAGAACCTGGATGAAGCGGCGCGCTGCCGACTGCTCGACAATACCAGCCTGATCGATCGCGGCGACGAACGCCGCCGAGCTGCCATCCATAATCGGCACTTCAGGTCCGTCGAGTTCAATGGTTGCATTGTCGACCCCAAGGCCTCGCAATGCAGCAAGAACGTGTTCGGCGGTGGATACAAGCGAGCCTTGCTGGTCGCCCAGGACAGTGGCAAACTGGGTCGAGGTCACGGATTTTACCGCAGCTCGCACCCGACGTTCGGTTCCATCGGGACCGATACGGACAAAAATAAAACCCGCATCGATCGAGGCAGGCCCAAGGGTCAAATTGACTGGTAGTCCGGAGTGAACGCCGACACCCGTCACGGTGGCTCGCGAACGAAGCGTCGTCTGGCGGTTGAATCTCATAAAGTCTTGCCCAAGTGACTAATCCCGAAAGCCGATGTCTCCGCCTGCAAAGGCGACGAATTGATTCGTGATCCCCAAAGTCACGCCTAGAACATACCGGTTGCCACAAAGCACGCCAACTCACGCTTCTTTACCGATTGTTACCCCATCTCCGCCGCAATCACGCCGCCCCTTAACCAAATTTTCCGTCGGAGCGTGACCTTCTACGAAAATCCGAAGACACTAATTTTCTATTAATTTCAGTAAAATACGTGGAAAAAGCTAGATACCGTATCAAGAGAGAAAGGGCTCCGACCCTACAAGGTCGGAGCCCTTTCCAATTTTCAATTGTTACAGACTTCAGTGGGCCTGGCGGCGAAGAAAAGCGGGGATATCCAGGTGATCATCGCCTTGCGGAGCGGGCGTAACGGGAACCGGACGGCCGTGAGAATCCAGTCCTTGAGGCGACGGACGGCGCGCGTACTCTGATACCGGCTCGTTACCCATCTGCTCGGCAACGCCGCGCTGCGGCCGGCGCTCCGGCAATGGAGGCATCTGAGCCATGGCTGGCCCGGCCTCGCGACCCGCGAGAGGAGGCTCGGCGTCCTGATCGCGCCGGCCGAGGCCAACATTGGCCAGACGTTGCAAGAGTGACAGCCGATTCTTCTGCGGATGCTCTCCGTCAACCTCGCCCCGGGCCTGTCGGATTTCATTCTGCGCTGGCATCGGTAGTTCCTCCATCCTCGGCATCCGAGGGACGCGGACCGGGGCACGTTCGGCCGGCTGCGGGATGAAGTTTTCCGGCGGCGGCGGCTCGTGCTGCTCGCGCTGCGCAGGATCGTGATCCGGGAACAGCGTCGGCTTCTGCGCAATCGGCCGAACAGTAACGTCGCCGTACGAGGCCGGCTGCACGGGAGCCGGAGCAGGCGGTGGCGGCGTTGGCTCGGCAACCGCCGCGGCAATCGCCTCCAACGCTGCACGCTCTACATTAGCGGCGGGTTGAGCGGTCGGGGCCTGAGCTGGCTGCACCGGCTGGGCGGCAGGCCGGGGCTCGATGGGCTTCTGGGCGAGATTAGCGGAAGCACGCTTGTTGTCCTCACGGAGCTTTGCAGTCAGTTCGGCCGCACGGGGGTCGGGCGCAGCGGATACCGTCTTCGCGGCCGGGGTGGCCGCAGCGCGCGCGATCGTGCCCTGGTCGATGCCGGTCGCGACCACGGATACCCTGATGATACCGTCGAGACTTCTCATCGAAGGTTGCGCCGACGATGATGTTCGCGTCCTGATCGACCTCCTCACGAATCCGCGTGGCGGCTTCGTCGACCTCGAACAGGGTGAGGTCCTTGCCGCCGGTGATCGAAATCAGGAGCCCCTTGGCGCCCTTCATCGAACTGTCGTCGATCAGCGGGTTGGCGATCGCCGCTTCGGCGGCGGTGAGCGCGCGCTTCTCGCCGGAAGCCTCCCCGGTGCCCATCATCGCCTTGCCCATCTCGCGCATCACGGCGCGGACGTCGGCAAAGTCGAGATTGATCAGACCTTCCTTCACCATCAGGTCCGTGATGCAGGCCACGCCCGAGTAAAGCACCTGATCGGCCATCGCGAAGGCGTCGGCGAAGGTGGTCTTCTCATTAGCCACGCGGAACAGGTTTTGATTGGGAATGATCAGCAGCGTATCGACCACCTTGTGCAGTTCGCCGATCCCCGAGTTGGCGGTGCGCATCCGGCGCTGGCCCTCGAAGTGGAACGGCTTGGTGACGACGCCGACGGTCAGGATCCCCATTTCGCGCGCGGCCTTGGCGATAACGGGCGCAGCACCGGTCCCGGTGCCGCCGCCCATTCCGGCGGTGACGAACACCATGTTCGCCCCCGAGAGGTGATCGCGAATTTCATCGATGACTTCCTGCGCCGCGGCAGCGCCGACATCGGGCTGCGAACCGGCGCCGAGACCCTGGGTGACCTGCGTGCCCATCTGGATAATGCGCTGCGCTTTGGACATGGTCAGCGCCTGCGCATCGGTGTTGGCAACCACGAAATCGACCCCGACCAGTCCGGCCGTGATCATGTTGTTGACCGCGTTGCCGCCAGCGCCGCCGACGCCGAATACAGTGATCCGCGGCTTCAGCTCGTGAATGTCGGGAACGTTGAGATTGATGGTCATGGTTGCCTCTCGATTACACGCGCGGTGTCGCTATGCCGGCGGTCGTCGACCGCGGGAATTGATGGAAATCTGCAAATTGGAAAATTCATCAGAAGCCCTCCCGGAGCCATCGTCCGACCTTTCCGAAATAGCCGTCCGTCCCTGTCCGGACCTGCCGCGTGCGCCGCGGTTCAACATGTTCCAGATGCGCGTATTGCGGATACACCAGCAGCCCTGTGGGAACGGCGAACGAAGCGCCTTTGGCCTCATTGGGCAGGCGGCCGAAGCCGAGCGGACGGCCGATGCGGACCGGGCGGCCGAGGACGCGTCGTGCAAGTTCGGGAATGCCAGTAAGCTGCGACGCACCGCCGCTCAACACGACCCGCGCACGCGGCTCGGCGGCAAATGGGGAATCCGCGAGCCGGTCCCTGACCATCTCAAAAATCTCCTCAACACGCTGACGAACGATGTTGGCGATGGTCGCACGCGACACGACCTGCGGCGCGTCACTGTCACTGTCTCCGGCTGCCGGAACCGTCATCAGTTCGCGGACATCCGAGCCGCCCGTTAGCACCGTGCCATATAACGTCTTGATTCGCTCGGCATCCGCAATGCACGCACCCAATCCGCGCGCGAGATCCATCGTGACGTGATGTCCGCCGATGGCAAAACCGCTGGCATGAATAAAGCGCCCAGCCGAATAGATCGCGATAGTGGTGGTTCCCGCGCCCATCTCCACGACCGCGGCGCCGAGATCGACCTCGTCGTCGGTCAATACCGACAAGCCGGCAACATAAGGGCTAGCAGCCATGGCTTCGACGGTGAGATGGCAGCGCTCCACCGCCAGCATCAGGTTTTTCGCGACGGTCGCCTCCGAGGTCACGACGTTCATATCGACGCCAAATCGGCGCGCCACCATGCCGCGGGGATCGCGGATACCCTTTACGCCGTCGAGCGAATAGCCGACCGGCAGCGCATGAAGCACGGTGCGCCCGGGGGCCGTGGCGTGATGCATTCCGGTCGAAGTAACCCGGCTGACATCGGACGGCGTAACCGCGCCACCCTGAATGTGGGAGGCCGCTTCAATCAACTGTCCTTGCAGCCGTCCGGCCGAGACCGACAGCAACACGGATTCGACCCGGACCTTTGCCATTTGCTCGGCCAGTGAAACGGCTTGGCGAACCGCCTGCTCGCATTGGGCGAGATCGGTCACCGCGCCGGCCTTCATGCCGCGCGACTGAATCTGGCTGTAGCCGATCAGCTCCGCTGCGTGGGTTCGTCCGCGCAACGCATCGTTCGGTGCGCTCGGCCGCAGCCTTGCGATCATGCAGGCGATCTTGCTGGTGCCGATGTCCAGCGACGCCACCAGCGCGCTGCGATTGCGCTGCATCGGCCGGGTTTTCGGGGCCTGGTCGCGATCGAGGACCGTCATGCGCTGCCGGCCTTTTTGCTGGACTTCTTGATCTGCTCTTCGCGCGCCTTCGCGGCCTCTTCCGAAAGCCGCACGGTCAGGCGATCGGGCAGCCGCAGGTCGATTGCGGTGATGTCGCGCGACAGCAACTTGTTTTCCCTGTCATATTTTACGAGCGCAGCGAGCGCGAGACCGACGTCGTTCTCCGGAAGCCGGATGTCTAGTCCATCCTTGAGACGCAGATTCCAGCGCCGCTCGCCGACGAAGATCGCGGCCTTGAGTTGGCTATTCACAACAGGATAGTTCGCAACCAGCGCGAGAAAATCCTTGGCGCGGGTTTCCGCCCCCTTGCCGACCACGAGCGGCAACGACGCGAAGCGCTGCGCGACGTATGGCGTGAGCACCATTCCGTCGGCGGCGATCACCGCGAGCTTGCCGTTCTCCTGCCAAAGTGCGAAGGGGAGACGCTCGGTGATGTCGATCTGAAGCGCGCCCGGATAAAGCTTCAACACGGTCGCATCCGCGATCCACGGATTGGCCTTTAGGCTGTCACGCACGCTAGCGGCATCAAGGAACAGGAGGGATGAACGGCCGTTGACGCCGCCTGCGGCCAACACCTCATCCTGCGTCAATTGCGTGCGGCCATTGACGGTAACGGATGTGATTCCGAAGCCCGCGGCGTTGGCGAGTGCATTGCGCGTGTCGTCGAAGGCCGCGATCGCTTCATCGACATGGCCACCCGCGACCACGCCGAGCGCGGCGCTGCCGCCGACGACGACAACGGTCATAATCGCGCCAAGCCGCGCGCGGAACATGGCGTTCGATAAAGGCAATCGCGCGGTTGGGATTCCTGGCACGCGCATCCAGACGTTCCGCCCGCGCACGCTTCAGCTTGTCGATCTGTTCGCGCAGCAAGATGGCGGCACCGCTGGCTGCCAACCCGAGCAGGCCGACCTCCTTCAACAGGCCAGACTTGAACCTCGGCAATCTCAACGACCGATCGAGGTGTCCTCCACCATTCATTGCGCGAGCTCGTCACCGTTTCGCCCCGCCCCGCTTGAACCGCGGCGCTGAACGCAGAAACACGAATTTTGGAGCGCGCCCAACGTTTTAGCGATACCGGGCGGGGCGCCGACCTCCGGCAGGTCTGCTGTCCCCTCGATGCGGTCGGAAGCGGAAAAATTCCGCCAGCTCGCGTCCCGGCAGCCAAAACGCCACATGCGCCGCCAGTGTTAACCTTGGGACGTCCTGGTAAACAAAAGGTAAATGTGGTGCGGACAGGCCGCATTTTGGCGCGATAAAAGAATGCCTTGCGGCTTTTCGGGATCAGCCCGTCGGATTGTCGTGCACCCTTCGCGGTTCCCTCAGCGCGCTGCGCCAGGCTCCTCAAATCGGACGTACTGTCTTTTCGGCAAGCACGATCTGATCACGCAGGAAATCCGCAAACCCGATCCCGTGTGCATGAAGCGCCTTCGGGTAAAGCGACGCCGCGGTCATGCCCGGGAGGGTGTTGGTCTCGAGATAGACCGGCCCCTTGCCTGTCACGATGAAGTCGGTGCGGGAATAGCCGCGGCAGGACAACGCCAGATGCGCCCGCAGCGAGTGATCCATGATCTGCGTGGCAATTTCTGGCGAAAAACGCCCCGGACAGATCTCTTGCGTCGTCTTCGCCAGATATTTCGCGGCATAGTCGAACGCGCCCTCGGCCGGCACGATCTCGACCGGTGGAAGCGCGACGACCGAACCGTCGGAATGCTCCAGCACGCCGCAAGTCGCCTCGATGCCGGACACGAACGGTTCGATCACATAGTCTTCTGTCTTCGCTGCGTCGCGAACGGTGACGAGGTCCTGCGGCGCATTGATGAAGATCAGACCATAGCTCGATCCGTCACACGCAGGTTTAGCAACCAGCCGACCGTGTTCGGCGAACGCGCGATCGATGTTCTCAAGCAAGATGTGCGCCGGCGTAATGACACCGGCCAAGGCCACGAACCGCTTGGCCGCAACCTTGTCGAACGCAAGATGAGAGGCGGCCGAGCCCGACCCCGTAAAGGGAATGCGGCGGAGTTCGCACATCGCCTGCAGTTCGCCATTTTCGGCGCGGCCTCCGTGAAGGCCGAGCACCAGAAGGCGGCCCTCGGCCTTCGCCCGGTCCAGCGCCCGTTCAAGCTGCGTGCCGGCGCCGGCAGGAACGAACTCGTCCTCGAACGGCCGAGCATGATTCCTCAGCGCGTCGGGTCGCACGTCGATGACTTCGTCGCGATGGTTCCAGAACCAAAGATCGGCCTCCGGCAAGGCGTGATGCAGCGCCTGCGCGCTCGCGACCGAAACGAGACGCTCTTTGTTGCTGCCGCCGAACAAAATGGTGATGCGCATCGACCTTCTCGAGAGTCTGATCAACTGCGTTGAATCAGTCGCTCGCCCTATCTTTATGATCGAGCATGATCTTATCCGAAAGCCAGGCTTCCTTTGTCGGGGGTCATGCTCCAACCCCGATCCGCTTGATTTCCCACTGCAGTTCGATGCCGGAATGCTGTTTTACCCGTTCGCGGACGGATTCGCCCAAGGTTTCGATGTCGCGCGCCGTGGCCTCTCCAGTGTTGATAAGAAAATTGCAGTGCATTTCCGATACCTGCGCGCCGCCGACGCGATGGCCACGCATCCCGGCGGCATCAATCAATTTCCAGGCACTCTGACCCGGCGGATTCTTGAACGTCGAGCCACCGGTCTTTTCGCGGATCGGCTGCACTGTCTCGCGGTGAGCCTGCACGCCGTTCATGCGCGCGCGGATTGCTTCCGGATCGGCGAGACGGCCACGAAATATCGCGCCGGTAAAGATAACGGAGGGATCGACTCTGCTGTTGCGATATTCGAACGCCATGCCGGAATTATCGAAGGTCACCTTTTCGCCACGACGGCTGACCGCGCGGGCTTCGACGAGAACATCTTTGGTCTCGCTGCCGTTGGCGCCCGCGTTCATCCGCAGCGCGCCGCCGATGGTGCCGGGAATGCCGAAATAGAATTCAAGCCCGCTAATGTTCGCCGCAGCCGCAGCTTCCGCGACACGCTTGTCGAGCGCGGCCGCGCCGGCGCGCACGATGTCGCCATCGGTCGTAACGTCGCCAAATCCGCGCGGAGACAGGCGGATCACCACACCCAGCAGACCGCGGTCGCGCACCACAATATTGGAGCCGACGCCTATGCAGTAGATCGGGATCTCTTCCGGCAGATGGAGCAGGAAATAGGCGAGATCGTCTTCGTCCGCGGGCGCGAACAGCACCTGCGCCGGACCGCCGACGCGAAACCATGTCAGCGGCGCCAGCGGCTCATTCGCCAGCAGCCGCCCGCGCAACTCCGGCATTTGCGATTTCAGTTTTGGAACGATGTCGGGGAAGGTCATTGAATATGGGGCAAGTTAGGAAACCAAACACCTCGACAGAGCAATTGGCCCATATTTGGTATAACATGGTCTTGATCCAATTCGTCGATACTTCCAATTTCCTTCCATGTTTCGATCATACCTGCGTCTGCAGGCGTCGCCAAAAAGGTTTTGCTCGCCTTTGCTAGAAGCAACATCGCGTCATCCCAATCATTAGCCGTGATTCCGAATCCTAACCCGCTGCGATATTCGCTCCGCAAAACGAGCCAGAATATCCTCATCCCAGCGCCTTGAGTTCACCGGGCAGCGCATAAGCCCATTGCGTGATGTTGCCGGCGCCGAGGCACACGACATAGTCATCCTGCTTCGCGAGGCCTGCAATAACACCCGCGAGCGCCGCGGACTCCTGCAGCGGTACCACCTCGCGGTGGCCGTGGGCACGCAGGCCGAGCACGAAGTGATCGCGGTCGATACCCGTGATCGGCGCCTCGCCCGCCGGATAGACGTCCGCGACGACAACCGTGTCGGCGTCGTTAAAGCAGGTGCAGAATTCCTCAAACAGCGCTTGTAACCGCGTATAGCGATGCGGCTGCACCACGGCGATGACCCTGCCGCCGGTGGACTCGCGCGCCGCCTTCAGCACCGCTGCGATCTCGACCGGATGATGACCGTAGTCGTCGATGATGGTGACGCCGTTCCACTCGCCGGTCTTGGTAAAGCGCCGCTTGACGCCGCCGAACCCTGCGATGGCGCTGCGGATTGTCGCGTCGGGAATGCCGAGTTCGTGCGCCACCGCGATTGCCGCTGTGGCGTTGAGCGCGTTGTGACGACCCGGCATCGGCAGCACCAGATCGGAAATCTCGTGGGCGGCATCGGTCTTGCGATTGCGGAACACCACCTTGAAATGCGAGCCGCCGCCGTTCGGTGCGAGATCGATCAGCCGCGCGTCTGCCTGCGGATTTTCGCCGTAGGTAATAATGCGGCGGTCCTCAATCTTGCCGACCATGCTCTGCACGACCGGATGATCGATGCACATCACCGCAAAGCCGTAGAACGGCACGTTCTCCACGAACGAGCGGAATGCATCCTGGACGGCATCGAAGGTCTTGAAGTGATCAAGATGCTCGGGATCGACGTTGGTGACGACAGCAACGTCGGTCGGCAGTTTCAAAAAGGTACCGTCGCTCTCGTCGGCCTCCACCACCATCCACTCGCCGGCCCCCAGCCGCGCGTTGGTGCCGTAGGCGTTGATGATGCCGCCGTTGATGACTGTGGGATCAAAATCGCCGGCGTCGAGCAGCGCCGCAACCATCGAGGTGGTGGTAGTTTTTCCGTGTGTACCGGCGATAGCCACGCAGCTTTTCAGCCGCATCAGTTCCGCGAGCATCTCGGCGCGGCGCACGACCGGAATGCGCTGCGCGCGCGCCGCCATCAGCTCGGGATTGTCACGCTTGATCGCGGTTGAAACGACCAGCACGTCAGCCCCGTTTACGTTCTCGGCCTTATGGCCGACCGTGACCTTGACGCCTTTCTCACGGAGCCGCACCACATTAGCGCCTTCGGAAGCGTCCGAGCCCTGCACCGTGTAGCCGAGGTTGCACAGTACCTCGGCGATGCCACTCATGCCGATGCCGCCGATGCCGATGAAGTGGATAGGGCCGATTTCGCGCGGCAATCTCATGGGTCGTCTTCTCGCAAAAGTCCTGATGCCCGCTTACCCGGCACTCGCCGGCACATGGCTTTATCACGGGTATCCACGTCTTGCTTTCGAACCGATTCATGCAAAACGCGGATGGCCGGAACAAGTCCGGGCATGATGGCAAATGTCAAGCCGTCACCCGGCAAATCAAGTCGCGCCACCTTCATCACCAGATCCGCCAGCCGTTCGGCTGCGTCGAGGCGGCCTACCTTGCGCGCCGCCGCCGCCATGGCCGCGAGCCGCGACGGTTCCTCCGCGAGCGCGGACAATTCCGCCGCGAGCCGGTCTGGAGTGAAGTCGGACTGCACGATGCGAATCGCGCCCCCGGCATCAGCGAGCACACCGGCATTGGCGAACTGGTCCTGATCGATCGCGCCGGGCAGCGGTACAAGAATGGAGGGGCGCCCGATCGCACCGAGTTCAGCCACCGTACCCGCCCCCGAGCGTGATACGACGATGTGACTCGACGCCAGCCGCGCCGGAAGGTCGGCAAAGAACGGCGCAAGCTCCGCTTCGATCTTCAGCCGGTCATAGACCAGGCGTACCCGCGCCACATCTTCGTCGCGCACCTGCTGGGTCAATATCAATCGCTGCCGCAGCGCCGGTTCGAGTCTTTCAATTGTGTCCGGCACGATGTCGCTCATGACGCGAGCACCCTGGCTACCGCCAACCACAAGAACGCGCAAAGGATCGTTCGAGCCTGGTGCTGCGAACGGCACCATGGCGGCAGCGAGAATCGAAGGCCGCATCGGCGTTCCGGTCGTCGTGGTCTTGCCGATCAGCGACGGCTCCTTGTCGAGCACGCCCGGCAACGAGGTGGCGATGGCGCTGACGCGCTTGGACAGAAAGCTGTTGGCGCGGCCCATGACCGCGTTGGAATCATGGATCAGCGTCGGAATGCCCTTGAGTTGCGCCGCGATCAACGGGGGCAAGGTCGGATAGCCACCGAATCCGACTACGGCGGCAGGTTTCAGAACGCGCATCAGATTGAGAGCGACGGCTGTGCCGACCGCGAGCATCAGGCCGGTGCGCGCCAGCGCCCACGGCGAGCGGCCGCGCACCGTCTCGCTCGGGACCACGTCGGTCATGTCTTTCGAGAACAGCCCACTATAACGCAGCGCACGCGCGTCCGTCACCAGCCGCACGCGCAAGCCGCGCTTCATCAGCTCGACGCCGAGCGCCTCGGCGGGAAACAGGTGTCCCCCGGTTCCGCCAGCGGCGAGCAGCATGAGAGGCGTGGTGGTCATAGGCATTGCCCGAAACAAAACCTCCGCCGTGACCGGGCCACAGCCGCCCGAAGAACGAGGTGGCTTCGCTTACGCATGCCCCACCCTCCACGTCTATCCTCGCCATAAGCACCAAAGACGGGGCGCCCGGCACAAGGCCGGGCATGACGATATCGCCAAGACAACACATGTCGCTACGCATAACTCGCGGCGGCAGCGGCGTCGCTGATTGATTCCATTTCCGTGCGCGGCCGCTCGCGTGTCAGCGCCAGCATCAAGCCGACGCCGTAGGCGAGCGAGATCATCGACGAGCCTCCATAGGAAATGAACGGTAGCGTCATGCCTTTGGCCGGAATCAGATGCAGGTTGACCGCCATATTGATGGCGGCCTGCACGCCAAACATGATCGCGAGCCCGGACGCGGCAAAACGCGAGAACAGATCCTCCGATGCATAAGCGCGCGACAGCGTGCGCATGACGATGAAGGTGAACAGCGCCAGCAGCCCGAGGCACATGATGATGCCGAATTCCTCGGCGCCGACCGCGAACACGAAATCGGTGTGACTATCCGGAAGACTCCGCTTGGCGATGCCCTCGCCAGGGCCGAGCCCGAACCAGCCGCCGTTGGCGAAAGCATCCATCGCGGTGTCGACCTGGAAGGTGTCGCCGGAGGCCGGATCCATGAAGCGACGGATGCGGAGCGCGACGTGCGGCACCATCATGTAGGCGGCGAACAAGCCGGCGATCGCCGCGCCTGCGAGACCGAATACCCAGACGATGCGCATGCCTGCAATGAAGAACAGCGCACCCCATACCATCAGGATCAGCATGGTCTGGCCGAAGTCCGGCTCCATCACCAGCAGTGTGACGAGTCCCAGCAGAAGCGACAGCGCCATCGAGGTCGCCGGCATCTCAGGCTTGCGCGCGGATTCCGAGAACAGCCAGGCCGCCAGCACGACGAAAGCGGGCTTCGCGGATTCTGAAGCCTGGATGTTGACACCGAGGATCGAGATCCAGCGTTTCGCGCCCTTGACCTCCGGACCGAACCCGAGCGTGGCGACGATCAACACGACGCTGAGCGCGAACACGATCAGCGCCGAGCGGCGGATCTGACGCGGCGACAGAAACGACACGCCGACCATCACGACGGTCGACGGCAGCAGAAACAGCACATGACGATGAAAGAAGTGAAATGGATCAAGGCCGATCCGGGTCGCCACCGACGGGCTCGCCGCCAGCGACAGCACCACGCCGGTGAGCATCAGAAGCACCATACCCGCCAGCAGCAACCGATCCACGGTCCACCACCATTCCGAGAGCGGTGTGCGTTGTTCGCGTGAAATCATGGCGGGTCCTGCGGGCGGAGATAACCCATTGGTCCCTCATCGTGGTTACTGGAGAGTTAAGGCTGTTGCTATATCTTCGTCATCACTCGCCAAAAGCGCAAAGCACGTCTTCGCGCAAAGGATCTATACAACCCGTCCTCTTTGCAAAATTCACGAAGTTCAATAGATGCCCGGATCAAGTCCCGACATGAGGCCGTATTTGCGGCGGCACGAGCTACACGACGGGTGTGACGCCCGGTAACGCCCGAACCAGCTCGCGGAAACGATCACCACGAATCTCGAAATTACGGAACTGATCGAATGAAGCGCATGCTGGCGACAAAAGCACCACTGCCTCCGCAACACCGGCTCCTTCCGCATCACGCGCGGCGGCAGGCACTGCGGCCTCCAGCGTGGCACTGATCTCGTAAGCCGCCTTGCCTTCCAGCGTCGCGGCGAACTCCTGTGCCGCCTCTCCGATCAGATAGGCTTTCCGGATGCGCGGGAAGAACGCGTCGAGCGAGGCGATGCCGCCGCTCTTCGGTCTGCCTCCGGCGATCCAGAAGATATTGGTGAAGGACGACAACGCCTTCTCGGTGGCGTCGGCGTTGGTGCCCTTGAAGTCGTTGACGAATAGCACGTGGACCTTGCGTCCCACCTGCTCCATGCGATGCGCGAGACCGGGGAAACTGCGTAAATCCTGCTGCAGAATCTCCCGGCTGACCCCGAGCGCCAGCGCCGCCGCCGAAGCGCACGCTGCGTTCTGCGCGTTGTGCCTCCCGCGCAGCGACCCAATTCCACCAATGTCAGCGATTTCGCTGCGCGCACCACCAGACGCAAGAACGATCCTATCTTGTTCGACGCTGATACCGTACGCCAGCGGCCGCTTCACCGACACCCGCACGACGTTGCGGCCGGCCTGCTCCTGACGGTCGGCGACTGCTCCACACCAGCGATCGTCAACACCCACGACGGCCGTGCCCTGCGGCTGCACACCGGCGATGAGTCGCTCCTTCACCTCCGCATAATGTTCAATGCTGCCGTGACGATCGAGATGATCGGGACTGACATTGAGCAGAATGCCGACGGTCGGATCGAGCGAGGGGGCGAGGTCGATCTGGTACGACGACATCTCGATCACATGAACGCGTCCTCTGCGCGGAGACTCCAGCGACAGGATCGCGGTGCCGATGTTGCCGCCCATCTGCACGTCGTGCCCAGCCTCGCGCATCAGATGTGCGACCAGCGCTGTGGTGGTGGATTTGCCGTTGGTGCCGGTGATGGCGACGAAGGGCGCGTCGGGGGCATGACGCTTCCGCTCGCGGCAGAACAGTTCGACGTCGCCGATCACTTCGACACCCGCCTGTCGCGCCGCAAGCACGCTCCAGTGCGGCGCCGGATGGGTCAACGGCACGCCGGGCGCAAGTACCAGCGCGGCGAAATTCGTCCACAATACGTTTCGCAGATCCGCGGTGATGAAACCAGCCTGCGCCGCCTTCGCAAGATTGTCGACGTTGTCGTCGCTCGCAATCACTTCAGCGCCGCCGGCCTTCAGCGCGTGGCAGCTTGCAAGACCCGAGCCGCCGAGGCCAAACACCGCGACCGTCTTGCCGGCAAAGGAGGTGACGGGGATCATGGCAAGCCGCTCCACACACCGCACACCCGTTCCCTTCCCCCTTGTGGAGTCGAGACGAGCGAAGCGCGCATACCCATCATCACCGGAGCTTCAGCGTCGAAAGGCCGGCAAGCGCCAGCATCACCGAGATGATCCAGAACCGGATCACGATCTGCGGCTCGGTCCAGCCGAGTTGCTCGAAGTGGTGGTGGATCGGCGCCATTTTGAAGATGCGCTTGCCGGTGAGCTTGAACGACGTGACCTGCACGATCACCGACACCGCTTCCAGCACGAACAGGCCGCCAATCACGGCCAGCACGATTTCATGCTTCACCGCCACCGCGATCGAGCCGAGCATGCCGCCCAGCGCCAGCGAACCGGTATCACCCATGAAGATCGATGCCGGCGGGGCGTTGAACCAAAGGAAGCCGAGGCCGGCCCCGAGCACCGCGCCGCACAGCACCGCCAGTTCGCCCGCCCCCGCGATGTAGTTGATCTGAAGATAGTCGGCGAAGACCGCGTTGCCGGCGAGATAGGCGATCATGGCGAAGCTCGCCGCCGCGATCATGACCGGCACGATGGCGAGACCGTCGAGGCCGTCGGTGAGATTCACCGCGTTGCCGGCTCCGACGATGATGAAGGCGCCAAAGGCGAGAAAGAACCAGCCGAGGTCCAGCGCCACGTCCTTGAAGAACGGGATCACCAGCGCCGTCGAGAACGGCTCGCGGCCGAGCCGGGTCAGCGCATAGCACGCGGCCAGCGCGATCAACAGTTCGAGCAGCAGGCGGGTGCGCCCGGAGAATCCGGCGTGGGTCTGCTTCGTCACCTTCAGGTAGTCGTCATAGAAGCCGATGAAGCCGAAACCGAGCGTCACCGCGAGCACGATCCAGACATACGGATTGAGGGGATTGGCCCACAGCACGGTCGACACGACAAGTCCCGACAGGATCATCAGGCCGCCCATGGTCGGCGTGCCCTTCTTGCTGACGAGGTGCGACTGCGGCCCGTCGGTGCGGATCGGCTGTCCCTTGCCCTGACGCAGGCGAAGATTGTCGATGATCCAGGGGCCGAACAGAAACACGAACAACGCGCCCGTCACCATCGCGCCGCCGGTGCGGAAGGTGATGTAGCGGAAGACGTTCAGCAGCGGCTTGAAAATGCCGAGCCCCGGAACCGTGTTAGAAAGATCGATCAGCCAGTAAAACATTTCATGAAACCCTAAACCGCGACTCCGTCGTGCGCGGCGTTGTCGGGAAATCGCTTTTCAAGCGCCGTTATGATCAATTTCATTCGCGATCCGAGCGAGCCCTTGACCATGATGACGTCGCCGGCGCGGATCGCCGCCACCACCTGCGATTCGAGCGCGGCCGAGTCCTCTGCATAACCGCCCCGCTTGCCGGAGGAAAGCGCGTCCCACAGGTTGCGCATCAGAGGGCCGCAGCAAAAAATCATGTCGACCGCATTGGCATTGATCGCCTCGGTCAGGCCACGATGCAGGTCCGCACTTTTGGGACCGAGCTCCAGCATATCGCCCAGCACGGCGATGCGGCGACCCTGCGTCCCGACCCTGGTCCCGCCAAGCACGCCCAGCGCCGCAGCCATCGAAGCAGGATTGGCGTTATAGCTTTCGTCAATCAGGGTCGCCTCCCCGCTCGGCACGGTCAGCGCATGGCGCACGCCGCGCCCCGCGGCCGGCTGCGCCTGCGACAGCGCAAGCCCCGCAAGCGCAAGATCGGCGCCCGCCAGTAACGCCGCCGCCAGCACCGCCAGCGAATTCATCGCCATGTGACGGCCGGGCATGCCGAGCTTATAGGTCAGCTCATGGCCGAGAATTTTGGCGTGCACGGCGGAGCACGCCGGATGCAGCGCCACGTCGAGCAGGCGCGCGTCGGCCTTCTCGTCCGAGCCGAACGAGACGATCTTCGCGATGTCGAGTTTCTTTGCACGTCTTTGCAGCCGCGCGAACTGAGCGTTGTCCCGATTGAGCACGACGGCGCCGCGCGGCTCGACGCCTTCGAAAATTTCCGCCTTGGCGTCGGCGATCGCCTCTATGCCGGAGAAGAACTCAAGATGCACCGGTTCGACCGTGGTGATGACCGCAACATGAGGCCGCACCATCTTCACCAGCGGCTCGATCTCGCCAGCGTGATTCATCCCGATCTCGAAGATGGCGAAACGCACATCCGCCGGGCAGCGCGCCAGCGTGAGCGGTACGCCCCAGTGATTATTGAACGAAGCCACCGAGGCGTGTGTCTTGCCCTGCGCACCAAGGACGCTCCGCAACGCCTCCTTGGTCGAGGTCTTGCCGACCGATCCAGTCACCGCGATCACCTGCGCTGAAAGTCGCGCGCGCGACGCCCGCGCCAGATCGCACAAGGCGGCAAGCACATCCTCGACAATCAGCAGGGGCGCACCGGCGGCGAACGTGTCGCGTTGCGCGGCCTCAACCACCGCCAGCGCCGCACCCGACTTCAAGGCGGCATCGACAAAAGCGTGACCATCGTGCACGTCACCCTTGATCGCGAAATAGGCCTCGCCCGGCGCGATAGTTCGGCTGTCGATGGAGATTCCGGTAATCACCGCCGGCAAAGCCCCGCGCCTCTCGGCCCGCATCGCCGTAACCATCAAGTCCAAAGTCCACAATGCGCGCGCGCTCATAGCTGCCTCGATGTCAGTGCCGCGATAGCCGCCTCGTGGTCGCTGAACGGCAGCACGCGATCACCCACGATCTGTCCGGTCTCGTGACCCTTGCCGGCAATCAGCAAGGCGTCGCCCGGCTGCAGCCCCGCAATCGCAGCACGGATCGCTTCGGCTCGATCGCCGATCTCGCGGGCACCCGTGGCGGTGGCGAGGATCGCGGCGCGGATCGCGGCGGGATTTTCGCTGCGCGGATTATCGTCGGTCACGATAACCACATCCGCGTTATCGGCGGCGATTACGCCCATCAGCGGACGCTTGCCTGCATCACGATCACCGCCCGCTCCGAACACCACCACAAGCTTGCGCTGGGCATAGGGCCGCAACGCCTGCAACGCCTTCGCCAGCGCATCCGGTTTGTGGGCGTAATCAACAAAGACCGGAGCGCCATTGCGCTCACCGACCAGTTCAAGCCGTCCCCTGGCGCCTTCGAGATACTCGAGCGCCGCAAATACTCCATCCACGTCGCCACCGCTCCCGATGACGAGACCGGCCGACACCAGCGCATTCTCGATCTGGAACTCTCCGACCAAAGGCAGACGTATGATACGTTCGCGTCCGGCGTGTTCGAGAGTCACCCGTTGCGCAAAGCCCTCGATAGTGGCCGCGACCAGACGAATGCCGATGTGCGCACCGTCGCCGCGGCGGCCGACACGCATCACCGGCACGTTTCGCGCGCTTGCCGCTTCAATCACGATAACCGAACAGTCATGATCCGCGGAAATCACCGCGACCCCGTCCGGCTCGACCAGCTCGCGGAACAGCCGCAGCTTCGTATCGAGATAGTGCGCGACGGTCGGATGATAGTCCATGTGATCGCGCGACAGGTTGGTGAAACCTGCAGCACGCACCCGCACGCCATCGAGTCGATATTGATCAAGACCATGCGAGGACGCTTCCAGCGCAAGATGCGTCACGCCTTCGCTCACGAGCTGATCCAGCTCCCGATGCAACTCGATCGGATCGGGCGTCGTCACAGAGCCGTAGACCGTGCGCGACGGTGCGACCACGCCAATGGTGCCGATGCTCGCCGACGAATAGCCGAGCCGCTGCCAGATCTGCCGCGTGAATGCCGCGACCGAGGTTTTGCCGCTGGTCCCGGTAACGGCAGCAATGGTTGTGGGCTGCTGCTTGTAAAATTTAGCGGCGGCCAGCGCCAGCGCGCGCCGCGGATTCGGCGTTGCGATGAACGGAACGCGCCCGGACGCGGGCGCGTGGTCGCCGACCACCGCAACGGCGCCCGACGCGATCGCGACATCGATGAACCGCGCGCCATCTGTCTTCGTACCGGCAAGCGCGAAGAAAAGGTCTCCGGGCTTCACCGCGCGGCTATCCACCGCGAGACCCGTGACGGCAAGCTCGCCAGTCGGCGCGTCCATGGTGGCGTCGTCACCGAAAAGCTCACGAAGTTTCATGGTCTCCCAGCCCGGTGGTTCAACTCTAACATCCCATTTCAGCGAGTTTCCGGCAAACGTCAGAATCATCAAAGTACCACCGGCGAATATCAAGTTGCCGGTGTGCTTTTTAAGTCCGAAGTTTGCTGCGTGGCGCGCTAGAAATGAGGCGAACTTCCAATTCGGGACGCCGGAAAGGCCCGGTCGTCCTATTGCGTCGCACGGGATGCCGCAAGAATGAGGCGCTCGGACGGCGGCAAATCGAACCGCGGTTGCACGCCCAGGATCGGAGCGATGCGCGCGATGACCTTGCCCCCGGTCGGAACTGCGTTCCATCCCGAGGTGATGAAGCCATGGGTTTCTTTGAGCGGCTGCGGCTCGTCCAGCATCACAAGAAGCTGGTATTGCGGATTGTCTGCGGGCAGGATCGCGGTGAAGGCATTGAGCACGCGCTTCTTGGCGTAGCGACCGTTGATCACCTTCTCGGCGGTGCCGGTCTTGCCGCCGACATAGTAGCCCTTGACGTCGGCCTTCCTTGCGGTTCCGATCTCGGCGTTCAGTCGCAGCAAGAAGCGCATCTTGTCGCTGGTTTCCTGCTTGATGACGCGCTTGGCGACCGCCCTTGCTTCCTGTTCGGTGCGCTTGAGGAATGTGGGCGGAATCAACCAGCCGCCATTGACCAGCGCATCGATCCCCATCACCGCCTGCAACGGAGCCACCGCCATGCCGTGCCCGAAAGCGATGGTGACGGTGTTCAACTCGCCCCACTTGCGCGGCAGAATCGGCGACGCGCTTTCCGGCAACTCGGTACGCAGGCGATCCATCTGGCCCATCTTGCGCAGGAACGCCTTGTGCGCCTCGACGCCTTGCGCCAGCGCGATCCGCGCCGCGCCGATGTTGGATGAGTAGGTGAACACTTCCTTCATGTTGATGAAGCGGCCGAGCCGATGGTCATCATGAATCGCGAAGCGGCCGAAATGCAATGGCGCACGCGCGTCCCACATCGAATTCAGATCGTACTTGCCGGAATCGAGCGCCATCGCCAGCGTGAACGCCTTGAAGGTCGATCCCATTTCGTACACGCCCGTTGTCAGACGGTTGATACGATCGGGATCATGCGCCTCTTTCGGATTGTTGGGATCGAAGTCCGGCAAGGAGACCATCGCGACGATCTCACCGGTTCGCACGTTGGAGACGATACCCGAGGCGGCCTTGGCTTGATAGTGCTCCTTGGCATTCATAAGCTCGTCGCGCAACGCGTGCTCGACACGCAGGTCGATCGACAATTCCACCGGCTGCTGCAGGCGGTCGGTGGCGAAGCCGGCGCGGTGCAGGTCCGCGAGCCCGTTGCTGTCGAGCCACTTCTCCATCCCGGCAATGCCCTGGTTATCGATGTTGACGAGCCCGATCAGGTGCGCAACCTCCCGCCCGCTTGGATAGACGCGTTTATTCTCGCGCAGGAAGCCGATCCCAGGAATTCCGAGACCATGAATGTCCTTTTGCTGGGCAGGGGTGATTTCGCGTTTCAACCAGACAAAACCCTTACGGGTGCCAAGACGCTGTCGAACCTCGGCGGTCTCGAGATCTGGCAGCGTCGCCGTCAGTAACTCGACCGCCTCGTCCCTGTCGATGATGCGTCGCGGTTCGCCAAACAAGCTCGGCGCCTTGATATCGGTGGCAAGAGCCTGGCCGTTACGATCGATGATATCGGGTCGCGCTGTGGCGATCGCGTCCTGCGAGGCGGCACGATGCCCTCCCCGGTCGTCCGGAAATGTTGCAAACATGACGAGACGCGTTGCGATTACCGCATAGATCAGCCCGAATAAGATGATGACGAAGCCGACGCGCACTCGCGCCTTGGCGGCGCGATCGACGTTCTGCCCATAGAGCAGGTTACGGATCACGCGCTGACTCCAAGACGCCGCCGGAAGCCTGTTTTGACCACTCACTGCGGGGCCTCCTGCAACGGCAGAGAACCGGTGACGACGTCGGGATCGATGATCTCGATCATGGCACCGATCGGATCGGACGTGCCGGGCGGCACCAGGCTCGGCGGTCGCTCCGGCAGGTTCTTCAAAGAATCGAACTGTCTGGTTTCAATCGGCTTCAATTTCAGATGTCGTTCGGCCAAAATTTGCAGACGCCGTGGCGCATCGAGCTTTGCCCATTCCGCGCGCAGGACCGCGATGGCCTCGCGCTGCTCGCGCACCTGAGCCTGAAGCCGCGACACACGCTCAGTACGGGCGGTCGAATCCATCTTGATGCGATAGACATACGATGCCGCATAGATAAGCGCGCAGACGACGAGGAAATGGATGATCCGCACCTATCAGCCTCCCCGCATCACGTTTGCAAGCGATGGCCAGGCCGGACGCTCGGCGCCGTCATCGATTGCCGCCGCATCGGTGCGTTCGGCACCGCGCAGCCTGGCCGAGCGAGCGCGCGGATTGGCGTGCATTTCTTCTTCACCCGGCGTCAGCGGACGTTTGGTTAGAATGGCAAAGCTGAGTGACGCCCGTTCGATTTCCGGCCGATGGCGCGAACCGCCGCCCGTCTTGCCGCGCCTGACCAGGAAATTCTTGACGATACGGTCCTCAAGGGAATGAAAGGACACCACAGCAAGCCGGCCACCCGGCTTTAGTACGCGTTCCGCCGCGGCTAGCGCCGCGATCAGTTCGTCGAGTTCCTCGTTGACGAAAATCCGCAGAGCCTGGAACGTCCGCGTCGCGGGATGAATCTCATGCGGCTTTGCGCGAACCACCTTCGACACGATATCGGCCAGCGCCCGTGTGGTCGCGATTGGCGCGAGCCGTCGTGCCGTGGCGATGGCGCGGGCGACGGCGCGCGAGCGACGCTCCTCGCCGAAGATATAGATGATATTGGCGAGATCGGTCTCGGACGCGCGCGCCACCACGTCGGCGGCAGTTGGCCCTTGCCCACTCATGCGCATGTCGAGCGGACCGTCGAGACGAAAGGAGAAGCCCCGATTGGCCTCGTCGAGCTGCATCGAGGATACGCCGACGTCCATGACGATGCCGTCGACAGCGGCTGTGCCCTGCGCCGCGCAGACCGCGGCGAGATTGGAGAAGCGGTCCTCGACCAGAGTCAGCCTGCCGCCGGACTCCTCCACCAGACCGAAGCCGCCAGCAATGGCGGTACGATCGCGATCGATTCCGATCACGCGGGTATCCGCAGCTGCTAGAATGGCGCGTGAATAGCCTCCGGCGCCGAACGTTGCATCGACATAAACGCCGCCGGCGCGCGGCGCCAGCATGGCAACAGCCTCGCGGCCGAGCACAGGCACATGACGGATCGGCGGCGCCGTCATGATCGGGCCTCCGTCCGCAAATGTCTCGTTCTCGCCGCGTGTGTGCCCATCCGACTCCGACCGTCCGGAATTCCGCCTTTTCCGGTCCTGGAGCCAGCTCACCACCGTAAAACCGCTCGGACCGGCCCCCAATCGCTTCTCCACAAGGAGATGAGCTGACAAACCCGGGCTTCCGCATGGAATTTGAAGGGTTGCCATGGGGATTTCGAACGCAAATGGGACCTCGGCCGTCCCGATGCCGGTTCGGCTCTTCACCACTTAGTAACGGCGTTTAGCGTTAAGAAAGCGTTGATAGCCTACACGGCAATCGAGCTATCCCTTCTCTGTGGTGGCCCTGGGTGGTGCAGCACCCACACAGTTAACGGAAAAGCCAAAGCCGTTAACAGGAAAAAGCGAAAAGGAGTCACGCATTCGATTGCATGCCGCATGGCGCCTCCGGATAATGATCCTAATGATTCGTCGACAAATCGGGCACGCGCTCCCGTTTTCCGCGATTTCTAATGCCTGTTTTGGATCGTTGCATGTTCGCGTCCGTCAGTCTTGACTTAAAACGCCGACGCCCTCTCCCGATCCCCAAGGCCATCGTTGGAATGCCGACCTTCGTCCCTGACTCATCCCTCGTCTCCGACACGGTGCCATCCTTAAACTTTGGCGACCGCGCCAAAGGGCGGCCGCCGGATATGATCGTGCTGCACTATACCGGGATGCCCGACGTTGAAGGCGCGCTGGCGCGGCTATGCACGTCTGGAACCGAGGTGTCCGCACACTACGTCGTGCTGGAGGACGGTCGCGTTGTGCAATGCGTTCAGGAAGCGAAGCGGGCCTGGCACGCCGGTGTCTCCTCATGGGCGGGCGAAGAGGACATCAACTCCTGCTCGATCGGTATCGAGATCGTCAACCGCGGCCACGACTGGGGCTATCCGGCTTTCCCGCTACGACAAATCGCCGCTGTCATTGCGCTATGTCGCGGCATCATTCATCGAAGGGATATCCTGGCTCATCGCATTGTCGGCCATTCGGACGTCGCACCTGCGCGCAAGAAGGATCCTGGCGAAAAATTTCCATGGCATTCGCTGGCGGATTCGGGCGTCGGACATTGGGTCCGGCCGGCGCCAATCGTGGCCGGCGACGTACTGAAGACCGGCAGCGAGGGTGAGAGCGTCCGCGCGCTACAGCAATCGCTGGCGCGGTACGGTTACGGCATCAAGGCGAGCGGCAAATTCGATAACCCGACCATGGAAGTGGTCACAGCTTTTCAGCGCCACTTCCGGCCTGAAAAGGTCGACGGCCTCGCCGATCAATCGACGTTGACCACGCTGCGAGCGTTGCTTGAAAGCCTGCCCGTCCCAACCGTCGCGGCATCCCGGGACATCAGCTAAAAGCCGGAGCCACCGGTGGCGCGCAGATTTCAAACCGCGCGCTTGAGAGCGTATTCGAACCCGCCCGACAAGGCTGTTGAGCGTTGTCATCGATTCCAGCGTTGCGGGTTCCACCTATCAACGTTTCGTGGGGCGTACATCATAGCGATGGAAAAGCCAGCGAAAGCGTCGTACCATTTCTTTCAATGGCACACGCCGGGTGACAACCGGCCGCGACGGGGATGATGGACGTAGCCTATTTTGCCGGTTTCAGGCTGCGGCACCAACGCATCGGCACGCGTTTTGTCTAACCCGTTCCCGGCGTGTGCAGCCCTCCCGTACTTTTGACCCTCCCGCTGGATCGCAGGGGCATTGCGTCAAGCGGGCAGATCCGCGACGAATTCGGGCACCTCAAGACCAGAGTCTGCAAAGAAGGACATGACCGCCGTCTTCGACCAATACTGCTCGATGAGCAATCTGGCGAAACGTTCCTTTTCTCGCGAGAACCTTGCCGTGAGTGTATCAACGCTGTCCGGCTTCTTGCCAAACAGCTCGTCATTCCACGGCTCCTCGTTGAAAAAATCTCGCTCGAGGACCATTCGTTCCGATACGTCCTGGCCCTCCGCCTCACCGCGCCGGGCGAGCACGGCTTCCGATACTTCTGTGATCAGGGAAAACAGTCGCGCCTGTTCCACGAGCATATCCTGAGTCGGAAAAACATTGTCCACCAGCAGGCCGGGAACGAAATCTCGCGCCAGGGAAGTCGCAAGTTGCATCCAGGCGTCCTCCGGCGCGCGCGCTGTAATTTTGTAGAAGTCGAAAAGTTCCGTCCACCGGCCGCGCAATTCCTCGACCTGACAGGCATACCAACGCGACCAGACGGAGAGCTGGCCGAGCCGCCCATGAGCTTTTTGGGCAGCGTCAATCCGCGCCAGCAATGCCAGGTCAACCCGCATAGGATCCCTCAACCGTTCCGGAAAATCAGCCGCACTGTATTCCTCAACGTCGTGCGTGAATTCGGTCGAGTCAGGATCGGGGAAAGACGTTCTGTATATTCCGCTTCCAGCTTTCTGTCCCATGCGAACGCCTCCTAAATATGCAGCCTGATTAACCACAGACGACATCCCGGCGCTTTCAACGCGCAGAACGTGAAACCGCGAATTCAACCAGACAGCTACAGATTGCCGTTCGAGTCGGTCCCGGACAAGTCAACAGCAGCGCGGTATCGGGAATTTGCGCCGGCGCATTGCCATCAAGGCATTGGCGGCACAGCCCTATTCTACTCTGCTCCTTGGATTCCTTGGATAAACCGGCCATGCCGCGGTCCATGTGCGACCATTCGTCCTTCGCAGCGGCGGAACGAAGTTCGAGTTTTTTAGTTTTCCCCTTTCGCGGTAATCGCGCGAAGGAGGGAACTATGGACTGGGACCGGATTGAACAAAACTGGGATCAGGTCAAGTACAAGGTCAGAGATCAGTGGGGTAAATTCACTTTCGACGACCTCTGGGAGATCTCCGGCCATCGCGAGCAACTCGAAAAGAAACTGAAGGAGCGCTACGGGTACCAGGACGACTTCGCGAAAAAGCAAGTCGATAACTGGTATGCGACGGCGCAGTCCTGGCCTGACACGAGAGAACCGCCGCGCTGGCAGGGATATTAGAATCCTCTTCCCGGCGAAGTGGACGAGACTTTTCCCGGCTAAGTGGAAATCCGGTTTAGCCGGGAGAATGCTTGAATAGTAGCTAGCGCGTGTTCCGAGCGGAAACCGGGCAATCCACTGTTCGGATGCGCGCTGGTCGTTGTTTCGCGTCTTCAATTCCTTCGGAGTGCATCGCGCATTTAGTCCGATTTCCAATCGCTTGACCTGAAGCGACTGCAAAGCGTCAACCGTCTCTGAAGATATTCTGCATCTAGTCACGCATCACAGCTCCGGCGACGCGTCTGATGGCCTTTACGTTCGGCCGCTGCATTTTTGGCGAGTTCGACCATGTATCGATTCTTGCTGCCGTTTTGGCACTCTCGATTTTCTTGATTATCTTTTCTCGCTCTATGCCGTCTGGGGCTTCGTCGGCTCTTTGTCGCGATTCCGCAAGGAAATCAAAGAGACGGTCCTGAAAAGGCTTGGTCTGTTTGTAACGGCGCCGATGAGTCATGGCTTTCTCTCCTTTCGCTTTTCCAGGAGGCTGGGCTATGTCTGCGTGCCATGAACGCTGGGGGGGGCGCGTGCATTGACGCCTGTCAATGGCGGCGGGCCTTATGGTTCCAAACGCTCAAGGGACTGCGGGACAAGCCGCGCTTGTGACGACGAACAATGGCTCCGCTCACCGCTGTTTACTGGCCCCAGCCTTATGGTAGGCTGCCGCGCGGTAGAAATTGCGGGCCACTCCTCGAGTTGATCGTGCAAATCACGCACGCCGGATTTGAGGATCCCTGTTCGCAGGTCAGCCAGCGCTGAAAACTTGTTATTCTCTACGAGACAAGAGCACTCAAGAAACAATGAACCTCATGCTGACCGGCGTATTTGGCCTTATCGGATTTGTTCTGAGCTACGGATTTTTTGTTCCAGAGCTCTCTGCATTTCGGCTCTTAGCACCTGTTGGAGTCATGGTGGGATATCAGGCTGGCCAACTTGTTGGCCGGCTCGTCAGGCCACGACCCAAAAGGTTTCTCATTCTAAGCGTCGGCGTATTGTTTTGTTTTTACTTTGCGTTTGCCTACGTCCAGTTGGGAAGGGCCGACCAGTCGGATATCGTGAACTTGGGCGTGCTATTCAGCTTGTCTTTCTTCTGGCTGGGATTTTTCTTGCCTTTCACACGCGCCCCGAACGAAGTGAAGGTCCTGTTGTCTAAGGCGGTTGAAGCATTCGGAAGGCGCTCTCGAGATTAGAAGATCAGACAACGCCGACCGGACGGATCTTTAATTCAAAGACTTACTCGCAAGACACGTTCGTGCGATTGAATCACGACTCGTGCTTTAGCACGCGAGCGCCAGCCCATTAGGGACTGGCCACTCGCGCGACGTTCTTAATTACTTAAGGCAGGATCTGATTTGTGCGGATTTTGATGTTTTCGTCCCCGCCATTTTCAACCTTCTTGTCGAGTTCTTTCCGTTTCTCGTCGGTCAGCTCTTGCATCGTCTTGCCGGTCTTTTTCTTCGCGTCCTGCTCAAGCGTTCCACCCGAAATATTGTTGACGCCGGTACATCTGACATATCGTTCTCCTTTGCTGTTCGCGTTGGGAAATAACCCATACCTTTGGCATGCGTTCCGACGGAGCCGCCATTCCTTCGTGAAGGTTTTTCATCTCTCGCGTGATTCATCTTCCAGCCAGAAGAATATGGCTTCCGCTACGCGGACCTTTTCGGTTCCGATGTGCGTCAGCGCACGAGCAACTTAGGTTTCAACGGCGATACAAAGATCAATACGTCTCATCGAGCATGACGTCTCTAACTTCGCGAGTTTTGGATGGTGGCTACGAGAAGATTATCTTTGGAGCTGGAATTGCGTTGCCGTATTCGCGGATGCGGGCCGCGTCCGGGTGTAGACGAAGGAGCGACTGACCAGTTCGGATGGAACATGCTCTTCGCTCGCGGGTTGTGAGATAGCGCCGGACAAACGGCCGAGAAAGAGGGACTCAAGAATGCGACGGATGCTTTTGATTTTCTCGCTCATGCTTACAAGCACATATGGTTTTGCTCAGGGCGCGCAACATATGGGCACGCCGCAGGAGCAAAAGGCATGCTCCCGAGACGCGTCCCGCTTTTGCCGAAAGCAGCTAGGTGATGACATGGCCGTTCAACAGTGTCTTCAGCAGCATCGGGCGAAACTTAGCCAGAAATGCCAGAAAGTCTTTCAAAGCCACGGCATGTAAACTTCGCATGCGTGTCGCCGACTGTTGGTCAGGCTAACCAATCGAAATCCGAGAGACTGGACTAGATGGGCGCGAGGAGATCGCCGTTCCGGTTGAGTCAATACAGGTGGACGGAAAGTGTTTCACCAAGAAAAGCCCGTCGAGCAGGCGGGCTAAAGGGACGGTGTCCGGAGAATGCTGATGGCGGGTGAGTGTTCCGGGTACCGCATATCCCGCTCCGGCGGGGTTTTCTATAGCTTCTGACCAGACGCTAACCTCCCTCGATCAAGGGAGGACCGCTTATGATCGAAAACTAATCCTGAACATGAGATCAAGCCGCGCACATGGCTGCGACGACCGTACCTTTTCAGGTGCGTTTCCTTTTGCGAGCAGACCCATCTGAGCGCCATCCCGACCGGGCGCGGTATGCCACAGACATTGACGATACCCGTATAACCGAGGTCGTGAGCGAATGCCGAAGCCGCCGATCCTTGAAGTTGTCGCGGAGACCGGACAAGCAGTTGAGCCTCCGCCTCCGGAAATCTTGGAACCAAACGCGGATCTCTCGCCGGAGGAGATTGAGCAGGCACGCAGGGACTATCTGCTCACGCGATTCTGGATCAGCGCCAAAGGATTTTGGGGTGCCAACGGCGGCAAGCTGGCATGGGTGTTGTCTCTCGGCCTGATCGCCTTGATTATTACAAACGTCGCATTTCAATATGCCATCAACGTCTGGAATCGCGCGATCTTTGACGCCATCGAGAAGCGCGACTCCGCCACGGTTTATTATTTAACGGGGGCATTCTTCCCGCTCGCGATCGGCAGTGTGGCGCTCGGTGTTTTTCAGGTGTTCGCACGCATGGGCATCCAGCGCCGCTGGCGCGCATGGCTGACCGATTCAGTGGTGTCGCGGTGGCTAACCAACGGCCGCTACTATCAACTCAATCTTGTCGGCGGCGATCACGAAAACCCGGAATATCGTATTGCCGAGGATCTGCGAGTCGCCACCGACGCGCCGGTGGATTTCGCGTCTGGCGTGATATCCGCCTTCCTCTCGGCTGCAACCTTTATTGTAGTGCTCTGGACCATCGGTGGCGCTCTGACCCTGACAGTCAGCGGTTCGACATTTACCGTGCCCGGCTTCCTGGTGGTGGCGGCGGTGATCTATGCCGGAGTAACCAGCAGTTCGATGGTTTACATCGGACGTCACTTCGTCGCGGTTTCGGAGAGTAAAAACCAGGCCGAAGCCGAATATCGCTACGCGTTGACGCGCGTTCGCGAGAACGGTGAAAGCATCGCCCTGTTGGGTGGCGAGGAGGAAGAGCGCAGCGGAATCGACAAAACGTTCGCCAGCGTCATCAAGCAATGGGCGCTCCTCTGCGGTCAGCACATGCGCACCACCATCGTCTCGCAGGGATCGAGCCTGATCGCTCCGGTCATCCCGCTGTTACTATGCGCGCCGAAATACCTCGATGGCAGCATGACGTTGGGACATGTGATGCAGGCCGCATCGGCCTTCACCATCGTGCAAAGCGCGTTCGGCTGGCTTGTCGACAATTATCCCCGTCTGGCTGACTGGAATGCCTGCGCGCGGCGGATTGCGTCGCTAATGATGTCGATCGACGGGCTGGACCGGGCCGAGCGTGGCGACGGCGTCGGCCGCATTCAGCGCGGCGAGACCGAGAACGACGCGATGCTCAGCCTTAACGACTTGTCCGTGACGCTAGACAACGGCACCGCCGTGGTGGGAGAAGCGGAAGTGATCATCGAGGCCGGCGAGCGCGTACTGGTGGCGGGCGAGTCCGGGACCGGCAAAAGTACGCTGGTGCGTGCTATCGCTGGTCTTTGGCCATGGGGTGGTGGCAGCGTCAGCTTCCATGCCGACCGCCGGTTATTCATGCTCCCGCAAAAGCCGTACGTGCCGTTTGGCACGTTACGTCGCGCTGCCGCCTACCCCGCGGCTGCGGAAGACTGGACTCTCGAACAAATTGGCACTGCTCTGGACAAAGTAGGACTTGCTCACCTCAAGGAGCGACTTGAGGAAGAGGCGCCCTGGGACCAGACGCTGTCGGGGGGCGAAAAACAGCGGCTCGCTTTCGCCCGGCTGTTTTTGCATAACCCCGATATTATCGTGCTGGACGAAGCAACATCCGCGCTCGACGCAAAGAGCCAGGACAAGATGATGGACCTCCTTAATAAAGAGCTCCCTAATGCCACCGTCGTCAGCGTGGCGCATCGCGTCGAACTCGAAGCCTTTCATACTCGAAAGATCGTTCTGGAGCGAGGTAAGGGTGGCGCGAAGCTAGTCAGCGATATTGACCTCATTCCGCGCAAGGGAAAACGCCGGCTGCTGGGTCGTTTCCTGCGCCAGCGTCACCGCAAGGCATCCCGTTGAAGGATGCACTGCGAAGTTCTCCAGAGCCTGCCCAGGGTTGACCATAGCGCCAACAACGCGCCTACGCACACCGCCATCGCAGCGAACTATTGTCTAGGCGGTCCGGCTGAGGACATCTGACTTCGACGAACACCTTCCTCACGCGACGAAAAGGCTGATCAAATGGATCATCAGCTTTGCCGCACAGACCGCGATGCCGAAATCCGTCACCATCAGCAAAAATTGTCTCTCTTGTTCATCCAATTCTGAGAAGATTCTGCGCATTGGAGATCCTCCTCCCGCGCAAAACGTCCTCTATCGCTGGTTTGTTCCAATCCTCGCATACTGCGCCGTGCCACGCCGCCTTCCACCCCAACGCCTCACATGATCGTGACACACCGAAGGATCGACGGCAGTGGAGATTGCGCTAATCTCTCAATGCAAGCTCAACGTGCCTTGGGAGACTTGAAATGTCAGACCATAGCGAGATTGTGTACTCAACGTCGGATGGAATGGACTATCCGGCTCATGAGCGGCAGTACAAAGCGTTCATTAAGGTAGGGGCGACCGCCACAGCGGCCGTAGCCACCATTGTCGGGTTGATGGCGATCTTCCTCACTTGATTGTGCGATCACCGTTCTAAAGGCCGGCATTTATGCCGGCCTTCTTCTTCGCCGCTGCGGACCAGCGTCACGCACTAGATAATCGCCTCCCCACCTGAGCCGTAATTGGGTTGTCAGGACGCACAGCCGCACGGGCGTTAGAATGGTTCGAATGATCATCGAATTGCCTTGTGATGCCCGTTGATAGTTCTAGGGTGGACTTCCGTGTTGGCGGTTTAAAACCGATCCAGTGCGGCCCCGGCGCGCCGCTTCCCAGGACCGCGCGTCGGGGGACTTGATCTCAGGCGAGACGTGTTGCGGATCAACTCGAGCGTTCTCGCGCTGGGGGGCCGGCTTCATAACTGACCCGTTGGTTCGGAGCAGTTATGAAGCCGGCCCCGCCACCTCGGTGACGAGTTTATCTCATTTTAACTCGCGCACCGGAAGTCGCTGGCGCCAAGATCATCCCATTCTCTCCTTCGTCTAAAGCGGGAGGAATAGCCTTATGTCCGAACAACTCACGACCCTGCAGGATCGCCTGACAGCCTGGGCCGACGAGGTTCGGGAGCAGACGGAGACGATGGCGCCAGGGCCTGAACAAGACGCGTTGCTCAAGAAAATCGCACAGGCCGACAAAACCACAGAACTTTACGATTGGATCAACTCGCCGGAGCTTCAACCGCCGAAGTGATTCATGGGACCAATGTTTTGTCCTCTCTCCTTCCATCAGGCTCAGGCATCGGAAACGTCGTGCGTGTACGGTTGATCAACACATCCATGCTCAACATGATCGACGGCGACGGTTTCACCCAGCGCAATTCATCGCGCAGCCTGTCCAGCGCGTCACGTGCCCCGGCGGCGTAAGCGCGGCCCTTTCTGGCGCGGTGTTTGCTCATTCTCCATCCTCAGGAGCACCCGCGAATTGCGGCGCGGCCTGCTGCCGTCAGTATGATTGAAGACAGAGTGCGCGGGAATTGGGTTGTGGCCCAACTACCTCGTTCTCGTCTTCGTCTGGCAGGTCTGCCCAATATGGCCAGATGAGATTGGCGGCACTTCAATCGATCGCGGCGACGCGAATCCCGCAGCTTGCTGCTGCGACCCCTTCACGGGGGCAGATAGACCGACCTTTGCGGAATCCGCCGGGAACTCGCGACTGCGCTGAGCCTGTATGCGCACGTCAAAGATCTCGTGCGTGCACGATCGTCGCGTTGGGTTTCCCGCTACCGCCGAATGCGAAAACGGTGGACGGTATCGCTAGAGAGCACGATCTCCTGGGCGTCAGCCGGAACAGATTCCGACATCGAAGCCCTGGTGACTACACCGCGGAGTTTGCTCGACGCGCCTGCTTGTCGACGGCGAGATTAACGGCCAGCGGTCGGCGAGATGTCAAGGCAGACCGGCTGCAGCGGCCATCGGAGTCCAACGAAATACCTTCGACTTGAGCTGGTCCACGACGCCTTGAACGGCTGAACGCGAGCTGCTGGGCCTTACTCGGCAGCCACCTTACTGAGGACATTTCGCTTCTGGCCTGGACAGCCAAAGGGCTTGACGGGATGAAGGGCCTCAATCCCGCTCGCCGTGTGGCGACGCTTCAAGGAAACAGCTCGAGAGCGTTTCCCCGACATAGAGCGAGGCGCTCTTAGCGGCGCTTAACCCGCATGCGGAATTCTCACAGGCCGGCACAACCCTCATGGTCGCCAACGTCCTCAAGGCCAAGCCATCCACGAAACGTCACCCGAATTGAGGTCAAAGGATCTCCAAACGATCAAGGCTTTCTCCGAACGACGAATGCCTCGTCGCGTTTTACCCTGCGACCGTGGGTAGCGAGGAGAAGCCATCGCCGAGCGGGACGCTGAAGGTGCTCGCGGTGCGTAGCAACCCTTTCTACCGTTACAATCCGGACTACAAGTTCAAGGGCGTGAGAGCACGCCGCGCCTTCACCATCAATCCCGGACCGAACAATCCCGTCGGTTCGACGTGGATCGCGCTATCGGAGCCGGGCTACGGTATCCACGGCACTTCGGAACCCTCTAAGGTCAGCAAGGCTGGTTCAACGGCTGTGTGAGGCTGACCAATTGGGATGCGGCGCACCTGGCGCATGGTGAGAAAGGGGTCACGGTGGAATTCCGCGACAAAGGACTCGCAGGAGAGCGCTAGGCCGGCCAAGTAGCGGGCGTCGTCCAACGGTGATAAGGGTCTTCACGGGTCGCCACGTATCGCGATCACATCGTGGGTACCGTCATCTATTCGGTTTTGCAATCCATGCGCTTGTCGCCGCTTCGGCTGGAACCGCGATCACGTCCGCTGAACATTCGGACTTCGTCCTTGACCCGCCAATTTCGACGCGCGCATTTTTTCGCGGACATCATTGTCGGGATGAAAACGCGATCCGATGCCCTGACAAAGCGGCCGGACCCCGAAACAGGTAGGAAGAACATCGCTAAGATAACGATCTCGCCTGCTTCGCTGCGTCTACCCGCAGCGGGCCGGTGACTGTTGAAATTTTTGATGGAAGAGGACGACAGCCAAGAACAGCCTGCGGCGGAGCCGAGATCTCTTCACGATCTGCCTGTTGATATCGCGATTAGGCTTCGCTGGGTGCTGCGAGACATTCGAGCGGGTCGCTTAAAGCTGATCGCGCCCTCGAGCGATGATTTGAGATCACTTGCAGAGCTCGGTTTGGTCACCGTGGATGACGACAAGCTTATCCTGACGGAAGCAGGATATTCGGCGATTGGCATCCCCAGATAGAAGCCCACCCGGAGCGGCTCATGTTGACCAAGTCAGAACAGTACAGAGAAAATGCCCGCAACTGCGGTGAACTCGCCGACGATGCGAAGGACCTGCCTTCGAAGAACCGCTACAGACGCATGCAGGATGCCTGGCTCGCACTTGCCGAGGAGCAAGACTGGCTAGATGGTCAGTTGACACCTCACAAATAGAAAACCCCGCCGGAGCGGACCCTCAACAAGAAGCAGTAGCCGCGGGAATGCAGGGCGACTCCGATGCGGACGCTAGTCGTCCATCTGCCCTTATTGTATTTTGGAACGGTCGTCATCGTAGCCATTTGCATTGGTATCGGTCGACGCCGTCGCCCCAGACGTCGCCGCGACAAAAGGAGGGTTTGATGAACAAGCGTAAGAACTTGTCTCACATCCGAACACTGATAAAGGCGCGTGGGCAGGAAGTCCCCTCTCGACAGGGGGATAAAGAGCCTTCCCTCGATCCCAGGGAAGCCTTGGTGGATATCCGAACACTGGCCCGTGTTGCCATAGAGAGTGAGGACACCGCCGTCATGAAGCGCGATTTAGAGATGATCCTGACGATCGTGGATAAGGCTTTGCCGAGCGGGCCAGAAAACCCCTCCGAAGCGATCTTCGGAGCGTAATTCTAAACGGCCGGCCCCGAGACCCGAAATATAAAATCCCGCCGGAGCGGGGTTGAGTTTGCAGGCAAGCGTGCCGGCGGAAAAGCAAATGGCCCGAAGCATTGCCCGGGCCATCCAAATCGCGAGCGAGCGTACATCCGGCTCAGCTCACTAACCTATCCGAAGGTTCTCCGCGCTCTCTTTGCCGCGGTTCGCCACGACCTCGTAGGACACCTTGGCACCCTCTGCCAGGCCGTTAAATCCGGCCTTCTCCACCGCTGAGATGTCTTCAATTGGAGTTTTTCCATTTCCCGGATTGATGACATGTCCGGATTGGCGCCGATGTCCAAGTTACCCCAACCAGTCGACAACTCATGAGCGGCCATGACCATCAGGTGATCTGCTCTCGCCGCGTGCCACTGCGCGCACCACATCAGCAAAAGGCTTTCGCTCGTGCCGAATTTCTCGACCAGCGCGGGGCTGAACGTGATGTTCTCGATGGCATCGATGGCCGCTTCCCGGATGAAGGACGCGACTGTGCTATTCTCGGAAACAACCTGATCCATGACTTCCTCATAGGGTTGGGCCAGGCCTGTCACAGTGTTCCAGACTGTGGCAGGCCGCCTTGGGGCTGGCTGTTCGTTCTCGCGGCTCACCCCGTGGCCGCGATCCGGGCAGCATGACGCCCCTCGTGCTATTGTCAAGTTATTGATTTATCTACATGTATTCTGTTCGACAGATACTTTTCCCTACAGAAATTTTGTAAACCGATACATCAGCAGGATCTCTGTCGGCTTAGGAAATATGCCAGCGGCGACAACAGCTCGGACAGCATCGATGAAGCGATGGCGGCCAGCATCCAGGAATGCTGTTGATTGCGTTCAACAGACTTTCTGTGCATCAACAACTTCGCTGCTCAGGGCACGGCCGATCGCACAAGCCATCCGCTGCTTTGTAGCGATCGGGCTGAAAGCGAGGAGGGATAGATGAGCGAACCTACGGATTTTGAGCTAACCACGATCTTCCTCGTTCTGAACGAGGGTAGCCCAGATGAGCATGGTGTGCGCGTAGGCACCGTAAACTTGTCGTCGGAAGACGAGCGTATGCAGGAATTGATCGGGACCCCAAAAGTGTATGGCCTGGTCCAGGAGGCGCTAACGGCAGCGGGCGAAACAGTGGGCGCTAAGAGTTGCTTTGCATTCATCCCGGCTACCGACGAGGAGCGTAAGGCTTGGGAACAGGAGCGCCCGGGCACTCGCGAGGGTGTGTACTTTCTGCCCTATGAAGCGAGGAAGTGATGGCAAGGTGCCGCCTACAGACCTAAGCCGGGACGAATGCAAGGCAGGCCCGCCGGTTGGTGTCGGGAAGCATCCGTCGCGCTCCGAAGCCATCCGCCGCCTTGTAGAGATCGGGCTGAAGGCGAAGCTGAAATAAGACGCAAAAAATTGAAATGAAAGACATTCAACACCGTATCGAAAAGCTCCTCACCGACGCAGAGGACTGCGCGCTGATCAGCAGAGCTCGCTACTGTTCCAGCGAAGAGAGAGGCATTTCCGAAGCTAGCCACTGACTATCGCAGGATGGCCCTCGAGCTAGAGGCGATCGTAATCAACGACGCCATTTAGGACGATCACGAAAAATAAAAACCTCGCCCGGGCGGGGCTGAAGGCGAAGCGGTAGTTTAGTGGATAGATCGACAGCACCATCTGCGCGTCGCTCGATGCCAATCGAGTGTCCTGCGTTCATCGAGCATTCAGTGAAACGGGAATTATCTTCCGGTCGTGGAGGTAAACACATGAAACTCTTTGCTTCTATAGCTTTCGCATTCGGCCTCGGTATTGCGTCCGCGCAAGCGATGCCTATTACGCCGCTTCACGATACCGGTACGGTCACCCAAGTTGGATGGCGATGCGGTGGTCCGGGCTGGCACATGAACCCATGGGGACGGTGTGTTCCAAATCGCGGTTACTACGGTGCACGGGGTTACTATGTCCCACCGCGCTACTATGGTTCGCGCCGCTACTATGGCCCGAGAGGGTATTACGGTTGGCGCCGCTGGTGACGAAACAGAGCCCGCTGTTTGGCGGGCTTTGTTTGCATCATGTGTTGACGAAAAAGAAACCAGAGCACCTTGGGTGCCGACCCCGCTTTCCGTGAATTCACTTAGTCGGGAACGGCTCCTTCGTTTCATTCAAGCAAATACTCCAAAAATCAAAAGAGCAACCTGAACCCGTAGCTTTGTACTCCAGAGATCTCGTCGCCAAGTCGACGGAAATGCCAAAATGTGCGAATACATCGTAAATCTCGGAGATCGTTAACTCGTTCATTAGCGGCTTGGAGGTTGCGCCGACAATCCCGCCTCGCCCAAAAACCAGACCGCTCACGAACGCTCAAGTCTTGTCGGATTTCATGGAGGGTTTCGTAGTTGCCGAACATCGTCGCGCATCGAGCATCCAATCAGCGTCACTGGCGAGTAGCTGATGATCTTGAATGCCTTTGGCAACTTGGCCTTATCTATTGTGGGAATGTTCATATCTTGCCTCGTGATCTTTAAGTTGTAATGCCAGTGCCTACGGCGGCAGCTTGGCATAAACCAGTTGATACCCAAGCAATTGGAGGTCGGATCCGGGACCAGTCGTCATCCCTTCTGATCCGTCGTGCGATCCATCCGTTAGGCCGAGGGGCGTGCTAGATCGTAGGCGGAAAAGGAAGGTGATGCGCTGCTCGGCCGCGCCATGGAACATCACGGCAGTCCCGGAACTTGGCAGTGCAGGGTTTCCGGAGGAAGTGCGAGGCGATGAACGCGCGCCTGTTCTATGGCGGCTCAATCCAACCGTCGCCGACGATCGCGCAGGCCATATTCTCCAGCTATGACATCCTGGAAACTCGCTGCGGTCGGTGCGGCCTATGCACCGGCATTCCGCTAGACACCATCCGGGCGCATTCCAAGACCGAAATTTGGAAGCTCGAGGAATCGGAAGCGCTGCGCTGCGAACCGTGCAGCGACAGCAAGGGCTGGAAGCAGCGGCTCCAAATTGTCTGCCTCCGTCCAGGCAAGCCGCTCCATGATCCGGATAAACCTGCGCCGATCGCCGGCCAAGCCAAACGCGACCGTCAGGATCGGTGATGTGTGCAATCTTTATTCGATGACGAAGAATTTCGACGCTATCCGACGGCTATTCGGCGCGATGAACAGCCATGTCGGTAATCTGCCATCCCTGCCCGGCATCTTTCCCGACTACCCGGCGCCGATCGTGCGCAACTCGGCCGGCGAACGCGAGATCGTCATGGCGCGCTGGGGGATGCCAACGTCGCAATTCGCGCAGGAATCGGCCAAGAAGCGCGCGACAAAACTGGAAGCCAAGGGCCAGCATGTCGATTTCAATGAGATGCTGGGATCAGAGCCGGACAGCGGTGTGACGAACATCCGCAACACCTCGAGCATGCATTGGCAGCGATGGCTTGGCCCCGAAAACCGGTGCCTGGTGCCGTTCACGTCGTTCTCGGAATATGACACCATCGATGAAAGAAGGTGCCGGTCTGGTTTGCGATCGACGAGAGCCGGCCCTTGCTCGCATTCGCTGGCATCTTGACGAACTGGACCTGCGTGCGCAAAGCGAAGGTTCTGCAGCGACCACTGCCGGACGGATCGCTTCAGATCGTGGCAACAGGCAAAAAAGAGGACGCTAAAGACTCCTCAGCAACTCTCATATGAACTGTCCCGCCGCTTCGAAGATCCAGTCACGATACCTGACGGGCGGATCATCCGCACCATTGGCGAGGCGGCGGAATTCGCGACGAGTCTTCCGAGGAAGGCCGGCAACACCAAGCCATGGCAGATCGCCGCTAAAATGCTGCACGAAGCCGCGGAGCACGGCGGCCCTTTCATATTCATGGCGCGGATCGTTTTTTACAAAGCAGTGCACGGCGACACGCCACCGCCAATCGGCAAGGGCAAGATGAGTCGTCGGTGGAAAAAAGGCAAGTTGGCGAGGGATCGATAAAGGGACGTGGCTCCGTGAAGCGTCGGGCAAATTGAAGGCGGACCTAACGTCCAGTAATCAATGGTCCGCGGTGGCCCGCGGCGGTCCTTTCATTTGGCGTTCGCATCGTCCGAACACCCGCCCGGCCGCCCGCCGTCACGAATGCATGCTCGATAGGCCCAGGGCACAACGTACGATCCCGCCCATATCCCAAGCCCTGCCCGCTCCCTTCTGAGCGGCCGTATACTTGCCGTGTGAACACCTGGGCCAATCGAACGCGAAGCCATTGCGCACAAGCCATTCCCCAACGTCTTCGCCATCAATCGAACATATCGCCACAACCCGCCCGTACTGATCGCTGCTAACGCCTTCGCAGCTAGCCGGCCTGCCTGCGATATAGCGGTCAAGTTCGTTGGCTGATTTGGCCGGCCCCACATCGATACTGCAGACTATCGTCGCCACGGCAGAGTTGATCGGACTCGAGAGCGTCTATGCCGGAGAGGCGAATGCGCTGCCCATGGATTTCGAGCGTGTCGCCGTCGAGAACGGACGCTTGGCCGACGATTTGTTTCTGCGAGTGAGGGCGAAGAAGAGAGCGTGACAAGTGTTGCGATCAAGAGGCGATCAAGTCTCACTTCGCATGATCCATTGCTTTCCACTTGCCGTCACGGATTGCCAACATGACCCGAGCCTGAGGTTTAAGGATAGGATTCCGTTTGCTCCCTGCGAGCGCTTCGACTTCGTCCCAATCAATTAGAACGGTGCCGTCGTCCTTTACGTCATAGAGCGCGGTATCGTTGAGTGATTGTATGACTTTAACGGTCTTGACGGCTTTTGGCTCTTGGGCGGAGGCGACTGTTAGAAAAAGTATCGCCGCCGTCAGCACGATGTGTCGGGCCACGATCTATATCCCCATCGGTCGTTGCTCAGAACCTCGATGCGACTCATAAATCCCGGATGATCTTTCGACTCAAGGGATAGAGAAGGAACGGCCTGCTCAGCGGGGACGCGCGCAAATGGCCCGACTCGGACAATGCCTTGATCTAGATCAACGCAGAAGTGCGCCGCCCGTTTCCTATACGCGTCAGCATTCGTCAAATGATCCAATATCGAAAAGCGCCTCAAAAAGCACATCCGGTTTCAGACCAAAGGAAGAGGATCGTGTCATGAGCAACGATCGGATTGCGAAAACCCTGAGACCAGCACCGAGCCGACCAATGCAGGATTGAAACGCCGCGATCTGCTGCTAAGCGCTAGTTCCCTTGCCGCGGCTTCAGCGCTGTCGTCGTTTGGACTGACAAGTCCGGCCCAGGCGCAGCAACGATCGTCGGCATCGGATGGCCAGCGACCGAATATCGTTTTTATCATGGGTGATGACATTGGCTGGTTCAACATTGGTGCCTACCATCAGGGTATCATGGCGAGCCGGACGCCAAACCTCGACAAGCTCGCCGCAGAGGGAATGCGCTTCACAGACTACTATGCAGAGGCGAGTTGCACGGCAGGCCGCGCCAACTTCATTACCGGAGAATTACCGATCCGCACGGGCCTTACCACAGTCGGCCAAGCCGGCTCCCCTATAGGCATGCCGGGGCAAGCGCCGACCATTGCGACAGCGCTGAAATCCATGGGCTACGCCACTGGACAGTTCGGCAAGAACCACCTCGGTGACCTCAATGAGTTTCTGCCGACCGTGCATGGCTTCGACGAGTTCTATGGCTACCTCTATCATCTCGACGCGATGGAAGACCCGGCTCACCGCAACTACCCACAGGCGCTGTTGGACAAAATCGGTCCTCGCAACATGGTGCACTCCTGGGCGACCGACGTCGACGATCCGACGGTGCAACCGCGCTGGGGCAAAGTCGGAAAGCAGCGCATCGAGGACGCTGGAACGCTTTATCCGAAGCGGATGGAGACCGTTGACGACGAAATTCTACAAAACACTTTCGCCTTCATCGACAAGGCGAAGCAAGACAAAAAGCCGTTTTTCGTCTGGCTCAACCCCACGCGCATGCATGTGGTCACCCACCTCTCGGAAAAATACGAGAACATGCGCAACGCTAACAACGGTTGGTCGATTTCGGAGGGTGGATTTGCCCAACTAGACGATATCGTCGGTGCCGTCATGAAGAAGCTCAAGGATGAGGGCTTTGACGACAATACCATTGTCGTGTTCACAACCGATAATGGGGCAGAGAATTTCACCTGGCCTGATGGCGGACAGACGCCATTTGCGGGCGGTAAGGGAACAGCGCTGGAAGGTGGCTTCCGCGTGCCCTGCATCATCCGCTGGCCGGGTAAGGTGCCGTCGGGAAAGGTTGAGAACGGTATTATGTCAGGGCTCGACTGGTTTCCAACCTTCGTCGCCGCTGCCGGCAACTCGAACATTGCCGACGAGTTGAGGAAGGGAAAGCAGCTCGGCGACAAGACCTACAAGGTCTACCTTGATGGTTACAACCAGATGGACTTGATTACCGGAAAAGGCCCTTCTACCCGTCACGCGGTCTTCTATTTCACGGAGGGGACCCTGAGCGCGGTGCGCATCGACGATTTCAAGTATCGCTTCACTGATCAACCGGGTGGCTGGTTGGGCGGCACGGTCAAGGTTGATTGGCCAATTCTTACCAATATCCGCCTCGATCCCTTCGAGCGCACAAATTTGCCCAGCGGCGACAAGGGGTCATTGGCATTTTATAACTGGTTCGTTTTTGAGTTCTGGCGGTTTCAGTTCGTACAGCAAGAGGTTGGTAAGCTCGCCCAGACCGCGATTGAGTTTCCACCGATGCAAAAGGGCGCAAGCTTCAACTTGGAAGCCGTTAAGGAGCAGATCGAAAAAGCCATACAGTCGCGCGCTGGCAAGTAGAACAACGCGGTGAGCGGCCCCCGACAAACCAACACAGGCCTGTCCTGGTGGCCGGCTTACTTCGCTACCTATTGAGCCAGCAAACGAAGGAGTCGATTATGGACCCGATCGTGCGGCTTCCTCTTCTTGACCGTCGTGCACTGCTTTCGTCGTTGACCGTGCTTCCGCTTCTGCCGGTAGTTCTGCGTTTCACATCCGCGACGGCGCAAGCCCAGGGCGATCCACTACCGTCATGGAACGAGGGCGCGACCAAAGCTTCGATCCTCGATTTCGTCGCGCGCGTCACAACCCAAGGCGGACCTTTCTTCGTTCCGGCCCACGAGCGCATCGCAACCTTCGATAACGACGGCACCCTTTGGGTCGAGCAGCCGATGTATGTCCAAATGGCCTTCGCGCTCGATCGCGCGAAAGCGATGGCGCCAATGCATCCGGATTGGAAGACCAAGCAGCCCTTCGCAGCAGTGCTGGACGGTGACTTAAATGCCGTCGTCGCTTCCGGCGAAAAGGGATTGGTCGAAATCATCGCCGCGACGCATGCCGGCATGACTACTGCAGAATTCGAGCAAATCGTCAGCGATTGGCTCGCGACCACGCGAGATCACCGTTTCAATCGGCCTTATGTCGAACTGGTCTACCAGCCGATGCTCGAATTGCTCGCTTACCTCCGGGCCAACGGCTTCAAGACCTACATCGTGTCAAGCGGCGGTATCGAGTTCATGCGACCGTGGACCGAGCAAATCTACGGGGTGCCGCCGGAGCAGGTCATCGGGTCGTCGATTAAGACTAAATTTGAGATGAAGGACGATGAGCCGACACTTTTCCGGCTGCCTGACATGAACTTTATCGATGACAAGGCTGGAAAGCCGATCGGCATCAACGAACACATTGGCCGCCGTCCAATCGCGGCATTCGGAAACTCCGACGGCGATCTCGAAATGCTGCAATGGACGACGCTCGGCGCCAGCGGTGCACGGTTCGGTCTGATCGTCCACCATACCGACTCCGAACGCGAATACGCCTACGACCGCCAGTCGCATTTCGGGAAACTCGACATAGCGCTCGACGCCGCTGCTGTGAACAGGTGGACGGTGGTCGACATGAAGAAGGACTGGAAGCGGATCTTTGCATTCGAGTGATTCCAATTTGGTCATTTGAGCGCGCGGTTCATCGGGGTTGACCCGCTAAACTGATTCGGCCGCACAATGACCGGTGCGCCACGAGGTTCATACCTTCATCTTGGAATGCAGCCAGCAGATTGAACCACTGCGATTTTGCTTCTTAGCCATGACAAAAGGACAGCAACACATGCCCGCGGCGTAGCCTGAAAACAGAGCTTACGCTTCCCTCTGTTCCTTGATGCGCTTCTTGATTCGCTGCGGGTTAACCTTGGAGCAACGTTTTGCTTAAGGTTGAATTGAACCTTAGGGAGCCCTATGAGACATACATACCAGCGACGGGGACTTTTAGTGAGTGAGTAGCGCCATGAGTGCCCCCTTAATTGATCAGCCCAGACAGGCCTTTCTCACTTTTTCGCTCGCCCAACTCGCTACCCAGCATCACAAACTCTCCCTAGAAATGGCTACCATTCGAGGCATGAGGCGCAAGCTGGCCATGAAGGGTTTGGCGCAGGTCCAGAAAACGGCAGTCGTTCTTACAGACGAACGTCTAGGCTCGCGGACGAACGGAAAATCAAAAGGAGACTTATATCCCGGAGAGGATACGGGCGTTGCAAGACTTTCCGGATGAGACCCCTGTAGCTGGATCGGGAAGTTTTTGGCAGCTGGAGCAGTGTGCGGGCTGATCGCCGGCGTACCAACCGGGTTCGGTGATTGGATTGGCGCCGGGATCGCTCTTCAACTTGGCTATCTTGGCGGGGCGTTTTTGCGAAGCGTGCTTGCGCGGTTCACCGCTAGCGTTAAGCTTCGTACGAGGAGCCGGATTCGAAAGCTGAGACGACGGCCGGTGCCGTGACATGGCGAACTTTCGCATGTTATCGATTGCTATAGTTTAAAAATTTCAGGTCGAGTTCAACTGTAAGGCGTTCCACAAGACCTTCGGTGGAGGCTGACGCCAGGATCGCCGGTAATCGAGCCTGCAACAGGAAGCCCAAAGGCGATGTGGACAGACGGCATGATAGCGTTTTCGGACGAGGTGGACCCGGTTCGCGTGAAGAAAACACGTCAAATCAAAAAGATAGAGTCTTTCATCGTTTCCGTGAAACGGTGAAAAACTCTACGAGCGAGTCGTCGGGGACGGGTACCGTCTGCGATTGCCAAACTGGCGCGAACGAGGTCAACCGCAGCAGCAAATGCATTAGGCATACGACAAGCGAAAAAAGCATCGTTTTGTGCGGCGGCGGGCTGAGGTCCATGGCAAATGGCCTGGGTTCGGTGAAGATCCTAGCGCGGGGTTACGATCGGAGTTGGCGTCGTTATTACTGTGGTAGGCGTTCCACTGAGCGAGTTCTTCAAGATGTTGGCGTTGGTAGCATAAAGTACCGGATCGTTAGCCGTTGCCATAACTGTTCGAAGGAAGGTCAGGAACTTCGTCGTTTCGACCATCGAGGCATTGGACGTATAGATAATATCCTTATTCCGCATCTCGAAATTCTGCGCGAGGAAGTACCCTGAAGGGTCACGCAAATTGACGTGATAGATTACAGGTACGATCGGTCCTTCGAAGCGATTACAATCAATCCCGAGCCGGGTGGCGACTTCCCGAGTTTCCCCCTCTATAGAGGAATACGAAGCTGGGATCGGCGCGACTATCGTTCAAGCCTTGAGGCTTGCCTAGGGCTTCTGCGAGAGAGGCGCCATGCCTCGAACTTGAATTGGCCCTGCTGCCCGTAGCTCCGAATGCAAGGAAGGTCTGTGGTTGGTTGAAAAGATAAATAACATCGTTCGGCAGCGCATCGATATTGTTGCTAATTCGTAAAGCAACGCACCAAATGGAGCGCTCGCTCGATGGTCTGTTACGCTCCAACGACACCCAAAGGTCATATCCTTGATTCACCGGACCGCCGGCCCTTGCGATATAATCCAGGATGCGTTCGCCAGAGGGGTTGGCTGGAAATCGCCCCGCCGTACGAACATCACCCAGCACGCTAACTAGGGACGTGTTCTGTTGTGCCAGGGCGACGACGACTTGAGGCTCTAGAGCTCGGGCCTTCAGACGATCGACGATGGAGGCTCCGATTTCCGGGGGCGTAAGTCCTTTCGCGGGAACGGCACCAGCATATGGCACCGTAATGTTTCCGTGCTGATCGACAGCTTGATTGGGAATGGTAACGAAATTACCCGCGCGAACTCCGGTCTCGGACGTAAAAAGTCCGCCGGCCGCAGCCTCGAAGATCGTCACGCTGACCATATCGCCGACACCAAAGCGAAATGCCTTTGGCGGGGTCTTGTTAGCGAAAGCGTTCGACGATCTTTCGGAGTATACTCTCCCAAAATCTTTACGACTGAAGGAGCGAACATCCACCGAGGCGTACGGCCGCTTACCCGGCACACCTCCTTTTCCGACTGCTTCTCAACGTCAATACCTTGCGGGCCGCTGGCGGGGACGGTCGAACACCACTCACCAGAAGCGCCAAAAGAACCGAAGTCAGCGCAAAATTTCGCATCGTCAGGCTCAAGGCGCCCCAATATGATTCACCAAGAACATCGCATTTATGGGGATTGAAAACAGAAAAAGATTAAGCCACGGCACTCGAAACTCAAGAGTTGTGGCTTATCTGGCCGACGACTTACGATGACTGTGCGATAGGCTGTCGCGCACTCCGTTGCGACGGGCTGTCGCTCACTCCGTAATGTGTGTAATGGCTCTCGCTGTAATAGTCGCTCCGCGAACCGTTATAGCTGGCCATTTCTTTGATGTCGGTTTTGTTTAAGACGGTGCCGATGACCTTATCATAAACGTTTGGCGCAGTATGGAGTGCATGTTTTACGACGTCGATCTTGGTTTGGCCCCACTCCACGACATGGATGAAACAGTCGACGACCGCCGAACTTGCTCGGGCGTCGACGATGGGGGCCAGCGGCGGGAGGTCGATGATTACGTAATCATAGGTCGCGCACAATTTCTCGACCAGGAGGTGCATTGGGTCGGCGCTAA
>CAWEBX010000013.1:0-149001 GCA_963807355.1 uncultured archaeon
CCGCGGTTCATCATCCGCCGAGACGAGACAGGACACTGGTGGGGGATGACCTCGATTTCCAGACGGACGCAAACGGCACAGATGTAATTCCACCGTTTTCAATTCGGATACCTACAACCTTCTCGTTAGCCATCTACCGGGACACGAACGGCAATCATCGTTGGGACCCCGATATCGATGACAACGTCTACCGAGGTGAGGGCACTCATACTTCGTGTCCTCAAACCGTGACGTTCTCGCCCAAGTAGCCGCAGTTCAGCCGAGGCGGGATGCCGATGACGGGCCACCTCCTCCAGCGGCTCGTCATCGACGTCCCATCGCTCCGACGACCGTGCCCGGGCTGAAGATGTACACGCCCGACGGAGACTTGCTTCCAATCAGCACACATCACGTGTGGGCCAGCACTAGGGCGACGTTCTCCCCGGAGAAGGTTTCTTAACCCGGTGTTCTCGAACCTCCAGTCTGATTACAGTTGCAAAGTTTTCTCTCGTCCGCGGCGCGACCTGCTTGCCTACCTTCGCTCGGTCGACATCAGCCGTCGTCTATCCCAGAGGCCGACGGCTGGGCCGAATAGGCGGTCACCGAGCCCGCCGAACGCCCCTGCGTCAAACCTGCGACCTCGCCGGCAATACCGGGGCTAAGGAACCAGACTCTTCACGCTCGTCGGTCGGTGGCCGTCAGCGTTGGCTCGAGGATGGGTCAGGGACACCGTCTACAGGTTGCGGTTTGTCCTAGTCTCAGTCCCAGTCATCTGGTCGATTGCTCGCCGCAGCTACTTCGGAGTCGTGTGGTATTCCGGAGACGAGCACCGGCAATAGTAGTAGCTGGCGCTGTGCGTCGTCTTGTAACCGCTGGCGACGTCATAAACCGTCACCCCAGCCCCACCACTTCCGCTCGCGTCAACCCTCCTCTGGATGTCGTGTGTATCCGTATACGTCACCGACACGGAACCGCTGGTGGGAAAGCACTGAACGTCCCCCTGTGGATCGTTCGAGTTCATAGTGGTCCACGCCCGGCCGACGTGCGTCGTGTCGTCGAAATACGAATACCGCGTGGATGAGGCACTTTGCGCCGCCCTCGACCGTCTGGAACGTGAAGTCGACCCGCGCTTCGTGCTCTGCGGCCGATGCCTCTGGAACCTCGAGGAATGGGGCGGCCGCGATCGCGCAAATGCCGGCCCCGAGCGCAACCTTACGTAGTCTGAATCGTGCTCGACCGACCATGGTCCCACCTCCCAGCGAGAGAAGCTATGGCTGCGCCGCGCAGCGTGTCAACGGTCATACGCAGCGTGGCGCGTTGGCCGGTGGCAGGTGGCACAGACAGCAGGCGCCGGGCGCGGCCTGACGGCGCCCCTCGTCGGCCGAGATCGGGATCAGGAGAATCGGATGCTCTGCCGCACCCTCGGTGAATCCGCGATTGAGTCGACGTCTTGGTCGGCGCTCGGGATCGGTTCGGATCACTCCGGGTGGGTGATTGACAGCGGCCTGTCATCGGCGTAAATCGTTCACGAATTGCTAGCCGGGGAGGTGGTTGTGTCGGACTGGACCCGGCAACGCTGGAGTCGTCTGGGACGGGCAGGCTACCACGTCGCCCGCTTTCGTCTCGTGCTCACCGGTGTGGTTCTCGTCGCCTTGACTGCCTGTCAGGGTGTTGTGGTCGACCCAGTCGGAGATGGATATGGGCTCGTCGACATCGTCGACGCCGGGGTCAACTACGGGAAGGTCGACACCCGGCTCTGGCTCCGGTACTCCAGCGAGTCGTTGAATAACGGGAGCATCAGATGGAACGTGTCGACGGACGGAGATACGACGAGGGAGTTTTACGTGATCCTGTACGGGTACCAGGACGATGATCCGAATGAGTACGCCGTTTACCGGCTGGGTACGGCCTCAACCTCGTGTTCCGGCCAGGTTCCGAACCACGGATACGTCACGCCACACCTGGTTGAGCTGAAGTTCGACCTGCTTGCCTCCGTCTGCAGAATCAGCTCGCCTCCGACCGTCGTGCGCATATCGGCCTCCTCCTACCTCCAAGAGTTTGGTGAGGACTTCACGGATTGGACTGGCGTCGTACCGATCTCATAGCTCAGGCCAAGCGAAGATTTCGGGCGTCTCGCTGTCTGAGGTTGGGCGCCCGTCGTTGCGGCGGTCAAGACCTGGGGCGGAGTCGACCGCCGCAACGACGCTTGGATGATCAGCGATGGTCCGGCGTCAAGACCAAACACCGGACCATCGCTACCAGCGGCCCGGCGTTCTCGTCGTCGAGCCCGATCGGACGTGGGAAGAACCGCCTGATCGTCATGCAGGGACGGACGACCCGTTCGATCAGGTGCTCGATCGCGCCGCTGCGAGATCCACGTCGGTGCGCTCGAGCCTGCCGAGCCGCTCGATCCACACGCGTCCAGATGGTGGTCGTCGCACGTACCTCTTGATCGCGGCCGATGCCGCCGGTATCTAGTTGGCTCCACTAATAACTGACGAGACCGACGAGGATGAGCGGCAGGAGGGCAATCATGGACGGCATCTCCACCCATATCATCTTGAGAAGCTGTTTCTCGGGTTTGCCCGGCGATCGTCGAGACGTGGTCACGGGCGAAAAGTTACGGTCGGCACCACAACTGCCCGACGACGGGACCACGAAACGATCCCAAGGATGCACCCTGCCTGACGAGGATGACGGGTGAGCTCGAACGAGTCGCTGGCGGTGGCGTGGCCAGCCGGGGTGAACCTGGATGATATGTCGCCGTCCCCGAGCAACTCTCCGGTCTGAACGTCGTGACGGCCAGCCACCTCAACTCGCCGGCGTACACGCCGTTCAAGCGGACGAACTTGCGGTTGCGGCCGTTGCAGGACTCAACAGGTAGACGTCAGGGTGTCCCGCTCGCTTCTTGCATGGCGCGCGAGGAGTGTCAACTCGCGCGGGCTGGGCGCGCCGTCACACCCGAAGTGGCCCCTCCTGGTCGCCGTCGAGAATCGTGACCGTGTAGCGCTCGGCAAGGGTGTCTCGTCGCACCGGCAGCTTCGCCACCCATTGCGATCCCTCTCCGCTTCGATCGTTACGTCTAACTCAGCGGAGGCCGACTCGTCCCTGAATGCCGTTCGGGACTACTCGGACCGGGTCACCGGCGGAGCGTAGACACTGGCCCGTCGCTCGCATCGCCAGAGTCAGGCATCGCCCGGTGGCCAGTCAAGCCACAGGTCGACCTCCGGGTAACCGAGGTCCCTGCGGCACGCCTGCACAAGCTCCGTGGTCACCATGATCCAGTGGCGGTTGTCCTGCATGATGTCCTCGTCGGACTCGAACACGATGTCGACCGCTACCGACACCTCCTGGGACGCCACGAGAGTTAGTTCGCCGACCATCGCGAACAGCTCCAGCCTGAGCGTCGGCACGTCGGGGGAGTTCCCTATCTTGGCTCCGGCGACCTTCATCCAGGCGCCGATGAACTTGGCGTAGACCCGGCGTCGGTCCTCGACCTCCCAGTCCGCCTGGCGTCCCCGGGCGAACCGTCGCTGCAGCGCAACGCCGCCGTACGCTCCCACTGCTCGAACCGCTGCAGGAACCGCCGCCCACAAGCCCGTTCCGCGACAGCTGACATCGCCGCCGAGTCTTACGCCGCCAGAGTCACCCCTCGGGGATCACGCTCCTGTCTCGGGTGGCACCTCGACGCTGGGTACCTGGCCAACGTCGAAGGCGACGGCTGCGGAGATCATGATAGTGAGCGCCTTCGCTCGCTCGGCCGTGTCGTCATCGCCGTATTCTGCGAGGAGTCGCTCGGCGAGCAGTCTGGCCGTCACCACCGGCTCGTGGAAGAAGGCCGTGCTGCGGCCGAGCGCTTTGCTGTACGTCGAGTTGAACGTCCTGTTGCCATATGCAGCGAGCGCAGCGCCAACCGTACCCACGGCCGCTGCGGCGATCGCCTGTGAGGTCGTGTCCGCTCGTGCGGCGATGATGCCGAGCGCAAGAACCACGAGGAAGCCGACCACCCCGGCGCCCTGCGCTAGGAGGTGCGAGAAGCGGAGTTGCCTTCCGGCCTCGGCGTGATAATCCTCCAGCCGCTTGTACGTGCTCTCCCAGAAGCTGACGAACTCGGCTGGGTTCTTGGACGTGCTCCTTCGCCGATCTCGGTCCACGTCGGCATCCTGGGGATCGAGCGATTCGAGATCGCGTCGTCGGTGGCCGGGTCCCCGGTTCCGGTGTCAGGCTCGCCAGCATCGTGCACCTCGGCGACCCTGTACGCAGTCGCGCAGCGCTGCGGACGTCGACTCGATCTCGTCGATACGCCTCCGGGAGGTCGTCTCTTGGGCACGGGCGTGCGCCCTGAAGGCGTTCACAGCACTGACAATCGCCAAGAGGAGGCCGATGAGAACTGCCCCCACAGATGACAGTTTGGAACCATCCGGAGACGCCCTCGCCGAGTATCACAGCGGACCTCCCACCCTCCCGACGAACACCTCACCGTAGACCGCCCTGGCGGCCCCTACCGTGGGACTCCGAGGCGTTCGGGACGCCGGGTCTCACGCTGCGATCGTCGCCCCGAAGGGGGATCCGGCATGGGGCAGTGGAGTTACTTGGAGCCGGGTGTCACCGTCGTCGTCGCAAACGGATCGCCTGGCGAGAAGGAGCAGTCGAGCGGACCACCGCCGATGGTGGATGCGGAATCGACGTGGATCGTGCTCGGGCGGAAGGCGGTGTCGGTGTCCGGCTCAGTGGAGGCGACGAAGCTGCCCGAAACCTCGTCCGAGGTATAGGTCTCACCTGCGGCGAGTGTGAGCGTCGGTATCTCAACGAGAAGGTCCGAACCCGTGGCGCCCGGCGGCGCTGGGATAGTCACCCGGATACCGGTGTACGTCGCGTTAACGGGGCTGGTGTACTGCAGGTACACCTCGGTCAGCGCAACTGTGGCGCCAGGTTTCACGGCGGTAGGTGCAGAGCCGAAGACGCTGATTGGATACCCGCTGAACTCACAGCTGTAGGGGTAATCAGCGCCAAACGCCGTCTTTGATAACCCCCCGACGAGCAGCCCGACGGTCGCGGCGATGAATATGAGGCACTCGTATCGAACGCTTCATGACTGGCCCCCCGTTTCCGCTAGCCCTCCGCCTTGGGGACCCGCTCATGGATACGCCACGCCAACCTACACGGCGTCGCCGCCTGCGACTAGGGCGACGTGCTCGCAGCCTCACGCCGCCAGCATCGCCCCGAATGGAATCCGGCGTGCGTACTCCGATGCGTGGTGCCTCTGCGCCCCGCTTCACCGACGAGGAGCCGGTCCGGCCGCATGCGGAGCGCATTCCGTACCAGTGCGCGGATCGTGACTGCGCCGAACCTTCGGCCGAAGCGGGGCGCGCCTCGAGGCGCACGACGTGATCGCCCGGGAGACGGAGCTCGGCTGCGTCCTCGACAGTGATGATCCGCTCGTGCGCCGGGATCGACGCGGCGAGCACGTTGAGCAGCGTGGTCTTGCCGGCGCCCGCACCTCCGGACACCACGACGTTCGCCCGGCTGCGCACGGCCCACCGGAGGAGCTCGGCGACCGACGTCGACGTCATCTCCTCGAGCTCGATCGGACGTGCGCCGAACCGTCTGATCGTCATGCAGGGACCGTCGACAGCAAGCGGCGGGACGACTGCGTTGACCCGGGAACCGTCGGGCAGGCGGGCATCGACCAGCGGGGACGAGCGGTCGACCCGCAGGCCGAGCGAACCGACGACCCGTTCGATCAGGTGCTCGATCGCGGTCGTGGCGAGATCCACGTCGGTGCGCTCGAGCCTGCCGAACCGCTCGATCCACACGCGTCCAGATAGCTGGTCTAAGCCTGTACCTACTTGACCGCTCGTGTCACTGTCGGTATCCAGTTCAACATGAACGAGAACGAACAGATCCTCGCCGCGGCATTCGGCGAGGACTGGGAGATGTTCTGATCGCCGAGGGCGTAGTCGGTGGAACCAAAGATGAGGAGATTGATCGCGATCGCGATCGGGTGTACGAACTCGCCGAGAAGGTGGAGGAGCGGCTGTTCGAACGTGAACTGGATCCGCGACGAGTCAGCGATGCGTGGATGCAGCTCTGGTACACGAACGATCAGCTTGCGGCGTGCTGCTCGCTACTTCGGTGCGACCGTGGCGCTTGCGACGCAGGTGGCGCTCTTGGTGGGATCGCACGCTGTAAACGTGGCGGACGCAGCGGCCTGCACCCCGGTCGCAGCATGATTCGCGTCAACCACGACGTAGTCGTAGGCCCGTCCCCGCACCGAGTGGGGGTCGCCGTCCTCGTCCTTGTAGGTCATCGTCACATCGAGCGAGACACCGTTGAAGCACGCCGCGGCGCTTCCAATGCCGCTTCCCGTTTGGTCATTCATCACGACCTCTGCGGCCTTGGCACCAGGGTCGTGGTAACCGGCGACGCGAACAGTACACGTCACCGTGTCCCCCCCAAAGGTGACAAAGGTGATCGCCGGATGCTTGATGTCCTCGTTCACGGCTGCCGCCGCCGGTTGGACCCATCCGAAGACGGGCACAGCCGCGGCTACCAGACCGACCGCAACGAGCGCGACCCCTCTCACACGCCTACCCATCACGCCCCCGTCCAGCCATCGGGCATCCGCCCGTCTTGACGGCCGGGACCCTAGCGCAGCGGGCCGACCCGGCGTAGACCCATCAGCCCCGCAATGAGCCCATGACCGACGGACGGCCTGGCAGGACGACAACTAGGGGACGCGTCCGGACCGGCAATCGTCACTAATCGTGCCGCGCCGGTGCGTGGTCCGTCTTCCACCCGGACGTCTTCACCTTGACCCAGCGGCGTGACCGCTTGCCGGGTTCGTAGCGGGAGTCGAGCCGCTTGAGCACGAGCCCCTCGAGGCCGGCTTCGATGCAGGCGCGGAAGGCGTCGGCGTCGCCGTCGAACGATGCGGAGGTGCACCACGCCGGTCCCTCGAAGCGCAGCTCCTCGAGCAGGCGACGGCGCTCCCGGTACGGCTGACCGGTCACCAGGTCACCGTCGAGGGCGAGCACGTCGAAGGCGACGAAGCTGACCGGCATCCGCCGGTTGCGGGCCGACAGTCCGGGGCCGAGCCGGTAGAAGTCACCGGGTCGACCTTGGCCGGCGACCAGTTCGCCGTCGAGGATCGTCCCGGCCGGGATCTGGTCGGCGATGCCGTGGAGCTCCGGCACCGATGCGGTGATGTCCCGGCCGCTCCGGGTCCGGACGCGCAGCGCGTCTTCGACGTAGAGCATCGCCCGCCAGCCGTCCAGCTTCGGCTCGACCGCCCAGCCATCGGTCAGGACGAGCGTCGGCCGGTTGGTCACCAGCATCGGCTCGAGGATCGGCAGTGGCACGGTCACAAATGTACGATTTGTCCAACGCTCATGCCACACCGCAGGCGTGGGTAAAGACGGGCCAGGCGGTAAGCGGCAGGCCCGCCTGGCCCGACTCCCCGCGGCGTCTACCAGTCGATCAGGGCCGTCACCTCGTCGAGCCGTTCGGCCATCTCCGGCCAGTCGGCCCAGAGTCGTTCGAGGTGTCCTTCGGTGTCGGTGCGGAGCAGCCCGCGGATGGCGACGACGCTGCCCGCCATCTGTGCCATCCCTATGCGTTCAGGATCGGCTTGTCGTCCAATCGGTGAACACTGCGCAGGGCCAGTGAAAGGTCGGCAGTGCTTGACACTCGCGGAACATCAACGTAGTGCAGTCGGAGACCACTAACGGGAGGTGGCTGATGACAGACCGAACTCGGCAACGCTGGAGTCTTCTTCGTCGGGTGCGCTCGGACGTCGCGGTGTTGCCGACTCGTTCTCATCGGCGCCGCTCTCCTCGCCTTGACCGCCTGTCAGGGCGTGGTGGCCGACCCAATAGGTGACGGCGGCAACGTCGACATCGTCGAGGCGGGGGTCAACTATGGACGGACCAACACCCGGCTCTGGATACGTTTCACCAGTGAGGCCACGTCGAGAGCGGGCGACGTTTGGTTCGTGTCGACCGACGGAGACAGGACACCGGAGTTCAGGGTGTACCTGGGTGGCGACGTAGAGCCGGATTACTACCTTCTCTATTCGCAAGGAGACGGGATTACCAGATGCGCCGGCTACGTCCCGAACGGTGGCCATGTCAAGCCCGACACGGTTGAGTTGACGCACGACTCTCGTTGTTTCCAGTCGGGATCGGGCCACTCCGCTCCAGACACCGTGCGCATCAGCGCCGGCTCGGAGGAGGAGCGCGGCGACTTGGACCTAACGGACTGGACCGACGTCGTGCCGATTTCGTAGCCCGGCCCAGTGAGGCGTCACGACGTTTCCGTTCAGCCGGGTCGGGTGATTGACGCTGCCGCGCCATCGGCGTAAATCCGTTCACGGATCACAAGCGGGAGGTGGCTCATGTCGGACTGGACCCGGCAACGCTGGACTGGTGTGCCTCGGGTGCGTGGCGCCCTGGCCGGAGCGGCAGTCGGGGGCCTGATCCTTGGGGCGGTGCCAGCGAGTCCAGCGGCGGCGGACGGGATCAGCGTCGTTGCCACCGCGTGGTTGATTGCAGCCCCGACTCCTGGCCGTACCTAACCGACGTAAGTGCGGAAGGGTTCGTTCCCAACGACGAAGTCATGATGATCGCCCACTTCTACGGCAGGGTGCCTTATACGATCACGAGGTCGTAGATGGCGGCCGAGGGCGGTGTGATGAGACCGAGGTGTTGTGCGAGTTCGGCAACGGTCGGCGACTCCAGGCGAGTGCCATCGGTCAGGGTGCAGACCGCGACGCCGACCGGACCCTCGTCGTCTCGGTAGACGAAGTCGACGTTGGCGCGGGTGAGGAAGTCCCGGATCGGGAACGCCGCTGATCCGCCCGTGATGACGACCCGCGGCATCACCGACCCTCGGGGTTGTAGGTACGCCTCATCCGCGGCCGCCGCTTCAAGGGAGAAGTCGCGCCCAGCCGGCGTGCGGCGTCACGTTGCGACGGGCGCGACGAGGCATGGGGCAACGGAAGCGTGCACGATGCTGGCTGCGGTAGCTCCGAGAAGGGCTCGTTGCATGCCGGAGCGGGCGTGCGTGGTCACGGCGACGAGTCCTGCTGGTCGTTCCTCCAAGTGCAGGCGGAGTCCGCCGGCGACACTGATCGGATCGCGCACCACTTCCCCGTCCACGCCCGGAGCCATCTCGTGCCACTGCTGCACCAGCTCCTCGATGTAGGTCTCGGCGTCGGCGCTCGCCCCGTATCGGCTCTGCTGCCGCTGAGGTTGGATGGGTGGCGGCGCATCCTCGATGACGGTGAGGATCGTCAGCGACATCTCGAGCGCTCGCGCCCACGCTGCGGCGATCGGGAGCACCTGCTCGGACGTGTCGGACCCGTCGACGCACGCCACGATCCGCGGCACCGATAGCGGTTCTGGCCAGCTCCGAGGGCGGGGCGACCATCCGGGGTTGTCGGCTGACGGGCCGAGCGCGACGATCGGGTCGGTCGAACGTTGCAGCACCGATCGCGCCACCGAGCCGACTACTGCGCCTTGGAGACGGCCACGTCCATGCGTCGACAGGCAGACCACGCACGAACCCAACGCCTCAGCGCGTCGTGCGATCACCTCCGCCGGATCGCCTTCGGCGACGACGAACACGCGCTCGTCTTCGGCGTCGACGCCCAGCGTCGCGGCCGCCAGGGCGCGCAGGCGGGCGGCATCTTCGTCCGCACCGGCGACGCTGACCGTCTGCAGCTCTGCGCCGAAGCGTTCGGCGACGACGCGGGCAGTGGGCATCGCCTGGAGCGCGAACTCCGATCCGTCCAGGGGCACCAGCACGTGCCTCACCTGCAGGTCCGGCGGAGTTGTTCTCGCGTCAGTGGTCACGAGCACCAGCATTGCCGACCGCGACGACGCGTGGGCCAGGTAGGCCTCGACAACTCGTGCGGCATATCTGGATGCACACGCGGGCTCGGCTGCGAGTAGCTATGTCATCTCAGGAGGAGTTTCGACACCGTCGGAGCGGATCTCCTGGATGACGTTCACGGTGACGGCTACGACAGGGACGGCGATGGTGCCGGTTATGCCGAACAGCGCGCCACCGGCGGCCAGACTGAGCAGCACCACGGCAGGGTGCAGGTTGAGTGCCTTGCCGTAGATCACCGGCTGCGGTGAGTGTGCTGCGTGATCGAGATGAGGAGGGTGGCACGTAGTACGGAGGCCGCACGTGGCCGGGACGCAGCGCACGTTCGGCGCCCGCTCAACTACGGTCGAGCACTGACCCGCGATGCGGTGTTCCGGCGCCGCTCGAGGGGAGAGCCAGAGCAACTGCAACACTCGGGAGTCGCAGAGCGACAGGTTCGCAGAAGGGAGAGGTGCCGATGCGCGCCGTTGTGTTCAGCGAGTGGCAGACGTCCCCAGGCTTGGAGGATGTCGAGCAACCCGAGCCGGGTCCCGGTGAGGTGCTGTTGAGGGTGGCAGGTGCAGGCGCTGGCCAGATCCGACCGGACATCGAACGGTTTGCGATGGACGACGCACTCGATGCGTATCGACAGCTGGAGTCCGGTGCGCTCTCAGGTCGCGCAGTCGTTACTCCCCATGAATAGCCCGTGGCGTCGAAGCCGTCGGAGAAGGTGCGCGCGCCGATGAGCAACGAGCAACGCGAACCTCTGCGGGTCCTGGTGTTCTCCGCCTCGTTGCGCGTCAAGTCGCTCAACACTCGCCTCCGCGGCTCGCTGCCGACAGGCTCGAGCACCACGGTGCGACCGTTGATCTCGGGTCGATGCGTGACTTCGACGCGCCGTCCTACGACGGTGACGTGGAAGCAGTCGAAGGGATGCCGCCCGGCGCCGAGTCACTCCGCCAAAGGCTGGACGCCTCGCACGGATTCGTCATCGTGTCGCCCGAGTACAACGCCTCCATGCCCGGAGTGTTGAAGAACGTCATCGACTGGGTCTCTCGTGCGCGCCCGCAGCCCTTCAACGAGCGCCATGGTCTCTTGCTGTCGGCCTCGCCGTCCATGGTCGGCGGCAACCGCGGCCGTGGGCCCTGCGAGTCCCGCTCGAGCACCTCGGCGCCCGCATCTACCCCGACATGTTCTCCCTCGCCCAAGCCCACAACGCCTTCGACGACGACGCCGGCGGCTTCGCTGATGAACAGCTGCGCAGTCGTTTCGACGACACGATCGCCAACTTCTTGGATCTCGTCGAGGCCTCTACCCACTACCCGTGCGTCAAGCGCGCCTGGGTCGAGTTCCTCGGCGAGCGTCCCGACCCTGCGGTAGACCGGGTTGAGACATGATCCGGTCCGCTCGGCGGCTCGAGTCGGCGAGCGCCACTAGGTCAGAGTGCGTGAGTTCGTCACGTCCGGTGGTCCGCCGGTCAGGCTCGGCGATGTCGCTGGGGAACTCATGACGCGTTGCGTACCTGTACGACGCTGAGGGAGCCAGAGCGTCCTGCTCTCGACGCACCGTCCGTCGAGGCGGGCGAAACCCAAGATGGCTTGCTAATCCCTTGCTAATCCGCGGTACGACATGCGGTGTCACGGGACCGCAGCGGCTGGACGCCGTTCGAGAATGGCCTGCTCAGCGGCACGCAACGCTGCGCGACGACACCCGCTGTACGGACCTTTTCGGACTGGGGTCAAGAGGACGGAGGTTCGAATCCTCTCAGCCCGACACTCTCAGCCCGACCAAAAAAGCGTCAGGAGCGGTGAACGAACCAACCGCTCTCTTCGTTCTCGGCAGGTGTGCACGATGTTTGAGGCCGCAGCCAGGGTGTTCGGCCATGTCGTGGGTCGGTGCCGTGGGTCAGGTCGACACCAATCTCGTGATTGCTTCTATGCGGGTCGTTTCTTCGAAGTCCTCGCAGTCGGCTTCTTCTTCTTCTTCGAAGCTTTCGCACGCGTCCTGGAACGCGGGGCCCGTGGCGACGGCTCGGCCGAGTCGAGGAACTGCTCGAACGCCTCCACCACCTCGGCGTGCGCGGTCGACACGCCGACGCCCTTTTCGAGTCGGAGCAGCTTCGGGATCCCGGTCAGCACGAACAGGAGCGCGCTCTGCGATAGGTCCCCGATGGCGATGTCCTTCGTGCCGAACGTCGTTTCGAGCGCGTCGAGTTGGAGGCGTCGGACCTGCTCGGTCGCCTCGGCGATCTCGGACCGGATCGACTTGTAGTGGTTGCCGAGGGCCAGGAACTCGGTGGTGAGGGCCGACGTCGACTCGTCTCGGCTGTACTTCCACAGGACCCGTAGCGGCTGGTCGGCGTTCGTTCGGAGGGCTTCGGCGAGCCGCTCGAGGTTCTGCTTGGACCGCCTGCGGATGGCCGCGAGGAACAGGTCGTCGAGGGTCGGGAAGTAGTACTGGACCAGGCCGGGAGTGACTCCGGCCTTGGCGGCCACGGCGCGGTAGGTGACGCCGGGATAGCCGGTGTCCGACATCAGCCGCTCGATTGCAGTCGAGCAGCCGGTCTCGGGTCTTTGATGTCTCGGCGCCCACGCGTCGGGGGGATGCCATGTGCAACCTCGGTTTGTCGCTGTGCCGGACATTCTCGCAGCCGCCTGCCGCACGACGGCGGACTGGGCTAGGACACGAGTTCTCTCAGCAGGTCCATCGTTCGCCGCAGCGATGCCTTCCGGTCGTCACCGACGGGGAACGCGGCGGCCCAGATGTCGGTGGCGCCGGCGTCGAGCAGCGACTGGAGCTGCGCTCGCACGGCCGATTCGTTGCCGACGATGGCGGCGTCGGCGGGCGTGGCGGCGTTGCCGATCTCGAGGATGCGTTGGTAGTTCGCCATGCCGGCGTAGGCGGTGGAGTGCGCGGCGGCGGCGGCCCGAGCTTCGGCCTCGTCGTCGTGCACCGCGACCGGCAGGCCCGGCGACGATGCGCGGCGCCGGACGGCCTGCTGCGGCTGCGGCGGCGTGGACCTTCGGTGCGATGTGGGACTCGATGGCCGAGGGCGGGGCCATCCACAACACGGTGCCGTCGGCCAGCTCGCCGGCGACCCGCAGCAACCTCGGGCCCAAGCGCCGAGACGAGCACCGGGACGGGATGAGCCGGCGTCACCGCCCGCCCACCGGTGTGCGCCGTCCAGTCCTGCCCGTCGAAGTCGACGGTGTCGCCGCGCAGCACACCGGTGAGGATGCGCACGTACTCCTCGGTGCTCCGCCCGGGATGGTCGTAGGACAGGCCGAACACGCCGCGGATCAGCGGCTCGTGCGACGGTCCGATGCCGAGGGTGAAGCCGGGCCGACCCATGGCGTCGACGACCGAGGCGGCGCGGTTCGCCTGGAGCAGCGGGTGGCACGGGTAGGTCTGCAACACCGCGGTGCCGAGCTCGATGCTCGACGTCTCCCGCCCGGCGATGGCGATCGCCACGAGCGGGTCGCCGGTGACCACGCTGGCGTACCAGAGCGACGTGAAGCCGTCGGCCTCCGCCTGCTTGGCCTGCTGGACGACCTTGTCGACCGTCGCGCCTCCGCCGGTCAAGCCGATCCGCATCGGTTCTCCTCCATCATTTCTGCAGGTAGCGGGTCAGGTCATCGTCGACTTGGACACCGGCGGACTTGAAGAACATGGCGATCAGGTCGTAGCACCCGACGGTGAACACCAGGTCCATGAGCTGCTGCGTGTCGAGCTCTCTGCGCCAGCACCGACCACGTCTCGTCGGTGACGAACGCGTCGGCCACGAGCTCATCGACGGCCCGCAGGATGGCCTGCTCGAGCGGCGACCATCCCGGTGCATCCGGACCTTGGCCAACCCGGTCGATCTCCTCGCGGACTGATCCCGGCATCCGATCCCTGCACCAGGTGCTGCTTCCACTCGTACTCGCAATCCCGGAGGTCCGCGACCCGCAGGACGATGAGCTCACGCTGGCGCAGCGAGAGCGTCGTGCCGAACAGGATGTGACCGTTGAACGTGTTGAAGGCACGGGTCAGATCGGGATGCTGGGCCAGCGTGCCGAGGGCGTTCAGCCCCTTCGGACGGTCCCCGCCCTGAGCCGGCAAGGGATGCCGCGGGTTCTCGGGCACGAGCGCAGCCATCGCCCCGCGCATCTCCTTGGGCCACTCGTCGCGGTGGCAACGGCGGGATCCGACGGTGCGGTCGGTTTCGGGCTCACATGGACTCCCCTCTTCGTTCGGACACGGCGCCGGGTGGCGATCACCAGTGTTCCGGGGCGGGGGACTCGAGCGCCAACGGCCGCTGGTAGGAGAGGTCCCGTTTGTCGCGCGAACCGTGGGAGAAGCCGGCCTGCTTGAAGAAGTCTGATTGGAGCACGGATGCATCGGCGGTGATCATGAGCTCCACCGTGGACCGTCTCACGGCGATCCTCCACGTTCCGTCGCGCCGCTCGAGCCGGTCGATGTATCGACCGTTGATCAGCTGCGCGTTGCGTCCGTCACGGCCCAGCAGGGTCACCATCACGTAGCTCTCGCAGTGAGCCACGTCACCGTCGATGTCGCATGAGTGCGTCGTGATGTTGTGCAGGTGCCCCTGGGAGCTCGCCGCATGTGTCTGGTTGGCCCAGGCCGCGTACTCCGGGCCGGCGTTGATCGCGTGGCCGTGCTCGTCGACGCCGTCGCTGTGGTAGGTGCTGGTCAGCAGCTCCTCGTCGTGACGATCGCAACCACGCGCGTGTGCCGCGATGCAGTCCAGGATTGCCGTTCGGTCCATGAGGTACCGGACGTCTCGCTGCAGCTGGTCGATGTCTTCCTCGGTGCTCATACCCCGGTTCTCCTCTGCGTGCGGCGGTTCACGCGGACGACGGCCTCCTCGCCCACGAGCGTGGTGCGGTGCATCAGCCGCAGCGAGGTCGGCTCGAACGGCAGTGCCCGGTGCAGCATGCCGGTGTTGTCCCACATGACGAGATCTCCCCGACGCCACTTGTGACGCAATGTGAACTGCGGTTGCGTTGACCACTCGAGCAGGCGATCCAGCAGCGCCCGGCTCTTGTCCGCCGGCCAGCCGACCACCTCTGCCGCGGTCGCGCCGAGCAGGAGCGACCGGCGGCCGTTGCGGTGGGTCCACACCAGGGGATGCACCCTGGCGGGCACGCGATCCCAAGACGCACGCTCCTCTTCGGTCGCGTCCGGATTGGCCAGGGACTGGGCATGGGCGAAACTGTGGACCACCCGCAGATCGGCGATCTCGGCCTTCTCCACCTCGGGAAGCGCCTGGTAGGCGGCGTAGGTGTTGGCGAACTCCGTGTCTCCGCCTGCCTCGTCGATCTCTCGGGCAGTGAGCAGCGTTCCTTTCTGCGGGACCTCGTCGGTCAGGCCGTCGATGTGCCACAGGAAGTTGCCTTGCCGGTAGGCGGCCAGCATGACGTTGGTCTTCGACGGATCGAGGGTGATCGTCTGGATCTCCGGATACTTGTGCTCCCCGGTCGGCTGGACGACCAGCGTGCCCAACATGCGACTGAACGCCAGCAGGTCTTCGTCGTCGATGTTCACCTCCCGGTACACGACGACGCCGTGCTCGTCCAACGCCGCTTGGCACTCGTCCGCCGCCTGACGGTCGACCAGCTCGCTGCCGGACAGGCCCGTGATCTCGACACCGATCGTCGGTGTCAGCGTGGTGACGGTTGCAGACATGGCATTCCTCCCATCTCGGCCCGACGGTTCGTGTGAACTGCGGCAGGGCTGTACGTCAGTATAAGGAGATGTTATACGTTGGTACAGGACTTGTCGCGTGCGATAGCCACAACGGGAGGACGACACGGCCGATCGAACATGCCGGCAGTGATCACGTGGGCGACCTGCGGTCCGCTGCCTAGCCCAATACGTATGGATAGCGCGAGTGCACACTCGGCGGGATGGCTACAGTGCGTGGACGACACGTCGCGGTCGTGACCGTGGCGTCGTGAAGGGGGCCAGTGCTGTGGGACGACGAGGGCTTGTCTTCGTGAAGGTGATCGTGGCGGTCACGTTCGGTGCCTGTTTGCTGCCGATCGTTTCGACGTCGCCGGCGTCGGCCGCTGCCGCCGAGTTGTACGTCGCCGACCCCGGGTGGGCCGGTGTTCGTGACCGAGACGTGTGTCGATCCGGCGTTGAGCCAGCCGTATACCGACATGGACCAGCAGCGGAGCAGCACCGACCCGGCGACGCATGTGACGGTGCACTATCGGTACATCCATGGCGGGTTCACGGGGACGATGGCAAGGTTCTCGTTGTACTTCCCGGCGCCGTCGCAGTACCGGGGACGGTTCTTCGAAGGCACGTATCCCACGTTCACGCAGGAGGACGTCCCGCTCGACCACATCGCCTTCGGGACCACGCTGGCCTTCGCCATCTCGCACGGCGCCTACGTGGTGTCGACGAACAATGCCGGGGCACCTCCAGGCAACATCCCGATCGGGGGCTACCGGGTCAACGCGGCGTCGGCCAAGTACTCGCGTGTCGTGGCGGCGCGGGTGTACGGCACGTCCGTCCGGCCCCGTGGCTACATCTACGGCGCGAGTGGTGGCGCGTACCAGGCGTTGGCCGCGGCGGAGAACACCGCGGGCGTGTGGGACGGGGCGGTGCCGATGGTCCCCGGTGTCCCCAACGCGATTCCCAACTTCCAGGCGGCACAGGTCGTGGCGTTGCGGGTGCTGCACGACAAGCTGCCCCAGATCGCCGACGCCATGGAGCCCGGGGGGAGCGGCAACCCGTACGCCGGGCTCAACGCGGAGCAGCGAACGATCCTGCGGGAGGTGACCAGGCTGGGGTTCCCGCTTCGAGGATGGTGGCAGTACAAGACGTTGAACGGAGGGTCGTTCGACGGCGTGACCTCTCTCGTCCTCGCCCTGGACCCGACCTACGTCGCCGACTTCTGGACGAAGCCGGGCTATGAAGGCACCAACCCGGCATCGTCGGTCCAGGCGGCCCGGATCCAGCACGACGCCACCGTGGTCAGCCTGGTCGGGACTCCGACCAGCGGGCTCGTGCTGTCGAGCGTGCCCACCGGCTACCTGGCCCATACCGACCTGGTCGTCACCAGCGGCGCGGCGGCGGGCAAGTCGGTGCTGCTCGGCAAGGTGACCGGCACCACGGTCGGCTTCGGAGACGGCGCCGACCCCACGGTGACCGGCGCGATCCGGCCGGGCGACCACGTGCGGATCGACAACTCGGCGGGCCTGGCCATCCAGTACTACTACCGCTACCAGGTCCCCGGGCCCGACCAGTACGGCTGGAACCAGTTCCGGGACGCCAACGGCGTGCCGATCTATCCGCAACGGCCCTCCCTGGTCGGGCCGCAGTTCGGCAACTTCGCCGGTGGCGCAGTGGCCAACGGTCACTTCAACGGCAAGATGATCATGCTGGCGTCGGTCATGGACGTGCAGGCATTCCCCTGGTCAGCCGACTGGTACCGCAAACAGGCCCAGGCGGCCAAGGGGCCAGCGCTGAACGACACCTACCGCCTCTGGTACGAGGACAACGCCGACCACGGTCGGCCAGTGTCCGACACCGGCCTCGACCCGGGAGCCGCCGCCCACGTCGTCGGCTACCAGGGTGAGCTCGAGCAGGCACTGCTCGACCTGGACGCATGGGTCAAGCACGGAACCCCGCCGCCGGCCAGCACCCGCTACCACGTGGATGCGAACGATCAGGTCCAGTTGCCCGCGAGCGCCCGGCGCCACGGCGTCCAGCCGGTGGTCGACCTGTCAGTGCGCAAGACGGCCTGCCGGTGCCGGTCGGCCAGCGACCGAGTCGACGTCGCCGCCGGCCAGGGCGTCACCTTCTCGGCCACCGCCCAGGTCCCCCGCCACGCAGGAAAGATCGTCAAGGTGGAATGGGACTTCAAGGGCGCCGGCAACTACCCCGTCCAAGCCCGGCTCCGCCACAGCAGACGCGCCGTGCACGTCAACGCGACCTACGCCTTCGCCAAGCCCGGCACGTACTTCCCCGTGGTCCGCGTCACGTCACAACGAGACGGCGACCCCAACACGCCCTACGGCCTCATCCAGAACCTCTCCCGCGTACGGGTCGTCGTCCACTAGCGGACTGCAGCACGACCCACCGTTTGCGTTGCCGGCCTCGGTCCCGCCGACGTCGACACCGGCCATCGCGAGCCGTCAGACGACCGTCGGCAGCGAGTCCCATCCGCGCACGGTGGAGGTCGGCGACCGGCGGACATCGTCGAAGTCGACGTCCCATCGGGGAAGCGATTCAGTATCTCGTCGAGGGCGATGCGGCCTTCGAGGCGAGCCAGCGCCGCACCTATGCAGTAGTGCGCGCCGTAGCCGAACGTCACGTGTTGACCGGGCTTGCGGTGGATGTCGAAGCGGTCCGGGTCTCGATGCGCCGCTCGTCCCGGTTGGCGACGCGACCATGAGCAGGAACGCGCTCCCGGCCGGCACCGTCTGGCCGTAGTACTCGACGTCCTCGGTGACGGAGCGGGCGACGTGCGGTCCCGGGGGTTCGTAGCGCAGGAGTTCCTCGATGGTGTTCGGGATGAGCGAGCGGTCCTCGAGGATCTCTCGGCGCTGGTCGGGGTGCTCGGCCAGTATCTTGCCCATCCAGCCGAACAACCGACCGGTCGTCTCCACGCCGGCGCCGGCGATCACGGCGATGAACGTGAGGATCTCGTCGGTCAACCGGCGGACCGCGCCCGCGAGGTCCTCGAACTCGACGTTGCAGCCCGGCGATGAGGTCGTCCGACGGGTTCTTCTCCCGCCAGGCGACGTACTCGGCGTAGGCCTTGCCGTCGAAGTAGTGGTCTTTGCTGACGGAGAGCGGTTTGCCTGGCTGGTTCCGCAGCATTCGCTGAGCCTTGTCCCGGACCGAGGGTTGGTCGGCGCCGTCGAAGTCCCATTCCACGCTCACGATCTGACCTGCGCTGTCAGGCGACCTGCGCGACCGCGCGGAACGCCACGTCGTCTCCGATCGCGACGTCGGCCCGGACCTCGCCATCCACGGTGAGAGACACCACGGGCTGGATGCCCCGTGCGCGCGGATGCGCTCGGCCGGCACGACGACCTGACCGTCCACGACCTCATAGCTCGTGCTCGGTGGCGGGGCGATGCCCTTCTCCACCCAGGCGCTCAGGTCGCGAAGCGCCTGGTGCAGCACACCCAGGTAGCTGATGGTGTGGGTCGGGCTCTCCTGGCTCTCGGTGTTGTCACCGTGCAGGGCGTTGTCGGTGAACCAGAGCCGGAAGTGGTCGTCGGTGCGCGCTCCCGAGGTGCTCGCTCGACCTTCGATCGATACCAGTCGGCCTGCCACGGGAGCGCCTCTCGATCGAGGAGGGACTCGACCACGATCATCTTCCCTTCGAAGCGACCGGTCTGCACCGTGCCGGCGGCGGCCGCCGCGAACAGCGGTCCCGAGCAGCAGGGGGCGTTGGGGATAGATGGGCGAGCCGTCGGCGTTGCGGAACTGGTCCCAGACGGAGAAGTCGCTGCTCGGCACCTGGTGGCGGTGGTAGGTCTGTGCCGCGAGGTACCCGCGGTTGTCGACCTCGACCGCGTCGCCAGGCTGGAGCTGCGCCGAGGACGTCGGGATCCCCGGGGCCGAACAACGCGATGTCGTCCACCACCGTGAGCAGGCCGAGTCGTGCGCCTGCCGCCGCTCCGGACGTGACGATCAGCTCGGCGCCCAGGACGTCGACTCCTGGACCGGTCGACAGACGGACCGCGACCGGGACGGACGGCGGGACCGCCGGCACCGCGCCAGGCGGTATCGACCCCGCCCCGCGACTGGCCCGGCTGCGGGCCCGCATCCAGACCGAGCTCGGCCGCCTCTCGGTCGGTGATCGTGCGCGACCACCTCGCATCGATGTTGCACGATGTCCCGCTGGAGCGAGGGAGGCGGCGCGTGACCGAGGTAGCCGGGCTCGCGTCCAGAAGTCCTCGAAGTACGTCGGGTCGGCCATGACGACGCCCCGGTAGCAGGACCGGGAAGGCGTGCATCCCCATCGTGCGGTGGCCGAACCACGAGCGCGGCGGGAAGCCCATCCGCGTCACTTCGAGCGAGGGCGTCACGCTCCTCCTCGTCCAGCCCCTCGAACATGTCGCCGCTGCCGCCCGGCTCGACGGCGTCGACGATCCGGTCGAAGCTGTGTCGCAGCACCCGCTGGGCGTGCATGCGAACGGTGAACATGTTCGGGATGGCCATCGGCGAGCCGATGACATAGGGGACGACGCCGTCCCAGACGCCGGTGGTGTTCTCGGCGCCGCCGATCGTGCGGTACCCCCCGCCGCTGCCCCCGTAGGCGTACCCATACGGTTCGGTGCTCGCCGTACATCTGCGTCGCGACGACACGGGAGTACTGGGCAGCGGCGGCGTTGGCCCGGTACGCGGCGATGGTGGGGTCGACCGTGGACCCCGGACTGCCCGAGGTCCCACCGCCGTTCGTCTCGAGGAAGTAGCCGCCGCTCGCGATCGAGAACCCGATCTTGTCCTCCTCGCCGATCGCTCCTTGCGCGAGGTTTTCGCTGTCCGGCACCGGAGTGATGTGCTGGAAGAACCTCCCCTCGTACCGCTCCGCCTCGGGGAGGTAGATCGAGAAGCGAGTCTCGGTCTTCGCGAACCCGCCGTGAACGTAACGGTGTCGCACCGGGGTCTCGCGCCACTCGTCGACATCGACGTACGGCTCGCTGAAGTCGTCGTCGACAGCTCCGGTTCGGAACTGCTGGTTCACGGTTGATGCCTCTCCCCGTCAGTGCGGGCCACGCTAGATGTAACAAGTTCTCCGTTCAAGAGAACGTCATTATCCATCACCCGTCAAGCCGTTTCGATGAGAGGATCAGGTGGAGCGCCGGCGATTGCCAAACGTTCGGTGTGAGCAGCTCGGAAGGCGTGTGGCGTCGATCTGGTCTTCTCTGCCGGCTGAATCGACGAGGAGCAATCTCATGAAGCAGCTGTCGTGGATGGACAACGCGTTCTTCCTGATGGAGACCCCTCGGACGCCGAGCCAGCTCGGGATCGTGTGGGTGTACGACCCGTCGACGGCGCCGAATGGCAGTGTCACGTTCGACGACGTGACTCGGCTGTTCCGCGAGCGGCTGCCTCTGGTCGGCATTTTGCGGGAGCGGGCGGTGTTCGTGCCGCTGGACCTCGACCAGGCGTACTGGTTGGAGGACCCCAACTTCGATCTCGACTTCCACCTTCGGCACATCGCGCTGCCCAAGCCCGGTGACTGGCGCCAGTTCTGCACGCAGGTCGCTCGGTTGATGGCCCGCCCGCTCGACCTGACGCGACCGCCGTGGGAGTGCACGATGATCGAGGGGCTCGACCGCGTCGATGGGCTGCCTGAGGGCAGTTTCGCACTGGCGTTCAAGGTGCACCACGCCGCGATGGACGGTGCGGCCGGCGCCGAGCTGGTGAACGTGCTCCACGACCAGACGGCCGACGCGACGTCGCCGCTGGTCGAAGACACATGGCGGCCGGAGCGTGAGCCGTCGCCGTGGAACCTGCTCGCCCGCGCCGGCGTCCACGCCGTCACCCGGCCGATCGGGGCGATGCGCCTCGCCGCCGCCAACTTCGCGCCGGTGGTCAGCGAGCGCTGGGAGCGGCGCGGCCAGCGTCCGAAACGGGGCGGCACCGTGCCGCGTACTCGGTTCAACGGGAAGGTGACGGCCCACCGGGTGTTCGACGCAGTCCGCTTTCCGCTCGACGTCATGCGCGGCATCAAGGCCGCCGTGCCCGGCGCGACCGTCAACGACGTGTACCTGGCCTACGTCGGCGGCGGCATGCTGCGCTACCTCGACGCCAAGGGTGAGCGGCCCGAGACGTCGCTGGTCGCAACGGTCCCGATCTCGACCCGCCGTCCCGGGCAGCGCCCAGGCGAGGGCAACGAGATCACGATGATGCAGGTCCCGATGCACACAGACATCGACGGATCCGCTGGCCCGGCTCACCGCGATCTACGCGTCGACGAGTGCCTCGAAAACGGTGCAGCACGGCGTCGCCGCCGAGACGCTGCGGGAGATCTCCCAAGTCGTCCCCGGCGCGATCCTCGGTCTGGCGATGCGCGCGTTCGCCGCTCTGCCTCAAGCGGGTCCTGTGGTGTCCAACACGCTGGTCACCAACGTGCCTGGTCCGAGGGAGCCCCTGTACCTCGCCGGTGCCCGGCTCGACTGGACGACCGGAATGGGACCGCTGGCCGACGGTGTCGGCCTGGCCCACGCGGCCGGCAGCTATCTCGACGACTTCCTGTGCCAGGTCACTGCGGACCGCGACCAGCTTCCCGACATCGAGTTCTACATGGAATGCCTCAACGATTCGATCGACGAGCTCAAGACGCTCGCCGTCCCGGCGCCGACGAAGAAGGCGGCGAAGAAGGCGGCACGGCGAGCCCGCCCGCGACAGACCGCTCGCTGAGGCACACGACGGAGAAGCTCGCCGCGGACCTTGTCATCCGGCGGGTGTTGCCCCGAACCCTTCAGAGAACTACGCTACGGTGAAAGAGAATATCGCTCTGCCAAGCGGTGAGGGCCAATTCCAAGTGCGACACGGTACGGCAATGATCGCGCCAAGGACGCCGACCTGGCACGGCGAGCCCTCAGCTCGGTCCGATGTCCGAACGAGAGGATTGCGATGCCCGAGCCGAAGGTGATCGTGCTTCATGCCCGCGGTGTCCTCGACGTTGACACCGGCGAGGTCATCGACGACGCGTACGTCTGCGTCGAAGGCGATCGGATCATCTCCGTCGGCACCGACACGCAGCGTCGCGGCCGACGCCGACGAGGTGGTCGAGCTGCCCGATCTGACGCTGCTGCCCGGGCTGATGGACATGGAGGTCGACCTGGTGCTGGGTGGCCCGGGCGCTGGCCTCACCGACCCGGTCGTGACCGATCCCGTGAAGATGACGCTGCGGGCGACCGTCAATGCCCGTCGTACCCTCCTGGCCGGGTTCACGACCGTGCGGAACCTCGGCCTGTTCGTCAAGACCGGCGGGTACCTCCTCGACGTGGCGTTGAGCGAGGCGGTCGACGCCGGCTGGATCGATGGTCCGCGCATCGTCCCCGCCGGTCATGCGATCTGTCCGACGGGCGGCCACCTCGATCCGAGCGCGCAGAGCGGCTTGGCACCGCACATGATGCCGCTGTCGGTGGAGGAGGGCATCGCCGACGGCATCGACCAGGTGCGGCGGGCCGTTCGCTACCAGATCAAGCACGGCGCGCAGTTGATCAAGTGCTGCGCCTCCGGAGGGGTGGTCGCCTCCCGCGGTCCGGCGGGCGCGCAGCAGTACTCGACCGAAGAGCTTGCTGCCATCGCCGATGAGGCCCATCGGCGTGGCCTCCGCGTGGCCGCCCACTGCCACGGCGACACTGCGGTGAACGCCGCGCTCGACGCCGGGATCGACTGCATCGAGCACGGATTCATGATCACCGACGACACGATCCAGCGGATGGTCGACACCGACACGTTCCTGGTGTCGACCACTGCGCTCACCGAGAACTGGGACGTCTCACGCCATCCCAAGGCGATGCAGGCCAAGGCGGCCGAGGTGTTCCCGAAGGCCAAGCAGTCGCTGTCCAAGGCGATCGAGGCCGGCGTCAAGATCGCAGGCGGCAGCGACGCGCCAGCCATCTGGCACGGCCGCAACGCCGAGGAGCTCGTCGTGCTGGTGAAGCGCGGGATGACGCCTCTCCAAGCGATCCGGGCCGCGACGACCGTGAGCGCCGAGCTGATCGAGGCCGAGAGTCTCGGTCGCATCGCACCGGAGATGTTCGCCGACATCATCGGCGTCCCCGGTGATCCGCTCACCGATATCACGGTTACCCAGCAGGTGCAGTTCGTGATGAAGGGAGGCAGCATCTACAAGCGCTGAGCGTGAGCGGTGCAACGTCCATGTCGCAGCTGCCCAGTGCACAGTTTGATCAGGGTCGACAGGTGGAGCGAACCGGAAGGAGTGCCATGTCCATGGCAGTGAACAAGGTCGGCGAGTCGATCGGTGTCGAGATCACGGGAATCACAGGCGACCAGTTGGTCAACCGTGACGCCGCCGACAAGACAAAGGCCCTACTCGAGGAGCATGGGGTGGTCGTGTACCGCGAGGTGCACATCGACGACGACGATCTGCTGGCGTTCACCCGCATGCTGGGCACACCGGTCGTCCAGCCGACCGGTGAGCACAAGTACCCCGAGATCCAGACGATCACCAGCGACCCGTCGAAGACGAGCAAGGTGATGGCCGAGTATCGGAGAGGGAACTTCTACTGGCACATCGACGGCGCGATGGATGACGTTCCGCAAAAGGGAACCCTGCTGACCGCCCGTGAGGTCGATGACGCCGACCAGGGCGACACCGAGTTCGCCACCACGTACCGGGCCTACGACGTCCCTTCCCGACGACGAGAAGGCGGAGATCGCAGACCTTCGCGTCGTGCACAGCTTCGCTCACGCCCACGGCATCGCCAGTCCGGATGCGACGGACAAGCAACGCGCAGCATGGGATCGGATACCGACAAAGGTGCACCCGCTGGTCTGGACGCACCGCGACGGCCGCAAGTCGCTCCTGATCGGCGCGACCGCGGCCGAGGTCGTCGGGTGGCCGGTCGACAAGGGCCGGGCGCTTCTTGATCGCCTGCTCGACTGGTCGACCCAACCACATTTCACGCTGCGCCATCATTGGCATCGCGGAGATCTCGTCATGTGGGACAACACCGGCATGCTGCACCGCGCGCTGCCGTTCGAGTCGACCTCTCCCCGCCTGATGCATCGCACCACGCTGACCGGTGAAGAAGCTGTCGGCGGCTGACCACGAGGCCGTGACGGACTGAGGGTGGGCCTGTCGCGGCCCTTTCTGCGACGTGAGCCATTGCACACGAACAAGGAGGACGCCGATGCCGCACTTCGCCAAGCCCGCCGAGGGCAGCTGGACCGAGCACTTCGGGCTCGACACGGGACCGGTGTCGTACGCCGACTCGATCAGCCCGGAGTACTACGAGCTCGAGCAGGACGCCATCTTCCGGCGCACGTGGCTCAACGTCGGCCGGGTCGAGCAGGTCCCTCGCAAAGGAAGTTACTTCACCAAGGAGCTCGACGCGGCGCGGACCTCCATCGTCGTCGTGCGGGACAGCAGCGGCGAGGTCCGCGCGTTCCACAACATCTGTCGCCACCGGGGCAACAAGCTCGTGTGGAAAGACTACCCCGGTGAGGAGACGGAGGGAGTCTGCCGTCAGTTCACCTGCAAGTACCACGGCTGGCGCTACGGCCTCGAAGGCGACCTCACCTTCGTCCAGCAGGAGCCAGAGTTCTTCGACCTCGACACGTCCGACTACGGCCTCGTGCCCGTTCAGACGGACGTGTGGGAGGGGTTCATCTTCGTGAACTTCGACGACGAGGCGAACACGGTGCCGCTGCGGGAGTACCTCGGCAAGTTCGCCGCCGGGCTGGAGGGCTATCCGTTCGACCAGATGACGCAGGTCTACAAGTACCGGGCCGACGTCGGGAGCAACTGGAAGCTCTACATCGACGCCTTCGCCGAGTTCTACCACGCGCCCGTTCTGCACGCGAAGCAGTACGTCGGGGACGAATCCAGCAAGCTCATGGGCCACGGCTTCGAGGCGCTGCACTACGAGCTCGACGGTCCGCACGGCATGGTGTCGTCCTGGGGTGGCATGGCACCGCCCAAGGACCTCAGCATGGTGAAGCCGACCGAGCGCATCCTGCGCAGCGGCAACTTCGGTCCGTGGGACCGCCCCGACATCGCCGGGCTCGACCCGCTGCCGCCCGGGCTCAACCCGTCCCGCCAGCCGGCAGTGGGGCCTCGACTCGTACGTCTTCTTCCCCAACTTCATGCTGGTGGTGTGGGCGCCGGGCTGGTACCTCACCTACCACTACTGGCCGACCGCCTACAACCGGCACATCTTCGAGGGCACGCTCTACTTCGTTCCGGCCAAGACGGCGCGAGACCGGATGCGTCAGGAGATGACCGCAGTCACGTTCAAGGAGTTCGGTCTGCAGGACTGCAACACGCTCGAGGCGACGCAGACGATGCTCGAGTCGCGGGTGGTCTCCCACTTCCCCCTGAACGACCAGGAGGTTCTCCTCCGCCACCTGCACAAGTCGGCCGGCGACTACGTGGACGCGTACCAGGAGCAGCGTGATCCGCCGGACGTGGCTGCGCCGCAGTCCGGTTGGCGTCAATGGCGGCAGTGAAGCACATGCCGAGCCAGCTGCCTCCCGACTTCGCCGACCTCGAGCCCTTCGCCCACTGGGCACTGCCCACCGAGGCCGAGCGCTACGCCCAGCGGCTGTCCAGCACGATGGAGCAACTGCAGGCGTTCTACGATGCCGCCTTCCCCCGGCTCGAGGACGCGGCGGCGTACCTCGAGCAGCTCCCGCTCGACGACCTGCCCGAGGACGCCACGCGGCTCCTGCAGCTCTGCTACTCGCTGATCAACGTGTCGTTCCCGGTGGAGGCATGGCGCCAGCCGAGCGTGCCCGACAGCGGCGCGGCCAGCCTCGATGTCGTCGTCGAGCCGGCTGTCTGAGACAAACGTGCCGGTCTTGCGAGAGGCGCACAGGAGCGACACGGAGCCCGGCGCACGCGTGAGTGAGCCGCTTAGGCTGCGCACGCTCGTGCCGCGAATCGTCCAACGGCTGCAGCACCGAAAGTCTTTCGAGTCAGGAGGCAATGAGTGTGACTGAGCGCAAGGTGGCAATCGTGACTGGTGGCGGTTCCGGCATCGGGCGCGCGTGCTCGAAGCGTCTGGCGTCGGACGGCTTCACCGTCGCCGTCCTGGACCTCAACAAGGACTCGGCCGAGGCGGTGACCGAGGAGATCCGCGGCGCCGGCCAGGAGGCGCTGGCCGTGGGGAACGTCGACGTGTCCGAACGGGCGCTCGTGAACGAGGCCGTTGAGCACGTTCGCACCGAGGTTGGCGCGCCGGTGGTGCTCGTGAACAACGCCGGCGTATCCCTCACCAACGAGTTCATGGCCATCACCGACGAGAAGTGGGACAAGATCCTCCGGGTCAACCTGACGGGCACCTTCTATTGCACCCAGGCCGTCGTGCCCGACATGGTCGAAGCCGGTTGGGGCCGAATCGTGAACATCTCGTCGTCGAGCGCGGAAGGCGGCCAGCCGTACATGGTCCACTACGTCGCATCGAAGGCGGGCGTCATCGGCTTCACGAAGGCGCTCGCGCTCGAGCTCGGACCCAAGGGCATCACGGTGAACACGATTCCGCCCGGTTTCGTCGACACCCCGATGTTGCGCAATTCGGAGCGGCGAGGGCTCCTCGGCGAGTCCGTCGACTACCACGCCGAGCAAACGCCGGTACGGCGGGCGGGGCAGCCGGAGGACATCGCCTACGCGTGCTCGTTCCTGGTCTCAGAGGAGGCCAGCTACATCACAGGCCAGGTCATCGGCGTGAACGGCGGCCGCAACACCTGAGCCGGAAGGCAGCGATCCGCAACTCGATCGCCCAGGCCCTCATCGCCGCGGCGGCGCCTCCCGCCGCGCCCGGGTTGAACCGGGACACGGCCCGGAGAACTACGCTACGGTGAAAGAGAGTCCTGTTCTACCAAAGGGTGAGGAGCCATTTCATGGTTGAGGTGCTGCAATGACCGCGCCGATGACGCCGACGTGGCACGCCGAGCGCACGCCCGATGTCCCGGCGATCGTCATGGGTTCGGACGGTGAGACGACGACCTATGCCGAGCTGGAGGATCGCTCCAGCCGCTGCGCCCGGGCGCTTCGCTCGCGGGGCATCGTCGGCGGGCGACCACATCGCGATCCTGATGGAGAACAACCGGCCGTTCCTCGAGGTGCTGTGGGCGGCCCAGCGGTCGGGGCTGTACTTCACGGCGATCAACAGCCATCTGCGTCCTGCCGAGGTGCAGTACGTGCTCGACGACTGCGGCGCCGTCGCCTTGGTGGCGTCCGCCGCGATGGCCGATGTCGTGGCCGGTCTCGACCTGTCGCGCATGAAGGTGTGCGTGTCGGCGGTCGGGGAGGTCGACGGCTTCGAGCGCTACGACGAGGTGCTGGCCGGCGAGGAGCCCGGCCCGCTCGACGACGAGCAGGAGGGCCGGGAGATGCTGTACTCGTCGGGGACGACGGGGCGCCCGAAGGGCGTCCGCAAGCCGCTTCCTGAAACGCCCTTCGGAGATCCCTCGGCGGCGCCGGTGCAGGTCGCGGAGGGGATCGGCATGTTCGGGGTCGGTCCGGGCTCGGTGTACCTCTCTCCTGCGCCGCTGTACCACGCCGCGCCGCTCGTCTACTCGATGTCGATGCAGCGTCTCGGGGCGACCGTCGTGGTGATGGAGAAGTTCGATCCCCGCTCAGTGCCTCGCAGCTGATCGAACGACACCGGGTGACCCAGGCCCAGTTCGTGCCGACGATGTTCGTGCGCCTGCTCCGTCTGCCGCAGGAGGAGCGCGAGCGCTACGACGTCTCGAGCCTCCAGGTCGTCATGCACTCCGCGGCACCGTGCCCGGTCCCGGTGAAGCGCCAGATGATCGACTGGTGGGGACCGATCATCCACGAGTACTACTCGGGCACCGAGGACCTCGGCAGCACGTTCATCATGGCGGAGGAGTGGCTCACCCATCCGGGTTCGGTCGGCCGCCCGATGGAGGAGTGCCACATCGTCGGGGAGGACGGCGAGGAGTTGCCGCCGGGCCAGGCGGGCGTCGTGTACTTCGGCGGCGGTCGCCCGTTCGAGTACCACAACGACCCCGACAAGACGGCGTCGATCACCAACGAGAAGGGATGGCGAACCCTCGGCGACATGGGCTACGTCGACGAGGACGGCTACCTCTACCTCACCGACCGCCAGGCCCACATGATCATCTCCGGCGGCGTGAACATCTATCCGCAGGAAACCGAGAACGTCCTCGCCAGTCATCCGGCGGTCGCCGACGTCGCCGTGATCGGCGTGCCCGACCCGGAGATGGGCGAAGCCGTGAAGGCGGTCGTGCAGCCCGTCGACCCAGCGGCCGCCGGACCGGAGCTCGAGGCGGAGCTGCTCGCCTACTGCCGCGCCGAGCTGGCGACCTACAAGTGTCCGCGCAGCGTGGACTTCGTCGACGAGCTCCCTCGCGACCCCAACGGGAAGCTCTACAAGCGACGCGTGCGTGAGCGCTACTGGGAAGGCCACGACTCCCGTGTTATCTGAGATCGTCTTCTTCGTCCTGGCGGTGCTCGTGGCCGTGTCGACCGCATTGGCGGTGACGGCGCCGCGCCGGCCTGCGTTCGTCGGCTTCGTCGCCTGGCTCGTGGGCCTCGTGACCAACGAGTTGCCGTTCGTGGCGATCGCGTGGAGCGTGATCCTCGTCGGGGTGTTCGGTGCGTTGGGCGTGTTCGGGTCCCCGCTCGGGGTCGCCGGCGCCGTGCTCTTGGGACTTGCGCTCCTCGGCCAGACTGCTGCTCGTGCGCCGGGCGGCGAGGACCGGTGTTGTCGTGCACGACGCCCTCGAACGAGCCGATCGGCCCCGCCGACCGATCCGCGGGGCCGCGCGACCGGGTGCCGCTCGGACCGGTGCTGCTGAGGCCGTTCTCCGCCCGGCGCCGTGACGTCGAGCGCATCGCCGACATCGCGTACGGCGAGCACGGCGTCCGCAACCTGCTCGATGTGTACGTCCGCCGCGACCGCCCTCAGGGCGCTCCGGTGCTCGTCTACCTGCACGGCGGCGCGTGGGTCACCGGCAAGAAGAACCAGGGCCGGCCGATCATCTATCACTTCGCCCACGACGGCTGGCTGTGCGTCGCCCCGAACTACCGCCTCGGACCCGACGCGACCTTTCCCGACCAACTGATCGACGTGAAGCGGGTCCTGGCCTGGGTACAGGACCACGCCGCCGAGCACGGCGGCGATCCCACAACGGTGTTCCTCGCCGGGGGTTCGGCGGGCGGACACCTGACCGCGCTCGCGGCATTGACCGCGAACGACCCGTCGTTGCAGCCGGGCTTCGAAGACGCCGACACCCGCGTTGCCGCCGCCATCCCGCTGTACGGCGACTACGACTGGCTCGACACCCACCACGAGCGGGAACGCCGGGGGCTCGACCGCACACGCTTCCTCGTCGAGCGAGTCCTGAAGTGCACCTCCGACGAGGACCGTGCGCGGTGGGAGCTCGGCTCACCGCTGTACCACGTGCGGTCCGGACGCCCCGCCGTTCTTCGTCGTGCACGGATCGAACGACACGCTCCTGCTGGTCGAGGACACCCGACACTTCGTGGACCGGTTGCGCTCGACGTCGAGGGCGCCGGTCGCCTACGCCGAGCTCCCCGGCGGCCAGCACGCGTTCGACGGGTTCCAGTCCGTGCGGTGCGGCCATGTCATCAACGGCATCGACCGCTTCACCGCATGGGTGCGGACTGAACCGGGAGACGGTCACCGGTGCCCGTCGAGGGCGAGGAGACCTCGTCGATGCCGCTCTGCAGGCAGGCGAGGAACTGCTCCGGTTCGGTGATCGCGTCCGGGTCGAGATTGATGCCGACGAAGCACGTCCCGACGTAGGAGTGGACCGTGATCATCGCCGCCGGGCCGGGCACCGGGCCGAACGGGAACAGCTTGATGACCTTCGCCCCGGCGAGGTACAGCGGCACGGGGCTCCCGGGCACGTTGCTCACCTGCAGGTCGGGCGAAACGGCGCCCCCGAACGCCGACGACAGCAGCCACGTCGGGAGCCATACCGCGACCGGAGCGAGCAGGTTCATCGCGTTGATCGCCGGCTCCTGGCGGGCTTCCAGCATCAGCTGACGGATGCGCTGGATCCGTTCGGCCGGGTCCGGCTCGTCGACCGGCGGCGCCAGACGGGCGCCGGTCCACCGGTTGCCGCCAGCGGGATCGGCGTCGGTCCGCAGGTTGATCGGGATCGCCATCGGGACCGATGCGACGGGCGTGCCGAGCTTCTCGTGGTAGAGGCGGAGACCTCCACACACGGCGGCGAGGAACCCGTCGTTGACCGAGCCGCCGGCCGCCTTGCTCGCCGCCTTGAGGTCGTCGAGCGGGACCTCCAGGACCAACATGCGCCGGCGCAGACCGCGGCGACGCATCAGCGGGGACGGCGTGACCGTCGGGCCGCTGACGATCCGTCCCAACGAGCGGGTGTACGCCGCGGCCTCGGCGAGGGCGCCCACGGGCCGGCGGACAAGGTGATCGGCCAGCCGCACCGCCCGCTGCGCGCCCACGCGCCGCGGTCGTCAGCGCGGCGAGCGGTGCCAGCGCCAGGGCCCGCCGGACGAGGTCGTTCGGGGTGAGGTCGTCCGGTTCCGGCTCCGGCGGCATGTCGCGGGGCGGCGCATCGCGTTCGATGTCGAACGAGAGCTGCCCCGAGCTCCTGACCGCCGACGCCGTCGGCGATGGCGTGGTTCACCTTCGTGATCCAGGCCGCCGTCCCGTCCTCCAGCCCTTCGATGAGCGTGAACTCCCAGAGGGGCGCGGGTGCGGTCGAGCGGCGTCATGCTCATCGGTTCGAGGAGCTCGAGCAGCTGTCGCTGGGTGCCCGGCGCCGGACGCGGGTCCGCCGGAGGTGGTACGAGAGGTCGAAGTCCGGGTCGATGACCCACATCGGCATCGTCACCGGGCACCGGGGGCTCGACCACGCGTTGCCGGAGCGGGACGACGAGCCGGGTGATTCGCTCGTAGGCCTCGACCAGCCTGTCCCAGTCGGGCGCGCGATCGAGGATGAACAGTCCGAGGAGCGTCGACCGCGAGTGCGGGTCGGCTTCGCTCCGGTACATCAACGTGTCGAAGGGTTCCATCGGCCGCCGCAGCGGAATGTTCATCTCCGTCATGACATGGCACCTTCCCTCGACGGGGCAGCTTAGGCAGACCGGTTCGGATGCGCACCCAGAAGTTCTGGGTCGTATCGACGGCCAGTATCCGCCGACAACAACGCCCAGAAGATCTGGGGCCCGAGGCAGCGTGCTCAGCCGGGCTCGGCCTCGTGTCCGGCTCGGCGGTAGAGGCCCCGGTACGCGTCGCGGCCGGTGATCTCGCCTTGCACGACCCGGTAGACCTCGTGGCAGATCGGCATTTCGACGCCGTACCGGTCCGCGAGCTCCATGGTGGTGACCGCCGTCTTGACGCCCTCGGCGACCATCGACATGTCGGCGAGGACGTCCTCGATCGGTCGGCCGACGGCCGAGTTGCTCGCCCACGAAACGGTTGCGGCTCTGCGGGCTCATGCAGGTGGCCACGAGGTCACCGAGGCCGGTGAGACCGGCGAACGTCGCCGGCTCACCGCCCATCGCCGCGCCGAGGCGGGTCAGCTCGGCCAAGCCGCGGGCGATGACTGCCGACACGCGTGTTGTCACCGACGCCGACGCCCTGGGCCATGCCGGCGGCGATGGCGATGACGTTCTTGAGCGCCGCGCCGACCTCGCAACCGACGACGTCGTGGTTCAGGTAGATGCGGAAGAAGTCGGACTGCAGCACCGTCTGCAACGACGCCGCCACGGTCAGATCGCGAGCCGCCACGACGCTCGCCGCCGCCTGCCCGGCCATGATCTCCTTCGCCAGGTTCGGCCCGGTGAGCGCAGCCGCCGGATGGCCGGGGAGCAGTTCCTCGATCACCTGCGGTCATGCGGAGCAGCGTCCCTGCCTCGAAGCCCTTCGTGAGGCTGACGACCGGGATCCACGGGTGCACCCACGGCGCCGCTCGGGCGAGGACGTCGCGGAACCCGTGGGAGGGGATGGCGACCACGAGCACCTCGGCCCGGCGCACCGCCTCCTCCAGGTCGGACGTGGCGCCGAGCGACGACGGCAGCGTGAACCCCGGAAGATAGGCGGCGTTCGTGTGGTCCTCGGCGATCTCCTGAGCCGTGGCCGGCGACCTCGCCCACAGGATCGTGTCGTTGCGGCTCGCGAGCAGTGACGCCATGGTGGTGCCGAACGAACCGGCACCCAGCACGGTGACCTGCACTAGGCTCGCCTCCGGCCAGTCGGCCAAGGTGTCGAGGAAGCTGCTGCCGCACTGCTGCGACGTGGTCGTCGAGCGGTGTCGAGCGACCAGCCCTCGACCGGAATCGGCGGCAGGACGGCGACGTCGACGACGACCGGGCACCGTCGTCGACGCGTTGCGGCCGGCGATCAGGTCGGCGTTGCGGATGACGATCGGCACGATCGGGAGGCCCGCCGCCACCGCGACGCGGAAGGCGTCCGTCGTCGAAGGGGCCGACGGTCGTTGTGTCGACGCGGGTGCCCTCGGGTGCGAGGAGGATCGACAGGCCCTTGCTCGCCATGTCCTCGACGTGTTGCAGCGCGTCAGCTGAGGACTCCGGGTCGCTCCAGTCGATGAAGACGACGTCGGCGAGCTTGCCGAGCGCTCCGATGATCGGGTCGCGCTGCAGCTCCTTGTCGGCGACGGAGCCGAAGTCGCGTTCGACGAGGCTGGCCGCGATGAAGGGGTCGACGTTGTTGCGGTGGTTGAAGACGAACAGCGCCGGTCGCTGCGCCGTCAGGTTGTCGCGCCCGACGACATCGAGCTTCACGCCGTGTATCGCCAGCAGCGCCGACAGCCAGCGCGGCGTGGAGAAGTTGACGGCGGCGCGCCGATCGCGCCGGGCGAGGCCGACGGCGGTGCCGCCGGCGACCAGCGGGACCAGCGCCGCCGCACCGGCGAGCTGCTTCACGCGGCTGCCGGTGCGGCTCGACGACCGGCTCGAGAACCGCAGCGTCGGCCATCCACGTGCCTCGGCCACCTTCGCCAGCCGCTTCCCCGGGTTCGTCGGCCGCGGGTGCCCGACGAGGTACATGAGCGCCACGTCCTCGTCACCGTCGGCATAGAAGTAGCTGCGGGCGAGATCGACCCCGAGCTCGGCGGCGGCGTGCTGCACGACGTCGGCCTTCCCCGTCCCCCAGATGATCGGCCGTTCGATCTCGCCAGTGAGGACGACCGTCCTGCTTGGTGTAGCGGTTGCAGAGCACACGGTCGATGCCGAGGTACCGGGCCACGGGCTCGACCTGGTACTCCGTCGCCGACGACGACAGCACCACGGTGTGGCCCCGCTCGACGTGGGCTCGTACCAGCGCGCGAGCCTCGGGGTAGACCAGGTCGGCGATCGACTGCTCGAAGACCCGCTCGCCCATCTCCTCGAGATCCTCGTGCGTCCGCCCCTTCCACGCGCGCGGCACCGACCTTCAGCAGGTCCTCGAACCCGGCACGGCCGAGGCCGGCATTGACGGCGACCCCCAGCGTGCGGGCGAGCTCGCTCGGGCTCACGTCGCGGGTGCGAAAGCGGTCGCGCTGGAGGTGACTGGCGGAGTAGCCGGCGATCAACGTGCCGTCGAAGTCGAAGAACGCACCGACCTCTGGACCCTCCGGGCTCGCGGCGATCTCGGCGACCGACCCCGGTAGGCGCAACGGCGCGCTCATGCGTCGCTGCTCTGCTTCGCGAGCGACTTCGTCGCGGGCGTCGTCTTGGAGGCCTGACCGTGGCTTCGGAGCGACGGCGAGGACCTCGTCGAAGCCCTCCCGCAGGCAGCGGGCGAACAGCTCGCTGTCGGTCACCGACGCCGTGTCGTAGTGGACGCCGACGAAGCACGTGCCGGCCTGGGACATCAGGAGGCCCATGATCGCCACGCCGGTCAGCGGGCCGAACCAGTAGGACTTCACGATCTTGGCGCCGGCGACGTAGGGGTCCTCCGGGTAGCCCCTCACGTTGCTCGCGTGCACGTCGGTGCCGGCGGCCTTCGACGTCGAGCGCATCGAGCAGCGGGGTCGGCATGTGGCTCAGCGCGTGCGCGACCGCGTCGGGGGCGTTGATGGCCGGCGCATCGACCGCCGTCTGCATGCTCGTCCCGGATCTGGCGCATGCGCTCCAGCGGGTCGACCACTCCCACAGGGCCGACGAGACGAGCGCCGCCGAAGTGGTTTCCGCCGGCCGGATCGTCGTCGGTTCGGATGTTGATCGGTATGGCCAGCGGGATGGCGGTCACCGGCACGCCGAGCTCCTCGTGGTAGCGGCGCAGGGCGCCGCACAGCGCGGCGATGTACGCGTCGTTGACCGAGCGCTCCGGCGGCGCGGGCGGCGGCGCGGAGCTGGTCGAGCGGGACGTCGAGCACTTCGAGACGGCGCCCGAGCCCACGCCGGCGCAGCAGCGGGGAGGGCGGCGCCGGCGGACCCCATGCTTCGCACCGATCCGGCGAAGCGTCGTGCGCTGTCGACGGTCGCGGCGGGGTGGCGAACGACGCCCGGCGACTCCTCCTACGAGCCCGCCGAGCCGGCGAGCGGCGTTCGGCACGGCGTGGACGGACGCGTGTCGCAACGCCGTCGTGACGAGGTCGGTCGAGGAGCGGTCTTCGGGCACCGGCAGGGGCGGCATCGGACCTCGGTCGGCCTGGCGCTCGAAATCGTAGAGTTGGAGCAGCAGCTCGACGGCACCGACGCCGTCGGTGAGCGAGTGGTTGACCTTCATGATCAGCGCGGCCTGGGCACCGTCGTCGTCGACGTCTTCGACCAGCAGCGCCTCCCACAACGGCCGTGCCGTGTCGAGCGGGGCGGCCATCATCGAGGTCGCCAGGTCGAGGACGTCGCGCACCCTGCCCGGCGCCGGGGCTCGGACCCGGCGCACGTGGTAGGTCAGGTCGAAGTCCGGGTCGACGACCCACTGGGCGGACGTGACCGGCAGCGCCGGCGCGACGACTCGCTGACGGAGGCGGAGCACGACCCGACTGGCGCGGTCGAAGGCGGCGCGCAGCCGCTCGATGCCGGGGTTGGTGTCGAGCAGTGACACTGCGAGGATCGGGGAGCGCGAGTGTGGGTTGCCCTCGCCCCGGAACATGAGGTAGTCGAACGGCTCCATGTTGCGGCTGAACGCGAGGTCGGGCGCCGTCACGACGTCGTCTCTGCGGGATCCGCCGCGACCGGGGCCGCTCCCCGGCCAGTCGGCCAGAGCGTCGGCGAAGAGCTTCCGGACATCGCCGATGCGTTCGTCGAGATGTTCTGTCGTCCAGTCCGACACCGAGACCGGTGGCAGGACGGCGACGTCGATGGTGCCCTTGCGGATGATCCCCGCCTCGCGTGCGGCGACGCGGTCGGCGTTGCGGATGACGATCGGCACGACGGTACGTCCGCCTCCATCGCCATCCGGAACGGGCCCTTCTTGAACCGCCCGAGCTGTCCCGTGACCGAGCGGGTGCCTTCGGGCGCGACGAGCACCGACACGCCGCTGCGCAGCAGCTCGGTGACCGGCGCCAGCCCCTCGACGGCCTTGTCGGCACTCGAGCGATCGATGAACGCGACGTTCGGTGTCAACCACTGCATCGGCCCGACGAGCGGGCCGGCGATCTCCTTCTTGGCGACCGATCCCCAATCTCGGCGAACGAGCTTGATGGCCACGTACGGGTCGAAGTTGTTCCGGTGGTTGTAGATGAACACGGCGGGCCGGTGCGACCAGAGGTTCTCCTCGCCCTGCACGTTCAGGGTCACGCCGGTGATGGCGAACAGGCGCTCGATCCAGGCTCGACACGCCGTACCCGGCGATCTGCTGGCGGTCCCGGTTGAGGAGCCCCATGGCGACGCCGCCCAGCATGGACGGCAGCATCGTCCCGTAGCCGGCCAGGCTCCGCACGACCGTCTCGGGGCTCGGACGTCCGCGGCTGTCGAACCGCAGCAGTCGACCACCCGTTCGCGCTCCGCGGCTGCGGCGAGCACCTTGCCCGGGTTTGTCGGGTGGGCGGTGCCGACGAGCGACAGCAGCGGCGCCGCGTCGTCGACGCTGGCGTACGCGTAGCTGCGCGCCAGGTCGATGCCGTGATCCGCTGCATGCTTCTCGACGGCCGCGGCCTTGACCTCGCCCGCGCAGGCCGGCCCGACGAGGTCGCCGGTCAGCCGGCCGTCGACGACCTCCGCCTCGCTGCAGAGCACCTCGTCCACGCCCAGCGCGTCGGCGAGTGGCTCGACCAGATGGCGAGTCGCCGACGACGTGAGCACCACCGTGTGCCCCTTGCGTCGATGAGCGGCGACGAGCTCACGGGCCTTCCGGATAGACCAGGTCGGCGATCTTCCGCGCGAACAGCTGGCCGCCGAGCGCTTCCACGTCTGACTCGTCCTTGCCGCGCCAACGCCGACGACGGCGCCGCGACCATGTCGTCGGGCTTGGCCTGGCCGCGCGTCACCCGCAACAAGCCGCCGGGCGTCGCCGATGCCGACGCCGCGGCGCCGGAGTTGGTCCTGCGGCGAACACCTGCGCCACCTGGCCGGCGATCACGGCGCCGTCCACGTCGAAGTAGGCGCCGATCGACCGCCCCCTCGTCGTGGCGTCGATGGCGGCGAGGAGTTTCTTGGAGATCAGCGTGAGAGCCCATCGCGCAGAGTGTAACGCACATTTGCGTGGATTGAGAATAGCATTATCGCAAAGCTTTGTCGTGCCCCGTCGAATTGGGTCATTCGAGTACCTATGCGGTACTCAAACGACCCAAATCCGGGTCAGCCGGTCGGCGTGAACTCGAGATGCAGCCGGCTGAGGCCGCGGAGGATGTAGGTCGGCAGGTACTTGTAGCGCCGAGCGCCGGCGGGGCCGTGTGCCTTCTCCGAGATCTTGATGTCGGTCATTCGGTCGAGCAGGCGCTCGACGGTGACGCGACCCTCGGTGCGGGCGAGCGGCGCACCCGGGCAGAAGTGGATGCCGTGCCCGAACGCGATGTGCTCGCGCGCGTTGGCGCGGTCGACGAGGAAGTCGGCGGGGCACTCGAACTTCCGGGGATCCCGGTTCGCTGCACCGGTGAGCACCATCACGGTGGTGCCGGCCGGGATGTCGACGCCGCCGACGTTCGTGGGCACCCGCGACAGCCGGAAGTCGCCCTTGATCGGGCTCTCGATCCGCAGCGTCTCCTCGACGAAGTTCGGGATCCGCTCGCGCTCGTCGCGGAGCAGCTGCTGCAGGTCGGGCTCCTCGGCGATCCGCTGGAGCGCGGCGCCGAGGAGCCGGACCGTGGTCTCCTGTCCTGCTGCGAAGAGGTTGGCGGCGATCCCGGTCACGTCGGCGACGTCGGGGGTCGAGCCGTCGGGGTAGGTCGCGGCGGCCAGTCGGGTCAGCACGTCGTCGCGCGGCTCACGCCGCCGGTCCTCGATGTATGCGCTGAACCGGTTGTAGAGGTACTCGAGTGGCTTGTGCTCGAGCGTGTCCTCGCCGGTGCTCCCGAAGCCACCGCGCGGGGCGGCCAGCGCCGCTCGGAAGCTCGTCGTGATCGGACTCCGGCACGCCGAGCAGATCGGCGATGACGAGCATGGCGAACGGGTTGGCGTACTCGGTGATGAACTCGCACTCGCCTTTGGCCACGAACTCGTCGATCTGTCGATCGGCGAGCCGCCAGATGAACTCTTCGTTCTCCTTCAGCCGCTTCGGAGTGATCAGGCGCATCAGCAGCCCTCGGTGGGCGGTGTGCTTGGGGGGATCGAACGTCGGCAACTGGTCGCTGAACGGCAGTTCGTCCCGGTGCTGCTCGATCAGATCGGTCACGTCGTCGCCCTCGAGGGGGACCGGGAACCCCGGGAACGGTCCCGTCACCGAGGTGGCCGACGAGAACGTCTTGGTGTCGTGGAACACCGTCAGCGCTTCGTCGTAGCCGGTCACCATGAACACGCCATGGTGCGGTTCGCGCCGCACCGGGCACGCTGCTCGCATGGACTCGAGGTACGGGTACGGGTCGTCGACGAGGGAGTCGTCGCGGAAGAAGTCGATCTCGTCGAAGTTGTTCACAGCACAGTCTCCATGGTCTCGTTTGTCCCCTGCTGCAGCGGACGAGGACTCATCTCCCCAGCAGGAAACCTTACTCTCATGAAGCGCCAGCCAGCCTGCAGAATCTCGTCAGACCGACGGCGCAGGACACGTTCTGTCAGGTTGTCGCTGAGTCGGTGGGGCCGTGCAGGTAGGTCCGCTCGATGTCGTCGAGCCGGGCGAGCAGCTCGGTGCCTGTTCCGCACAGGTCGCAGCGACCGCGGGACATCACGTAACCGCGATCGGCCAGCGCCAGCGCTTGGCGGGCGTGCTGCTCGACGAGGAGCACACCGGTGCCCTGCTGCGGCGGCCGTGCGCAGCGAGGCGAGCAGCCGCTGGACGATCATCGGGGCGAGACCGAGGGACAGCTCGTCGACGAGGAGCAGCCGAGGCCGGGCCGCGAGCGCACGGGCCAGGCCGAGGATCTGCTGCTCGCCGCCGGAGAGCAGCCCGGCCTTGCGGGGGAGCAGCGGGCGCAGCTCGGGGAACAGGTCGAGCGCGACGTCGATCGGGCCCTGTCCGAGGCGCAGGTTCCTCTCGACGGTGAGCCCGCGAACACGGACCGACCTTCGGGGATGAGCGACACGCCCCGGCGGGCCCGACGGTGCAGCGGCCCCCGCAGCCGCTCCCCGCCGAAGGTCGACTGTGACCCGTGGACGGGAGCACACCCGCGAGGGCCAGGATCGTCGTGCTCTTGCCGGCGCCGTTCGCGCCCGAGCAGCGCGACGACCTCGCCCTCGGCCACGTCGCAGGTCGAGGTCGAACACCACCGGCAGGTCCCCGTAGCCGACGCAGAGCCCGCGCACGTCGAGCAGCGCGGTCACGTCGGCGTCTCCGCAGCGCGGCGGGTCGGCAGTCGCGTCCGGTTGACCGAGATAGGCGGCGAGCACCATCTCGTCTCTGGTGACCTCGTCCGGCGGTCCCTCGGCGATCTTGTGGCCGAAGTCGAGCACCACGACCCGGTCACAGATCGCGGACACCAACGGCGACGTCGTGCTCGATCATCAGCACGGCCATCCCGCGATCGCGAGCCAGGCCGACGATGACCTCGCCGAGGTGCCGGGACTCGGGGTCGCTGAGGCCGGCCGCCGGCTCGTCCAGCAGCAGCACCGAAGGACGGGACGCGACCGTGCGGGCGACGCCGACCAGTCGCCGCCGTCCGAACGGCAGCTGGTCAGGTTGTTGATGCAGATCAGCCTCGAGCCCGAACGCCTGGACGATCTCCCAGACGTCGCGCGGGACCGACGTGCGCGGGGCGCGGACGAGGTCGGTGAAGTACACCGCGGCGGACCGGTCGTCGCTCCCGGCCAGCAGGTTCTCGAGCACGGTCATGTCGTCGAAGAGCTCGACGGACTGGAAGGACCGGCCGACCCCGTGGCGGGCGCGCTGTGACGGCTTCATCCGATCGAGGTCGGTGTCACCGAGCCGGATCGACGATCCGCTCGCCGCCGGCACGAAACCGGTCACCGCGTCGATGATCGTGGTCTTGCCGGCACCGTTCGGGCCGATCAGCCCGAGAACCTCACCGGGCCGCACGTCGAACGACACGCCGTCGACGGCCACCACGCCTCCGAACCGCACGGTCAACGAATCGACGACCAGCGTCGCCGGCGCTCGCGCCGCACGAGCGACGGCTGCGACGTCGAGCACGACCGGGTCGTGCTGCTCGGCGCTGCGCCGGCGCAGCCGACGCGCGACGCTGCGGGCGAACTCGACCTGTGTGTGCGCGAGCCCGTTCGGGTTCGCCATGAGCAGCACGAGCAACAAGCCACCGGAGAACAGGTTGAGCACGTTGTTGCCGAAGCCGAGCGCGTCGAAGACCTTGCGAGCCCACGCCGCCGACCGCGAACGGCGCCGCCAACAACGCGCCGAGCACGAAGCCCACGCCGCCGATCACCGCGTACACGACGATCGCGATCGAGAGGAACGGGGCGAAGCGCGGCGTAGTTGATCGTGCCTTGACGGAAGGCGAGGAAGCAGCCGCCGAGCGAGGCCATGGCCGCGCCGAGGCCGAACGCGAACAGCTTCGCACCGGCGACGTCGATCCCGAGCGCGGCGGCGGCCCGCTCGTTGCCTCGGACCGCGACGAGCCGTCGTCCGATCCGCCCGCGCCGCACGTTGGCCGTCAGCAGCGCCACACCGGTCAGTCCCAGCAGGACCGCCACGGCATATCTGCCGGGATGGCTGGTCGGGTCGATCGAGTAGCCGAAGGCCGTCGGCGGCGGGACGTGGATGCCGAGGAAGCCGCCGACGAGCGAGCCGTTGCTGAAGACCAGCTCGTAGGCCATCACCGACAGACCGAGCGTCAGGACCGCCAGCTGGACGCCTCTCGTGCGCAGCGCAGGGATCGCGACGAGGAGGCCGACCGGGATCGCGGCCACCACCGCGATGGCCACCACGAGCAGGAACGGCAGGCCGTGCGCGGCCGCCAGCCGGCCAGCCACCCAGGCGCCGAAGCCGGCGAGGGCGAACTGCGCCAGCGAGAGCTGACCGACGTAGCCGGTGACGATCACGACCGAGAGGCAGACGATCGCGGTGGCCATGCTGATGAACAGCGCGGTCGCCCAGTCGTCGGGCACGGTGAGGACCACCAGCGGCGGCGCACGACGACGGTCACGAACACCGCCGGCCAGTGGATCGTGCCCCGCCCCAGTGTGGGCAGGCGGTCCAGGAGCTCGTGGCGGAGCGGCAGGGCCGTGCCGGTCACCGAGAGCACGATGACGATGATCAGGAACGCCACCGACCGCGACACCGACGCCGCGGTGAACTGGCCGAAGAGAAGTCCGTTGCTGCTGGTGAACGGCTTGAACACCCCACGGTGGTCGATGTAGTTGGCGAGCAGCGACTCGACGATGCCGATGCCGAACGCGCCGGCGAGCGTGAGCCAGAACGACCGGAACCGGCCGACGAGCGCGGCGGCCAGACCTCGGAGGACCGTGTAGCTGAGCGCATCGACGCTGAGGAAGAGGATCGGCGCGATGAGCACGCCGGCGAGTGCGGCGAGTGCGGCGCCGAGCGCCCAGTTGATGGCCGCGATGCGATCCGGCGACAGGCCGAGCGAGCTCGCGGCCAACGGATGCTCGGCCACCGCCTCGGTCGCGGCGCCGAAGCGGGTCCATCGGAATGAAGAGCAGGCGCGGTTTCGGTCAGGCATCTGCGCCCCGTCCTCAAGAGAACGAGGCGCACAAGAACATTCATGAACCGGGTATCAATAGCGTTCGCGGTGATCGGCCACGCCCACGCGGTGGCGGAACACCATTTCGCCGCCCTTCCAGCCGGCGAACATCAGCACGAGGACGACTATGCCTGAGAGGACCATGCCGGTCGGCACTACGGCGGAGGCGCCGTGCTCGAATCTCGAGTACCAGTTATAAAGCGCGATCAGCAGCGCTATGCCATTGCTGACCGCGTGCACCCGCGTGTCCGATAGGTCGCGCACCCGGTTGTCGCCGAACACCTCGACAAGGCCCGTCGCGGCGGCGACCGCGGCCGTGATGAGGCCGACGCTGAGGAGCCAGAACGAGGCCGTTGCCCAGAACTGGTTCGACGTTGCGTAGAAAGCGATGTCGGAAGCGAAGGCGAGAACGAAGCAGGCGATGGGGAAGGCGATCACCATCGGGTGGATAGGGTGCCCGGCTACTTGCGCCGTGGAACGAGGATTTCTCATTAGGAAAGCTCCTTTTCTAATGCAGCTAACAGTCCGCGTGAGCACCCGTTCCTCCTGAAACGCAGAAACCCCCGTATTTGGGGGTTTCTTTCGATATAGAGCCGTTTAGAGGCCAATGCGGGGCTTGTAGGGCGCGCTCACGAACCGCTGGATGACGAACGCATAGAAGGCGCCGGCAATGAGGAGCACGTTGGCGAGCTCAAACGTGCCAACGGCCTCGGTTACGAGGGGTGGTTCTGCCAGCGCGGTGTTTGGATCAAGTCAAAGCCCGTTGAGACGCACGAGGTCGCCATCACCAGCTTCGTCGAGCGTCGCTTAAAAAACATCGCCGGCTCGGCGAAACCGCCAAGGGCGCTGTCGGAAGCGGTTCACGGACACCGAGCGCGAAATCCTATGGGCCGACGCGAAAGCAGAAGACTGGTCGGACAGAGCTGCATGCAATTCACACCGACCGGTCGAATCATCACCCGTTCTTTGTCCGCATGCGCTCTGACAAGCTTGAAGGCGACGTCGACATCACTTTGAACCCAGCCGCCATGCGCCTGAGCGATTTGCGAGAGATGTTGAGTCCGAGCCCGAGACCCTGGCGGCTGGCTCGGACGCCATGGGCCTGAGGGATCTCGAGCTTGGCCTTAGCTCACCTTCATTACGGTGGTCTAAGGAACAGAACTGGCGCTCAATCGTTCGCTTCGTGTATTTTTTGGTGATTGGTCCTTTCGCAGGACGACTAATTTCGAGCCGGGGGCTTTTTGTCGAATAAACGCGAGCCAGCGCCGTATGTGAGTTTGGCCGATTTCATCGATGATCTGGAGGGTCTGCGTCTTATCTCGGAGTTCCAGCAAATCATTTGTTCACGACTTTTGCCTTCACATACGCCGTTATTTCAACTGACGACTATCGAGACAGCCCGTACCGCAGGAGCACCAAACCGCAGCCGGCAAGCCCGACCATTAGGAAGGTGCCGGCACCTGGATTTCGAAACGACACGCAATGGCCTGCCCTTGAGCTCGCCAAGCCTCAAGATTTCAGGCGCCAGGATCTTCTCGCCCCAGCTGCAGCCGGCGCTCGATCGCTTCGCGGCCCCTCCGCGATATAGAAGGAGCCTTAGTCTCGCCTGCTCCACGTCCGGCAGTTTGGTGCTCTAGATGAGCGATGACTGAGTAAGCAGTTCCCTAGATACTCTGCCGAGAGGAGAGCGACCTATACCGATGATCACAAGGCCGCGAGCGGGGTACGCGCGGGATGCAGAAACGTCAATCTCATTGACCTTCCTCGTGACCACAAAAGCAACGTTTGTCCCATCGCATCATCGGCGGTTCGGGAAATCTCTTCCTCCGAGGACCAGCAGAAAGAAAGATGGGTGATATGATGCTGTGGATCACTCTAGGCGCCGTTTATCTCGCCATCGGCGCGATCATAGGGCTGGTTTTGGAAGATAGATATTTTCGCAGATCATCCGCAGGCCCACGATCGCTTAAAGACTATGTGCGTTCCGCGTGTACCTACGCGTTTATCTGGCCGATATTGTTTTTCTACGGCAAACGGCGATGACCGCGGTTTGCTTCGTAATGAGGACAGGGCGCGCAAACCCTCTTGAAGACTTACGTCCCCCATAGAGATATCGCAGCCGTGTTTAGGGACCGGCTAGGCAGACTTTTTTTAAAGTCTTATCGCCGACGAGGGCGCGCAGCGCCGCAAACGCTTCGCTATTCAGGAAAATGCCTCGGCACTCAGCCGTCTTACCTGTGTAGCCGCGGCTCTCTCCGATTCGCGAGCGGTTGCATCACCGATGACCCAGTCGAGAAATTCTCGGCATGTGCGCCTAGCTCTGGCCGCTATTCCCTCCCTATCGACTTCCGCGACTGTTCGCGCTCGGCGCAGCATTCGAGCGGCGTGCCGGATTTGCCAGTGAAAATCCACAACACGCCCCATCGGAGCACGTCCGCACCAGGCGTCGAAGGTCTCTCGTGCTGGTGGCGCCTGCCGGCTCCTGTGTGTTGGGAACTTAAACACGGGCGTAGTGGAGATGAAGTCCGCCCAGGATGGCGCGTGACCTGATCAAAACGGTTCGCTGAACCGGGCGAGAAACCGGCGCATCCTTGTTCAGGGATCGATGCGTTCTAGCGCGTTGTAATAGTCGCTAAACTTAATCATTAGACGTTCTTTTCATTCTGGGTTTCGGTTGTGCTGCTCAGTTATGATGGGTGGGACTGCCATATGGGCAAAGTCAAACGATCGGAAGCGCTTGCTCGAGTTGCCAATGACCGCAATATACGACCAACCGCTCCGGACATACAGAGAGGCTCGCGCTCAGTGGGCGACCATGCTCGGAAGAGAACCCCGCTGAAGCTCGCGCCATTACCGTATGGCGTATTGCAGGCTGTTTATGGAAGTTCGTCTCAGCAGATCGGGCAAATCGCATCGCTCTACGTTCACCTGTCCGAAATCGCCCAAGCCTCGACAGCGAAGATGTTGTGTCTGAGGAAATGCTACGTTGCAGCAGCACGAGAGCGCGAACTTAGATGTGATGGCGAAGTGGGTCACCAGACAATCGCGGAAGTACACGCGCTAACGCCGCTCGAGACACGTCAGATCGACCGACGAGCCTTCTACGATACTCAAGAGTCAAAATGCCAGCGAGCTCAAGTTCACGCTGAACTCCTCCTCATGGTGTGGACTCAGACGAGAAATCGCTTCTGTCGCGATGTCAGTGTGCAAATCGCCGACCAATCGAGCCGCAGATTTTTCTGAAGTTGCTCGTCATGCAGTGATGATGCCAACGCGCTTATCTTCGACGGAAGCGGGTCCAGCGCAGTCCAATCGCGGAAGATCGCTATCGACTGGCCGCGCGGCGCGCGTGATCGGGTGACGATACGTCATCTCCTCAGTTCAAGATTGATCGCGAGAGCCTCAGAACAGCCGCTCGAACTCGTTCACGGCGTTGCTCGACGAGACGACTAGTTGGGGATTTGTTCAGTGCAGTGATCGTCCGATCTCATCGAAACTCGCTTTCGTCGTGATGGACGGATCAATTCAGCGCTGATGCAGTGCGAACGCGAAGTGTCTACGACCGTTTGCGTTCGCGTGTGCGTGATCGCGGCGACTTTGATGCAAACATCGCTGTTCATGATCGCGTTGCGAATCTGCTATTGACGTGAGAGCATCGCTTCGACGATGCGTAATTCGACCACGTGTCATGATGGCGGAATGTTGAATCGGAGCCGAACATCACGGTCGTAGACGGCGTTGTCAACGAGCGCGTTGGCGATTTGTTCGTGCAGTGATGTCCTACGCCATAGAGACTCTGCGTTTCGTTCGTCGGATGGACGGATCAATCTCAAGTCGGCGGCGTCATAATCCGAAATGATCGGAAGTCGATCGCCAACGCCACGATCGATTGCGGATCATGATCGCGGCGATCGGTTATCGAGCGAAGGAACAAAACTGCGATAACACTCGAATGCGAATTGGCACCAACGTGAGGATCGGCGCGGAATTGCGTAGATCGGAGCCAAGTCGGCAGCGGGAGCGACGCGATCGGTGATTTGGTCGACCGGTGGCTGTTCATGCGGCGAGCGCCTCCCACGGCCACGATTGGCTAAAAGCTCACGTATCTCGGAGGAGCGAGCGGGTTAAAGTGCGTCAATTCCGGACGGCGAATAATCCAAACTGGATGTGGAATTGGAGCCAACGTCACGAGTCGATCGTCGGATCGATGCGGGCGACGCGTTATCGGCGAAGAACAAAACTCGATAACCTCCCGGCAGCGCACAGTGAAGACGGCGCGCGATTGCGTGATTGCAGCCCAGGTCGGCAAGCGGGATCGACGACTATCGGTGAACTCGTGCCGGGCGGTATGCCGCGACGCTCCAACGTCCGAGAGGCTCGAAAGCCGCAGATGCGAAGGTACGAGCAGGAGCTACCTGCGAATGCGACGACGTTGACCTAGTTCGATTGGTTCAAACAATAGCCGGCGGCCCGAGGGCACAGCGGCGGCTAATCATCGAGTACGTTAGGGTACCGCGTCTATTCGCAAAGCTTCTTTCAGATCATCGGGATCGATATCGAACCACTCGGTTGTTAAAAGTGAGCCCAGGCGGTGATACCCCCAGTCAGAAACGCACTAGATGTCGAGAAGCCTATTAACGGTTCATGATTTGGCGGCGGAGCTGAGCAGTGGAATGGTAATGCTCAAGTGGTGTTCCGATCGACGTCAGATGGTAGCCCGTTGCGGTTTTATTGTTTCCGACTCCCAGGCCGGAAATCGTTTGAGATAAATCTCAACGGCTAGCATTAGATAGGCAATAGCGGTGCGATGTGGGGTAACCTTATCAAACGAGACGTTTACACCATGACGCTTGCTCGCCTTGGCGTCGACGAAAGCCCGATACACGATGGGCTCTTTACTGACCCACGCCCTTGGAGCATCCCACAGCCCCTTGCATTTAGAGGCAGCAATTTTTGTCGCGAATGCGCTCGGAGGTGACCTCCCGCTCGAACTGCGCAAAGGACAAAAGCACGTTTAGCGTCAATCGCCCATCGATGTGGTGGTGTTAACTGCTGGGTCACCGAGACAAACGAGACGCCATGGGCATCGAACAGTTCGACTAGCTTGGCGAAGTCAGCCAGAGAGCGGGTCAGCCTGTCCACCTTATAGACGAGATGATATGGATCCGGTGTGCCACGTCATCTGCCAGCAATTGCTGCAGGGCAGGGCGATCAGTCGATCCGCCCGAAAAGTCTTCAGGAAGGACAGCATCACCACAAGACGTTCCGGCTGGAGCAGGCGCCCGACAAAATGTTCGGTGATGTCCATGCAGATCGAACGCCGCTTACATACAGAATTACCTTTCCGAGCGCAGGTCGAGCAAGTGTAATAGCGATGAACTGCGCCGGTCGATGAAGTCGCGGTGGGAAGCGTCATCGCCCGCGGCCCGGCAGGTCGCACATACCGCAAGCCCTGTGAGAAGAATGGGTCCGGTGGTGAGCCGATGAGCCACAACTCGCGGGCTGGGAGCTCGAAGCTGCGCTTGAACCTGTTCGAAAACGTGCGAATCGATGATGGCAGGAGTAGCTATCTTTACGATCTCGGCATCCGGCTTGCGCTGCCGGGTGGAGAGGAAGTCACATTGAATTGCCACTCGCCGATGTAGTGAACCGCCCCGGGGTTTGCCGGAGGCTCCAACTCTTGAGAGGATGGAGCCACCATGAGTAAGACGACCAACAAGTTTCCGCCTGAGGTCCGCAACCGCGCTGTCCGACTGGTCCTTGATCACGAGCACGAGCATCAGTCGCGATGGGCTGCGATCACCTCGGTTGCCGCGAAGATCGGCTGCACAGGCCAGACATTGAACGACTGGGTGAAGAAGTCGGAGGTCGACACCGGCAAGCGTCCTGGCACATCGACGGACATGACCGCCAAGATGAAGTCTTTGGAGCGCGAGAACCGTGAACTCCGGCAAGCCAATGAGATCCTGCGCAAGGCATCCGCGTATTTTGCCCAGGCGGAGCTCGACCGCCGGTCAAGGACATGATCGCGTTTATTGACGATCATCGCGAGGTCTATGGGGTCGAGCCGATCTGCAAGGTTCTGCCGATTGCCCCCTCGACCTACCATGACCACGTCGCCAAGAGGGTTGATCCTTCGAAGTTATCGGTTCGGGCGCACTTCCGTGCGCGGTAGACTTCGAAGTTCTCGGCGAAGACACGTTCGATCTCCGGCTTCAACACCAAATCCCGGTGCGCAAGGTCTGGCGGCAGCTCAACCGCGAAGGCGTCGCTGTCGCGCGTTGTACGGTCGAGCGCCTGATGGCCGACCTCGGCCTCCAGGGCGTGATCCGCGGCAAACCAGTCCGCACAACGATGCAGGACAAGGCTGCGGCTTGCCCGCAGGACCATATGAACCGCCAATTCCATGCGCCGGCGCCCAATATGCTCTGGCTCTCTGACTTCGCCTGTGTGAGTACCTGGAGCGGGTTCATCTACGTCGCTTTTGTGATCGACGCCTAGCTCGTCGCATCGTCCGCTGGCGCGTCTCCCGAACGGCGCATGCAAGCTTCGTGCTCGACGCGCTGGAACAAGCGCTTCACGAACGGCGGCCAGCACGTGGTGGCCTGGTGCACCATTCCGACAGAGGTTCGCAATACGTCAGTATTCGATACACCGAGCGCCTTGCTGAGGCGGGCGTCGAGCCGTCCGTCGGTAGCGTCGGCGACAGCTACGACAATGCGCTCGCCGAAACGATCAATGGGCTCTACAAGGCTGAGGTCATCCACAAACGTGGACCTTGGCGAAGTTTCGAAGACGTCGAGTTCGCGACACTGACCTGGGTCGACTGGTTCAACAATCGCCGGCTGCTGGAGCCAATCGGCAACATCCCGCCGGCCGAAGCTGAGGAACGTTACTACGCTATGCTCAACGAGCAGAAACTGGCGGCGTGACTCAAACGATATAGCCTCCGACGAACCCGGGGCGGTTCAGTAGACCGGTGTTGGTGAGATTCTTGTGAACTCCGGCGACCCCAAAAGTCTGGCCCGGCGAGTCCCCGAAATTCACGATCTGGTGGTGACCTTCGCCAATTCCATCGGGATGGTGCCCATTCTCCTGGCAAAGGAACAGAACGGCTATGTAATGAACTCGCTGTCGATGCCCTGGATGATGGCCGGGCTGCGCTGATCGCCAATGACGTATCGTCAGCAGAGGACGTCGACAAAACCTGGATGATCTGCCTGAAGTCGCTCGGTCGTTGTGCGATGTTGAACATCGTCGGATTGGAGGCCATGTTCCACGTCGCTGCATACTAGGGAGAAGTGAGGGGATGCGGATTGAGAAGAACGCAGAACACCTCAAGGCGCATTTCTCGGTAAGAAAAAGCTTGGCGTAAAAACCGGAGATAGGCTTTTACAAATACCTGAGACCGGCCTATCAAGCAGCGGACTTTTTGCTCTATGCTTACCGCGTTCTCGGTCCAGCCAAATACTCAGGGTCTTATTGCGTCTCCTTCAGAGGACAACGTCATGAAAAAGTCTAGCATAATCGCCGCTCTGGTTGCCTTGCTGGTAGGTGCAGCTGGTTTTAGCACGCCATCGCGGGCCGAAACCGGCCAGGTTGCCGTGGTGTTCACAAAAGGGGGATTCATCGTCGGGGTCGGTGGTGGCGAAGGCGTGCTTACCTTCAGAGGAAAGCACTATCCATTTACCGTTTCGGGCATGAACATCGGCTTTACAATCGGAGCCTCGACAACCAAGCTGGTTGGACGGGCCCTCAATCTGAACAACCTGGCTGCGTTTGAAGGCAGTTACGGCACGATCGGAGCTGGCGGTGCGGTTGCGGCTGGGGCTGCAGGCGTTCAGTTGCAGAATGCCAATGGCGTAATCCTGCAGCTCGGCGGTCCAAAGATCGGCGCTGAAGTATCCGCTGCAGTAGGCGGAGTAACGGTCCGATTTAAATAGGTGTGATGCAAGAACCTCGGCGCGGCACGTCTGATATCCTCAGACGTGCGCGACCGTTCCTTTTCGTGCCAAGTGCGACAAAAGACTTGCTGGGTCAAATGCGTGGGGCGCTAGGGCAGTGACGTGAGCAGGATCATCAGCGCGCACTGGGTTGGCGGGGTTTCAGTTGCTATGTCGACGTGGAGTAGCGGTCGCACGCTAGGCTGGTCAGTCGCAGTTCTGTATTCCTTCTTTTTGGTCGGTTGCGCTGCCAGACTAGGTTCAGAGGTTCTGACGCCCGTGGCGGCCTCGGGGGGCGGGAAGACCCTGCAAATCTATGTGGCGACTACGCGAGAGCGTGAAATTTCGTCAGGAAACGTGTTCACTGCGAACCTCGCGAGTGCGCTCAACTTTGCAAAGTTTGCGGTCTCAGTGCCCCCGAATCACAAGCCCGGCAATATCGAAATGCCGACCGGAACTCCCGATCCGGGAGCAGCCACCTGCGTTTCCAAGCCGTGGACGATCATTCCGATGGTCGTAACCAAGGTGCAGGACTACATCGCGGCCGGCCAGTTCAAGGGCGGCGAACAACTGATTGAGGCTCAGAACACCGTACGTCCCGGCACCATTCTCGTTTTCATGGAGCCGATCTACAAGGGCGGGCTGGAGGGCGTGACGCCCGGCAGCAGTTGTATCGCCAACGCTTACACCAGCAATCACGAGCTGATCGCGTCAGGCAAGATCGGCTCGTTTCAAAGCATGGCACTCCATGTGGTCGACGCCACCGGTCTGGTACACGCGCTCCTGTTGCGGATTCAGGCGCTGCTGCTGCCGATCAAGACGCTGGTGTTGAGCGGACATTGAGCCTGAACTGAGCTTCAGAAGAGGCCAGTTTAAATGAGAAGGGGCTGGATTGAACGAGTTGTTCGCCCGGCTTCCGGAATTGTCGCAAGTGGGGCCGAAATTTGCATCGCAATATTGTCTACGAAGCGCATAGGATATCGTTCGAATTCCAAACGAAACAGGAAACCGCGATGAAAACCATACAGAAGTCAGCGGACAAATCGATCAACCGCACACCGAGATGGCCCATCTTGCTCGGTACTATCCTGACAATAGGTGTTTCATTTGCGTCGCAAGCGGGAGCGGAGAACGGCGACGCCGAAAAGCTTTTAAAGGGAATGGCGGATTATGTGTCCAGCCAGAAAGCCCTCACCGTGACCTACGACTCCGATATCGAGGTGATTACGTCCAAGTTACAGAAAATCCAGTTCACAAGCTCCGGACAGGTCCAACTAAGCCGTCCAAACAAGCTTCGCGCCACCCGCACCGGCGGTTATCGCGACGTGGAGATCGTGTTCGATGGCAAGCTGCTCACGGTGAACAATAAGGACGGCAAGGACTATGCTCAGATCGAGGTCACCGGCACTACCGAAGAGTTGATCGATACGCTGCGGGAAGAGCATGGGGTCGTGGCACCCGGTGCCGACCTGCTGCTTACCAACGTCTTCAACGTCATGATGGCTGACGTGATTGAGGCCGCCGTGATCGGCAAGGGCGTTGTCGACGGCGTCGAGTGCGATCACCTCGCATTCCGTAATACGGAAACAGACTGGCAGGTCTGGATCGAGTCGGGCGCAAAACCGATCCCGCGCAAATATGTGATCACCAGCAAGGGCATCGGCGAAGCTCCGCAATACACGCTCCGCATCAAGGATTGGAAGACCGACGTGGCGGACGACGCCTTTGCGTTCAAGGCGGATCCTTCCTTCAAGAAGATCGCACTCGGCGATCTGTCCGATATCGACGAAGTGCCGCATGGCGTCACCCAACCAGGAGGCAAAAAATGACCCGGATGTCGAAAACAATATTCCATCTCTCGATGGCGACCATTCTGGGCGGCGCAGCCCTTCTCTGGGGAGGTCAACTGCCCCTCGACGGACGGTCGTCGCTGGTGTCATCCGCCGAAGCCAGGATCGGTCGCCCGCTTACGCCGATGAGTTATGCCGGCGTTGCCAGGCGAACCACGCGCCGGGCCGTGGCGGCCGGAGCTGTTGCGACGGGTGCGGTTGCGGCTGGAGCATATTATGCCGCTCCGGGAGTGCGCGCGTGTTCTCAGGTCGTAGATGCCTATGGGCGGGTGGTCACGGTCTGCCAGTAGGTTTGTTGTAGCGGTGTCGGCGTCGGTTGATGCGTGGGCCGCTTTGATAATCACTTCATCAATTAATGAGACTCAGTCACATCAACATCATCGAGGTAAATCAATGATTGGAAAGAAAGTAATATTATGTTGCGCGGCTCTGATGGTTGCGGGACCCGCCTTCGGCCAGGTCGAACTCAACACCTACATGGACAGCAATGGTTATCTCGACGTACAAAAGCTGACCTGTGCTCAACTGGCAGGCACGTTCCAGGAGGACGCCGACTATTTGGCTGCCTGGTACAGCGGTTGGTACAATGGTCTTGCCAAGAAGCACGTGATGCAAATTGCCCGCGCGAAGGCGCTGCAACACGAGGTCATAGTTTATTGCAAAGCCAATCCGAGTAAGAAGGTCATCGAGGCCATCGACGTCGTTTTCAAGAATTACCGGACTGAAAAAGGCATTACGACAAAGAAATGACGCGGCGAAGCGTCCCTTGGTTCGACAATAATACGGTCGGTAGACCGTATTATTGTCGAAGTATGTCCTACTTTGCCTATCTGAGTTGCAGCGCCCGGAGCCGACGATGATGACGGCCCATGTTGCACTTATCCTGGTTTGCGCTGTCCCGGCGGAGTAGGCGTCGATGGCACGAATTACTTGCTCTTGGCGCGCGGCCGGTTCAGCGCCGGAACGTGGCTCCTGTTTCAACAAACACGATCTGACCGTTGTCTTTAAGGTGGTTACCGTCCTCGTTTTAAGCGGCCGCAGCGGGAGTTCTCATATGCGCCGTCATTACAACCGTTGATCTGACAATGCCCTCTCGGCGACCACGCGGACATTGCCCGAATACCGAATTGCGCGGGTGAGCCGATCAACACTCTGGTGTTGCCGGGGCGACGAAAACTCGACCCACCGCTGGCTGAGTTGTGCCGTGAAGGTGTATCTCCTCAATCAACTGTCGGTTGGCGTTCCGTTGAAGGCCGCAACTGCAGCCTCGGAACTCACAAAAATCATATCGCTACCCATTTGATCAGCAAGACCAGCCTGTTCAACCATGAGCAGCGAACGACTGTTTAGATCGGCTATACCAAAAATCACGCCGCGCTCCCTCAACAGGACATGCAACTCTTCCAGCTTTGCTACTCCGGTACTGTCGAGCAAGTTGATGGCTTCAGCATCTAGAACGAGCCATTTGCTGTTCTCACCTAAGGCATCGACAATCTCGATGACCTGCCGCTTAACGTAATCGGCGTTGAAGAAAACCAGTGCAGCCTGGAGGACCACAATGGTTAGTCCGGGAATCGCGCGAGCCTCTGGATGTCGGTGTAGTTTGTAAAGTCCCGGTTTGCCGTCGATTCGACCGAGACGCGCAATCCGCGGTCGCGACGTGAGCCACAGCAAATGAGCCAAGGTAGCAGCGATCGCAATGAAAACTCCTTGCAACACTCCTATGACCACGACGCCAAGCAGTGTAGCAATCGCGAACGCGAACTCCGGACGACTGATGCGGTAAAGTGTTCGAAGTTCCGGTAAATCAACCAAGTCAATAGCGGCCGACACAAGAATGGCACCAAGAACCGTGATCGGCAGATAGGCGAGCACATTTCCAATATAAAGGATGGCTCCAAGTAATGCAGCTGCAGCGATTAAGCCCACAAGCTGAGTTTTTCCTCCAACCACATAATTTACGGCGGTGCGCGAGTCCGCTGCGGTGACGGGAAAGCCGCCAAACAAGCCATTGGCGATATTGGCCGCGCCGAAACCAATCAATTCCTTGCTTGCATCGATTTCGTTACCGCTCTTTGTTGCGAAGCTGCGCGCAGTCACAATGCCCGATCCAAACCCGACTATCATTATTGCAGCGGCACCTTCGAGTAGATCCAGATTAGCAGCGGCATCAAGCGACGGAAAAGTTAATGCGAAGGCGATTGGGGGTAATGTCCCGACGACCGATACCCCGTAGGACGCTAATTCCAGCCCAGCCGACAGCGCTATTGCTGCAAGGACTGCAATTAAGGGACCTGGCGCTCTTGGTTTCACGTGCCGAAGTGCCCGCAGGCAAATCAATGTCCCGATCCCAACCAGCACGGTCGGAACGTGTGTTTCGCCGATTTTGGTCGCGTACTCCACGATCGGTCTTATGAGGCCCTTTGATTCAATCTTGACAGTGGTAAGGCGTGTGATCTGGCCGATTATCAGGCTGATTGAAATGCCAGCCAAAAAGCCGACCAATATCGGACGTGAGAGGAAGTTCGCGACGAAGCCGAGTCCTAAGGCTCCTGCCACAAAGCAAAGAAGGCCCACCTCCACTGCCAATGCCGTTGTAAAGGTAACGCGGTCGGCCGCAGTGGCGGCACCCAGGGAAGTTAGAACGCTAGCGAGCATGATGCAGGTCGCAGCGTCGGGCCCAACGATGAGTTGTCGCGATGGTCCGAAGATCGCATACGCGACCATGGCTAGGATGGTGGCGAAAAACCCAATCTCAGTCGGCAAACCAGCGATCGCGGGGTAAGCGATCGCAGAGGGGAGCGATACCGCTGCTACCGACAAACCGGCAGCGAAATCTAACTTGAGCCATTCACGGCGATAATCAAGCAGTTGCGCCAAGATGGGTAGCTTTGCCGAAAAAATTGAGACTGCCATGACACTGATACCTTGAGAGGTTGTATCGTACACGCGGTCTTCGGCACGTAACAATCTCACCCTTTGATATTGCCTACCTCAATGTCTTTCATAAACATAATTCTTGTTCAATTGGCGCAGATAGCTCGGGGTCCCACCAACTGGAACAGTAAAGGAAATGAAGCTTTCTATATTAACCTGTCGTAGCGCGACCTCATTTTATTTTTGTCGCGCGGGAGCGCGTTCATAAGTCTGCCTCCGGAACGATCCTCAGGGAATTGCGAAGCGGCTTGCGGCGAGCGACGTTGCGTTTCGGCAACTTGACATCACCTCGCGGCACTTTCTTGTAAGGAATATTCGACAGTAAGTGAGAGATGATGTTAAGACGCGCCTGCCTCTTGTTGTCGGATCGAGCGATAAACCATGGCGCCCATGCGGTGTCAGTTGCCTCGAACATGTCGTCACGACATCGCGTGTAATCATCCCATCGCGCATAGGAATCCAAATCCATCTGGGACAGCTTCCAGATCTTTCGCTTATCGTCGATCCGCGCCGCAAGACGGCTGGTTTGCTCCTCTGGACTCACCTCAAGCCAGTACTTGAGGAGTATAATTCCTGTTTCGACCATGGCCCTTTCAACTCCAGGGACCACTTTCAGGAAATTCTTGGCCTGATCCTCCGTACAGAAGCCCATGACCCTTTCGACCCCGGCGCGATTGTACCAACTGCGGTCGAAGATCACGATCTCGCCCGCGGAAGGAAAATGCGGTACGTAGCGCTGAACATACATTTGCGACTTCTCGCGTTCCGTCGGGGCGGTCATGGCAACGACGCGGAAAACGCGCGGGCTGACTCTTTCGGTCATGGCCTTGATGACACCGCCTTTGCCGGCGCCGTCGCGTCCCTCGAAGACCACGCACACCTTCTTGCCTTCGTGCTTCACCCATTCCTGAAGCTTGACCAGCTCGATGTGTAGTTTGCGCAACTTCTGCTCATATTCCTTGCGCGTGAGCGACGAAACCTCGGTCTGCTCGCGGCGGCGGTTTTTGTGAGCTGCCTCATTCATATTCTCGGCCTCCCACCAGCCTGTCAGCGCTTGACGTCGTCCCAGGTAAGGAAAAAGCCGATATCTCCCGGAAGGCCCTGCGGCCAATCCACGATCATTGCCTTCAGGCCGTAGCCTTGCGGCTGCAGGTGGTCGCGCCAGAACTCGAAGGCTTGCAGGGGTCTCCCGGTCAGGGTGCTCGGCCATTCGTTTTCAAGATTATTGAGCGCGCGGCCCTTGTCCGTGCACAACGCGTTCGGAAAACGCATGACCAGAACTTCCTTGTCGCCCCTTACCGCAGCGGACCTTAGTTGGCCGAGCACCCGCCGCTTTACCTCGGCAATCTTTTCGGGCGTAACTGCGACTGGTTGCATCAATGACTTGATGAGCCCTGCGCGTGCTTTCTCGGCCAGATCCGAGCCGACATCTTTCGAAGCCTTGGCCATCTCGGTCTGCGTTACATAATTGCGCAGTTCTGCAGCCGACATGAAGCTTTCGTCTCCAAGCTCTTGTGCGGATTCCGAGCTACCCTGTTGGATCGTAGACCGGGACATGTCTAACTCCTTCGGTTGAGGAGCAGGATGACGGTGATGTCCTGCATGCGGTGTTCGCTACCTGTCGTATGACCCGCTGTCGGCTTGGCAGTCAATACCGCCTATTTTCTCGCACCAGACACCCTTAGCTAGTCCGGTAGCTTGGTCCGAAGGTTAACTCACACGCCTCAGAAACCCCGGCGTCCATTGAGACAGAGTCATGACAGACATGTGTCGCCCACCTATTGACGCATTTCTCGCGCAATTCCAGATCTCGAAGACACGGTGTTCTATCTTGATCATCTCTGGCGAGTTTCTCCGCGTCGGAAGCTGAAACCGAGGCCTTCCGGAACCTTCTTTTATGGCACCCCTACAAAATTGAGTAGCGCGCCACCTCTCGATATAGGACAGCCTTACCCGGCGTTTGATTTGAACGCTTGCTTGCATCGAGCGGGCAGGCTGAGGCTTGGATCAAATTTTTTCTGCTTTAACATAATGACGCGAGCATTTTTGATTGCCGTGGTAATGCTTTGCGCGCTTATCATTGCAGGACCGACGCAAAGATTGATCCCGTTCGCGCTATCCCAACTATCGATGCTGCCGCGCGTCATCGCGCGGACGATCGGCAGTATGTTTCGCGTCATTGCCGCTCCGAGCAATCCATCAACGATGGCTCTACATTTTGAAGGCCACGTTGGACAGACCTTCATTAATCTAGGTCAACGTTAGCCATCCTCCTTAGCGCTCAGAGTGTATCGCCGCAACTGGGTGAGGAGGCTTCCCTCACCAGACGCCCAGAAGGAATTTTGCCATGCATACAACGAAGCGTTTTCTGATCAAGTCAGCAACAGCGGCTGGGATGGCTGCGAGCGCCCTCTTGGGGGTCGCAGGTCTCACTCTCAACCCAGAGCCGGCCAGTGCGATCGTGTACTGCCAGTACACTGCATATCCGACCGGCTGCGTTGCCCGGGCAGGCGTCGTGCTGAGGCCACGTCCGGTTGCTCGCGCTGCCGTGCGACATAACGCCGGTGGCAATATGAATGGTGGCGTCAATCGCGTTGGGAGGCGGCGGTAAGCACCTGCTGCGACCTTTTTTCGTAGGTCGCGGAGGACGGCGGCCCACGTCGACAGGCGAACCTTTGCTGCTGCACGTCAAACCGAGCTTTGGGTTTGGCGAGAGGGTCCATTGCCCGAATGATGGCCCATGATCTGCTCAGTGGCATCGGACGGCTCGGTCGCAGAGCTGGACTTGCTCAGAAGGGCCGATCCGTGCGGACGACCAATGCGGGATGTTGAGGCGTCATACAGCGGCGGGCTTTACTAATCTCTACGTCTGTCGCCCCCTTGCTTCGCGCCCACGCCTCAGCAACGGACGCGGTGTGTCTGGCGCATAATACCGGACGAGAGGGCACGAAGCACGACGTACATACTCGCTTGCGTCACCAGCCCCTGAGGTAAAAGCAGAAAATATGAAACTAACTTGACATTGCGGCGACAAACGCACCAGTCAGTCTCAAGGGACGAAGAGCCCTGAAATGGGACTTAATGATTTCAATCATGTCGAACTCCCTTTTCATGCAGCGACAGCAGCGATACGCCTCCCGCCCCGCCCGATGTCGAGAGTTCTTCACACCGATAGCATTCTCGGCTCTATTGCCTGTTGGTCATTGCCCAACTTTGAATGTTCATGAACGAAGTGCCGCGCCACTTCGAGGCTTAGGAGCAAGCGGCACAGGCAGAAGCGCCAAGTCTCGCTTCTATGGAATTATTTTGGTGCCGCTGGAGCCCCAGCCGGCGTACCGGTGTAGCGACCCTGACGGCGTCGGTACGCCCTGTGCGACGATCATCACGGCGATCATGCCGCCCTTCGCGCCGCTCTTGACGCCGCTCCAGCGCGGGCCCTACATCACCTTCCATGTGGGATCAAGCCAACCTCATTTCTGCGGTCGTCGCCCGAAGGGACTAGATTAAGGGCTAGGAACTAACCCCCACGGCAAATTGCCGACTCTTGCATAACCGTTGAGGTCAAATGGCTCTGCACTTCAGGCCACTTTGGTTCGGGAAGTCAAAGATGTGAAGCGAGCGCGAGCGAGGCTCCGATTTGGATCAGCCCGTGCATGATCCGCACTGGAAAAGCGGGTTGTCCGACAGCAGGGCGTCTCGGCCAAAACGGGATTATGTTAGCATTTGGATTTTTTCGCGCTTCTGCCAACTAGACCGAATCATTCCGCACATACCGCCGTCACTTTCGCAAATCGTGCGGGTTCATGATCGAAAGCAGAGTATTTTCGACGAAGTGTCGCCCAAACCCAACGGCTGGATCTCTCGGCTTGCCATTTAATCAACTTCTTCTGGAATCCGCAACAGACCTCAGCCACGCAGTCCGACCTCGCGGGAGGACGACGACGATCGCGCCTAACTTCACCCTATTTACCAGATCGATGACATCCTCGTTGGTCATGCGGATGCAGCCAGACGAGATGGCTTGGCCGATATATTCTGGCTGGTTGGTGCCGTGGATACGATAGAGGGTATCCTTGTTGCCCTCGTAAAGGTAGAGCGCCCTCGCTCCGAGCGGATTGGCCGGACCTCCGCGAATGCGTTTTGGATAGGGTCCGAGCCGTGCTTGGATCTCCGGCGTGGGGATCCAATCGGGCCATTCAGCCTTGCGGCCAACCGTAGCCACGCCGGACCAAGCCAGCGCCTCCTCCCCGACGGTCACTCCGTAGCGGATCGCCTTGCCTTGGGGCAGGACGTAATAGAGGTAACGGCTGTCGGTATCGATCAGGATCGTGCCAGGCTGCTCTTTGCGCGTGTACTCGACAATATGCCGTCGATAGGTCTCTGGAATGCTCACCTGAGCATAAGGCGGATGGGCCAGCAACTGCCGGTCCTTGGGGGTAAAACTGGCATTCGATGACGGCGCGAGCGTCGATTGCATGCAACCGCCGAGCAAAAACGCGGGCAACCCCAAAAGAAACAATGCTAGCCCGGACCTCGGCATGGCTAATCTCCAAAACGCTAGATTGTCTATTTGCCGTTCATAGTACGAAAATGAAAGAGAGCGTCACTGGCAACAAGCCGCGTTGTGAGCTGTCTATGGAGCGCCGCTCAATTCGTCGATCCGCATCATGGCGTCTGGCATGTTTGTGCCCGTGCTGCGTGAAGAAGGGGCACTTATGCAAGTGCTCCGGCGCCATGATTGACGACCTCGCTGCCCGCACGACTGAGTGTCGCTTCGGCGGGGCGATCGACCGCGATGATCTAGGGCCGCTCGTCACGTTGTGGCGCAGCTCAGGTGTGGCCTGAAGAACTTTTAGACATCATGTAGCCTCCAACAAAAAAGTCGGCATTTCTGCCGACCTAGTTTGCTGGAGAAATCGAAATAACGCGAGGTCAGTATCCCCCTGCGACTGGCGTGCCGTAACCGCCCAAGCGGTAGTTGATGCGCAAGGTGACCAGGTCCACGTCCTGACTGACCCGGGCGTTGGTAAATGCGAGCGGGACGCCCGTGAATGAACCGTTGGCAGTCCCCATGAACAAATGGTCGTACTCAACGCCGAAAGACCAGTTCGGTGTAAAAGCGTACTCCCAGCCGACGCCCACGGTGCCACCCCAGCGGGTCGCATTTGCCGAGGCCAGTTCGGTGCCGAAAGCGTTCCCGATGATGCTAAAACGGTTGCTCGTCACCGCCGCGCCGCCCTTTACGTACAACAGCGATTGATTCCAGCTGTAGCCGATCTGCCCGGTGAAGAGGCCGATGCCATCGGTCTTGGCGCGCGTGGAGAACAGAGGATTGATGAGGCTGACGCGCTGGCTGCTGAGATCCGCCCAGTCGCCCTGAGCTTCAAGGCCAAACACCCACTGACTGGATTGCCAACGATAGCCGAGCTGACCGCCGACGAGGCCCCCGGACCGCTCGCGGCATCCCGAAGCGCCACCAAAGAAATCCCAACAATTGCGACTCTGGCCCCAGCCGCCGTTGCCGCCGATGTAGAAGCCGGTCCACAAGTAAATCGGGGCGGGTGGCTCCATAGGAGGCGGTGCCTTGGTATATGGTCGAGGAGCCAAATCGGCAGCCATCGCGGGAGCAACCATCCCGAGAACAAGTACTCCGACAGTTCCAAGTAAAAACTTTTTCATCATCTCAATCCCCCTTTTGTCAGGCGCTTCGTTGAAGCAAGCCGTCACGGCAACGAGTGCCAAATCGAATCCGGAGGACACTCTAGGCGCGATTCGTCGCGAAGGCTGTATCCGAAGAGCAACACCGGGCCTCTAAGTGACCGTGCTCTGAGTAGATGATTTATTTACTTTTTGGATCCACCGGCAAATGGCGCATGCGAATCATGGACAATTGGACAGCTGCGTGTTGGCCCGTCTTAGCCTCACCGAATGGTTCTTGCAGAGATGTGTCTAAGCTTTACTTTGCGCTGTGCTGCTATGTGTTTCGAAAAAATGCGCACCAACCGCGTTTCCTTATTCGATATGGAGTCGAACTGATTGGAATTTGATTTTTGGTCGAACTGTTCGGACGTTATAGCTTCGATAAGATCGCGATGCGCCTCAAATTCAGCCCGCAGATCCCGCGCCGCGCCGCTCCCACGATCAGCCAAGTCACCAAGCGCCGCATTGCTGATCTCGCATTGCACAGTTTGCTCGCCATTTCTCATCGTGAACTTGAACACCATCAAGGCGGCATCATAGCCAACAGCCTCCCCTCGCGTCAGCGGCATAAACGCGGTTCCTTTCCAATGCCCGTTAAACGGACCGCGAGGTAGTTCGCCAACCCAGTCTTTAGAGTTGCTCTCTGTAGCGAAGCCCGCCCTCTTCGGACCAGTTAATGCGCTATGAGCATTTCGTCGATGACGGCGCGATCGATTTCTACCAGCCACCCCTTTGAAGGATGTGGGGTCTATTGTGCGTGACATTTCGCGGAAATCGTCGGCCAAAAGGGCGCTTTTCGGCTCCTCAATCAAGGCAGCATTCTTGAGAAACTCGAACCTGATCATGAGACGTTTCCTTCCAGCTTTTCCCCAGCCTGGCTGTCAAAGATAGAACGAATGTCGGCGCACCTCCTGTAGAGGCAAATCGTGGCAAACGCGCGACTACTGGGTCAAGGCCCAAGGCCGGCAAGAGATCCCCTACGCGAAATATCGCCGGGGCTCGGCGGCTGCGCAAGCACTAGGCCGATCAGACCCCTTAAAAGTTTGCGAATGCCTGGGAAGCCGCGCCCTCAACCGCATTCCTGGCGATACACACTGCTTGGCTATCTGTGATGGACCACCAGCGCTGTCGCTTTGGCATGCTTGGATAGTAGCCGGAGAGAGCGATGGACCTGAAAGAAGATTTTGAATTAGCCGCCCAATGGCGGCGAACGCTAGCAGCCGAACATCCCGAGGACAGTCGAAACCTGAAAGCCGCCGCGATGCTGGACCAGTTGGCTAAAACGGTCGCCACCATCAATCCGGATCTGCTCGCAACTTGCGAAGAGATTTTTGAAAGGGGTCCAGGTGACGAAAGAGGTTTTCGCGCCGTTGAGGAGCAAGAGGAAATGATATGTCAGATCGGGTTTCAATATTTCCAGCCACAGCCGAAGAGTTGCGTCGGCTCATTTCAAGCCAAAACTGGTAGGTGACCGACTAAACCGGCGTAACCCAAAGACCTTGAATGATCACGCCACCGAAGCAAGTCATTCCTTTGGAACGGATCCTTCCGTTCAGCGCGTCCCTGGAGCACAGGACCCGCCTCGATCGCGAACAGGTGATGTGGAATGATCGCCCCAATCTGTCTCGGTATCGATGTGTAGGTGAGAAACCATCCTACTGCAGCGCAACGACGGCACTTCGGCGACATTTACATTCTAAGAAGCGTGTTATGTCAGTGTTTGTTCGCCTCAAGTTTCCATGTTCATTGCGAAGCGCCCTGGTTTCCAATGTCGATCGGTCGTAAGAACGTCTCGTCATCTGTAAAGATGAATGTGCCTGCGGTGTTGCGGTATCGCGAGGTCTGCTGGTGCGACCGTGAATAAAGCACGGCAACGCTGATAAACCGGTCATGCCCGAGGTCATCGTGTTTTGCGAGCCTTGAGATGTCGACGACTTGAACCTTCTCTTTCAGGGCAGCCTCGCGCACAACGGGATTGTCAACGTCGATGTCGCCCGCGCGCGCTATACCACCGTCAAGAAAACTGGACACTCCAAGCGCACTATCATCCTTGGAAACCAGAACAAGCAAAGGTGGCTTGAGCGGACCGATCGCTTGGACCTGAGTACGGAACGTTTTTGCGTTGATGTCGGGTGCCGCCAGCACCACCCGGCTTAGCCGCGCGATAACTCGGTCTTTGCCTTCGATACGAAGCTGGCGCAGAGCCTCAACCGTCAACATGGCACCCATGCTGTGGGCCACCACCATAATGTCGCTGATCTCAGAACTGCTGCTTAGCATCGTTAGCAAAGCCATCAGATAGTCACGAGAATTGTTTGCCGATTGCTTGTCCATTTCATAAGCACCTACCAGACCTTGCGACGGCCACGCGAACAGGATCGGAATTCCGTCGATCTTGATGTCCGCTTGCAACTGCGCAATTCGGAACAGCGACTCTTGAAAGGTGTTGTTGAATCCGTGCACGAAAACGAAGGCTTTGTGCTTTTTCCGCCGAGTATTGCCTTGAAGAGCGACGGATTTAAGAAAATCGGCTTCGCTCAGTGAGGCCTGATCCACTACGGCAAAGCTGCTCCCGGGATCGGGAGTTCCGGTCGGCATTTCGATATTGCCGGGCTTGTGGTTCGGGGGTACTGAGACCGCAAACTTAGCGAAATTGAGCGCATTGGCGAGGTTCGCACTGAACACGTTTACTGACGAACTCTCGCGCTCACGTGTAGTCGCCACATAAATTTGCAGGGTCTTGCCGCCACCCGAGGCTGGCACGGGCGTCAGAACCTCTGAGCCAAGTCTGGCAGCGCAACCGACTAAAAAGAAGGAAAACAGAACTGCGACCGACCAGCCTAGCGTGCGACTCCAGGTCAACATAGCAACTGACTCCCCGCCAACCCAGGCCGCAGTGATGATTGCTCGTCACTGCCAAGCGTCCAAGCATTTGACTCCAAGTCCCGCAAAGTCTTTTGTAGAAACTTGGCACGAAATGGAGCAATCCGGCACGTCTGAGAATCTCAGACGCGCCGCTTGGAATTGAATCGCATTCACCCCTATTTAAACCGGACAGTTACGCCGCCAACTGCAGCCGACACTTCTGCGCCGATCTTGGGGCCGCTAAGCTGCAAGATTACGCCGTTGGCATTCTGCAACTGAACCCCTGCTGCCCCGGCCGCAATCGCACCGCCAGCTCCGATCGTGCTGTAACTGCCTTCAAACGCAGCCACGTTGTTCAGATTCAGAGCACGTCCAACCAGTTTGGTTGTCGAGGCTCCGACCGTAAAACCGATATTCATGCCCGAAACAGTGAATGGATAACGCTTGCCTTTGAAGGTAAGCACCCCTTCGCCGCCGCCGACTCCGACAATGAATCCCCCTTTTGTGAACACGACTGCAACCTGGCCGGTTTCGGCCCGAGATGGCGTGCTAAAACCAGCTACGCCAACAAGCAACCCAATCAGAGCGGCATTTATGCAAAAGTTTTTCATGACATTTTCCTTTGAAGGAGATTTGAGAAGGCAGTTACATACGGCAGGAGCGAGCCCGAAGAAACATTCAAAACGGCGAGCAAGGTGATTGGCCTGGCCTGAGGCGCAATCAGGTTCCGAAATCAATCAATGATGTGATAGCCGCCGTCGATGTAGAGCACGCTGCCGGTGATGAGCTTGGCATGCTGACGAGGCTGCGTGCCCCCCTTTTGGGCGAAAAGGCGATCGAATGAAGCAGGAAGTCGAGGTGGCCCCACTCCTTTTCAATTTGCCCAAAGACCTTTTCCATCTCGCCCTCGGCCATGACGTCTAGCGGCATGAAGATCGGTGCCTCCAGCGCCTGGGCCAGCGGCCCGACGTGCTTCTTGGCTTTTTCATTCAGATAGGTGACGGCAAGGTCGGCCCGAGCGCACGAAATTGCGCTAACTTTTCGTCGGTGGGGGCATAAACGGGAATACGGCTCCAGGCGCGAATTTGCCGGCCTGCCGGCATTCTCAGCCGGGTCGAGCGCGATGCCATCTCAGCAATGCAGGCTCGGATGGAAGGGCACGTTTTGCATCCAGCCCTTGCAGGGCAGCCGCCAGATTTGGGCCGCCCCGGTAGACGAAGTAAGTCGATCGCGAATTCCTCACGTGGGTCTGCGCTGGTTTCAAGTTCGCGCATGTCGTTGGGGGATCACGCCGCGGCAATCGGCGCACTGCTTCGCCGTGCATAGGCGTAAAGTGCGGCGACCGCGGCGGAGGCCATCCGGGCCCGCGTTGAATCAGCCCGCGACGTCAGCATGATCGGAACGCGCGCGCCGAGCACGATGCCGGCGCTGTCGGCCTTTGCAAAATAGGCAAGGTTCTTCGCCAGCATGAACGTATGAATAATGCCTTCCCGATCATTTTCATTTTGTCCAATACTGACTAATGGGTCAGCCATTTTCGGGGTACAACGTGTTCGATGGCAGGTTTACCGCCGCTACCCGCTCCTCACCGAAACCTTGTCGACCATCCTTTCTTCCACGGAGATAATCTTTCTATGGCCTCAAGCACCATACGAAGCCGTCCAAGACCAAGACGTCGATAAGCCGGCCGAGGCTAGTGATCGGACCCGTGACGGACAATGCGGAGGCTATGAAGCATAAACCGGTGCTGAAACATGAACATGCCGAGGCAGTTCGCTCATAGACACCTGCATTGAAACAAGAATTTTCGATCCAGCGGGAGGCAAAAGACCCTTGGATTTCAAAACGGTCCGCGACAATGCCGCTAACGTGACGAAGCCATTTGTTTGGCTGCACGCCAACGTCAAGTACCGGCCAGATCTCGATGGGCTGCGGGCCTTTGCCGTACTTTCAGTTGTGCTCTATCACGCTTTTCCGAAAGCCGTCAGCGGCGGCTATGTGGGCGTAGATATTTTTTTCGTCATTTCAGGCTTCCTCATCTCGTCAATACTTTTCACTGAAATTACCGAAGACCGCTTATCATTCGCAACCTTCTATGGGCGGCGCATCCGGCGCATCTTCCCCGCGCTTAGCGTTTGTATGGCCGCCGTGTTGGCATACGGTTTCGTGTCCCTAACGCCGTCCGAGCTGGCCCAGCTAGGCAAGCATGTGTTCTTCGGCGCAGGCTTCTTGTCCAACATAGTGCTATGGAGCGAAAGTGGCTATTTCGACACAGCCACAAGTCTAAAACCGCTCTTGCACCTATGGTCTCTGGGCATCGAAGAACAGTTCTACATCTTCTGGCCGGCGCTCTTATCGACAGCCTTCCGGATGAAGGTGAAAATGGGACGCCTGCTAGCCATGTTTTTCGTGGCCTCCTTCGCAATCAACATTTCCCTGTTCCTCACCAACATCGCAGATGACTTCTACCTACCCGTCTCACGTTTTTGGGAGTTCCTGGCCGGGGCGGCTCTGGTCTGGCGAACCCAGATTGCATTCGCGCGAAATGTCCGGTCCTGGATTTCTTTTGCTGGCTTGGCCGCGGTGTTGACATCGGTGGCGCTGTTCACGCCAGAGACACGCTTTCCCGGCTGGTCTGCCCTGCTGCCGGTGGCGGGAACAATGGCGGTAATTTTCGCCGGGCCCGAGGCGCTGGTGAATCGAATAGTCTTTTCCAACCGTGCCGTCATCTTCGTCGGACTGATAAGTTACCCGCTCTATATCTGGCACTGGCCACTAATTTCTTATGCTCATGTCATTCGTCTGAGTAAGCCGCCGACGCCCTTGATGGCCACGGCACTTTTGGCTGTCAGTTTCCTGCTGGCTTGGGCCACCTATCGTTTCATCGAATGCCCCATTCGTTTTGGGGCGCACCGCCACCGTACTCAGATCGTCGCTGCTTCTATGGCGGTGCTCGGTGCCTGCGGCCTGGTCGTCTGGACCAACGGTGGTTTTTCAGAACGTTTCCCGGCGCTTCCCGGCGTTGACGTGCGGAAGATCGGTGAAGCAAAACTCGACGCCGACTTCAAGCCTACCAAGGCATGGGGTGTCAAACCGCGACTGGACTTTGGTGGCCAATCTGGGCCACGGCGAGCACAAGGTAGCGTTTAGCGGAGACAGCGTGCTGTTTCATTACGGGCCCCGCATCCAGCAATTGGCCGATGAAGGACAATTGGCCGTCAACACTTATTTCGTAACAGGTCCTAGATGCCCTCCGGTTCCGAGGTGATCCAGCAAGACAAGTTTGCGGGTTGCCGAAATTTGCCTGGCAAATTGATCGACCTCGTGCAGCGTGAGAAGGTGCAGTCGGTGGTGCTGGGTGCTGCTTGGTCAAGCTACAGCGCCGAAGGAATGTTGATCGAACGAGAGGGTAGGCATTTGCCCTAAGCATGAAGGAGGGCACGATCGCTTTCTACGCCAATCTTGAAGATTATGTACGTTTTGTTACAAGGCTACGGAGCAAGGGTCTTTTTAGTGCTGGGGCTCCGCGCTCATCACCGCTTTGATCCCAGCGAGATGGTAACGCGCGGGCTGAACCGCTTTTCGATCTCTCGGGATGTTGAAGAAGCAGTACCCATCACCGAACTGCGAGCCATCACCGCCGACACCAAACTGCGCGCGGTCGGCGAGCACACTGGAGCGACGCTACTCGATCCCGTTCCTGACATCTGCGGTAACGGCGAAAGCTGCTCGCCCTTCTTCGGAGCGGGCGAGCCGAAATTCTCAGATGGCACACATCCACGCCCCATTTTCGTGCGGAAGCATCTTCACTTTCTCGACCCTTTGTTGAAGTGATAGTGGCCGCAGCAGTTGATGCGATGGGTGTCAATCAGAGCCACCGTGGGAGATCTCGAAAGAGAACCAAAGGAGAAGAAGGCCCCATATTTAACTCTGAAACCGGGGGTCGCCGATGGCGTGTGGCCCAAATGCCCCAGAACTTGTTTCGGGTCCTTGAAGGCCCGCCGTAGCATTGTGCCGGTGGTGTGCCGCCACGAGTGAACCGGGCTAATTTTCTTACCTCGCCGGGCTCGATGCCGCTCCATCCGCCGAGTGATCAGCCGGGATGCATAGCCGCGCCTTGGCGTCAGCGAGCCCGGCCAGTTCACCCCGGCACAGGCCGGCCACCGCAAGCTTGCCGCCATTGGGAAGGTCTCCGGGCGGCAAATCTCCAACTGCGCCGTTTTGAGCAGCAGCAGCGTCTCGTCCTTGGTGAATTCTTGCTCTGCACGCGGGCGCGTCGGCACGCTTGGCTGGGTTCTCGGTGATCAGCTTATTGTAGGGCATGTTCGCGCCTTGTGCAGCACGGTGTGAACGTGCCTCGGTGTGCTTGCCCAACGGACCGCGCTCGCCACCGGGCAACAGCTTACCGTTCTCCAGCAGATCGTCATGGGCTTTGTCGAGGTGGGCTTTGTCGAGCTACGACGCGGACGATTTTTTTTCATGACGCGCTTAGAGATGCCGATGTTGCTGCGTCGGTAGCCATCGGAAGTTTTTGGGAAGATTTTTCTGGGTCGCTTCCTTGGCATTGATCCATTGACCGAGATATTCGACCACCGCAATTTTCGTTCACCGCCAACGCGACGCTGCTCAACTTCTTTCTCCACCTTGGTGCGATGAATCTTGGCTTCGTCGTAGGTGTCGAACGACTTGGTTGCCTGGCGCCGCTCGCCGTCGCCGACGCGCCAGCTACCCGCCAAACAAACGCTTCCGTTTTGTTCTATGCAGAATCGACTTGGACGCGGCGAGGATCAAGGGCATCAAGACGGAAGTGGCGGGCCGAGCCCAGATCCGCCCGCGGACTCAGGAACTCATCTACGCGATCATTCAGATCTGGTGCGTCCCACCAGGGCACAAATCACTGCGCCATCCTCGGCTTCGAGCGGAGGCAATGGAGTGTATGCATATGGAATCAGGCAGCCTCTTCCACTTACAGCTTCAACTCAACTGGTTCCGTCCGCAACACTCGCCGGCTAGGAACGACTGATGGCGGAAAGAGGCGCGGGCCGTAGCTGCTTTAGTCGCAATTCGACCTGCGTAAGAGGCCGAAACAGGTACGACTGCCCTGCTTGCCCAACCCGATCAACGTTCCCGGCGCACCGCCTACCGCAGCGGAAGGTACCAAGCGCGAATAATCCTCAAGTGGCTGCATGCCGCCGGATGAACGGACATGTCCGCGATTTTTCGGCATGTTGGTCGCACAATATGTACCATCAATGATGGGATTGCAGGGCTCTTCGGCGGCGACGCCGGTGATGAGTAATCCAGCCAGCATGATCGTTACGGGCGGCAGGACCGGCCTCCTCAAGCATCTCACCGGCCGCTTGCCATTATTTCTTGAGTTTTGCCATGACATCTGCGGCATTATCCTTCGGGTTGTCGAGGCATTGCTCAATGAAAGCACTGGTTTGCTTTTCCAGCGCCTCCACGTTGAATTTAGAGCCGCCGGACTTGCCGAGCAAATAGCCGTGCAGGAAGGCAATCGCTACTTCTCGGCTGGTGTTGGGCTCCCGCATCACGTCCTTGCAGGTGAACAATTCGACGGCGCGATCAGTTGCCGTCTGCGCAGCGGCTGTACCAGCCCACAGGCCCGGAATGAGGATGACCGCCGCGCAGCCGGACCACTTCGATTTCATCATGCTCACCATCATGCTCACCTGCTCACTTCGTTGCTGATAAATCCCGCATTTCAGACGAGACGGCCACGCACCTGTCTGAGCCTCACCCGTCGAATGACTAACCTCCCCAAGTCAGCCATTCAAAGAACTTGATGTCACATGTTTGGACGTCAGGACAGCCCAGGCGGCCAAATGCATACCATGGCCGTCGTTCTGGCGCTCAGAAGCAGCCTTCTTGGGCTGCACCGTTTATGGATGGATCTCAGCTTTTGCTAGGCGCACGACGCTCGTCGATGCCAAATCCTGATCATGACGAGGCTGCGCAACTGCAAACCAAAATCCTGTCGCAGTTTACCAAAAGACTCTGCATACCGTCCGAAGGAGCCGAGTGGTCCCGCCGCATCGCTTTGGTTGGTTGGCGCGCTCACGGAACCGATCTGGCGCGCTCAGGCCCGGCGCGTTTGTTTTCGGCTCGTGGCTGACCGCGGCGATCCGGCGGCACCCGGAAGTTCCGTTTTGTGTCTAGGAGCCCGACGTGCCTCTCTTCGGCTCGGGGTCAGACACGACGACAAAAATTACCAAAGAGCGGTGGCAATCGCGGTAGAGCTTGCGATGCTTCAATTGCTCGAACCCGGCTGGTGCGCCTTCGCCGATGCAAACATGTTCGACGGCGCATTCGGCGCCCGCGCTGGCGCGGGCGTGACGCTTAGCCTCGCGGCGGCCAACGTCACTGTCAGGATCGACAGGCGTGCCACCGGCGTGGTCGAGGTGGACGGTTTGCGCGGTCGCGGTGCCTCGCAGAAAATATTGTACTCGGTGGTGAGTTCGGCCCAGCGCTTGCCGGCGGCGAATTCGGCGCGGGTGATTTTCCCGGTGAGATGGACGCGCCCAAGCATGGATCCGAACTGGGGATCGCGCAGTCCGGTCGTGGCGGCGTCGAATAGCCGGCACATCTCGGTTGGCGGTAGGAGTTCGACGGCCCCGGCGCGCGAGGCGCGGCCGTTCGGTTCTCGAATGACATTGCATCGGCGGCGCGACATCAAGGAACGGCCTCCATCGTGCTGAATGGAGGAAGTTGTACGCCAGCTTTGGATTGATGTCTCAGATTAAGTGATGGAGGCAAGCTCATGGGATGGTGGAGGAAAACTAGACCAAGTCTGATCTTGGAGACCAAGCGCTCATCGTGGCGGCACATTTGGGAGCAGGAGATGAAAGAGCGGTTTACCCGCGTGGGTAAACCGGCGCTCAACAAGGAGCCGATTATGGAAACCCCGGTAGAAGCGGCTCCAGAGCGGGACATTACACAGAAGGCATTTGCCGAAGAGGCTTCACTGGACGAGGTAGAGGAACTGGCTCCGCCCCGACAGCATGCCGACTGGCGAGTGATTTGCTGTGCGGTGCTATGTTACCGAAGTCGAATTTTTTTGGAAAAAATATAAAGAGGCTCCCCGCCCGCCTAAGCAAACCGGCCTTCCCGTTCGACCACCCCCTCCCCCTACCCTCACCTCGTGAAAGCCTCGCGCAATGATGTTCACCGCTGACACGTTCGCCGAGCCGATCGGACTCGCTTGTCGCCCTCGTTGATTGATCCGATCGCACGAGGGCAGGCCGTCCATTCTCCCCGCGCTCGTTGTTCATTGGTCCGCCGGGTTGATCTCTGATCCTGGATCCAGGGCGGATGCTCGCGCTTGTTCGGGCGGCCGTGCATATTTCATGAATTGTGCACAAAATTATCGACTTTGATTTCGCTTCAGTATTTCTGTGCATAAACTAGGTGCATAAGTGGAGGCTGAAATGCGGCTGCTAGGTTACGCGAGAGTGTCGAGTGACGGCCAGTCTCTGACCGCCCAGCTTGCCGAGTTGAAGGGGGCCGGTTGCGTCGAGATTTTTCAGGAGAAGGTCAGTGGAGCCAAGTCCGATCGCAAGCAATTGGCGCGTGCGATCGCACGGCTCGACGAAGGCGACGTGCTGATCGTGACACGGCTTGATCGTCTCGCCAGATCCACGCGAGACCTGCTGAATGTGCTCGACAGCGTAGCGACGAAAGGTGCCGGCTTCCGTTCGTTGCGCGATGCATGGGCCGATACCACGACAGCACACGGACGGCTGATGCTGACGGTGCTGGGTGGCTTGGCCGAATTCGAACGTGAGTTAATCCGCAGCCGTACCGGTGAAGGCCGGGAGCGGGCCAAGGCGCGCGGCGTGGTGATGGGCCGTAAACCTAAATTGACGAACCACCAGCGCCGGGAAGCCATTGCGCGACGTGATGCCGGCGAAAGTCTTGTGGATATTGGAGCGAGTTACAACGTCTCGCATTCAACCATTTCGCGGCTATGTGGCCAACTATAAATCACCAAAAACCCCTTTGTTTATAGGGTTTCATGCGTGTTTGTGATGCACTTCCGGTGCAATGAAGGCGGCCCGTCGTGCTGGCAAATCCCTTCGTGAAATTGCAGCCGAGTTTGAAACAAGCCTCGGTAGTGTACAGCGCGCGATAGCTGCTTAAAGGCGCCTTGGGTTTTTGCCTTCCGGAATTTAGCGGATTTTACTTGGGTTTTTACATGGGTTTTTGCCCATCAGAATCCGTCCAGTAACTGCCTTGGGTTTTCGCCCTCTCGCATAGCAAAATGTCAGGCAGCAGGCTCCGAATCGTCGCGGCCGCGCATACGTGCCTGGAAGGCGACGACCACATCATTGAGGAGCGTCTCGACCTCCCGCGACTCCTGATTCTCGATCGAGCTCTGGCGCAAGCAATGCCGGTGATGTCGGTTCGGATTCCAGTAATAGCGGCGTGCATTTCCGGACATCCACGATGGGCTCGCCTCGTTTCAACGCCGTAATTTGCTCGCCGGTCAGGAAGTGATTTGTCGGCATGGACAGGATAGTGAAGCCGGGGATACTGTAACCGTTGCCGCTCCCGTTCTCGGCCATTTCAGGCAACCCCGCGCGAAGCTTGTCGAGCACATAGACATCTTTCGAGACGTCGGACCTTAACGCGTCGCCGTGCTGCATCGCGCGGTAGCGTTTTCCCATTTCATCCTGAATATCACGAGCCGTTTCGAGCTTGATACGTCGTTTTAACGGCCGGTTGCTGGTCCGTCGTCTTGGCATTTAGCCTCCTTCCATCCCAAATCGGGGGTTCAAAGCCATGCTCTGCAAATAGTGTCAGAAACTTGTGGCGGAACAAGCGGTGTTTTGAAGGGGTTTCGAGGTGCTCTTGAGCGGGGGAATGCGGAGGTTTTGCGCTCGCTTTCCCGCCTTGGTTTTTACCTCCGATCGGATCGCATGGGTTTTTGCCTTCGTGAAACGCATGGGTTTTTTTGCTTTCGTAAATGCATGGGTTGTTGGCCTCCCAAAAAACGCATGGGTTTTTGGCTTTTGGTGGCGAACCATTGTGACGGTGTGCGTGCGGATTGTGATGGTGACCTTTGGTGGCCTTCAATCGCAGTGCTTTGCAAAACTCTCATCACCCCTTCATCTGTCCGAGCAGAAACCTTGAGACATCCGAATCCTGTTTTTGAAGCGCCACCACGCCGCCCACAGCGAACGTAGCAACCGCCTTGAGAAGCTCGGCCAGTTGTCTGGCGCTTCCCTGATCGAAGCGATGATAAGCGCCGTGTGTCAGCTCAGCGATCTCCTGGAAGCGTATCTGGGCGGTGTGATCGCGCCCCTCCTGAAACATGAATACCGGAATCTCTCTCGAAGCGAGCGCGATCAGCACCTCGCGTTCCTCCTCACAAGCATCACCGACGTAGACTGCGGCGTTGATTGTGCGTTTTGAACTCTCACGCGAAATATGACTGAGAACCTTGCCGATCTGGGTGTAACCGGTTTCGCATTTGATTTTGGCCATCATTTTGGCGAGCACCATGGGGTCGCTCACCCAGGGCGATGTCTTGCATTCGGCATTCACGCCGATCATGCCGCGGAAATACGCCAACTGAAGATCCAGCGAGCCCAGTGTTGCCACCTCGGCAAACATGGTCACCATCAACTGCGCCGACAAATCCCATGCGCGTTCCCTGGAAGCTGTTGCATCCAAAGCAAAAATCAGGTTGCCGCGTTGCTGCGGCCGGGTGGTTGAAATACCGGCGAGAAGTTTGTCGACGCGAGAAAAATCAGTCATCGCGCGCCTCCCCGCAGCATGTTTCCATCCAATCGATACGGTTGTTGAGGTTTTCGCCGATCATGCGCAACTCCCAGATCATGTCGCGATGTCTGCGTTGAAGCTTCCAGTCCACGCGATCCCTGATCAGGACTCCAACCTCGTCCACCAAGCGATACGCGTCGCGCAGTCGTGCACTAATATGGACAAGCTCATCAGCCTCCGGAGGAATGATGCTGCCGCGCCGCTTCCGCTTTTGATGTTGATAGCTTGAGATTTCGACCATGCTCGTCTCCTTTCAAAATAACCTCAGGGTGACCTTTGGTGATCTTTCGACCTTTTTTATCCCTTCGCGTAGAACTCTCAGTGAGAGTTTGGGGGGGGGTGGTAGAAAAACCCACGAAACATCACCAAAGGTCACCTTCACGACGACAGCTGCCAGCGCAAATATCCGTTCTGACTTCCATTGCGGACGATCCGCATGCCGTGTTCGTACTTGCCGTTGACCTTGTGCAGCCAGCGGCCAAGCCGGTCATTGCTGATCGAACCATGATGCCGGGTGTCCTCGGCGACCGCGATCAGCGCGTCGTAAAGCCGTTGGCTGGTCGGTGATTGCTGCAGGGCGTATCGCCCCGGCGTCGCCGCCTCGATCACGTCGCGGACGATTATCGGCCGGTTGAGCCCGAAATGGTCCCTCCATGCCAGAATCACCGCCTCATGTTTCTGACGCTCCGGGTTGTCGATATAAATCGTCTCGGTGCTGTCGCAGGGATCGACCTCGCCAAGCCAGATCAAGGCATCACGGACCCAGCTGGACCACATTTCGAAATTGCCCAGCGGCGGCCTGGTCGAGACCCCTCCCGATATCTGATACGCCCTGATGATCGTCAGCAGCGCCACCACGAACTCACCGCGGCGCTGGCGGAATTCGGTCTGGATATTGGGGCCGGTGAACACGCGCAGTTCAGGCCGTTCCACCTTGGCGTCGAGTTCACATCGCACCGAACGGCGCGGCATGTCGCCTTGCAGCACCAAATTGTTGCCGTTCATCGTCAGCAGGGCCGACATCGTCACGTCGCGGGCTTCCGAAAAGCCGAGGATCCGGATTGAAAGCCGCATCTGCGTGACCGCCTGGCACAGCAGCGCGTGGTCCACGGGCTTGGTGCAATTGTCGAGCGAGATGATCGGAACGCCGCTCATCAAGGCGGTGCCAAACCGCTTCTCGAACTCCGAGGCGTCGATCTCGGCGGAGATGACCGGCGCCGGTTGTCCGGTCGCCAGCAGCGAGGCCAGATCGATCAATAGTGACTTGCCGGTGCCCGGCGCACGGGCGGTAATGGCGTGCAGCGGGGCGAAGTCCAGGGTTTTGCGGCACACGCTCGTCATGAGCAACGACAGCGCCACGGAACGATCAACGTCGCCGGCAAAGGGAAACGTACTGATCGCCTTCTTGATGATGTCAAGCGCCCGCGCGGCGTCCTGCTTGCTCGGCCTCTCCGGAATGTCGGGAAACACCTCGCCGTCGGGCTTATAGAGCAGTTGCGTCTGCGGATCGTAACCCGGTGTCGTCAGCAACGATCCATCGGCTCGCAGTTGAGGCGTATGGACGATGCCGCGCAGGATCGGAACCTGCCAGACCCCCTCGCGCGCCAGCAAGGTTTCGCCGATCACTTGGGGACAATCCTTGTCGATCCAGTCCTTTCGGCGGCGGTCATAACTCTGGAAGTTTGCGCACCTGCCCAGCATCTCGATCAGATACAGCGGCTTGACCCGCATCAGCCGCCACACAACCGTCGACCGGTTGACGCCATGGCGGGGCGCCGCCGGCAACCGGTTCATGACCGGGCGCATCATCACCGCGTCACGCTGATAGATATCGAACCCGCCGGCGGCGATCATCGCGCCTTCCGCCTCGTCAACGATCCGGTGACGCTCACCGTCGATCAGTTGAATCACCTGCCGCGCGCCCGGCGTCGCCGCGTTGGATGTTGTGGGTGACGGCGTTGGGCCCATAGCTCCAAGGATCGCGCTAGCGCATGCCAGTCCGGGTCCTCTGTTACCGTTTTTGGGGGCCGGTTGGTCCAGCTTGGCTAACGGTCGCAACCGGGGTTGAGACTTCGCCCCCTCGCAAGCACTCTCAATGGTCCGCCATGCGCTGTCAGCGCCATCGTCATCGACCAGGCCGCAGGCCTCGGCCGCCGCGAACAGCCGCCGCCGGACTTCGTTGTCGTCGAGCAGGCCGGGGTTGCCGTGGACGATCTGATAGATGTTATAGGCGCCAAGGTTGAGCACCGCATTACGTTCTCCTATCGCCGCGTTGGCGATAGATGCACACTCGGCTTCAAGCGCTGTTTCGGCCCATGCTTTGTCCCGTTTCGGATTCTTGCGGGCGGTCTTGTCACGGGTGGTGGACTTCTTTTTGGCTGGTCCTTGCGTTGTGACGTAACCGAAGTCGCGCACCAGCATCGCGACAATATCATCCTGTAGCGCCCTCGCCTCGTCGACGGTGATGTCGGGAAGATCCTTGTAGGCGATCGTCAGCGGATCGCCCCCGCTCCACAAATATTCGCGCTGCGTATCCGGATGGATGCCATGGGCAACGAAATGCTGACCGTCGCCTAAAAATTCAACTTTTTCAGAGCCGGCACCCGGTGCGACTACGAAGTTGGTGGTTAGTTTCTTGAACGATACTTTGGTCCGAAACGGAATGGCCCGTTTGGGCGCCCGCCCGATCCGATTCAAGATGAACTCGCGACTTTCAAATCGCTGGCGGACCATGGTCTCGGCCGCGACTGCTGCCCGTTCGTTCAGCAAATCGAGATCGATGGTCGGCGTCAGTTATGTGAGAATGCCGGTATTGCTCGCGTTTGGATAATCGCGATCCCAACTCTCAAGCATGGCGCGGGAGACGTTGGCGGTCTTCTGCCATTCGTCAGCGAGTGGTCGTTTGCCCAGCACCGGAATAGGCACGTAACCGTTGGCGACAATAGCGAGACGCACATCGAGGATCGGATGCATCAGTCTATCCTTCCGGCAAATCGCTGTTTGAAAATATCGCCGAGCCACTTCGCCTGCGGTGGCGAGGGCGCTTTCTGTCGATAGGCTATTTGCTCGAAGACGCTGTCGACGAACTCTTTGTCCTTGTCTCGACTGATGCGGTGCTTGTTGTCGGCACAATGCTTCGCGACATCGAGCCACGAATAACCATTGATGCCGGGACCGACGTCACTATGGGCGGCGCTACCGAATGAGGTCATTGGCATAGCCGACGCGATCACCGCGCTGCGACGACCTTTCTCGGCACCATCAGCAAAACCCTTGCTGTAACCCTGGTCGTAGATATGCTGCACCTCTGCGGCACTGAGCGATCCGCCCTCCAGCCGTTCGACAAGGTCATGAATATCGAGATCGGCTTTTTCTAGCAGATCCAGGATTGCGCGAACGGCGTTCAGCTTCTCACCATCGGCGTTGCTGCTCAGCATGCGTAGTCGCGTCACAATCTTGGGCATCAAACCGTTGAGCTTGTCACTCATGACGAACACACTTTTCGAGGTGGGAACACATGATGCAGCGGAAGTCCTTCAGGCTGGGATCGAGTCGCGGCAACAACTCCCCTGCATGAGTTGCCCTGACAACATCGAGCGCCCGATCGATGGTCTCCTGTGCCAGACGTGAATCAAATGGGACCGTGAAGTGAAGCCGCTCACACGTATCGGCATTGACGGCAGTCATCAGCGCCGGATTGAATAATTTGAGAAAGCTTTGATAGATCGAGACTTGCCCTGCATAACGAGGAAATGTTTTGGCAAGTCCGTCGCGCTCGACGGCACGAAAATTCCGCGCGTTGAGTGCCTTGCATTCCCACAAGGCCGGCAGCGCCAAATGGATCGCCTGGGGAACGCGAGTAATGATGCCGTCGACGTGACCGGCTATCGGGCTGCCAGCGGCACGAAAGCCAAGCTCTTCCACTGGTGCAAAAACGAAACCGGCATCTAACAGCTGCTGCCTGCTATCAGCTTCAAAGTAGTGCCCCCTCGCGAAGATCGATCGGATACGGGCTGGAAACGTCGACGCCGTCATCCATTCGAATTGTATTTTCCGGAGACAGGTTTCTCCGATCAACGATGCGCCGAGATAATCACGCGGGACATCGTGGGCGTGCTTGGCCAGCGAAGCCCGTTCAACCTGGTCGTTGATGGCGGCGTTGAGTGGATCGAGCGAAAGGTTTGCGCGGTTGAGGTTCATGCGACCGGCCCGCGCGAAATCGGTGTCGTGGCGTAGTAATCCGCTTCGCGACGCTGATAGGATGTGCGCTTGCCCATTGTCACTCTCGGTCAAATCGGATTGTGTCTCAGATCACAACGCGTTTCGCTACAGCGGCAGCGTCGCACCAGCCCTCGATGTAGCTCTTAGCTTCGAGCAAAGCGTCACGGCGGGCTTGTTCGAGGATATGGCCAACTACGTTGTTATTCCACGTGCAAAGCACCTTGTGACGGTAGACGACGCTGATCTTTCCGACTTCGTTGTCGAAGGTTTTAATGCCGTCGTATCTGATGAGCCGTAGCTTCTCGTGATAGGCAGCGTATTGCCCGTCTCGCTTCTTCTGCTTCGATCTCATTCTCTGCGCACTGCTCGCAGATCATGTTGTCCTCAACGACTGGATGGTCCTTGCAAAACATGCAGGTGAACTCGGCCATGGTCGTCTCCTCCTTAAAAGGGTATGTCGCCCGTCATCTCCCCTGGCGTCATCAACGGGCCGCCAGCGGCTGCCGATGCCTCGCGCAGCATTTCGTTTTGCGATGTCCTCTTGGTCGTGATTCCACCGCCGCCCATATCGCGTGCAAGCATCGCCTTCTCCGCAAGCTGCATCGCCTGAAGCAGGAACTGCACCATCATGGACTTCGGCCACGTGGTGATCGGCTTGCTCCAGTCGAAGCCTTGCAGTTCACCGAGCTGCGGCAGGATTGTTTCGATGGCGCCAACGTCCAACGGCTCCGGGTCCATTCCTGTGACACGCAGCGCAAACTCAATATCGAGACCTTCTACGGTTGCTTGTTCGGCCCGTGTTTTGATCCAGCCGCACAAAGTTGCCGCGGTGAGCCAGCCAAGTTCGATGTCGCTCAAACGCGAGACCGGGGTTGCCGGCGGAATTGCTCCGCCGGCGTTGATCACCTCGCGCACCGCGATGATGGCAGCGGTGGTCGCGCGCCGTTGCCACATGTCATTGATCGCGTTCGGAGTCGGTGGTGCGCTTCCGGGTCATCACTCGGCTCACGCCGGCTTTGAGATCATGGTTGGTGCAGGTGCAGGCGAACCATTGGGTGCGTGGGTGGGCGTGGCCCCGAGGGGCGGCGTCGAGCGTTCGACCGGCGCAGGCGGCGGCTGGTCAAGCTTGCGGTAACCTGCATCGCCAACGCGTAGAACTTTATTGATGACGTTTTTGTCGGGCCAACGGCTACCGTCAGGCTTTTCACCGCCGCGCTCAATTCCAATTTCAGCCAGAAAGGTTGCACCATGAAAAGCAGCGAGTGAAACGTTGGCGCGCTTCTCGACGGCTTGCGGGCTGTTGTCCTTCGGATCGATGCCTGCGGTGGCTTCGAAGATGGCGCGCAGGTAGGACCTTGTGATTTCACCTGCTTTGGCATGGCCGGCCGTGGTGCCGTCCAGCAAGTGGTAGCCATAGAATTTGCGGCGATCGTAGTCTCCGCCTTTCACGGTGTAGATAACATCGAGGCCTTCGCTGTCACCTCGCGACGAACGCTTGAGCAGGTTGTCCATACCGCAGCTGCCTGCCTTGATCGACATCACCACTTCGACAATCGTGCCGGCCGGGATCGGTGAAAATCCCTGAGCCGCGTTTGCTGTATCGAGATCGAGTTCCACTCATGTTTGATTTCCTTGTTGGGTTTGCTTTTCGCTTTTCATATTGCCGGTGATCCACGCCGGCGCGGTTAGGTCAGCTTTGCTCTATGTCTCCCCTCTTCTCTCGGTATGGTTCGCCTGTGGTGGCAGGATTTTTCTGATCAGCGCGCCCAGATCAGGCCGTTCGATCTGATCGAGTTTGCCGGAGCGATCTTTCGCCGGATAATTCCAGGGATTAGGTGACGTACAGACAAAGGCGTGGACGGGTTTTCCGTCGCCAAAGTCGATGGACTGCATGGTGATAACTAGATCGACGACGCCGGGGAGTTCGCGGCCGATACGTTGACCTTCGATTTGAAGTTGGTGGGTCGCGTGGCCGTAATCGTCGGTGACAGTTTCAAGCGCACCTATCAGGATAATGTTGAGCTTCCGCGCACTTTGTAGGTGATGCATCGCGAGCAGGAATTCTCTGGCGTGCGCGCCGTAGACGGAACGTAGATCGGCCTTGCCACGCTCCGTGAAAGCTTCCGGCTGCGCCGACGCCCATCGAAAACAAAGACGCCCAGCAGCGGTCAGCGTGTCGAAGAAAACAGTGCGACATGTCTCCAGGTTTGGCAGATATCCGCCGACGCGATCAAAGTGAGTCTGTGAGTAGGGCTCGTTAGGTCCGAAGGATGGATTAGGCCCCGCAATACGCACGATCATGTCGCGGATGTCAGGCCAGGTCTTCGGCTCAATATGAGTGACTGGCACGTTGTGAACCGCGAGGTCACCGTACTCGACGTTGACGAAGAATGTGTCGGCTGGATCAATCGTCCTGAGCAACGACGTCTTTCCGGTGCCATATGGACCCACGATCAAGGCGTGAACTCCGCGAAGTTCGGCCAGACGTTGTTGCGGGGTGATAATCTCGATGGCCATAAGGTCCGCTCTCTTGGGTCGGCGTCAGATAAAGGAGGGGCGTTAGCTGGGCGCAGTGCGACCGGCTCGTTCAGTTCAGACGTTGCTTACGGTTACGGGTTGGCGGTTTGGGTCTTGGCGCCCGCTTCAATCGTGCGTCGCTTGTCGGCGGCGGCCAGCGTGGTTTCGTGCCAGTATCGACGACCCAGAAATCACCTCGTCAGGCGGCGGAATTATTCCGCGCGTGACCCATCTTGAAATCGATCGGAGGTGAATGTTGTATCGGCCGGCCACAGACCGCGCTGGCAGCAAGCGGTCGTATGGTGAGGTTTGATCGGCAGGAGGTTTTGGCATCCTAGGCTCTCCGAGGCGCGGCTATTGCAACACAATCGGAACCTAGAATTTTTTACGCATGGTCGTAATGACGAAACCTGACGTAACCTATGCGGAGAGTTGCGTCATGTTTTGTCATAAACGTGAGGGTTGTGTTTATTTCCCCCACCAGTGACGTACGCGTGGCCAGTTATCTTCGTGTTGGATCCAACGATGAACAGTGCGTGCTTCTGGAGGCTTCGGCTCGGTTTCGAAAAAATTCATCATCATCTCTACTCCGCGCGTGATATTGGGGGAGCCATCCTCTTTTAGGGGGAGGAGCCGCCCTCCTTCCTTCTTGAGCGTTTCGTCGCCGGAACGAATTGCGTCGTTCCAGGCGTGCTCTGGCTCTCTGCCTCCGCGACCACGGGGCGGGTCTGCTTCGGTTGCTTCATGATGTGGCGGCGGTGCTATGCGTTCGAACGGCACGGCCTGCCCTTCGATCTTAGGAGGCCCGGCGGTATTTCCGAACGCGGGCCAGATCGCCTCGAAATCCGGCCACCAGATGTAAAGAGTAGCGTCGTAGCGCCGACGGTAGCTCTCCTGATTTATACGTTCGCGATAGTGAGGCTGGACCGTGCGCTCCCTGCGCTCAGGGTCGATGCCCCACCAGCACAATTCGATCACATCCCATTCCGTATGTGAGATCAGCCTGCGCTCGCCAGAGCGTATGTCGCGGCCCATGCAACGCAGCCGATCTTGCGCCATGGCCTCCGTCAGATCGCGGGCTACGTCATCCCCATTGCGCAGGCGCTCATACAACCACTCGGCCGCCACATCCATCCCGACCCAATGTGCGCTGTTGAGCGGCAATGGTTCGGGTATATGTTCAGGCTTAGCCTTGGCCATTGGCTGCAATCCATCGGCGAGAGGTAGACCGGCCGGTGACGCGTCAACGTCCCGGCCGGTTGCACGAGTGTGCTACCTCCAAAAGCTACACGCGCGGCCCGCCTAGGTCACGGGCGGCCCGTCGGGGCTGGGTCCCTTTCCGCCCTGCCCGGCAGGCAGCTTCCAGTTGATGTCATTGATAGGCGAACCATTCCCGGTTTTTTTTGGAGTTGCCTCGGCCTGGACTTCACGAAGACCGTCACCAGAGACAATACCGGCGATGTGCGCTGCCCAAAGCTCGTAGGCAGCGGTCCCGCTCAGCTAAATACGTTTCTCGGTTGTAGGTGCCGGCAACGCCTGCTTTGGAACCACTGACGTGGTTCAAGCACACTTCGATGACGTGCGGGGGAATCCCGATCCCCGCCATACCGGTCGCGGTGGTGCGGCGAAGATCATGTATTTTCCAGCCCGGAATAACTGCCTTTTCGCCGCGCTCTTTTTTGGCCTCAGCGAGCATTAGCTTGTCGAGCCTCTTTTTGTATTTGGAAAATCCGGAAATCGGCCGAACGCTGTTGGTTGAAAATACAAAGTGATTTGATACCCTCGGTACACCCGCGATGATTTCGCGCTCGAGTGCTGGCATTGGCACATCGTGCGGCAAATGATTCTTCGTGCGTGTGCCAGGCAACCGCAGCATAGTGTTATCGGTATTCAACTCCTCGACCGTCATTTGCGCAATCTCCTCGCGTCGGCATCCAGATAGCAACAGAACCTTACAGAGCGCACCGAATGGCGATCCGATTTGATCACACGCCGCCCAGAACCACCGCAGCTCATCGGCGTTGCGGACGTCGATCTTGACGTTGAGAGCGCGGCTGCCTTTCGACGGTGCGTCTGGCCGATGCACACCTAGGCATGGATTCATTTTGATTCTGCGGTGCTCATGCAACCAGCCGAACACCGCAGACAGCGTGTCGGCCATCTTACGAGCGCGTGCCTCGGAAGGTGCCTTGCCTCGCATTCCAAGGCCGGGAATGCCTCGATGCCGTGCCTCATCAATCAATCCGTAGATATCGTCTCCGTCGATCTCGGAAGGCAGCCGCTCACACCACCGGTCAACTAACCCTCGCTTGACGATTGTCTCGGGACCCCCGTCGAGAGGGAAGTCGTAGCCAAGCATCCGGGCTGTCTCGCGCCACCGTCTGGTCTTAGGGCGGGCGTGACGACGGATAAAGTCTAGGACGTGAGCCGGAAACGCGCTCTGCTTTGGGTCGCCGGTGTTGTCTGGTTGACGCCGGCGTCCTGCTTGCTGGATGGCAATAACGTCAATACCTCGGGCGCGCTGCAGGTTGATGCTGGCGGCGAGCGCGTGGGCCTCAGGGACCGTCAATGGCTGCCCGATCACCGGGGCGTTGCAGGCTTTTCGGTCGGTTGGGTCAAATGGCCCTAACACCAAGTTGCCGGCCTTGCCGCCCGGCCTGCGGAAACGCATGGAAAATGACTTACCGTTCGTTGGCTGAATTACGAGACGCAACCCTGCCGCTCCACCATCCGGAATCTCCTGGACCTTCGCAGTTGCCTTCCGCTTCAGGACAGCATCTCGGCTCAGTTTCTTGGCCATTCTTTTCGTTCTCCACGTAAACCACACGTAAACAAATCGCGTGTCGCGCCTTGTCCGGCGCTGTCGCTACCATACACGGACAAACGAGAGATTGCTATGCTAAATCAAGAGGTTCGTGAGGTGGCAGTGTCCGGCTTTGTCCGCCACTGTCTACGGTTATCCTCGTTTTTCGATTCCGAGGGTCGGGAGTTCGAATCTCTCCGAGCGCGCCAAGTCTCGCGGAAACCGGCCAGTTCTCGGATTTCGCTCTGGCAGGTTCCCTTTAAAAGGCGCGCGCGTCGGCTTGGGTTGTCGCATTGACGCGCTTGCGCCCTTTTTGACATAATGAGATCGGGACAAGACAAAATTGCGGCTGCGAGCGGATCACCATGAAAAATGGGCTGTATTCGATTCACATCGCCTTGCTTGATGGGCGTGTGGGCAAGGGCAGCGGTGTGTTGATGTTTCGCGATGGAAAAATTCTGGGCGGTGATGCTTTTCTGTTCTATACGGGCAGCTATTTCACAAAAGAGGATGGCACTTTCAGGGGCGAAGTTCTGATTCAACGCCATACGCCAAGTCGCGACGCGAACCTGCTGTTCGGCAATTCGGAATCGGTTGGAATCGGCGTTACCGGAACATTCACTGATACGACCGGCACGATGAACGGCACAGCGCTGGTCGGAAAGGCGAGTCAGATTTTCGAGGCCACGCTGCGAAAGTTGGCGGAAGCAGATTGACCGATAGAGTCTTTCACCGTTTCACGGAAACCCCGGGGAACTCCTAATTATAGCCATTTGCTGTGCAGTCGAGTTATTCCGCGGCGAGTTCCATCGGCGCGACCTGCGGTAAAACGATGTGGATGCGCGTGCCTTGCCCGGAACCGGAATCAAGTTCGAGACGCCCTCCCAAACGGCTCGTTACGATATTGTAGACAATGTGCAGACCCAGACCCGTTCCTCCTTGATCGCGCCGCGTCGTGAAGAACGGATCGAATGCCTTGCGCTGCACATCGGGGCTCATGCCGCAACCATTGTCGGAAAATAGGATCTGGACATTGTCCCCGCCTACTCGCCGCACGACAATATCGACCGCGCCGCCCTTACCGTCCGGAAAAGCGTGTGCCACCGAATTAAGGAAAAGGTTAGTCAGCACCTGGCCGTAAGGCCCAGGGTAACTGTTCATGGTGAGATTGGGCTCGCAATCGACCGTCAGCGTCACATTGTGCTTGCGCAGGCCGGGACGCAGACTCATCACAACCTGCTCGGTGAGTTCGCCGAGATCGAAAGCTCGCTTGTCTGAATAATTGCGGTCGGCGGCAACCTGCTTGAATGACTGCACCAGTTCGGCAGCGCGATTGAGATTTGCGACAAGCTGAGACGCGGCATCGCGATTCGCCGCGATGAAATCGTTGAGGCTTGAGCGCCGCAACTGCCCACGCTCCACCTCCTCGGTGAACAAGGTAATTTTCCGTTCCAGCGAAGAGGCCACCGTCAAGCTGATGCCGACAGGATTGTTGACCTCGTGAGCGACGCCCGCCACTAGACGACCGAGCGCCGCGAGTTTTTCCGCCTCGATCAGCGAGTTCTGTGTTTCGCGCAGATTGCGTAGCGCCGCCTCGGCCGCGTCCTTGGCGCGCCGCATTTCCTGTTCGCTCCGCTTGCGGTCGCCGATATCGAGCGCGACCGTGACGATATTTTCGACGTGACCGTCGGCGTCGCGGATAGGCAGCTTATTGACAAGCCATTGCCGCAGCTCACCCGATGCATCCTTATACTCTTCTTCGTAAAAGCCGAGTTCCTTACCGCTCTCAAGAACCCTCCTGTCGGTCTCATCCGTCTTTGCCGCATCGTAACACGACATAACCTCGTGCGTCGTTCGTCCGATCGCATCGGCGGGTTCTATTCCGAAGATGCCTGCCATGTAGCGATTCATCAGAACGTAACGCAACTCAGCATTCTTGACGTTAATCACCGCGGGCACGGTGTCGATCACCAGTTGCAGCAGCCGCCGCCCTTCTGCAATCGCCTCCTCGGCTCTCCGCTGATCAGTGATGTCGCGAACCACGCCTTCATAACGGATCATGCGGCCGCCTTCATCGCGTATCGCAGTCGCGCTATCGGAGAGCCAGAGGATGCCGCCATCGAACTGACGCACCTGATATTCGAACCCGCGAACGGTCCCATCGCGCTCCATTCGGAGTTGGTATTTGACGGGCACCTCGGGATCGACGTGAACCGTCTGCGCGCTGTTACCAATGCCACGGATGAGATTGTCGGGGGTGTCATACCCCATCATTCGCGCCAACGCCGGGTTGGCATCAAGCAGTTGACCGGCCGGCGTCATGACATAGATTCCGTCGACCGAACCTTCGAATAGCTTACGATAGCTTTCCTCGGCGAGGCGTTGCTCGGCAAGTGCTCGAACAGCGGCTTCTCGCGCGGAGTCCGCTTCAGCGAGCGTTCGGCGAAACACCTCGGCGGCCCGTGCGATATCCCCGATCTCGTTTTTGACACCGGTTGATGGAATCGACGTTTGTTTCTGGCCGCCAGCCAGCTTCCGGATCGCCCTTGCGATCGCCTTCAGTGGACGGACCGTCCGGCGGACCACGAACGCCGCCGCAAGCAAGCCAATCACTATTCCCACACTGCCGAGAACGATGCTCTGCCATTTGGTTTCAGCAAGCGTCCGCGCAAAATCGCGCGATAATACCCGCTCACGTTCCGCGCTGAGTTCGCGCAGCAGTTCCGTTACTCGCCCGATCAGCCGCCCTTCCGCACCCAGCACGTCCCTATCGAGGTCTGCGATCTTTTGCTCCCGCAAGGATATCGCAATCACGGCATCGGCGTAGGCCTCAACGGCGGCACGCACCTTGGGCTCCCCGACACGAATAGCGCGCATCTTTTCAGCCGCCCGTTCCGCGGTCATGGGGTCATGCCCAAGCAATGCGGCGGCGACATCGCTTTGCGCTCGAAACAGTGTTCTTGATGCAGACTGATCGGCGGATTGCTCGATTATGAGTTCGAGTTTTTCGCGAAGCGGCGGCAGCGTTTCGATCAGCTTTGCACGGTCTGCGATCAGGTTGGCCGCCCGCTCTATACCCTTGCGGTAGGTCTCCAGCCGTGGTTTGACGCCATCGATCATCTCCTGCTGCTTCGGAGCTAGCTTGATGCGTGTCTTCTTAAGCAGCTCGTTCAATGACGATGTGGCGTCCCACACCCGGCTGGACTGAGCCTTTGGATCGGTGACGTAATCACGCGCCGCCAGCCGCAATTCGTTCAGGCGGCGGTCGAGTTCCTCGGCCAGGTCGCCTACGCTGTCCAGCCGCTGCAATTCGGCGAAGGTATTGTCGAGATCCCGCGTCGCGACGACATTGGCCACGCTGGTTGTCACTATGATCGCCAACACCAAAAAGAATCCGCCGAAGGTAATCTGGCCGATCGACAGGGACGACGATTGTATCCGCTGAAAAAATGCTCTGAACCCAGATGGCATGGTGTTTTAGACCGGCTCCCGATGGTTCTATATAGGCCGGATCGCCGCTTCGGGGAACATAAGGATCGACCTAGCGGCAACGTCGCTCTGTGACAGGGTTACCCCATTGGCCCGGAGCGCTGTTTTAGTCGCCTATTCCGCCGCCATCTGCCGTGGCACCGGAGGAGGATTCGCGAGGTCGCGCAGCAACTCCGCATGCCGGGCCTTGGTGTCGGCCACCGCCTTCTCTTTGACCGGGCCGTAACCCCGGATACGATCAGGCAGCGACAGCAGCTCGATCGCGGTTTCGACGTTGGCCGGCGAAAGTCTGTCGAGGACAGCGGCCACATCGTTTTCGTATTCCGCAATCAGGTTTCGCTCCAACCTGCGTTCGGCGCTGTATCCGAAGATGTCGAGGGCGGTGCCACGTAAGCCCTTCATTTTCGCCAGCAAACGAAAAACCGGCATCATCCGTGACCCGTTATAGGATCTCTTGGCAGGCCGCCCGAGCGCATCCTTCTTGCTGTCGAACACCGGCGGCGCGAGATGGAAGCTGATCTTGTAGTCTCCTTCGAACTGATCGCCGAGCTGCTTCTCGAACCGACCATCAGTGTAGAGTCGCGCCACCTCATACTCGTCCTTGTAGGCGAGCAATTTGGCGTAATTGATCGCAACCGCACGCGGCAAGGTATCGCCGTAACCGCCGTCTCTTGCTGCCTGCCGGACCCGGCTCACCATCGCCCGATATTTGTCCGCAAGCCTCGCATTCTGATATCCGGCAAGGTACGCCGAGCGATGCACAACGATCTCGTCCAGCGACATGTCTTCCAGCACCTTCGGCGCGACTGCCTCATCGGTCCCCTTCATCATCGCGACAAGGCGCGCGGGGTCCACTACTGCAAGCCGTCCAAGCCGGAAGGCCTCTACATTCATTTTCACGGCAACACCGTTCACCTCGATCGCCTGCTCGATTGCCGTCGCGGTCAGCGGCAGCCAACCCTTCTGATAGGCGTAACCCATCATCATCATATTGGTGGCGATGGAGTCTCCAAGCAGAGTTTCAGCCGGCCTGGTAAAGTCGAAGAAGGTCGAATCCTTGCGTAAGGCGGTTTCAAGGACGCGGCCAACCTTGGCGCTCTGGAAATTGAAATCGCGATCATGAATGAAACCGGCGGTCGGAATAAGGTGAGTGTTGATAAGACCGTAAGTGCGGCTCAATTCGCAGAGCGTGATCGTTTCCTTGGCTGCCGCGACCACTTCATCAGCGGCGATGACGAGATCTGCCGTGCCGGTGACGATGCGCGAGCAGGTCACCTCCGCGGGGTTTTGTGACAGCCGGACGTGGCTCAAAACCGCGCCGCCCTTCTGGGCGAGACCGGACATGTCGAGGATCATGCTGGCCTTGCCTTCGATATGGGCCGCCATACCAAGCAGCGCGCCGATCGTCAGCACGCCGGTGCCGCCTACCCCTCCGACCCCGATGTTGTAGGGCCGATCGAGCGAAGGGCGCGTAACCGGTTCGGGCAAGTCGCCGATCTCGCCGAGGTCCGCCGGCGCGCGCTTTCGCAATCGCCCGCCGTCGATCGTGACGAACGAAGGGCAGAACCCCTTGAGGCAGGAATAATCCTTGTTGCAGGACGACTGATTGATGGTGCGCTTGCGCCCCATCTCGGTCTCCAACGGCTCCACCGAAATGCAGTTCGATTGCACCGAACAATCGCCGCAACCTTCGCAAACTGCGGGATTGATCAGCACACGGCGTTGCGGATCTTCCATGGTGCCGCGCTTGCGACGCCGCCGCTTCTCGGCGGCGCAAGTCTGCACGAACACGATAGCCGAAGCTCCCTTGATCTCGCGACAGGTTCTCATGACCGCATCGAGGTCATCACGATGCGCGGTCCGGGTACCCGGTGCGATGTCGGCAGCCCGATAGCTGTTCGGGTTCTCCGACACCAGATAGATGTCGCGGATGCCTTCGGCGTGAAGCTGAAAGGTTATCCGCTGCGGCGACAAATCGCCGTCGATATGCTGGCCGCCGGTCATGGCTACGGCGTCATTGTAGAGGATCTTGTAGGTGATGTTCGCCCCGGAAGCGACCGCCTGCCGGATCGCCAGACTCCCGGAATGGAAATAGGTGCCGTCGCCAAGATTGGCGAAGATGTGCTTCTCGTTGGTGAAAGGCGCGGTACCGACCCAGGGCGCACCCTCGCCGCCCATATGGGTATACGTTTCAGTGTTGCGATCCATCCATATTGCCATGAAGTGGCAGCCGATGCCGGCTGTGGCCCGGCTGCCTTCGGGCACCTTGGTCGAGGTGTTGTGAGGACACCCCGAGCAGAAATACGGTACGCGCGTGACCGGGGTCGCCGGCTGCATTTGCGACGCCTGACGACCGTTGAACCAGTCAGCCTTGGTTCGAAGCATCTCGGCGATTTCGGGATTAAGGTTCAAGTGCAGTAAACGCTCAGTCAGGAATGTCGCCAGGGAAGCGACACCCAATTCCTGCGCGAACGGCAGGAAACGCTTGTCGTGATCGTCCATCTTGCCGATGATGCGTGGCCGCACGTCGTCGCGCCAGTTGAACAGCTCCTGCTTGACCTGGTTCTCGACGATCTCACGGCGCTCCTCGACGATGAATATCTCCTCGAGGCCGACGGCGAATTCGCGCACGCCCTGCGGTTCCAGCGGCCATGGCATTCCGATCTTGTAAAGCCGCAGACCAATTTTCGCGGCGACCTGTTCGGTAATGCCCAGCTCGCGCAACGCCTGGCGGATATCCTCGTAGCTTTTTCCCGACGCCATGATGCCGAACCGCGCGTTCGGGGAATCCATGGTAACGCGATTGATTTTATTGGCGCGCGCAAACGCGACCGCAGCAAAACCTTTGTGATCCTGTAGACGCCGGTCCTGATCGTAACGGTCGTCGGGCCAGCGCAGGTTCAGTCCACCTGGCGGCATCTCGAAATCGGGCGGAATGACGAACGGCTTCATCTCGTCGGTCAGATCGATTTCGGCCGTCGTTTCCACCGTCTCGGTGATGACCTTCATCCCGACCCAGCAGCCCGAATAGCGCGACATCGCGATGCCGAGCAGTCCCATCTCGATCATTTCGTGGAGACTGGACGGATAGAGATACGGCATCAGCGCAGCGATGAACGCATGATCAGACTGATGCGGCACGGTCGAGGACTTAGCGCCATGATCATCGCCCGCCAGGCACAGCACGCCGCCGTTTCTCGCCGAACCCGCAGCATTGCCATGACGGAATACGTCGCCGCAGCGGTCGACGCCAGGCCCCTTGCCGTACCAAATCCCGACGACGCCGTCATAGCGCGCACCCGGGGACAGATTGACCTGTTGCGAACCCCAGATCGCTGTGGCCGCAAGGTCCTCGTTCACACCAGGCTGGAATTTGATCTCGTGCCGTTCGAGATGGCTGCGAGCGGCAAGGAGTTGCTGATCGTAACCACCGAGGGGCGAACCGCGATAACCGGAAATGAAGCCTGCTGTGTTGAGACCAGCGGCGCGGTCGCGGCGGATTTGCGCCATCGGCAATCTGACCAGCGCCTGAAGGCCGGTCATGAATACGTGGCCTGATCCCTGGGTGTATTTCTGATCGAGGCTGATCGGACCCTGATTGATACCCATTGCGCCCTCTTCGTCCTTGGCCGCCTTCCTAAAGCTAGTGATGCAAATCCTCTAGAACCAGTGTTGTCATCTCATGAATCAGGCACTTGAGAAAAATCAGGTCGCTGGAACGAGCATAAAAAGGGGTCGTAATTTCGTTACGAGAAATTCCCGGACAATTTCGGCTTGTGTCGTTGCAGAGCTGTCTGGCGCAAGGACGTTATTGTAGCCACAAGCCGACTGAAAACCGTTCCACGATCGTCAAGCCTCTAAGTCCACGGCTTGGGATGACGAGGCACGCGCGACAAAATGTGCTCCGAGTAAAAGGGACTATGCAGAGAACATCCGGTTCAGCTCGCCGGCCGGATAGCCCGAGCCGAGTCCGTCAAATGTGCCGCTGTCAGCAATATTCGTTGCCGCCCGCAGAAAACCTGCCCACGCCGCGCGCGCCAATGCGCCGCCGACACTGATACGCCGCACGCCGAGATCGGCCGCTTCGGTAACGTTGAGACCCGGCCAGCCTATCAGCAGATTGAGCGGTTTGGGGTGAACGGCCTTTACCGTGGCCGCAATGTCGTCTTTCGACTTCAAACCTGGTGCATAAACGCAATCGGCCCCCGCCTCCGCATAGGCCTGCAACCGCCCGATCGTCAGTTTGAGATCGGGCATCCCCCACAGGAAAGCCTCACAACGGCCGACCAGCAGGACGTTGCTGCGATCGGTATCGATGGCCTTGCGTGCGGCGCGGATGCGCTCGATCGCCAGATTGACGTCGTAAAGCGGTTTTGCCTTGTCGCCCGTGGCATCCTCGATCGATAAGCCGGCGATACCCGTCTTCGCCGCGCGCGACACGTGGGCTGCAACTCCTTCCGGTTCATCGGCAAAGCCATTTTCGAAATCGGCGTTGATCGGCAGATCAACCGCCGCGCACAAGGCGCTCAGATGGCCACAAAGATTGTCCAGCGTAACCCGGTTGTCGGCTTTGCCGATCGACCATGCAAACCCGGCGCTGGTCGACGCGAGTGCCTTGAAGCCCAATCCCTGCAACGCCTTGGCGCTGCCGATATCCCAGGGATTGGGTAACACGAAGCAGCCGCTGTCATGCAGTTTGTGGAATGCGACTCGTTTTTCTTCTGTCGACAGCATCAAACTCTCCTACCCATGTCGTTTCATGCCGACCAGTGTAAGCGACTATGAACCTCTAGATACTCACTTCTTGATGCTTGGGTTATGACTAACGTATGAGTAAATAAACTGTCCGATCGGCATACTCGGGCGAATCAGGTTTGCCAGATTCTGGACAGAGTCATGGTCGACGTTCCCAGTGCGAGTCACTAGAGCTGCCGCGCTGTCGCGGCCGAACCAGAGGACGATTAATGAAATCAATTTTTGCAGCAGCCTTCCTAGTTGCCACTGTCGCAACCTTCGGTATCGCCGACGCCATGCCGTTGGCTCCGCCAGCGACAGGCGTGAACGCTGACGTCATTCAGGTCGCTGGCATTTGCGATCCGACGTTCTGCCGTTTTCTCACTTGCTGTGACCAGCTTAAGAGCGACGTCTATCCTCATCGATCCTCACCTCGTACGCAATAAAAAACCCGCGGCATGCGCCGCGGGTTTTTTATTGTTCGCATCGTGATGTCTCAGTGCGCCAGAACCGCCAGAAGCAGTAGCGCCACGATGTTGGTGATCTTGATCATCGGATTGACCGCAGGTCCGGCCGTATCCTTGTAGGGATCGCCGACGGTATCGCCGGTCACCGCCGCCTTGTGTGCGTCGGAGCCCTTGCCGCCATGATGGCCATCCTCGATGTATTTCTTGGCGTTATCCCAAGCGCCGCCGCCCGAGGTCATCGAGATTGCGACGAACAAGCCCGTCACGATCACGCCAAGCAGCATCGCGCCGACCGCCGAGAAGGCTGCCGACTTGCCGGCTGCACCACCGCCTGCGAGCGCGTAGATCAGGAAGTAGACAACGATCGGCGACAACACTGGCAACAGCGACGGAATGATCATTTCCTTGATCGCCGCTTTTGTCAGCAGGTCCACCGCCTTGCCGTAGTCGGGTTTGTCGGTGCCCCGCATAATGCCGGGCTTCTCGCGGAACTGGCGACGGACTTCCTCGACAATCGCACCCGCTGCACGTCCCACCGCGGTCATCCCCATCGCGCCGAACAGGTACGGCAGCAGGCCGCCGAACAGCAAGCCGACCACGACATAGGGATTGTTCAGGGAGAAGTCCGGGTTAACACCCTGGAAATAGGCGTGATTCGCGGCGTCACCAATGAAGAACTTGAGATCCTGATTGTAGGCCGCGAACAGCACGAGAGCGCCGAGCCCAGCGGAGCCGATCGCGTACCCTTTGGTGACTGCCTTCGTGGTGTTACCGACAGCATCGAGTGCGTCGGTCGACTTGCGCACTTCTTTCGGTAGGCCCGCCATTTCGGCGATGCCGCCGGCATTGTCGGTTACCGGACCGAACGCGTCCAGCGCGACGACCATGCCGGCCAGCGCCAGCATGGTGGTGGTGGCAATCGCGATACCGAACAGACCGGCGAGGCTATAGGTCACCAGTATGCCCGCAATGATGACGATCGCAGGCATCGCGGTCGATTCCATCGAGATTGCGAGCCCCTGGATAACGTTGGTGCCGTGCCCGGTTACCGACGCCTGCGCAATTGACTTCACCGGGCGATAATCAGTGCCGGTGTAGTATTCGGTGATCCAGATGATCAGTCCGGTGACGACAAGGCCGGCCACGCCGCACGCGAACAGTTCGAGGCCGGTATAGCTGACGCCCGCCAGAGGACCGAATCCGATCAGCCAATAGATGACGCCGCCAACGCCTAGCAGGGACAGAATGCCGGTGGCGATCAAGCCCTTGTAGAGCGCGCCCATGATCGACTCACTCGCGCCGAGCTTGACGAAGAATGTCCCGATGATCGAGGTGATGATGCAGATGCCGCCGATAGCGAGCGGTAGCGTCATCATGTTCACCAGCAACGGCGAGGTTGCGAAAAAGATCGCGGCAAGCACCATGGTGGCGACGGCGGTCACCGCGTAGGTTTCGAACAAGTCGGCGGCCATGCCTGCGCAGTCACCGACGTTGTCGCCCACATTATCGGCGATCGTCGCCGGATTGCGCGGATCATCTTCCGGAATGCCGGCTTCGACCTTGCCCACGAGATCGCCGCCGACGTCAGCGCCCTTGGTGAAGATGCCGCCGCCGAGACGGGCGAAGATCGAGATCAGCGAGGCGCCAAATCCGAGTGCGACCATCGCGTCGACAACCGTGCGGCTGTTCGCGGCGTAACCCGCGCCGTGCGTAAGATAGGCGAAATAGATGGTCACGCCGAGCAGCGCCAGACCGGCGACCAGCATCCCCGTGATCGCGCCAGCCTTGAAGGCAAGCTCCAGTCCGCCGGCCAGCGACTTGGTCGCCGCCTGCGCGGTGCGCACGTTGGCGCGGACCGAAACGTTCATGCCGATGAAGCCGGCCGCGCCCGACAGGATCGCACCGATCGCGAAACCGACGGCCACCAGCACCCCGAGGAAGTAGGCGAGCAGCGCGAAGATCACGACGCCGACCATTCCGATCGTCGTGTACTGCCGGCGCAGATAGGCTTGGGCGCCCTCGCGCACAGCCGCGGCGATTTCCTGCATCCGCGGATTTCCCGCATCCGCCTTCAATACGGACGAGGTCGCCCAGATGGCATAAATGATCGAAAGCGCTCCGCAGAGCACAATCACTACTAATGCTGTCATTGAATTTGCCTCAGAATTCCGGAAGTTGCCCCGACAATGCCGCGAGCCCGCGAACGGACGTATAAGGAGGTCCGCTTGTCGCAAGGCGACATCAAATCGGGCGCGACCATGCCAAAATCGAACCCCCTGCGCAACGTCGGCTTGCGGCTAAACGATCGAATTCCGTAAGGAATTGCAATAAAATGCCGGGACTTACGGAAGGATTCCAAACGTTGCCTGGGCGTGGTCGCCGGATAAGCGGATTGGATCAACGACCGAGCCATGATGCAGGCGAACGCAAATGATACCGGAGTCAGCCAGCATCACGCACAGGATGCGGGGCTTCGGGCAGCCTAAGTCAGCCATCGCCTGATGCGCGCGACGGCGTCGTGCATCTCGGCGGCCGAACGGGCGTAGGAAAATCGCAAGAACGAGCGGCCGCGCACGGGATCGAAATCGACGCCGGGCGTCGCGGCAACGAGTGCCTGCTCCAGCATCTTGCGTGCGAATTCATGGCTGTCTGTCGTGAATTTCGAGACGTCGGCATAGAGGTAGAACGCGCCATCCGCAGGCAGGAATTCGCTCAAGCCGGCCTGCGGCAGACCCGCAATCAGGATTTGGCGATTCTCCTCATAGCCGCGCTTCACGATCTCCATTTCCTCGCGGCCTGCGAAGGCCGCCTCGGCCGCAATCTGCGACAGCATCGGCACCGAAATGGATAGGTTCTGTTGCAGCCGTTCGATCGGCCGCACCAGTTGTTCCGGTACGACCATCCAGCCGACGCGCCAGCCGGTCATGCAGAAATATTTCGAAAATGAGTTGATGACCAGCGCACGCGGTGACAGTTCAGCCGCGGTTACGGCGCGAAACGCATAATCGAGACCGTGATAGATCTCATCGGAAATAAAGCGGATGCCTTTGCTTTCGGCAGCCGTCATCAGATGCGTCAGCGCCTCGCGCGACATCATCGTTCCCGTCGGATTTGCCGGACTTCCGACCAGCACCCCCTTCAGCGGCGTCTTGCGGTGTACCGATAACAGCGTCTCTCCGCTCAGCGCGTGACGGTTTTCACTTGACGTCTCGATCAGCACCGGCTCGCAGCCAAGCGCAGTCAGGATGTGCCGGTACGGCGGATAGCCCGGCACCGTCACCGCGATGCGGTCACCAGGCTCGAACATCGAAAGAAATGCAAGAATGAAGCCGCCCGATGATCCCGTCGTCACGACGATCCGCTCAGGGCTGACCGTGCAACCGTAAAACTCGTGGTAGTGTCGCGCGATCCGTTGCCGCAGCGAGGGGATACCGAGTGCAGAAGTGTAATCTATCCTGCCGTGCTCCAGCGCGGCGCGAGCCGCGTTCAGCGCGGTTCGAGGCGCCGGCGCCGAGGGTTGCCCGACCTCCATGTGAATGACGTGTCCGCCTCCGGCCTCGATCCGCGCCGCCGCCGCCATGACGTCCATGACCATGAAGGGTGGAACCTGGCTGCGGCTAGATGCCGTCAGCACGCCGGCGGCCCGCTCTCTCGATGTCGCATCGACCATGGAAATCTGTTAATGCGCTTTCGCCTGCGGCGATCACCGAAGGCCGCGTTACCGCCGTATTCGGCGGGTTGTTAGGACATACAACGTATTCGAACCAGCGCCAATGATTCCGAAGGCAATGACTAAAGAAGAGATGACCCGGCGGTCCCTCACCTCCGCACGTCGTCGTGTCTCGAAGCTGATTACGCTGGTCACCGCCTGCGCGCTCGCGAGCACCTCTATTCCGGTCCATGCGCAGCAATCCAGCGGACTGCCGATGTTGCGGGACAGCGAGACGGAGCAACTGCTGCGCGACTATACGCGGCCGATCCTGAACGCGGCGGGGTTACAGAAGCACAACATTCAGATGGTCATCATCAACGACAAGTCATTCAATGCCTTTGTCGCCGACGGCCGCCGCATCTTCGTGAACTATGGCGCGATCATGCAATCGACCACGCCGAACCAGCTGATCGGCGTGCTCGCGCACGAGACCGGACATCTCGCCGGTGGCCACCTGTCGAAGTTTCGCGAGCAGCTTGCTCGGACCCAGACCCAACTCATCATCGCAATGCTTCTCGGCGCCGGCGCTCTCGCCGCCGGGGCCGGCCGCGGAAGCAACAGCGCCGGCAGCAATATCGGGGCGGCCGCAATCAGCGCACCTCAGGAGATTGCGCGCCGAAGCCTGTTGGGCTACCAGCGCCAGCAGGAGGAAAACGCCGACCGCGCTGGCGTGAAATTCCTCAACGCCACCGGGCAATCCGCCCGGGGGATGTACGAAACCTTCAAGCAATTCACCGATGAAAGCCTGTTTGCTGCGCACGGTGCTGATCCGTACGTGCAGTCGCATCCGATGCCGGCCGACCGCGTCGCCGCGCTAGCGGAACTCGTCAAGACAAGTCCCAATTGGGACAAGAAGGACGATCCGGCGCTGCAGATGCGGCACGACATGGTGCGCGCCAAGATATCGGCGTTCATGGAACGTGATGATACGGTATACCGTCGCTATCCGCGGTCCGACACCAGCCTGCCCGCCCGCTATGCACATGCCATCAGCACCTATCTGCATGGCGATCTTCGCTCGGCCATCGAGCAAATCGATGCGCTGATCAAGCTGCAACCCCAAAATCCTTATTTCCACGAGGTGCGTGGACAGGCCCTGCTCGAGGGAGGCCGTCCCGCGGAGGCCATTGCGCCGCTGCGGCTAGCCGTAAAGCTCTCGCAAAACGCTCCGCTCATCGAAATGTTGCTGGGTCAGGCGCTCGTGGCCTCGAATAACAAGGCGAATGCCGACGAAGCCATTGCAATTTTGCGGGCGGCGCTGGGACGAGAGCCGGAGGCCCCGCTCGGTTATATGCAGCTTGCAATAGCTTACGGCCGCAAGGGCGACTATGCACAAGCCGATTTGGCATCGGCTCAGGCCGCGTTTATGCGCGGCGACAACAAGACAGCGCGAGAACTCGCATCACGCGCAAAAACCCGTTTCGCAATCGGCACTCCCGGATGGGTCAAGGCGGATGACATCGTCTCAGCCAAGCTCCCGGACAAGAAAGATTAGACGGCTCCGCCACGCTGCCCCTTTCAAAGGATTTGACAATGTCCTCTCTCCGTTTTCTCGCTCCCGCCCTTCTTGCGCTCGCGTTCGGTGCAGCGCCCGCCGCGTCAGCTCAGAGCTTCTCCGACAGCCAGCGCGGCGAGATTGAACAGATCGTCAAACGCTATCTGCTCGCCCATCCTGAAGTCCTGGAAGAGGTTTCGACCGAACTCGGCAAGCGCCAAGCGGCTACCGAAGCGTTAAAGCATGAGTCCGCGGTCACGGAGAACGCGGACGCCATTTTCAACTCGCAGCGCGGCGTAACGCTTGGCAACAAGAACGGCGACGTCACCTTCGTCGAGTTCTTCGATTACAACTGTGGCTACTGCAAGCGCGCGATGATCGACATGCTTGAACTTCTGAAGTCGGATCAGAAGCTCAAGGTCGTGCTGAAGGAGTTTCCCGTGCTTGGCCAGAGTTCGGTTGAGGCTGCGCAGGTTGCGGTGGCGGCGCGAATGCAGGATCCCACTGGAAAAAAATACCTCGACTTCCATCAGAAGCTTTTGGGTAGCCGCGGTCAGGCCGACAAGTCGCGAGCGCTGGCCGCCGCCAAGGAAGCCGGATTCGACATTGCCAAGATCGAGAAGGATATGACAAGTACCGAGGTGCGCGCCACTCTCGAAGAGAACTTCAAGCTTGCCGAGTCCATGGGTATGAATGGCACACCAAGCTACGTCATCGGCAAACAAGTCGTCGTGGGCGCCGTGGGTCTCGAAAACCTCAAGGAGAAAATAAATACGGCGCGTTGTGGCAAGGCCTCCTGCTGATTGCTTGCTCCTACTTCAAAGCAGTGCTCTCGGTAGAACGGGGCTTTGTCGTTCGCACGCCATCGCCCGTTCATCGGGCATTCATAAAACAATCCCCGGAAACCCGCGTTTGCGTCGGAACATCGCTCCTCATCGCGCCGGAAGACAGCGATGACCAAACACTTTCTCGTATCAACCGCAGCTGCGGCATTGATTGCTGGAACTGGATTTGCTTACGCGCAGGGTATGAGCCAAGGCGCCAGCGGCGGATCAGCCGCTTCGCAAAGCGCACCGTCGACGTCCGGCTCGGCCGATCGGAACGTGCCATCTTCAAGTTCCGACATGCAGGCGAAGCCGACGGACACTTACGAAAAGACACCTCATGAAAACCGAGGCGCTCGGAGCGACATGGATCACGACAGGTCGAAATCCATGCAGTCGCAGAGCAGTGATCCGAGCAAATCTGAGAAGAACATGCGGAGCGAGGACCGCAACAGAAAGGACGAGGATCGAAACCAGCGGGCTGAGGACCGAGACGGAAAGTCCAAGGATCGCGATCGGAATTCCGCAGAGCGAAGCGGAAGAGATTTCGGACTCTTCCAAGAGCGCTGGCGACAGCAACAGGAAGTCAACCACGACCACGGGTCAGGCGAGTTCCGGCGCCAAGCTTTCGACCGAACAACGCAGCAAGATCACAACGGTCATCAGGAACGAAAGGGTTCAGCCAGTCACCAATGTCAATTTCTCGATTGCGGTTGGAACCCGGGTGCCGCGAACGGTGAATTTCTACCCTCTGCCAACGGCAATCGTTGACATTTATCCGGCCTGGAGCGGCTACCAGTTCTTCTTGGTCCGCAACGAGATTGTTGTCGTGGACCCGCACACCCTGGAGATCGTAGCGGTTCTGGATGCCTGATCTAAGTTCCTATTGGCGGCGCGGATCCTCCATCCTGGACCCGCGCCGCGGGGGACCGCTCAACTGGGCGACGCCCACTCCGTACCAGGTTCGCGTTGGTTAACGAATAATTTCCGTATGTTCTAAATGATTCCTCGCGAATAGCGTGAGGTATATTGAAGCCGAATCCGAGAGTGTTCAGGCTTCCCCTTGGCTCCCTTGTTACATATAACGACCCGAACCCCGGCGCGCAGCGGCGGAGACCGTTTCGGGAATTCAGATGGCCAAAACGATTTACGTGCTCAACGGCCCGAACCTTAATATGCTAGGGACGAGAGAGCCGGACACCTATGGCCGCGCCACCCTTGCTGACGTCGAAAAGCTTTGCACCGAAACGGCCACCGATTTTGGACTGGCTGCGGATTGCCGCCAGTCAAATCGTGAGGGCGAACTGATCGATTTCATCCACGAGGCTCATGCAAAACAGGCGGCCGGTATCGTCATCAACGCCGGCGGCTACTCGCACACCTCTATTGCACTTCATGACGCGCTCGTTGCCGTGAAAATTCCGACCGTCGAAGTTCATATCAGCAACATCCATGCGCGCGAGGACTTCCGACATCATTCCTTCACGGCAAAAGCCGCGTTCGCAAGCCTGTCCGGCTTCGGGATTGATGGCTACCGACTAGCGATCAATGGCCTTGCCGCCAAAATCGGCGCGGTGAGCTCGTCGAAAAAGTAACCCTGACATATCAGTCATTTTCCCAGAAAGTTTCGGATCGAGATCATGTCCCGCCAGCCCGGAGAACCTACAAAAATCAAAACCGGCAACGAACCGCGCGAGGAGAGCGATGTGATCCGCGAGCTCGCTGCGCTGCTCGACGAGACCAGGCTCACGGAAATTGAAATCGAGCGCGACGGACTTCGCGTACGTGTCGCACGCAATGTCACCGTCGGGGCGGCAGTACCGGCCGCCTATCAGGCTGCGCCCGCCCTTGCCGCCGCGCCGGCTGCGAGCGTCGCCGACATCAGCAAGCATCCGGGCATGGTTCCTTCGCCAATGGTCGGAACGGTCTATTGGGCATCGGAACCCGGCGCCAAGCCCTTCATCGAGGTCGGCTCCAAGGTCGCCGCAGGTCAGACGCTGCTGATTATCGAAGCCATGAAGACCATGAACCAGATTCCGTCGCCGCGGTCGGGCACCGTCACGCAGATTCTGGTCGAGGATGGCCAGCCCGTCGAGTTCGGCGAGCCGCTGGTCATCATTGAATGACGCCGTTCGAACCGCGGACGCAGTGATGTTCGACAAAATCCTGATAGCCAATCGCGGCGAGATCGCCCTGCGCATCCTGCGCGCCTGCAAGGAGCTCGGTATAGCGACCGTGGCGGTGCATTCCACCGCCGATGCCGACGCCATGCATGTCCGGCTTGCGGACGAAAGCGTTTGTATCGGACCGCCGCCAACGAAGGACAGCTACCTCAACATCCCGGCGCTGCTGGCAGCCTGCGAGATCACTGGCGCCGATGCCGTACATCCCGGGTACGGCTTTTTGTCCGAGAACGCCCGTTTCGCCGAAATTCTCGCCGACCATCACCTGCATTTCATTGGCCCCAAGGCCGAACACATTCGCCTCATGGGCGACAAGATCGAAGCCAAGAAGACCGCGAAGCGGCTCGGCATTCCGGTGGTCCCGGGCTCCGATGGCGGCATCGGTCCCGACGACGACGCCATGGCGATCGCCAAGGCGATCGGCTTTCCCGTGTTGGTGAAGGCGGCCGCCGGCGGCGGCGGGCGCGGCATGAAAATCGCCAAGACACCCGACGACCTGATGATGGCGATCTCCGCGTCGGGGAACGAGGCCAGAGCGGCGTTCGGCGATGCTTCTGTCTATCTAGAGAAATATCTGCAGAAACCGCGTCACATCGAAATCCAGGTGCTTGGCGACGGCCGCGGCGGGGCCATTCATCTGGGAGAACGCGACTGCTCACTCCAGCGGCGTCACCAGAAGGTTTGGGAAGAAGGTCCCTCGCCCGCGCTGACGGCGGCGGCTCGAAACAAGATCGGCGAAACCGTTGCCAAGGCCATGAGTGAGATACGGTATCTCGGCGTCGGAACGGTCGAATTCCTATACGAGGACGGCAGGTTTTATTTCATCGAAATGAACACCCGCATTCAGGTCGAGCATCCGGTCACCGAGATGATCACCGACATCGATCTGGTGCTGGAGCAGATTCGCATCGCCGCCGGCGGCGACCTTCCCGCCACCCAGAAGGAAATCGTCGTGAACGGCCACGCGATCGAGTGCCGCATCAACGCAGAAAATCCCGTCACCTTCCGTCCCTCCCCCGGCAAAATCATGCAATTTCATCCGCCGGGCGGACTTGGCGTCCGGATCGATTCCGCCGTTTATCAGGGGTATGTGATCCCGCCCTATTACGACTCGCTGGTAGGCAAGCTGATCGTTCACGGCAAGACGCGCGCCGAATGCTTGATGCGGTTGCGCAGAGCACTCGACGAGATGGTCGTGGATGGTGTCGAGACCACCTTGCCCCTGTTCCGGGCGCTGGTCCGCGAGGCGAGCATTATCGACGGCGACTACCACATCCATTGGCTGGAGCAGTACCTTTCCAGCGGCGGTCTTACAGGAGCTTGAACAGCTCCGTGCGGACTGAGATTATGTTGGGGCAGAAGTGCGGAACCGACTGGGGATTGAGACGTTTAGCAAATAGCCAGTAACCGCGCGGGGGCGATTAAGACTGTCTCGATCCGAACATGATGCGATCACGGTGCCGTCCACCAGATCGTCACGCACTGCGCTTGGCCAGCTGATCCTGCTGACGGCAGGTCTGGTGGTTCTGACGCTGATCAGTGCGATGTCCGTCTATTTTGTCAACAAGGCACGCCACGACGCACGCTGGGTTCTGCACAGCATGGAAATCGAGAATGAAATCTCGCTGGCCCTGTTGCAGATGCGGCGCGCCGAAAGCGCGCAGCGCGGCTTCCTGCTGACGCAGAGGCCGGAATTCCGCAGCGCATTCGAGGAAGCGGGCAGCCAGATTTCGCCGAGTTTCGAGCGGCTCAAGACGCTGACGATCGATAATCCCTATCAGCAGCAGCGGCTCCAGCAGATGATCCCGCAGACCTATCAACGGATCGAGCAGTTGCGGCGGGGCATCGACCTGACGCTGGCGAACCGGCAGAACGAAGCTGCCGAGATCGCGCGCCAGGAGGCCGGCCGTGACGCCATGGGGCATATCTGTAACCTCGCCAGCGAGATGCGGGCTGAGGAAAGTCGCCTGTTCTCGGCGCGGGTGACATCGGCCGATGCAAGCCAGTCGCTCTCGGCATCGATCACCAGCATCGGTTCGGGACTGGTCGTGGTGTTCGCAGGGCTGTCGATCTTCCTGGTGCGACGCTCAAGCCGCGCGCGCGACGTCGCCGAAGCCCAGTTGCGCGATAACAATCTCAATCTCGAGTTCATCGTCGAGGAACGCACCAGCGACCTCCGCGAGGCCAATGAGGAAATCCAGCGCTTCGCCTATATCGTCAGCCACGACCTGCGCTCGCCGCTGGTCAACATTATGGGCTTCACCAGCGAGCTCGAGGAACTGCGCGGCGACCTCTTCAAACGGATCGCGGACCTGAGCCGGCCCGACGGCCTCCCGCCTCCGGCGACGGAAGATTCAGCGGCCGCCATCGAACCGGTTCTCGACGAACCGGACAAGCAATTGTCACAGGATTTCACCGAGGCGCTCGGGTTCATCAAGTCGTCGATCGCCAAGATGGACCGGCTGATCAGCGCGATCCTCAGCCTCACCCGCGAGGGCCGGCGCGAATTTCATCCCTCTGCGATCACCATGCGCGACCTGATCGAGAGCATTGCATCCACCGTGGCGCATCAGGCCGCCGAGGCCAACGCTCAGATCCGTGTCGAACCATTGCCGGATATTGTCAGCGAACGCATCGCGATCGAGCAGATTTTCTCCAATTTGATCGACAATGCCTTGAAATACCTCAAATCCAATGTTCCCGGTGATATCGCTATCCGCGGTCGGCGCAAGCTCGGTTTTGCGATCTTTGAGATCACAGATAACGGCCGCGGCATCGATCCGAAGGACCACCAGCGTATTTTCGATCTGTTCCGCCGAGCGGGACCGCAGGATCGGCCGGGCCAGGGTATCGGTCTCGCACACGTCCGTGCATTGGTACGAAGGCTCGGGGGCACCATATCGGTCTCGTCAGAGCTTAATACCGGCAGCACATTTACCGTTACGCTTCCTGTCGCATGGATCGGCACCAACCGGGACAAACAATCATGACAACGCCAGTCACCATCATCATGATCGAAGACGATGAAGGGCACGCCCGGCTGATTGAGCGCAATATTCGGCGTTCCGGTGTCAATAATGAGATCAAGCCGTTCAGCAACGGTACGGAAGCTGTCAACTACCTGTTTGGGGCGGATGGCAACGGTATGCCTCATAAGGGAGAGGCGCTGCTCATTCTGCTCGACCTTAATCTGCCTGACATGACCGGAATCGATATCCTGCGGCGCGTGAAGGAAAACAAAGTTCTAAAGTGCGCACCAGTGATCGTGCTGACGACAACAGACGACTCTCAGGAAATCAAGCGTTGCTACGAACTCGGATGCAGCGTCTACATTACGAAGCCGGTGAACTACGACAGTTTCGCCAACGCGATCCGGCAACTCGGTCTGTTTTTCTCCATCATCCAGGTACCTCAGGCCACTCCATGAAAGTCAAGCCTACCCTGTTGTACGTGGATGACGACAAGGCGCTCGCTCGCCTGGTGGAGCGCGGCCTGACGCGCCACGGATTTTGCGTGGAGCACGCGCCCGACGGCGCATCCGGGCTTGCACGCATCGCGCATGGCGGCATCGATGTGATAGCGCTCGATCAATATATGCCTGGCCTCGACGGGTTGGAAACACTAAGACGGATTCTGGCAATTCCCGACGCGCCCCCCGTGGTGTTCGTCACCGCCTCGCAAGACTCAAAAATCGCAGTGACCGCGCTCAAAGCGGGTGCTGCCGACTATCTTGTCAAAGATACGCTCGGCGAATTCGTTCCGCTGTTGCACCTCGCGGCTGAAGTGGCGATCCGGCAAGCGCTCGTTCGAAAAGCGCGCGACGAGGCTGAAGCCGAGGTCCGCGCCTCGCGCGACCGCTATGCGGCGCTAGCCGCCGAGCGCGAGATGCTGCTGCGCGAGGTCAATCATCGCATCGGCAACAGCCTCCAGATCATCGCGTCGCTGCTTCACCTGCAAGCCAGTTCAAGCCCCGAGGAAGACATCAAGGCCGCCCTTACGAATGCAATGGGACGGGTGGCAGCAGTGGCGCAGGTGCATCGTCGGCTTTATACCTCACAGGACCTGAAGAGCGTCCTGCTCAACCAGTATCTTGAAGCTCTGCTCGAGGATCTCCGACGGTCCACCGAAGGCAACCAGCTGTCACGTCTCGACCTGAAGGCCCAACCGATCGAGATCGATCCCGATCGTGCCGTGGCCATCGGAATCATCGTCAACGAACTGGTGATGAATTCAGTCAAATACGCTTATCCCGATGGCCCCGGCCCCATCCACGTCGAACTCGCGACCAATGGGGATGATGTCGTGCTGTCAATCGCCGACGATGGTGTTGGCCTCAATGCCAAGACCGATCCGCGCTCGACCGGGATGGGCCAGCGGATCGTCTCAGCAATGGCGCAGAAGCTCGACGCTCAAGCCGAACGCGATCCCGCCCATGCAGGCACGCGTATCGTGTTGCGGTTCCGCCGGGGAATTCCACCAGTCACAGAACCCTTATCTGCGACCGCGGCCTGAGCACGGCAGCACCAAACCACAAAACGCGCCTGCACCTGGCGTCTGATTCAAAACGGCGCTCAATTCGTTTCCACAGAATTAGAAGCGAACTGCATGTTTTCATTCAGGCAAGGCAAATAGCGCGATCAAAAACACTGTGCGGTATCCGCTTGTCCGAGCGGGATCTGTTGGCAAACAGTCTGAACTTTTGGACGCGCGTTAGCAGATTATCGACGCGGTAGACTTAGAGCTCTGCTATAAGACTTCTGGATGTCCCGCGAGACCGCCTCGTCCGAGATCACGCCCGAACTGCTGCTGCGCGCTTATGCCTGCGGCATTTTTCCGATGGCGGAAAGTGTCGACGATCCGACGCTCTTCTGGGTCGAGCCGAAGATGCGCGGCGTCATTCCGCTCGAGAGCTTCCGAGTCCCGTCGCGGCTCGCGCGCACCGTCCGATCAGACAGTTTCACCGTGACCGTCGATACAGCCTTCGACGCGGTGATCGACGGCTGCGCCGCGCCACATCCTGGACGCGACAATACCTGGATCAACCGTCGTATTCGCGAACTCTATGTAGGTCTGCACGAACTCGGCCATTGTCACAGTGTCGAGGTCTGGCAAAATGACCAACTCGCGGGCGGCCTCTATGGCGTCAGGCTCGGCCGCGCGTTTTTTGGGGAGAGCATGTTCCATGTCGTGCGGGACGCGTCGAAGGTCGCGCTCGTGCATCTGGTCGCCCGATTGATCGCGGGAGGCTTCGTCTTGCTCGACACCCAATTTGTGACCGACCATCTGCGCGGATTCGGTGCAATTGAAATCCCGCGCCGGCGTTACCGGGCGTTATTGGATGTTGCGCTGGAAGGCGACGCCGATTTCGGGACGCTGCCGCTTGACCGGCCGGTGCCAGGCGCCGAAGCGCTCCGGATCATCGCCGGCCGCGGGTGACATCTTCGGCACTTGCCATCGACCGCACTGGAACGCCTTTGGCGCGCCCAGCGCGTGGCAGTGTCTTTACGCAGCTCGAACTGAATTCAGGAATTTCCCGACTTCGAGCTTAAGCCGGTTTCCGTCACTGGACAGTGACTGCGCCGCCGATAACACCTGTGACGAGGCTGTGCCTGTTTCCGTCGCACCGTGCCGTACGTCAGTAATGTTGGAAGATACCTGCTGGGTCCCTTGCGAGGCCTGCTGCACGTTCCGCGAGATTTCTTGCGTCGCAGCCCCTTGTTCTTCCACCGCTGCCGCGATGATCGAGGCAATCTCCGAGAGCTTCTCGATCGTGCCGCCGATCTCCCTGATGGCATCGACCGAATGCTGCGTCGCGGCCTGGATGCCTGAAATTTGCTGGCCGATCTCGCCGGTGGCTTTCGCGGTCTGCTCGGCGAGCGCCTTCACCTCGGAAGCAACCACCGCAAAGCCCCGGCCAGCCTCGCCCGCCCGAGCCGCCTCGATAGTAGCGTTGAGGGCAAGCAGGTTTGTCTGACCTGCAATTGTGTTGATCAGCTCAACGACCTCTCCTATGTGGCCCGCGGCACGAGACAGCTCACCGACGCGATCATTGGTTTTGCGGGCTTGGTCGACTGCTTCATTCGCAATGCGCGCTGATTCCTGCACCTGACGGCCGATCTCGGTGACGGACGATGCCAACTCTTCGGTTGCGGCGGCAACTGAATGAACGTTGGTCGATGCTTCCTCGGAAGCAGCCGCAACCGTCGTTGTCAGGTGCTGGGCCCGCTCGGCTGCGGAAGTCAGCGTACTGGCCGAGGCTTCCAGTTCGGTCGAGGCGGACGCGACTGTTTCGACGATCTCGCCTATGGCAGCTTCGAACGAATCGGCCAGCTTGATCATGTCGGCCTTCCGCTGCTGGGTGGCAATCTCGTCTTGATTCCTCTTCGCTTCGGCTTCCTCGCGAGCCTTCTGCTCGGACACGACCTTGAACCTCTCGACGGCGGCAGCGACGGCGCCAACTTCGTCCTTGCGGCCAAGTCCTGGCAGCACGACCGAGAAATTGCCTTCGGCCAGTTCCAGCATGGATTTGGTCAGCGCCGAGATCGGTTTGGCAATAGTGACGATCGACAAGACGCAGGCGCCGATTAGCAGCAGTGCAACCGCGGCACCGAGTATCATCGAGATCCGTTCAGCCGACGCTCCTTCGCGTGCCGCCGCTGCTTTTTCCTCTTCAACGCGCCCCGTGGCGAACTCGACGACCTTCTCCGAGACTTCGGCCAACTCCTTCGCTGTCGGTAGGGCGACTTCCTTCGTCAGTCGGACAGCCTCATTCTCAAGCTTGGCAAGCCCCGCGCCGACATCCACCTTCATGTCGGCACCCTGTTTTGCTTCGATCTCCAGCAATTCGCCGCGAGCTGCGCCAATCGGCTTGGCCGCATTGTTCAGATACTGGTCGGCAAGCTGATTCATCTTCTCAAGTCTCGCACGGTTTTCGGCCGACTTCGAAAGCTTATGGGCTTCACTGATGAATCCCCGTGCAGCCTTGTAATGATTAACGACATCTTCTTGTGCGGCCAGCAGCTGCGCCCGCGTGCTTGCGAGACGAATATCACGGACTCCGATCATCATGCCGCGAGTCGATGATTTCGCTTCGATGCCTTTCATTGCGAGCAGATTCTGATTTCCTGCTTTCTCGTTGGCTTGGCGCACCGCATCGCTACCGCTCATCTGAGCATAGATCAGTGCGACAACCATGACGACGCTGAGCAACGATGTGATCGCGAGCTTTGTGCCGATTCGCAGATTCTCGATGAAACGCATCGTAAGTAGCTCCAGAAAATTAGGCTGCGGCACTCGTATGGGCTGATTAGCAATGTTTCGAAATCGCCGACGATAACGGGCCGATCGGAGCAATAGGCCCTCAGATACGAATAACTCGTTATAGCAACGGACGGATCACGAGAGCGCCACCCAAAACTGCCTCCCGGCCGGCCAACCGTAGTTGAGGCTTTCAGGACTATCGCCCGAACGGCGGGAACGAAGGATTGCCCTGCGGTTGCCGTTGTGGCGGAGGCGATGGCGCCGGTTGGGATGGCGGTGCCGGCTGACGCGACTGGCGCGCGGATGGCCGTGGGCGCTTGGTCGAAGGCGGCGCGGGCTTCGGCTCATCCGGCTGCGCGGCGATAACAGTCGTTTCCGGATCCTTGCAGTCGGTCAACCAGACGTCATAGATCGGATGCTCGACGCCATGCAGGCCTGGGCTTGACGCGAACATCCAGCCGGAGAAAATCCGCTTCACCTCGCCCTGAAGCGTGATCTCATCGACCTCGACAAAGGCGTCGGTATTAGCGGCCTCTGTCGCGGGCCGCGTGTAGCAAGCGTTGGTCTTCACCCGCAGCGCGCCGAACTGCACTGTTTCTCCGACATCCTCATCGAAATGGATGATGCGGCCGGTGATCTTGTCGAGGCCGGAAAATGCAGCCTTCTTGTTGACAACCTTCTCCGCCGGGGCCTCGGTGACAACCTCGTCGCCGGGTTGCAACGTGGCCGGCGTTGGCGGCGCCGGTCGCGTGGAATTCTGTTCGGGAGTCTTAGGGGGTGAAGGCGGCGCGACGGCTACGCCACCTGGAGCATTGCCACTTGGAGCATTCTGCGGAACCACGGTGGTGCCGGGCGGCGGCGGCAGTGGCTGGGACTGAACCGGGCCGGGCGGTGGAGCGCCTTGCCCCGGCGCAGGATGCATGGGCGCCGGCAGCACCCGTCCTTGTTGCGGCAAGTCGGGCACTTCTTCCTCGTCATCCTCGGGCGCGACCTGACCCTGTGGAATCGCGCCGGGCGGACGCGGCGGGGAGTTCTGAAAAAATATTACCAATTTGGGCGCGCGCAGAAGGCGCGGCAACGACGAGAGCCGCGCCCGCAAAAGCCGCACAACCGGCTATAACAATAGTTCGAAACATCATGCGCGGCTTTGTGAGGCTCGAATCAGGGGCCGGACCATTGTACAGGGATTAAAGGCTCCAAGCCGCTCGCAGCATCCGGTTAACACGTCGATTGCGGCGGGGAAAGGGCGGCCTGCTCCCGCGTCCACTGACGGCTGCGGCAACGCGCTATCCCCGTCGAGTAACTGGTCGCGCGGGACGCAGATACAGACGACACCGAGGGTCGAACCGCGGTCCTCTTTAGTGCCAGATCGGTGCCACCCGCAAGGCGGGTAGCGCGCCCCACTCCGCAGGCTCTGAGGGTGCAGGTGCTCGGCGTGGATTTACAGCAACAGACGCGATCAATCGCTCGTATGGTGTTTTTTAGAGGATCGGGGTTGGCGCATTCCGATTATTCAAGGGTATACTTGCCCCGGATTTGTCAGTTTTGAGTGTCGGGAATTGCCATGAGCCGGACGGAGGGGCTTTATATCGCGATGACGGCGGCTGCGCTGTCGCTCGGGGGCGCAACGGCGCAGGCTCAGCAGGTCGGCACTGCATCGGCAGTCAACCCTGCCGCAACCGCCAACCTGAAGACCATCGTCATCGGCCAATCGATTGCCCACAAGGAACACATCCAGACCAAGTCCAGCGGCTCGGTGCAGTTGCTATTCCTCGACAAGACCTCGATGACCATCGGTCCGAACAGCGACCTCACAATCGATGAATACGTCTATGACCCGAAAGCCAACACCGGCAAGCTGGCGGCAACTCTCGGCAAGGGCGCGCTGCGTTTCGTAGGTGGCCAGATCAGCCACAACGGCGATGCCGAGATCAAGACCGCGTCGGCTTTGATCGGCATTCGTGGCGGCGTGATGATGACCGACGGAAAAGGCGGCATCTATTCCGGCTACGGCACAATGACCGTCACGTCCGGCGGCCGGTCCGTCGCGCTGGGCGCCGGCGAGTTCACCCAGACGCAAGCGGGTGCTCCCCCAACGCCACCCGACCTGCCGCCGCCAGGGTTCGTGCAGCAGCAGATCGCTATCTTCCAGAGCGCGGCCGGTCAAACGGGCGGCGTACGCGCCGGCACGGCATCGGCGAAGAATATTGCGACGGCCGCGCAAAGAGCGACAGGATCCCCCAACGGACTGGTGACCGGATCGGGTGCTCCTCCCACTCCCGCTCTGCCCCCTATTGTCGAGCAACTCAGCGCAATCTCGTCAGCCTTCACCCAGTCGATCCAGATTTCCAATCAGGCGGAGGCGGTGCAGCAGATCGCACAGGACCGGCTTACGGACCATTCACCGCCGGACAATCACAACCTTCTACCGACGGACAACAACACTCCCCCGCCCAACGCGCGGCCGTCGGTGACGCTGAGCGGATATGTCGGCGGACTGGACGTCATCACTGGCAATCAGATCCCGGTCAGACCGGTAAGCGGTACATCCGAAATCACCCTCGACGCTGCCAATAATCGCGTTCAGGGAAACCTGGATATACACGCCTACGACTCGATGAATCCGTTCACGCAACTTGCCGGTACGATTCACGCGCTGTTCCAGTTCGGATCGAAGGGATCGAGCGGTCCGGCCAACAGCGCTTATGTGGACTACAACAATTTCTACGCGAACACGCCCGCCAACTCCGTCGTCAACGGCGTATCGGTTAACGGCGTGATGGTGTCAGCCAACGGCGCAGCCACCAGCCAGATCGTCAACGGCGCAATTCCGAACCTGACGCCCTGTCAGTGCGAGTATACGCGCTGGGGTTTCTGGTCGGTCGAATCGACGAGTGCTAATCCGAACAACACGGCCCAAACCCCGCGCGAAGTCCTCGTGGGTACCTGGGTCGCCGGTCGGCCAGTGGGCAGCATCAGCGACGTCCCAACGATAGGCCAAGCAACCTATACCGGACACGTCATCGCCAACGTGAATAATGCAGGCTTCGTCGCCGGAGGGTTCTCGAACACCGTCGATTTCGGAGCGCGCACCGGTGTGGTGAGCGTGACCAATCTCGACAACACCAACTATTCCGGCAACGTAAATTTTAACACCGACCCACGCAATTTCGGCGGCACGATCACCGGTAACAATCGTAGCATGACCCTGCAAGGCAGCTTTTTCCAGGGTCCGAGCAGCCCGGTCGGCGAAATGGGCGGGCGCGTTGGGATTTCGGGAGACAATAATTATCTCGGCAGCGGCATTTTCGCGGCCACCAAGCGCTGACAGCGCTTGCTCGGCATGTATGGCATCACGGCGTTGATGCCGGTCTTTCTAGTGCCCCGGTGTCCAGGGCTGGTAATCGCCGGTTGCCTTCGGACGGCGGCCGCTCGCCAGCGTCGAGCCGGACGGCCGATAGGCTGCTGGCGTCCCGGTCATGTTTGGCACATGCGGCTTCTGCCATTCGCGCGGCTGATAGTTCTCTTTGGTAGGTGGAACATCCACAACGTGATGAATCCAGCCATGCCATTCAGGCGGAATGCGGCTGGCTTCCGCAGAGCCATTGTAGATCACCCAGCGCCGCTCGAAGCCAAGCGTCGGGTCGATCTTCCCGCCGCGCGTCCGGTAATAGCAGTTACCTTGGCTGTCCTTGCCGACCAGTTCGCCAAATCGCGCGGTCCAAAGCTGCGTACCGAAGGTCTGGCTATTCCACCAGGTAAAGAGTTTGAGGAAAAACTGCTTCATTGCCGCAAATCCGTCGCGGGAGTTTCACGGACCCTCCGCAAGGGTTCGCATTCCGACTGGTTTGATGCCATCCCGCCGAGGTCTTGTCCAGCCAACCGCGGCCAAATAGCGCGACCCGGGGTCCGCCGGCAGCACCAAAGGGTCCAAATTGCGGGTTGCACTTCGGCTAACACGCCTTTACCCAACCCTCCTCATCCAAGCGTGGTCTGGCGTCATCCAAGGCGAGCAATGGCGCAGAAATGACAAGCCGCAAGGTATTCTGCGGCTGTTGACTGGCCCACTAAAACTTTGAATGTTGCCTCTCAGGCATAAAGAAACAAAGGCTGTGAAATGTCCGAAGTCGTCAACAACATGGAAAAGCATCGCTACGAGCTCGAAGTGGACGGGCATATCGCTGCAACCTACTATCGGTTTCTGGACGGGGTTCTTGTCTTCACGCACACCAAGGTGCCGCCCGAACTCGAAGGCAAGGGCATCGGCTCAGAGCTGGTGAAGGGCGCGCTGGATCAGGTACGCGCGGATAAATTCAGGGCTAGCGCTCAATGCCCCTTCGTGAAGGCGTGGCTCGAGAAACATCCGGATTATGCCGATCTGCTGAGGCCTAATTTGTGAGAAGGCGCGAGGCCTCGTCTCGAAGAGTGCTCAGGTCAGATTTCGGGTCTCGCGACATGTGTCGCCTCCAGATGAAGCAGCGCGCCGTGGCGGGGAACTGAGGGTGGCGGGGCCGAAGGGATTTGAGCGCAGGCATGACCGCCGTCTACGACAACAAAGCCCTGAGCCGGTTTGAACTTGAAGCCGAAGGCGGCGTTGCTTTCGCAACGTACCGCCTTGCGCCCGGTATGGTCGTCATCACTCACACAGAAGTGCCACGCGAACTGCGTGGCCGTGGCATCGCGTCGACGTTGGTGAAGGGCGCGCTGACGCTGATCCGGGTCGACGGCCTCAAGGTCGCAGCCCGCTGCGGGTTCGTGGCCGCTTATCTCGACAAGCATACGGAAGAAGCCGACCGAGTGGAATGAGGCCGCATCTAACGCATGCGTTCACAGCCTCATCAAAACGCACGCCTTTCTCTCATCGAGACGACGTGTCCATCAGCGGACCGTCCAGAATGTCCCATCAGTGCTTCATGTCGGGCGGCAACTTGCCACCGTTGGCTGAGAGTTGAGCCATCATCTGCTTATGCAGCCAGATGTTCATCGCCGCGGAATCGTTGGTGTCGCCCGGGTATTTTAGGTCCTTTGCCAGTTCCTTACGAGCACTCAGGCTGGAGTCGACATCAAGCGCCTTCATCAAATCAACGATCGAGGTCCGCCATGCCAGCTTTTCCTTCTTGGCGGCGACGACTTTGTCGAGAATGGCCGCGACGTCGACGCCCTTCGATGCCGAGCTCTCCGACGAGGGTGCAGCACCGCTACCAGCTTCACCTGTCGGTGTTGCCGCTTCGGCGTGCGTGCCGAAGACGGCGCTCATGATCTTTCCAAATATGCTCATTGTGCCGCTCCCAATTGCTTCAGTCTTTGAACCAAATTCGCTGCGAACCTCTCGTCTGTTTCCGCCGGATCGCCAAAAGAGTAACCGGCTCACTGTGGCTTGCCAATGCGGACAATGCTGGCAACGCAGTCGGCGCCAGTTACACACTCCGCTGCAACAACAAAACGCAGGTAAGCAGTCGAACCAATATGTGCGCGGCATGCCGGTCACCCTGCGCAGGGTAACATCGAAATTCACTCAACCGTGAGCAACTAAAATCGCAGATCGGAATTAGAATGGTCTTACAGGTCGCAGCAAGACCAGGTTGCTTGCCCTTGCGTCTGGTCTTGATCGTGATCGTTTCCGAAGGGGCGAACTCGCGCCTTCCGACGGCCAGAGATCGACCCGCGAAAGGGAGGCAACGAACATGGCCACTTATCCTGTTGACATCACGTCACACTCGGGAATGGCCGGCGCAGACAGACCTGTGGTCCGTCACATCGGCTTACCCGACCTCCTTGATGCGTTGAGGTTGGGCTGGGAAGACTTCAAGGCGGTTCCCAGCCACGCCATCGTCCTTTGCGTTATCTATCCCATAATTGGAATTGTTTTAGCGCGAATAGCGCTTGGCTACTCGGTCTTGCCGCTCGTGTTTCCGGTCACCGCCGGTTTTGCCCTGATCGGGCCATTTGCGGCGCTAGGACTTTATGAACTGAGCTATCGGCGCGAACTCGGCCAAGAAGCCTCCGCCTGGCATGCGTTCGGCGTGCTACGAGCGCCGTCGTTTGGATCGATGCTTGGACTGGGCGGCTTGCTGCTAGTTATTTTCTTCGTGTGGGTGGCAGTGGCTCACGCGATCTACGTGTCCACCTTCGGTAACACCCCGGCAGCGGCAATTCCCGATTTCTTCACGCAGGTCTTCGCCACGTCCGAGGGCTGGCGCATGATAATGATCGGTGTCGGCGTCGGGTTCCTGTTCGCGGCCGTCGCGCTGTGCATCAGCATTGTGTCGTTCCCGGTGATGCTTCATCAACACGCTGACATGACCGATGCCATGCTGACGTCAATGCGCGTGGTCGCGAAGAATCCAATCGCGGCCGCGGAATGGGGTCTGATCGTTGCTGTCCTGCTGACGCTCGGGTCGATTCCCTTCTTCCTTGGCCTCACGATTGTGATGCCGTTGCTGGGTCATGCGACGTGGCATCTCTATCGTAAAGCGATCGAGAGCCCTTTAACGTCGTCAGCACACGAGCCTCCGGAAACGGAGAAAGAAAAGCGCTACGCGGCCGATTTCCCGTCCGTCTTGTTGCCCCCATATGGGCGCAAGCACCGGTTCTTCGATAGTTCGGATTGACGGAAAAGACGCTCGTTCTCACAAGGCTGTCTCGGTGTCGGGAGCTTTTGAACTCGCTCGCTGGCCAACCGAGGCAGCCGCTGCGTTCCACAGTCAGCATTCCTGGCAGACCAAGTCCGGACGCGAATACCGTCCACGCGTTGCAAGTGCCGGATCAACATCCATTGCTGTTCCAGATCCAAGGCGGGATCGTACAAGGAAACGAGAGTGCCGTCGCGGTTACTCGCGCTAACGTGTTCCTTTTGGCTTGAAAACGCGCTACCCCTCGTCCCATGACACAGTTTGAATCCTCCCGCGCTACGGTCCATATCGTCGGCGCCGGCCTGGCCGGTTCGGAAGCCGCTTGGCAGGTCGCGAGTCAGGGCGTTCGAGTGATGCTGCACGAGATGCGACCGTACCGAATGACCGCGGCGCACCGGACCGACGGGCTGGCGGAGCTGGTCTGTTCAAATTCGTTCCGGTCCGATGATGCTTCCAACAATGCTGTCGGACTTTTACATGCCGAGATGCGCCGGCTAGGGTCGCTGATCATGCGCTGCGCCGATGCTAATCAGGTTCCGGCAGGCGGCGCGCTCGCAGTGGATCGCGATGGCTTTTCCGCTGCGGTCACCGAAGCTCTTGACGCCCATCCGCTGATCGAGATCGACCGTGCTGAAATCGATGGCTTGCCACCCGCGGATTGGAGCAACGTCATCGTCGCCACGGGTCCCCTCACCTCGGCCCCTCTCGCCGCCGCGATCCGCGCATTGACCGACGAATCCGCGCTCGCCTTTTTCGACGCAATCGCGCCAATTGTTCATCGCGACTCCATCGATATGTCGAAAGCCTGGTTCCAGTCTCGTTATGACAAGGCTGGTCCGGCCGGCAACGGCGCCGATTACATCAATTGTCCGCTGACCGAAGCGCAGTATCACGCCTTTGTGGACGCGCTGCTTGAGGGCGAGAAGGTCGATTTCAAAGACTGGGAAACCGATACCCCCTACTTCGACGGCTGCCTGCCGATCGAGGTCATGGCCGAACGCGGCCGCGAAACTCTGCGCTACGGTCCGATGAAGCCGGTAGGCCTTACCAATCCGCACGATCCCACCACCAAGCCCTACGCCGTCGTCCAGTTGCGACAGGACAACAGACTGGGCACGCTTTACAATATCGTTGGCTTTCAGACCAAACTGAAACATGGCGCGCAAACTCGCATCTTCCGCACCATTCCCGGTCTTGAAGGCGCGGAGTTTGCCCGCCTCGGCGGCTTGCATCGCAACACATTTCTGAACTCGCCGAAGCTCCTTGACACCCAGTTACGGCTGCGTGCCGAGCCGCGGCTGCGCTTTGCGGGTCAAATGACCGGGTGCGAAGGTTACGTGGAATCCGCCGCTATGGGACTGATAGCCGGACTCTATGCCGCGGCGGATGCACGGACACACACGTTTGAGGCCCCGCCGCAGACGACGGCATTGGGCGCGCTGCTCGGCCACATCACGGGCGGCCACATCGAGACCATTGACGCGGGACCGCGCTCGTTCCAGCCGATGAACATCAATTTCGGATTGTTTCCCCCGCTCGCTAGTCCACCAAACAAAAAACCGGACGGCACTCGTTTGCGCGGCAACGAAAAGGCAATCGCAAAAAAACAGACGATCTGCGCGCGCGCGCTGTCGGACCTCGATCGCTGGATCGCGAATGCACTTCCTCCGGCAGCTGCGGCATAGGTTCAACACGCCATCTCCAGGATCATTCATGTCACTTCCAAAGCAGGACGCAGCATTCCTGTCCACGAGCTGGACTGAAGGAGTCCTGCTGAAGCGCGACGTGTTTTCGACCGTGGAGCGCGGGCGGCTTCGGACAGCCTCCGGCGAGATCAACGCGGTGCTGCGGCGCCTCGATCAGGTGCCCTGGTGGTCGCACCTTGTGGCGAGGCATTTGTTCGAGCGGGAACGTAAGGCGCTGACGCTAGCTCGCGATCTCGGCGTCGGCCCAAAACTTTTGTGGAGCGGCCGCAGCGCATTGGTGCGAGACTTCATCGATGGCGTGGCGCTGCATCTCGCCAGACCCCACGGCGACTTATCCTACTTCCGATCGGCCAAGGCAGCGCTGCGCAAGTTGCATCGCGCCGGCATATGCCACAATGATCTTGCCAAGGAACAGAACTGGCTGCGCGGCAACGAAGGCAACGCCTATCTGACGGACTTCCAGCTCGCTGCGTGCTTCAAACGGCGATCACGTCTGTTTCGCATCGCGGCTTACGAAGACCTACGGCATCTTCTCAAACACAAGCGCACTTATGCGCCCGACGCCCTGACGCCACGCGAGCGTAAATTACTTGAGCGAAAGTCGGTCATTGCGCGCTTTTGGCTGATGACCGGCAAAAAGGTCTACCAAGCCGTCACGCGCGGCCTGTTCAGTTTCACCGACCGCGAAGGCGGGGGCCGACGTCTTGTCAACGATGCTCCTGTGCTGGTCGCGCGCATCAGGGAAAATCCTGCGGTGCGGGATGCCGCCATCGTTGCCTTCGCGGACCGCCGCAGCGGTGTCGGACTTTACGCCTTTGTCGAGGCAGACCTGCCCGGGCTCGAAGCGCGGTTGCGTTCCACGCTCGCCGCTGCAAACGAGCCGAAACCCCCGGAGCACATCCAGGTCGTTTCGCGCCTTCCACGCGGTGCCGGCGGCAAAGTGCGCACCGAAATCCTGCAACTCATCGCAATGAATCAGATCGATCTGATTGAGCCGTTGATCACTAGTCCGGAAGATCGTGAGTTCTTCCGCGACATCCTGGGTAGCCGGAAAAACCTTCGAGACCGCTTCAACTTCGAATCGACCGACCGGGCGCTGCCTTCCTGAACGCGCTCAACGGCTATATCAAGCGAAGTGGATACCGGTTCGCGTGAAGAAAACGCGTCAAATCAAAAAGATAAAGTCTTTCACCGTTCCGTAAAGCGGTGAAAGATTCTAAACGGCCGAGTGCGCGATGCCCGCCACATGATCCACAGGATACGCAGCCGCGACGCGGGCCGCGGCACAAAGGGATTGATGTCAGGACTGATGACATCGGTCAGTGCGCGGCGCACAATCACCAATGGAAGATAGACACCGCGAGACTGCGGCGGCAGGTTGGGCAGTAGACCCAGCGCCACCTCCAGATGCGACCGCGCTTCATCGGCCAGTTTGCCAATGGCCGCGCGAATTGAAGGCGTGTCCCGGCCCGCGAACATCTGTTCCATATCGACGCCGTGCTGCTCCAGCAACGGCAGCGGCACATACGACTGCCGCCGCGAAACGTCAAAACCGAACTTGGCGATAACCCGCGCCATGCCGTCCGCGAGACCAGCGTGTCGCGCCAGATGATCCGTCTCGTCTGATCGGTGTCCGACGACGCGCGAGGCCAGCGAAAACAGCGCGCACGATGTATTTTCGAGGTATCGTTCTAACGCCCTCATGTCCGGCATCGGATCGTTGTAGAGATCGAACTGATGTGCCTCGATCAGTCGCGACAACAGCTCGACCGGTAGACCATGATCCCGGATCGCTAGCAAAAGTTCTGCCGCGACTGGATTACCTTCAACGCCGCCATGTCCAGCGCCGCTAACCATATCGATCCACCATTGCAGGCGGATTTCGCCTGGCAACGGCTGGGTGACCTGCTCTCGTACCCTGACGATCTCCACGTTGAAAGCAAAGAGAGCCAGCAGAGCACGACGACACCGGAGCGGTGCGAACAAAGTCGTTGCATAGTTGTCGAAATCATGAGTTCGCACGAGTTCCGCGCAAAACGCCGCGGATGTGTTCTCAGTTGTACAGTCCATGACACCACAATCATGCGCGCTAGAGTTTTTCAACCTGTAGGAGGCTCATTGACATGACGCTTGCCACTATACGGTATCAGCGCCGTCAGGCGCTGCCGATGGCGTGAGGCAATCATGGAACAGCTATCAGCGCCGCCGCGACCCTACGCCGTTCGCCCAGCATAATGTTGTAAGTCCGTATCGCCGGTCCCGTGAGCATGGTGTCTACTCCGATGCTAACGCGGCGCAGGGCTCTGCGCAGCTCGGTGGGAACAAGCCAGACCTCTGTCCCGGTACCGATTAACAACGTATCGATTAGAGGCGAGCCCGCAAACACACGCGCCAGCGCATGACGATCGATGTCATCCGCGCGCGTTACGGGCCATGCCCAGACGCCGTCCGGCAGGCAAAGTAGCGAACCGCGATGCGACATGGTGTCGAAGCGAAAGCCGCCGTTGCCATAGGCCTCGATGACGGCCGGCCGCGGAAGGTGCGGCACGCCCGGCGGGTCGGCACTCACGGCTTTGCTGGCTTCTGCGATTTAGCCGGCTTCTCGGGTTTGGCCGGCTTCTCCTCGACATCGGCACGGCTCTCGCCGACGCCAAGGTAGATCAAAATCGGAGCCGCGATAAAGATTGAGGTGTAGGTGCCGACCAGCACCACGCCGAAGGTCATCACCGCGGTGAAGCTGTGGATGGCCGGTCCGCCGAACAGCAGCAAAGCGACCAGCGCCAGGGTCACCGTGACGTGAGTGATGATCGAGCGCGAAAGCGTCGAGTTGATGGACGCGTTGAGCAGTTCGGGCATCGGCATTTTCTTGTAACGCCGCAGCATTTCGCGGATCCGGTCGTAAATAACGACGGTGTCGTTGAGCGAGTAGCCGAGAATTGTCAAAAGCGCCGCGATGCTGGTGAGGTCGAAGTCGACCTGCGAAATCGACATAAAGCCGATGGTCAGCACAATGTCATGAACGTTCGCGACCATGGCGCCGAGCGCAAACTGCCACTCAAACCGGAACCAGAGATACATCAGGATGCCGAGGATCGCCAGCATCAGGCCGACCATGCCGTAGGCAAGGAGTTCGCCGGACACCCGCGGCCCGACCACCTCAACCCTGCGATAGTTGACGCTGTCGCCCAGCGCGCCGCGCACCTTCTGCACCGCAGCCTGCTGTGCGGCGTCTCCGCCTGGCTGCTCAGCGACGCGGATCAGAACTTCCGTCGGGCCGCCGAACTGTTGAAGCTGGACATCGCCGAGGCCGAGACCGTTCAGCGTCGAGCGCATCGCCGCGATATCAACCTCGCCCGACTTCGCTTGCACCTCGAGCAGCGTGCCGCCCTTGAAGTCGATGCCGAAATTCAAGCCATGCGTGAAGAACAACGTGATCGCGACGATCGAAAGCACGGCGGAAATCGGAAAGCTGATGCGGCGGAAGCGCGTGAAATCGAAACGCGTGTCGTCGGGAACGATCCGCAGCGAAGGCAGCAGGCCGAAGCAACTGACGATGGTCAGTACGACGATGAGGGCACCGAGCCCGAGTAAAATCCATTGGGTCACAGCCGGCTCCGGGTCATCAGATCGGCACGGTTTGCGGTCGCTTCCAGCGCACCCAGGTCGCGACGATCAGCCGGGTCACCTCGAATGCAGTGAACACCGTTGTAATGATGCCGATACCTAGCGTTACGGCGAACCCGCGCACCGGGCCGGTGCCGATATAAAACAACACGGCGGCAGCGATGAACGTCGTGATGTTGGAATCCAGAATCGTTGCCAGCGCCCGCTTGAAGCCGGCGTCGATGGCCGAAATAGCAGTACGACCGCCACGGATTTCTTCACGGATGCGTTCATAGATCAACACGTTGGAATCGACCGCGATACCCACCGTCAGCACGATGCCGGCAATGCCGGGCAGCGTCAGTGTCGCGTTCAGCAACGATAGCACGCCGAAGATCATGGCGACGTTGATGGCGACTGCGATGTTGGCAAATACCCCGAACAGCCGATAAGTCAGCAGCATAAACAGGATCACCATGATCGATCCGACATAGGCGGCGAGTTCGCCCTTTTCGATCGAATCCTGTCCGAGGCCGGGTCCGACGGTGCGCTCCTCGATGATTGTCAGCGGCGCCGGCAACGCGCCGGCACGCAGCAAGATCGCAAGATCGTTGGCCTCCTGCACCGTGAAATTCCCGGAAATCTGACCGGAGCCGCCGGTGATCGGTTCGCGGATGACCGGCGCCGAAATCACCTCATTGTCGAGGATGATGGCGAACGGCTGTCCGACATTTTCGGTCGTCGCCTGCGAGAATTTTCGCGCGCCGTTGCTGTTGAAGCGGAAAGTCACGATCGGCTCGCTGGTACGCGAATCGAATCCTGGCTGAGCATCGGTCAAATCGCCGCCGGAGACGAGCACCTGCTTTTTGATGACGTAAGGCGTCTTGGGCGCCTGCGAACTCATCAACACGTCGGAATCGGCAGGCACCCGGCCCTGCACGGCCTGATCAGGAGAAACGCTCGAATCGACCATGCGGAAGTCCATCTTGGCGGTCTTGCCGAGGATTTCCTTCAGCCGCGTCGGGTCCTGCAATCCCGGCACCTGTACCAGAATGCGGTCGGCGCCCTGACGCTGGATCAGGGGCTCAACGGTGCCGAGTTCGTTGACGCGCTTCTCGATGATCTGAATCGACTGTTCAACCGACTGGCGGATGCGGTCAGTGATGGCAGCCTGCGGCACCGTCAGGCGGATCAGCCCGCCGTCCGCGCTGCTGACTTCGAGGCTACGCTGGCCGTTCGAGCCGAGCAGACCTCCAAGCGGCTGCGATAACTCACGCAACTTGCCTAGCGCGGTCTGGAATTCCTCCTCTTTGCTGATACGGACCTCGACGGCGCCATTCTTGGCGGCAAGGCCGGTATAAGCGATCCGTGCGTCGCGTAGCGTCTTGCGGGCGTCATCGCGAACCTGATCAAGTTTCTCTTTTTTGACGTAGTTGGAATCGACCTCAAGCAGCAGATACGAACCGCCCTGAAGATCAAGTCCGAGCACGAGGTGGCGTTGCGCCCATTTCGGCCATGTCTTGACCTGTGCCTCGGGAAAGAAGTTTGGCACGGCGCACAGGCAGATCGCGAGAGCGGTCACGATGATCGCCAGCGCCTTCCACCGTGTAAAATACAACATCGAGATAACTCGTCAGATTCGAGGAATGATCGCCTGGACCACCTAGCTCGCCGCGGCGTCGTCCTTGGAGCCATCTCCTTTAGCGGCGCCCTTTGCCGATTCACCTTTTGTCGGTTCGCCCTTGGCCGGCTCGCCCTTGGCGCGGACAATCGAAATCATCTGCCGCATTTGTCGCACCCGGACGCCGTCCGCGATCTCGAACTCGATCTGGTCGTCATCCACCACTTTGGTGACCTTTCCGACGAGACCGCTTGACGTGATGACGGTGTCACCTCGACGGATATTTTTCACCAATTCGTTGTGCTCTTTCGCCTTCTTTTGCTGGGGCCGGATGATCAGAAAATACATAATGATGAAGATCAGCGCGAAGGGCAGCAACGACATCAACAAGTTGTTGGTGTCGGTGGCGCCGGCGGCCTGGGCAAAGGCAGGGGTAATAAACATTCGGGCTATTCCTTGGGAGCAAACCGGCACGAGCACAGAGTCAGGCCGATCAAGGGCAAATTCGCGCGGACTATAACGGCCACGGTCCCAATTGCAACGCCACCAGACCCTTGATCGGGCCTCATTATTCCGCTGCTTGCAGGAGCCAGGTCACCTCGCTAAGGGTGCGCGCTCAGGAAAGGCAAAGATGGCAAAAAAGTCTCGGAAAACAAGCCTTCGAAAGACCCCTCTTAAGGCACCAGGAGATCACTCCGGTCGTCGGGGGGGCGCGACAAAAGGTCGGAAAGCGGCCGTTGCGTCCGATGCCGCGGACCGGATCGCCTGTGCTCTCGAAGTGATCGCCGCCGCCACGACTGCCGCCGCTGAACGGATCGACAATCACGCTGCAATGACGCGCGCCGACGCATTCGTCTGGCATCCTGACGGACGATTGATGCCGGTTTCGCGAGTCAGCCGCGTCGATCTTGGCCTGCTCAAGAGCATCGACCGAGTGCGCGATATCCTGATGGAGAACACTGTTCGCTTTGCCAAGGGCCTGCCAGCGAACAATGCCCTGCTCTGGGGAGCGCGCGGCATGGGCAAGTCGTCGCTGGTGAAGGCGGCACATGCCAGTGTCAATGCCGAAGTCGGCGGCCTGCTCAAGCTGATCGAAATTCACCGCGAGGACATCGAAAGCCTGCCCGGCCTGATGGAACTGCTTCGCTCATCTGAGTTTCGTTTCATCGTATTTTGCGACGACCTGTCGTTCGACGGCAATGACGCTTCGTACAAGTCGCTGAAGGCCGCGCTCGAGGGCGGCATCGAAGGACGCCCCGGCAACGTCATCCTGTATGCGACATCAAACCGCCGTCACCTGCTGTCGCGCGACATGATCGAGAACGAGCGATCGACCGCGATCAATCCCGGCGAGGCCGTCGAGGAAAAGGTCTCACTATCCGACCGCTTCGGCCTTTGGCTCGGCTTTCATCAATGTAGCCAGGATGACTATCTCGCGATGGTGCGCGGATATTGTTCCCACTTCGGCATCAGGCTCGACGATGCTGAACTGAAACGGGAGGCGCTGGAATGGTCGGCCACGCGCGGCTCGCGTTCCGGCCGCGTTGCCTGGCAATTTACGCAGGAGCTCGCAGGCCGGCTTGGCGTGCGGATCGCGACGTAATCGACCTGCCGCAAATTCACAGCGCCGCCTGCAGCTCCGCGCAGACGGAGCAACCGACAACGACCAGCCAGGGCGGCGTTCGCCACACGAGCAACAACACAAAGGCAACCACAGCCAGCCCGAAGTCTCCCTTGGACAGGATGCCCGAGGTCCAGACCGGATTGTAAAAGGCGGCCAGCAAAAGGCCGACGACCGCGGCGTTGATGCCGCGCAGCATCGCCCTCGTCGCGGTCCGCCGCCGCAATCCGTCCCAGAACGGCATCACGCCGATGACGAGCAGGAAGGACGGCAGGAAGATCGCAACAAGACACAGCGCAGCCGTTTTCCAGCCGCCGATCGCCGCGCCGAGATAGGCGGAAAACGTGAAAAGCGGCCCCGGCACGGCTTGCGCAGCGCCATAGCCCGCCAGGAACGCGTCGTTACTCACCCATCCCGGCGGCACCACCTGCGCCTGGAGCAGCGGCAGCACCACATGTCCGCCGCCGAACACAAGCGAACCGGTGCGGAAGAAGGTATCGAAGAGCTGCAAGTCCGCATTGCCCGAGACGGCCGACACGACGGGCAATCCCGCGAGCAGAAAGGCGAAGGCCGCCAGCGCGAAAATCGCTACCGTCCGGCCGGTCGGCACCGGCGCGCCCGGATGATCGGCGGGCGCTCTTTCGCGCTTCAACACGGTCATGCCGGCGATTGCCCCGACAACGATCACGCCGATCTGCCCCCATACTGAATCGATCACCAGCGCCGTGACGACTGCCAACGCCGCGACGCTGGCGCGCTCGCGATCGGGCGTCAGCGTTCGCGCCATGCCGAGAATCGCAAGCGCCACCACTGCGACGGCGGCCACCTTCAGGCCGTGCAGCCACCCGCTACCCAACGCGCTCCCGAACAAGGATACGCCGTAGGCGAATGTAACCAGTGCCAGAGCCGACGGCAGCGTAAACGCCGTCCACGCCGCGACCGCTCCGGCGTAACCGGCGCGCGCCAGACCGATGGCTATGCCAACCTGGCTGGATGCAGGGCCCGGCAGGAACTGGCACAGCGCGACAAGATCGGCGAAGTCCTTTTCTTCAAGCCATTTCCGCTTGATCACGAATTCGTCGCGGAAGTAGCCGAGATGAGCAACGGGACCGCCGAACGCTGTCAGGCCGAGCTTCAAAAATGCCGCAAATACCTCGACCGCGCGCCCCTTCTCACGCACATGGGACGTCATGCGATAGCACCTGCCATGAGCATTGATTCCCACAGGTTCAATGGTCCCCGGCCCGACACCCTTCGTGTACCAAATCCGTCTCGGTTGACGCTATCCCGAACCGATACCGCCGCAAGCGTTATATTTATCCGGAGCTCACGATTCGATCGCGCAAGCATCGTTGCAGCGAGTATCAAAACGGAGTTGGCCGCGAAGCGGACTTCGCGGCCAACTCAGGTGTATAATAATCTGGACTTACGGAACCGCTGAGAATCTCATGCCCCGTTAAGGAAGTTCAGCGGGTCAACCGGTGTCGATCCTTTTCGGATCTCGAAGTGAAGCTGCGGCGACCCCGCTTCGCCCGACTGACCCGATTTGGCAATGACCTGTCCGCGCTTGATGGAATCTCCGCGCTTCACCAGCACGTCACTCGCATGGGCATATGCGGTCACGTAACCGTTGGAGTGCCGAACCAGGACCAGGTTGCCGTAGCCCTTAAGTTCGTTGCCGGCATAAGCAACGATGCCATCCTCGGCAGCCTTTACCGGTGTGCCCTCGGGTACGGCGACGTTGATGCCATCATTGGATTTACCGTTGGTCCGGGCGCCATAGGCCGTGATCACGCGGCCACGCACCGGCCAGCGGAATGTCGGCAAAGCGCCGGTTGCTTCTGCGTCTTTCACCGCATGTTTGACCACGGCTGCTTCGGGTGTCGCCGTCGCAACCGCGAGGTTGACCTTCTGCACCGGACCTGCGGGCGCAGCAGCCGCGTGAACCGCCGGTATAGGCGCAGGTGTAGCAAGGGGCGCGGTCGGAACGGCAACAGGCTGCGCGGACGCCACAGCGACCTTCGTCGGCACCGTGATCTTCATGCCGGTCGTCAGTTTCGCGCCCGATTGTAATCCGTTCGCGCGAGCAAGCTCTCCGACGGAAACGTGATTGCGTCGCGCGATGCTCATCAGCGTGTCGCCGCGATTGACGTAGTGGGTGCCGGACGCAGCTATAGCGCCCGCAGGCTTCGCGGCCGGAGCAGTTTGGGTATCCGCCACTGACGCGCGCTTCGGAATGATCAGCCGCTGGCCAGGTTGCAACCGGCGAGGACCGTGGTAGCCGTTGGCCTTCAGGATTTCAGCAGTGGATACGCCATATCGGCGCGACAATCCTTCCAGCGTATCGCTGGTGCCGACAATGATCGGGGTGCCGCCGCTATGATTTCAGCCGTCCCGCGCTGTGACAGCACTGGCGGGCTCGATCGGGTGCACGGGAGCAGCATGCGAAACGACGCTGCGTTCAGCGCCCGATGCAACCGGATAGGATTTTGGCGTCGATATCGGAGGCAGCGGTTGGGATTGATATTGCGGGCGCGCATACTGCGGCAACTCGCTGCGTTGAATTGGAGCCACGGGAGCGGCGGGCGCCGCAGGCACCGCGCCGGTCGTGTCGCGCTGCCATCCGAAATTTGATTGCTGGGGGCTACTGTCGATTTGAGCGAGGCGCGAGGACATGTCCGCGCTGCATCCGGCAAAACCGATGGACACCAGCGCCAGCACCGCTACTTGCGGTACGCGACGCGAGTAAAGCAACTCGACGACACGGGACATGTTACTCACTCGTACGCAACTTGATACAAATTGAGTAAACACGCCGGCAGTAAACAAGCCTTTAACCCTGACACGCCGCGACCTTCAAAATTAACATCGCTGGAACAATGTGTTGCGGCAGCCGCCGGGCGGGGGACCGGGTTAGAGTTCGCGGGCGATACCCGGCAGCGCCGGCACGAAGCGGACGTCGATCAGCTCCTTGCGGATAATTCCGGCGGCGGCACGTCGCAGGAGGATCAGTGTCTGCCGTCCGTTCTGCGGACCGACAGGCGCGATCAAAAGCCCGTCCGGCTCAAGCCGAGTCGCCAACGCCTCTGGAATCTGCTCCATTGCCGCAGTGACCATGATGCGGTCGAACTGCCCTGCTCCGGCAGGAATGTCGAAGCCATCCCCCAGCAGAACTTCTATATTATCGTAACCGAGTTGCTCCAGCCGGACACGAGCGCGATCCGCGAGCACCCGATATCGTTCGATAGTCACGACCTCGCGGCAAAGGCGCGACAGAATAGCGGTCTGATAGCCAGAGCCGGTACCGATCTCCAGCACCCGGTCATCGTCACGCAATTCCAGCCGCTCGGTCATGTAGGCCACGACGAAGGGCTGGCTGATGGTTTGCCCGCAGGCGATGCCGAGCGCGGTGTCGCACCAGGCATCCTCGCGATCGTCCCGTTCGACGAAAGCATCGCGCGGGACGTTATCCATCGCACGGAGCACGCGCTGATCGCTGATACCGCGTCGCCGCAGGTTTAGCTGAAACATCATCTTTTCGGGCGGCGGATGATCGGCGGGGGGCATGGGCGAACTCTCAAGCGCTGGCGCTTCGCCGAACGATTACCACGATAAGTTGACGCAATCTGCGCAGATCACCCGCCGGGTCAATCCGGCGGGACAAGTATTTGTTCCGGCGGAAACAGCCGGCGCGACGGCTCAGGCCGTCCTGCCCGGGCGCGACAACGGCACGGATTGCGTTCGTCCGCATAATTTGCGACCCTGCGTTGGCCGAAAGATCGAGATTTCTACCATGGTATCAACAAGGCCGCCCGGCGGCTCGGTATTCCTCGTCGAAGACGAGGTGATGATCCGTATGATGGTTGCGGATATGCTGGAGGAACTCGGCTATAGCATCGCCGCCGAAGCGGGCGACATCGAGCAAGCCCTCCAGCTCGCGCATACCACAAACTTCGACGTCGCGATTCTCGACGTCAACGTCAACGGAAAGCTGATTTCCCCTGTGGCCGAGGTTATCGCGGGCCGCAACCGGCCCTTCATCTTCGCAACGGGCTATGGCACGCAAGGGCTTCCGCCCGAATATCGCAACCGTCCATCCTTGCAGAAACCCTTCCAGATGGATGGTCTTGCCGCCGTGATCCAGCGCACGCTCAAGGGCAGCGCCGCGGCCTGAGCCAGCCGAACAAGGCGGCAAACGGCTGCTTTGAAGTCGGCCGTTATTTTCTCTGCAGGCGATTTGACAAGACTACTTGAAGCCCGCCTTCAAGATTTCGCCGAACACATCGTCGGTGCGGTCCAACCGCAGCGGCGTCACCGAAACGCATTGCGCCGCGATCGCCGCGAGATCGGTGCCCGACGCGGGCGTATCCACGGCGTCGGCCTTCTCGAATCCGATCCAGAAGTACGGATTGCCGCGGCCGTCGCGCCGTTCATGGATCTTGAGAAAACCGAGATTGCGCTTCCCCATCCGCGTCACTAGAACCCCGGCCACCTCCTCCGGCGCGCAGGCCGGAAAATTGACGTTGACCACCGTGTTCTTCGGGATGCCGATATCGATCACCTTACGGAGGATCTGCGGCGCGAACGTACGCGCGGTTTCCCACACCGGCCTGTCGCCGGTCTCCAGGCTGAACTCCTGCGACAGCGCGAAAGACGGCAGCCCGAGCATCGTGCCCTCGAGCGCTCCCGCGATGGTGCCGGAATACACCACATCTTCGGCGAGGTTGCGGCCGCGATTGACGCCGGAAAGCACGAGATCCGGTCCTTTGTCGTCGAGAATGTGCCGCGATCCCATGATCACGCAATCGGTCGGCGTGCCCTTCACCGCGAAGTGGCGAGGTCCGAGTTCGCGCAGCCGCAGCGGATCGTTGAGCGTCAGCGAATGCGAGACGCCGGACTGATCGTACTCGGGTGCGACCACCCAGACATCGTCGGACAGCTCCTTTGCGATTTGCTCGATGATCTTGAGGCCCGGCGCGTGGATGCCGTCATCGTTGGTACAGAGAATCCGCATTCGTGAGAGTGCCTCTTTCGGCCGCTGCGAGAGCGTTTTCGAGCGAAGTGGATAGCGGTTCGCGTGAAGAAAACGCGCCAAATCAAAACCATAGAGCCCCGCTTCTGTTCTATCAGAAGCGGAAAGGCTCTAGCCGTTCGGGGACATCTCATATCCGGCCCGGCCGAGGCTGGCAAACTCGCCGTTCCGGCGAATCCGAGGGCCAAAGGTCCCGCGCAACTACATACCTTTCGCAATCACCTTCAGGCCGCCCATATAAGGCTGCAAGACATCGGGCACGGCGATGGAGCCATCGGCCTGCTGATAGGTCTCCATCACCGCGATCAGCGCGCGGCCGACGGCTGTGCCGGAGCCGTTCAGCGTATGGACAAAGCGCAGCTTGCCATCGCTTGCGCGATAACGCGCGTCCATGCGCCGCGCCTGGAAATCGCCGCACACCGAGCAGGACGAAATCTCTCGATAAGCGCCGCCCTCTCCCTGCCCCGGCATCCAGACTTCGATGTCATAGGTCTTTTGCGAAGCGAATCCCATGTCGCCCGTGCACAGCGTCATCACGCGGTAATGCAGGTCGAGTTGGCGCAGCACTTCCTCAGCGCAAGACAACATGCGCTCGTGCTCGTCCTTCGACGTCTCCGGCGTCGTGATCGACACCAGCTCGACCTTGGTGAACTGATGCTGGCGGATCATGCCGCGCGTGTCACGTCCAGCAGCCCCCGCTTCGGCGCGGAAACATGGCGTCAGCGCCGTGTAGCGCAGCGGCAGTTCTTTTTCATCGAGGATGGATTCGCGAACGAGGTTTGTGAGCGAGACTTCGGCTGTGGGGATCAGCCAGAGGCCAACACTTTGCTTGATATCCAAGAATTGCCTTCGATCTTCACCCGTTACTGCCCGGCCTTCCTTCTGCGCCAAATCCATTGCCGACCCAACAGCTTCACTCTCTTCAATCGTCGGAGCACGATTTGCCCTAAATTGGTCATCTGCAAACTTCGGTAACTGCGCGGTGCCAAACATGGCATCGTCGCGCACCAGCAATGGCGGGTTGACCTCGGTGTAGCCGTGCTCGCCGGTGTGGACGTCGAGGAAGAATTGCCCGATGGCGCGCTCCAGCCGCGCCAGTCCCCGTTTCAGCACCACGAAGCGCGCGCCGGACAATTTCGCCGCCGCCTCGAAATCCATGTCGCCTAGCGCTCCGCCAAGGTCGTCATGCGGCTTAGGCGTGAACGCATAATCGCGCTTCTTGCCGAACACATGACGCCGCACGTTGCCGTGCTCGTCCGCGCCGTCGGGCACCTCGTCGAGCGGCAGGTTCGGAATTTGCGCAAGCTCTTTTCGCAGTTCTTCGTCTGCCGCTTTCGCCGCCGCTTCCACCTGCGGCATGGTGGTCTTGAGTTCGGCGACCTCCGCCATCAGCTTCGCGGCACGCACATCGTCCTTGGCCTTCTTGGCCTCGCCGATTTCCTTCGAGGCCGCGTTACGGCGCGCCTGCGCCTGCTCCGACGCGGATATAAGATGGCGACGACGTTCATCGATCCCAACTAACTCAACGGCTTTTGGCGGCAATCCGCGCCGGCCTAGCGCTTGATCGAAAGCAGTCGAATTTTGGCGGATCGCCTTGATGTCGTGCATGACAGGTTCAGTCCAAGAGAGAAGTAGCGGCAAGACCAGCGGCGTCATGCCCGCGAAAGCGGGCATCCAGTACCCCGAATGGAGGCGATTGGAAACAGCGGCGCTCTACTCCGCCGGGTTTTCCGCTGGCGGCGAGGTAGCTGCGGAGGCGGACGGCTTGGCGGCTTTCTTCTCCACGACAGCCACGGCGAGAATCGAGCCTTCGTAAAGCAGGAGCAGCGGCAGCGCCAAGGACATCTGGCTCAGCACGTCCGGCGGCGTCAGCACCGCCGCGATGACAAATGCCCCAACGATGAAATAGCGTCGCTTGGCGCGCAGCGTTTTCGCTGTGACAACGCCGATCCGCCCCAGGAGCGTCAGGATCACCGGCAACTGGAAGGCGATGCCGAAGGCGAAGATCAGCGACATCGTCAGCGACAGGAACTCGCCGACCTTGGGCAGCAACTGAATCTCCGCGGTTTCGGGACCAGCCATCTGCTGCATCCCGAGCGAGAACCGCACCAGCATCGGCAGCACCGCGAAATACACCACCGTCGCGCCCAACACGAAGAAGGCCGGGGTCGCAATCAGGTAAGGCAGGAAAGCGTTGCGCTCATGTTTGTAGAGTCCGGGCGCCACGAACTTGTAGATCTGCGTCGCCACGATCGGAAACGAAATGAAGGCGGCGCCGAACAGCGCGAGCTTGAGTTGGGTGATGAAATATTCGAGCAGCGCGGTGTAGATGAATTTCGAATTCTCCGGCCCCGCGACCCAGACGAACGGCCATATCAGGATGTTGTAAATCTGCCTGGCGAAGAAGAAGCAGACGATAAATGCCACGCCGAAGCCGACCAGCGCCTTGATCAACCGCGAGCGCAGTTCGATCAGATGATCCATCAGGGGGGCCTTGCTGGCCTCGATGTCTTCGTCGCTCATGACGCTTTGGCGTCCCTGATCGTCTCGTCCCTGCCCGCCTCATGCGGCGTTTCTGGCGCAGTCGCAGGCGGTTCAACAAGAGCCGCGTCCTGAACCTCCGGCGTGATCACCAGCGGCCCGGATGCGCTCGCCTCGGCGTCGGCTTGCGTCAAAGTCTCAGGGATCCCGGCTTCCGGCGGCGCCGACCCGCTCACGGAAGCGGAGTTGGCGGTTGTGGATGGCTTGTCGAGGTCCTCGAGCTTAGGCGGCTCGCCGAGCGAGTTGGTTAGCCGGGTCATCAGGTTGCCACGGGTCAGACCGCTGGTCGCGTCGCGCACCTCGTCGAAGGATTTTTTCAGGTCGGCCATTTCGGCCTCACGCATGGCCTCGTTGAAATGACCCTGAAATTCAGCCGCCATCCTGCGTGCCTTGCCCATCCACTGGCCGATCGTGCGCAGCACGCCAGGCAGCTCCTTGGGGCCGATGGCAATCAGCGCGACGACCGCAATGACGAGCAGTTCACTCCACCCGATGTCGAACATGAAACTTTCCGCTCACGCGAGGCTTGCGTCGGTTTCCGCACCGTAGCCGACGTCCCGTCTTGTCAGATCTTGCTTTAAGCCGGCATAGGGATCGACGTGTTTCGATAGTACCGCATCCCTGGTTGTCGCGCCTCGATTATGTATCACTGCGGATAAACGGCCTCGCGCGGAGCCTGCGTTAGATGACCTTGCTGCCGGTGTTAGACCGTGCCGCACCGGACCCGTCCGCATTATGATCAATCGTCTTCACGGGTTCGGGCTTTTCCGCAGTATTCTCATCATCCTTCATGCCCTTTTTGAAGGCCTTGATGCCCTGCGCGACGTCACCCATCAGGTCGGAAATCTTGCCGCGGCCGAACAGCAGCAGGATCACCGCGACCACCACGATCCAGTGCCAGATGCTCAGTGAACCCATCTGCAACCCTCCAAGTCGGCGGCCGGCGTTTGGCCGAAGCTATGCGGAACGTATGCCCGAGGGTTGGCAAAAACAAGGATTTCAGGTCCGGCGGGCATCAATAAGAACCCGGTAACCCTATGGCTTTTGACCGGACCGCGCGCGACGTCGGAACTGCTTCGTTAAAATACGAAAGCTGGTGGTTGTTCGAGGCCCGGCAGGACCGGAACCGACGCATCGAAGAGAGCCCTGCGTCCGAAATCGGAATGCGAGTGGGTAACGATGACCGCCCGAGGCGCGCCACTCATGGCAAACACGCCGACCAGGCGACCCTCGGCAGCGAGCTGCCCGTAAAGCGTATCTGGAGCAATCTCGGTCGCACCCTCCAAAATGATGACGTCGTAAGGTGCGTGGGCGGACGCTCCTTTGCATGCCGCCACCGTAACGATGGTCACGTGACCGAGTCCGAGGCTTGCGAGAATGTCCGAGGCCTTCGCCGCCAGCGCCGGATCGCTCTCGGTCGCCGTCACTCGATCCGCGAGCTTCGCCGCCAACGCGGGGGTATAGCCAGTAGCACAGCCCACCACGAGGACGTTGTCGGTGCTTTTGATCTCAGCTGCCTGTATCATTTTGGCGACGACCATGGGCTTGATCAGATACCGCTTCGGCGCCCCCCTTTCGCTGACGTCCAGATCGAGATCCAGGTAAGCCAGCGCGCGGCGATCCTCGGGAACGAAAATCTCCCGCGGAAGCGCCATCATCGCGTCGATAATCCGCGGATCGGTGACGTCGCTGGTCCGCACCTGACCGTCAACCATTTTCCCGCGAGCGGTCGAGAAATCAGACATCAGCGATCCTTAACCCGTGCTAAAGTTCTCGGAGGACTAAGGCACCCCCATGGTCGATGCAAGCCCTTGCTAAGCATGCCTGATTTGCCGTCGCATTTTGTCGCAGCGTTTTCCATCGGTCGCAGGAAATGCACGATCCTCGCCGGATTCACCTTACCTTTGTCCAGAGGCGCCGGGTCGCCCTTTTCTGCTTTGCAAGCGTTGGGGGCTTTGTTATAGGCTGCCTTCTTGCGAAGGATGCTTCGCGTGTTCCCTGGTAGCTCAGTGGTAGAGCATTCGACTGTTAATCGAATGGTCGCAGGTTCGAATCCTGCCCGGGGAGCCAAAAACATCAGCAAAACCAACAGCTTATGCCTGAGGTTGCGCGGACCTCCCTCTTGATGAATTTTGGGGGCGCGCCGGGGGTCCATTGCTGCCGTTCAACCCCCTCTCCGGCTTCGTTAAATCGTCAGGCACTTCGCGCTGGCCCGACTGGAAGTGGCGGATGAACTGCTTTTATCGCGCAGCGGCACACGTCCCCTTTTGAAGGACAGCGGAGCGGCTGCCATCTTGGAAGGCCGACTCGCTCACATGTGTAAACCGCCCGCGATCACGGTCAATGACGTAGGTGTCACGTACAAATGCGCCCATTGAATTTGGCCTGTCCAACGCCACCACGACGATGAGGATCGGCTCGCCGACTGCGGTCAGCGCGTAGGCTTTTCGGGGCTCGGGCTTGTCGCTGTATCGCAGGGTTGCGTTGGCCTCTGAAAGGATAGGCAGGACGTTCTCTATCTCCACAGTGAAGCTCAACCGGCCGCCTTCCCATGTGCATGCCGCGCTAAGTACTTGCCCATGTGCGCCTTGAGGGATAGCCAGCGCTGTAGCCGCCAATACGAGTGTCGCAGTTCTAAACATGCTTGTGCCTCGCGGGGGCCGCTGCAACGTTTGTGAACCCAAAGAGTCACGACGAGCGGCTAGCCGTCGTAGCATCAGCCATGCAGTTTCTTGGCAGTCTCGCGATGACGCGTCCTTGATAACGCGCGCCAGCCAACTCGTTTTCGCTTGGCTGACGGCTACCGTCGCCGCCGCGATGGTGGTCGCGCCATAGGGCGAGCCGCCTGTGACTTCGTCGAGCTTCATCTAGCCCCGAAAGCCGTAGTTGAGGCCGACGATGGTCATGCCGAAATGCAGCAGGTTGGTGATAATCGAGAACAGCGTGGTTTCTTGGCCGCCATGCTGGGTCGCGGTTGAGCTGAAAGCGCCGCCGACCTTGCCGTGCAGCGCACCTTTTATCCAGAGGCCACCGGCCTGATCCAGAAAATTGGCCATCTGCGATGACATGCGGCCGAAGCGCGTGCCTGTGCCGACGATGATGGCATCGTAGTTGGCAAGCTCTTCAATCTTCGCCACCGGGGCAGTTCTGATCGACCTTGTAGTGCGATGCCTCCCGTACCGGTGTTATCATCTTGATCACTGATTCATTTCCAAACACGTCTGCAGGCTCACATAGCTTGGTGTGCCGCCAATACTTTCCTGCGAAATGCATTCGGCTTTGCCGGAAGCCGAGAATTTTGACCATTGGCTCGCCAATTGTTGCTTGGCCTTGTTTTCATCGTTTACGCAGGCCTTTAGGGACTGCGTCACTGATAGGTCAGCTGTCGCGGCCAGATCCAATTTGCAGTTCCGCACTATGTCGAAAGTCGGCACCCGATCAGCGACGGTGCCTACAAGTTGCGAGCTCAGGGCGATCATCGAAATTGAAATAGGCATCGTTCGTCCTTGTTCTATTGGTGAGACGCGTGCCGCCGTGCCGTTGCCATTGCTGCCGCGCTTTCGTTTTGTCCGATCAGATGACCGTCGCTGTCGCGTTGGTCCTACGCATCATTATCTCCAAACCGTTGCCATGGTATTGACCCAAATCAACGCCGGTTCGTATCGGCAGTGCCAGCGCGCGACCATCTCCGTCGCACATCGACGAGGTGCGGCACGACGCGACAGGGATTCCGGCATGGAGGCATCACCATCGCAGGCCGTCCGCTATCGGCCGGTATCGTTATCGAGCGCCACCATCACGCCAGCGTCGACGCCGTAGGAAGGCGTTACAGCGCCGTCAGCGGCGGGCCAAAGGACAGCGGAAGGACCGCGCCAGCGCACAGGCAGGCCGCACCACTGCGTTGCCGATACTCCTTGGCCCTTTGTGTGGTGTCGGCCGACTAGTGAGTTCTTCCCCGTCGTCCGGACACATGTTCCCAAGAAGGCAATTTTCATTCACGCTTGCCCTTGGCAATGAATGTAACAACGCGAAAATAAGCAAATATAAATCAATTAGATATGAATGCGGTGTCCACATTTGGTTTTTGTCCCGGTGATTTCCCACGATTCCCATTGATCTAAATCAAGAGTTAGCCTGCTCCTTTGGGGCAGCACATACGGGGCGGGACTGGGCATGCGGCCGAGATTGTGGCCGATGACAATGGAGGGATACTGAAGAGCGCGACGCGGCTGTTGGCAGTCCCAATTACGAAATAATCCATTTCGAGGGAGGCTGAACATGAACTCCACCCCCACCATTCGCGCATTGGCATTAACAGCGTCGGTGCTGGCCCTCACAACTGGCTCGACCTTTGCTCAGCAGACCCCGGGAACGCCCGGTTCTCCCAGCTCCACGACGACAATTGATGGCAAGTATCTGCCAAATCCGCCCGCGCCGTTTGGCGGAACGATCAATATGGATGCTCAGGAATCCAAGCCATATTGGCCGCCGAGCGTGGTGCCGCCCAAGGGTGCGCCCAACGTCTTGCTAATTATGACCGATGACCAAGGCTACGGGGTGTCCGGCACTTTTGGCGGTGTGATCCCCACGCCGTCGATGGACCGTATCGCGAACGCCGGACTTCGTTACACTCAGGTTCACTCAACCGCTCTCTGCTCGCCGAGCCGGGCGGCGCTAATCACGGGCCGCAACCACCACTCGGTGGGCTTTGGCGTAATCGCCGAAATGTCGACCGGATACCCGGGATACGATTCCGTCATCGGACCGGAGAGCGCCACCATCGGTACGATCCTGAAGCAGAACGGCTATGCCACGTCGTGGTTCGGCAAGAACCACAACACGCCCAGCTATCAAATAAGTTCGGCGGGGCCGTTTGACCAATGGCCGAATGGGATGGGATTCGATCACTTCTACGGCTTCATGGGGGGCGAGACTGACCAGTGGACACCGTTTCTCTTCCGCGACAAGACACAAATCTTTCCGTGGACAGAACGCCCCGGCTACAACCTCATCACCGGTATGGCCGACGACGCAATCGACTACCTGAAGGGGCTGAACAACGCTGCCCCCGACAAGCCATTCTTCCTCTACTATGTACCGGGCGGCTCGCACGCACCGCACCACCCCACGCCAGAGTGGATCAAAAAGATCAGTGACATGCACCTGTTTGATCAGGGTTGGGAAAAGCTGCGCGAGACGATCTTCGCCAATCAGAAACGGCTGGGCATAATTCCGGCAAGTACCCAGCTCACGCCGTGGCCAGATGGCCAACCCGAATTTGGCGGAGCTAAGCTTGCGAAATGGGACACGCTCACTGCCGACGAGAAGAAACTATTTATCCGTCAGGCGGACATTTTTGCAGCCTACACTGCCTACACCGACCATGAAATCGGCAGGGTTATTCAGGAAGTCGAAGCACAGGGCAAGCTCGATAACACACTCATCATCTTTATCTGCGGTGACAACGGCACCAGCGCCGAAGGGACCATCCTCGGCATCCCGAACGATTTGGCCGCGATGCAAGGCGTCGTCGTTCCAGTCGCCGACCAGTTGAAGTTCTATGACGCTTGGGGTTCGGCCGAGACCGCGCCACACATGGCGGTGGGCTGGACTTGGGCCTTCGGTACCCCGTTCAAATGGACAAAGCAGGTCGCGTCGCACTTTGGCGGTACGCGTCAAGGCATGGCCATCTCGTGGCCCGGTCACATCACGGACCTAGGCGGCACACGCCATCAGTTTCACCATTTCATCGACGTCGTGCCTACCATCCTTGAAGCGACCGGCATTCAAGCGCCCGTCATGGTCGATGGCGTGGCACAGAAGCCGATTGAAGGCGTGAGCATGGCGTACACCTTCGATAAAGCCAACGCGAACGCCCCATCAACGCGGACGACGCAATATTTCGAGATGTTTGGCAACCGCGCCATCTACCACGACGGTTGGCTTGCCGCCACGACGCCGCCGGAAGGTCCTTGGCTGATGGGCTTGGGCAAATTGCCAAACGTACTCAACGGCTATCGCTGGGAGCTTTACAACATCGCGGAGGATTACTCCGAGAACAATGATCTCGCCGCCAAGATGCCGGACAAGCTGCGTTACATGCAGGAACTTTTCCTAATCGAGGCGCAGAAATACAGCGTGTTCCCGCTGGATAATAGCGTCGCCACACGCGCGGCCACGCCGCGACCAAGCGCGACCGCTGGTCGGAGCGTCTTCACCTACTCCGGTGAATCGTCCGGTCTTCCCTACAGCGCCGCCCCCAACATTCTGGGCAGGTCTTTCTCTATCACCGCCGAGGTCGACATTCCGCAAGGCGGTGGAGAAGGCATGATCAATACCCTCGGTGGTCGGTTCGGTGGCCACGGTCTCTACATGCTCAAGGGCAAACCGGTTTTTGTGTACAACTTTTTTGACTTGGAACGCTTACGCTGGGAAGGATCGGCGGTGCTCACACCCGGCAAGCACACCGTCTTGTTTGACTTCAAGTATGACGGTCCGGGCTTTGGTAAAGGTGGTACCGGTGTGCTGACAGTGGATGGCAAGGAAGTCGCCAGCAAGACGATCCCGCACACCATGCCGTTTCTTGAGACGTTTGACGAGACCTTCGATGTCGGGGTGGATACCCGCACGGGCGTCGATGACAAGGACTACCAGCCGCCGTTCCGGTTCAGCGGCAAGATCGATAAACTAACGGTTAAGCTGGTCCCTATGAGCGCAGCGGAGGAAAGGCTGCTCCAGCAAAAGGCACAGGAATCAAGAAACAAGGCCCAGTAAGCTCAGGCATCGCCCGTTCGTCCCCCGTGCTTAGTCGAAATGCACGCACGCCGACGGTAATCCGTCGACAATTCGATACGTGCAAAGCCATGGCAGACAATCGTCCGGAAAAACTTCCGCATCCGACTTTCCAGCCCGCCAGAATTCCAGCAACGCCTCGCGGTTGGCGTGCCAGTCGGCTTTCATCTGGTCGGAGATGGAGCCCGCCACGTTGGTGCTGCGACCATCCCCGTATCCGTAGTAACCTTGAATCGGATGGTCGATCCGACCTCCGAGCAGTTCGTGGCGCTTGTAGGGGCCGAGGCTCATTCGCGAGCCCTCTTGCCGTGTACTGTTGGTCACGCTTTTTCGCGCTGCGCGGTGACGTGCTGCACCTGCTGGCGCGCGATGAAGCGGCCGCGTAAGTCGCGCAGGATAGACCTCGTCATTGATCAATCCTCCAGCCCAAGACGGACGCGAGCGCGCATGACAGTCCGGTATGACAGCTTGCCAAGGCCACGGCGCTCGAACTCTGCAGCAACCTTCTGCGCCGACAGGTGCGACATCTCCTGCAGGATGGGCTTCAGAGCTGCGTCACGCACCGCTGCAGCGAGACGATTGGCGTCCGCTGTCTCCTGCCTGCCAAGCTTGACGCCGCGCGCCTTGGCTGCCTGCAACGCTTCCTTGGTACGGCGGCTGATCATCTCGCGTTCCTGCTGCGCCAGCGCGGCGTAAATGTGCAACACGAACGAATCGACGTTCTTGCCCAGCGCGGCAACGATGAACGGCACCTTCTGCGCCATCAAGCCGGAGATGAATGCGACATCCCTCGACAGTCGGTCGAGCTTGGCCACAGCGACGGAAGCCTTGGCCTTCTTCGCCGCCTTCAGTGCCGCCTTGAGTTCGGGCCTGCGGTCGAGCGCATCAGCACCTTTGCCGGTTTCGATCTCGGTGTATTCGGCGATGATCTCGAAGCCTTCAGCCGAGGCGAACGCGGCGACAGCCTTGCGCTGTGCCTCCAAGCCAAGACCGGAGCGGCCCTGCTTCTGGCTGCTGACGCGATAGTAGGCGACGAGGGGCGACATATCCGGGCACAAATTGACATACCGATGTGTGTCTATATGTCATTTATGGAACCGAATGCAAGACGTGAGAGCGAATTTGGCAGGCGACCCTCCCCGCCTACAATTCTGGCCAGGGAGGACCCGCCCAAGAAGCTCAGCTTTTGCCAAACGGATCAGCCCTCGACGGTAGCCCGTCGTAGGTCCTTGAGCCGGAGCAGCATGGTAAGCATTCGTTCGAGCTTGCGGTCGAGATGGACCTCGTAGCGTCCAAGCCGCTCCAGTCTGTCAGGATCGAGCGCCTCGCCGAATGCCTGCTCGCGGATCAATGGCCGGTTGGCCAATTCCTTCTGCCGGTTCTCGAACCACGGCAGCACCTTGCCTTCGAGGAAGCGGTGGCTGGCTCTTAGCCTCCTTCAAGTTCGTCTGGATCGCAGGCCAGCGTGTCGACCCACCAAGTTTGCGTACCAACGCGCAATGTATGACCCGCTCTGACGGGCCATCGATATGCCAGAAACACTTTGCACGTTGGGAAGGTCTCGGAAGGGTCAATGGGTCTCCGGGCATCCGCCTGACGAATATCCGACAAAAAGAGCGTCCATATGTTTTCCGCGTCATCAGTGATCGAAAAATCACGCTGCGATTGGATCGACGGGAGATACTAAAGCACGATTGTCGGTTGTCTATAACAGACGGCGATGCCGATTCTTTAGCATGGGATTTGGCGCGGTGGAAAAGACTATAATAAAGTCGGCGGCGTCACCGCTCACAGCGCCAAGCGAGACTTGCGCCATAGTAAATCCTGGACTTCGCCAGGCAAAGCGATAGCTCCCCATGAAGTTAGCGTCGGATTGGCATTACAGCCGATCTCAAAAGTAGATTATATGTGGTCGTCGAACTGTCAGACGGACAAGATCACTTAACAACAAGCAAAATACGCAAAATAAATCTGCGGTCTGTTTGCTATAAAACGTGCGCGCACAAAAAACAGCGTGCGATGAGTCCGAGTGGTGGAGCGTGAAGCTTGAACCTCGAATTGTTTCTCACGGTGGCGCTCAACGGTCTTACCGTCTCCGCTCTCTACTTCATTGTAGCGATCGGATTCTCGCTGATCTTCGGCCTGATGCGCTCGGTGAACATGGCGCACGGAACGCTGTTTCTTGTCGGCGCCTACGCTGGCGTCGCTGTTTTTTATCCGCTTTACGATGCCGGAAATGCATATGCCTGGATTGTAGCTCTGGTCGTGGGCATGGCCGCATCGGCGATTCTTGGCGTCGTGCTGCAGGTTGTCTTTCTTGGTTGGATGCAAGGTCAGGAGCTGCGCCAGACGCTGGTGACGATCGGCATCTCCATCATCGTTGCGGACCAGCTTCTGGCGATTTTTGGCGGACTGAAGTCAGCAATTCTACGCGCCCGACATCTTGTTTGGGGCGGTGCCGGTCCCGTTCGTGCAAGGCGGTCAGTATTCAACCTTTCGCCTGTTTCAAGTGGTAGTGGCGATCGGCGTTGGTTTCGGCCTCTGGCTGATTTTACAGCGGACCAAGCTCGGTATCGTCGTGCGTGCCGGTGTCGATGATCGCGCCATGCTGTCGGCTCAAGGCGTCAACGTCCCGCTCGTCTCTGTTGTCGTTTTTGCAATCGGCGCTGCTCTTGCCGGTTTGGCCGGAGTCGTAGGTGGGACGGCACAACCCTTCGGCCAGGAGAAGGATATCGAGTTCCTGCTGATCTCACTCGTCGTTGTGATCGTTGGTGGCATGGGATCTTTGCCCGGGACGGCGCTTGGCGCCCTTCTGGTCGGCATGGCCGAGCAGTTCGGACAGTCGTTGTTCCCGGCCTACTCGGTGATGCTCACGCTGCTCATCATGGTGGCAGTGCTCGCATTCAGGCCTCGCGGCCTGTTGGGAAGAAAGTTCTCATGAGTGATGCGGTTTCCACATCTGCAGCGTTCAGCGGGAGATCCTTGGCCTCGCCGCCTTTGACGTCGGCGATTTTCCTGATGGTCCTTATCTCGCTGCCGGCTGTGCTACCGGAGTTCTGGACGGTCAACATATTCGTGCGGGCCATGATCTTCGGAATCGTGGCGCTCTCGCTTACGTTCCTTGCTCACTACGGCGGGTTCATCTCGCTTGCCCAGATGGTCACCGCGGGCGTTGCCGGATACACGATAGCCGTGACGGTGCCGGATGCCATACCGGCCAATGGCTTCAAGCTTCCTTATGCGCTTGCCATCGCTCTTGCGCTTGTATTCTCGACTATTGCGGGGGTCGTGATCGGTGCCGTCGCGGTACGAACACGCGAGATCTATCTGCTGATGATCACGCTCGCGATCGCAGTGAGTTTTTACTTCTTCGTGCAGGCCAACGTCGAGTTTCTCAACGGCTATGAGGGGATTCGCAATGTGATGGGCCCGGATATTCTGGGTGTTCCCTTGCGTACACCCGCGATCTTCTTCTATGCGGTTCTTGCCGTGTCCGCGGCCCTCTACGCGCTTGTGATCTATGTCAGCCGTGCCCCCCTCGGGCTGGTCCTGCAAGGCATTCGCGATAATCCGCGCCGTGTTTCGGCGCTCGGTTTTAATGTTGCTCTACATCGAATTGCGGCGTTTGGCCTTGCTGGCTTCATTGCAGGGGTCGGCGGCGTGCTGCTTACCTTTTACAACATTGGAATCTCTCCTGGTACCGTGTCCACCCATGCCACGATCAGCATTTTAATCATTGCTGTGATCGGCGGTCTGGGCCATCCGATTGGCGCGTTCATCGGCGCACTCATTTTCACGGTCTTCGACACGTTCGCTGCCGACATCTACGACCGCGATCGATTCAATACGCTCATCGGCGTGGTCTTTCTGACGATCGTTGTCGCCTCTCCTGATGGGATTATAGGACTGATAAAGCGGGGCAAAGCCTTGTTAGTGCGAGATCGAAGCTCTGCGTCTCGCTCTCAAACCAACATATCATAACGAAATTCATCTGAGGGGTTATGACGATGACAATCAATCCCACTAGGAGGCAAGTCCTTCAAGGCGCTGCGGCAATTGCCGGCTCCACCATCTTCGCTCCGGCGCTCCATGCGACTCCCGTTCCTATCAGGCTCGGCACGCTGGCCTCCCTGGAGGGGCCGCTCGCCATCAACGGACAGGATGCCTACCGTGTCATTGAGCTTCTCCTTGAGGAGGCCGATTACAAGGCGGGCGGACGGAAAATCGAGTGGATCCGGGAATCCTCGAACGCCAAGCCGGACGTCGCGCTTGCACGGACCCGCAAGCTGATCGAGCAGGATCACGCTGATGTTGTGATCGGGCCATTGTCGGGGGCCGAGGGTATCGCGGTTCGGGATTATTCGCGCACGGTGCCGAACAAGACCTTTATCAATGGTTCGTCTGCCTCGCAGGACAACACGCTCCGCAATTCGTCGCCGAACTATTTTCGCTTCAGCACGGATGGCACGCAATGGACCGCGGGACTCGGTGAATACACCAAGAATACCCTTAAGATCGACGAAGTGACCGTTGTCGCCTCTGACTACGCCTTTCCTTACTCACAGGTGTTCGGATTTAGTCTTGAGTTCACGCGGGCAGGCGGCAAACTCAACTATCTCTGGACGCCGTTTGGAACGTCCGACTACACCTCACTGATTGCGCAAATTCCAAAATCATCCGGCGCGCTTTATGTCGTCTATGGCGGGTCCGACGGACTGGCGTTCCTCACCCAGTATGCGCAAGCTGGCGGCTCGCTGCCGCTTCTTGGCGGGACCCTCCTTGCCGATCAGACGCTGTTCTCAGCCCGCGGCCCCCATCGCAAGGTGCTTGAAGGCACCATTTCCGCCGGCCCGATCGGGGATTATTACGACAACCCGGTCTGGAAGGATTTCCAGGCGCGCTACGTCAGGCGCTGGAGCAAAGATGTCGGGCAGCAGACACCGGGCACACTTGCGTTCTCCTATTCCACCAACTTGCAAGCGGCACTGCTCGCGCTGAATGCCGTGGATGGTGATCTTTCCGGAAACCAGGAGGCTTTTCGTGAGGCGTTGCGAAAGCTTGAATTCAAAAACTATATCGATGCCCTGGTGAAGCTTGACCACAACAGGCAGGCAATTTCCGACAATTTTCTCACCAAGGTCGAGGTGCGCGAAAAGCGGTTGCAGTCGGTGGTGTTCAAAAAAATCCCGAGCGTAAACCAGACGCTTGGATTTCCTGAAGACAAGTATGTCGCGCTTGGCGCGCCGTCCCGCAACAATACCGGCAATGTGAAGATATGACAGGTTTGAGACAATCGGGGGCTGCCGTCGTCTCGACGTTTCTTGCGGATGCCGTGACACAATTTAATCCGCTTGCCCTCGAGCTGTTTGGAATCAGTCTCAGCTTCGGTGGATCACGGATCCTCTCGGGTGTTCAGCTTGCATATTGCGCTGTGTCATTTAAACTGGATTTCTGCCATGTCGATAGCTCAGGACAGAAGGGCGTTTCTCGTCCTTGCAATCGCCAAAATCGCTGACCAACATCAGAAACTCACCCTAGAAATGGCGACTATTCGTGGGATGAGGCGAGAACTTACTTGGTTCAGCGCAAGCCTCAAGGATGGGGGAGCCTGCCGATCCGTTCGGCCCCGCGCCTCGCCGGCGGGGTTGTCCGCTTAGAGTGAGCTTCGCCTTGGGATGCGTCGGTGGCGGGTTTTGTGAGATGCCATGAACCTTTTTACCTACCGCAGACAGCGTGGCTATCGTACCGAATGAATGACAAAAGCGACGACTCTGTCATGTCGATTAATCAGCCGAGATCGAGTCTTCTCGCTCTTTCACGCGCGCGGATTGCTATCCGGCCAGGATGGGGACGGCTTTTGATTGCCGTGATCGCCATCGATTACCTGCTCGCGGCCGGGACCTGGTACACAGTCGGCGTCATTATCCACTGATAGATGATAACGAGAGCTAAGACCAAAAATCTGTACAAGGATGTAGGCAGCCTGGTTCAGGACCAAACATCCGATGATGATGACAATGCCGCTACCGGGTTCGAAACCGTTCACATGAAGCACGGCGGCCGAGAAAACAGCAATCAATAATGCGATGGGCACGAGTGCGAGGGCTTTCATTTGTAAGCCCGCGGCGGCGCCGACTAAGGCGCTGGCAGCCAGTAAGATAAGGGCAATATCCATGTCTGAAGCCCTCCGAGTTCGCAGCCGTGGAACGGTCGCGAACAGCGCTCTAACTTTCCTAGTATTAGCGAAATCGTCGGCCTTTCCTGAAAGTTGTTCTGGTTCTCTCTTACTACTTCAATCTCAATCATCTGCCGCCGGGAAACGGTTCCGTGGCCTTGGGAACGAATTGAGCAGACCTCTATTGAGTTCCCCGGTTCTTTGGAGTTCGCAATACGTAAATCTCGACGCTGTCCGTCGTCAGGCGATTTGAGACTGATCTGGCACGGCGCATCGATCCAGCGCCCACCGGACTTCAGCACCTGGATGATGCCGCTGATGACCCGCCGATCATCGACCCGCGTCTTGCCGCGCGTATCGTTAGGTAGAAGCGGCTTGAGCCGAGCGAACTGTCCTTCGTTAGCCAAAAGTAATCGCGACTCATGAGGGGCCTCCTGTCGGAGACCGTGAATCACAAACTCAGCGCGGAAAGAATCATTTTATGGGTCCCTAGGTCGAAGAGTAACGATTCCGAGATTAACCGATTCCACGAAGTGATACTCAGATGAACTACGTCAGCACGCAATCCCGCGTTGGAACTTCTTCAATCAGTCCGCACCAAATTGGTGCTCGATCCGATGGCTCAGGAAATCATGCGAAGCGTGACATGGCAATTCCAAAACCGATGACTATGTGAGAGGGGCAGAGCAACTTCATTTGCCTATGGACAAACCGAAGGATCGAGCGACCATGGACGAACCGCAAAGCGTATCCTTTCAGATTGCGAATGGGAATATGCGACAAGCTTGCATTGTTCAGACGACGTGCTCGACGCAGGAACAGGCCAAGAAGTACTTCCTTATGAACTGGCCAACAATTGAGCGAATGGCACGGGACGCTGTCGCGGCAGGTAACATTGAAGACGGACAGATCAAGCTCGTGATGATCTGAACGCGGAAGACCCGCGTTTGTGTTCCGAATTCATACCGAGGCGTTGTTGGATCAAGATCGCCAGCAAGCGATCATTGCTAGAAGCAACAATTGAATTGTCTTCGTGCCGACGAGAGTGAGCTGGTTGCCAGTTCCATTGGCTGAACGACGTAGCAGCCATTTCAATCAAAATCGCGCTGACGAAGGCTCGATCAGCAGCCCTGTCCTCTCGCGCCGACGCTCACTTGTTCATCCCTTAGCTGACTATATCCTCCAATCTGCGAGATCATAAAATGAGGGCTCCAATAGCACCTTCCGACGAACATCAGCGCAAGATGCAACGAGCTGATGTCCTCCCGGTGGAAGGATTTACCCTTGTCATCGACAACCGGTTCAAAGCGCAATTTGACGACGAAGATGCGGCTAAGGTCGCTGCGGCGGATTTGCTTAGTCGCTACAAGATGCTGCAGATCGAAATATACGACGCAGCGAAGCGAGAGAGGGTGAAGTTTTCCTAACAAATAGAGACTGACAATTCACGTTGCAGCTATCTATGCCGCTGGTCCGAAATATCGTCAGGTCACTCCGCAAGGTTCTGCTCAAACTGAATGAGATTTCGCTGAGCCAGCTCCGTCGCGATCAGAGAGTCTTGTCAGGCCGGACCTTTGCACAGCGCGCGCGGGCTTACCTGCTGCACTAAAAAGACCCGGCATTTCCGCCGGGCCTTTCCATTGCTGAAGTGCTGAACAGTTGGACTTAGAAGTCCATACCCCCATGCCCATGCCGCCGCCCGGGGGCATGCCGCCAGCGCCTGCGTTCTTCTTCGGCACTTCGGCCACCATGGCTTCGGTGGTGATCAGCAGTGCCGCGACCGAGGCTGCGTTCTGGATTGCGACACGAACCACCTTGGTCGGGTCGATGATGCCCTTGGAGATCAGGTTGACGTATTCGCCGGTCTGCGAGTCGAAGCCATACGAATACTGCTCCTTCTCGAGGATCTTGCCGACGATGACGCTGCCGTCTTCGCCTGCATTGATCGCGATCTGGCGGGCCGGCGCGGACAGCGCCTTGCGCACGATCTCGACGCCGGTCTTCTGGTCGTCGTTCTGGGTCTTGATGCGCTTGAGCTGCTCGGAAGCACGGAGCAGGGCGACGCCGCCGCCCGGCACGATGCCTTCCTCGACCGCCGCGCGGGTCGCATGCATCGCGTCATCCACGCGATCCTTGCGCTCCTTCACCTCGACCTCGGTCGCGCCGCCGACGCGGATCACCGCGACGCCGCCGGCGAGCTTGGCGAGACGCTCCTGCAGCTTCTCGCGGTCGTAGTCCGAGGTGGTCTCCTCGATCTGCGCCTTGATCTGGTTCACGCGCGCTTCGATGTCGGCCTTCTTGCCGGCCCCGCTGACAATGGTGGTGTTCTCCTTGTCGATCATCACCTTCTTGGCGCGGCCGAGCATGGCGAGCGTGACATTCTCAAGCTTGATGCCGAGGTCTTCGCTGATCGCCTGACCGCCGGTCAGGATGGCGATGTCCTGCAGCATGGCCTTGCGGCGATCGCCGAAGCCCGGTGCCTTGACGGCTGCGACCTTCAGACCACCGCGGAGACGGTTGACAACGAGCGTGGCAAGGCCTCGCCTTCGACGTCTTCGGCAATAATCACAAGCGGTTTGCCGCTCTGCACCACGGCTTCCAACAACGGAAGCAATTCGTTCAACTGAGATAGCTTCTTTTCGTTGATGAGGACGTAGGCATCTTCCATTTCAACGCGCATCTTTTCGGCGTTGGTGACGAAGTAGGGCGAGATGTAGCCGCGGTCGAACTGCATGCCCTCGACGACCTCGAGTTCGGTCTCGATCGACTTGGCTTCTTCAACCGTGATGACGCCCTCGTTGCCGACCTTCTTCATGGCGTCAGCCAGGAACTTGCCGATTTCCGTGTCGCCATTGGATGAAATGGTGCCGACCTGGGCGATTTCCTCGTTCGAGGTGACCTTCTTGGAGTTCTTGACGAGGTCGGCGACCACGGCTTCGACGGCGAGGTCGATGCCGCGCTTCAGATCCATCGGATTCATTCCGGCGGCAACCGACTTCGCGCCTTCTCGGACGATCGCGGCGGCGAGCACCGTTGCGGTGGTGGTGCCGTCACCGGCCGCATCTGCGGACTTGGATGCGACTTCGCGCACCATCTGGGCGCCCATGTTCTCGAACTTGTCTTCAAGCTCGATTTCCTTGGCGACGGTGACGCCGTCCTTGGTGATCCGGGGCGCACCATAGGACTTGTCGAGCACGACGTTGCGGCCCTTGGGGCCGAGCGTGACCTTCACCGCGTTGTTGAGGATGTCGACGCCGCGCAGCATCTTGTCGCGGGCCACGACGCCGAATTTAACTTCTTTGGCGGACATAATGATCTCCGTTTTCAAGATCAGATCCCCAAGATCGCGCGGCTGGGCGGTTTCTTCAGGAATGCGATTTGGATTGAGTGCCTAATCCTTCGAGACGCCGGCTGCGCCGGCTCCTCAGGATTAGGAAAACCTGGCTGTGACTACGCGACCTTCTTCTTGGCGGCGGGCAGATCGGTGAGAACGCCCATAATGTCGCTTTCCTTCATGATCAGTAATTCCTGACCATCGAGCTTGACCTCGGTGCCGGACCATTTGCCGAACAGCACGCGGTCGCCGACCTTGAGATCGATCGGGATCAGCTTGCCAGCCTCGTCGCGGCCACCGGGGCCGACCGCCGTGATTTCGCCCTGCGAGGGCTTTTCCTTGGCGCTGTCGGGAATGATGATGCCGCCAGTGGTTTTCTCTTCGGCGTCGATACGCTTGACCACGACGCGGTCGTGAAGCGGACGGAATTTCATGGCGGTCCTCCCCGGTTTAGTTTTTATTCAAACTTGGCACTCAGGGTTGACGAGTGCTAGCCTCCTTGCACATAAGCCTGCGTTGCGCAGCCACAAGGCCTCATGAGAAATACTACTATCTCAAGGGCGGCGCCTGATGACGCGAGACGCTGGCCGGAGCAACCGAGGCTCTTCGCCGGCGCATCTGCCGCGGGTTGAGATCGTCGTCGACATCGATGACAAGACCTGCCCGTGCTGCATCGGATCGCGATCTCCGCGTAGCCGATCACGCAGGGGCAAGCGCCACCCTGAGTGCCAGCAGATCGCCGCGCATTCCCGTGTCGAGCACGTAGCGTGTATGGGCCAGCATCTCGACCGCCGGAGGGGCTTGTTCAAGATCGCCGGACGACAGGCCCCAGCCGGCGCAGAGCTTCACATGTCGAGGATGGCCGAGAGCCGGCCGCCGCTTCGCGCATGTCAGCGAGCTTGGGCGACTTGTAGAGGGAGAGCGCGTAGATGTGATTATGTGGGCCCAGCTCCGCCCACCCACAGGCCAGTCGGTTCCCGAAAACCACCGGTCGATAAATGCCGTTGGCGTTGCGGATGACGCAATGCGTCTTGTCAGCGTCTCGACCAGCAAGAAGGACTGCCCATCCCCGCCGTAAGAGCAATAGTGCCCACACTGATCGTGCCGTCGGCTAGTCTTTGCGCAATGATATCGAAGACCCTCTCAATTACTGCTTTGAGAGGAAGCGCCGTGGCGGGCGATCATCTGCATCATCACAAAAGAAGTAATCGAGGTCGAGGCGCTGGTCTCTTATTGAAGCAGGCCGGTGCGAGAAGCCATCCATGTAGATCTCGCCCTGTGCCTCAATGCTGTCGTCGACGATAACGTCGAACCCGTAGCACTCGCCAACCGGCGGAACGGCCTCACGTTCGCAGTCGCAAAACATCTTTGCGATCTGGTCTTCGCTCGCAGAGCGACCTTGTCGCCGAGCTGCATTCTTAAGTCTGACAGGTGAATATGGTGAGAAGCGGGAAGGATCGCCAGCAGGTAACCGCCGTCCCGGCGCAGCACAACGCCTTTTGCCAGACAGTCGCCCGGCACATGGCAGGCTTCGGCAGTGCGCGTCGACTGTCCGGCGTCAGCACCAATGAGACACAATCGGCTTAACTGAGAGGGGAGGATTTCTGGCTCATCATAGCCCTTCAAGGGAGCGAAGATGAGACAGAAATCCGGAACACAGAAAGCGTCAGCCGAACAGGTGGTGAAGGATATCCGCCGGGCCACGCGCAAGCAGTATGGAGCGGAGGAGAAGATCCGCATCGTGCTGGAAGGGTTGCGCGGCGAGGAGAACATCTCCGAGCTATGCCGCCGGGAAGGCATTGCTGCCTCGATGTATTACGGCTGGTCGAAGGAGTTCCTGGAGGCCGGCAAGCGTCGATTGGCCGGTGACATGGCGCGAGCCGCAACACCTGGCGAGGTGAAGGATCTTCGTCGTGAGGCCACCGCTTTGAAGGAGGTCGTGGCTGATCTCACTCTTGAGAACCGTCTGCTTAAAAAAAGTATGAGCGGGGATGGGGAGGACGAGGCATGAGATATCCGGCATCCGAGAAGGCCGAGATCATCGCGCTGGTTGAACGATCGCATCTACCCGTCAAGCGGACACTGCACAAGCTCGGCATCCCCCGCGCGACCTTTTACCGATGGTACGACCGCTATCGAGAGGGTGGAAATCGAGGCGCTGGCTGATCATCGCTCACGGTCGGATCGCGTCTGGAATCGCATCCCGGACGATGTTCGTGGCCAGATCATCGACATGGCGCTGGGGATTCCCGAGCTGTCGCCGCGCGAACTGGCTGTGCGGTTCACCGACGAAAGAAAGTACTTCGTCTCTGAGACCTCGGTCTACCGGCTGCTGAAGGCGCATGACCTCATCACAAGTCCAGCCTATGTGGTGATCAAGGCGGCGAACGAGTTCAAGGACAAGACCACGGCGATCAACCAGCTCTGGCAGACCGACTTCACCTACCTCAAGATCACCGGCTGGGGTTGGTATTATCTGTCGACGGTGCTCGATGACTTCTCGCGATACATCGTGGCCTGGCGGCTCGGTCCCACAATGTGCGCTTCGGACGTCACGGCCACGCTCGACCAGGCACTCGCAGGCTCGGGCCTCGACAGCGCCACCGTCGTGCAGCGGCCGAGGCTGCTGAGCGACAATGGCGCTTCTTATGTTGCAGGCGATCTGGCTGACTGGCTCGAAGGCAAGGGCATGCAGCACGTGCGGGGCGCACCCTATCACCCGCAAACCCAGGGCAAGATCGAGCGCTGGCACCAAACTCTGAAGAACCGCATTCTGCTGGAAAATTATTACTTACCAGGAGATCTCGAACGACAGATCGGAGCCTTCGTCGAGCACTACAATCACGTCCGCTATCATGAGAGCATCGACAATCTGACTCCAGCCGATGTCTACTTCGGCAGGGCCGAGACAATCCTTGCAGAACGCAGACGCATCAAACTTGTCACCATCGCAAACCGTCGCTTGCAGCACCGACTGCAGGCCGCTTAAACTCTAACCCCTGATGAGCCAGAGCCTCCCTTCTCGAAATGCCTGATCAGTCTCAAATTACCTGACGACGAACACGCGTCGACGACATGGTCGGTCGTGTGCGATCAGTTCGTAGGTGACGGTCGATCCAAATACTTCTGCAGGGTCGGGGCGACGGTCATAGCAATTCCTTCATTGCAATGAGCAATCCGCACACCGGGAGGAGTTCGCGCCATTACCTCAACACGATGCGGGCGATTGCAGTTTGGCCTAAGGATAAGCTTGTCGGAGCCCGCGACAATGCGCGGATTGCGTCGACTGAGACAGAACACCATCACCCTGACATCAGCTTCAGCTGCGACTGGGGTTTGCCACTGTCTCTCTGAGCACCGAGAAGATCAAAGGACAGCTCGTGAATGACTTCATAAATGGCGAGTGGTTGTTA
>CAWEBX010000014.1:0-110695 GCA_963807355.1 uncultured archaeon
TGCGTGCTGCTGCCTGCTGTCTGCTGCCCGCGTGGTGCTGCTCGGTGCTTGGTGGGTGACCATCGCCAGTGTCGCGCTCGTCGCGGACACGTTCGCGCGCTGGCAATCATCCGGCGCTTTCTACCGCGATGTCGGTAAACAACTCTCATGGCGGCATCTGCCGATCCGCGATTATACCAGCCGAGTTTGCACCGGACAACGCGCTGGCAGGCGGCGAAACCGCTCGGCGATCGACCGCTGGTTGATCCAAGGCTTCCTCGCGCTCCCGCCTTACTGCGGCGCTTTCCGGGTTCTTGCATTTGAGCCATGTTCGTGACGGGCCGCTGCGATACGGGGCGTGCGTTTGCTTTGTCTCGATGCCTTCAAGCCCCATGCGGCAGACGTGCTCGAAGATGGTGGGGCCATCACCCATCAGATGTTCAACAAACCGGATGGCCCTCCGCTGGGACTTGCCTAGCAGCTTCTTGAGCCGCCGCTTGCGGTCGAGCAGTGGCAGGTCGATGCCATCGTCCTCGATTAGGTCGAAGGCGTACAACACCGCCTCATGGCCCCGGCGCTTGCTTCTGAGCGCGTGGAAGTCCGGCAGGACGCTGCTCGGTGGCAATCCCCGCCTCGCCGTCGATCAGGAACGATGCCGGCTTGTATGCGCCTGGCTGCGTCTGCGATGGCCGGGAAACGCTCGACCAGTCATGACCACCGCGTGAAGCAGCGCACCTGCCCGCCATCCCGGCGTACAAGTCCGTAGCCGTCGTGCTTGATCTCATGGACCCACATGGGGCCCGACGGTGGTCGGGCCACCTTCTTCGGCTGACGGGTCGATGAAGCCGGAGGGGCGGCGCTCAATCATGCTGCCGTCGCGCGATCCTCTTTGTCAGCCCGCGTATCAGTGAGCGCGTCATCAGGCAATGGTCGCTGCAATGCCTTGGCCTCATCCCATGGCGCGCGCATCCAATCGTCCCGCTCCTCGTCGGTGATCAGGATCACCGGCATTGCCTTGCGATGGATCGGCTCGACCACTGCATTCGGCGAGGTCTTGAGAAAACCATAGACCTGATGCGGCCCCGGCACCGGCTTGGCCTTGTGCCGCGATCGCCGTTGAATGTCGTCCCGATGCCGGCGAAGGCCGTTAGCGGTCGATCATCTGGAGTGCGAACCAGACCACGTTCTTTTTGTTGGTATCCGGGTTCAGCTCCGGCGCATATTCCGCAAAACTGTTGAACGGGACTAAGCAGCGGTTCTCCGGCTTGAGCCAGCCGCGCCAGTGCGGTGATGACGTGTTGCGGATATTCGTAACTTGCGGCCACATCGACTTTGGCGGCGGCGGCATGCCCCGTCGCATCATGGTCAATTCGCTACCACTTTCGGTGTTGCGGACCACCGGAGCCGGATAATCAGGAAACACGCCCGGCATCGGCGCGAGGTTGCCCTCATAGCGATTGATGACGCGAAACAGCGCAGCGATGGCGGCTTGGTTGGTGGTGATGCTGTAGAGATTGCACATGGTCTACAAGCTATCGCGGCCCAGTTTGATTTTGGCGGTGGACTAGTTTTGCCTTAGCGATGTTTTCAAGCTGATCGCCATTGAAGATGTGCAACATGCCGGCGAAAGCAGGGTGGTCTGCCTCCACTACATACCGAACGTCCCCGGCTCGGTTTGTAAAAACCGACACGATGAAGCCCGGATATTCGTAACCTGAGCGCTTCTTTACTAGGTCGCCTACTTTGAACGGTATGGTCTGTCATTTTATCCCCCTGTAGGCCGCCTCAGCTGGCGGCCTCTTCATTTGCACGTGCCCCCGGCCACCACATTGATGGCGGATCACTGGCGCTTGATCTTGCCAACGCGCAGTGCCACCAGATGGCTCCGCTTGTAGGAATAGCCTTGGACTTCGGAGCAATCCTTGCAGCATAGGTATGGCTCCAGATCGGTGTTGTCTTCGGTCGCCGCACGATGTCCAGCGCCACTCTGTTGCGTTTGCAGCCAAGACACTTCACTTCGAGATAGCCGAACCCGGCATTCAGGTGCGTCGCCCAGCGTCGGTGATGGCTGAGCCGGTCCCTGAAAGCCGAGCATACGCTTGTTCCATGCCTCGACAGCGAGACGGTCCCGCTTGCCTGCGGGCTTCCTTCGCTCACTCTGCCGCCGCCCGCACCGACGAGCCGTAAATGCGCTCGATTTCGTGCCCATGGGAGCGAGGATCGCTGGGCCACGATGCTGAGGCAAGCCACTACGAACAGCGGTGGCCAGCGTACCGGGCACAACGTGGGCGAAACGGGCAGCGGCTCCGTGGGCTCGACTTCGCAGCCTGATGAGGTTGCAGGCACGTTGATCATCGGCAATGATCGCCTGTTCCTGCGCACTTTCCCTAAATTGCTGAATGCGAAAGGGCTTCAGATGCCCCAGCTCACGGTTCATGGCTTGGATGTTTATTACCGGGACGAAGGCAGGGGCATCCCGATTGTGCTGGGCCAGGCTTCGACCGGTTCAGGAGGACAGTGGCGTGCGCTTTCCACGCAGATGGCTGACCAATACCGTCTGGTTGCTCCTGACCATATCGGATACGGGCGTACAGCGGCGTTCGCTGGCCAAATGCCACTAATAGGGCATGAGATCGCAATCATCGAAGCCCTTTTGGAAGAGCTTGCACAGCCGGTTCATTTCGTGGGTCATTCGTATGGTGGCGCGATTTTGGCGCGAACCGCTGTTCGCGTACCGGAGAAGGTGCGAAGCCTTACGTTGTATGAACCAACGTTGTTCCATTTGCTCGCTCCCGCAGGCAAACTGGCAGAGCACGACGAGATCAAATCCGTCAGATTCGGGTCATTCATTACGTCAGCGCAAACAACGCTGAAGAAGCCGCACGTGGTTTCATCGATTATTGGGCCAGCCCCGGTGCATACGAAGCGATGGATGAACGACTGCGCCACTCGGTGAAAGCTGGCATGCCCAAATTGCAAGTTGAGTGGTCAGTGGCCTTCGACCCTTCTGGAGCAACCGTTGAGGCGCTTTCGGGTCTTCGCGTGCCCGTTCAACTCATTGCGGGCTCACGCACGACCTCCGCAGCCCCGCGGTGTCACTGATATCCTGCGCCACGTTTGGCCGAAAGCAGCATATGCCGAGATCGACGGTGCCGGGCACATGGGACCGGTGACACATCCTGCGGATGTGAACGAAATCATTGCCGACTTTGTCACTCGCTCAAAATAGACACCTGTGCGGGTGGACCGCGCTCGGCAGCGCCACCATCCCGGTAAGTGCGGCTTGGTACCATGCGATTGCTTACCGGCTTGAAATCAGGGAGCAAAACGGGCTTTGTTATCAGCACGCTTCGCCGTGTACGCTCCAATCATCACGCCAATTCAGCACCCATTGAGCACATCGTTTGGCTCGCCTGCTTCGTCCGCCTTCCGCTGCGCGACGCAAACCGCACATAGGCAACTCGGCTCTGGTCGAGCGGGTAGCCGCCACCTTCCCGCTGAAGCACGCCTTCGGCTTCGAGCTTGTGGATGTAGGTCCGGCTGCAATCGAGATGCTGCGCCAGTGTCGCTCCGCTGACGTCACGGACTTGGTGGCTTTCGAGAAGTCCAGACGATCATTGGCGACGGTCTCGGCCACCGTATTTCGTTCCTGTTTGCATTGGGCACTTCGGCTTGCCGCGCGGCAGGCCTGTCGATGTGGCTAGGCTCTTAATACAAAACCGGCCCCACTGAAGGGGCCTTGTCCTGAAAAAGGACAAAGAAACGCGCCGTTGTGTGCAGGCGATCAATCGCGAGCGGCGCGTCTACTTCTTCTTTTTCAACTTCTTCGCAAGCTGGCGTTGCTTCATCAGCGTGCCCTGTGTCGATTGCGTTGGCGTCAGTCTCACCGCGCCACGGCTCGACAAATCCGAGCTTGACGTTGAGTTCAACAATGAGCGTTGTGCTTGCTCGGGCGCAGCGGCGCGTCCGCCGCTTCGAACTCATCAGCAGGATCGCCAAAAGGAGGTTCGTCTTCATTGACAACCGGCGACACGTCGTCGGTGTGTGACATGTCGGCCTCCCTGCTTTGGAAAGGCCAGTGCTTGCGTAGCTGTCAGCGGATGAGAGTACAGATACGGAGGCTTCGATGTTACGTCTGCTTCCGATCCTGTGCTTCAGCCGCGCAGACCGGTCTATTTTTTGACTGAGATCTTTTTCTGCGGGCGGTCGATGCAGTGCGATGCGGCCTGCATGAGCCACGCCGTGGCAGCGACTTCAGCCACGCGGTCAACGCATCTTGCGTGATCAGCGTGCGGGAACCCGCTTTAACCGCCTCAAGTCGTCCGTTCTTGATTTCTGAGAAGATGAATGTGCGCCCAACGCCAGCCTCATGGGAGAGAATGCAAGCCTGTCGGCCATGTGTCTATGTCCTCTCGCGCCGCTGCGGGTTGCAGCGAACGGTCGGACTATTCCCCGAAACTGCAGTGCCCGATATGTGGGCTAAATCGATCTATTTAATCCCACGGCGTTGCTGCAAGCGGAGCACTATCCTGTCCGCAATGGCACGTTGAACTTTTGGCCGTTCTCGCTCGTAGATTTTTTGCAGCTCTCGCTGATCTGTGAAATTCAACTCCTCACATATCTTTTTCCAAGACTTGCCCTGCGACCTTAGGCTGAATACGCGTCGCGCGACGTCAAAATGCTTACCGGGGCCGGTCTTCTTAGGTCGCCCCTTGCCCCGCCGTATACCTAAGGCCAGCTCAAGGCTTCCGCCCTTCCTTACAGCACCGACAAACCACCGAACCAATTCAAAGGAAACACCGGTTTCATCCGGCTCGAACTTGTATTCGTCTATGTGGTTTTCCATTTGCTGACAGAGTTTCTCGAGCCACATCGCTGCCTCCGCAGGGTTGCCGGGCCCACTAGAAATCGGGGGATTGCGAGTTCGTTTTACTGCCATCGCGCACCTTGCGAAGCACCGAATGGACGCACGGCGGTGCTTCCGGCCTGTCAGATGGTCGGCCTGTCCACGCGGCAGAGGCTATCAGCACAAACGCTACGGAAGAATGCTTGGCTTCGCAGCAGTTCGACATGCCCTTTCGGGTTCCGGCTGTGCCTATTCACTCTGGGCCTTTGGCTGTAGTGGCACGACATTTCGACCGCCGACCGCATCGATATGGTCAGCCCATCGCTTCATCATGGTACGACGTTCATTCAGGTATTCCGCGCGGTTATAGGCAGCACGTACCGCATTCTTCTCTTCGTGCGCGAGTTGGCGTTCTATTACATCGGGCCGAAACCCCATTTCGTTGAGCGCGGTGGAGGCCATCGCTCGAAAGCCATGAACGGTGGCGCGGCCATGGTAGCCCATACGGTACAGCGCATAGAGCATCGTGTTGTTGCTCATCAATTTGTTCGCGTGACGGCTGAGTGGAAATAGAAAGGGGCTGGCATCGGAACCGGATGGCGCTCGCAGTTCACAAAGGACAGCTAAAGCCTGCGGTGCTAGCGGAATAAGGTGTTCGCGCTTCATTTTGGTGCGTTCCGCCGGGATACGCCAAACCGGCTCATTACCATCGAGATTTTCAAATTCAGACCAGCGCGCGGCTCGCAGTTCAGTTGTGCGGGCAAACGTCAGAACCACGAGCCGCAAGGCGAGGCGCGTTCGCAAATCACCGTCATATGCGCCGAGCGCGTCCATAAAGGTCGGCATCTCATCTACCGGCATTGCCTTGTGGCCACGTGGCCTGCCGGGGGGATTTCAGCTGCGCCCCTAAGGTCGACAGACGGGTCAAGCTTTGCGCGCCCGGTCGCGATGGCATAGCGGAAATACTTGACCGCAGAGTTGCCGGAGCCGGAGGGCAGTCTCGATAGCCCCACGCTTTCTCAATTCTTCCTGAGAGCATCTCAGCGAGCTTCAGGTGCATCAACGTCTGCAACAGGGCGAGATCCGACGAAAGCGGAATATGTCGGCCTCAAGCCGGGCGAGAAGGAGTGCGCAGTAACGGGAAGCCAGCCGGTGCCGCTGGTTGGCGATCCACTCTCGGGCAATGGCCTCGAACGTGTTTTCGCAGGCAATTCTTGCGGCTCGCTTCCTCGCTTTCTTTGCGACGCCGGGATCAATGTCGGTGAGCGAGGGACCCCCGCGCTTCTTCTCGACGTGCGCGTGCATCCGAAAGCGACAGAATAGGGTACACACCCAGAGCGAGCGTGCGGCGCTTTCCAGCGAAGCGATAGTCCATCCGCCAATAGTGCGCGCCATCCGGCATGACGAGAAGGTACATGCCGCCACCGTCGCTGACCTTGGTATGGCTGTCGGCTTTGGCTTGGCGTTGCGGACGTGCGTGTCGGTCAATGCCATGACGGTATCTCCATGTCCCGTGACAGACAGGACGCCGAAATATACCGTCATTGATACCGTCAAATTTTCCGGCTGCAAGAGGACGAAGGCAGACGCTCGTGAATGAACACGGTCGCAAAAACATTTGGTTTCTCAGGGCTATTTGGACGTCTGCGGTCGCATGCGAACAGTTGCGAACAGCAGTGTGGCTGGGGAACTAGGATTCGAACCTAGACAAACAGAGTAAGAGTTTGTTGTGCTACCGTTACACCATTCCCCAATTAAGCGATTGTTTTAACTTTATTTTTTCGGAAAGTTTTGCAATGTCGCTCAAAAGTTTTGTAAGCCCGGCTATTTGCTCGCGTGATATAGCCGCCTCAATGTTCGTGGTCTAGCCCATAGGGCGGAAAGAGACGCCACTATTACCACACCACGAGAGGGGTAGGGACACCCTTCAGATGGGCTCTCTATTTACGATTAATTGCAGCCGTTTCTGACCGTCGGCACCGACCTTCATCTGATCGCGGAAGCGATGTAATGCTCGACGTTCTGTCGCGACATTCCGATGTCGTTGGCGATCTGGTCGACCTCGTAGCCTTCAACTAGGGGTGGCGATCGTACCAGCGAAAATCCAGGAAACCCGCATAAAACCTAAAACCATCCATAGCCCTGCTTGATCCGCTGAAGGCGGCACTCGAAGTTGGAATTGCCGCAAAAGGACTGGCGCGCCAAGAATTTCTCGTGTATTTATTATTTCAATAATAATTGAAATGTTGAGATGACAATGCACGAAAGACAGGCCCTCGACGCCTTCGCCGCGCTCGCGCAGGAAACGAGGCTCCGCATCATCCGTCTTCTGGTGAAAGCGGGTCGCGAAGGGATGTCCGCTGGCGCCATCGGAGAAGCGATGGACAGCGCGTCCTCCTCGCGCATGTCCTTTCACCTCAGCCATCTCGAACAGGCCGGGCTTGTCGAATTTCGGCGCGAAGGGCGGTCGATCATCTACAGCGCGGCCTTAGTGACGCTCTCCAATCTTGTCGAATTCCTCATGCGCGACTGCTGCCAGGGCCATCCCGAGGTGTGCAATCCGGCCGTCGCCGCGCTGTCCTCCTGTTGCGAACCTGAGAAAGGCGCTTCCAATGTCTGATGCAGATCAATCCTCGCCTCGCAACAGCACGGCGTGAGGTCGATCATGGACGTCATCATCTATCACAACCACGACTGCGGCACGTCGCGCAATACGTTGGCGATGATCCGCAATTCCGGCATCGAGCCGCATGTCGTCGAATATTTGAAGACGCCGCCGTCACGCACGCTGCTGACGCAACTCATCGCGCGCATGGGCATCTCCGCGCGGGCACTTCTACGCGAAAAGGGCACGCCTTACGCGGAGCTTGGCCTTGCCGATCCGAAACTGACCGACGACCAGATTCTCGATGCCATGATGGCGCATCCGATTCTTATTAACCGGCCGATCGTCGTCAGCTCAAAGGGCGTGAAACTCTGCCGGCCGTCCGAAGAAGTTCTCAATCTGCTGCCGCCGCAGCAAGGCGAACTCACGAAGGAAGACGGTGAGCGCGTTATCGACGAACAAGGCCGCCGCATCGCGACGGCGTGAGGAAAAATCATGTCTACTTTCGAACGCTATCTCACCTTCTGGGTCGCGCTCTGCATCGTCGTCGGCATCGCGTTCGGCCATGTGATGCCAGGCGTGTTTCAGGCGATCGGCGTAGCGGAAATCGCCAAGGTCAACCTGCCGGTGGCCGTACTGATCTGGCTTATGGTCATTCCAATGCTGCTCAAGATCGACTTCGCCGCGCTCGGTGAGGTTGGCCGACACTGGCGCGGTATCGGCGTGACGCTGTTCGTCAATTGGGCGGTGAAGCCGTTCTCCATGGCTTTGCTCGGCTGGTTCTTCATCGGCTGGTTGTTCCGGTCACTGCTGCCCGCCGACCAGATCGACAGCTATATCGCTGGCCTCATCATCCTCGCCGCCGCGCCTTGCACGGCGATGGTGTTTGTATGGTCGAATCTGACGAAGGGTGAACCGCATTTCACGCTGAGCCAGGTCGCGCTCAACGACGCGATCATGGTGGTGGCCTTCGCGCCTATAGTGGGGCTCCTGCTCGGTCTGTCCGCGATCACGGTGCCATGGGGCACGCTGATACTGTCGGTGACGCTCTACATCGTCATCCCGGTGATTGTCGCGCAAATCATCCGACGGCGTCTACTGTCGAGCGGCGGGCAGGCCGCGCTCGACAGGCTGCTCGCGAAGCTCGGGCCGGTCTCACTGGTATCGCTGCTGGCGACGCTGGTGCTGTTGTTCGGTTTCCAGGGCGAGCAAATCATGGCGCAGCCGATGGTGATCGCGCTGCTCGCCGTGCCGATCCTGATCCAGGTCTATTTCAATTCCGGGCTCGCCTATTTGCTCAATCGAATCTCGGGGGAGCAACATTGTGTCGCCGGCCCATCGGCCCTGATTGGCGCGTCCAACTTCTTCGAGCTGGCCGTTGCGGCCGCCGTCAGCCTGTTCGGTTTTCACTCCGGCGCGGCGCTCGCGACCGTCGTCGGTGTGCTGATCGAAGTGCCGGTCATGCTCTCCGTCGTGTGGATCGTGAACCGCTCCAAAGGTTGGTACGAGCGCGACGGTAAGGTGGCGGTTGTGGAGGCAAACCGTTGATGTCTGCCAAACCTATCTAATGTGGATGCCGATTGCATCGCTGTGCCGCGCATTGATCGACTGCGGGCAACACCCTCGACCCATCCGCCTCGTATTCTGTTGCTCTATGGTTCGCTTCGCGAGCGGTCATACAGTCGTTTCCTGACCCAGGAAGCCGAACGCCTGCTGAAGCACTTCGGCGCGGAAACCCGCATCTTCGACCCGCATGGCTTGCCGTTGCCCGATGGAGCGGCAATCGATCACCCGAAGGTGCGTGAACTGCGGAAACTCTCGCTCTGGTCGGAAGGCCAGGTCTGGACCAGCCCGGAGCGGCACGGCGCCATGAGCGCGGTGATGAAAGCACAGATCGATTGGATTCCCCTGTCGGTCGGCGCCGTCCGGCCGACGCAAGGCCGAACGCTTGCCGTCATGCAGGTATCGGGCGGCTCGCAGAGCTTCAACGCCGTCAACCAGATGCGCGTGCTTGGCCGTTGGATGCGGATGGTGACGATCCCCAACCAGTCATCCGTTGCCAAGGCCTATCAGGAGTTTGATGAAGCTGGGCGGATGAAGCCATGCTCCTACTATGATCGGGTCGTCGATGTGATGGAAGAACTGGTCAAGTTCACGCTGCTGACGCGCGATGTCTCGGCTTACCTCACCGACCGATATTCCGAGCGCAAGGAAAGTGGGGAAGCTCTGATGCGGCGGGTGAACCGTCGGCGGCGACGACTTGAACTGCTTGCTGTCGGGTAAATCGTAGCACAGCGCATAGGCGGATCGGAGCAAACCTGAGTGAAACTGATCGGAGGCATTCTTAGGGGGCGATTGTTGCGGGCCCCCGCAACCAGCCCCGTTCGTGTAGCCCCTTGGCGAGTTTTGCAAATGGCTCAGAAGTGGGTTGCGGCCATGGCCCGCGCGCTATTCGGCCGCTTCCTTGATCGAGTTGTGGCTCGACAGGTTACGACCGCCACGGCTCCAGCGGGACAGCCAGTTGGAGAACTGGTCAAGATAGAGATAGACGACCGGCGTGGTGAAAAGCGTCAACGCCTGACTGACCAGAAGCCCGCCGACCATCGCATAGCCGAGCGGTTGACGAATCTCCGATCCAGTTCCGGTGCCCAACATCAGCGGCACGCCGCCGAGCATCGCGGCCATGGTCGTCATCATGATGGGCCGGAAGCGGAGCAGGGCGGCCTTGCGGATGGACTCTTCCGGAGACAAATGCTCCTCGCGCTCGGCCGCGATCGCGAAGTCAACCATCATGATGCCGTTCTTCTTGACGATGCCGATCAGCAGGATGATCCCGATCAGTGCGATCAGGCTGAAGTCGTAGCCGAACAGCATCAGCGTCGCGAGCGCGCCGACACCCGCCGACGGCAGCGTCGACAGGATCGTGATCGGATGGATGTAGCTTTCGTAGAGAATGCCAAGGATCAAATATACGACGATGAGCGCGGCCAGAATGAGCAGCGGAACGGTGCCGAGCGACTGCTGAAACGCCTGCGCGGTGCCCTGGAAGCTGCCGTTGAGGGTGGCGGGCGTACCGAGTTCTCGCATTGCATTCTGTATCGCGTCGGTTGCTTGTCCCAGCGCCACGCCTTGCGCGAGGTTGAAGCTGATGGTGATGGCGGGGAACTGGCCCTGATGGCTGATCGACAGTGGCCGCACCGGCACCGTCGTCCACTTGGCGAAAACCGAGAGCGGGACCTGTTCGCCGGTGAGCGGCGACTTGACGTAGATCTTGTCCAGCGTGTCGACCTTGCCCTGCAAGTCGGGAAGGATTTCGAGAATCACGCGATAGGTGTTGAGCTGCGTGAAGTATTGCGCGACCTGCCGCTGTCCGAAGGCGTCGTAGAGCGTATCGTCGATGAGCTGCGGTGTGACGCCGTAGCGGGACGCCGCGTCGCGGTCGATTGTGAGCGTTAGCGTGGTGCCGTTGGTCTGTTGGTCGGTGGCGACATCGCGCAGCTGCGGCAGCGTCTGCAGCTTCTTCAGAACCCTCGGCGCCCAGGCATTCAGTTCGTCGAGATCGGCGTCCTGAAGCGTATATTCGAATTGGGTGCGGGTCGCGCGGCCGCCGAGCCGGACGTCCTGCGAGGCCTGAAGAAACTGTCGCGCGCCTTCCACCTGCTCGAGCTTCGGCCGTAGCCGCTCGATCACTTGCTGCGCCGACGCATTGCGCTCCTCCCGCGGCTTCAATGTGACGTACATGCGGCCGTTGTTGAGTGCGCTGCCGCCGCCGCCGATGAACATGGCGATGCTGTGCACGGCGGGATCGGCCAACACGATCCCGCCGAGTTCCTCCTGCTTCTTCTTCATTTCCGCGAACGAGATGTCCTGCGCGGCCTCGGAGGTGCCGAGGATCATGCCGTTGTCCTGTTGCGGGAAAAACCCCTTCGGGATGATCACGAACAGGTAGATCGAGAGGCCGAGCGTCACGAAGAACACGAGAAGCGTGGTGCGTCGCCAGCGCAGCACGAGATCGAGACCGCGGCGATAGGCGTTGAGCAGCGCATCGAAACCGCGCTCGCTGAGTTGGTAGAGCCGACCGTGCTTTACGCTGTCATGACTGCGCAGGAAACGCGACGCCATCATTGGGGTCAGCGTCAGCGATACGACGAGCGACACGAAAATCGCCATTGCCAGCGTCACCGCGAACTCACGGAACAGCCGCCCGATGATGCCGCCCATCAGCAGCAGCGGAATCAGCACGGCAATCAGCGAAATGCTGATCGACATGATGGTGAAGCCGATCTCGCCCGCGCCTTTCAACGCCGCCGCCATCGGCTTTTCGCCCTGTTCGATATAGCGGCTAATGTTTTCCAGCACGACGATAGCGTCGTCGACGACAAAGCCGACCGAGATCGTCAGCGCCATCAGCGACAGGTTGTCGAGCGAATAGCCGAATGGCCACATCAGGGCGCATGCGCCGAGCAGCGCCAGCGGAACGGTGACGCTCGGGATGATGGTCGCCCAGAAGTTGCGCAAGAAAAGGAAGATCACCATGATGACGAGGCAGATGGTGATGAGCAGGGTGATCTGAACGTCTTCGATTGCGGCGCGAATGGTGGTGGTGCGGTCGCTGATGATCTTGATCTTGATCGCAGGCGGGATCGCCGCGATCAGTCTGGGCAACTCCGCTTTGATCCTGTCGACGGTGTCGATGACGTTGGCGCCCGGTTGCTTGAAAATGATGAGGAATACGCCGCGCTTGCCGTTCGCCCACGCCGCCTGCTTGTTGTCCTCGGGGCCTGTCACCGCCCGGCCGATGTCGCGCACGCGCAGCGGCGCTCCATTGCGATAGGCGATGATCACGTCGTTCCAATCCTTCGACGCGGTCAGCTGATCGTTGGCATAGATGGTGTAGCTGCGCGTTCCGCCGTCGATGCTCCCTTTGGGAGCGTTGACAGTCGTCAAGGTGATCTGGCTGCGGATGTCCTCGAGCGACAGGCCCTTGGCCACGAGCTTCGCCGGATCGATCTGGATGCGGATCGCCGGTTTCTGCTGGCCGCCAACGAAGACCTGCGCGACGCCGGAAATCTGGCTGATCTGCTGCGCCATCTGGGCGTCTGTGTCGTCGCTCACAGTCGTCAGGGGCAGGGTGTCGGATGTCGCCGACAGCAACATGATGGGCGAGTCGGCGGGATTGACCTTGCGGTAGGTCGGCGGACTCGGAAGGTTCTTCGGCAACTGGCCGCTGGCGGCGTTGATTGCGCCCTGAATGTCGTTGGCCGCGCCGTCGATGTTGCGGTTGAGATCGAACTGGATCGTGATCGACGTCGACCCGATCGAACTGGTCGATGTCATCTGCGCGATGCCGGGAATCTGCGCCATTTGCCGCTCGAGCGGCTGCGCCACCGACGACGCCATGGTTTCGGGGCTTGCGCCGGGCAGGTTCGCCTGGACCTGGATCGTGGGGAAATCGACCTGCGGCAACGGCGCGACCGGAAGCAGCGGGAAGGCTACCAGACCGACAAACAGAATGCCCGCCATCAGCAACGATGTTCCGATGGGATAACGAATAAACGGCGCAGAAATGCTGTCGTTCATCCTAGTCGCCCGATAACTCGGAGCTCGCGATTGTCGCCGTCACGACCGATCCTGGTTGAACCCGATACTGTCCGGCGACAATAACACGCTCTCCCGGAGCGAGCCCTTTTTCGATGATGGTTTCGCCGTCGATCGACTTGCCCACCTTGATCTTGCGAAACTCAGCTTTGTTGTCTTCCTTGACCACGTAAGCATAAAGTCCGTCGGTTCCATGCTTGACCGCGTCATCGGGAGCCACGACGGCATCCTTCGTAGTGGACACTAGCAGACGGGTCGAGACCGATTGCCCGGGCCACAGGATATGATCCTTGTTCTCGAAAACCGCCTTGAGGCGGATAGTCCCGCTCGCGGTGTCGACCTGATTGTTAATTAGCGTCAGCGTTCCCTCGGAAAGCATCCTCTTGCCGTCGGGTGAGTACGCGACCGTCTTCGGCGGACCGGCCGCGATGGCATCCTTGATTTGCGGCAGTTGATCTTCCGGCGCGGTAAAAATCACGGCGATCGGCTCGATCTGCGCGATGGTGACGATGCCGGTCTGGGTTGAGGCATTGACGATGTTGCCTCGATCGACAAGACGGAAACCGGTGACGCCCGCAATCGGCGCACGGATGCCGGTGTAGTCAAGTTGGGTCTGTGCATTGGCAATCGCGGCTTCGTCCGCAGCGATCTGGGCGTTAAGCTGCTGCACCATCGATCGCTGAGTGTCGGTCTGCTTCCGCGTCGCGAATTCGCCGAGCTTGGTATAGCGCTGCAGGTCGAGTTCGGCATTGGCCAGATTGGCTTCATCTTGCGCTTTCTTGGCCTTGGCCTGGTCGAGCGCGGCCTGGTACGGCCGTGGATCGACAAGGGCGAGCAGGTCGTTCTTTTCGACCAGCTCGCCCTCCTTGAAAGCGATCCGGTCGATCTGACCATCGACACGGGTGCGGACCACGACGGTATTGAATCCCTGCACGGTTCCAAGTCCGGTCAGATAGATCGGGAAATCACCTTTGCGTACGGTTGCGATCTTGACCGGAACCGGCGGAACCCGTGCAGCGTCGCTGGTAGGCTCGTTGTGCTTCCCCGCGCCGTAGTGCCACAGCGCGTAGCCGCCTATCACAGCGATCACCGCGACGAGGGACGTCCAACCGACAATTCGCGACCGGGACATGATGCTCGCGCCTTGGAAATTAGAGGCTTTCAAAAAATACTCGCGCCGCCGTGGTATATCTGTGCGTATTGCGTGTAAACACACCATCCCTTGAAGTTCTAAGCAATCAGAAAGCTTTGGACGCTGTCGACCCACGCGGGGCGCGCCGATCTTGAAGGCAGTGGCGCCCGTGTTCCGTCTTTTTTCTGATTGCGGAGCATGGTAGGAGTGCCCGTACACGCAGCCTGTTTTTCGATCTGGACGGCGATACAGAGCCTTGTCGAACGCTTTGGGCTGATGATCCCTGAAATGGTTAATTGGTCGGCATCTATGATCCTGTTTTCTGTTGAGCCGAGATGTGAACACAGTGATGTTTAGAACGTCACTGAGGACGATTTCGCTTGCGGTCACGCTGACTGTATTGTGGCTGGTTGCACCCGCGATTGCGCAGCAGAACAATGCGCCGCATCCGGCGGCACCATCCACGCAGACGCCAGCGTTTTCCGCACCGGCAACGACGGTTCAGGCGCCCTCGTCGGTCTCCAGCGCATCGGGACCGTCTTCCACCGAGGCCGCGCCGTCCCCCGCCGGTGACGCCGGCGCCAACCTGCTGGAGCAGGCGTCACCTCACGACCTGTCTCCGTGGTCGATGTTTATGTCGGCCGATATTGTGGTCAAGCTGGTGATGATCGGTCTTGCGTTTGCCTCGCTGGTGACGTGGACGATCTGCATCGCGAAAATGGTGGAGCTGTCGCTGGCGCGGCGCAACCTCGGCGCGGCGCTGACGCAAATTGGTGAGTCACGCTCGCTGGCGGAAGCGCAGATGGCGCTCGGCGCAAAGGATGGCGTGCTGGCGTCGTTGCTGGCGTCGGCGATGCACGAGGCGCGGCTGTCGGCCGGAATTTCCAGCGACGCCGGCATCAAGGAGAGAGCGGCGTCGAACTTCGCTGAAATCGTCCGCGCTGAATCCCGCCGCATCCGGCTCGGCATGGGTCTGCTTGCGACGATCGGCGCGACGTCCCCGTTCGTTGGTCTGTTCGGCACCGTGTGGGGCATCATGAACAGCTTCATCGGGATTTCGAAGTCGCAGACCACGAACCTCGCGGTGGTGGCGCCCGGCATCGCCGAGGCGCTGCTCGCGACGGCGCTCGGTCTGGTCGCGGCGATTCCCGCAGTTATCATCTACAATCACTTCGCACGCGTGACGAAAGGCTACGTCGAGCTGGTCAGCCGCGCATCGGGATCGGCCGGCCGGTTGCTGTCGCGCGATCTTGATCGCACGCATGTCGGTTCGATCGGCGGGGCGCGGTCGCGCGCGGCGGAGTAGGCGATGGGCGCATCGATTGCAGAAGGCGGCCTCGACGACGACGAGGATTACGCTGAAGCGCACGAGATCAACGTCACGCCGTTCATCGACGTCATTCTGGTTCTTCTGATCATCTTCATGGTGGCGGCGCCGCTGTCGACCGTCGATCTTCCGGTCAACCTGCCGACGTCGAGTGCGACACCGCAGAAGAAGCCTGACAAGCCGACCTATGTCAGCATCAAGGCCGATCTTGCCGTCGCCATCGGCGAGACCATGGTCAAGCGCGTCGATCTGGTGCGGACGCTGGACAACACGCCGAACATAACCAAGGACAGTTTCATCTTTCTGCGGGCAGACCGCGCGGTGCCTTACGGCGACCTGATGGACGTGCTGGAGATCCTGCGCGCGGGCGGCTTCACGAAAATCAAGCTGGTTGCGCTCGAGGGTGTTCCGGACGCCCAGTCCGTTCCGGCCGCGGCTAACGCAAAGCCCTGACCATGTCTGAGATCATCGCAGAGCCGCCGCCGTCCCGCCGTCTTTGGGCTTTGTCAGCGGCCGCCGCGCTCGCGATCCATCTCGGTTGTGTGGCGCTGGCGGTGGCTCACATGCAAACCGATGAGTCGGCCGATGATCTCGGCGCGCCGGCGATCGAGATTGGACTCGATCTGTCCTCGCCGCATCGTGAGGCGACCGACCTTCCGCCCGGGCCGGACACCGACGCATCCGTCGCCTCGCCCGCGCTTGCCGAGCAGAAGGCGGTCGAGAAGGAAACCGATCTGCCCAAGGACACGCCGACGGAGACCGCCGAGCCGGACCGTATCGTCACCGAGACCGACTCAAAAAAGCCGGTCGATGACGACCCCGAAAAGGCTGCGAAGCCAACGACGGCCTCGCAGGAATCGGCGGCCTCTGAAGCGACGGCGATGCCGAGCGTTGAGAATGCCCAGGAATCGGAGCGTTCGGTCGCGCCGCAGCAAGGCACCGGCGCAAGCGCGCGCCGAATCTTGGCCACCTGGCAGAAGGAATTGGTGGCTCATCTCGACAAGCACAAGCGCTATCCGCCTGAACACATCCAGAAAAACGTCGAGATTCTCGTCAACTTCGTGCTCGATCGCCTCGGCCATGTCGTGTCGGCCACCATCGTGAAGGGATCGGGTGATCCGGTCTTCGACAACGCCGCACTCGCCATGATGCACCGGTCCGATCCGGTGCCACCGCCCCCGCCGCTGATAGCGGACGAAGGATTGAGCTTCACGCTGCCCGTCGTCTTCCGCGTCAAAGGCAAAGGATAAGGCGGCGATCGCTGGCGTCTGCGTCACAGCTAGCCGGATCGCGATGCACAGTCGCTATCATTGCAGAAGAAAATACCGGATGCCGACGTAAATCAGCGCAAGACAGATGAAGATCAGCGCAACCGGCACGCGCGGCCGTGTGTTCGCCGCGGAATTGGCCGCCGGCAGTGGTTGCGGAGCGGGCCGTTTGAAGGCCATGACATTGCTGGTATCGATGATCGGGTCTTTTGGCATCGACTTGATGTCGGGCGCCGTTCCGGTGCCGCCCATGTCCACATAATAAGCCTTGTAAATCAAGTCGATGGTTGCCTCGCTCGCCTCTGCCTCCGGCATCGTTTCGACCAAACCCTTGTAGCTCGAAAGGAATGTCAGGGCTTCGGCCGGAAGTGACGAAGAGCCATTCAGCTTCACCATCATTTTCCAGGTTGCGAAGTCGGCGCGTGCCTTGGTGTCGGCACGTCTTGCAATCATTTTGTCCTGTGCTTTGATCAATTGACTACGCCCCTTGCAACGCTCTTTTATTATATATTCCCGGTGACCAGCAAAAGAAGCTGTATCACATAACCGGTGACTGTTCTCACGATGGTGGAGATCAGGTCAAGATTGAGACCGAGCTGGTTGCCGAGCACCGGAAGCAGCAGGAGGGCCCCAATCAGTATCAGCATCCCGTAGGGTTCCAGGCGGGAGAGCGGGGCAGCCAGAACGTTCGGCAGCAGGCCGACCGCGACCCGTCCGCCGTCGAGTGGTGGGATCGGCAGCATGTTGAAGACCGAGAGAATGACGTTGATGATCAACGCATTCTTCAGATTGTCGGCCACCCATTGTGTGCTGTTGCCGGGAACCAGGCCGAGCCCGTGAAATGCCGATGCCGCGACGAGAGCCAGCAGGATGTTGGTGGCGGGTCCGGCAAGCGCCACCCAGACCATGTCCATGCGGGGGTGGTTCAAGTTTCGGAAATTTACCGGAACCGGTTTTGCGTAGCCGAACAGGAAAGGCGCGTGCGACAGCAACAGAATGCCCGGCAATATCACGGTACCGAAGGGATCAATATGCCTAAGCGGGTTAAAGCTGACGCGGCCGAGCTTCCAGGCGGTGTTATCGCCGAGCCGGTACGCAACGAATCCGTGCGCCGCCTCGTGAAAGGTGATGGCGATAACCAGCGGCAGCACCCAGACCGACAGCGTGTAGAGTGAAATGCCCGACAATCGACGACCTCGTTCGGGTGCGACTGGAACCAACCCTATCATAGGTCGCCAGGGCTATGACAGAGAGGTCAGGGGCATGGAGGGGTGTATCTCTCAAACGGGACATGTCTGTGACAGAGTGACTGGTTCAGGCGCTCGCTTGGCGGCTTTGCCGGGCAATGAAGCAACCTTTAATCACAACACCTAAGCGTCTTTCAGATAGTAATTCGCTTGCTTGCCAAGCGCGATGCGACGCAGGATTCGCCGCATCGTCATCGAGGTTCGCAACGGGCGGACCGCCGTCGTCCCCGCTCGATAGAACGCCAGCTTCACGCCATCGAATGCAGGCTGAACGCCTGGCGGTTTCTGTGGCCAGCCGAGACCGCGCAGCATCGAATTGAGGAAGTGCAGGTCGTTGGCGCGGCGGACCTCGCGCGTCTTCCAGGTAATGGCCATCGAAATCGAGTGCGATCCCGCGGTGCGTACCCAATGCGGCCATTGATAAGGCACGAAACAGCCGTCACCGCCGAACATGTGGAATTCGACACCGCGCGGCGCGAAACTCTCATCATATCTCAGATTGCGGTGTTTCGTCATTGAACGCTCGATCTCGTCATCCGATACGAGGCGGCGGTCCGTGTTGTCGTAAATCGTGAAGAATTTTTCGCCGTGGATCTGGACGAAGAAGTTGTCCTCGCTGTCGAGATGAAACGGCGTCGTCGAATTCGGTGATGAGACGAACAGAAAGCCCTCGATCTGTTCAAATCCGGCGTCGCTCAAGCTGTCGAAGCTGCGCGCGCGCGCGACCGATAGCAGTGCGTCCTCGATCAGGCGGCGATACTCCGGCGCGTTTTCCACGCGTTTCAATACCATCCAGGCACCAGCGGTTTCGATCCGCTTCACCACCTCGACCGGATCGAGGTCTACCGTCGGGATCGCATCGGGATCCTGGCTGATTGCGACCTTGCCGGAATTGTATTCGATCAGGTCACGCGGCAGCTCGGCAGCCAGTTGCGCGATGCGCGGCAGCGTCAACAGCGGATGTCCCGCAAGCCTGTGCCGGATCGCGAAGGGCTTGAGTGGGAAGTCGCGTCGAAGCGCTTCGTTGGCCGCGGCGATGACCGGCACATGTGCGGAATCATTCATGCGTTTTTCTCTTGACGTTCGCGGAGGACGTGGACGACGCGGCGTGCGGGCTCGCGTAGTAGCCGGCGCAGCAAGATCGCCGCTTTTGCGAGCGGAACGGCGGGATCGCCGCGGCGAAGCGGGATCAGCACGTCGCCGATCGCAAGCCGCCCGCGCCAGATTGGGTCGATCATCGGATGCCCCGGATTTGCGGTGGAATCCGCCAGAGTGATCGCGGGGTCGGCGCAGAGATGGCGCGTGAGATCGAGCGTCAACTGCACGCCGGGTGAAAATTTCGCGAAACGTTCGTCAACGCCGAGCTTGAAATAGAATGCGCGGTCCTGGTGGCGCAGCACGACTGCCGCTGCCACAGGCGTCGGACCGGCGTGCAGGGTTACGATTTCACACTGGCCTCGCTTGGCGAGTGCCGGCGCGGCGCGGCGGATGAAGGCCGCATCGCCGCTATGCTGGATCAATGCGGTCCCCCGCTGTGCCTTCCAGCCGCTGGCCTCCAGCGCGAGGAAGGTTTCAAGCGCTCGCGCGACGTCGGCGGTAGAGCGCGCGACCTGAAATGACACCTCGCCATGCTCCGCAAGACGATTGCGCTGGCGCCGCAGCTCCTTGAGCTTCTTGACGCCCAGCGCCTCGCGCAGCGTTTCTTCCGCCTCGCGGGTGGCGTCGAGGCAGGCGCGCACATGGCCATGCAGCCTATGCGGCTTGAGGCCGTCGTGTTCGAGGGCTGTCGTGATGGCTTTCATGGCGGCGCCGTCGAGCGCGATGTTGCGCAGAATCAGCGCGCGTTGGCCGAGGGCACGTGCCTCGCGCAGCAGCGCTGCTGCGGCTTGATTCGCGAGGCCGTGGTCGAGCAGCGGCGTGCAAAGCGTTCCGTAAGGATCGGCGCTGACCAGAACGGGAAGTGGAATCCGGTAGGCTCGCCAGGCGGAGATAACAGGGATCAGGCCGATGAGAGTCTCCGAGCCCGATTTGCCAGATAAAAGGTCCGAACGCGCCGTCAGCGCCGACGCGTTGGTCCGGTCGCGCGCCGAGGCGTCGAGCGCCAGCTCCCAATCCGCGAGATAGTAGCCGTTGGGTTCGACAGCACGGTCGGCAAGTGATCGCCAACGGCTGGGATCGAGCGTTGCAAGGGCCGCGGCCCCGCGGCGTGTTGCGCTTGCAGACGGGCGTGCCGTGAACCCGCGTCTCGATGAACCACGAGCCGGAGCCCAGTTAACAATATCGACCATGTACGCAATCCCCGTTCGCGGTGGCCATGAGGTGACAGGCGCGTAGCGGCGCCTCGGTGTTCATGGAGGTGGAGGTTATTTGCAACATTCGAAAGAATGCGTTGGCCGTTACACTTGTTTTTGACCAAAGAATTAACCGTGCATTCACCTTGCCTGAGACTGACGTTCAGTTGATCGCCGTTTCTTCCCGGCGTTCTTGACGGTGTGCCGCCAAAGCCGCAGGGGCAGCAGATCGTGGCCGCTGATCGAAAGCGCCTGCCTTGCAATCGTTTCTACGCAGCTATCGGCCATCCTGTGGTCTGCACCACAGGCAAAATGCGAACAGGCCCTAAACCTGCCAAAGCGGTAGAGAGGACGTGGTTCGACCGACCGGCGAAGGTCGAATTGACATGCGACACATGCGCGCGTGATGAACTAACGCGGCCGGTGAATCGACAACGGTTGGAAGAGATTTGCGCGGAGCTATTCCATGACATTTTCAATGATCCGCTCGATCGTTTTCGGGGCGATCGCTGCGATGGTGCTGACCGCGCATCCGGCTGCTGCGGAAAACCGACTCGCGCTGGTGATCGGTCAGTCGGCCTATCGCGCAGTGACGCCGCTGCCAAATCCCGCCAACGACGCCAGGGCTATGACCCAGATGCTTGGCGACGCCGGTTTCGAAGTGCTGACGGCCTCCGACCTGTCGCAGACCGAAATGCGCGAGAAGGCCGGGGAATTCGCGGCAAAGATCGCAGAGAAGGGCCCTGACACCATCGCGCTGATTTTCTACGCCGGTCATGGCTTGCAGGTCGATGGCGAGAATTTCCTGGTCCCGGTCGATCTCGATCCAAAGCGCGAAGCCGATATCCCGCTGCAGGCGGTTCGCCTGAACGACATCATAAACACGCTGACATCGGTTCCGAGTTCGCATGCGGATCGTTCTTCTCGACGCGTGCCGTAATAACCCGTTCCCCGCGATCAACAAGACGGTGGGACACGGTCTCGCTATCGTCGATGCCAAGGTGGCCGCGCCCGGCACGTTCCTGTCGTTCTCAACTTCGCCGGGTGCCGAGGCGGAAGACGGCACGGGCGCCGACAGCCCCTACACGACCGCGCTGTTGTCCGTCAGCCGGCAGCCGGGACTTTCGATCGAGGAAGCCTTCAAGCGTGTCCGCCTGGAAGTCAACAAGATGACGAATGGCCGCCAGACTCCCTGGGACAGTTCCTCGCTGTTCCAGTTTTTTCCCGGAGCATCCGAAGCCGCGTCTCCTGCCGTTTCCAAGAGCAAGCGGACGGTCGCGGAATGGCGCAGTGAGCTGAAAGGCAAGACCGCTGAGCAAGCGCACGAGCTGATTGTTGGCGATGGCAGCGACCAAGCCTATGAGGCGTTCCTTGGCCTCTATGCTGACTCGCCGCTCGATCGGGAGGCGCGGCAGTGGCTCGATCGTCACCGGCGTATGGCGGCCTGGAGCAGGACGGTCCTCGCCAATACGGCGGGCGGATATCACGCCTTCCTCGCCGACTATCCCGATAGCGATCTGACGCCGACGGCACGCAAGCTGGAGGAGCGTCTGCGCAACCGGCCCGACAATCCGGCCGTGGCGGTGGCCGCTGTTACGGCCGGCCCGACCTGTCCTTGCAGCGCGCCGTCGCAGGAGCCGAAGAAGAAAGCCGAAGCGCCGCCAAAGAAAAAACAAGCCAAGCCGTCCCGGCGTGGGGAGGCGCCTCCACGCCAGCGTCATCGCGAAGCGGACGATGTTTATGTCGACGACGTGCCGCCTCCGCGCAGCTACGTACCGGTGCCGGTGCCCTCAATCGGCATCATCGGTGGTTTTGGCGGAGGAGGGTTCGGACGCGGCCCGGGCGGGTACGGCGGTTCTGGCCGGGGTGGAAGCATAGGCAGTCCAGCGGGCCGATTTTAAGGACGCATTCGGCAAGCACCGGTCGCGATCGGCGCCGGCCAGTCCCAAGGTTCCCTCACAACGAATGATACGCTCGAGCCATTGCCGGGCGCATCACTCGTGTCTCGAGACTCACGGCGTTTTCGAGCGGTGAGCCGCTTGAAACCGAAAGGATCTGGCGTTTATGCTATCCGCTGTGGGGAGGAGTTATGATGAAGATTCTACGCGCATCCATGCTCATGGCGGTTCTGGTGTCGGGGCCGGCTTTCGCCCAGGCGCCGCATTTCAACATGATGGCTGACGGGCCTGGAAAGACGCCGGAGCAGATCGAGAAACAGAAGGCCATCGAAAAAGCTTACAAGGACACGCTGCGGAAGATTCCCGATGCTGCGGGAGTCAACGATCCCTGGGGAGGCGTGCGAAACGAGGGCCAGCCCAAGGCCAGCGCCAAAAACAAGGCAAAGTCCAGGATAGGGGCCGCAGGCGGCACGGCAAACTAGCTTGCCCGGCGGCTTTCATCTTCGAATGGTGGACAACTGGGACGCCTCGTAATACGCTCCTCGGTTCCCCATCCGCGCCGTTTGGCGACTGGGTGCCATGACAACAACGTCACCTGAGCGGAATATGATCGCCCGGTGACGTTGCGTCCTAGACTGGGCAGTGCAATCCCCCAGCCCTTTCTCTGTCTCTGCACCGCGGCAAAGGTTCAAACTGCGTCTCCGCTGAAGGCAGATGAAAAATGCTACATTTTCCAACCTAGCTGGATGAAAGCTTCTGTGTTGCGGTCCAGATATAGGAGATTTTCCGACCTGTAGCTTATCGAGGCTCACCCAAGGCCGTCGAGAAAACGGATTTCCTTAAACCGGTGTCTGCCGCCGATGAGGCGGACTTCGCCGCAGGTTCAGGCGCTCCCCGATCGTTGCCGGTCATGTCGGTCCCCTTCGCGCTGCTCATGCGAGCCCGCGGCCAGGGGCGGCTGCTGATTCGGCGAGCGGACCATCAATTGGAAAGTTTTGATTAAGATTCGGCGCTCATTCTACTCAAATCTGTTTTGCGTACCGGGAGAAACATCATGCTGACCACCGAACCTGGTTTGGCCCGGAATTTTCTCAATATTGCGCTGGGCGGCTTCGGCGTGCTTGTCGCGGTGCTGATTGGGGTAGCGCTGAGCTGAGACACCTGCAAGATATCCACGGCCGGCCAAGGGCAGCAGATTTGTCCGGGTGCCATAGCTCAATCGACTGGAGCAACCGACGTGGGTAACAGCAGCGGGTTGGACAAGGGATTGATGGCCCTGATCCAGAACGTTTTGGGGACGCGCCATAACGCGCCCCTACCTGAGGCCGAACTTCCCGAAGACAACCCGCGCACTTTATCGGAATCTCATGGCGCTGAAACCTCGCCACAGCCGGAGGCAGAGGGTCCGGTTGAAGAAACCGCCGCAACGCCGCCGGATCAGCCGGAGAGCTACGACCGCCGCAAAACCGCCGACGAATTGGCAGGCATCATTCTGAAGGCGCTGCAAACGCTTGACGGCGCGCCGGCTCGTGGATTCGTGGTGACCGTTTACGGCGGAAACCCGTGGAATGCGATGCTGACGATCAAACCGGAAGCCGGGCCGATCGCCGATCCGGGCCTGTGGCGCGCGCGTGTCCGGGACATGGCTGCGCGGTTACGTCAGGACTTCGATCTGGCGGAGATGTAACGGCCGAACAGAGCAGGTGGCCTATCAGGCGCGCCCGCGTTGTGGTCCGGTTAAGGCCGCGACCAGTAGCCGTCAATCGCGTGAGCCAGGAAAATGCCGGCGCTCATAATTCCAAAGACGGCAGTAATTGCTTCCAGCATCGTACTTAATCCTGCTACCCAGCGACCGCCAGCAAATGCAAATCGCGTTGCACAGTCAAAAGGATTTTGGCGGCGCGGCCGACTCCATGTCGTGCTGATGATTTCCGGCAACACCGCTGACCTTGTCTGTATCCGAATGCCGGGGTAACCGTAGGAGTTGAGGCGCGCATCAAGGCGGTTTAGGCTTGTCGATCGCCAGATTTAGACAATGACGGGTTGGATTCGATCGGCATCGAGGGTCGAATTGGAAAGCAGCACACCCTTGCAACCTGCGAGGATAGCTGCCGTGACGTCGTCGATCTCGCGTGCATTGATCCAGCGCGGATGTTTTCGCCGGCGACGTTTTTATATGCCGAATGCTTGGCCAATAGCCCTTGCCAAGGAAAAGCCGGCCCGGGTCAGGGTGCCGTGATTGTAATTTGTATCCCATTGATTGATTGCGATCAGCACGATCGCCAGCACCAGGATCTTTTTCATCACGGTAAGCTGGCACCAGACTCTTAAGATCGAATTAGGAGAGGATTTTCGCGATCGGATAGGGGCGCGAATAACGCGAAGTGAAGAACTGAAAGATGCCGCCCACTGAGGCGGCCTTAATTCTTGATGCCGCATTTAAGGGCCGCTTTCTCCGCCTGCATGGATTCGATGGCAGCGCGCATGGTAGCTCGGCTGAGAGAGTCCAAGTCAGGAGCAGCAAACGAGCGAAGCTGGGCAATCTTCCTGTCGATGAGTTCACACTTCTCGCACATTGGCCGTCCCCGCTGGTTGTAGGCGGGAGCGTGAAGCACTCTCAGTCACCGATAATAGCCACAGATCGTGCGGTGATGGCTGATAAACGATCAGGTCTGCATTTGGTTCAAAATCAAACCAGGCCACTCCCAAAATCAAAATAGGCCACTGAGGGTCGAAACGGGCCAGTACCCATCGCTAAAAAGAACATATTGCGAACTTAGAACAAATGAGGTACGTATTCTCCATCCGATCAACCACGGCGCCATTCGTTGTCCCGCCCGCGAATCCCGTTCATAAGGAGCCCGGCCTATGTCCCAAGCTGCCCTGCGTATCGTCGAAGGATCCTCCATGGATAAGTCCAAGGCCCTGTCCGCCGCGCTGTCACAGATTGAGCGTCAGTTCGGCAAGGGCTCGGTGATGAAGCTGGGCAAGAACGACAAGTCCATGGATGTGGAGGTTATCTCCTCGGGCTCGCTCGGCCTCGACATCGCGCTCGGCGTCGGCGGCCTGCCCAAGGGACGCATCGTGGAGGTCTACGGTCCGGAGTCCTCGGGCAAGACCACGCTGGCTCTGCACGCGGTCGCCGAGGCGCAAAAAAAGGGCGGCATCTGCGCCTTCATCGATGCCGAGCACGCGCTTGATCCGGTCTATGCCCGCAAGCTCGGTGTAAATGTCGACGACCTCCTGATATCGCAGCCCGATCACGGCGAGCAGGCGCTGGAAATCGCCGATACGCTGGTGCGCTCGGGCGCTGTGGATGTGCTGATTATCGACTCGGTCGCGGCATTGGTGCCGCGCGCCGAACTCGAGGGCGAGATGGGCGACGCGCTGCCGGGGCTACAGGCGCGGCTGATGAGCCAGGCGCTGCGCAAGCTTACCGCCTCGATCAACAAGTCCAACACCATGGTGATCTTCATCAATCAGATCCGCATGAAGATCGGAGTGATGTACGGTTCGCCGGAGACAACAACTGGCGGCAACGCGCTGAAGTTCTATGCCTCCGTGCGCCTCGACATCCGCCGCATCGGGGCGATCAAAGAGCGCGACGAGGTCGTTGGCAATCAGACCCGCGTCAAGGTCGTGAAGAACAAGCTGGCGCCGCCTTTCAAACAGGTCGAATTCGATATCATGTACGGCGAAGGCATCTCCAAGATGGGAGAAATCCTCGATCTTGGCGTCAAGGCCGGTATCGTTGAAAAATCCGGCGCCTGGTTCTCCTATGACAGTCAGCGAATGGGGCAGGGCCGTGAAAATGCGAAAGCGTTCTTGCGGGCCAATCCCGACATCACCGCCAAGGTCGAGACGGCTATCCGGCAGAATTCAGGACTGATCGCCGAGCAGATTCTGGCCGGTAGCCCTGAGCGGGACACCGACGATGACGAGACGGCGGCGGAGGATTGAGTCTTTCGTTCCCACGGAAGCACAAGCGCGCTCGATGATGTTGATCGCCGCGTTTTCCACCGAACACGGACGTGTCCGGGGCAAGCCGAAGACCATTTTTCTGTCGAGAACGCTTAGGCCGACCGGCTATAGCGTTTTCGAGCGAAGTGGATACCGGTTCGCGTGAAGAAAACGCGTAATATCAAAAAGACTCTGAGGTGAGTTTCCAAGACCCCGGGCTTGTGCGAGTCGGGTTGGTGCGATCCGCGAAGACGGGAATCTTTCGTGGAAATCTATGTCGCGCCTCTTGGAAGAGACGGGCGCTGTGGATGTTGAGTTGCCGACATCCCCAGCGTCCGCCATTGCCATTCTTCGTCCCTTTCTCAATGGGGGAAGGAAGAGAACGCTGAGTGGAAAACAGCCTGTGATCTTCTACTCCGCGGCTTGCGCGTAGTCTTCGATGGGTGGACAGGAACAGACGAGATTGCGGTCGCCGTAGGCATTGTCGACCCGTCCGACCGGAGACCAGTATTTATCCGACCGCGAGGTTCCGGACGGGAAGCAGCCTTGGGCTCGGCTATAGGGCCGTGACCAGGCGTCGTCGGCGATGTCATGCACGGTATGTGGTGCATGGCGCAGCGGCGATGCCTCGACTTTCCAGCGGCCCGCCTCGATCTCGGCAATCTCGTGCCGGATCGCGATCATGGCGTCGCAGAATTGGTCCAGCTCCGCTTTCGATTCGGATTCGGTCGGCTCAATCATCAGCGTGCCGGGCACCGGAAAACTCATGGTTGGGGCATGGAAGCCGTAGTCGATCAGCCGTTTGGCGATGTCGTCCACGGTGACGCCGGTTTTGGCCTTCAGTGCGCGGGGGTCGATGATGCATTCATGCGCGACCCGCCCCTTGACGTTGCGATACAGCACCGGGAAATGCGGGTCGAGCCGTTGTGCAATATAGTTGGCGTTGAGGATCGCGACTTCGGTCGCTCGCGTCAGGCCTTCGCCGCCCATCATCAGCATGTAAATGTAGGAGATGGTCAGGATCGAGGCCGAGCCGAACGGCGCCGCCGAGACCGGTCCGACCGCGGACGGCGTTGCACCGTCGGTTTCGGGGTGCCCGGGCAGGAAAGGTGCGAGATGCGCCTTCACGCCGATCGGGCCCATACCCGGTCCGCCGCCACCGTGGGGGATGCAGAAGGTCTTGTGCAGGTTGAGATGGCTGACGTCGGCGCCGTAGTCGCCGGGCCGCGACAGGCCGACTTGCGCGTTCATGTTGGCGCCATCGAGATAGACCTGCCCGCCATGGTCGTGCACGATGTCGCAGATTTCGCGGATATGCTCTTCGAACACGCCGTGCGTCGAGGGATAGGTGATCATGATGGCGGCGAGACGATCGGCGTGCTGCGCCGCCTTTGCCTTCAAATCGTTGACGTCGACGTCCCCGCGCGTATCACAAGCCACCACTACGACGTCCATGCCGGCCATGTTGGCGGAGGCGGGATTGGTGCCGTGCGCGGAGGAGGGAATCAGGCACACCGTGCGGTGCCCTTCGCCGCGTGCCGCATGATAACTGCGGATCGCCAGAAGCCCGGCATATTCACCCTGTGCGCCAGAGTTTGGCTGCAGCGAGACCGCATCGTAGCCGGTGATGTCGCGCAGCCATTGTTCGAAGTTTTCGAACAGTATGTGATAGCCTTCCGCCTGCTCCAGCGGCGCGAACGGGTGCAGGCCCGCAAACGCTGCCCACGTCAGCGGAATCATTTCGGTGGTGGCGTTGAGCTTCATCGTGCAGGAGCCGAGGGGGATCATTGCGCGGTCAAGCGCGAGATCGCGGTCGCTGAGCTTCCGCATGTAGCGCAGCAGCTCCGTTTCGGAGCGGTGTTCGTGAAAGACCGGATGGGTCAGATAGGGTGTCTTGCGCTCGAGATCGGCCGGCAGCAAATCGGAAGCGTGCGCTTCGACGTCGGCATAAGAGAATGTGGCGCCGAATGCGCGCCACACCGCTTCGACAGTCTCCGGTATCGTGAGTTCGTCGAGCGCGATGCCGAGAGTGCCGTCTGTGTTGATCCGGAAGTTGATGCCCTGGCTGCTTGCGCGGTAAGCGATTTCGCCTTGCCGTTCGCCGGCGTTCACGGTCAGCGTATCGAAAGCTGTACTATTCAGGGGCGCGAAACCGAGCCTCGTCAATCCCGCCGCCAACGTCGCGGTGTGTCGATGCACGGTGCGCGCGATCTGCGCCAGTCCTTTTGGACCATGATAGACCGCATACATCGAGGAGATCACCGCCAGCAGCACCTGCGCGGTGCAGATGTTGGAGGTGGCTTTCTCGCGGCGAATGTGCTGCTCGCGGGTCTGCAAAGCAAGGCGATAGGCCGGCGCCCCGCGTGAATCCACCGACAGACCGACGATGCGGCCGGGCAGCAGCCGTTTCAGCGCGTCACTAACCGCCATGTAGGCGGCATGTGGACCGCCATAGCCCATCGGCACGCCGAAGCGCTGCGCGGAGCCGACGGCTATGTCAGCGCCGAGTTCGCCGGGCGAGGTCAGCAGCGTGAGCGCCAGCAGGTCGGCTGCGACCACTGCAAGGCCGCCTTTCGCCTTGATCGCGGCGATGGCCGGGCGCAGGTCGCGTACAACGCCGGATGTGCCGGGATATTGCAGCACCGCGCCGAACACGTCCGCTTTGTCGAGATCACGCAGCGGATCGCCGGTGACGAGCGTCCAACCCAGCGGTTCTGCGCGGGTTCGCAGCACGGCAAGGGTCTGCGGATGCACTTCATGATCGACAAAAAACGCTTTTGTTTTCACCGATGATGCGCGCTCCGCCAGCGCCATTGCCTCCGCCGCCGCCGTTGCTTCGTCCAACAGCGATGCATTGGCGACATCAAGGCCAGTGAGGTCGCAGATCATGGTCTGGAAATTGAATAGCGCTTCCAGCCGGCCCTGGCTGATTTCAGCCTGATAGGGTGTATAGGCCGTGTACCACGCCGGATTTTCCAGGATGTTGCGCTGGATCACCGCTGGCAGGATCGTGGCGGAATAGCCTTGCCCGATCAGCGACGTGAACGGCTGGTTCTGCGCGGCGAGGCTTTGCATATGCGCCAGCGCTTCGGTTTCGCTGAAGCCCTGACCGAGATCGAGCGGCGCAGTCTGCCGTATCGACGAGGGCAGCGCCTCGTTCATCAGAGCCTCAAGGCTCTTCGCGCTCACGGTTTCCAGCATTGCAGCGATATCGCGTGACGATGGACCGATATGGCGACGCGCGAAGGTCGTAGCGGGCTCTTCACGGGCGATCATTTGAAAGGCTCCTTAGATGCCTGAATAAAGTTATGAATGCGTCATGCCGGGCTTTGTGCCAGGCAGGATAAATTGCTCACGCCGTGTGCGCCTTGTAGGCTGCCTCGTCCATCAAACCTTCGAGTTCGCTCTTGTCGGCGATCCTGAGTTTGAAGATCCACGCCTTACCTTCTGCGTCGGAATTGACCAGTCCAGGTTCTGCGCCGAGTGCGTCATTGACTTGCAGGACTTCACCCGTAATCGGCGCATAGACGTCTGAAGCCGCCTTGACCGACTCGACCACCGCCGCGGCTTCGGTCTTCTTAAGCTGGCGTCCGACTTTCGGAAGCTCGACGAAGACGACGTCTCCAAGCTGTGACTGCGCGTAGCCTGTAATGCCGATCGTTGCAGTATCTCCCTCAATGCGGAGCCACTCGTGATCGGTGGTATACAAAACGGTCATGACAAATCCTCAACGCTTGTAATTGTGTGGAACGAAAGGCATCGCGCATACCCGCAGCGGCAGCCGTTGTCCGCGCACGTTTGCAAAAACGAGACCGCCCGTGGCGGCATGTGAGACCGGCAAATAGCCCATCGCAATCGGCGCGTTCAGGCTCGGCCCGAAGCCGCCCGATGTCACCGCGCCAATCGGATCGACGGAGCTTGCATCAGCGAACAGCAGCGCGCCCTCGCGCACGGGGGCGCGGCCTTCCGGCCTCAGCCCGATGCGGCGGCGCGGCGCACCTTGCTCGAATTGGGGCAGAATGACATCTGCGCCGGGAAAACCGCCCGCGCGCACGCCACCGTTCCGCCGGCTTTTTTGCACGGACCATTCCAGCGCGGCCTCGACCGGCGTTGTCGTTTCGTCGATGTCGTGACCGTAAAGGCAGAGGCCGGCCTCGAGTCGCAGACTGTCGCGAGCGCCAAGTCCGACCGCCATCACGTTGGGATCGTCAAGCAATGCCGAAACTACGTCCTCGACCTGAGTTGCGGGAATCGAAATTTCGAAACCGTCCTCGCCGGTGTAGCCCGAACGTGAGACCAAGCAGTCCACGGTATCGCCAGCGATTCGCACCCTCTGCGCCCCGGCATCCATGAAGCGCATCGCCGGCGCTTCAGGACATATCTTCGCCAGTACGGACGCCGCCTTCGGACCCTGCAGCGCGACCAGCGCGCGGTCCGCCAGAACCTCGATGGTGCAGACTTCGGAAAGGTGCTCGCGCAGATGCGCTTCGTCGGCGGCTTTGCAGGCGCCGTTAACGACCAGGAATAGGTGGTCGCCAAGATTGACCACCATCAGGTCGTCGAGTATGCCGCCGGCCGCATTGGTGAACTGGGCATAGCGCTGCCGTCCCGATGCGACCGCCACGATATCCTGCGGCACCAGCCGCTCTAACGCCAGCGCGGCGTCCCTGACGTTGCCGGATTTCGGCCGCAGCGCGATCTGGCCCATGTGCGAGACATCGAAGAGGCCAGCTCCGGCGCGGGTATGGAGATGTTCCTTCAGCACGCCGGAGGCGTACTGCACCGGCATGTCATAGCCTGCAAACGCAACCATCTTGCCGCCCTGTGCCCGGTGGAGGGCGTGCAGGGGCGTTTTTTGCAGGGTCGGCGCTTCGGAAACATGCGTCGCCATCAGGGGTCCTCGTGGTTAACAGGGAAAATTCCCTGAAAACCTGTAGAAACCCCATCTGTCGCTGTGCCTGAGAGTATTATCCCGTCGGCGGACCCCTCCGGCTAGGGCCCGGGGGTCTCTTTCCAGATGTAAACCAGTCGCGCGGTCCGTTTGCCTGAGAGTTTCCGGGGCGGTTGCTCCTTCGGCGCCGGCCTGCTTCCATTTCCGAAGCGGCCGATCTCTCCCGGCGCGACTTAATAAGCAGATATGAGGAAAATACGGTTTGAACAAGGTTGTCAACGCAGTGCAGCATCTTTCAACGGATGTTATTTGGGACCCGGCCAAGCCTCTGATCCTCCTGCACACTTTCTGGACAGTCCGCCCACCCACGTCTAAAAGCGGTCGCTGGACACAATACGAGTCTAACTTGCGCGTACTTTGACCGTAAAATCGATATCCACTTTTGCGGAATACATGCTCAGGGTCGCGAGCCCTTTTTGACGCAATGGAACACAATGAGCGGCGTTAACGACATCAGGTCGGCGTTTCTGAATTACTTCGCGGCTAACGGCCACCACATCGTGCCCTCGTCCCCGCTGGTTCCGCGCAACGATCCGACACTAATGTTCACCAACGCGGGCATGGTGCAGTTCAAGAACGTCTTCACGGGCGTCGAAAAGCGGCCCTATCAGCGCGCCACCACCTCGCAGAAATGTGTGCGCGCGGGCGGCAAGCACAACGATCTCGACAATGTCGGCTATACCGCGCGGCACCACACCTTTTTCGAGATGCTCGGCAACTTCTCATTTGGCGACTACTTCAAGGACCACGCTATCGAACTCGCATGGAAACTTGTCACCCAGGAGTTCGGCCTTCCGAAAGACAGGCTTACCGCCACCGTCTACATCGACGACGACGAGGCGTTCGAGCTCTGGAAGAAGATCGCGGGCCTGCCGGAATCGCGCATCATCCGCATCAGTGGCGCTGACAATTTCTGGCAGATGGGCGACACCGGTCCGTGCGGTCCGTGCTCGGAGATATTTTACGATCATGGCGACAAGATTCCCGGCGGACCGCCGGGATCGCCAGACGAGGATGGTGATCGCTTCGTCGAAATCTGGAATCTCGTGTTCATGCAATACGAGAAACTGCCCGATGGCAGCCGCCTTAACCTGCCGAAGCCGTCAATCGACACCGGCGCGGGGCTCGAGCGCGTGGCCGCCGTGCTTCAGGGCAAGCACGACAATTACGACATCGACCTGTTTGTGGCGCTGATCCGCGCTGCGGCGGATCTGACCGGTGCGGATCCGCAAGGCCCGATGAAGGCATCGCTACGCGTGATCGCCGATCACTTGCGTGCATCCTCGTTCCTGATCGCCGACGGCGTGCTGCCGTCGAACGAAGGCCGCGGCTACGTGCTGCGTCGGATCATGCGGCGCGCGATGCGCCACGCCCAGTTGCTCGGCGCGCGGGAGCCGCTGATGTGGCGGCTGGTGGGTGTGCTGGTGCGCGAGATGGGCGAGGCCTATCCCGAGTTGCAGCGCGCGCGGGCGCTGATCGAGGAAACACTGCGGCTCGAGGAGACGCGCTTCCGCAAGACGCTGGAGCGCGGGCTTTCCATTCTCGACGAAAAGAGCGTGTCGCTGAAGAAGGGCGACATGTTCGACGGCGAGACTGCGTTCACGCTGTACGACACCTACGGCTTCCCGCTTGACCTGACGCAGGACGCGTTGCGCGCGCGCGGCATCGGCGTGGACATCGCGTCGTTCACCGAGGCGATGGAACAGCAGAAGGCCAAGGCGCGGGCGTCATGGTCGGGCTCAGGCGAAGCTGCCACTGAGACGATCTGGTTTCCGTTGCGCGAAAAACTCGGCGCCACTGAATTTCTCGGCTACGAGACCGAGGTCGCTGAAGGCGTCGTCGCTGCCGTTGTGAAGGACGGCAAGGAAGCCGGCACTCTCAAGGCCGGCGAGAGCGGAGCCATCGTTCTGAATCAGACGCCTTTCTACGCCGAGTCCGGCGGTCAGGTCGGCGATACCGGCATTCTGACCGGCGACGGGGTTCGCGTCCGCATTACCGACACGCAGAAGAAAGCGGGCGATTTGTTCGTGCATCTCGGCACCGTCGAGCAGGGTACGCTCACGCCCGGCATGGCGCTGGCGCTGGAGGTCGATCGCGATCGCCGGTCCGCAATCCGCGCCAACCATTCCGCAACCCATTTGCTGCACGAAGCGCTGCGGCAGGTGCTCGGTGATCACATCGCGCAGCGCGGCTCGCTGGTCGCGCCTGAGCGGCTGCGCTTTGACTTCGCCCACAACAAGCCGATTAGCGGAGACGAACTGCGCCGGATCGAGGACATCGCCAACGATGTCGTGTTGGAAAATGGCGAGGTGACGACCCGCTTGATGGCGGTGGACGACGCGCGCGAGGTGGGTGCGCGGGCGCTATTCGGCGAAAAGTACGGCGACGAGGTGCGCGTGGTGTCCATGGGTGGCACGGGACGGCAGGGCGCGGCGAGCAATGCGCTGGGCTGGTCGGTGGAGCTCTGCGGAGGCACCCATGTGAAGCGCACCGGCGATATCGGCCTGATCTCGGTGACTGGCGAGAGCGCGGTGGCGTCCGGCGTGCGCCGGATCGAGGCGCTGACCGGGCATCATGCGCGTCGTCACGCCAACGACGCCATCCAGCTTGCGAAAACTGCGGCCGGCGAGTTGCGCACCACGCTCGATGACATGCCGGCGCGGATCACGGCGCTGGTGGAGGAACGCAAGAAGCTCGAACGTGAATTGTCCGAGGCGCGCAAGAAGCTCGCCATGGGCGGCGGCGGGACCGCAAATGCAACGTCGGGCGCGGCGGGCGTGCGCGATGTCGGCGGCATCAAGCTGATGGCGCGTTCGGTCGAAGGCATCGAGATCAAGGATCTCAAGAGCCTCGCGGATCAGGGCAAGAAGCAACTCGGCTCAGGCGTCGTCGCGCTGGTCGCGACCAGCGGTGATGGCAAGGCCAGCGTGGTCGTCGGCGTGACGCCCGATCTGGTGACGCGCTTCTCGGCGGTCGATCTGGTGCGCAAGGCGTCCGAGGTGCTCGGCGGCAAGGGCGGTGGCGGCAAGCCCGACATGGCGCAGGCCGGCGGACCCGATGGGGCAAAGGCGGGCGCAGCGCTCGACGCCATCGCTGCGGCGATGGGCGCGTAACCGGGGTCTGCGCGCGCGCGGGCGCTATAGCGTTTTCGAGCGAAGTGGAGTCCGGTCGCGTGAAGAAAACGCGTCAAAAACCACGTCTAGAGCTTTGCTTCTGATTCAATCAGAAGCGAAATGCTCTAGGCCGCCGCCGTTGCCTTGGTCAGGTTGTCAGCCACCTTGTCGAGGAAGCCGGTGGTGGAGAGCCAGCGCTGGTCGGGGCCGACCAGAAGCGCGAGGTCTTTTGTCATGAAGCCGGACTCGACGGTGTCGACGCAAACCTTTTCGAGCGTGGTTGCGAAATTCGCCAGCTCCTCATTGTCGTCGAGCTTGGCGCGATGCGACAGGCCGCGGGTCCAGGCGAAGATTGAGGCGATCGAATTCGTCGAGGTCTCCTTGCCCTTCTGATGCTCGCGATAGTGCCGCGTCACGGTGCCGTGGGCGGCTTCGGCTTCGACCGTTTGGCCGTCCGGCGTCAGCAGCACCGAGGTCATCAGGCCGAGCGAGCCGTAGCCTTGCGCCACCGTGTCCGACTGCACGTCGCCGTCGTAATTTTTGCAGGCCCAGACATAGCCGCCGGACCATTTCAGTGCCGAGGCCACCATATCGTCGATCAGGCGATGCTCGTAGGTCAGGCCCTTAGCCTCGAAGTCCTTCTTGAACTCCCGGTCGTAGATATTCTGAAAGATGTCCTTGAAGCGGCCGTCATAGACCTTGAGGATGGTGTTCTTGGTCGACAGGTAGACCGGGTAACCGCGCAGCAGGCCGTAGTTCAGCGAGGCGCGCGCGAAATCGATGATGGAATCGTCGAGATTATACATTTCCATCGCGACTCCGGGGCCGGGCGTCTTGAACACCTCGCGCTCGATTACCGTGCCATCCTCGCCGACGAACTTCATGCTCAGCGTCCCCTTGCCCGGAAACCTGATGTCGGTGGCGCGGTACTGGTCGCCGTAGGCATGGCGGCCGATGATGATCGGCTTGGTCCAGCCCGGGACGAGGCGGGGCACGTTCTTGCAGATGATCGGCTCGCGGAAGATCACGCCGCCGAGGATGTTGCGGATGGTGCCGTTCGGCGACTTCCACATGTGCTTGAGGCCGAATTCCTTCACCCTCGCTTCGTCGGGGGTGATGGTGGCGCACTTCACACCGACGCCCACTTTCTTGATGGTGTCGGCTGCCTCGATCGTGATCCGATCGTCGGTCTTGTCGCGCGACTCCATCCCGAGGTCGAAATACATCAGGTCGATATCCAGGAAGGGATTGATCAGCTTGTCCTTGATGTATTGCCAGATGATCCGGGTCATCTCGTCGCCGTCGAGATCGACGACGGGATTGGTCACCTTGATTTTTGCCATGGGGGCTCGGCCTTTTCGGGATAAAGCGCTTGGAGGGGCAGCCTGGACGGCTCGGGCTATAGCATCGCGACAGCTTAGGCGGAAGCCGGACTTGGCGGCCGGTTCTCACCTTCCGCCGGAAAATCAAGACGCTTCATAAACTCATTATTTCACTTGAGAAAAAGTTGTGTATAGGCGCAATCGAAGACCTAGGCCGCAGCGCCGTTGAACCAGAATCTCAGCTTGAACTGAAACACGAGGCAAGATGTCCGGCACCGACAGGACGAAAACTGGCATCGACGTCGTCGGCCCCACCGTCATTCTGGTCGAGCCGCAGCTCGGCGAGAACATCGGCATGGCGGCGCGCGCCATGGGCAATTTCGCCCTGACGCGGCTGCGCATCGTCAACCCGCGCGACGGCTGGCCCAATGTCGCGGCGCAGCGCGCGGCGGCGGGTGCCGACCACATCCTCACGCGCGTCGAACTGTTCGACACCGTGGCTGAGGCGGTCGCCGACTGCACGCTGCTGTTCGCGACCACCGCGCGCGCTCACGATCAGGCCAAGCCGGTGGTGGCGCCGGAAGCGGCGGCGGTCGAGGCGACGGCGCAGATCGCGGCCGGCGGCCATGTCGGCATCCTGTTCGGCCGCGAGCGCGCCGGCCTCCTGAATGAGGAGGTGGCGATGGCAGACCGCATCATCACCTATCCGGTCAATCCGGGCTTCGCCTCGCTCAACCTGGCGCAGGCCGTGCTGCTGATGGGTTACGAATGGTTCAAGCTGGTGACGCGCGGCGAGTTGCCGTTCGCGATGCCGGAACGCTCGGAGCGGGCCTCCCAGCACCAGATGCAGGCGTTCTTCGACAATCTTGTCAGCGAACTCGACAAGGTGGAATTCCTGCGCCCGGCCGAGAAGCGCGACACTATGCTTGTCAACCTGCGCAACATCTTCACCCGCATGGAGCCGACCAAGCAGGACATGCACACGCTGCACGGCGTGGTGATGGCGATTGCCGAGGGACGCAAGGGACCGGCCAAGGGCGGCGTGCTCGACGGCGCGCAGGCGACGCGGCTGCGGGCGCTGCTGGCAGAGCAGGGGCCGGGCGGGGCGTCCGCGGACAGCAGCAGCACGGTGCGCGGACTGGCGCGGCTGCTCAGACGAAATCCCACCGATGCCGAACGCATCCTGTGGCAAGCGCTGACACGCGACCGCCGCTTCGCCGGACAGTTCAAGCGGCAAACCCCGGTCGGGCGGCACATCCCGGATTTCGTGTCGTTCGTCCAGCGCGTCGCCATCGAGCTGGTGAATGCAAACGAGAGCGACACCATCGCGCGCGACCGCGCCGCACGTGCTGCATGGCTCGCCGAGCGCGGCTATCGCGTGGTCGATATCGAGGCGGTGGCGGTGGAGGCGGATCTGACGCAGGTGCTGGATGGGCTGGCTGCGCGGATCACTGCAGGGGAGGGCGCGGGGCCATCAACATGACCAAAAAATTCCTGCCGTTCAAATCCTACCCGAGATTCGAGACTACTTGCGGGTAGTTAGCTTAGAAACGCTCCGCGCTTCGGGTGTGACTTTTCTGTGGAAAGGATGCATGCGTCCATGGTCTGGTCACCTGTTGCGCTACAGTAATTGACTTGTCGCCAACAACGGCCGACCATCAAATTTCACGCTGCGAGGCCAAGAATGCCGCGCCCAGCGCAGAATGCGCAAATCTCATTCGATTGGCTTGAGCCTGACCCGCTCACCCTTGCGAAGCTAACAAAACTTGCAATTGACGGAATCTCGGGGTCTGGCCGAGGCGAAGTAGCCATTCTACTCGGCTGCGGTAAAAACAAGAAAGAAGTCCGTAGTAGCGCGTCGGAACGTTACTCCTCACCTCGGTTTCAAATGGGAGTACATCTAGCTAGTCGCATGCATCTCCCCCTTTTTGTTCTTTCGGCAAAGTACGGCTCGGTGCGTGCTGATGAAGCTATCGATCCCTACGACCTGACGATTCGTCAGTTGCCCGAGGCAGCGAAGGCCGAATGGGCAGCCCGAGTAGCCAAGACACTTATGTCCAAGCAACGTCGCGTCGCCAAGGTGCTCATCCTGGCAGATGACGAATATGCTGAACCACTGGCACCGCTTTTTATCGAGCGAGCCATTAACCTGCTGCGGCCACTGCAAGGTCTTCCGCAGTCCGCTCAATTGCCCCTCCTAAAAGAGTGTCATCGCTATCTCGATCGAATTGATGCAGTCAGTAATCTCTACGGCACATTCGATCGGCTCAATGGGCGGTCAAAGATTTTACCTCTGCGAGAAGCCTTGCGGAGCACACTTCCAGAACAAGGGGTTTATTTCTTCTTTGACCCGACCGAACCAACCCGTTTTTCGGATAGCCAATGCCGACTGGTGCGTATTGGTACTCACGCCTTTTCGGCCGGTTCGAAAGCTACGCTCCGGGATCGCCTCAGGGCACACTTGGGAACGTCCGACGGGTTTGGAAATCACCGGAGCACTGTTTTTCAGGCTCCATGTCGGAGAGGCATTGATCAGACGAGATGGTTTGAGAGAAAGGTTTCCCGACTGGGGCAGCGGTCAAAGCTCATCGACTGCGGTTCGAGAAAACGAACGGCCTCTTGAAAAGATGGTGTCGGAGATAATTGGAAACCTATTGGTGGATTGATGCGATCGCAGATCGCTCGATAAAGACAAGCGCTCGATCAACCATTGAACGTCTCACGATCGCCCTTTTCACGGAGAGCTTCCAGCCAGTGGAGGACCCCACACCCCATTGGCTTGGCCTGCATTCTCAGCATGAGATCATCGCATCGACCGGACTGTGGAACTTGCGTGATTCTAATGCCAAGACAGACTTCAAAGTGACTAAGTTAGTTAGCGAACGACTCTTATGACAGTTTAAGTCCCGCCCCTATGTCACGATCTGTTTCAGCCCTCGAACAGGCTTGCCAGACGCAGCCTCAACTTCCAGTGTGGCTTTGCCACATGTGGTGACCTGAGCCCCTGAACTTCCTCCAAAAATGGGTAGAGTCCGTCACCTTGAGGGAGACGGAGATGAAGCAGTCGAGGTTCACGGAAGAGCGGATCATTGCGATCCTGCGAGAACATGAAGCGGGTTCGAAGACGGGGGATGTCTGCCGCAAGCATGGGATCAGCAGCCGACGTTCTACAAATGGAAGGCCAAGTATGGTGGCCTGGACGTACGCCGGCGCTTTGGCTATCGCCGTCTGCTTCTCATGATCCGCAGCGAAGGCGTGCTGATCAACCACAAGAAGCTGAGGCGGCTGTATGCCGAGGAGCGGCTGCAGGTTCGCCGGCGAGTTGGACGTAAAAGAGCTCTGGGAACACGGGCCCCGATGGCGTTGCCGCAGGGACCGAACCAGCGTTGGTCACTGGATTTTGTCAGCGACACGCTGACCGACAGCCGGCGCTTCCGTATCCTGGCTGTCGTGGATGACTTCACCCGGGAATGCATCGCATTGGTCGCCGACACGTCGTTGTCGGGGATCCGGGTCGGTCGTGAGCTCGATGCCGCGATCGCCCGACGAGGTCGACCAACGATGATCGTCAGTGACAACGGGACCGAGCTTACCAGCATGGCCATCCTGCGCTGGTCGCAGCTCACACGGATCGAGTGGTACTACATCGCACCGGGCAAGCCGCAGCAGAATGCCTTCGTGGAAAGCTTCAATGGGCGACTGCGCGACGAGTTGTTGAACGAGACATTGTTCTCGTCACTCCAGCATGCTCGCGAGCTGCTTGCCGAATGGCAGGATGATTACAACACCGTTCGTCCGCACAGCGGGATCGGCAACCTGCCGCCATCAACCTATGCCAGGCTAACAGCGTCCGACATGCAACAGGACGGAACGCTGCGCTGTGTCGAGGGCTCCGCGCCCCGTCCCGTTGCATCACCGAGCCACTCAGGCTCAAATGACCAAAGGATTCTTCCCATCGCTGGATGATCTTTGGGGCTCAGGTCAACCAGCCGCCATCCCGCGTCCAGCGGGAGATGCTCGGGCAACTCACCCCTGTCTTCGTCGCTATCTCGGCAAAGCTCAGCATGGTCTTTTCGACCAGATGGCGAACCGCGGCGACCGTCACATCGTTATGAGGCCGCCGCGAACCTCTGGGCCGGTGGCCGTCGATCGCGGGCGGTCCCTCGGCCGGTTCGTCTGGTTTCACGCGAAGGCGGGTGAGGGAGGGAGGGGTGCGCGGCAGGATCATGATGCGGAATATAATCCTATATCGCCGCGCGAGCAAGAGGATGAAGGGTAATGTTCCGCCGCGTGGAACCGCGCGCTCTATGACGGGTGCCTGCTTAAGCGGCATTCGTTGCGCAAATTCCGATCAATCGCTCGCCGTCCGCACCGATTTCTCACGTTAAACGCTTTCCGTACCCGTCTGCGCCTTCGTGGCACGGGCATTGCAATGGATTGTCCCAGGCCCTTTCAGTCAGACGGGAGATGATGATGAAACGATCCGACCTCACGGAAAAGATTCTCGATATCAAGCGCGAGAAGGAGTGGAGCTGGACATACATCGCAGGCGAGATCGGCGGTTATTCCGAGATCTTGATCGTCAGCTCGCTGCTCGGCCACATGAGGCTGACCAAGCCGCAGGCGGCGATCGCCGGAAAGCTGTTCGGCCTTTCCAAGGCGGAAATCGCGATGCTCGGCGAGGTGCCGGTGCGCGGCGCTGGTGTGCCGATGCCGCCGACCGATCCCTTGATCTACCGCCTGTACGAACTGGTGATGATCAACGGTCCGGCGCTGAAAGTGCTGATCGAGGAACAGTTTGGCGACGGCATCATGTCGGCGATCGACTTCGACCTGGAGCTTTCGCGCGTCGCCAGCCCGAAGGGCGATCGCGTCAAGATCGGCATGTGCGGCAAATTCCTGCCGTTCAAGTATGCCGCCCTGCCGGGAATGCCACCGGGAGTAATGTGGAGCATCACCTCGAGAAGGCGTGAGAGAACGGCTCCGCTCTACCGGCGTGGTTATTACAAAGAAGAGCAGGGGCGACGCGCAGTGAATCGCCCCTGTGTGATCCGCGCCTGGCGAAAAACCGGCGCGGGCAAGTTGTGCTGCGAACTCGAAAATGAGGGAGGCGGGAGCTTACGTCCCCGCCTTCACCTGCGCGACGGCCTCCGCCATCAGCGTGTCCATTTGCGCGCGGACCTGCTGTTCGGTGAGCGCGACGCCCTTGGCGGTCAGGTCGCGCATCACCTTGTGAACGCACGTCGTCTGTCGCCCGGCTGTTCGAAGTCGGCGGCGACGACTTCCTTGGCGTACGCGCTCGCGGCATCGCCGGATATTCCGAGCTTCTCCGCGACCCACAGTCCCAGCAATCTGTTACGGCGGGCCATGGCCTTGAATTTGTGCTCCTCGTCGAGCGCGAACTTCTTCTCAAAACCTTCTTCACGCTTGTCGAATGAGTGCTCATGGCCTGGTACCGGTTCCGTTGTTGCCGAAGCCGCCAAACCGGCCCGTTGTCGCGATCGGTTCGAGCACCTAAGTTAGATACTAGATAGGAAAGGACGATCCGGGAACAACGGACGCAAGGTCGCAGGCGAGCCGGGTAAAACTTCCCGCGAGGGGGCCTGCATCGATTGTGCTGGATAGTCCAATCGGCTACGTTGCGGACAGGCTCGGTTCTTGTTCTGTTTCCTGTTCTTGTTCAGGTTCCTGGCCTTCGCGGCAGCTCCGCCACGGTCACATCAAGCGCATCGGAGCACACCAATTTCATGGATTTCAACAACACACGGTACATCCCAATGAGCCGTCGGCGTCGCATTTACGAAGGCAAGGCCAAGGTGCTTTACGAAGGACCGGAGCCGGGTACCCTGATTCAACACTTCAAGGACGACGCGACTGCGTTCAACGCCAAGAAACATCAGGTGATCGAGGGCAAGGGCGTCCTCAACAACCGGATTTCGGAGTACCTGTTCCAGCACCTCAACGACATCGGGGTGCCGACGCATTTCATCCGCCGTCTCAACATGCGCGAACAATTGATTCGCGAGGTCGAGATCGTGCCGCTCGAGGTCGTGATCCGCAACGTCGCGGCGGGATCGCTGTCGCAGCGGCTCGGCATCGAGGAGGGCACCCAGCTGCCGCGCTCCATCATCGAGTTCTACTACAAGAACGACCAGCTCAACGATCCCATGGTGTCCGAGGAGCACATCACGGCGTTCGGCTGGGCGACGCCGCAGGAGATCGACGACATCATGGCGCTGGCGATCCGCGTCAACGATTTCCTCACCGGGCTGTTTCTCGGCATCGGCATCCGCCTGGTCGATTTCAAGATGGAATGCGGCCGGCTGTTCGAGAACGAGATGATGCGAATTGTCGTCGCCGATGAAATATCTCCCAACTCGTGCCGGCTGTGGGACATCAAGTCGAACGAGAAGCTCGACAAGGACCGCTTCCGTCGCGATCTCGGCGGGCTGCTCGAGGCCTACACCGAAGTTGCGAAGCGGCTCGGCATTCTGATGGAGAACGAGCGGCCGATCGGCGCCGGCCCGGTGCTGGTGAAGGGTAGTTTCGCTGCCTCCTGAAGACGGACAGATTGAAGCTCGATATGAAGGCACGCGTCACCGTTACGTTGAAAACCGGCATTCTCGATCCGCAGGGCAAGGCCATCGAGGGGGCGCTGAAATCGCTCGGCGTCGATGGCATCGCCAGCGTGCGTCAGGGCAAGGTGTTCGACATCGAACTCGCCGGCGCCGACAAGACGAAGGCGGAAGCCGCGCTCAAGGCTGCCGCCGACAAGCTGCTGGCGAATACCGTCATCGAGAATTATCGCGTCGAGGTTCTGAGCTAGGCGACGCACGACATGAAATCCGCCGTCCTCGTCTTTCCCGGCATCAATCGCGAGCGCGACATGGCGCGCGCGTTGCGGCTCGTATCCGGGACGCGAGCCCGCGATGGTGTGGCACGCGGAGACGTCTCTGCCCGAGGGCACCGATCTCGTCGTGGTGCCGGGCGGCTTTTCCTACGGCGACTATCTGCGCTGCGGCGCCATCGCCGCGCGCTCGCCGGTCATGGACGCGGTGCGCGCCTTCGCGTGGCACTGGCGGTCTTGTGCTCGGCGTCTGCAACGGTTTTCAGATTCTGCTGCGAGTCTGGGCTTTTGCCGGGAATCCTGATGCGCAATGCGCGGCTGAAGTTCATCTGCCATGACGTGCATCTGCGGGTCGAACGCTCGGATACGCCGTTCACGCGCGGCTACAATGCGGGGCAGGTGATCCGCGTGCCCGTCGCGCATGGCGAGGGCAACTACGCCGCCGACGAGGAGACCATTCGCCGCCTCGAGGATGAGGGCCGCGTTCTCTATCGTTATTGCTCGCCGTCCGGCGAGATCGGCGACACCCACAATATCAACGGCGCGGCGCAGTCGATCGCCGGCATCATCAACGAGCGCGGCAATGTGCTCGGCATGATGCCGCATCCGGAAAATCACGTCGAAGACATCATGGGCTGCACCGACGGGCGCGGCCTGTTCGCGGGCCTCGTCGCGCATCTGGAGCGGGCCGCTTAACATCGTGGATGCAGTCCGCTGACATGCCTACTGCCTTGTGTCCCTCCTGGGAGACCCATGTGTTTGGCGATTGCGGTGCCATCAGTCAGGCATATTCAGAATGGATCGTACAGCGATCGGCTTGAGCGCTGATCCGCTCTCCCCCCGGTGGCTATGTGAATGGCTGGGGCTTTCTGCCGACGAACAACGTCCGTGTGCTCCGGAGAGGATCATGAAATCATGATCAAGGCGCGTGATTTCGATGTTCTTTCGCCTGAATTTCACGCGAATCCTTTTCCGACGCTTGACCGAATGCGAGCCGAAGGTCCGATTGTTCGTATAAGGTTGCCGATCATCGGCTGTACATATCTGGCCGTTACGCATGACGCCTGCGCCGCGCTGTTGAAGGATCATGTGAACTTCGCGCGCGATCCCGCCAATGCGGGGAGCAGAACACAAGTGCGAATACTGAGGCTCCTTCCAAGGACGATCGGCCTTCTCGCACGGAACATGCTCGGTCACGACGACCCTGAACACCGCCGCCTGCGCGGCCTCGTCGACCAAGCGTTCGCGCGTCGCACGATAGAGGCGATGAGGCCGATGATTTCCGAGATCGCTGATCGTATTCTCGACAGATTGAAGGGGAGGACAGAGGTCGATCTCATGTCCGAGTATTGCCGGGACCTGCCGCTTTCAGTCATCTGCGCGATGCTCGGCCTTCCGGATCAGGATCACGATCGATTCAAGAACTGGCTAGGCGGGTTAAAGAACACCGCCAGTATTGGCGCGGTCATCCGCGCCATTCCGGGCGTGATTAGTGTTGTCCGCTACTTGCGCCGTAGTTCGAGATCGGGAGGTGGCGCGCTGTCCGACGGACTGATCGCAGAGCTTCGCGATGCCGAAATCGCGGGCCAGACCCTTAGCGAGGACGAACTGGTATCAATGATTTTTCTGCTGTTCGGCGCCGGCCAGGAAACCACGACCCATTTGATTTCAGGTGGGCTCTTCGCTTTGTTGTCCCACGAGGATCAACTCAATCAGATCCGCCGTGATGCGGGCCTGATGCCGACTTGCGTAGAAGAGTGCCTGCGCTACGTATCGCCGGTCCAGATGACAAAACCGCGCTTCGTGACTCGCGAACTCGTTTGGCAGGGCCGGCAGTTCCGTCGCGGCGACATGTGTGCCGGATTCGTCGCGGCCGCGAACTGCGACCCTGCCAGATTCGAGCAGCCTCATCGTTTCGACATCACGCGGCACCCGAACCCACACCTTTCCTTTGGTACGGGGGTACATTTTTGCCTTGGTTTCCAACTTGCTCGGGCGGAGGCGGCCATCGCGTTCGAACGCATTCTCGCACGCTTTCCGGACATGCACCTGGCTACGCAGGCGAGGAGTATCAAGTGGCACAAGCGCCTCGGCATACGGGGGCTGACGCAACTGCCTGTACGGCTCGTAGCGTAAATGTCAGATCGCGCGTTATTCACCGCCGTGTCGCTCGGTGCAGGTGAGCCAGACGGCATTCCCGGCCTCGGCTCCACGCAACCCATGGAAAGCGCGGAATCGGCCGGTAAAAGACCTTTTCCCGCGCATCCGATCTCCTTATTAAGGAGGTAAATCGCGTCAGGACCCATGAGCCGCAACGAACCCCAGATCACTCCCGAACTCGTCGCTTCGCACGGCCTCAAGCCGGATGAATACGAGCGCATTTTGAAGCTGATCGGCCGAACGCCGACCTTCACCGAGCTCGGCATCTTTTCGGCGATGTGGAACGAGCACTGCTCGTACAAGTCGTCGCGCATCCATCTGCGCGGACTGCCGACGAAAGCGCCGTGGGTGATCCAGGGGCCCGGCGAGAACGCCGGCGTCATCGACATCGGCGACGGGCAGGCGGTGGTGTTCAAGATGGAGAGCCACAACCATCCGAGCTACATCGAGCCTTATCAAGGTGCGACCACCGGCGTCGGCGGTATCTTGCGCGACGTCTTCACCATGGGCGCGCGACCCATCGCCTGTCTCAACGCGCTGAGCTTCGGCGATCCGTCGCATCCCAAGACGCGGCATCTCGTCGTCGGCGTCGTTGCCGGCGTCGGCGGCTATGGCAACTCGTTCGGGGTGCCGACGGTCGGCGGACAGGTGCGCTTCCACACCCGCTATGACGGCAACATCCTCGTCAACGCCATGGCGGTCGGGCTCGCCGATGCCGACAAGATCTTCTATGCGGCGGCGTCGGGCGTGAACATGCCGATCGTCTATCTCGGCTCCAAGACCGGCCGCGACGGCATCCACGGCGCCACCATGGCGTCGGCCGAATTCGACGACGACAGTGCGGAGAAGCGTCCGACCGTTCAGGTCGGCGATCCCTTCGCCGAAAAACTGCTGCTGGAAGCCTGTCTCGAAATCATGGATGCCGGTTGCGTCATCGCGATCCAGGACATGGGCGCGGCGGGGCTGACGTGTTCGGCCGTGGAAATGGGCGCCAAGGGCGATCTCGGCGTCGATCTCGATCTCGATAGCGTGCCGACGCGCGAGCAGGGCATGAGCGCCTACGAGATGATGCTCTCGGAATTGCAAGAGCGCATGCTCATGGTTCTGAAGCCCGAGAAGGAAAAGCAGGCGGAGGCGATCTTCAGAAAGTGGGGGCTCGACTTCGCTATCGTCGGCTATACGACGCCGTCGCAAGCGCTTCGTCGTCAAGCACGGCGGCGACGTGATGGTCGACCTGCCGATCAAGGAACTGGAATCGGAAGCGCCGCTGTATGACCGGCCGCATGTGCCGTCGCCGCAGTTGCCTGTCATTCACGCCCGCGACGTTGCGCCGCCTTTGCCCGTCGGTCGATGCGCTGGAAAAACTGATCGCCACGCCGGAGCTGTGTTCGAAGCGCTGGGTGTGGGAGCAGTACGATCATGTCATCGGCGGCAACACCGTGCAGCGTCCCGGTGGCGATGCGGCGGTGGTGCGCGTGCGAGGACGGACCGAAGGGTCTTGCGCTTACTGTCGACGTGACGCCGCGCTATTGCGAGGCCGATCCGTTCGAGGGCGGCAAGCAGGCGGTCGCGGAAGCCTGGCGCAACATCACCGCGGTCGGCGGCCGACCGCTGGCGATTACCGACAACCTGAATTTCGGCAATCCGGAACGGCCTGAGAATATGGGCCAGTTCGTCGGCTGCCTGAAGGGCATTCGCCGAGCCTGCCGTTGCTCGATTTCCCGGTCGTGTCCGGCAACGTCTCGCTTTACAACGAGACAAACGGCCGCGGCATTCTGCCGACGCCCTCGATCGGCGGCGTCGGTTTGCTCGATGACTTCACGAAGTCAGCCTCGCTCGCCTTCAAGGCGGAGGGACATCCGATCCTGCTGATCGGCGATACACAAGGCTGGCTCGGTCAGTCGGTTTACTTGCGCGATATCTGCGGGCGCGAGGAGGGAGCGCCGCCGCCGGTCGATCTCGCCGCGGAAAAACGCAATGGCGATGTTGTGCGCGGTATGATTCACGCGGGAACGGCGACGGCCGTTCATGACGTTTCCGATGGCGGACTTCTCGTCGCGCTGGCGGAAATGGCGATGGCGAGTGGTATCGGCGCTGCACTCGACGCCGCCCCGGCCGCGATCGTGCCACACGCCTGGTGGTTCGGCGAAGATCAGGCGCGCTATATCGTGACCGTTCACGAGCAGGACCTCTTGAGCGTTTTCACCAAGCTCAAGGCGGTGGAGGTGCCTTGCGTTCAGATCGGGCTGACCAGTGGTCACGAGATCGCGATTGCCGGCGAGCGCGCCGTCCACATCAAGACCTTGCAGCACGGCTTTGAAAGCTGGCTACCGGACTATATGGCGACGAAAAGCTGACGTCCGGCTTAGAGGACACGCCTGTGCCGGAAATTTAGTGCAGCGCGGCCCTCGTCACCCAACTCAGCGTGAATGTGCCGACGGCTGCTGAAGCGGGTGTACGGCAGATTCTGTACTGAGGACGCAATGCAGCGTACGATCGCAACGATGGTGGGTCTAACCATAGCTTCCGGTTGGCGCACAAGCTGTCATCCCGATGACTTCACCATCGTTGTCGAACATCTCAAGCCAGGGGCATCGCGCCGCTCAGTACCCATAGTTCGGGCAAACCCAGCTGCCGTAGGCGTTGTAGCCGCAGCCGCTGCGGTAGTAAGCTCCCGTCGCAGCTGCGCCAACCACCGCCGCGCCCACTGCTGCGGCACCGACACCGTAGCCGCGATAGCCGTATCCACGATAGCCGTACCCACGATAGCCGTAGTGTCCGCCGCGCGCGGCAACCGCGCCGCCCCGGTATCCCCGACCTGCAACCGCGCCGCCTCGATGCACGGCACCGCCGCGGTGCATGCCGCCGCCGTGAAAACCTCCGGCGTGCATACCGCCGCCACGACGGGCGAATGCGTCATTGGGGAAGGTCGTGACCAGCAGCATGGCTACGGCTGCCGAAGCGATGAGAAATTGACGCAACATTTGCGTACTCCTTCTTCGAGAGAGGAAAGCCGCGGACGCCTGCGCATCGCGCCGAACCGCGGGTTCTCTCCGAAGCCTCGCGCGCGGGAGCTTCGCGCCCTTGACCTACATCAAACCTCGCGGTCCCATCTGCGTGAACGAACTGTTCCACCTCCTCCGACGCCGCACGCTTCCGGCTCCTGACTTGATCCAATCGCCGGCGGACGGCCCGATGCTGCCTGGGTTCGGCGTCATCATGACCGGATGATCGGGACCGGGTATCTTCCGGTCGCTTTCTTGCGGTTGGCAAATGTAGGACTGATCGTTGTGACGGGGATCGGGCGACCGCGTTAAGTTGAGCAGACGTCACGGCGATTCCGGTGCATGATCCGGGCTAGTGTCCCGATTCCGAAGTTCGCATGTCTCCGCGGCAACCTTTGATGCGAATTTCGGAATCAAAGGGACACTAGTAACTCTATGATTCTAGTGTGTTTTTGTTCAGAAATTCGCTTGACTGACTCTCAGGAAAATAAAGCGAACGTTTGAACCACCCCACTAGCCGGATTTAGGAGGCACTTTGATGCCGATGGAAGCGCGGGAAATCGAATCGATGATCAAGGAGGCGATTCCGGACGCCCAGGTGACGATCCAGGACCTTGCCGGTGACGGCAACCATTACTCGGCAACCGTCATTTCGGAGTCGTTCCGCGGCAAGTCTCGCGTGCAGCAGCATCAGATCGTCTATCAATCGCTAAAGGGCCAGATGGGTGGCGTGCTGCACGCATTGGCTTTGCAGACCGGCGTGCCGGAGTAGTCCCGCCTCAGCTAATCAGCGCGTGAACCGAAAACATTCGCTCCGGGTCGGTCCACGCCGCTATCGGCGTCCAACCAGCGCCCTTCGCCAAAGCGTTGAAACGGTCGAGTGCTGTACTTGTAGCTGCTTTCGGTGTGGATGCTTTCGCCGGTGCGAAACGAGAAGCTGCGGCCCTGCAAGCGGACCGTCTGCGGCTTTTTGCTAATGAGATACATCTCGATCCGGTGGCGATCGCGATTGTAGATCGCGCGATGGGCGAAGGCGGACAGGTCGAAGTTGCCGCCGAGTTCGCGGTTGACACGAGCCAGGATGTTCAGGTTGAAGCGCGCGGTGACGCCGGCGGCATCGTTATAGGCATTGTATAGCATCCGTTCGTTCTTCTCGAGATCGACGCCGATCAGCATGTACGCGCCTTCACCCAGGATATCGCGGGCCCCACGCAGAAAGCGGCAGGCTTCGTGAGGCTCGAAGTTGCCAAGGGTTGAGCCCGGGAAGAATCCGACTTTCGGCATCGGTCGCGACTTGATCGGGTAGAATGAATGGCGCGGTAAAATCGGCCGTCACCGGATAGATTTTCAGATGTGGGAAGTCCTTTCGCAAGCCGCGCGCCTGCGCGTTGAGAAAATCACCCGATATGTCCACCGGCACATAGGCGGCGAATTCACACGCGCTCAGCAGCAGCCGGGCCTTGGTGGGGCGCCGGCCCCGAACTCCACCAGCGCCGCATGTGTGCGGAATGATCGAAGCAATTTCAGCGGACCGGTCGCGCAGGATGCCGAGTTCGGTGCGGGTCGGATAGTATTCGGGCAAGCCGGGTGATCTGTTCGAACAGTTCGGAGCCGTTGACGTCGTAGAAATACTTCGGCGGGAGCTGTTTCGGATGCCGGGTCAGTCCTGCGATGGCATCGCTCGCGAAACCCGGCGTGCTTTCGTCGGATCCAGGTACCCCGGCCAAAGCGGCAGCATGCAGATTCATGACAGTCTCCCTGGCGCAGCGCGACGCATTTGAGTTGGCGAGCGATCAGACGCCGTAGTCCGCGAGGCGCAGACCGGTGAATTGCCAACGGTGGTGCGGATAGAAGAAGTTCCGGTAGCTGACACGGCTGTGCCGCTCCGGGGTCGCCAGCGATGAGCCGCGGAGCACGAACTGGTTGACCATGAACTTGCCGTTGTATTCTCCGAGCGCGTCTTCGACTCGCGCGATATCCCGGGTAGGGCGAGTATGCGCTTCGCGTCCACTGCCAGACCATGCCGAACGCATCGTCGAGCTGTCCGGCTCGGGCCGCGACTTCCCATTCCATCTCGGTCGGCAAATGCTTGCCGCTCCAGCGCGCGAATGCATCGGCCTCGTAATAGCTGACGTGGCAGACCGGTGCATTGGCATCGACCGGCCGCAAGCCGCCAAGCGTCATGACCTGCCAACCATCGGCCGGTCTTCCGCCAGTGGCCCGGCGCTTCCCACGCCTCGTTGGTGGCGGCGGCGAAACCGTCCATCAACCACAAACGTGGCGGTGCGATAGCCGCCGTCGTCCATGAAAGCGAGCCAGTCGGCATTGGTGACGAGATCGCGCGCGAGCTTCACCGGGCCGACCAGAGCGCGGTGCGCGGGCTTCTCGTTGTCGAAATGAAAGCTGTCGCCCTGATGTCCGATCGTGTGGATGCCCTCGGTTCAGTCGTGATCCATCCGCCGATGCCGGCGTGCGGAGCCGGGAATGTCCACGACGCGTCATAGGCCGGCGCCATCGGATTTTGCGCAAATGCGTGCAGAATATCCGTCAGCATCAGTTCCTGATGCTGCTGTTCGTGATTGAGGCCGGCTTCGACCAGCGGCACCAGTCCGGCCAGCATTTTGTCGTCCGCATCGTGGAAAAATTTGACGACCGCGGCATCGACATGCCGGCGATAGGCGGTGATCTCTTCCGCGCCGGGACGGGTCAGATGGCCGCGCTGGGCGCGGGCATGCCGCGGACCGACGCTGACGTAATAGGAATTGAACAGGAAGGCGTAATCAGGATGGAACGGAACGTAGCCGGGACTGTGCTCACCGAGCAGGAATTGTTCCCAAAACCAGGTGGTATGGGCGCGGTGCCATTTCGCCGGACTGGCGTCCGGCATTGACTGCACCATCTGGTCTTCCGGCGTCAGCGGCTCCGCGCGCCGCTCCGTTTCGCCCCGGACGGCGAGAAATGCATCTGTCAGGCGGCCGGCCAGTGTCCGTGAACTGGAAAATAGCGACGGGTTCGGAGCGGCCATTGCGGCCGCGGCAGACGCTGGGTTCGTCACGGAAATCTCCGGTTTGGGAAGAGAACGTTGCTCTGGACATGGGTTCCGTGGAACGATCCAGTCCCGCAGGTCCCTCATAGATGGGTGCCGGGCAACGGAGATCCAAGGCTCCGACCGGCGCCTAAAAGCGCGGTCTGACGGTCTGTTTCAGGGGCATCATTCACATCCCAGAACGCCCTGCGCGATAGGCATGGCATGCTCCCGGCAATTTACTTTGTTACACAACAGTTTCGGGCTATATATAGCAGCGAACTGCGACGGGCCGTTCGCGGCCCCCTGTAACTTGCGGCAAAAGGATGTGACGGATGAGCATTAAGGAATTCATTGAGAACGAACTGAAGTCGAACGACGTTGTGCTGTTCATGAAGGGCACGCCGCAATTCCCGCAGTGCGGTTTTTCGGGGCAGGTGGTTCAGATTCTCGACCACATCGGCGTTGGCTACAAGGGCCTGAACGTGCTCGAAAATCGCCGAACTGCGCGACGGCATCAAGACCTACTCGAACTGGCCGACGATCCCGCAGTTGTACGTCAAGGGCGAATTCGTCGGTGGCTGCGATATTGTCCGTGAGATGTTCCAGGCCGGCGAGTTGCAGAAACTATTCGGCGACAAGGGCATCACGCTCAACACACCGGCGTCGGCCTGACGGCGGCCGAACGCGTCATCGGTCCGGCGCGACTCGAACGTTATCGTCGCGGACATCACGACGCTGGACGTTGATGCGATCGTCAACGCAGCTAACGAATCTCGGTCGCGGCGGCATTGACGGCGCGACTTGTACGGTCGCATGCCGAACGGATGGCTCGCGACTGCTCGCAAGCCGTACCAGAATCAGCCGACTGATAGCGAACCGGACAACTAATTGCTTCGATCTCGCAATTAAAAAAGCCCCGGAGCGATCCGGGGCTTTTTCTTGAACTGACACGATCCGGATCAGCGCGAATAGAATTCGACGATCAGATGCGGTTCCATCTGCACCGCGAAAGGCACGTCCGCAAGCTGCGGAATGCGGATGAATTTCGCGCTTTGCTTGTTGTGATCGGCGTCGATGAAATCGGGTACGTCACGTTCGGCGAGCTGGTTGGCTTCCAGCACCAGCGCGAGCTGCTTCGACGCGTCCTTGACCTCGATGGTATCGCCGACCTTGAGCTTGTAGCTCGGAATGTTGACTCCGCGGCCGTTCACCTTGACGTGGCCGTGGTTGATGAACTGGCGCGCGGCGAACATGGTCGGCACGAACTTCGCACGATAGACCACGGTGTCGAGACGGCGCTCGAGCAGGCCGATCAGGTTCTCGCCGAAGTCGCCCTTCATGCGGGTCGCCTCGACATAGATGGCGTAGAACTGGCGCTCGGAAATGTTGGCGTAGTAGCCCTTGAGCTTCTGCTTGGCGCGAAGCTGGGTTCCGAAATCGGAGAGCTTGCCCTTGCGGCGCTGGCCGTGCTGGCCGGGACCGTATTCACGTTTGTTGACGGGGCTCTTCGGGCGGCCCCAGATGTTCTGGCCCATACGGCGATCGATCTTGTACTTCGCTTCATGCGCTTTGTCATCGCGTCCTCTTGTCAAAATTAAAGTCTGTGGATCGAGGAAACGCGCCCTCCTGTGCGGATGATCTGGACATGAGGAAAACCGGAAGACCGCTTTTCAGGATCATGACAAATCCGCCGCCGACAGGTCCGGCCCATAAGCTTGACGGGCAGGACCACGGGTCGCGAAACGCAACGCGGGCCAAAACCGGCCCGCGCGCAGGCGTTTTCTAGGGATAAACCGCTTTCCTGTCAAACCATGGCGGAGCCATTTTCGACCGGAGAACGTCAAACGCGAACGCCGCGAGGAGCTGGTCGCCGATATATCACTTTGCACTGATGGATAGCGGCCTGATCTTGTCAACCATTAATCTCAACGGTTTGTCGCCGGTTCTGGCATTGGCTGATGAGATGCGGGTCGGGCTGGGACGCGGCCGCCGAAGAACGGCGCCAGCGCGTCCGTCAGCGCGTCGAGGCGGCCCGAGGTGAAGATCATTTCGGGCGGGAATTCGCGGCCGCCGGTGGCGCTCGGCGCGAGTGATTTCAGCAGGTCGACGACGCGGCGGGCGATCGCGGGTGCCGGATCGATCCATGATACCGGCCATGGTGCGAGCCTGGCAGCCGATCGAGCAACAGCGGGTAGTGCGTGCAGGCCAGCACGACGACATCGGTGCGCAGGTCTCCGCCATTGCCCGCCGGAACGAAACATGGGGCGACTTCGCTCAGGATGTCGGCGTCGCTGACGGTCTTGCCGCTCAAGGCGTCCTCCGCCAACGAAGCCAGGCGTGCCGCGCCAACAAGCGTTACGGTGCAGGCTTGCGCGTGATTCCGGATCAGCGCCTGAGTGTATTCGCGCTGCACGGTCGCCCGGGTGCCGAGCACCGAGACGCGCTTGGTTTTCGACGCGGCGCACGCCGGTTTGATCGCCGGAACCGTGCCCACGAACGGCACCGAATAGGCGGCGCGCAAGGGCCCCAGAACCGAGACGGACATCGTGTTGCAGGCGATCACCACGATGTCTGGGGCGTGGGTGCCGATCAACTCTCCGACCAGCGGCACCACGCGGGCGATGATTTCGTCTTCGCTGAGGCGGCCATAGGGGAAGAAGGCGTCGTCGGCGACATAGACATATCGTGCAGCGGGGAGGGCGCCGACGATCTCCCGCAGCACGGTGAGGCCGCCGAGGCCGGAATCGAGGACAAGAATGGTTGGAGTGTGTGACACGGCGAGAATATTAGGGACGGTCGGTTACCGTGGAGTTTTTACGGATTGTGTCGATTTGTCCATCTCGGGACAATGATACCTTAATGCAAAACGATCCCCAACGCTCGCAACATCACGGTGGGTGCAACGGCTTTGTGCCGTGGAGAGCGATGCGTGGGAAATCCTGGACCAGCCGTCGGGCATGATCCGGAAAACGTCTCTAATATCATATTTTTCAGTATGATGCGGTTTAATACTAACAAAGAAATCAGCCAGATTTCAGCGCTACTCGAACGAAACGCTTCGTTCGGAGAAAGACTCGTAATACCAAGAACGTATTGCTCCTGCTTCATTTCGGCCGAAAGGCTCTAGCGCAATCCTTCGTAGACCATGAAGCCGCGTGCGATCTCGAGCTTTTTCAGTGCGCGTGGGACGAAGCGCTGCGGCTGATGGTTCAGATAGCGCCACGAAGTGACCGTGAAGTCCATCACCGGCTGCCGGCTGGGCTGCATCGGCGCCAGCAACCCGGTCAGGCTGGTTGGCGTCTGGGTACGATTGTTGAAGGGTAGCAGCAGCAGTTCGAAGTGTGCGAGCGATCCGTTCCGCTCGGTGGCAGTCAAACCAGCGACCGCGACCAATAGTTCGTCCGACACGATGCCGAGCATGTCGGTAATTTGGGCGCGGCTTGCGGCCGCGAACAGTGTTGAAAAATTCTCCCCCTTAAGGTCGCGGTCGAGCAGGGCGCAGATCCGGGTTCCGGCAACGCGGAACGGATAACCGCGCTCCGGCTCGTAGGAGAGCACGAAGATGTCCCCGAGCAGCTGGCGAACTGCACTCGGTTCAATGACGCGGCGGTCCGGAGCACGCTCGCCGTCACGTTTCTCATCCCAGTAGGCGAAGAATGTGCGGTTCGATGGGTGTTTCATGATGCAACCGTCCTGACCGAGGTCCAACCGGACAAATCTGTCCTATTTCAAGGCACCTCAGCCGTTTGCTGTTGTGCAGGAGCGGTGTTGCAGCGTCCATGCCGGAGGCAGCTTTTGCATCAGCGACCCCAGGCAATTGTGCCGTTAACGTTAAAGTAAGGATATTTGTAAATAAATCATGGGTTTCCCAGTGCCCAGTTTCCCACTCGGTCCGAGTGCCTCCGTATGGGTCCACGTTGGGAACGAGCTAATGAAATGAGTGCGCGCGGCCCCTGAAACTGGGCAGGGTTTTTATTTGGTACGGGGCAAGCCGCGGTCCCTTGCCCTTCCGCTGGGTCGCGCTATTCGCCATTTACGCCTGCGCTTGGCTTCGTTGTCTAAAGTGTTTTGGCAAGGGACGATCCGCCTCTATCCACCTTGGAGGCGAGTTGTGAATTTTGAAAACAGGCCAGATGCCGTGGCCATTACCAGCACAAACGGCGAGGCGCTTGTCCTCGGCACCATGGCCGTCGCCGCCGCTAGGGCGGAAGCCGACGCAACGGGCAAGACGGTGACGGTGCGCGATCCTATTACCGACAAGGTTCTGGCGACCGTGAGACCAGCGAGCGACCAATGATCAAGATCGGATCCATCCTGCCCGCAATACTAACGACGCTCGTGTTGACCGGCGCGGCCTCGGCTCAACAGCGGACGCTGTATGATTCTTCCGGCAGGGCCGTGGTCCGCTCCGTGACCGGCTCAAACGGCGCGGTGACGAACTATGACGCCAAGGGCCGGGTCATGAGCCGCGAGACCACAAGCCGTAATCGAACGACAACGATCTACGATGCGGGCGGTCACACCATTGGACGCGTCATTATGCGCGGCAAGCGATGACGATTGAGCGAGGATGAAGAATGGAGACTGCGAAGAAAGCCATTGTGCAGGTCGGCCATGGAGGCCGGGGTTTCATTGTGGGCGCTCGTGATCGTTTCGTTGTGACCGCAGCGCACTGCGTACCAATCGAGCACATTCCGACGCCCGATATGTCGAACGGCCCCGAACAACTGACGTTCCCCAACATCATCGGCCCGCTGGGCGAAACACCTACCATTTGGTGCGAGCTTTGCGCCTACGGTCTGACCGATGACATCGCGGCATTTTGCGAACCGGAGGTGGACGACCAAGATCAATACGTGAAAGTTCACCGATGCTGCAGCCTTTGCGGTTGGCAACCCGCCCGCTATCGGCAGCAAAACATCTGCCTTCGTTCTTTCGCTTGATGGGAAATGGAAACGGTGCACCGTGAATAACGGCGGCAGGTTTTTACACATCAGCGGCCCTGACCGCCTCATCGAATCCGGCATGTCCGGTTCGCCAATCGTAGACGAGAATGGCGCGGCAATCGGCGTGGTCTCGATAGGTAGTGGCCCAAGCCTGATCGACTGCCTGCCCGCATGGCTGCTGCGGAAGCTGGACCGGACGGAGTAACTGACGGTCGGCAATCACGCCGCGTCCTATGATGCCAGCGGTCGCACCATTGGCAAGTTCACACGGGGCCGGTGAGGCAAATCAGGCGCTCATGTTGCGGGCGCGTCTGACGATGCCTGCCCGCCGTCGCCCCGCGTAAATATTTTTGAAATTTTTCGCAGCGTCCTAAATTTATGCAGAACGATACACAAAGGCGGGGCCGATGGGCTCATGCTAGACTTCAGCGGACATTATCCCCTAGGCCAGCGATGTACGAAAGGGCCAACAGTTGCATTGCCATCCTATTCGTCAGCGCTTGTTTCGCCACGCGAGGAGCCGGGGAAGAACGTGGTAAAAGCCCTTTGAGATTGTCCAAATAAGCCTCGTAGGGCGACATAGGATAGTTAGTAAAATCCAGTGGATCTACAGAAATCGCCGCAAAAGTTTTACGAGTTGATCGATATCACCGCGAGCCAAGAGAAGACTATCCGCCCTCGCGTCCAAATAGTTCGCCACGCGGAGACTATATCTTGAAAAAGAAACTAGAACGTTGATCAAAAAGGCGGCCATTATGAAGCCGCCGATCCGAATGAACGACTTGGTGAGTTCAGGTATCCACTCTACTCCTTGGGTTTGTATCAATGCGTTAGCGAGGTTACTTTGCGGTCCAATGTAGATAGTGGAGGTGCTGAGAGTTTGGATAAACAAGAGCGCCGTGCCGGTACCGAGCACCACTAAGATGCTTATCATTGCTAGGCCTGATACCCGGGAAAATTGCGCGCGCCTCCGCATTCCACGGACCACGTTCTGAAACTCCAAGGATATCTCTGCCATTTGTTGCCCCTCACAAGAAGGCAAAGGATAACCTAATCTTGATGAGAATTCAGGACCCTTCAGCGCTTACTACGTCGGGTTTCCATCCAACACTGGTACTAGGTTCGTTCATTCCGAGACCGGCCCGCGACGCCGTCACTTGCGCTGCTGTTGAGCGCCCACAGCCTGTATGCTTCCTCCACAAACAAGTCCGGCTCGGTCGGCGACGGGATCAGCTTCGCGCCGTGCTCGCGGAAGTGATCGAGGCCAAGGCCCATTGAGACCGGTGCGCTTGTCGCTGGTCGTTGGCCAGCGTTTGAAGCAACGCCGCCATGTCGCGGTCCGAAATCATAAAGTCGGCCAGATCAATCGGAGGGGCGAGTGGCGGCGATCTCACCCGGCGCAGCAGCCAGTGACGGAATCCTTGTCGGACCTAGCCGCAGCGCCGCCTTAACGCCAGCTTCCAAAAACCGCTCCCGCTGCTGCGGATTAAGCCGCGCCCAGCCTTCCAGAGTTGCCGAAACCAAATCAATGCGCCGCATGTCGCCCAGCCTTTGAAAAGCGGATCGAGCAAAGGAAACACGAAATCCAAAAATTGCAAATATGCTGAAGTGGTGCGGTCGCGCGGTCCCCGCTTTGACCTACAGGCCGAGGGACCCGAAATTGAGGAGGGGGTGCTCATCAGCGTCATTGTCATTCGTGTCGGCAGGCGGTCGTCCCGATGGAGCCAGCTACTCTGCTCAGAAGTCACATTCACGGTATTGCTTTGAGGCAAGCCGGAATCGTGAGCCTACTTGGATAAAATCTACATCAAGGCATTGGTTTCCTCGTCGGAAAGCGCCGAGGCCACCGCACTGAAGATATTCTAAGTTTATCCGCCAACGCCTCTCGGTTGGAGAATAGGTCCCGAAATAATGCTGCGCCTTGGCCGGGCCCTTGCAGATTGCCGCTATATAGTTACGGACGTCGGGCGGCAATGCATCAATGTGGTGGGGATGCCAAGGATGATCCTTACCTTGTTGGGATGACAGGGATGACACTGGCAATTCGCTCGCAAGTAACAACGAACATGCCAATAAAAGGATGCGGATCATCATGCGATCCTCCACCGAGGCTCGCCGCCGGGCTCTTGCCGACGGTTTATTCGTTTAACATTGCTTGCGTCTATATGATTTGTGCCAGTATCAAAATCACACCTGGGAATTTGTTGAAGTCGCTCAATAGCGAACATCAAAGGCATGACTGCCGGTCGTGCCTGACGGCATGGCGCGCGGTACGACATTTTTGATGGCCAGGATCGCAGCCGGTTGGATTATCGGACCAACCTCCACGGATTGTCCCTCGTGCCACGCGCTGAACATCAGCGCGGCCTCGTCCACCTCCATGGCGAACAACGTCTCGGTAAGCTGGGCGACCTTTTGCTGCTTTTGCTCAGGTGACATCGCCTTGCCCTCCGTCGCGGCGGCAGCGGCGGCGAGCTTCTTGTCGAGCGTGGCCAGCAGCTACGGCGAGCGCGGCGGTAAGCATCCTTTCGGCTACGTCTTTAAGGTCCGATGTCCCGGCGAATTCATCTTCCAGAACCTTCTTTGCAGCCTCTACGGCTCTCTGTGAGAGGATCATTCCTTTTTTTCCTTCTCAGGACCCGCCGCCAGAGCGACGCAATAACCTAACGCGAGGCCACCCCAACTAATAGGCAACCACGCGTATTCGCCGTACCCGCGAATGATGAGGACTATTCCCACAACCCAAAATGCCGAGCCGATCAGTAAAAGTCGTTTCACTTTTGGACTCATGGCGAAGCCCCCCGTCGGGGCCGGAGCGAATTTCCCGCGAATTGTGAAGTTGAGACAAAGCGATCATTGTCTGGTCAGATCGTCGATCAGATAAAGCTGGTGGCGCACGTCAAGCTTGGCCAGAGGGTATTCCTTTCCGACCGCTTTTAGGTAGGCGTCGACCGTCGATCCCCGTAATAGCCTGGTAGCCAATGATGCCGATGCGCCGAGGCCAGGAGCCGTTTGGGATTGTAGACGCGCGCGCAGGACGGCTCATGGCTGAGCCATCCCTTTATGGTGCGTATGATCAGTTCCACAGGCCATGGGACCCGACCGCGCCGGCCTCAACGACGCATACTAAAGTCGTGGGGAGCTGCAGCATCACGAAACCTCGCCACCGATCGTCGATAGAGATCGAGCAACTGCTTCCAGACAGTTGCAAGCCTGTTCGTCGAACTCGCATCCGTCGTAAAATTCCAAGATATAAAAGATTAATGCGGACGTCGCTTTCGGGGTAACGGGAGGCTGATCGATGAACGACTGCATGACGTTGTTTTGCTCTTCGAGGATCGCTTTCCATTTCTGGTTGATCGCATCAACGCCGGTTTTCTTCGCCCACCTCCGGCGTTTGGCTATTTGCTTCTCGTAACGGCGTTTAGCGTCCAGATATTCCCGCTCGACAAGGTCGGGCGGGATGCCTTAACTCGAAAGGCTGATTGCCATGCGTCTGCTCTGCTGCCGCGACGGCCATTTCTTCCGCTTCCCATAGAGACAAAAGCTGTTCTCTAAGAACCTTGTGGTGGCGGATGCGGTCGAACGTGGTGTCATCAACAGACCGCGAAGACCCTGGAATAGCGTTGATAGAGTTGAAAAGAGGAAACTGCAGCATGATCAGCGCTCCACGTTCTCGGTGTCGACTTTGAGTGACTTCAGGACGGTACGAGCCCGTGAAGTCAGGCTGATGGGATCCAAAAAAACGTAGGCGTGTTTGCTTTTTTCAGATTTGAGCGCCGTGTGCACGGCGTCGTCGAATGAAACGAATTGCAATGCATATTGTGGACCGCCATAGAGCTCGGTGCTCAGGGTGAAAAGCTCCTGCATTAGGAATGACTGATAGCGTTGCAGCAGTCCCGTGCGTGTTAGCCGCCGTCCCTTCGCTGCATTGCCGAGACGCTTTCTCGGCTGTCGGAAAGCCGTGGCGCGCTTCAGGTTCGCCGCGATGTTCCGGAACTGAGGGAAATCGATCGCGTCCTCAATGCTATCGCTATTGAGGCAGTCAAGGTAGTTCACGACGGCCTGCATCTGCAATGAAACGTCAGCGGCCAAGCTGCTTTTGGCATTCACAATGACATCGAAAATCTCATTGAAGCAGTCCATTGCAGAAGCCATCTCGGCTTCGGAGTATTCGCCCGCTGTCTCTGCACCTTCGTGACCTCATCAATTCTCGCTTTAGCCCTCTTCAGCCAATAAACCAGCATGGGCATCGGCTGGTTTTTCAGTTCGAAGCCGGCCGGCACTTTCCCAAACACTGGGTCGAGCGCGTCAGGATGATCGGCCAATTCGGCGGTACTGGCACTTGGTGCCGTAGCTGCAGCGGCGAAATTGATTACAGGTGAGGAGGGCTTGGCTTGGCTGATTGCTGGCGATGTCATAATCACTTTCCTTCGTTCGTTACGGCGGCATAGAGCTCATCGAGTATCTTCGCCTCAGCCAGACATTCCTCACCCTTGCGCCGCATGAGTTTCCGGGCGTCGTCGAGCAGCGCCGGTTCTGCGATCAGGCTGGGAACATACGTATTCGTCCGCCAATTCGACAAAGTAGGTTTTGCTCTTGAACTTTTGGGCTATCGTCAAGAACTCGGGCCCGAGCTCTGAAAAGTCGATCTGCGTTTCATCGATAGAGCCGTGCTTCAGGATGCGTTTGACATCCGCGATGACGCCGACGCGAAGCATCTTGTCAGCGCCTTCAATGCGAGCTTCCGCACAGGTCTGCGGAAACGCGCGCTTCATGATCTTGTCGGTAATTGCAGGAGCATTGTTGCCGACCTTCGCCGCGGCGGACCAAACAAGCTCTGCAAAATTCGCGGTGCGATTATTGAGCATCGATCTGCTCCACAAGCGCGCTGAGGATGTTGGTGCAATCTCGCACGGCGCGGATGTTTGACGCCTGGCTGTCAACCCGCTCGTTCAGGCCATCGATGGCGAGATTGATGTTCACGTGGGTCGCCCATTCCACAAAGGCGCGGGCTGTGCCGTATACGTGCGTCCATGCAGCGCCGATTGGCGACGGCGGCACATACAGCGGGTTCTTTCTTGACGGCGCTCTTGGGCCTCTCAAGCCACGCATCGCGGCATCAACGACAGCCTCGCGGATGGCTGCTCGGGTCGGCTCCTCGCCGCGCTCCAGCTTGTCGTCGGGTACGCGGCGCACGATGCCAGGGTCGGCTGCTTCCGCGTCGCGGATAGTGCGCGCGTCGTGGATTTCCTTGTGGGTCAGGCCAATCTCTGTGGCCGTGGCCTTATTTGCTTCCGCTCTGGAATTAGAATGCCTGTCTGAAGGTCCGGCGACCTCACCACGCTCCTGAGCCGCGTCGTATTCATCAGCTAGCCGGCGCTTCGCTTGAGCCTCGATTTCCAGCGCATCGGCCTGTGCGCGGTGCGCGGCAGCGATCAGAGTATCGTGGGCGCCTTTTGCCTTCGACAGCCGCGCCGCCTTCTTCGCGGTATCATAGGCGTCTCTGGCGACGTCACGGGCTTCGAGGACTTCAGCCGAGGAACGAGCCTGTACCAGAATGGCCGCAGCGCGGTCGATCAGGCTAGGAAGACCGCCGGTAGGGGCGGTTGGTAGGTGCAGGGACACGGGCAGCAGCTCCTGACAATCAAATCAAGAACTTTATAAAGTAGCGCCTTATATAAAGCAAGCGGAGCTTGAAATGGCCAGCGTTGCTTTACGTAATGTGTTCTTGATGCGTTCTCCAACGTGAGTCAGGGTGCGTAGGTCAAAAACAGTGAAGCGTAAAATGACCGCCTGTTATGTTGTTCGGCCGTTTGAAGTCACAAAAGCTAGCCGTCTCGTCGCGCGCCCTGCAATGCAGGAAAAGCGCGCAGCATGCGAGCCATATGGCCGAGGCCGAAGCCCGCCGACACGGCGGGGCGATTGCCTTTAGCCGGACAGGCGACCCATCCAGCGGTGACTTTGAAGGCGTTGTCGTGCTTGGGCAGTTTGGGCTGGGGCCAGAGGAAGTAGGCTAGTGAGCGGCGAGGGGAAGTCCCATAGCATTGCCAACCATTTCCACGGCAGCGTCCTCGTCGCCACGGAAACTTGGCATAAGCAGCGCGCGGTTTTGTGCGCGTTGAAACTTCTTTTTGCTCAATGATTTTAAGTCGGGGTCTTTGACCATTGCGATGACTTTGAAGTCATCTATTTTTTTTGATTGAGCTTCGATTTGAAGTAACAGCGCTTCGTTTAGCCTGTCGTTGGAATTGACAAAATACAGGGCCGCGGCCTTACCTGCGACGGTCGCGCGCGGACGAATGACCAAATCCGCCGGGAATTCGGAAAATCGGCGGTCTACAGGTTCATTTTCTTAAAAAGACACGAAATCGCTCAGCCTCCGGCTAAGCGCGGCCGTCGCATCCTCCCGAAATGTCGACCTAATGACTTCGCGGGTCATTAGCTCTAGATCTCGAACGCGGATCATAGAGGACATGAAATCGATAACACGCTTCGAAACATGGGATTCGGGGAAGCTTGATGTTTTGATCTCGTAGGTCTCACGATCCCAAAAAGCATGCGCCTGTTGAAGAATCGCGTCGAGGAGCTGGCCTCGGGTTCCTTCGGTGATCGGCACGTCTTTCGCCACTAAATGGGCGAGATATGATCCATCGTCCTCGATGACGTAGCCATCGAGTGACGGCGCTAAATAGAACGTGATTCGATCGCCTGCGCTGTCCTCGAATGGAGAGCTGATCGCATAGCCAGCAGCGACGGGATTGTGATCCCGCTGCAGAATGCACTACAGAGCTTCTTCGGAAGATCTGCGATCATATTAAATTCCTAAAGAGCCCGGCCTATCCTCAATGTGATAGAAGCGCTTCGCGGCTTTCCAAAATCTACTTTCGGTCCACGCCGTCGACCGTCTATGAAAAGAATTAGCAGACGGTATACGTCTAACATCAATGCTTTAGGGGCCGACTTCAAGGCCACTAGTGTCACAATCGCTGTGACAATGCAGGCCAAGGTGGCTGCCGTGATCCTCAAATCTAGCGATTACCGAATAACCCTCGCTGGTCTGAATAATCAGCATCGCCTTCCAATTTGCTCTGCTGGGGTGACATTCAGCCACCAACGTAAAGTCCCCATCGAGCGAAATGCACTTTGCTGACCGCCATATCCAACCGCCGCGCATCGGCTTTGTTTTTGGATAGATGGGAGCATGCTTTGGGGGCATGGGTCTCGGTATCAAGATATTTCGTCCGCGAAATAAGGTGCCTGTGCTGCTTGAAGTCGAGGCGCCGGCCGCTCATCGTCGCCCCTTGTACATGCCGACAACCTGATGGCAGATCGGCCAATCGGCCCGATGCTCGGAAAACGTCTTTGCCGGATTGTACTGTTCGAGCTTCCACAAGCGGTCGTTGAAGCTCACCAGGTGTTTGATCATCGATTTGGCGTCGCCGGTACGATGATCATGATCGTAGAGGATCACATCGGTCTCGCGCTCTGGCGGGCGCCGGGGGTGTACGAGAGCCATGTCTCCTTCACGATAGGCCGGTACCATTGACGTGCCGACGATGGATATCCCATAGGCTTCGGGGACGCCCTCAAGAACGATTGGCCGTTTGACATACTCCATGACATTGGTGTGGACGATCATGGTGCCGTCGCCACCTTGGGCCGCGGCATAGATCGGGAAGTCCCGCGCGCCGACGAGTAGCCCACCGGGGATCTGCGCCATCCGTTCTTCGATAGTTCGGCGGTCCGATTCAGTAAACCGATCAGCAAGCTCCGGCTTGTCGGCCATTTCCTCGAAAACATAGCGGGGCAGTACTGAACCCGTTCCGTGAAAAAGTTCAATCACTGTCGCACCAAGCGATCTAGACAGTTGCTCGAGTTTCCCGGTGGCCGGAACCGAATCACCGCGCTCCCAGCCCGAGACGGCCTGTGGCGTTACGCACAAGGCGTTCGCCAGCGCTGCCTGCGTCATGCGCCGTTCTCGCCGCAACGCCGCCAACTGCGCACCGAATTTCTTGCGAGATTCTAGATCCATACCCACAATATAAAGTGATACTTGATGGTTTTCTACCAAGCGCTACTTGAATATAATAAAGTGTTACTTTATATGCTGGTGTGATGGCAAACCAAATTACCAGCGGCGACGCCGGCCTGAAGGCGGTTCTGGACAAGGCTCGAACCAAGTTTCGCCTGGCGAAAGCTCTTGGCATCAATCCGCAAGCAGTTTCGCAATGGAAGAAAGCCCCGCATGCGCGGGTGCTTCAACTTGGAGAGCTGTATGGGGTGCCTCCCCACATTCAGCGCCCCGACCTTTATCGTCAGCCAGGCCTCCGCTGAATGATCAATGCACTGTGTACCCCATCACCCGATAGTACAGCGGACCATAGTCCCGGATCATCGACGCATCCCATTCGCGAAATCGACGTAGAGCCGCGGCCGTTTCCGGCCGGCGCGGAGTCGCGGTCAAGCGTCGACGATTCTGATCACATCGCATCTTCAAATCTCCAGAACGAGGAAAGGGCGACGGCACGCCGCCAAGTTTCCTGACCTCTCGGCGTGCCGACAGAGCAGCATGACCTGCTCTCCATTCAGGAGAGCACGGATGACAGGCGTAAAGTTCGACAATCCGTCGAAGGTCGACATGAGTGAGTGTGCGTTGCGTGAGGCGTTCGGCCTGCTGAAGACGATTGCAGGCTCGCGACGCGCAGACGAGTCCGTGAAGGCGGTGTTTCATCGCCTGTCACGCGATCTCAAGGACTGGTCCTACGGACGCATCCGCGCGGTTTGGTACCGCGATCACCGCGTCAAAATCAGGGCCGGCGAAATTGAACAACTCCGCGCCATCGCAAGCCGGCGCGTTGATGACGAGGCTGCCGTTAATGAACTTTCGGAACTACGAAGCCGAATTTCCCGAACTCGAAGCGCTCCTGGAGAGCAGCGACGAGGCGTTTCATAGCGAGGCGATTACTTCGCTTCGGAGCCAGCGGCGCACGCTGGGCTGAGAAAGCTGCGCTCTGGATCGATCCAACGATTACCGGAGAGACGCCATGATCGTTGCGCCTGTGCAACGTCTTCAAACCCGGCTCGATCGGCTCTGGCAAGAGTGGCTGATTGCGGCTGCGAAGGCGCATGAAACGCAGAATATCAACGACGGGATCGCCGCCGGTCGGGCGTGGTCTGCGTTTCTGGCTGAGTTCGTGCCCGACGAGGGCATTCGCCCATCAGTTCACACTCAGGTGGGCACGCCATGAGCAGCCGTCCTTGGTACCAGCGATACCCCGCCGACTTCATTGCCGGCACGATTGACCTGACAGCGGAGGAGAAGGGCGTCTACTCGACGTTGCTCGATCTGCTGTACCTCAAGCACGCCCCGATCGAGGATGACGGCAAGGAACTTGCGCGCATCTGTGGATGCTCCACGTGTCGGTTTAACGTCATCAAACGGACCCTCGTTGAAGTCGGAAAAATCGTCCTTAGCGAGGGCAAAATTTCGAACCCTCGGTTTGAACGACAAAGCTCTGTTGAAAAACAGGAGGCGGATCACTTCGAACAGAATGGACGAAATGGCGGAGAAAAATCCGCCAAAGATCGCGCTCGCGCCGACGCTATCAATGACGATTTTGAACCATCTGTTGTGGCAGCCGATGCCACCGCTCAAAATTTATCTTCAATTTATCGCCTCGAAAAATCAGAGATAAATTCAAGTAAAATCGAAGATAAATTCGCCGAGAATCGAACCGCTAGAAGCGAAATCAATAACGTAGATCGCCAAGGGCTTGGTTCACAGAACCAACCATGCTCAGATACTCAGATACTCAGATACTCAGATACTCAGAAAGAAAGAAAAGAAAGAGGGGGCGCTTTCGCGCCCGCCGTCGAGCCTCCGATTTTTGTCGCGCCTTAACGTCCTGCAGGCAAGTCGTACGCTTTCGAAGGCGAGACGATCCGGCTGTCGAAGAATCACTTCGACAAGTGGCGCGAATCCTTCCGGGCGATACCGGACCTGCGAGCTGAGCTGCAGGCAGCGGACGACTACTACACCGAAAATCCGCCGCGTGACGGCAGTGGTTTTTTCCGGTGTCGCGATGGCTGGCGAAAGCCAACGCCGAGGCGACCACTCGCAAAGAACAAGCGAACTATGGGGTCACATGGCAATAGCGGCCAGCCCGGGACACGCTCTACGGGCCGATATGGTGCGTTTGCTGGGCGCTGCTCGTTTTCATTTTGTCGATTGGCCAGAGGGCATCAAAGACGCCAACGACATGCTGCTAAAGGATGGCGCGCGCGACCTGCTCGATCTCGTCACCAATGGCGCGCAACCCTGGCCGATCGAGGGGCTTTATCGCCTTTCAGAACTTCCTGATCCTCCGCAGCTGGTGCTGTGGAATCCCGGTTTTGCCGAGTGGGAAAGCAAGGTCAGACTGGCACCACGAACGCTGAGTGTCGTCACCGGGCATCCGGGCCATGGCAAGACAGCGCTATGGGCGCAAATCTGGTTTCAGGTGGTCAAGCAGTACGGCATCCCGGCCTGCATCGCATCCTTTGAAACACGGCCGAAGCCGCACTACCGTCGCATCCTCCGCACCTTGCTGACCGGGAAACTCGAAAAAGATTTGGAGTTCGGCGAACACAAGAAGGCGGATCAGTGGATCGACGAGCGCTACCTGTTCGTCGTGCATCCGGAGCAGAGCCCATCGCTGGAATGGATTTTAGACAAGGCGGAAGTGGCAGTGGTTCGCCACGGTGCTCGCATCGTCCAGGTCGATCCGTGGAATCGCATGGAAGCCTCACGCGCGCGCGACGAGACCGAAACGGAATACATCGGCCGGTGTCTTCGCAACCTTCACGCTTTTGCGCACGATATGAACGTGCATCTGCAGATACTGGCGCACCCCGCCAAGATGGGCGGTGATCGCAAGAACCATCCGCCATTGCTTGAGGACATTTCCGGGTCGAAGAACTGGGACAACATGGTCGACCAGGGATTTGTCGTGCATCGTCCAAAGATGTTCGACGAAACGGGACGTAAGACGGAAGCGGATTTCTATCACCGCAAGGCGCGGTTCGATGAGCTGGGTTATCCGTGCATGCTCAAGATGAACTATAAACTCAGCGACGGTCGGTACGTGTCGGCGGATTACGAAGGATATTAATGACCGTCCGGAGCTGGAAAAATCCCGGATTTGGCTTTGCCCGGCACAATGGAGCGCAACAGCGCATCATCATTGGCTTGGATCCGGAAACGTTCATGCAGGTCCGCCGTCGAGCCAAGGCAGCGGGGACAAGCTTCGCGGAGCAGGTGAGGGTGTTAGTGGAATTCGGTTTGGAAACGGCCCGGGCGGATGATGAAACGGCCGAATGTCAGCGGCCTCGCGCGCCCGATGAGAAGCGCTCCGACAATATTTCGGATATTTCCGACCTGAGTTGAGGAATACCGGGCACAAGAGGTGTCCGGGTGAACTGCTATCTTGTCCGAATTATTTGCAGCCGAGACCTCGTCGGCATTTTCTTTGCCTGGGATATTGTCGAGCTTGTCCTTCTGATCGACGAATGTCTGGACCCATCGATCTGCGAGTTCGCAGAACTCCCTCCAGGTTCGCTCTATTGGTCCGAACCCTCGGTCGTGGTTCCGATCAGGCGGAGACGCAAGGAGACTGACGATGACATCGATGACAACGACGGGATTCCGTGGAGTGACGTGACACTTTCGGACAGCTGGTGGGGCTCGCTACACTCCAGGCAGCGCTGGGAAGCGATCGATCCAGATCGTGCACGCGAGCTAAGAAAGAGGAAAAGGCGGGGTCGAAAAAGACCGAACCGCAAGAGCGCGCAAATAATCCTGTTTCAGCGCAAGGATAAGCCCGAGAAGTGAATCACTTCGTTGTTGAGGTGGAGTATTGTTCTGCTTCACGAAGCAGAACACGAGCGGCTTATGAATCGAAACCGGGAAGCGCGGAAGAGAGCGCTATGCGGTGCGGGCCCGCTGAGCTCGAAGCGGCACGGTGCGAAGCCGGCGAAACAAAAGCTCGGCCGGCCGCCGGTGGAGCATATCGGCAACCTGACCCGCGTCGTGGCTGCGATCCACATGCTTCGCGGTCGGAACAAACTGGACGTTCGACAATCGATGGCAGCCGAGACCTATCGCGATGCCTTTGAGACGGTTCACCGCAGCCTGGGCAACGCCATGGATTTCAGCGGCGTAGGAGGCTCACACGTAGGCGTTAGACACCAGGAGGTCGTAGCTCTGGCGGCTGAGCGATTGAAGCGAGCGCGCAATCTCGTCGGCTCCAGCGGCATCGCAATTATTGAGCATATCATCTGCAGGGGGCATTCGCAGGAAGACTGCGCGCGACTTGTGTTCGGTGGGGATGAGACGCAGAAGCCGAGCGACCGCGACGTCAACTATGCCGGCCGCCGGCTCAGGGAAGCGCTGAGCGAATTAGCCGATGAGTGGCACCCGAGGGCGCGGCAGCCGCGCATGCAGGGTTACAGGCCGGCGACAGGACGAAATGGTGAGCGGCGACGCTGGAATTCGGAATATGAATTCCCAGCCGTTCGTGATGCGATAAAATCAGTGTAAAAGTCCGAGGCTTGCCGCCACAATAAGTCCTACCCCAACAAGAACTGCCAAAACTCCAAAGCCGCCTAAGGCCTTGAATATATTGTCGGTCGGTCCCCGGGGCATCGGGTCTGGCTTATCCATCTCATCCATATGAGCCATCCTATTTTTCTCCTGGTAACCTTCCTATTCCTGTCCGCCTATTACCCAGACCGTTGCCATGGTGATGACAATCGCCACGAACTGTAGAAATATCCGGATTTGCATCAGGTTTTGTGAAAGGTGAGGGCTGCCGCCACGACCATATTTGTGAAACCCATCAGCAATACTGCCGTGACCGAGGCCACTGCGGTGGGCACCAAAATCTGGCTCAGAAATACGATGATCGGCGATCTCAATCTGCTAATCTAGCAACGGCGTGTATTGAAATGAGTTCCTAACGCCTTCAGCCACCTAACCTCGCTGAGGGCGCCCGCTAAGCTTTTCGAGCTTCGGATAAGGGCGGTCGTTCCGCCTGGTTCAGCGAGTTTAGGGAAGGGCGCGGGGCATACGTTCCGCGCCCTTTTTTGTTGAGGGAGGCCCCGCAAGTGAAGATGCAATTCATCAACCATCGTCGGTGGTGACATTTGGTTCACCATCGCCGTTAAGCCCTTCTGGCAGATGCGTGCGAATAATGCGCCATGATCGAAGGTCAACTTCGACAGGGAGCGCGTCGGTCAGATCATTCTGGCAATCGGAAGCAGCATGGCAGTGAAGAAAGCTCAAAAGAAAAACCGCGGTCGGACAACGACCGCGGCTGCCGCTGCCAATTCGATCTCCGCCACGTTGTTCGGCAGCATGATCAATATGGGCATCACGGCGATAACCTCCGGCTCGGTCTTGCTTTGCCTTTTCGCGGCCAACCGGTTGATTTGAGGCCTTCGCGGAAGTGCAGATCGCTCAACGTCCGGGTGAGTGACTGAATGCCTCTCCAATTCCAACGTGTCGTCGAGGAGATGGAGATATGGGGCGCAAACAGCGACGGCTATTCCTTCACAATTAGCTTTTTCGAAAACTTTGCCGTTACCGGGTTTCGCGGCCGGTCAGGCTATGTGGCGTCATGGAGTCCGCTTTACCGCGGCTGTGGCGCGATCAAGATCATGGGCTCACCATTCAAGTCTCTTGGACGAGGCCGAATCCGCCTGCGAGGCGATGCTAAAACACTTGATGAGCGTCAGCGGGGGCTTGTGACAGACCATGCTGGTGCCTCATGATGGCTGCTCGTTCAAACAGGAGTTTGCGGCAGTGGCGACTGGTACTGTGAAGTGGTTCAACGGGCAGAAGGGCTATGGTTTCATTCAGCCCGACAACGGCGGCAAGGACGTTTTCGTCCATATCTCGGCGGTGGAGAAGGCGGGCCTTGGCTCGCTCAATGAAGGCGACAAGGTCAGCTACGAGGAAGTACCGAATAAGGGAAAGACCTCAGCGGAAAACCTTCGGGTCGGTTGATCCGTTTGCCCGCCGGTCACGGCCGGCGGGCCATGTTCTTATATCTTCTCGACGTGGTATCCCTTGGGAAGAACCTGACCGCCCGCTTCGTCAGCAACGGGTATGTCTTTCACCACGCCTTCTTTCATAGCATTTTCCCAGACCTCCATTTCGGTCGGGAAGGGCTTTCCAATTTGCTTGTCGCCGTCAAACAGTGCGTACATGTCAATCTCCTGAACCAACCTCGCGAGCAACTACGCCCGGCCTGAACTTACCGGGTATATCGATCGTAATATTGTTGAAGGCTGTTGCGCGGCGGCTGAGACCCTTTGGTCAAGATCACGCCCAGCGCGAAGCCGATTAATCCAGCCATGAGAAGGGCGCTTCCCGGGGCTTTGGCGACAAGCTCGGAGCCCTGATCGTAAGTCGCTGAACTCGCGGTCGCCACGTTGTCAGCCAAGCTGCGTGCGGCGTCCTTGACCTGACCTGCCACGTTTTGAATGGCACCTTCAGCTTCTGTGCCGGCGTTACGATCCATCATGATAATCGCTCCTATTGGGGGAGCAATAAACCGTCCGCAGCACAATCGTTCCGATGGCCGTGGCGATCAATCCGCCGACGGCGGCGCCACGATCGCGTAACCATCTTCGATAGCCTTCATGAAAAGTTCCTTGAGGCCAGGGTCCCGCATCACCTCATCAGCGGCATTGAACGAGGGCGCAGTCTTCCATTCGAGGTTCTCACCCGATGGCGGCAATTTATCCTGACTGAAGGCGTACGCGGTGCGTCCGGGCTCAACGCCGTCCGCACCTTGCTCAACGAATTTCTGAAGGCGAGTCATTTCGTAACCTGTTTCGATCTAGGGCCGGAAGACATAGGAACCTAAATTCCCGTGGTGCGTCATTCTGTCCGCAGCAATGATGGAACGATCGGTGTCCCAATGACTATCACGGTCCGCGTAGAGAAGGCAGACGATCGGGTCGAAGAGAAGAAACGCAGCAAAAGCTCACAGCTGTTCGGCGAGATCGCAAACGTCACTTCACGGGCAGCGGGCCGCGCTCCGACCTTTGTCGCCGCCGTAGCCGTGGTTCTCATTTGGGCGGTCACCGGTCCGCTGTTCGGCTTCTCCGACACTTGGCAGCTTGTCATCAACACCGGCACTACCATCGTCACCTTTCTGATGGTGTTTTTGATCCAGAACTCTCAGAACCGGGATGGCGCGGCCATTCAAGCCAAATTGGACGAGTTGATCCGCGTGAGTACGGCTCGGAACTCGTTCGTCGGGATTGAACGTCTGACCGACGAGGAACTCGACGATATCCGAGCGAGGTGCGAGCATCTCGCTAAGGCTGAAAAGATTGGTGAAAAAAAGTCCGACTAATTGGCAGAAAGGCCAAGCTGGCGGCGGACCGATTTCAGACTGAGACATGCTGCGAGAAGGCCGACCAACCCCATAGAAAGCACGAATGGCAACCGTCAAGGTTACGATTGTTCGCACTCTCTACTGAGAAGCTGCTGAACGCCAGCCTGCGCATCGTTGGATAGCTGTCGAGAAATTGGAACGTTCCTCGGAGGAGCGCGCTTATTGCGTTCCGGAGAAGGACCGCCGAATGAGCCAGTCCGATCAGGATCAGATAGAGGCGCCCGGTACTGAGGCTGAAATGACGCCCAAGGCCGACCACGGCGAGGAGAGCTATCGCGGCTGTGAAAAGCTCACCGGGCGGGTGGCCGTGATCACTGGAGGGGACAGCGGCATCGGCCGGGCTGTGGCTATCGCATATGCGCGAGAAGGAGCAGACATCCTCATCAGCTACCTCAACGAGCAAGAGGACGCAGACGCCAAAGAGACGGCGCGCCACGTTGAAGCTGCGGGGCGCCGCTGCGTGCTGGTGTCCGGCGACATCAGTGAGGCGACGCATTGCCGTGCGATCATCGACCGGGCGGTGGCCGAGTTCGGGCGCATCGACATCCTGGTCAACAACGCAGCGTTCCAGCGCACCTACGAGTCGTTGGATGAGATCTCGGAAGAGGAGTGGGATCACACCTTCCGGACTAACATCGCCGCAATGTTCCACTTGGCAAAGGCTGCGGTGCCCCACATGGGGCCTGGCTCATCGATCATCAACACGAGCTCCATCCAGTCGGACAAGCCCAACCCCATGCTGCTGGCCTATGCCGCGACCAAGGGCGCTGTCTCCAACTTCACAGCAGGATTGGCCCAGATGCTGGGCAGCAAGGGCATTAGGGTCAACGCGGTAGCCCCGGGTCCGATCTGGACGCCCTTGATCCCCTCCACCATGCCGCCTGAGAAAGTGAAGAACTTCGGCAAGGACACGCCTCTCGGCCACGTCGGTCAGCCCAGTGAGCTAGCGGGCATCTTCGTTCTGCTCGCGTCTGATGAGGGCAGCTACATGACGGGCGGCATCTATCCCGTCACGGGCGGCAAACCGCTACTGTAGACTACACCAAGCAAGCTCAGGCGGGGGGAACATCATAAGCATGGGTTTGTTTACTCGGCTCATATGGAGGGATTTTACGATGGTTGAGAAATTTGACCCTACACGTCGCGATGTGCACGCGGAGGATCCCAAGGAGGCCACAAAGGCCGACAAGGAAATGCATGAGCGGCTTGAGAAAGGCCTCGAGGGTACGTTTCCCGCATCAGATCCGGTCAGCGCAACGCAACCGTGCAAATCGAAGTCCGACGTCGGCGATAAATAAACAGAGCTGTTAGGTTCTGCGCCGCGTCATCACGCAATATTTGAGTGGGGTCGCCCCTCCGGGGAATACCGGCCCCTGATTGGACAGTAGACATGGCCACCCAGCCATCCGTAGAGCAGGGGAGCCGGCTAATGCATCAGTTTAAATTTTGATCACGCTTCCACGGTCTAACTGCGAGCCATCCAATGATCATTAGGCAGGCCGCTAGGCCGACAATGATCGTTCCCATGTAGCTTGGGTTCGGATCTACGTCGCCCGCCGGGTCCATCGCAAATCCACTCATGCTCGGACCGCTCAAAAAAATTCCTGTGGCGATTTCAAAGATCAACCGGGCAACTATCAGTAAGACCCCCACGCCCAGCAATATGGCGCTTATCTCGAGATCGTTCGTGGGGACTAGCGCGCACCTTCCCAGCCCATGCTGAAAGGCGATGCTGGATGGTTATGAGTTGCTTGAACATAGGGGTACTCCAGAGGGCAGGATAAGAGCGCTCAACGCGGTGGCTCATAAATCTCGCTTTCTCGCGCCGAGCGCGCCGAAAGCGGCACCTGCAACAGGCAAATCGGGGCTATCAGCCCGAAGAGAACACCCGGAATTCCCTTCTTCGTGTAAAGTCCATATCCGGATCCAGTCTACAAAGTCTTCGCCATGACCAGACAGAACAAGGATAGGGATACCGTTCCCTCGACTAAACGCGCCTTCGCCAAAATTCAAAAGGACATACGCCATCGCTGCGCCGCCCATCATGAGCAGTCCCACCAATTAAGTGCGCTGAACGTCCGTTCCAACGTCACGAACCGTTTCCAACTTTCAGGAAAGGCCGACGAATTCGATAACACTTGGAAAGATAGAAAAGTGTTCGCGACCGTTCCGGGGCTGCGAACTAGGAGCGCTTCAGGCATGGCTATTGCCCTTATCTTCCTGGCTGCCAGCGCCTTAATCGGCGCCGCCGCGGGCTTATACTTAAAAGCCCTCGCGCTCGTGCCCATCGCCTCTTTGCTTGCCGTTTTCTCGGCCGCCGCGCTTCATGTGAACGGTTTCGGACCCCGGAGTGGCATTTTTATCGTTATTGGCTGTCTCATCCTAAACCAGGCGGCCTATCTCGTTGTTCAGGTTCTCGGCTCCCGCCTCGTTTCTGATCCCTCATTCGACAATGTAACCGACGGCGAACCACGCGCCGGTCGCCAGCACGCTATCGAAGATGACCACAGCTACCAAAAGCCAGCCCAACCTTTCCGCCGGAAAATGAGCGTTCCAAGCGGCATCTTCCTTGATGCGTTCTGTATCATTTTGGCACGCAGGACAGGCATACTGTATCGTTTTGAAACGGTATTCGGGTCATAACACGGTACCTTGCGTTGTGATTTGTACGGACTTTCTGTCCTGAGGAAAGCGAGTGCCATGTTTTGCGCGGTGAGCCTCGGTCGGGTCGATCTTCCTACGCTAACACTCCGCAGGCCAAACAAAACCCGCCGGCGAGGGGGTGCTCACCGGCGGGCTCTCGGCACGCGTGAACGGCTCTGGGACCATCCGAAGGGTAATGCCGTTGGGGCGGGCAGTGTTTTTGTGCGATCCCTCTACTCAGTGTAAAAGCCCGAGGCTGGCCGCCACAATAAGTCCTACCCCAACGAGAATTACTAAAAGTCCACCGCCGCCGAGGACATAGAATATATTGTCAGTCGGTCCCCGGGGCATTCGGCCTCCGTCTTCAGCCATGCTAACCTCCTATTTTCGGAGATTTACACATTGGCGCCGACAAGGTTCCTTTGAGTCAGCCGAGTCCGATTAGAAAATTCTGCTCCCGAAAATCTTGACTGCTCGCACCATCCTCCTAATTTTTTCGTCGTCCGAAACGAAAGGAGAGAGGAGGACAACATGACCAATCGGGCCGTGCAATTGACGACAACGTTTACGACCTCAACGCAATTCTTCATCCCGGGTCTGTTTACCCCCCCCCGCGACGTCCTGGCGGACGACGATCTGACGCTAGCCGAGAAGAGATCGATCTTGGCGTCCTGGGCCTCGGACGCCGCCGCTGTCACGTCCTGCCCATCGCTAAGGGCAATTCCGGGCCAGCGCCAACCAGTGTTGATCGACGCCATTCTGGAAGCTTTGTCCGAACTGGACAATGGTCCGCGACCTCCCGGCGGCAAGCCGGCTCGGCGCCAATCGATATCCCGAATCTCAGAAGCGGCATGAAGGAGGACTCCATGGTTGGGAGCCTACCAAAGGCCTTCGAACTTCAAGGTCTACGCCGGCTGAAAGAAGCTTTGGTTGGATCAGGTGCCAAATATGACAAGCCCCGCATGACTGCTGCCGAAGACTGGTTGGCCGATCTGGAAGCTAAGATCGCGGGCCTCGAGCGCAGTCTCCGCCTTGACAGCCGGCTTGGCGAGTAGATCGCGGTATGGACCCATCCGCCGGGCAACTGCCGCTCGGCGGGGGTCTATTCCAAAGGCTTTGCGACGCTCGGCAAATATGCCAACGATCATGAGGAGCATGACCTTCTGAGGGCCGCTAATCTTCTCCGATTCCAGATTTGACGGGCGATAGGGGCTCTCATTCGGTCACGACGCACTCCCCTGAAATTGGCGAGCGCAACACTCTCAGTCACCGATAAAAGCCGGATCCGGGCGGTGATAAATCACCGCGCCGTATCTGCTGGCCTTATTTACTTCTGTTCTGGAATTAGAATGCCCTGCGAGTAAAGAGGCTGGAAAGCGGGCGAATAGCGCTGGTCCCCGAAATTCCTCCCACCGCCAGCTTGCAATCCGCACGTCACGCATCACGCCGGCTCCTTGTGGACATCACTTGACGACCTGACAGGTATTGAGGCATAGATACGCATAGGTAAAGTTGCGCCGCCGCTCCGGAGAAATCCGCGGGCGGCTTTTTTGATGCAACGGAGTTCCAGGCGCGGCACTAAGCTGGAGCCCGACTGTGCATAGAGATCACAGTTACTTTTTGCGTGACTTTACCGCTTCCGATTGCATTAGGCCCTTCATGCTTGGAGCCGCGGCGATCACCTTCGGTTTTTCTTTCTTCGGCTTCTTTGTTTCGCGATTCCCGCGTTGCTCACCTTTAGCCATGGTTTAGTCCTCCGGCCCAGAAGGGCCATAGATTAGACTAGCACGGAAGGATACGGCCGGTGCAGCATTCCGTATCATTAAACTGAATATGAGCATCCCACTGCGAACCAACTACCGGACCTTCTGATCGGCAATTGCTATGACCTGCGGCTGCAAAGAGCGCGGCGAGGCCATTGCCCGCGGCATCAGGTTTGCTACCTCCGGAAATCTAAAGCAGACCGGCGCTGAGCTGAAGTTCATAGCCAAGACAGCCGCTCAAGACGCGACAGCCGCGCTTCGGCAGAAGACCACACAGATCAAATCGAGGTTGAAGCGACGATGACCGAGGCTAAATGCGGCAGGTGTGTGTTTTGGCGTGGAATAAGGACCCCGTTTTCGGGGTGATCGGCATCCAATCGGGACCCCGGGGCAAGGGTCCACAGTGGCTTCCATCGAGTCAAGGAAGCCGAGGTTGGAATGCTGGTGGTGGATTGCCAAGATCCGTCGCGCCTATTTTGTGGATGGTCGTCCGATCAAGGCGATTTGCCGAGAACTCGGCGTGTCGCGGAAGGTGGTTGGCAAGGTCATCCGATCTCAAGCGACGGAGTTTCGGTACGAGCGAGAGACGCAGCCTCAGCCGAAGATGGGCCCTTGGAATGCCGAGCTTGACCGGTTGCTGTTGGCAAACGAGAGCAAGGCGGCGCGAGAACGGCTGACGCTGATCCGGTTGTTCGAAGAGCTTCGCGGTCTGGGCTATGTCGGGGGTTACGATGCGGTTCGTCGGTATGCGCGGCGCTGGAGCCAAGAGCGTGGCGCTTCGACCACCTCGGCCTATGTGCCACTGAGCTTTTCACCGGGGGAAGCCTACCAGTTTGACTGGAGCCACGAAGTGATCCTGCTGAGCGGGGTCACGGTGATCGTGAAGGTGGCTCACGTCCGGCTCTGCCACAGTCGGATGCTGTTCGTGCGGGCCTATCCGCGCGAGACGCAGGAGATGGTGTTCGACGCCCATGATCGGGCGTTCGCACTGTTCAAGGGGGCCTGCAGGCGCGGCATCTACGACAATATGAAGACGGCGGTCGAGACGATCTTCGTCGGCAAGGGACGCCTTTACAATCGCAGCTTCCTGCAGATGTGCAGCCACTATCTGGTGGACCCGGTTGCCTGCACGCCAGCGTCGGGCTGGGAGAAGGGCCAGGTTGAGAACCAGGTCGGGCTGGTCCGCGAACGTTTCTTCACCCCGCGGCTGCGCTTCAAGACGCTGGATGAGCTGAACGCCTGGCTGCTCGATAAATGCATTGCTTACGCCAAAGCGCACCGACATCCGGAGTTCGCGGACCGAACCATCTGGGAAGTCTTCGAAGCTGAGCGACCGAGGCTCGTCCCCTATGCCGGTCGCTTTGACGGCTTCCATGCCGTGCCCGCCTCGATCTCCAAGACCTGCCTGGTGCGCTTCGACAACAACAAATACTCGGTGGCGGCGAGCGCCGTTGGGCGGCCCGTTGAAGTCCAGGCCTATGCGGACCGTATCGTAATCCGCCAAGACGGCCGGATTGTTGCCGAGCATCAACGATCATTTGGCCGCGGCGAGACGGTCTACGATCCCTGGCACTATGTACCTGTCCTGATGCGCAAGCCCGGCGCCTTGCGCAACGGGCCCTTCAAGGACTGGGTGCTGCCGGCTGCGATCGAGCGTGTGCGGCGGAAGCTTGCCGGCGCCGATGACGGCAATCGGCAGATGGTCGATATCCTCAACGCGGTGCTGACAGACGGTCTGCCAGCAGTTGAGGCCGCCTGCGCCGAAGCGGTCGCTCACGGCGTCCATTCCGCTGATGTCGTGCTCAACATCTTGGCTCGGCAACGTGAGCCGGCGCCACCAGCCAACATCATGACGCCGGCCGCGCTGACGCTTCGCCATGCGCCGATCGCTGATTGTGCCCGCTACGACAACCTTCGGAGGACCAACTGATGGAACGAGCCCAAATCTTCGATCTCATGGGTGAGCTCAAACTCTACGGAATGAAGGCCGCCTTCGACGAGATCATGGTGACCGCCATCAAACGCCAGCATGAACCTCAGCGCATCGTCGGCGACTTGCTCACGGCCGAGATCAGCGAGAAGCAGGCAAGATCGATCAAGTACCAGCTCACCATTGCCAAGCTTCCCCTCGCCAAGGACATCGCTGACTTCCAGTTCGACGGCACGCCGATCAACCAGATCTCGCCGGCGGCGGCTTTATCGCCCAGCAACGCAACGTCGTGCTGGTCGGCGGTACCGGCACCGGCAAGACCCATCTGGCCATCGCCATCGCCAGGAGCTGCATCCGCTCCGGTGCCCGCGGACGCTTTTACAACGTCGTCGACCTCGTCAACCGTCTCGAAAGCGAGACCCGCAACGGACGTCAGGGCCGGCTCGCCGAACATCTAACCCGGATGGACTTCATCGTTCTCGACGAACTGGGATACCTACCGTTCGCTCAATCCGGCGGTCAGCTTCTGTTCCACCTCATCAGCCGGCTTTACGAGCGCACATCCGTCATCGTCACCACCAACCTCGCCTTCGGAGAGTGGCCCAGCGTGTTCGGCGATGCCAAGATGACTACTGCGCTACTCGACCGGCTGACCCATCACTGTGACATCGTAGAGACCGGTAACGACAGTTGGCGTTTTAAAAGCCGCGACGACGATCAAACAACCCGCGCTCGCACCGTCTCCGCAACCTCGGCCAGCTCCGACGCTGCGAGCGCTACTAGCAAAGCTCGCCGATCAATGGGGTCCCTTTTGAAGGCCGATGGAGGGTCCCGTTCCAACGCCGATTGACAGCGCGCACTTCCGAGCGGGCAGATCGCGTATCGCGCTGACGTTTGTTACGGCTGCAATTTGCTTCAGCAGTTCGTCAGGCCGCTGTGCGTGCCGACGCCGAACCTGACTTTCACCGTCCGGTAGGAGCGGCCGGGTGAGCTTCACTGCTGAAGCGAGCTCGGGACTGCCGACCTCCGATTGGGAATTGTGGGTCATTGGCCGACAGTCCCTCGCTGGGATTGCACCAGCTCTTTGACTCTATCGAAACCACTGGAGATGCCATGATCCTGCGACTTCTCGCGGCCGCGCTGCTGTGCGTCTTGATGACACATGCTGTCGAGGCGAGGCCGAGGCACCCTCTCTCTCCTCAGGAGAGGGTCGGCTGCTCCGGCCCATTCATGTGGCCTTGCGGGGGAGGATTCGGAAACGACCTTCTTGCCGAGGAAATCAATAGGAAGTCTCTGTGGCAGAGGCATTTCCGATACGATTTGGTCTCGAAGGAAATCACCCACCCATATACCGTTAGAGCCATTCCTCCCGGCCTCCTTCGCGTGATGGCCGAGGGAGCGGGCAGGGTGGTTGGTGGCCGCCCTCGCGGCTGTCCGCGTCGCTACTGCGGATGCGGTGCCTCGCTCCACATCTTCGGCACGATCATCCCGTCGCTGAACCTTGCCGCTAACTGGTTGCGCTTCCCAAGTGCAGCACCAGCCCCCGGAATGGTCGCGGCGCGGCGGGGCCATGTGTTCGTGCTGGAGCGGCATATCCTTGGCTTGACGTGGCTCGTTTACGACGCGAACAGCGGGCGTCACAGGACTCGCATTCACGCCAGGTCCATTGCTGGCTTTAGGATTGTGAACCCGCACGCGCGAGGTTCGCACTGCAATGAAGCGACATCGCCTCCTCTTGGCGGCGCTCATGCCGACGTGTCGGCCGCCGCCATCAAGGAATGGCTTCGTGTGCACATAGCGACCTGCGCCGACGTGCGGACGGTGGTGGCTGCTGTAGGAGAGGCAAAGGCCGAAGCGGTCGCAAAAGCGGCCGGAGTTTCGGAGGCGCAAATCGCGAAGGCGAAGCGCTGCCTGAAGTAGGTTGCTTGCTGACAATTTTCCGCACTTTACCTCTAGGCGGTCTTTAGAGCCTCGCGGGATTTAGCTGACCATTAACCTGGATTTCGGTGGTCATTTAACGGATCACGCAAAGGCGAATTTATGAGCTTTGCGCCGCTCGTCATTCGCCCGCAGCAAGCCACATCATCTTATCACATCTCGCCGAGAAACGGAATCTTCCATGAGGCTTATCGCAATGCTCGCTCTTCTGTTGCTCGCCGGCTGCGGCCCGTCAGGACCGACCGACGCTGACATGGCCGGATGCGCAGTCCGCAGCGGCGGGCCTCCGATATCAACCCGAGAAGTCGCCGACTGCGCTGTCAACCGGGCTGAGATCAAGCGAGAGCGCGAAACAACGCTCCCGTGACGATCACTTCGGCGGTTGAAGCTCCGGCGAGTTGATCCAATTGTAGAGTTCTGTGGCTTGGTCGGCCTGAGCGATTTTCTTGAGTAACGCGTCTTGTTCAGGCCCTGGCGCCATCGTCTCAGCCTGCGCCCGAATCTCGTTGGCCCACGCTGAAAGGCGATCCAGAAAAGTGAGTTGCTTCAAACCATGACGCTCGGCCATTGCCGCACCTCCACCGTTTGAACCGACGGAAATTCTAGCGCCGCAGAAACCTGCCGAGCGAGCTATTTCGTGCCGGTGCAATCAATCCGGGGTGCGGTGGATTGTCTCGCTCATACTAGCCTTTATCGCCCCATTACCGACCGGGCTTCCTTCTCCCGAGAGGCCAGGAACGTATGTTCGATCTCAAACTTATGAGGAAGACAGTATCGGAAGGACCTGGGTGTAGATCCGACCGTTATCATTCTGATGTATTTTATTCTGCCACTCTGGCTGGTGACAGGCTTTGCCGACTGACTCTGTCACCGCGCGAGTCACATCGAAACGAAGAGCGGCGCAAAAGAGTCTCTACTGATGCGGCTCCCGGGAAAGCGTTCCAAAGAGCACCCCTCTCAGGCGGGCGGAGCGAGGACTAAGACGTTTGTCTCAGGACGTCGTCTCATCCAATAACCCAGCACGCCGTTCCAAGCGCTGTAGCCGGAGTAGAATCTGATCTAATTGCTGTCGGGTGGCTCGGTCGTCGAGGTGGATCGTCGTCACGTGCTGGTCTAACGCGCTCACCCGATTCTCCATGGTGACAATCTGCTCTTCACTATACTCCACCCCGGCCATCCGCTCCTCAACCGCTGAAAAGCGATTTTCCAACGCGCCGAAACGAACCTCAAGAGATTCAAGTAGATCGCTCACTAAATCAAGTTTGGGTTCGAGCCTGCGCAAGAACGCGAGCGTTTCGACTGCTTCGTCGGTTTCGTCGGTCATGGGACCTTTACCTTCGTCACCAAAAAGGCCCGCCAGATTAGAGGCGTCAGCGGGGCCATTCGGGTTCGGGGATCAAGGGGCAGAGTGATCGACCGTTCCGGACGATTCAATACAATTGGATGAAAGTTGGTTCCGGCCGTTTCGCTATTCAGTCCACTCTTGAACTGAGATCGCGTCTGCACATTATTACGCTTCTGCAAACCATGCGGTTAGGACCCGCAGCAGGAGGTAGCGTCATGGAACAGCGTCGCCGCTTCAAGCAAAAGCTGACTTTCTTCGAACGGTGCTCCGAAGAGGCCGAACGCCTGCGGAAAGAAGCCGAAAAGCTTCCCCACGGCCCAGAGAGGGATGAGCTCGAGAGTAAGGCGCACCAAGCCGAATCAGCCGCTGATATGGAACGTTGGCTGCGGTCGCCTGAGCTAAAGCCGCCGAAATAAATGCGGTCGCGCAGCCTAAACCCCGCTCCGCGGTTTTCTATTCCGGGCCCCGCGGATGCAGCGCCTTGTCCAAGATCGTCAGGATCATCTCTAAGTCGTGCCGCATGACGACAGGGTCCGCGCTCTCTAGAGCAGCGCGAACCAGCGCTTGGATATCAGCCAAGGTTTTCGCAGGATCAAGGGTCGGATTGTCATCGCTCATAGAATACCCCTGCCATTATCGCTTCGGCGCCCGCATCCCGCGGCTACTGCTTCTTGTTCGGTCCGCTCCGGCGGGGTTTCTATTTCAATGGCGTCGTGACATTGGGCAAATAGGCCATCAGTCCGATCAGAACAATAAATCCGACAGCGATCATGAGAAGCATGACCTTCTGAGGTCCACTAATCTTTCCCAACTCCGGGTTTGGTTCGCCTGGCACGGGCGATAGGCGCTCTCGTTCGGTCATGACGCACTCCCCCTGAAATTGGCGGGAGCGCAACACTCTCAGTCACCGATAAAGGCCGGGATCCGGTCGGTGATAAATCACTATGCGCCTATCGACACAGCTCGAGCGACTCAATTCGTGGCGATGCCGGTATCGTGAAGGTAAGGTGCTAGGCAGCTATCTAGCTCTCGCCAGCTTCCGCTTTCCCCACTTGTGACTCTTATTGCCTTCCGGATTGCCGATCGGTGGCGGCTTCTCGCCGAATACGGCCCGGAGAAGTTGATTCCTCGCCATGAAAACGAACGGGCCGCCGTGCTCTGCGGCCTCGTGCAACACTCTAGCGGCGCGCTGCCATGGCTCAGTATTGGTGACCTTTTTCGGCAGACCGGTGGCGTATTCTGCCGCCTGTCCGATTGTGCGAATGGTCCGGCCGTAGGGCATCGTGACCGGGTCCTCGAATCGGCGGGACCAGCTTACTCTAGGCACGAGGCATTTGCCTTTATGAGGTCTCCGGTGCGTGCCAGGAGGCGATATCCTCTGCCCGCGCTTTCAAAGCGTGGCGCGAACAGCTATCAGCGGACATGTTGGATACCCCGATAATCCTGCCGTCCACGTCGCGTCGTTTCTGCTCACGTCAATTCTGATCGAAATGACGCCAGGGCCAAACATGACATATCTGGCATTGGTTTCTGCGAGCGACGGTAGGCGCGCGGGATTCGCTACTGTGTCGGGTGTAGCGATCGGATTGGCAATTGTAGGTGCGATCGCTGCAATTGGTGTCGCGGAATTGATCCAGGCATCAACTCTGCTTTACGAGGTGTTGCGTTGGGCAGGCGTTCTTTTCCTGCTGTATCTGGCTTGGGATGGTTGGACGACGCCGAGCACTAGTTCGGCCTCCAGCGGGGTCGCAAAGGGCAGGTACTTTCTACGGGGTCTCATTACGAACCTGCTTAACCCGAAGGCCGGCGTCTTTTACGTAGCGGTATTACCAACTTTTATCGACGCGACCGCACGACCCATGGCGCAGGCAATGATGCTCACTGCGGCTTATGTTGGGGTCGCGACATTCGTGCACTTCGTCATTGTCGTTCTAGCCGGGACATTGGAGCCAATTCTCAATGATCCGCGCCGCGAATCCATCGCTCGAAGGATTTTGTCGGCGCTGTTGGCTCTGGTGGCAATTTGGTTCGCGTGGTCAACCGCCCGGTAAGTGCCAGTCTCGGCATACACCGCCTAAGCGGTATGTCCGGGATCAATATTCTTGGGCGTCTTCTTCTCCCGCTGGGGCGTCATTTTGGCGGGATCAGGTTTTCCGAGGACTCCACGAGGCCCGAGTTGATTCCTTTGGATATCATCTTCGGAAAAGCGCGGTTTGCCGTCGTCGAGCTGTCCTCCAGGACCGTATTTCAAATCTGATGTCATGCACTAATCCTTCGATCGTTAGGTCAATGACCGGCCGATGTATCGGTTCCTGAAAGGCGGGACCAATTTGTCATGTGGTCCATCGGCTGGCGGCCGTCCGTTTATAGATCAAGTTCTCCTCGAACTGTCCTGGCGGCAGTCCATCTTTCCATTTCTCAAAGGCTTCCCGAAACAGCTTCTTGGCCTGATCGAAGCTACGCGCCTCACCGGATGGCGGCCGGCCCCTGTGGCTCATCACGGGCATCGTGTCTAATTCCCACGCCCAGAAGTCGCGATGTTCGACATGGTGATTCCGCTTGGAGATCGAACCGATTTCCACGCCGTCGTATTTCACTCAATAGGAAGGCGGATCGTCATTGACGTGGCGCAGGGTGAGCTTCATCGGCCGAATCTAGGGCGCAAACCTCAGAATCCTAGTCCTTCTTCACCGGCCTTCGTTTCGATCCATGCTCCTTCACGAAGCCGAGACGGGGTTCGTTGAGGACTTTGGAGATGGGGGATGTCACGGAAGCGGCCTCAAAAATCCGATGTGGGATCGTCTGCCGAAGTTCGACACCGACATTTCGGTGTGGCGACGCATCCTCTCGCCGGGGTTCAATACTGTCATTTTGCACCATGGCATTGCGTCCGGATCGACGGGTATTATCACCTCGTCCACACGCATCTTGCGACCATCGCGCGCGATCCATTCAGAGCCAATCACAGGTATCATCTCTCCCATCCTGGTCTGAACCGGAGGCGGTGGCAGGGGCGCTTACTGCAACCCTTGCTGTCTGCTCACAATGAGGCTTTCAAGCGACCAACTATTTTTATGGCCTCAGCATCGCCAGCATGCACTCGTACCAGACCTAGACCAATGCCCGTAAGTGCACCACCAATCTCCTCGCGGCCGAATCCCATCCGGTCAAAATCATCGACCAGTTTATTGATCGCGTTTATGAGCAGGTCCCCGTCTTCACTGATCATATTGGCTCCTGCCTCTTTCCATCCTCGTCCCAAGTCGGTGAGTCTCCTCACAAAGGGGACCCTTCCGTTGGTGGGGCTTTTCACGGATGTACCGTTTTTTTTGACGAGACTGGGGCAGGCCAAAACTTTATCTCCGCCCTCTTTCGGGGCAGGGGAGGAACGAGGAACGGAACCGCTTCGTCATGACAACAGGGTCTTTCCGAGGATCGCGATGTGCTGCGCAAGCGCTTCGTTCGGAATCGGGTGTTGCTCATGCTGTCCCCCGAGTGAAATGGCAGGAAACTCGTTTTCCAAATCATGTTTTGTTCCGCCGATCAGCATAACCTTCAGACCTCTCGTTTTCCAAAAATGGTCAACGATTTCAAGGATAGGAAGGAATTCTCAGACCCTCCCTTTACTTTTACGGTCGGCGTCGAGGTGCTGCCCGAGAGATTTGTTCGAAAAATCCGCCCCTTCGATCTGATGAGTTGCTGCCGCCAACATCGACAGCGAGAGCCGGACTGAGTATGAGTTCGGCATAATCCGGCCCGGACGGCCGGTCAAAATGGTGGTGGTATGAGACCGGATAGAGCACGGTTCGCCGACTATCCTGTACTCGATAATGGCAGAGGCAAACGCTGAATGAGACAGGCGGGGAGAGTCTTGCGGTTTTGGATGCCCATTCTTGGTCTTGCGATCGGTCTTCAATCGGCCTGTATTCCGGCCCAATCTGATGATCTCGGAAGTAGCGGAACGCCTGTTGCAGAAGCCCGGTTCCCACCGGCTCTCCTGATCAAGGATGTGGCTGATCAACCTCGCGCTGGATCCGTCGTTCAGGTGAGCGAGGTCTCAGCTGAAAAAGGTGAGGTCTCAGCGGAAAAGGAACTCCCAGCAGAAAAAGAAGAAGAGGTCTCAGCAGAAAAGCAAGAGGTCCCAGCGGAAAGGGAAAGAGACCACAGCGCTCGAAGTCCTCTGGAGATGCTTGCCTGGTTTATGAAGGGCGCGGCGTCGCTGACTGCAATGGTGCTTTTCTACAAAGGACTGAAATGGTGGGTGTTCCGCAAGCGGCAGAGCGAGTAACGTATCCACGTCATGCGCTTCTCGCGCGACTGTTTTGACGCTTGTTTGAAAGCGTCGTGTTGTCGAGAATGTCCCGCGATATGCGGACCAGGGAAGGGCTGTCTGGACCGCTGCCATATACCCGGTTTTCATGAGCCGTATTCGCCCGCTTGAGCTACCAGGTCGCCACCCTTGGACTTTCCCTCAGACCCTTCGTCAGAACCTCGGCGTGAACCGATCCTGACCCTGCCGGCGCCGTTGACCGCCTATATCGGCCTTCTCGCGATTATTCATGTCGTGTGGTCGGCGATGCCGCCAGATCTGGAATACTGGATCATTGAGGCGTTCGGCTTCATTCCGAAGCGTTACGATCCGAATCTTCTGGCGACAGCGTTTCCCGGAGGAAGCGGCGCTAAGGTCTGGACATTCGTGACCTATTCGCTGCTGCACGCCAACCTCAGTCACATCGGCTTCAATATCTTGTGGTTGCTGCCCTTCGGCAGCGCGCTGGCGCGCCGTTTCGGCGCCTTCAGATTTTTTCTTTTCATGGCCGTAGCCGCCGTTGCCGGCGCGGTCGCGCATCTAGTTACCCATGAGCACAATATTGCGCCGATGATCGGTGCGTCAGCCTCGGTGTCGGGCGCAATGGCCGCGGCAATCCGCTTCGCCTTCGCGCAGGGAAGTTTTCTGTCCTTGGGCCGCGGCGATGCCGACGCTGCCGCGCAGGTGCCCGCGCTGTCGTTGACGCGCGCCCTGCAAAATCCCCGAGTGCTGGCGTTTCTCGCAATCTGGTTCGGTATCAATATCATTTTCGGCATGGGATCAGTTGCAATCGGCGCCGAGCCAGGCAGCGTTGCGTGGCAGGCTCACATGGGCGGCTTTATGGCGGGCCTTCTATTGTTTTCATTGTTCGATCCGGTGCCTCGTCCTCCGCGCGACGCCGAGAATGCGTCTTCCGACGCGGATCATGTCTAACGATTGCTTGCGATGCAGGCTGATTTCATTCATCATCCTCTGGTCAGGCGAGTTTAAATTCGTTCGCGTGCTGGAAACGATGACCCTGTTGGTGCGTTTCCCTCGTGAGTAAAGTTGGACGGTTGGCTGTTGCCTGAAGGTTAAAGGCAAGGATCGCGCAAAGTGATCCCGCGCGATCCCTCTCCGAGGATAAGCGACAATGACAGTACGTGCCATCCTCAGCGCCAAGGGTTCTCAAATCGCGAGCGTCGAACCCGACGTAAAGCTTTCGGCGGCGGTTAAGATTTTGTCAGAACGCCAGATCGGTTCCGTTCTCGTCGTGAGCGGTTCGCGCATCGATGGCATTCTGTCCGAACGGGACGTCGTCCGTGCGCTTGATGAACGCGGCGCGGGTGCGCTCGACGAGCCGGTCAGTGCCGCAATGACCCGCAAGGTCGTCAGTTGCCGTCTGTCGGACACGGTTGCCCACCTCATGGAAGTCATGACAGCGGAAAAGTTCAGGCATCTACCAGTGGTGGAGGAGGGCAAGCTGGTGGGTCTGGTCTCGATCGGGGATGTCGTCAAGCTGCGTGTTCAGGAATATGAAGACGAGCAGGAGGCGCTGCGCGACTACATCAAAACAGCCTGAGCACGGGATGCATTAAGGATCGGTCCCGCTTTCAGGATCCGCGACGCCAGCGACGTCTGGTGCTGACGCCGGCGCGAGAACCTCGATCGCTTCTACAATCGCGTCGATCGCCCGATCCGCGGCACGTGCACCGTGCGCGATCAGATCGCCGGCGCGGTGGAAGTCGAACCAGCCGATCTGGCCAACCCGCGGCGAGATCAAAAGGTCCGGCGGGTCGCCAGCGAGCCGCGCGCGCGTGATTCGATCCTGCATGATGTTGAACGCGTCGGTCATGACCGACACAACACCCGGGCGACTGCCGCCGGCGAAGAATTCGCGCTTGACCGTTCGCTCGAGCGAAAAGAACTTGCCGAAGCCAAGTCTGCGCGGCGGGGGCTCGACGACGACCTCCTCCTGCACCTCGTTCTGCGCACCATGAGAGAATATCGTGGTGCTGCGGCCGAACACGTCATTAGACAGGTTGGCTGCAATCACGACCTCGGCGCCCAGCGCGCGGGCGGTGGAAACAGGCACCGGGTTGACAAGCGCGCCATCGACCAGCCAGCGGTCGCCAACTAGTATCGGCGCAAAGATACCCGGAAGGGCATAGGACGCACGCATAGCATTGACCAGTCGCCCGTGCGTAAGCCAGATTTCGTGGCCGGTGCGGACTTCCGTTGCGACGCTTGCGAACTTGAGCGGCAGTTCTTCAATCTGGATCTGACCGAGAGAGGCCTCGAGCTGGGCGGTGAGTTTGGCGCCGCCGATCAGTCCGGAGCCGTTCAACCGGATATCCAGATAACTGAAGAGACTGCGAGGCTGCAGGCTGCGCGCCCACTCCTCCAGAATATCAAGACGACCGGCGGCATAGGCGCCCCCAACCACCGCTCCAATCGACGTGCCCACCACGACATCGGGCTCGATGCCGTGCGCGATCAGGGAACGGAGAATGCCGATATGAGCGAAACCGCGCGCGGCCCCGCCACCCAGGGCCAGCCCGATCACTGGCCGCCTGACGCTACCCAATCCTACTTTTTGGCCGTTCGACCCGTTCTGGTCGCGACCTTTCAAACCCTCCAGCACGATAGGATTCTCCGACTGCCGGCATCGGTTACCATGCTGCCGGCGGACACGGTGAGCAAAAGACAGGATGACTTATTGCTTGCTTGGCAGAAATTATCACCGGATAGCGGCGTTTCAACCCGATGGGCCGGTTTTTAAGTCTTCCACAGCGGGATGCAATTCTGAGCAAGTCCCGAGGCTTGAATTCGCCGTGTTTTCCGGGAAGAACCGGCGCCATGATCTTCGGGGGAAATCATCGATGTAATTTGAGCCGACGCTCATGGCCGTTCCTTGTTTCGGTCGTCACGCTTCTCGCGACCTTTCCATACGCCGCGTCAGCACAATTGTTTGGCGAACGTCCGCCGCCGGTCCCGCCAGCATCCATTCCGGAAGCACCGTCGGAACCTGCGATCAGCCTTGCGCCGTCCTCCGGTCCGGCATCCACGCCAAATCTACCAGCGCCATTGACTCAGGTGCCGGCCGCCGCCGTGCCGCTGACGGCGCCGCCCAGCATCGCGGCTCCCGCGCAGGGGGTTCTGTCGTTGACCGCGCGCTACGGCAAGGATCTGCCGGTCATCAACAGCGGGCTGATCTGGCGAGTTTATTCCGAACGACCCGACGAGACCGGTGCCTTCAAGCTGGTGCGCGAAAACCATGATGCAACTCCCAGCCTCGTGCTCCCGCCGGGGGGCTATGTCGTGCACGTTTCGCTGGGGCTGGTCAGCGCCGCGCGGCCCGTGACACTCAAGCCTGACACCGACCGCGAGTTGTTCGTGTTGCCGGCGGGCGGCCTGCAGATCGAGGGTCGAGTTGGCGCATCGATGATCCCGCCCAACCAGATTTCCTTCAGCATCTACAAGGGTAGTCAGTTCGAGGGTACCGAGCGCGCGCCGCTGGTGCCTAATGTCGCTGGGGGCGACGTTATGCTCTTGCCGGAAGGTACTTACTACATCGTCTCCACCTATGGCGACGCGAACTCGGTCGTACGCTCGGACATCCGTGTGCAAGCAGGAAAGTTGACCGACGTAACGATCTCTCACCGTGCCGCGCTCATCACCCTGAAACTCGTCAGCGACAAGGGCGGCGAAGCGCTGGCCAATACTGCGTGGTCAGTTCTGACGCCTGGGGGTGATGTCATCAAGGAATTGATCGGAGCATTTCCCAGCGTGATATTGGCCGAGGGTGAGTATCGCGTCATCGCCAAGAACGAAGGCAAGGTCTTCGAGAGGGGCTTCGAGGTCTTCAACGGCGTGGACGGAGAAATCGAGGTTCTCGCGCATTAAAGCTCCCGGATCCGATGTATCAATATCGGGTTGAACCTTTTTGTTTTAGCGCCTTTTTCTTTGAACGAACCACACCTCAGTTCTCGACATACTTCATTCGAGCCTTTCCGCTTCTGATGGAATCAGAAGCGGCGCTTCTATGATTTTGATTTGCCGCATTTTCTTCACGCGAACCGATACCCCCTTCGCTCGAAAACGCTATGGAAATCCTCTCACGGGGCATTCACGCCGCGCCAGCGGCCGTAACGCCACGGCCGGTACCAGGTAGCGCCGGATGGTTTCGCTACGGGAACATTATCGATGCCGGAGGTTCCCCAAGGATGGCAGCGTAAGATCCGCGCCAACGTCATCCAGCCGCCACCCCAAAGCCCGAAACGCTCGACTGCTTCATCGCCGTAGGCTGAGCATGTCGGCAGGTGTCGGCAGTTGAAACCCACCAGCGGCGATAGGGTATGGCGATAGATCCAGATCAACGCTCGGCCGACATTGCGGGGCAGCCGCAAAGCGGCACTTGCGCAAGCCGGGCAGAACCTGGAACTTTGCGGCGTCGGCTTCATGAACGCGGAGCTTTCCTCTCAGGTGCGAGAGATGCATGCCGCAGGTTCCCACAAGGAAACCAGATCGAGCTGCAATCTCGCCACAGGTGGCAGAATATCGCACACTCCCAGGAACAATCGCAGCAAAGGTTTATGGACGCTGACAAGTCTCACGGCTAGTTTTCTGCTAACATGATCATCGTGTTGAACGTAGGGTTATGCGTTCGGGCTACTGCATCGGATTGGAACATCGAGCTGCGTTAGATCAGGCAACATCGGCTGTGGGGAAGGGACCGAATTGAGGTTCGCGAAATCATCCGGCTTCTACGGACGGACGCTTCTGTGCGCGGCAGCTTTTTGTTTTGCCTTTTCAGGTTTCGCATCTGCGTTTGAGCAGGGTTCGACGAAAGAAAACCTCGAGGCACGCAAGCATCCGATGCGTTTCTCCTGGATTGCTTGTGAGCCGCACTGTGGGAGCTGGATCAGCGCCGTTGGCCTCGTAACGGGCGAAACTCCCAAAGCCTTCAACGACTTCGCTGCCGGGCGCGATCTTACCGGTGCGACGGTCGTGCTCGATTCCGGTGGCGGCTCGGTCAACGATGCCATTGCGCTCGGGCGGCGCTGGCGAGAACTCGGCGTGCGCACCACGGTTGGGGCCAGCGTCGTCGTCAAGACGGTGGCGGGTGATCGCGCAGCTGTGTTGCCCGAAGCCTATTGCGAGTCCATGTGCGTGTTCGTGTTGCTGTCGGGAAAAACCCGCTATGTGCCTGAGCGTGCGCATGTTCGCGTACATCAGATCTGGATGGGTGATCGCGCGGACGATGCCAGGGCTGCGAGCTACACTGCCGAGGATTTGATGATCGTAGAGCGCGACATTGGTCGGCTCGCCAAGTACACCTTCGAGATGGGCGGGTCCGGCGATCTGCTGCACCTGGCGCTCAGTATTCCTCCCTGGGAGGCCCTTCACGAATTGTCGCCAGCGGAATTGCATTCCGCCAATCTCATGACGACAGACCGCGTCGCGGATGTGTTGCCGGGTGGGGAGGTCGTCGAGGCGCCAGTTGCCGATCTTGTCACAAAGCCGGTACAGGATCGCTTTCCTGGCATAATGAATTCACCCGCTGCGGTAACGATGGCCGGCCAGCCGACCAAGACAGCCGAAGCGGAATCCGCCGGGCACGCGGCGGCGAGCGCTGCTCCGGACCGGCCTCAATAACGACTGAGAGCCTTTCCGCTCCTGACGGGATCAGAAGCGTGGCTCTATGATTTGATCTGACGGCTTTCTTCCCGCGAACGGATATCCATCCTCGGGTCAAGCCCGAGGACATGCTTCGCTCGAAAACGCTCTAAGGCGGAAAACCGGGCAACTTTAGCTTTGGGCGGTGGTCAGCGCGGCTGATTTTGTCTCGATCTGACCGATGGCATCGACGACCGCATCGAACGTCAGCATGGTGGATGCGTGGCGCGCCTTGTAATCACGCACCGGTTCGAGCAGCGCGATATCGGCCCACTTTCCTTCGGGCGGCGCGCCGTTTTCCTTCAGCATCCGGTGAACGATCTCGCGCAACTCGCGGAGTTCGCTGGCGGTCGAGCCGACCACATGGCGCGCCATGATCGAGGAGGACGCCTGGCCAAGCGCGCAAGCCTTCACGTCGTGCGCGAAGTCCGTGATAATAGAGCCATCCATCTTGAGGTCGATTTTGACGGTGGACCCGCACAGCTTCGAATGAGCGGTGGCGCTGGCGTCTGGCGCCGCAAGACGGCCCAGGCGCGGAATATTGCCGGCCAGTTCGATAATGCGAGTGTTGTAAACGTCGTTCAGCATATGTTTCGACATTGAATTCGCTGAAAGAGGCGGAGCGACGCTCTTGGCGGCGGGAACCTCGAAGCCTATATATGTATCTATTGCCGGGAAACGCAATCCGGCGATTTTCCGTCGCACCCGGATTGAAGTTCGATTCGGACGTTGCAATGTTGAATATCAAGGGACTCAGGCGTCCGGTGGCGTGCAATGCTGCCCCGTCTGCCCGGTGACACTCCGGTCTCACGCGAGGCCGGTCGAACGGAGTGAAGATGGACGCTTTGATCAAGCCGCTACGCGGCAGCAAACCTTCTGACGTCAAATCCAATAACGTCAAACCTGCCGGGTTCTCTCCCGCCCAGCTGGACCCGTCGGAGTTTTTGGCGGCGGTTCAGCCGAACCGGCAGCGCCCGTCGCGGCATGAAGCCGAAGGTGCTATCAGAACGTTGTTGTCCTATATCGGGGAAAATCCGGACCGCGAGGGGCTCCTCGATACTCCACGCCGGGTGATCGAGTCGTATGACGAGATCTATCAGGGTTATCATCAGTGTCCGGCCGAGGTGTTGAACCGGACCTTCGGTGAAACTGCAGGCTATGATGATTTCGTGCTGGTGCGTGACATCCAGTTCACCTCACAGTGCGAGCACCACATGATGCCGTTCTATGGCAAGGCACATATCGCCTATACGCCGGTGGAGCGGGTGGTCGGGCTGTCCAAACTGGCGCGCTTGACTGACATCTTCGCCCGGCGGCTCCAGACCCAGGAGCACATGACCGCGCAGATCGCCGCGGCCGTAGACGAGGTGCTTAAACCGCGGGGCGTCGCCGTGATGATCGAGGCGGAGCATACCTGCATGTCGGTGCGCGGCGTCGCCAAGCATGGCGCGATGACGTTCACAAGCCGGTACACGGGCGTATTCCGCGACAATCCCACGGAGCAGGCGCGCTTCCTGTCCATGGTACGAGGGTAGCGGCGTTAAATCCCTCTACGATATTCCGAAGGGATTTCCTGTGTCTGGATCAAAACCTTCATCCGAGGTCGAGGAGGGGTTGGTGTTCCAGCCCCGCTTTGACGCGTCCGGGCTCGTGAACTGCGTCGCGACGGATGCCAAAACCGGCGACGTTCTGATGGTGGCGCACATGAACGAAGAGGCGCTGCGGCGGACCGTTGAGACCGGCGATGCCTGGTATTACAGCCGCTCACGCAAGGCCTTATGGCGGAAAGGTGAGAGTTCTGGTCAGGTCCAGCGAGTGCTCGAGATGCGAACGGACTGCGATCAGGACGCGGTCTGGATCAAGGTTGAGCAGCAAGGCGCCGCCTGTCATACGGGGCGGCGCTCATGTTTCTACCGGGCGGTGACAAAAGGCGAAGGCGACAAAATGCGCCTTTCGTTTGTGGATGCCGACCGGCTCTTCGATCCGGCCGATGTTTACGGCGCGAAAGCCTGACGGCTTCGGGTTGTGCCGCGCGGGGTCCGTTAACGCCCTGTTAACCATAATCTTCCACCTTGCGATCCGAGCGAATAGCCGTCCGGAAACGTCGGAATAGACGTCGGATTTTGCCGATGCCGTGCCGGAGGGCGGTCGCTGGGAGCGGAGATCAAGATGAGCGTCGATGCCGCCAACGCCGCTTCGGGACTGAGCGGAATTTTCGGCGGAATAACCACCGCCATTAAGCGGGCAGCCGAGGCTACGGGGGCGAGCTTCGAATATCTGCTCGCGACCGCCAAGATGGAATCCAATTTCAATCCTCATGCCGCCGCCGGCACGTCGTCCGCCAAGGGCCTCTATCAGTTCATCGAGCAGACGTGGCTCGGCACGGTAAAGGAGGCGGGACCGGCGCTCGGCTTTAACGGCTATGCCGACGCTATCGCCAAATCGCCATCTGGCAGCTATTCCGTCGCTGATCCGGCGACCCGCGCCGCCATTCTCAAGCTGCGTGATGACCCGGCTATCGCGTCGGCCATGGCGGGGGTGCTGACGCAATCCAACAGTTTCAAGCTGACTGGCCTGATAGGCCGCCGTCCGACCGACAGCGAACTCTACATGGCGCATTTCATGGGCGTCAGCGGAGCCGCGAAACTGATCGCGAATGCCGAGGACAATCCACAAACGTCCGGTGCGCGGCTGTTTCCGAATGCCGCCGCCGCCAATCGTCCGATCTTCTATGATTCTGACGGCCGCGCACGTAGCGTCTCGGAAGTCTACGCCGATCTGGACCGGCGCTACGCTGTCGCCGCCAATTCGCCCGCGACCCGTATGGCCATGACGTCTGAGACGCAATTCTCGACGCCATCCGACCAAGCGGCCTATCTGTCACGCCTGCCCGACGTGCGCGGCGTTGCGCCGATCGCGGCATCATCCTCGGTCGCGCCAAGCCAGCCGACGTTCCGTTCGCTGTTTCAGGTCGGCGAGCGTACCCAGCCGGTGTCTCCGGTAGTTCAGGAATTGTGGGGTGTGCCATCCACCACGGCGCAAAACCCATCCACTTCTGATCCGCGTCCGCCGTTCGATCTGTTCAGTGATCGCAGCGGCGCTTATAGCGGGTAGGGGCGCAACGAACCCTGGACGAGTTTTAATCGTTAGTTGTTTTCCGAACGACGCTGCGCACTGCTAACCCCTCGCAATGACGATCTAACGCGATCGTCTCATCGTGTGCGTGAACTCGCCGCGTTAACGAAGTATCAACGAACGCAAACGGTTATGGTGAACCCTTTGTTAAGCGTCATGGTTTATTTTCTATGACCGACACCGTTTCGCGGTGTCGGTGCGTAAGCCGGAAACACCATGATCGTTCGGCAATTCCTAAGCTGGGTACGAACCGCTCCCGCAGGCGAGCGGGCCGAAGCGACGCGAGCGCTAGCCCGCGCGTGGCTCATATCCGATCTGTCCAATGACGACCGCGCCGCTGCCGAGGGCGGGCTGCTGTTGCAGCTCGATAACTCGTCTCCGCTGGTTCGCCGGGCGATGGCGGACGTTTTCGCGCGTAGCGCGAGCGCGCCGCCGGCCATTGTCCGGGCACTGTCGGTCGATCAGCCGTCGGTCGCTATTCCAATTCTCGAACATTCGCCACTCTTGATCGATGCGGACCTCGTCGACATCGTCGCGACCGGTAGCTGTGAGGTGCAGTGCGCCGTCGCGCGCCGCGTTCACGTGCCGGTGTCGGTCTGTGCAGCCCTTGCCGAGGTTGGCTCGGCGGCGGCGGCACTCGAACTGATAGAAAATCCGGGCGCGAATATCGCGCCGATGTCATGGGACCGTATCGTCGAGCGGCATGGCCATCTCGCGGCGATCCGGGAATCGATGCTGGCGCTCGAGGATCTGCCAGTGGTCACACGGCTCGCGCTGGCCACAAAGCTTTCGAATTCGCTGGCGCAGTTCGTTGTCTCACGGAGCTGGCTCAATGCCGATCGCGCTGGCCGCACGGTTAACGATGCGCGCGATCGCTCGATCGTTAACATCGCTGCACATGCGCGAGACCACGACATGTGCAGTCTGGTCGCGCATCTGCGCGCCACCGGTCAACTCACCCCCGGATTGATTTTGCGCGCGCTGCTGTCGGGCAATACGGAGCTGTTCGACCATGCGCTGGTGGAACTGTCCGGCCTGCCTTTAAGTCGCGTCACCGCGCTGGTTCATGATCGCGGCGGCGCGAGCCTTCCGGCGCTGCTGACGCGGGCGGGGCTGCCGGAATCCACATTCCCTGCGTTTCGCGCCGCGCTGGAAGCGCGCGACGAAATTGGCTTTGTCGGGACGGTCGGCGGTACGACGCGGCTACGCCGCCGCATGGTCGAGCGTGTGCTGACGATGTGCGAAACGGCACCCGCTGAGGTTTCGGAGCCTCTGCTAATCCTGCTGCGGCGTTTCGCGACAGAAATCGGCGCGAGAGGAAGCGCGTGTGTTCTGTGACGAACTGGTTACCGAAGCAGCAGCCGAGCCGACGCGCGACGAAATTGATGAAATGCCGGTTTGCGAGCCGGAGTTTTACGAACCTGAGTTTCGCGAGGAGTTCCTCGAACCTGCGCCCTCTATAGCGTTTTTGAGCGACGTGGAATCCGGTTCGCGTGAAGAAAACGCATCAAATCAAAATACGAAAGTCCTTCACCGTCTCCGTGAAGCGGTGAAGGATTTTAGGCCGCGATTTCTAGACCGCTTGGCGTTCAAGATTCAGATCGACGAACGCGAGCTTGATGACGTTGAGCTTGATGATGCGAAGTCTTGTGAAGCTTTGCCTTACGAAGCGGAGCCTTATGAAGCTGAGCCTTACGAAATTGAGTCTTACGAAACTGAGCCTTACGAAGCCGAACTTTGCGAGGCTGGGTCTTACGCTGTTGCGTCTTATGAACCGGAACGCCTCGAACCGAGGTTTGACGAGCCGGCGTCATACGAGTCCGCGTCTCGTGAGCCGAGTTTTGGCGAGCCCGAAAGATTCACCGCGAGCATATCGCGAACCGCTGCTCAGCGATCTACTTGCGGCAGCGTAGTTCGTTCGCGAGAGCGAAGACTTAAAATTCACCGCTCACGGGAACGGCAAAGGATTTTCTTTTGGTTTGACGCGTTTTCTTTACGCGAACCGGATTCCAATTCGTTCGAAAAACGCTCTATACGGAGTATCTTCCGGCGGAAATCTTAGCGATCAAAAAAAGCCGTGTGAGACAAATCCTCAGCCGTGCAGGAACGGCCGAGCGCTATTCTGTCGGCGCAATGCTCGGCGCGAGAATGGCTTCAAGGTGTTCGGGACGATCCTGGTTGACCGTTGCGAGATATTCATCGGCGACGTGACGCAGTTTCCGGTTGATCTCCTTTGCCATGGCCTCGGTGCCGGGGCTGGCGTGCTCGCGCACGATCGCCTGGATCGCGTTGATGTGATAAGCGATCAACTCCGCAGGTACCCGGTCAAGATACGGCGAATGTTCGATGATGCGGCAGAGGCTTTCGGCACCGGCGGCGGCGGCGGGATACTCGAAGGTTGCGGCGTCGCCTTTGATGTCGTGCGCGGCGCGAAACAGTTCGTCACGGGTGGCCGGCGTGAATCCGTTCTTGAGAATGGCCGCGTGGGCCACGACAAGGCGGTCACACTCGATCGCCATCCACTTGGAGAATTCGTCCGAAAGCCCCGCCAGGGCCTTTTCGGCAAGCGCGATCGGGTCGTCTAAATTTTTCTCGTCGATAAGACGAACTACGTTACGCAGCCGATTGGGCGGGGTGATAACGTGATGGTCGGCGAATGCCTGGATCGTCAGTTCGGCGGGATCTTTCTTCTGCATCGCCGTGCCTTTTAGCCCGGGGCTCGCGCCTTATCCAGCAGCGATGGCTGCGGGATGACGTCGGGCTCCTTGGTGCCGCGGCGCTCGGGGCCAATATAGCCGTTGCTGGTATTGCGCCGGCGGTCCGGACCGAAATAATTTTTGGTCTTGATGAAAGGGCGTGGCGAGACCACGACGTTCAGGATTCGTTGATAGAGCCCCTTGGCTGAAATCGGTTTCGCCAGGAATTCGGTGACGCCAGCATCGCGCGCGACCGTGACGCGCCGCTTCTCCGAGTGTCCGGTCAGCATGATGATCGGGGCGAACGGGTTTCCCTTCGAGTCCGGCTGGCGGATCATTTGCGTAAGCTCGATGCCGTCGAAGATCGGCATCGCCCAGTCGACGATGACGATGTCCGGTACATAGTGAGTAAACATTTCGAGGGCGGTGGCGCCGTCCTCGGCCTCGTAGACTTCGCGCGCGCCAAACGAATGCAGCAGCGTGCGCAGAATGCGGCGCATGTGTGCGTTGTCATCGCAGACGAGAAACCGCAGCTTGTTGAAGTCAATGCCGTACATGATGCGGGCCCGGTATACTTGCCGTTAACTATATGCCACCGCCGTTAACGAATGGTTGCCGTTCCTTCTGTCTCCCTCGGGGAGGCGAAGCGAGAGCAGCGAAGTTCGAGCCGGCGAGGGGCGACAAGAGATCGATCGCTTCACCAGGTTTCTCGCGTCGCTCGAAACCGTCCACTCTAAAAAGGAGGGAGAGGGAAGGGACTCAGTATCCAAACTGCTCTCTGAGGATTCGTTCCTCGAGGCTGTGGCCCGGGTCGAACAGCATTCGCATTGAAATCATTTTGTCCGATGAGACCTCGACGCGGCGGACGTTGCGAGCTTCATCGTGATCGGCGACGGCGGCCACCGGGCGCTTTTCGCCTTCAAGCACCTCGATTGTCACCACGGCCGTATCTGGCAACAGCGCGCCGCGCCAGCGCCGCGGACGGAAGGGACTGATCGGTGTCAGAGCGAGCAGTGCCGCGTTGATCGGCAGGATCGGTCCCTGCGCCGACAGGTTATAGGCGGTCGATCCGGCCGGCGTGGCAACCAATACACCGTCGGCGACAAGTTCGGCCATGCGCTCGCGCTCGTCGATTAGGATGCGCAGCCGCGCTGCCTGGTGAGTCTCGGCGAAATACCGATACTTCATTGATGGCGTGATGAATGTGAATCGTGCCATGAATATCGGTCGCGCGCATCAACAGCGGATGGATAACGGTGTCGGTCGCGGCAGCGAGGCGCGCCTGGAGATCATGCCGGCTGTATTCGTTCATCAGAAATCCAACCGTGCCGCGATGCATCCCGTAGATCGGCTTTCCCGACCGCATGTTCCGCTGCAGTGTTTGCAGCATCAACCCATCGCCGCCGAGCGCAACCAGCACATCGGCGTCCGCGGGATCGCGATTGCCATAGGTCTCCACCAACTCTGTCAGCGCCTGCTGGGCTTCTGGACTTGCGCCCGCGACAAAAGCGATCCGGCTATAGGACTGGGGTGAGGGCATGATGGTTCGCAGGCTTCCGCAGCTGCCGTCGGCGTGTTGTTTCCGGTCGCGCCGGCTATCGAAGAGGTACTTAACCGCGCTTTGCGGTCGTGTGTCGAGGCCCGGGTCAGTCCATGGTTAGCGGGAAAGGACAAGGCTCCGCCGGTCGCGCTTATGACCAACTGTTCATCAAGGTGAACAGAGGCCGCCATCGCGCTTCAGCGTGCGTTCAGCCACGCGCTTTCATGATGGGGTCTTATCGAAGAGCCCGGCCATCCGGCCGGCGATCTCAGCGATCCACGCTCCAAGGAGACCAATCGATGTTCAAGACGATTTCGGCCGCACTGCTCGCGGCTTCCGTGTTTGTTGCGCCCGCGATGGCCGGCACCTCCCGCACGGGCCAGGCCCCGGCGGCCAAGACGGCGACCATCAACTCGAAAGTGCTGAACGCCAACGCCAAGGCCAAGGCGAAATCTCATCACCATCGTGCTCACCATCATCATCGCGCTCCCAAGCAGAGCTAATTCGGTCACGAGGTGCGATCAGGGCTTGCGGCGATCGCTTTGGCTGCCGCAAGCCTCGATTCGTCGCAACCCGAACTTTTGCGCGGATAAGCGAAATACGAATTTGTTTTCGGCAGCGGACGGTTTAGTCCTTTCAGGAGAAATACAAACCGGAAAGACGGACGGACGTTGGGGGCATCTTTAAAATTCCTGGCGATCGTGATGCTGGCGGCATCGCTCGCGGCCTGCATGACCGACAGCGAGCAGGGCGGTGGGCAGGGCGGCCTCGTCTATACCGATGATCGCGGGGTGGCCAATCAACCATTTCCGGCCGATTATCGCGCTCAATTGCTGGCGTTTCTCAGAACCTACGTCAACAATCCCGTCGGTATTCGGGACGCCGCGATGGCCGAACCGGCACAGCGCACCGTCGGTGGCCGACTGCGTTATGTGAGTTGCCTGCGCTATAACGCCCGAGAGATCGACGGCAGTTATCGGGGTGTGGTGCAGCGCGCGGTCGTGTATGTCGATGCGCGGCTCGATCGCATGATAGAGAAGGTTGATGACATCTGTGCGGGCGCGGTCTACGCGCCGTTCCCGGAGCTCGAGAAGCTGACGCGCTGAGCCACCGGAGGGGCTGGGCTTCGGGTCTCAAATCAGTTGATCACATTTTGATGAGTCTGGAGCCCTTAGGCCAGCGGGGATTTGTGGTGGAACCGCGGCAAACGAGGGCCCTGTTTTTCCGGGCGACAGTTCCTACATAGGAACAGCGTTGTGGTGCGCCGACGTCGCTGTTGTGCAGCCCGGCAACCAAATTCGCGCCACGTTGTTTGACCATGGTGAACGAACGATGGTGGTAATCCAATGAGAGGGGAAACCCATCATGAAAATCTTGCTTACTGTCGCTGCCGTTGCAGCCGTCGCCGCACCAGCATTTGCGGCTGACCTTCAGCCGCGACCCTATACCAAGGCGCCACTGCCCTCTACGCCGCCTCAGGCTGTCTACAACTGGACTGGCTTCTACGTCGGCGGCCATCTCGGTGGTGCGTTCGGCGGCGGCCTGGGGGGAGGCGACGGTCGTTTCCTCGGAGGCGTGCAGGGCGGTGCCGACTACCAGTTCGCGAACCAATGGGTGCTCGGCATCGAGGCCCAATATAGCTGGCTCGCCAACTACAGAGGAGATGTGGTCTTCCCTGGCGGCAGTGTTGTGACTGGTGGTAACCCCGGCCTGGGCTCAGTGACCGGTCGGCTCGGCTATGCCTGGGGGCCGGCCCTTCTGTATGCGAAGGGCGGCTATGCGTTCAGGGACAGCACGCTGGGTGTCTCCAACGCGGCCGGGGTGCCGCAGGCTTTCACAACCAATGGAAATCGGGACGGTGGTTACACTGTCGGTGCAGGTCTCGAATATATGTTCGCGCCGAACTGGTCCGCTAAGGCGGAGTACCAGTATTACAACTTCGGCAAGACGACATTCGGCGCGGGTTCGCCGGCTGATGTTGTCGGAGCGAGCTTCCGCAACGACGAGCATACCGTCAAGGCCGGCGTGAACTATCGCTTTGGCTGGGGCGGACCGGCGGTCCCTCATTACTGAGATCGCCTGCAGATCGTCCGACACGGATTGAATGGCAAAGGCCGGCTTCGCCGGCCTTTTTTAGTTGCGTATGATGCGATCTGCTGTTCGGCTGCGGATCAAATGCGGTCGACCCATTTCGCGGTGCGTAATCCATAGTCGCGGGCGCGCGTCATCTTAAAGCAACCATCACCACTTGTAGGAGAGGCTTCCCGTGATGCGACGCCGGTCGCCGTAGTAGCATGAAGTAAAACCGCCACAGCCTGCGACATAAGCGGTGTCGGCGACGTTCATAACGTTGATAGCTGCGCGCCAGTTACTCGCCCATTCGTAGTGAACGGCAAGATCGCCCAGTACCACGGACGGCACTGCAATAAGATTGGTGACGTCGGCGAAAGATGAGCCGACATAGCGTACGCCGCCGCCGAGACCAAAGCCGTCCAGCGAGCCTTCCCGGAACGTGTAGTCCGTCCATAACGAAGCAATCTGCCGCGGGACGGTGGTCGGAACCTTACCGATCAAGGTCGGATCGAGATCCTTGCTGATGAATAGGTCGTAGTTGGTATAGCTCGCAACCACTTTGAAATCGCGGGTGATATTTGCCACGGCTTCCAGCTCGAGGCCGCGCGACGTCACCTCGCCGTTCTGTCTCTGGAAAGTCGGATTGATCGGGTCGACAGTCAGGGCATTCTGGCGTTTGAGGTCGAACAAAGCGATGCCGAACCGCGCGTTCAGACCAGAGGGCTGATACTTCAAGCCGACTTCAGTCTGCACACCGGTTTCGGGTAGGAGCAAATTACCGGCGGCATTGATGATTACGATCGGGTTGTAGCTCGTTGCGTAAGAAACATAGGGTGCAACGCCATTGTCAAAGTTGTAGATCAGGCCGGCGCGGCCGGAAAACTTGCTGTCCTGTCGGGTTAAAGTAAATAGGTCGGTATAGACCTGCTTTACCCAGTCGTTGCGGCCCGACAGGACTAGCGTCAAACGATCCCACTTGACCTGGTCCTGCAGGTAGAGGCCGGCCTGCTTTTGTGTCACACGGCCGTCCCGATAAAGCGGGCCGTCGAAGGGCGGGTTAACGCCATACACCGGATTGAGGACGTTCAGATCGGTAGCGGGCCCCATACCCTGTTTGTCGTCGAGCGCATAATGTTTTAAGTCAAGACCCATCACCGCGGTATGCCGGAATGGACCCGTCGCGAAGCGATACTCAAACTGATTGTCCTGACTGAGTTGAGTCGCATTATTGCGGGCGATGAAGGTGCCCCGCGCGATGTCGGCTGCGGCCGGAGTGGTCGCGTAGCCAAACCCGATTATGCCGTTATAGTCAGCAACGACATTCGCAACGCGCCCATTCTGGCGGAACGTCGCGTTGTCCGAGAGATGCTTCTCGAATTGATAGGTGACCATTTTTTGCTGCCTGCTGTAGTCGCCAACAGAGGGGTCACCGATGAACAGGTTCGTCGGTATCCGGCCGAACGGAGCGTCTGTCACGGTTCCGATATAAGGCAGAAAGCCTTGCACCTTGGTCCTGTTCTGGGATGCCATGGCGAGCACCGTAAGCCGCGTGTCCACATCGGGTAGCCAGGTCACGGACGGCGCGATGAAATAGTTGTCGTCGTTGACGAAGTTCGTCTGTGTGCCGCCGCGATTGACCTGGCCGACGATCCTGTAGAGAATCTTGCCGGATCCCGGCTCGATCGTCGTGACAGGACCGCCGAAGTCGAACTGCGTGTAAGCGTTGCCGAAATTGTTGACGCCGGCCTCGATAAAGCCAATGCGCTCGGCGGGAGGCGCCTTGCTTACGGCGTTGACCAGTCCGCCCGGCGCCGATCCGCCGTACAAAATTGCCGATGGGCCGCGCAGCACTTCGACGCGCTCAAGATTGAACGGCTGCAGTTTCCAGCCGGTAAAAGTAGAACTGTAAAGCTGCAGGTTATCGAGAAAAAGCAAGTCGTTCTGCGCAAAAAATCCGCGGATAACGAACCAGTCATCGCCATGATCCTGCCCATACTGGGCAGCAACGACTCCCGGCGTGTAGCGCAGGGTATCATCGAACTTCGAAACGATTTTCTGGTCGCGGATTTGCTCGGCCCCAATGACTGAGATCGACTGCGGCACCTCGATCAACGGCGTATCGGTTTTGGTGGCTGTTGCGCTGCGGTTTGCAACGTAACCCTGCACCGGCCCCCGCGCGGTCTCGCCCTGTACGTCGATGGTATCGAGCGAAATCGCTCCGGCCGGCGCCGCGCCGCCGGCCGCTGACGGCGAGACGATCGTGATCGCGTTTGGACTGGTCGCCCGCGCGACGAGGCCGGTTCCGCTAAGGATCGTCGACAACGCCTGGTTAGCAGTCAGCTCACCGTGGGCACCGCCCGTCGTTTTGCCCCGCGCGATCGACGCATCGACAACACCTGCATTCCGGTCTGGGCGGCCAGCCGATTCAAGGCCGTCGTCAGCGGGCCGGCAGGAATGGACATGGTCCGCGCCACGGACGCAGGCGCATTCTGAGCAACTGCCGGTACGACGAAACCAGTTGCAAGCAGCGTCGTCCCCAACAGGAGTGATCGAGCCCGCCTCAAAATCTGTGATTGCCGCCGCTGCCCCGTTGTTTCCCCCGCCATCGAACTCGTCCCCAAAATCATGCCGCTCCGCCGGGATGGCGGACAGTCAGCCTTTCAATGGAGTGACGAACGAAGGGAACGCTTTGGGATTCCGGACGATGAGGAAGTAACTTGGAAGGTTTCAAGTATCGATGGAGCGCCTTGTGACGTCAGTGACGTCAAGCCCGTGTGTGACGATGGGAAGGATGGATTTTCAGCCCCGCAGCACGATCAGCGGACCCATCCGGATCACGCTAAGTCCCAGAGACTCGCGCAAGAGCGCGAGCGCCGCATCGGTATCGGTGACGGTAAATGTACCGCTGACGCGGCGTGCGGCGAGGTCCGAATTCGATATGATGATACGCCCCGCAAAATGGCGACCTATCTCTGTCACAACGTCGGCCAACAGCGCATTGTCAACCACGAGTTGGCCCCGGCGCCACGCCAGCGCGGTATGAGTGTCGGCCTGCCGGACATCCTTCACCCTGCCGTCACGGTCATATACGGCCTGCTGACCCTCGTTCACCCGGACCGCAGGGTCGGCGTGCGCATGAGGGGTGACCGATACAGCATGTTCGGTCACCGTCACTTCCGTTGAGTTCGGATCCAGCCGGACATCGAAGGCCGTCCCGAGCGCGGTCGTCAGCCCGCCGTTCGCCTCGACAACAAACGGACGATTTGTATCCTTCGCAACCTGGAAGAATGCCTGACCGCGCAGCAATGTTACCGCGCGAGTTTCTGCTGTAAATCGGTAGGAGATGGCGGAAAAGGCATTGAGCTGAATGGTGGTGCCGTCCGCCAGTTCAATGGTCGGCATTTCTCCCGTGCCCGACCTCGCGTTGGCCAGAAGCCGCATCGGGCCGTCGGAATAGACGAAGGCGCCGCCGGCGAGCGCCGCGCCGAGAATCGCAACCGCAAGCGTCTTGGCGACACGCGGGCGCGGCTTGACCTTGAAATTCCGCAGAGCCGGATCGTTCAAAATGACCGTGCGCGCTTCGCCCATCAGCCGCTCGGCCGCCTCGTACGCCGTTCTGTTCTCCTGGCCTCGGTCGAGCCACTCCTCAAATGCGCGACTTTCGTGTGCGCTTTGATTCATGTCACGATTTTTCAGCACCCAGGCAGCGGCTTCTTCATGTCGTTTGCGGCTTGCCTGCGCTTGATTGGTCGGTTGTCATCAGCGACTCCTGATCGCTTCTCACGCCATCATGGAGACGAGCGAGTCCTCTGAGAAGGACTACTCGGATACCGAGCAGGCGATCGAGGCAATGCGCGAGTGCCCGCCGAAGGTGTCGGTCGACCATATTTCGCGAGATATTGTGAGCTTTCGCGCGATCTGGTCGGGCTCGAGTTGGTGGAGACGGTGCAGACGAAAACGGCGCGCCGTCGCGCCGGAAGCTCCGCAATGGCCTCGCGCAACACCGTGAGGCGAGCCTCGACCTCGAGGCCATAATCAGGCGCGGCCGTTTCGGCAGGAACCGCGAGCGCCTCGACCGCTGTTCCTGAAAAAAGTGCTGCTCGAGCCGCGCCCGGCGCATGCGATCGATGCCGAGGTTGATCGCCGAGCGGCACAAGAAAGCGCATAATGAACGCGCTTGCCCTTCAGAACGTCGGGCTGTTCGGCAAGCTTGATATAGAGATCGTGGACTACATCCGAGACGAACCCGCGTGCGCAGCCGCGGCGAAGCACCGCCGCCTTGATGTCGGCGTGGTGCGCTTCGATGGCGCGATCCAGAAGGTTGTCGCTGTCAAGAATGCCGGCCGGCGCCACGCTACGATTCCTGTCTGAGTATGCAGGCATATACAGAGACAAATAAGGTGCAGCGCAAGCTCATAACTTTAGATCGCATCTAAATCAGTCCCGCATTCGAAGCGGGATCAGCTCCTCTTGGTCAAGGTCAGGCCAGGAAGTCGGTGCGGAATTTGGCTTGAATGGGGCATTATCCGCAGTAACCCACCCGCGGTTCGATGCCGCCCGTGTGCCGGATCGTAAGGGGTGAGGAATGGCCAAAGCGAAATTTGAACGTAACAAGCCGCATTGCAACATTGGGACGATTGGTCATGTTGATCATGGCAAGACGTCATTGACGGCTGCGATTACGAAGGTTCTGGCGGAGACGGGCGGGGCGACGTTCACGGCGTACGACCAGATTGACAAGGCTCCGGAAGAGAAGGCGCGCGGCATCACGATTTCGACGGCGCATGTGGAGTACGAGACGGCGAACCGTCACTATGCGCATGTCGACTGTCCTGGCCATGCGGACTACGTGAAGAACATGATCACGGGTGCGGCGCAGATGGACGGCGCGATTTTGGTTGTTTCGGCGGCGGACGGCCCGATGCCGCAGACCCGCGAGCACATTCTTTTGGCGCGCCAGGTCGGCGTTCCGGCGCTGGTTGTGTTTTTGAACAAGTGCGACATGGTTGACGATCCGGAGCTGCTCGAGCTGGTTGAGATGGAAGTGCGCGAGCTTTTGTCGAAGTACGAGTTTCCGGGCGACGACATTCCGATCGTGAAGGGCTCGGCGCTGGCGGCGCTTGAGAACTCGGACCAGAAGCTTGGCCATGACGCGATTCTGGAACTGATGAAGAACGTCGACGCCTACATTCCGCAGCCGGAGCGACCGATTGACCAGCCGTTCCTGATGCCGGTTGAGGACGTGTTCTCGATTTCGGGACGCGGCACGGTTGTGACGGGCCGGGTGGAGCGCGGGGTTGTCAAGGTCGGCGAGGAAATCGAGATTGTCGGCATCCGCGAGACGCAGAAGACGACGGTGACGGGCGTGGAGATGTTCCGCAAGCTTCTGGACCAGGGGCAGGCGGGCGACAACATCGGGGCGTTGTTGCGCGGCACCAAGCGCGAGGACGTGGAGCGCGGCCAGGTTCTGTGCAAGCCGGGTTCGGTGAAGCCGCACACCAAGTTCAAGGCCGAAGCCTATATCCTGACAAAGGAGGAGGGCGGTCGCCATACGCCGTTCTTCACCAACTACCGTCCGCAGTTTTATTTCCGCACCACCGACGTGACGGGTGTTGTGCATCTTCCGGCCGGCACCGAGATGGTGATGCCGGGCGACAACATCGCGATGGAAGTGCACCTGATCGTGCCGATCGCGATGGAGGAGAAGCTGCGCTTCGCCATCCGCGAGGGCGGGCGTACCGTCGGAGCAGGCGTCGTGGCGTCGATCATTGAATGACAACAAACCGTAAGCACCAACCGAGTTAAATCTTGCACAAGTGCGGTAGACCGCACTTGTGGCCGGAGCAGGCGTCGTCGCCAGCATCATCGAGTGAGGACGCGGAGCGCCGTCAGCGTCGGCCAGAAGGGGCAGCCTCGCAGGAACTCGCGATCCGGGGATTGCTTGCCACTTGCAATCAGGGCGCCCGTCATGCTTGAAACGGCCAGGGTCTGCGGCGACGCAGCCCTCACAGGAGTGTAGCTCAATTGGTAGAGCACCGGTCTCCAAAACCGGGGGTCGCAGGTTCGAGCCCTGCCACTCCTGCCAGCGATTTCAATAGCTTACTAACAACCAGATGCGGCCAAAAAGCCCTTAGGGTAACAGCAGGCGCTATCCATGCGCCCAATTGCTCCCCTCTTTCCTGCGGGATCTCGCCCTCTCAAGGCTGAAACAGGGGTTCAATTCCCCTAGGGAGCGCCAGCCCGGTCAAATTCATGAGTGATTTCCGTACCGTCAGTCACCTTTTCCGTAAACGTTAGTCACCGGCTGTGCCCGATTTGATCCGGCAGCGCGCTTGACCATCGCCGCCTCAGCCAGCCGATCCTGCTCGACCTCATTGAGATACACCTGCACCTCTGACAGTGTGGCGTGTCCGCTGACGGCCATGATTTCCGGCCCGGTACACCCGGCGTGTGCGAGTTGCCTGCAAGCTGCCTTGCGCAGACCGTGCGCCCGATAGTTGCGGACCTTGCCGTCGTCGCAGAGCACCGGTTCCAGCCCTGCCGCCCCGCACCAGTCGGCGAATTTGTTGCCGAATGCTGCTGCCGACGCGAACGGCCTGCCGTATTCGGTTAGCATAAATGTGAGCGCATCGCTGTGCGGCATCGCATCGAGTGCCGCCTGTAGCTCCGGCAGCACCCGAATCGTCAGCACCTTACCCGTGGACTGGCTAGTCTTGCTCGGTCGCCATGACAGACAACCGTTGCGCAGATGCTGGCGGCCGATCACGTGCGCATCGTGCCGTCGCGCGGCGATGTTCAGCATCAATTCCATTGCGAGCCGCGCCATGGTGCCGTTGGCGTGCCGCTCGCGATATTGCCTGATCTGCACCTCGCCCCACGTCACATGACCGCTGCTCTTGGGTGGGCGGGCCGTCTTGATTCCGATAGTCGGATCGGTCCTGCACTCGCCCTGCTCAATGGCGAACGCGATTAGGTGCCTGAGTGCCTTCATCCAGACCTTCTGCATGATTGGCGTCTTGCCTGCGAGTGCGTCGGTGATGTTCTTGCGCTGGATGGTGGCGAGGCGATTTTCGCCATAGCGTCTGCCTCCCGGCGTCATGCACTGACGAAAGTTGTCGAGGATCGGACGCCGCGCTGCCTGTGTCGCCTTGGCCAGTCCCTTGAAGAAATCGTGCTGCAGATATTTGACGATCAGTGCGTCGATGCTGCCCGGCTTGATCTTCGACGCACCGATGTGCGCGGCTGCATTCTCACTCTGCGCCAGTAGCTCGGCGTAGTGGTCCATGAACTCTGCCGAGCCGGGACGACCCTTCAGCATGATCTTCCTGCTCCCCTTGCGACGGAATTGATGCCGCATCTTGCCATTGCGAGGGTCGCGGTAGCTGTTGACGTAGTCCAGTTTGATATCGGCCATCAGTTCCACTCGCTCCGGTCAATAGCTGTTGTGTCGTCCATCTCGATCTCGCCGCTACGGACAGGCTTGCCGGTGATGATTTTGATCGAGCCATCTGGCCGGACCTCGTAACCGGCAACTGGAATGCCCGCCTTCGCCGCCTGCCGTGCGACACCTGCCAATGTCGGCTTGCGCTTGCGTGTCCGGCTTGCCGGCTTGACCGGCTTCACATCCTCGACGCTATCGTCGGTGACAACGTCGGTTGAAGTCAGCCGTCGCTGCAGATCGGGGTCAAACGGATGAGCAAACCATGACGGCGGATGTGGTGCTTCACCGGTCGCGCGCAATCGCATTTCATCCATTGCCCGCAGCAACAACGATCTTGGGTTGGTGGCCCGCGCGCGACGAAGTTGGTCTGCGAATTGCTTCATCGCAGCAGCCGGTGCGATGTTGGTGTCGACGTGGGCAAAATCCTTCATGCTGCACCCTCCGGCCTGCGTCGTGGTGGCAACGGCATGTCGGCGGGGACGATGCCGGCATCCTTCAGTAGCTCCCACGTCCGCAGGCGGTGCCGGTCTTCTGGTGACACCTTCACCCCGCGCTGGTTCTTGGCGAACGCCATTGACCGGCAACTCGCGCTGCAATACGTCGGCACCCGACCAAACGGTTCTATCTTGAATTTCCGGCCGCAATGGGCGCAGGCGATGGTTTTTGGTCGTCGAGCGTCGTCGGCCATATGGTCCCGATCTTCGCGGATATCATCACTATTGATGAATATTAACGGAAAACCAAGCCGTTGCCCATAGCTTTTGGTGTGGCGTCAATTGAGCCGCCGCGCCAGCGCCATGTCGATCATCGGCCTGAACCGGCGAGGAACGCCGCGGCGTCCACAAAGTCCAGTGTCGGGCCAGCACCGACCGCGAGCAGCCGCACCTCTATCAGTTCCAGCAACCCGCCGCGCAGCGCCGCGTTAATGTTCGCGAGATTGCTCATCGTTACGTAAGGCACGGCGTCCAGCGTCGAGGCGATCCGCTGAAGTCCTGCGGCTCCGGTAGTCCGCGCACAGGCTCGCACGATCGACGGCCTTTGCCGCAACCATCTCGCGGAAGGCGGCAATGAAGCAATCGGCGCGGTCCACCTGTTGACGGACTTCGGCGTCGGTCATCACGCCGTGTCGTCATCTATTGGTGGCTCGCCGCATTCGTCCGCTTTCCTGGCGCAGGCCGTGGCTATCTCCAGCCTAAGATCATACACAGCCTTGTCGATCGCCCGGCGCACGGTCATGTCACGGCCGCCGCACCGGGCCGTAAAGCCCGCCAGGCCCGACGTGAACAGGCCAATCACTTCTTCCATGTGGCCGACGCTTCCTCCAACGGGATCAGTTCCCGTTGCTTCTCGGAATGCGGAGCCGGATCAGTTCGGACTTCGCCCGCTGAAGTTCAGCGTCTGCCTCACTGCGCGGTGATTGTCGTCGCTCACGCCGCAGAAATCGCAAGTAGGCAACGCGGCTTTGGTCGAGCGGGAAGCCGTCACCTTGCCGCTGGATCACGCCTTCGGCTTCAAGCTTGATGATGTAGGCGCGGCTGCAATCGAGGTGCAGCGCCAGTGCAGACGCGCTGACGGTCTCGGCCGTTCTGGATCGCGGTCGAGGGACAGGCTTGGCGACGGGCGCGACGGTCTCGGTCATCAGCGTCATTCCTGTTGCGTCGCGGTAGGATACTTCCGCTTTCGGCGGCATAGCCGACCATGCCCGGACTTGCCGCTTGCCAACTCGGTCGCGAATGACCCCTGAGCAGACCTCCGCAACTTCCGGCTTCGAGCGCTGTCAGGAAGCCTCCCCCTAGCTGTGGATCTGCATCGTAGGATCGCTCGCGTCGCTGGACACCCGGATGGTAGGCCCGAACGCGCAATCCCGAGCATCAAAAGCAATGGGGTTTCACGCTTCGTGGGTGAGCGAAAAATCGAACCCGTTCTAGCTCGCCTCATGGCCGTTAAGGGCTACGGGGCGACCTCACCGACGTGTCCGCTTGGTTACATTGATTTAGATCAAAGTGGTCTCTTCCGAACGGTCGTTGCTTCGGGTTGCGCTTTAGGAAAGCCCAGGACTGCGCTGCGCCGTCCGCAAACACAAAAGGCTACCGCACAGATATTCATATTGGACAACCGAGAATTCCGCCACGTCGTGGCCTGAATCGGCTGGGAGGTAACACAACGCATCGAAAGCGAAACCTGAGCCGCGCGATATCGCCGCTTTCGTTGGTCCTGCCGATATCGATAAAATGATCTGGATACCCGGCGGTACATTTCGCATGGGGTCGGACAAGCATTATCGGGAAGAAGCACCTGCGCACTGCGTTACGGTGAACGGTTTTTGGATGGACCGTCATCCGGTGACAAACCGGCAATTCAGAGAATTCGTAAGAGCAACAGGCCACGTCACCGTCGCCGAGATTACGCCCGATCCGAAAGACTATCCCGGAATGCTCCCGCACATGGTCTATGCGGGCTCGCTGATGTTCTTGCCGCCCAACCATCCGGTTAGCCTCCGCGACTTCAGCCAGTGGTGGACGTTCGCCAAGGGCGCGCAATGGCGGCATCCCTACGGACCTGGAAGCAACATTCGTGGTCTTGACGATCATCCAGTCGTGCATGTGGCATTCAACGATGCGCTCGCCTACGCGAAATGGGCTGGCAAGGATCTGCCCACTGAAGCGGAATGGGAATTTGCGGCGCGCGGCGGGCTCGAAGGCGCCGAGTTTTCGTGGGGCGATGAGTTCACGCCGCAAGGCCGTCACATGGCTAATACGTGGCAGGGTGGGTTTCCGCGCTAAAACTCAAGGAGGACGGCTTCGCCTGGACCTCGGCGGTCACCTCCTTCCCGCCGAACGGCTATGGGCTGTACGACATGATCGGCAACGTCTGGGAGTGGACGGCAGACTGGTATTCGCCAAAGCATCAGGCGGATGCCGCGAAGGCCTGCTGCATCCCAGAGAACCCGCGCGGCGGCCGTGTAGAAAGGCCCACAGTTACGACCCCAGAACGACCAACGTCAAAGATTCCACGCAAGGTCATCAAAGGCGGCTCGCATTTGTGCGCGCCGAATTACTGCCGGCGCTACCGACCGGCGGCTCGACACGCGGAGCCGGTCGACACTTCCACGAGCCATCTTGGCTTTCGGTGCGTCAGTCGAGGAGCCTCTGATGTATCATAAACAGGAGAGCTTAGCCATGTTGAGTTCTTTATTACCCGACAAGCCGCCCCTTATTGCAACGCCGCCACGCAAGCCACGTGGTTTGTACG
>CAWEBX010000015.1:0-70854 GCA_963807355.1 uncultured archaeon
TGGCCGTTGCCGCGTATCGTCCCTCCGCTCGACGCTCTTCCTCGTGCAAAAAGTCTCCCGCCTTTAAGGCGGGAGCAGTCGGCTTGCCGGGACGAAGGGGAGTCCGACAAGGGTGCGTATTCACGGGTAGCGGAGGGCGGCAATGAAGTCGCCGTGCGGGCCGTCGGGCACTGGCCCTTCGATTTCCGCTCCTTCGATCATCCGGCAGTTTGTGAACGATGCTTCGCAGTGAGGGGAGCAGAACGTCTTGCCCCCACTGTGCCGGCGCATGAGGCCGAAGGCGGACTGGTTGCAGAAGTCGCAGGTCTTCTTGATGCGCGGTTGGCGCTTTGATTGCCACATTGGCGACGGCTCCTCGGTTGTGGAGGCGTACTGCGGAGTGGGGAGACTCAGACGCAACTGCGCGGCACGATTCCAAAACCGACGAATCGAACTGGCTGGTTGCATCGTAGCACAAGTTCAACCCGGGACGAAGCGAGTGCACAGCTTTGTCCGCCGTTTCCTGGACTGCCCCGCCAGGGGTCGCTAAAGCAACGATGGGCTGGCCGCGCTCGCGCTACTGACGCGGAGTGCTCCAGCAAAAGGGATGCGCCGATGCAGCCGATGGCCACCTTTGATCCAGACGTCCCGTGCATGGTGCACGACGAGCTCAACGACCATACCTTGGAATGGAAGCCGGAATGGGCGCGCCATTACCGAGAGAATGCCAAGGGGTCGGGGGTCATCTCCTGGGATGGGCTGATGCTCGACGGATGGTGCGCCTTGGGCTAGCGGCTCAGCGTCTTCTCGACCTTCTTCCGGCTGGTGCCGACTTTCTTGACCGCCTTCTTCACCGCGCTCGCTTGCCGGACTTCTTCGCGGCGTAGCCGACCTCGTAATCCTGACCGCCGGCCACGCGTGCCCGGTCCTGTTTGCGCCCGCGCGTTGTCTTCTTCTTCGCCGCCTTCGCCATCGTCAGTCCTCCATAGGTGGTGACGATGGAACCATAGGTGGTGACGATGGAACGCGGCTGATTCCTTGCGGTTCCGCGGGCGCCTTTATCGCTTGTTCAAAAGGGGCGTCTTGGTCAGAACGAGCTGCTGTGTCGTGCCGCTCTTCCATGCGTCTGCCGCCGCGTCGGGCTGGGGCGCGGAGCCTGCCAAGTCCTCGCGGTACTTTTTCGTTTGGGAGGTGTAGGTGCCCAGCTCCTTGTCCCGGCTCTTGATCATCTCGGGCTTGAGCTGGCCGTCCGCCGTGAAGCCCATCATCAACTGCGGGATGCCGGTAGGAAGCGCGGAGTCCTTGTCTACCTGCCAGGTGTGCCACGTCTTCCCGTAGGTGGAGACGAGCGTAGCCATGGCGATGTGCTGCACCGTCGCCGGTATTCCCGGCATCAGCAGCTCGCCTGCGAGCGCCTCGTGGCGGTGGCTGTGCCACAGCGCCTTCTCCTCCTCGGGCAGCGATTTGAAGATGCGCTCCGAGACGATGTACTCGATGCCTATGAGCCGGGAGTGGGGCTCGTTCCCGTCGTAGATGACGCATTGATAGAATTCCTCGGTCACGTGGCTGCAATAATGGTGCGCCTCGATCTGCCGGCCCATGTCGTCGGCGTAGAAGTGGAAGCCGTTCAGGTACATGTTAATCGCGCTGACGGGACCGCGGCTCTGAAGAAGGTCCGCCCCCGCGCCGAGCATCGTGCTCTTGGCGGATTTCTCCCCGCCCGGAATGGCGCCGCCTTTCTCCGGCTGCTGCGCGAGGGCACGGCCGCAGGCGCATGAGAGGAAAGCCGCCGCCGATCCGGCGAGCCCGACAAACCCGCGGCGATTGAACGAGGGATATCTGAGAGCCATGGCGACGATCCGTGCGGTTGACTTACCGAGCCGACAATCATCCGCGAACATGATTGTTCCCTTGCCTTTAGGGTACCGGTCTCAGTCGCCGTCGCTACAATCCACGCCGCGCCGCCGTGCTCGTGGCAGTACCACTGCTTCATGCCAGGCGAGTAGGGCTCCAGCGTCTGCTCCGTTTCCTTTTTGCAGGTCATGCAGATGCAGATCAGAATTCTTTGGTGAAAATACAAATTGCGAGGAGTGCTGTCGTATCTGTGATTATACGAGATAGCGCCGTCCCGAGACTTCACCATTGATCTCCAATTTTAGCGGAGGTGAGCCATCTCGCGGCTCGTCCCACATCTGGCGAATTCTCGGTGGGAAATCGTTCAAGAAACTCCGCAACTCGGAACGGCCCCGGTTTGATCTCGAGCATGAGCGCCGAAGACGTCATGGCGACGACCGTATGCCATGCCCCTGCAGTGATTTGCGAGATCGGTATCGATCCTGCGGTGAGTTCTATTATATCGGCGACATGGCCGTCATGCGAGAACAATAGCAGAGCGAGGGTTCCCCGCATCGGAATAATCATTTCCCATTGCTCGGGATGGCGATGCGGTTGCATATAGGTGCCTTGATCGAAAGCAACGAGCAACCGTTGCGTCGGATCAGCATGACTTTCGTGGAGGAGAAGGTGTGATCGCCTGCGCGAAGACATTTTCGCGTCGCTGAGAAGCCTGTCGCAAGTACTGGCTCCGACTGACGCGAAGCCGTCGACGTTGGTTGTCCAATCGAAAAACTTCATGCAAGTCTTTCCAAATCATAATTGAGGCTGCCGTGTCGAAAGGCTGAGTCCCTAAGCTGCTGTGGCGGGGCGAACTAGGATCGATGGTCGTAAAGGAGTTCTGAATTGTTCCCGGTATGATACCGCCGTTATCGGGTTAAAAACCTAAGTGCAAACGATAACGTTTGCATTGAACGACGTGCGCCTCGCGGCGTAACTGTTCGGGGTAGGTCCACCTTGCAACAGAACGGCCATGGCCGCGCCATCCCTCGGGGTGGCGCGGCTTTTATTTGTCTTCGAACCCGCTTTCTTGTGCGGGTTGGTTAGTTCGCTTCTCCGGGATGCGGCGGATTAGGCCAGCGGTGTTCGCCGCGACAGCAAGCCTCTGACCCGCCACGCTATCAGAGCAACAATTGCTATAATCAGCACCATCGGGTGCACGGTCCCGCGGGGGGCTTTTAGGGGCAAAAAGCTGCGGGACCGTGCTGGGGCCCTCCGGGGGGAGTGGGCCCGTCGCGCTAACTAATATGTAGCCCTGAGCCATCTTTGTGAACGGGGTTTGCCGCGGCAATGCCTGAGATGTGATTTCTCAGCACGACGCGCTATCTTCCGAGACAGAGCAGGGGGCGACGGCTCTCAGTGCACCGTCACTTCTTCGATAATGATGACCTGGCTCGTGTCAGTAGGGGTGCTGTCGTTGCAATCGCACGGCATCCCTTCGCTGCACGCGCAGCCGAGCTCGTAGTCAAAAGCCTTGCTCGGATGGCTCTCGCACACCCAGCCGACGCCGCAGCATAAGCGGCAGTTGTCATTCATGGGGAGTTCCTGCGTTTTCTTGGGAGGGCCTTCGGGGCACGGCCCAGGTGAGGTAGCGTGGGACCGAGCAAGCAGCCGCTGCCGCCGGCTACTTCGGCGGCTGCAATTCGGGCGATGACGCCCATCTCTCGATTTTCAAGGCAGCCTCGGCCTCCAGTATCCGCTGCAGCAGCTCGGTTCGTTCGGCGCCTTCGGGCATGGCGACGCTTGCGCGCGCGTGTCCGCGATGAAGTCTGCGAGGCGGTCGTGAGCGAATTCTGCCTGCTGGAAAACACGCCGCGTCTGCATGGCGCTGCTCCTTTCCGTAAGAAAAAAGTCGTGAGCGCGATCAGGCATTCTCATCACCGACAGAAGCCGAGAGCCGTGCGGTGACGGGCCATCATCGCGCATTAAATGGCGGAGTTCTGCGCCCTAGTGAACACAGCGCGGTTCACAAGCGCTTTATCGCTACGGGCCTTTCCTTTTCCTCCACTGCGCCCAGCGCGCGCGCTTGCCCCTCTCTGAGGGATGCATTCGCTCGCCGCCGAACTGCTTGCAGAACATCTTCGCGTGGTCCTCTTCGGCGAACATGAACACTTGGTAGAATTGGCCATCGCAGTTTACCGAGTGCCCGTGACGCGACAGCGACAGCCCGCGCTCCTCGCAGAACGTCCGCAGCGCATGGAAGCTTTCGCCGATGCATTTCTCCTCCTGAAGCGCGACCCAGTGCCTGTGCGTATGGTCGGCGCCGCGTAGGATGCGCCGGTAGACGCTCACCGGATGCGCCGCTCGATCGCTCCCCTGATCGGCTTGTCAGTGCCGGGATACTTTACCGACTGCTCCCTGCGCTGGCGGTCGCGCTCGCCGCACAGGCCGTCGACCTTCGCCAGCATCCGCTCGAGCAGCTCCCCTGCGGACTTCGTCGAGATGCCGGCGCGCTGGAGGTCCCTGATCTCCTTGCGCTGGCGGTTGAGCTGGTAGCGCATGCGCTCGATTTCGCTTCTGAGGTAGGGGAGGTCCGGCATTGGTAAGGCTCGTCGGTAGGGGGCGAGGCGGATAAGAACGAAGCATGAACTTAGAGTCAAGGTGTCTTATTCGGCCCCTGCGTCCCCCAATGCAGAAACCCCGTGGGTAGGGGATTCGTTCGTGGAGCATTCTAGAGGGCCAATGCGGGGCTTCTAGGTGCTCTCGAATTGCTGGATGACGAACGTGGAAGGCCCCGACGACAACGAGAACGTTGGCGACCGTCTCCCAGTAGCCGACGGCGACCAGCGCGCAATACAGGCCGGCCGCAGCGAGGCTGATGGCGGCAGGACCAGAATCGTCTCAAGCTGGTTTGTCGTCTTCTGCTTGATCCACTGAACCAACAGAGAACCGCAGCCACCCCGGATAAGCCGACCAGGCTATGAATCATGCCGAATTGCACGGTGCACGGAATTGAACTCGTGTTACCCGTTGCCCGCCTCAGAGATGGACGGGCAGCGAACCCTCCGGCCCTTCGCAATGCTATCACGCGCGCGTGAACGACGCCTTGCCGGGTTGCTGTTCCTGACCGCGCGCCCATGGTATCGGACTGCATTCCCTCGGAGGTCGAACATATGAGTAGCGTAAGACAAGGCTGGGTTATCGGAGGCGCGGTCGTCGTGTTGCTGGTCCTCTTTTCCTCCTTTTACAACGGAACGGGCACGCATTACCGGCCCGCCGGGACTGCCGCAGCGCAATCTGAGTGAGTTGAGCTGGTTTCGCAAAAACGAAGCCGCCAAGCCCTTCACGGGCGATGGCGGCTTCTTCTCCACTCAGCTCTGAGTGCCAAGTCCGGCGCTTAGCGCCTCATCATCGGTTCTTTCGGAACGGGATGATGCGGCACTTGTCCGACTCCTTATCTTTCTCCCGTACCAGCTCTTCCGGCGTTTGTTCCGGGTCCCGCTTGGGTCCCGCCGGCGGGAAGTTCGAGCTGCTGTTATCGCTGCCCATGCCAGTCTCCTATTCGCTGAGGGCAAGAACATGGGGCGATGGGCACATGTTCCTAAGGGACCGCGCCCGCGACAAAACTACGCGCCCCGCCCGCAGCGCAATCGCAGTGGCTCGAGTGCGCCGCGACACTGAACATTGCCTCCGCCCGCGCATTAGCGCGGGCCAACAAAGCAAGCAAGAGTTCGATGTCGAATCCGAACGACAAGGTGGACCACAGTTCGAAGGCCCCGCTGAGGTCTGATATGAAGGCCGGTGTGCAGCCCAATCAGCAGCCCGGTGTGAAGATTCCGAAGAAGGACGAGAAGAACGAGAAGGACAAGGACGAGCATCCCTCAGGCGCTCGGAACCAGGGCGAAAAGCTATAGCTGTTTGATGCGCGCGCGAATTCGACCGCCAGCTCTAAGGGGCTGGTGGTTTTTCACAGCGGCGCGACCGCGCATCAACAACGTCAACAAGCGTCTGCGAAATCTCCTGCAATGGCTGAAGCAGAGCAAGCCCGATATTGTTTGTCTGCAAGAACTAAAATGCGAGGCGAGAGACTTCCCCGAGGCCGCTCTTCTCAAAGTGGGCTATTTGGCCGTGTGGGAGGGACAAAAGTCGTGGAACGGCGCCGCCATTTTGCCGAAACGGTCGCAACCGATCATTACCCGCCGGCGGCTTCCCGGCGATCCCGCTGATCGCGAGGCCAGATACATCGAAGCTGCAGTCGATGGCCTGCTGATTGGCTGCCTTTATCTTCCAAACGGAAATCCTCAGCCGGGACCGAAGTTCGATTACAAGATGAAGTGGTTTTCGCGGCTGGCTCGTCATGCGGCTCAGTTACAGAGCCAAAGTCAAACCGATAAGACGACCGTCGCTATCGGCAACAAAGCGGATTTCATTTTCGGGATTTGCTGTAACAGCTTCCACGGCAGCTGACGTGATAGGAAACGGTGCCCACGCCTCAATGATTTCTGCCGTGTAATCCCGAGCAGCAAGACCACGCACCGCTGCATGGTGGACTTCTAAAAACGCTCGGGCGTCGTTGTCCCGCATTTCTCGTATAACCAACGTCATGGCACGGACGGTAGCATTGATTCTAGGGTAACAAATTCGAGTATGCCGGACTGGTTGCGAAAGGAGGCTCTCCCCTGTTCGCCCGCGAGGCCTTCCGTCCCAGCGAGTCGCAATCAATCTAACCGAGCCTTATCCGAACACCGGCTCGGCCGTCCACCGCCCCATCTGCAAGCCCTGTAGTCCCATGGCACAACGTAACTACCAGCCCAGACACCACGACCCGCGCGCTCGGCTTCCTTCTGAGCGCCAGCATACTTTCCTTTTGAGTATCGAGGCCAATCAAGCGCCAACCCCGATCGTACAATCCACTCTCCAATGTCTTGTCCGCCGACAGAGCAGACACCAACAACGCGCTCATATTGGTCAACGTCCACGCCCTTGCAGCTTACCGGCCTACCAGCAATGAAGCGAGCTAGCTCGTTCGCAGCCTTCGCACCGCAGCGATATTGTAGGCTATCGTCGCCACGACAAAGCTGATCGGACTCGGGCGCGTCCACGCCTGATAGACGGATGCGCTGCCCTTGAATTTCGAGCGTGTCGCCGTCGATGACGGAGGCTTGACCGATAATGGTATCCGCAAATGCAGGCGACGAAACGAGGGTGACAATCGCTGCGATTAAGAGAGGCCTAAATCTTGAGGTCGAGATCGCCAGCATGAGGTCTTCCTTATCTGATCTTCGCGGCGATGGTGGCCTTCATTGGCATCAGGCGATTTTGGATAGGGTCAGCATAAACTCATGTCCACGAAGCATCCAACATGAGCCCTCGCGCCGCGCCGGAGATGCGTGCGCAACCTCTATACAAATGTCGTAGATCGGTCATACTTTGAGCTTGGCTTGAAGGGAGGGTACCGTGATGAACGAACACGATCGCGCCAATAAATTGATGATCTTGACCATGACCGTTGTCAGTTTGCTTGTCGCGGGCAGCGTGGGTTTGGTTTGGAGCAGCGGCAACGCGCTTCCGTCGAAACCGATAACAGAAGTTCCGAAGGCGAAGGCACAAGTCGCGTCTCCCCAAGTAGATGCGGTCGCCATGCTTGATAAGCGCTTGGTAGAGGTCGAATTCAAGATGAAGGTTCCCCCAACATTCGACACCTCTCAGCTCGAAGCACAACTTAAGGGTCTGGGGTCCCAGCTCGCGGCAATACAAACGCAGTTGGGCACTTTCAAGGGGTCGGATTTCGACGCTTTCAAGACAAAGATAGACAGCGCCGCGACGGCAAATTCTGAGTCCGTCAAAACGACGATAGACGCTCTTCAGACGGACGTAGGAAATCTGAACAAACGCTTCGATCAGCTTTCGCAACAGGCTCCTTCCGTCACAGCGCCGGATGATGTCAAACACAGATCACAAAAGTCGCAGCACTCAAAGTCGAAATAGAGAGAAACTACCGCGCAGATTGGTGAAGCGCGGCAGGCGAAACAAGGCTTGGCCTTTTGTTTTCCTCGTTCGGATATCATCTGCGAATAGGCTCGCCTATTCCGAATGGTGGAATGTCCCATCACGCTGAATGCGCTCTTCGGGAGCACAAAATGGATGGTGCGGATTCCATGAGTCGAACATGGACCTGCGTCGTGAACCGCGCCGCTCTGCCGCTGAGCTAAATCCGCATAAGACGAAACCACAGGATGCTTGGGACTTACCTGCGGCTTCGCTGGGCCCTTCCGGACGTAGGGCAATGTCCGGTGAAAGAACCTAGCATCTCATGGGGTGCGCGCAACGATCGCTTGATGTTAAGCTTTATGTCGGCGTTCTGGGTTAATTCTGGAACCCAATGCCAACCTCATATGACAAAGCGCAAACGTTATCGGATGAGCAAGGGGCGTAAACTAAGAGTCTACTGGCGTGTTAGCACGGTCGCGGACATGGAAGAGGATTCGGCGCAACGGAATCACACGCGTATGCCCGTCGTTGCCTTCAGTCGACGGTCTGCATTACTGCGGAAATCGCGCGCTCGTTGTTTGATTTGGCCGGCTGCGCCGCCGCGACTATTGCGTCGTATTTTGGTAGGGTATCAAGCGTGTCTTTAGCGCGGACGTGGACAACCTTGTAGCCATTCGCCTTGAACTGGGCTAGCAGTTCCGGCACTGCAAGGGCGGTCCACTTATGCAGATCGTGCATTAAGATAATGCCCTTGCCATTCTTTTTGAGCTTGGCCATCGTCGAACCCACCAACACGTCAGGCTTCTTGATTTTGAAGTCTTCCGAGTCGATATCAATCGAGAATGCCGCGACATTGCGCTGGACAAGATATGCCTTGAGATTACCGGTTTGCCGCAATTGCGGATAGCGGAAAAACGGCGCGATAGGCGTACCGGCCATCATCGCCACAGCGCTCATACCTTTCTCAATTTCATCCTGGGCTTCTTGCGGCGATTTATGGGCAAGATTTTGGTGCGACCAGGTGTGCGAGCCCACCGTGTGGCCCGCTGCGATTACTTGTTTCAGCACTTCAGGGTGCCAGGTGGCGTGCTTGCCGATCGAGAAGAAGGTGGCCTGCAAACACTCGGCCTTCAGCGCCGCCAGCACCATCGGTGTCGTCACCGGCCAGGGGCCGTCATCGAAAGTCAACACCACCTCGCCAGGTTGTAGGAAGTCGTAATCGCGATACTGTGACATACCAAAGCCAGGTCCGCCCATGGTGTCGATCTGCACCGTGCGCGACACGCCTAATGCTTTCGGGTTGTTGCAGGCGGGTTTGGCGACGATTACTCGCTTTTCAGGCTCCGGCGCTGCCTCGGACTTCCAGCGCGGCGAGTTTCGGTGCAGCTTCGGCGACTGCAGTCTGGCGTTCCACGCCTGGTTTGGGCCAACGCGCATCAATTGAGCCGGTAGTTAGTTCTGACTTCGCAGTGAGTGCTGGTTCGACGGCGGTTGAACCAAGAAAATGTTTTTCCGCGACCGCGATGATGGTGCCGCTTGCCACGGTCACAGCCCCGGCCGCGACTATAAAAACAGGAAACCGACGCATGGTGACTCCAGCTGCACAAAGTAGGATTGCATTGTTAGGATATGTCCGTGCGTCACCATCCAGTGAAATAGTTAATCGAGTGTATGCGCGAACTGACGTCGGATTTTCTTGCTTTGGAGCTGTTGGTCTGCGGTTCTATGCTGTCCTTCGGCGCTGGTACTGATGGCCCCGAACCACGCGAAGCTGTCGAATGCACAAGCGCGAATGCGGCGATACGAAGTGCTGAGCGAATGGCGCGGACTGAGGGACATATCGGTGCGGTGGCATTCAGCCGTACAGGTGATCCTGCCAGCGGTGAGTTTGCGGATGCGATCTTGCTGAAAGCGTTTGGCGAAGTGCCGAGTGATTTGAGCACGCTGTGACTAATCGATAAGTTGAGGTTGCTCCGTCGGCGTCGGGCAACGTTATGAGGTTGGGTCTACCCAAAAAGGAGTTGTTTTATGCGAAGCCTACTCTCAACGCTGTTTGGCCTCAGCGCTTTTTTTATGGTGGTGAATGGAAGCAGTTACGCGCAAGATCAAGGCGTAGACTGGGGGCAAATCGATGAGATACTTGGTCGGAAGCCGGCCGTCACCGAAGACGTGCATCGTTATGGTTTTCCTCGAACCGATTTGACGGTGACCCTTGACGGTGTGACCATTAAGCCGGCTTTGGCGCTCGGTGGCTGGGTCGCATTTAAGCGGACGCACGAGGGTGCTATGGCGATGGGAGACCTGTTATTGCTGGAAAGTGAAATCAATCCAGTCATGTTGAAGATGATCGCTGGCGGGGTCGAGATCACGGCCATCCATAATCATTTGCTCCGGGCGAACCCGGCGACGTTCTACATGCATGTGGCCGGGCATGGAGACCCCGCCAAACTCGCCACCGTGCTCCATGACGCGCTTGCCGAAAGTAAAACCCCGCTTCAGGCGATTCCGTCGTCAAATCCGCCTTCTGCTGTCGACCTCGATACTGTGCAGCTAGACCAGATTATCGGCGCGAAGGGTAAGACCAATGGCGGCGTTTATCAGTTCAATGTGCCGCGACGTGATCCTGTCAGCGAAGGCGGCATGACGTTGACACCGGCCGGATCGATGGGTGTGGCGATCGGAATCAACTTTCAACCGACGGGCGAAGGTAAGGCTGCCATCACCGGCGACTTCGTCCTGTCAGGCGATGAGGTTAATCCGGTGATAGTTGCGCTGCGCACGCACGGTATTGAGGTCACGGCGCTTCACAGCCATATGCTGGACGAGCAGCCGAGGCTCTTCTTCATGCACTTTTGGGCCAATGACGATGCAATCAAGCTCGCCAAAGGTCTACGCGCAGCGCTCGACAAGACCTCAAGCACAAAAAACTAAGGCGGCGACCCCCACGCGGCACGCGGCACAATGCGACGCAACGACCGTTCAAGCGGCAGCGTTGCCAAATTGCCGATTGCCAATTCTCGGGACATAGAGCGTAATTATGCATTTCCTGCCTCGCAAATCTTCCATCTCTCCTCATTCACCATCTGCTATCGCATTCCGCTGGCTGAATTTCGGTCGCCAAGCGCGCGCATCGAGCGACCAGCGACCTGATCCGGACAGCAACAGGAAGAAGTCGGTGCGCGTCTCATGAGTGAAGCTCAAGAAACCATAGCGATCCAGGTGGCGGAGGCTGAATATCCACCAGTTGCGGCCTAACAGGATTGGGATTTTCGTGGAGATGATCGCCACGGTCATGATGACGATGATCGGCACGGTCGCCGCGCGCGAAGCATAGCCGATCAGGAACATGATCCCGGCTAGCATTTCAATCACGCCGACGAACGGCCCAAAGAACTCTGGCCACGGAATGCCAATCTTAACGAAACGGCCGGCACCGAGAATGTCGGCATGCGTCAGCTTCTGCAGGCCTTCGGGGATGAACACACCAGCGAGCGCCAGGCGGACGAAGATCGCCCAGGTCGATTCGCCGGGAGATAACCACCAGTACTGCTTCATGAAGGCGTGCTCCTATTCTTTGCTGCCTGCGCGGGCGCGGTCAACACCCGCTGTCCTTCATGAAGGGTGGCAAGCTGCTTTAGCACGTCCCATGGGAATCCTTTCCGTACCGGCGATGGCCACAGACCATGTGCGCCGACAAACAGGCCACGAAGCGCCGGCATTGGCAAAGATGATGAAGGATTTTGAGAGTCGGTCAATATTGGCTCAAAGCCGCAAGACAATGCACTAAATCGCGCCGGCGGATTCCCTTGGCGCACTTCGCTGTTGCCCCTAAGCAAAGACGTCGCCCTCTCGATACTCGCCCCATGCCTGCCGCAGGGTGGTGTTATTCGCTCCGCTGGTCGGCTTGCTGCTAGGGGTTGCGTCCATCTCGGTGCCATGGGCGACGCTAGCACTGTCTGTGGTGCTCTACATCGTGGTGCCCGTAGTCCTTGCGCAGGTCTGGCGTCGGGCGCTCATAGCTCGTGGTGGTGATGCGCTCGGTCGGCACTCTCAGTCACCTCCAGCCGCTCTCCCTGATGGCTCTGCTGGCGACACTGGTGTTGCTCTTCGGCTTCCAAGGCGAACAACTTCTGGCGCAGCCCATTGTGATTGCGATCCTTGCTGTTCCCATCCTCATTCAGGTCTACCTGAACGCCGGTCTGGCCCATGTCTTCAAAACCCGATCCAGCCCTGACGCCGCATTGTGACCCCTCCGAGCGCCGCACCAAGAGGCGGACCACCATCAATCATGGGGCGGTAGCATTTTTTAAGGGGCGCGCCGGCGTTTACGCTTGCTGTGTATGCAACGTCACGAACGACGGTACGAGCATCCGGTTGAGCCGGGTCGATATCATACCTCCGGTCTTTGACATTTCCTTCGACAATTTTCGAACAACACGTCGATGCCGGCTGATTTGGCGCGACGGAGATGTCGTTGGCGTTGTCTTCGAAAGCTGACGTTTTCGCCTTGCAGCTTCGTCGGCTCTAAGAGAAGCTGATCCGTGCTATTTCACTACATTGAGACCGCGAAAGCCCGCCTGTATTCGCTCGGCCGCGCGTAGCATCCGCCTTGTCTAAAACGGTCAATATCTGATCTTGAACCGGTCGCCGATTTCGAGGCGTCCCCGAATCGAGATCGTCTACGAGCGCTTTCTCGATGTCCAATATCAGCTTGATATCCAAAATTGCTTTGGCGAGCACATCGGCATTGGTGAAAGGCGTTACATCAGCTGCCATCCCAGTTGAGTTTGCATTTCGATGACCCCGACCGAGTCTGGTCAAAGACCCAGCCGAGATACGCTTGTTTCAGCGGCGTTAGTTACGTCGAAAACGATGTGCTCGGCCTCACGACGGCTTTCGCAGATCAGGAGGTCTTTTTCGGACCGCACGACATACTGATTTCCTGTCTTGTGGATCGAATATTGCTCCATCGTTTCGGCCCATTTCCTTGGTGTCGCGACGTAGAGCCGTCCCGCTAGTAAATGCCCGCAATCGTCGGTTGTTCCCCACAGGAAAGCCCACCAAGAAGTGAAGCATTAATGTGCGGCACAACCCAATCGGCTAAGGCACATCGTTCGAGCGGAATATGCATGGGGTTCACCCGGCCGTTTTTGGCTATTTAATTGAATTTAACATGGATCTTTGATTTAATAATCGTATAAGTAGAAACGATTTCCTGTTCTCTGAATTTTCTTACGTTGATGGCTCGAAACCATTTTTGGGAGGCTCAGATGTTCAGTCCGGCATTCCTTGGAACGAAACCTTTTTTCGGGATCATTTTCGGCCTGATCGTCTCAGCCGCCACTGGTTACGTGTACTACAATGGTGGTTTATCACTCGATCTATTCGCCTCTTCCCCGCAGTGGAAACCTGGTGGTGTCCATGGAGCTCCGGGGCCTTTAATGGGGGCAGCCGGGCTTCCCGTGCTCGGAATCGCTTATGGCGTTTATCGACTTGTCCGGCATCGCGGAGGCAAATAGACGTGTAGGACGAAAACCCCGCTCCGGCGGGAGGTCAACTTTCCGTTCTTCCGGCTATCGCATCGCGTTTCCAAACGAGAACCGACACACTCGCCCTACCATCAACATCATGGGCAGCGATGACGCCCGCGATTTTCGGATATATGCGAGACGGGGCGATACCTGAGCGCTCCGGAGGGATTGATCTTCTGGCAGACTGCTAGACTGAATCGGCATACGAAAAAATTGGTTTGAACCTTTTTACGGGCTCAAGCAGCCTCATGATTGCTGGGGAAGTTTTTAGGACCAGCCACGGACCAGCGCCGCCGACTGACCTGACCTGGCTTTTTTGGACCAAGCTTTGTGAGAAACTGAGCGAGGACAAGGAGCTTTGGTCATGCCGACGAAGAGGTTCAATGCGGAGCAGATCGTGGTGCTGTGCTGCTGCGCCAGATTGAAGTATTGATATCGCAGGGCAAGGCAGCGCCGGTGGCCTGCCGGGAAGCCGGTATTTCGCAGCAGAGTTATTATCGCTGGCGAAAGGAATACGGCGGCCTTGAGCTCGATCAGGCGAAGCGGATGAAGGACCTAGAGCGGGAGACTGTCCGCCTCAAGCGTCTCGTTGCCGATCTGTCGCTTGAGAAGCAGGTGCTCAAGGACGTTGCCTCGGGAAACTTATAAGCCCTGAGCGGCGCCGGCAGGCGGTAGAAGGTTTCGAGGGAAGTACGGTCTCTCCGAACGCCATGCCTGCCGGATCGTCAGCCAGCCTCGTGGGACACAGCGATACACCAGCATCGTCCGGGCCGATGAAGATGCGCTGACGAGAGCAATTGTCTCTCTAGCATCGCAATACGGACGATATGGCTATCGCCGGATCACATCTCTGCTGGTCGACGCAGGCTGGCAGGTGGGCTGTGATCGGGTCCAGCGGATCTGGCGTCGTGAGGGGCTGAAGGTACCCAGGAAGCAGCGGCCGCGTGGCCGGCTCTGGCTGAACGACGGATCGTGCATCCGGTTGCGACCGCAGCATCGCAACCATGTCTGGAGCTATTTGGTGGCGGCTCGCGGAGCAGATCAAACTTGTTTCGTTAAACGTTCGGCTAGTTCAATCACCCTTTGTCGGGACTCGCTGTCTTCGATTTTTGATTTTTATGAATGCTTTTAACAGGCGATTTGCGTCAGTTAGGTGTGCGCGTCGATCACTTTCTCCGCCAGCTTTCTCAGATCGGCAGTACCAATGTCATCACTCCGACAACATGAAGCGCTCGAACAACTGATAGATGACGCTTGGCACACGGCCCAGCGCCTGGATTTTAAAGATGGTCAAACTCCTTCTCCAAATGGCGAAACTTGTACTTTATCAAGAGATCCAGGCCGCGATCAGTTCAAGCGCGGTCCTACGTCTTGGGAGAGACACAACACCTTGCCAGCCGCTAAATAACACCAAACGTTAATGATGCCGGGGGATATAGTTAGTCTATAAGGCAACAATCGCAATGGCATAAGCATGGATATAGCTCTTGTTCTGCTCTCTACCAGCGTACTGATAGGTGCAACCGCAGGCTTGCGCTTTAAAGTCTTTGTCCGTGTACCCGTCTCAGTGCTCATTGTCCTGGTCTCGGCCGCTCTTCTCCATATGCACGGTTTTGGACCCGGGAGTGGCATTCTCATCATAGTCGCGTGTCTGGTCGTGAACCAGGCAGCCTACGTCCTTATGCAGATCGGCCTCGGGACCAACGCTTATGCGCTATCATTTGATGAAGTCACCGACGGCAAACCAGCCCCCGACCGCGAGCAGGGTGTCGATGACAATCACGGCGATCAACAGTCGCCCCCACCCCGGCTTCTTCTTTCGCAGAAAACTTAGCGCGCGGCGTATCTTCCGATGTCTACTGTACCATTCTTGCTTGAAGAGCGCGCGTGTTGCGTCTTGGTGAGACAGTGTTTGGGTTATAACAAGGCACTTTGCGTGGTTGGCCTGCCCCTATGAGGTGGTCCGGTTTCAGTCTTAATGCATAATCGGCTTTTCGGCTATTGCTTGCGCTGCTGGCGGAAGCGATCCGGCTGGCTTTGAAGGCCAGGCGATGGCCTCTGGCGCCGGCGGTTTATATCCGAGCGATGAGTGTGGTCGCTCGGTGTTGTAGTAGCGCCGCCATGCCTCGATGATGACCTTGGCCTCGGCGAGGCTGTAGAAGATCTCACTGTTGAGCAGTTCGTCGCGAAGCTTCGAGTTGAAGCTCTCGCAGTAGCCGTTCTCCCAAGGGCTTCCGGGCTCGATGAACGCGGTCTTGGCGCCGACAGCTGCAATCCACTCTCGCACTGCCTTGGCGATGAACTCCGGCCCGTTATCAGAACGAACGTGGCCGGGCACGCCGCGTAGGATGAACAGGTCCGACAAGACGTCGATGACGTCGGTCGAGTTGAGCTTGCGATCAATCCGGATCGCCAGACATTCTCGGGTGAACTCGTCGATGATGTTGAGCATGCGGAACTTCCTGCCATTGTGGGTCCGGCCCTCGACGAAGTCATAGGACCAAACATGGTTTGGATGCTCGGGCCGAAGCCGGACGCACGATCCGTCATTCAGCCAGAGCCGGCCTCTCTTCGGTTGTTCTGGGAACCTTCAGCCCCTCCCGTCGCCAGATGCGCTCGACGCGCTTGGCATTCACCGTCCAGCCCTCAGAGCGCAGCATCGCCGTGATCCGGCGATAGCCATAGCGGCCGTAGCGTGAGGCCAGACGGATGTGTCGGTCGTCAATGCCTCTTCATCCGGTCGGCTTTGCGGCTTCTTGCGCTGGGTCGAGCGATGCTGACCCAGAACCTTGCAGGCAAAGCGCTCCGAAACGGAGAACTTCGCCATGACATGATCGACGCAGCGGCGACGGCGGGAGGGGCTCAGAAGTTTCCCGAGGCAGCCTCTTTCAGGATCAGCTTCTCCAGCGTCAGCTCCGACACAGCCTTGCGCAGCCGGTCGTTCTCTTTCTCAAGCTCCTTGAGGCGTTTCACCTGGTCGCCCTTCAGGCCACCAAACTCCTTGCGCCACCGGTAATACGTGAACTGCGTCACGCCGATCGAACGAACCGCTTCGCCAACCGATCTGCCTTGTGAAAGAAAAACATCGACCTGGCGCAGCTTCGCGACAATCTCTTCCGGCTTGTGCTTCTTCTGGGGCATTCCAATGTCCTCTCTAACGGCTAATAGCCTAATTCAGGGAGGACCACTTTTCAGGGGGCAGACCACATTGCGCGCCTCGACCCGGACGCTACCAAGAGTGAGGGCGACGCCGCGGCGCGCGACGCCCGGGCAAAAAAGAATTCTTCGCGAGGTGTACAAAGGAGAAGAGTTCAAGGGAAAGCACGTGGTGCCGGGCTTGGGAGAGCGTTGGGATCGCCCCCTTGAGGAGCAGCTTGGAATCAGCATCCCGGATGAGAGCCTGCCCGCGATGATGGGAAGATCGTACGCGGCATCACATTCCGCGAAGGCGGCGCCTTTATCGAACCTGATCAGAAGATCCAGTCTTTTCTGGTTAAGGATGAGGATGTGAAAGACGTAAAAGAGATACTCGACAGGGCTGGCATGGAGTTCAAGGTAGAACATGGCCTTGTCGTCCGACGAGCGCGGTCTACGGATGGCGACCTGTACGAAATCACCTTCTGGAGTCAGTTCAAGACGTACCGACGGTCTCCAAGCCGACGCCTGCCTTGTCTTCGCGCCAGCGCCGCGCACTCACGCGGGCGCGGCTTAACGCGTGGTTATAAGAGCGCGCAGAAAAGCAGGGCAGGCCAAAAGCCGGAGCACGAAGGCGCGTCCGAAAACGTGCTCGGCAAAAGCCGATAGTACGCTGATCGCGCTCGTTAATGACCTGTGGCACGGGTCGTCCGATCGATTTGACTTGAAGCGCGGCGCTTTAAGCGCCGCCCTTCATTGTGGCAATGCTGTTGAGGCGGCGCTTGGCACCGGCCGCGATAGACTCCGCCATCGCCTGCGGGAAATCCTTCGGCAAGTTGGCAATGGTAGCGTCGATCTTCGCTCCAGCCGTATCCGCGACGCTGGCACCAAACGCTGAAGAACCGCATCCTGCTGGAAAACTACTTCCTGCCGGGTGATCTCGAGCGGAATGTCGCGGCGTTCGTCGATCACTACAACCATCGCCGCTACCACGAAAGCATCGGCAATCTCACTCCCGCCGACGTCTACTTTGGGCGCGGCGACCTCATCATGCTGGAAAGGGAAAGGATCAAACGCGAAACCATCAAACAACGCCGCTTGCTTCATCGACAAGCGGCCGCCTATGACAATCCTGATGGGCCAGAGCCTCCGTTAGCTCACACCGCCGATGGTCCCAAAATCCCCGACGACGGCAATCACCACCGATGACGTGCTGGCGGTCTTGAAACAAACCGATCTGGCAGGCCGAGGGCGAAACCACGGCCCGTCTGCGCGGTCGAATTGAGAAAGTACTGGGCGCGTCGGTGCCATGATATTTCATCAAGGCTTGCGCTGGCGGTCGCGCTCCGCGCACAGCCCGTCAACTTGGCCAGCACTCCAGCTCCACTGACTAGCCATTTTGGAGTGGGCCCCTGGTGCAGGACAGGTATCAAAGTTGATTGACCGGGTGGCCGGGCTTTTGGAGAAAAGCCCATGCCGAGATACCGATCCCACAGCCTTGAGTTCAAGCTCGCGGTCGGGGGCACGGGTGAAACTGCTCTCGCAGCCTTCGCATTTGTGACCCCTTTTTTCTTCGGTGGACTTTGTTGTTCCTCGAAATTGTGCAGAATGGATGAATGAATTCGCGATTGAGGATGGATTGATGGCGATACTGCGAACTCTCTTGTTAGTGACAGCCACTGTGGTCGTTTCGACAGTTATGGTTCAAGCAGCGGAACTCGAAATTGGGCCGCGGGCCACCCGGGCCGCCTCATATTACCATCACCGGCAGCACCTTTCCGATAGCTGTGGATTCGTCCAGGGCGTGCGTGGTAGGAACCCCATGACGGTACCCTTCTTCGGAGAAGGCTGGAGTAATGGGACTACTTACTTATCTGGATGGCAGCGGTGCACCTGCTGTGCTACGGCTGAGCCCGCGGTCTCCGTCAGGTATTAGGACAGGTGCATTCTGCGATGGGATCATACCACCACATGTGGTGAGCCAAGCGGATTGGAAAGCATCGCAATCTGGTGGAACGCCTTTTGGTCCCACCTAAAAGCAACACACTGACACCGTTCAATCTTGCTGGTCCGCTAAGGAGTACTAAAGGCCGGGCGGCACCCTAATATTCTTCCCCGGGTAGCCGCGCGATGATGGCCAAGGTGACGAAGCGCCAAGAGCAAACGGCCTAGTGCAGAGCTATTTGACGTTCACCACATACCCGCAAAGGTCTAGGTAGCTCAAGACGGGGCTTCGGACCGGGCATAGAGGAAGCTCCCTTCGCAGTCTTCACGCCTAAACCCCTCGCGTTTGTGACCCTTGAAATAGCCGCAGCTTGAAACCCTCTGGGAGTTCTGATGGTAGGATCAGGACCTATTAAATTGTTGCGGCTGGCATGATTGGCTGATTTATTGGTGTCGCGAGGGGTCGTCACGATGGCTGATCAATTTTTGCTGTCGAAGGCGCAGATGCGCCGGATCGAGCCATATTTTCCGTTGTCGCACGGAGTTGCGCGGGTTGATGATCGGCTGGTGATCAGCGGCATCGTCTTCGTTATCAGAAACGGGCTGCGCTGGCGCGATGCGCCGCGTGAGTACGGTCCGCACAAGACCGTCTACAATCGCTTCGTGCGCTGGAGCCGTCTTGGTGTGTTCAACAAGACTGGCTCTTAAGGGCGGCGCTCCGAAGCGGTTAATGATCGACGCCACCCATCTGAAGGCGCATGTCCGAGACATTAACTTTGAATTGAAGTTGCTCTTTTTTGCGATGCCCTTGATCCTGATCAATTCGACGTCAACGAAAAGACACGGAAAACCCCTGGGCGGTCTAACCTTGCAGGGGTACCGAGGGCTCCGCGCAAAAGAGGTCGCCCTCAAAGACCCATGACCCTCGCAAGGTTAGGCTTAATGCCCTATCCGGCCTGTTTCTGAACCGACGATTCCTTGCGTAGTGTCGAAAAATCGCTCATCTTCTTACGGGAGAAGGTGACGGCACGGCTGATCGAGAGAACGGTTCGACAAAGTCGGCACCCACGTCGCCAGCTTCTAGACTTCGACAGGAAAGTCGCCGGCAACGGCGAAGTCTGTCAACTAAACTCAAGGCGGCCGACTCTGGGTCGATCTTGCAAGTTCGGACGACCACCGCTGGAAATGGACTATGTCGGCTCGTATTTTGATGGAAGCTTATCCGACCTATCCCATTTTTCACGACCGGTCATGCCAATGGCATGCCGGCCGCCGCTCGCGCAGGCCGCGCACCGGCAACTATGCCACGGCAGCGCGAGACTTTTTCCGACAAGTTCGACGGCTTATGGGTAAATGTCCTATTCAAGGCACAGCTACCTGCATAGGAGGACGCAATGCACGACGAAATCTACACGGACGGAATCGATGAAATTATGGTTGGCGGTTCGATCGTTCGTGTCGATCTCGTCAGCCTGTCGCCCACCGAGCGCGATGCCAATAATACGCCAAAGAAGGTTTTCCGCCAGCGGATCATCTTCCCGATAGAAGCCTTTGCCAACTCAGTGGAAGTGATGCAGAACGCATTGCAGGGTCTGGTCGATGCTGGCGTCGTGAAGCGAAACGCACCTAGAACGCAGTCCGAGCCGCTGCGTGCGAGTACGACGCCCGAAAGTAACGACCCCAATCATCCCCAGAACCCGCGTACACCCAATGCCTCAACCAATTTCCGCTGAGTTGGCTCAGAACGACAACCTTGCCCCCGAAGACACCGGCGCCCCGCGGATCGAGCCTTCCAGCGAAGGCAATCGGACCGCGCTCGCATGTCTTGTATGGGTTGCAACCCATCACGGCATCGATCTTTCGGTGGAGCGCCTGAATCATACATACGCCATCGGCCAGGAGGGCGTGTCGCAGGCGATGATGCTGCGAATGGCGAAAAATGCAGGGCTTCGCGCGCGCACCACAACGGCTGACTGGCAGACATTGTTCGCGCTCGGCGAGGCTTACCCCGCCGCGGTGCAGCTCTCCAACGGCAACTGGGTGGTGGTGACTGCCGCTGCCGCCGCACCAGACGGCGAGCAGTTCGTTCGGGTTATCGATCCGCTTGCCGAGCGTCAGAACGAGCCTGTGATCGTCGATCGGACACGCTTCTGCGCTAATTGGAGTGGCGTCGTCCTTCTGGCCAAACGTAACAACCGTTCGGCCGGTGCGCGGGAAAAATTTGGCTTCCGCTGGTTTGCCCCGGAGCTGCTGCGCGAATGGCGACTTTTCGTTGATGTCGCCGTCGCTTCGATCCTTCTTTATGCGCTGGGATTGGTTGTCCCGATTTTCTTCCAGCTCGTTATCGACAAAGTCCTTGTCCACGAAAGCTTCACAACACTGTATGTCTTGGCGGTCGGCGCGATCGGGGCATTGATATTCGATGCGGTCTTCGGCTTCCTCCGCCGCTATCTGATGCTCTATGCCACCAACCGGGTGGACATTCGTGTCGCGACGAAGACGTTCGGTCACCTGCTTGGCCTGCCTGTCGCTTTCTTTGAGCACATTTCCGCAGGCGTTCTTGTCAAGCACATGCAACAGGCGGCGCGTATCCGTGAATTCCTGACGGGCCGGATGTTCGTCACGATGCTAGATACCATTTCGCTGTTCGTCTTTATTCCGGTGCTTGCGTTCTACAGCATTAAGCTGACCGGCCTGGTGCTTGCCTTTACCGCGCTCAGCGGGACGATCGTCGTGCTATTGATGGGTCCGTTTCAGCGCCGACTGCTCTCGCTCTATGAGGCCGAGGCTGCGCGCCAGGCCCTTCTCGTCGAGACGGTCCATGGCATGCGAACGGTAAAGTCGCTGGCGATGGAGCCGCTGCAGGGGCGTCAGTGGGACGATCGTTGCGCGCAGTCGACGCAGATGCGTTTCGACGTTGAGAAGATTTCGGCGAGTGCCCAGTCGATCACCGGATTGCTGGAAAAGCTTATGACTTTGGGAATCATTGGGCTGGGGGCGCTGGACGTCTTCAGCGGTGAAATGACGATCGGCGCGCTTGTCGCGTTCAACATGCTTGCCGGCCGGGTTTCAGGACCGCTGGTTCAAATGGTCACAATGGTTCATGAGTACCAGGAAGTCGCGCTTGCGGTGAAGATGCTTGGCGAAGTGATGAACCAGAAGCCGGAGCGCGAGGCCGGACGCGAAGGACTGCGGCCCGAGCTGGTCGGAAAGATCGAGTTCGAGAACGTATCGTTTCGCTACAGCCCTGATGCACCATTGGCACTCGACGATGTGACGTTCAGCATTGAACCGGGCAAGGTGTTTGGTATCGTCGGCAGGAGCGGCTCCGGAAAGACCACGATAACCCGCATGATATCGGGTCTTCACCCGGTTCAGGATGGACTGGTGCGGATCGACGGCTTTGACGCGCGCGAGCTTGACTTGGCGCACCTACGTGCGGGATCTCGGCCTGGTGTTGCAGGACAATTTTCTGTTTCGCGGCACCGTTCGGGACAACATCGCCAGCGTGAAGCGAGGAGCGACTTTTGCTGAAGTCGTGCAGGCGGCACAACTCGCTGGCGCGGATGAATTCATTGAGCGTCTGCCACGTGGCTTCGATACGATGCTAGAGGAAAACGCCTCGAACCTCTCAGGAGGGCAGAAGCAGCGGCTTGCGATCGCCCGTGCATTGATCGTCAATCCTCGCGTACTGATACTTGACGAGGCGACGAGCGCGCTCGATTCCGAAAGCGAGATGATTATTCGCAGGAATTTGCGGCGGATCGCGGCAGGACGTACCGTTATCATCGTGTCGCATCGGCTGTCGATGCTGGCCGAGGCTGACGCGATACTCGTCATCGATCGGGGACGCGTTATCGATATCGATCGTCACGAAAGTCTTTTGAAGAAATGTTCGATGTATCGCCATCTCTGGAACCAGCAGATGAGGCAGGTCGCATGAACGGCGCCACAGAAAAACCGGCCGATGCCAAGAAGCCGACCGATGTCAAGAAAAGCGGCCTGGCCAGATTGCGCGACAACCGGCGCCGCAAGCGCGACGTCTCCAGGGCTGTTGCCGGCAAGGCTGCCTGTCGTCAGCGAATTTCAGTCGGATGCGATGGAGATCGAACAGCGCAAGCCACCAAGGCTCGCGCGGATCACGCTGTATTGTGTTGTAGCACTAATTCTCGCGGCGACGCTATGGGCTACAGTTTCGCACGTCGATATGATCGTGACCGCGCAAGGCAAGTTGATCACGACCCGACCCAATATGGTGGTTCAGCCGTTGGAGACATCGGTCATCCGCGAGATCCATGTCAGGGCGGGTGATGTCGTCAATCGCGGCGACGTGCTCGCGACGCTGGATCCGACCTTCTCGCAGGCCGATCTGGATCAGCTCCACGATCGTGTCTCGGCGCTGGATGCCGCGATCAATCGTCTCAATGCCGAACTGTCGGGGCAAGACTACACCGTGACCAATCCATCCGATCCGGATGAAATCCTGCAAGACAAGCTGTTCAAGCAGCGAAAGTCGTTCAATGCCGCGCAGCTGAGTAACTTCGACGCTCAGATCGCCAGCGCGCGCGCCAACCTGGAGACCAGCCGGAACGAGGAGTCGGTGCTGAAGCAGCGATTGGAGACCATGAATTCGATTGAATCGATGCGCAGCACTTTGATGGACCAGAAGGTCGGTTCGCGTCTGAATTTTCTGTTGTCCCGCGATGCCCGGCTCGATGTCGAAAGCAATCTGTCGCGCACCCGCGGTAGTCAGGTCGATTATGCTCATCGTGTCGAGAAGGTATCGGCGGACCGTCAGGTGTTCATCGAGGACTTTCGCAAGCAAGCCTCTCAGGATCTGGTGGAGACGGTGGCAAAGCGTAATAGCGCTGCCGAGGATCTCAAGAAGGCCGAGCTTCGACGCAAGTTAATTGTGCTAACGGCGCCGGCGGATGCCATCGTTCTCGAGATCGCCAACCGCACGGTCGGTTCGGTCACGCGGGAAGCTGAAACGCTATTTGTGCTGGTGCCGCGTGATGTGCCGTTGCAGGCCGAGGTTGATGTCGAAGGGCGTGATATCGGCCAGGTCGCGGTCGGACAACCGGTTCGGATCAAGTATGAAGCCTATCCGTTCCAGAAAGTTCGGAACCGGCTCAGGTACGGTTCGTGTGGTCAGCCACGATGCCTTTGCGCCGGATGCCAAGAACGAGCCGACACACCGACTCCAGGCGCCGTACTATCGAGTTCTGGTCGATGTCGCCGACACCAAACTGCGACGGCAGCCGGAGCACATGCAGTTGCTTCCGGGTATGGCCGTCACGGCGGAACTCAAGGTCGGCAACCGTCGCGTGATTTCTTACTTCCTTTACCCGCTGCTCCGTGGGCTGGACGAAAGTATCCGTGAGTACTGAGGGATAGTGACTTGTAGTTTTTGGACCTCGATTGGGGAAGCTGCACGGTAGCACACACTGATCTAGTTGAAGCAGTTGGGCTGGGGGTGTCTGCGGTGCCGGTGGTCGATAGCCGAGCGATGAGTGCGCGCATCGTGTGTTGCGCCATTGCTGGATTCGCGACTCTTCTTGCTGGATCACGACTTGCTTCTTTCAGACTGTAATAGGTTTCCCGGTTGAGGCATTCGTCGGACGATTGGCCGTTAAAGGATTTGCATGGTCGTTCTCCCCTGGGCTGCCTAGCTCGATGTAGAGCGTCCTGGCGCCGAGGTTTCTAGTTGCGAACCACTTTTGACGTCATCTCCGCGCCGTTGTCGGAGCGGATATATGTTCGGGGACACCCCAGGTAAGCATCATGTCAGCCATCGTTTCGACGACGTCGAAGCTGTTGATCCGACACGCCACACGGATTGGCCGGGCATTTCCGGGTGAACTCATCGATCAGAGTCATCAGGCGGAGCTTGCGACCGTCATGGGTCTGCGCCTCGACAAAATCGTAGCTCCAGACATGATTGAGTGCTGCGGAGTCAACCGGATGCAGGGTCTGTCATTCCGCTAGAGCCTGCCTCGCGGCCTTTGTTTCCTGGCGCTTTCAGCCTGCTACCCCGCCTGGGTCAGCAGCGACGTGATCGACGATAGCCATAACTCTATACCGAGACGCCAGCGAGACAATCGCTCTCGTCAGCGCATCTTCATCGGCTCGGACAACTTCGTCCCGCGGGTCGACAATCCGGAAGGCGTGACGTTCGGACAAACGATACTTCGCCTGAATGCCTTGAACAGCCTGCCTGCGCCGCTCAGGGCTTTTCCCGAGGCTACATCCTTGAGCACTGCTTCTCCGCGACAGATCTGCAACCGGGCGCTCGAGACGAACATTCTCGCGTTCCACCTCTTTCATCCGCTTCGCCGATGAGGCTCGAGCCCACCGTATTTTCTTTCGCCAGCGATAATAACTCTCCTGCGAGATCCCGGCCTCTCGGCCCGCCACAGCCGGCGTCTTGCCTTGCGACATCAACCCGCAATCTGGCGAAGCACTACAACAATTTGCTCCGCGCTAAACCGCTTCTTCGGCATCCGAAAAGCTCTTTTGCCACGCTCACTCTCTCGCATCCTTGGTCCAAAAACCTCGTCGGGACAATAGGTCTTGTTTATCTCCGCATTAGGGCTTTGCTGAAGCGGGAAAAGAGCGGTGATCGGGATGAAATTAATCTGGTGTCGCGAAAAGCTGCAAGCGCTGTATCGACGACTGTCGCAGCGGGGCCGTGACTGAATGGCCGTTCTGGTGTGCAGCTTCGTCCATTGTGGGGCGGCCTGTGCGAGGAATGCGCATGGCGCTCGCGAAATTTCTCTGTCGGACACTGCAATCGCTATCCCGATTGTTAGGCCGGGCTCGGCGTCAACACCATGATGAGTTACGAGGCGGAATCGGTTATCACGCACACTGCTATCGCTTTTTCGAGCGAAGTGGATACTGGTTCTTCGTGCAAAGAACGCGTCAAGTCGGAACCGCACAGATCCGCTTCTGAATCCATCAGAAGCGGAAAGGCTCTAATTATAAGCTGCTTATCCAATTTAGATGACATATGGGGTTAGATGAATACCCTATGCCGTCCCAAGTCCAACAATCTTCTCTTGCTTTGGTCATGCAGCGAGCTGCGCGCGGAACAGGACGTCGACGCCATAGCCCGTCGAGTTGTACGAGCTGGTCGGGAACAGGCTCGAGCCTCCATAAGCGTACACGCCGTTGCCGCCGACTGACGACGATGACGGAGCCGTCAGCGGTCCATTCGTAACGGAATTGTTGAACAGCCCGGGATCGGCCGCGTAGTTTCCTGAACTGTGATATGAAGCGACGTATGTCGTATTGGCGTTGATCGCGACAGGTGATGCGAATTCCACCTGCTGCCAGCCGCTTGCCGTTTCGTTGGTGAACGTCGCCGTCGCCAGCAATGTACCGCTGGCGCTCCAAAGGTTGCCGACATGAGTGCCGACGTCTTGGGCACTCTTGTAGAAACGGATGCCGGTGATCTGCCCGTCGCTCGATGCTCGGAACCTCATGCCAAGCTCAACCGAATTCGGGTCTGCAACCGAAGTCATCGCTGGGACGTAACTCGAGTTGAACAGGCTCACGGTCGATGAAGACGCTGGATTGATGGAAAGGCTCGCCGTTGCGGTCGCTGTGCCGCCCCGTCCATCAGAGATCGCGTAATCAAACGAGGCCGAGCCGTTGTATCCGGCATCTGGCGTGAAAGTGATTGTGTTGGTCTGCGCGTTGAACGTGGCAACGCCATGAGAGCTGTTGTTGACGCCTGTCACCGACAGCGCATCGCCATCCGGATCGCTGTCATTGGCGAGCAACGTCGCAACAGGAATCGTGAGGATGGAGCCTTGCGTGCCGCTGAGGCCGCTGTCGTTAGCGGCGATCGGCGATCGATTAGCGCCCGCGGTGGCCGGGCTGAACATCACATCGACCCAATAGTTGGTCGCGCCATAGCTGCTGTTGGGGAACAGGTTGGTACTGCCATAGGCGTAGACGCCATTTTGGGAACCCGGCGCGCTCAACGGCCCATTCGTGTAGGTGGCGTTGAAGTAGCCGCTCGTCGACGTGTAGTGGCCGTTGCTATGGTAGCTGGCGACGTAGGTTGTCCCGGCTGTAATTGCGATCGGATTACTGAATGTTACGGTTTGCCAGCCGCTGGAGGTCTCATTGGTGAAGGTCGCAGTCGCCAGCAACGTGCCAGTGCTGCTCCACAGCGTTCCGGTATGGGTGCCGGTATCGCTGGCGCCTTTGTAGTATTTGATACCGGTGATCGTGCCGTCGCTCGAAGCCGCGAACCTGACACCGAGATTGACCTGAACGTTATCCGGATCGGAGAGCGAGGTCGGAATGCTTGAAGGCGAGAACAGACTGACGGTTGGAGGCGTTACGTTCAGGTTCACCGTCGCATTTGCGGTGCCGCCGTGGCCGTCCGACACCGTGTATTGGAAACTTGCTGCTCCGGTGTAGCCGGCGACAGGAGCAAACAAAACAGTGTTGGTCTGTGCGTTAAAGGTCGCTGTTCCGTTGACGGAACTTCCGTTGACGATTCCCGTGATGGTGAGCGTATCATTGTTGGGGTCAGTATCATTGGCGAGCAACGAAGAGGCCTGGATCGACAAGGTCGAATCCTGAGAAACCGTCAGGCCGCTGTCATTGACCGCGACCGGCGGCTGGTTGGGCGGCGCATTGACGTTGAGGCTAACGGTGGTGCTGGCGGTGCCGCCTTTGCCATCGGAGATGGCATAAATGAACGATGCAGGCCCTGTATAGCCTGCAGTGGGCGTGAAGGTCACCGTGTTGGTTTGAGCGTTGAAGGCCGCTGTTCCGTTGACGCCTCCATTGGCTGCGGTAATGACCAATGTGTCATTGTCCTGATCGGTATCGTTGGCCAGCAACGTCGCGGCGGATATCGAAAGGGCAGTGCCTCGTGTCGTCGTGAAGCCGCTGTCGCTGACGGCGACCGGAGGATGGTTGCTCGAGGGTAGGATCGTCAGGCTGACCGTGGCGTTAGCGGTGCCTCCGTTACCATCGGAGATGGCGTAAGTGAACGAAGCAGGACCAGTGTAACCTGGCGTCGGCGTGAAGGTCACCGAATTCGTGTTCATGATATAGGCGGCGGTACCGTTGACCCCTACACCGGCGCCGGTGATGGTCAACGTATTGCCGTCAGCATCAGTATCGTTGGCCAGCAGCGTGGCCGCTGCAATCGTCAGTGTGTTGTCCTGGGGTGTGGTGAAACCGCTGTCGTTGTTCGCGACCGGAATATGATTGGTGCTGCCACCCCCCGAACTAAAGATCACGTCGACCCAATAGTTGGTCGCGTTATAAGAGTTGTTCGGGAAAAGGGTACCGCTGCCATACGCGTAGAGGCCGTTGCCACTGGCAGGTGCGGTGAGGACGCCGCTCACATGGTTGGTCGAGAAGTAGTTGGTCGTCGAAACATAGTGGCCATTGCTTTTATAGCTCGCCACGTAAGTAGTCCCGGCGGTGATAGTGACCGGATTGGCAAATGTGGCGACCTGCCACCCGCTGGCCGTCTCGTTCGTGAATGTGACGGTGGCCAGCAGCGTACCTGTGCTGGTCCACAACGAGCCGGTGTGCGTACCGGTGTCGCCGGCGCTCTTGTAATATCTAATCCCGTCGATAACGCCATTGGCGGATGACGTGAACCGTACGCCGAGATTGACCGGAACATTATCCGGATCGGATAAAACGGCAGGTACGTCCGAGCTTGAGAACAGCGAGACGCTATTCTGCGGGTCGAGAACGTTCATGTGAACGATCGCGGATCCGGTGGCTCCGCGACCATCAGAGATGGCATAGCCAAAACTCGCGGGTCCAACATAGCCCGGATTCGGCGTGAATGTGATGACGTTGGTCTGGCTGTTGAACGAAACGGTTCCGCCTGTTGCTGCGCCGACCCCGCTGATCGACAGAATGTCGCCATTGGGATCGATATCGTTGGCTAAAAGCGTCGCAGCAGAGAACGTGATCGGTGTGTTCTGGACTGCGGTGAAACCATCGTCGTTATAGCCGACAGGCGGCTCATTGACGGTATTGGCGGAACTGAAGATGACGTCGATCCAGTAGTTAACGCCGTTCGATGCCGTTGTCGGAAACGCATTGGCAAGACCGTAACTGTAATAACCGTTTGCAGAGGTTACCGTGAGCGGGCCACTGGTATAGGTGGTGGTAAAGTAGTCAGAGCTATTAGCGTAGTACCCATTGCTGTGATAGCTCGCAACGTATGTGGTGCCGGCCGCGATTGAGATCGGATTGGCGAATGTAATGGTCTGCCAGCCGCTGTTGGTCTCTTGCGTGAAGGTCGCGGAGCCCAGCAGCGTGCCCGTGCTGCTCCATAGCGAACCCACGTGCGTGCCGCCGTCGCCGACGCTCTTGTAGTATCTGAGGCCGACGATCGTTCCTGATTGACTTGAGGAGAACCTGACGCCGAGATTGACGGCGTTGGTGTCACTATCGGTCAGGATTGTCGGGGTGCTGGACGGCGAGAAGAGCGATACGGCGGGAGCGGGAGCGACGTTGATGACGGTCCCCTGGTGCGGAGCCTCCATGTTGACGTTGTCGTCGACAGAGCGAGAGCGAATATCGTAAGTGCCGCCGGTTATCGGAACGAATGTGTAGCTCCAGTTCTCGTAGCCGGTTGCGCGCTGCCATGTTGTTCCGCCGTTCGTCGAAACCTCGACGACGGCGACCAGTCCGCCCCCGGCATCGGTAGCCGTTCCGGTGATCGTGATCGGTTGCGCCGCGGTGTAGGAACCGCTTGTCGTGGGAGACGTGATGACAGACGTCGGCGCGATGGTGTCGGTGGACTGCGAGGCAAGCACGAGGCTTTGCATCAGACGTCTGTGGCTGGATGCCCATCTCCGCGAACAGGTTTACCATGGCCTGTTGGACGTTTGGATCGGTCGGGGTGGCCTCGTTATCGTGATTGTGAATCGAGACCCCAACTCCAATAGACCGTTCCGGCACCGAACACCAAGGCTCCGCTTGGAGCGCGATAGAGTGTCAGACTGTGCGTCGCGGTACCGGGGCCGGTTGTGATGCCATTGTCAAGCAGCAGGGTATTGACGTCGAGCGTCGTAGACGAAAGGGGGATGAGGCCAGCGGGGCGAAAGCCGTTATCCACATCGGAGTCCCACTCGTAACCGAGCAGGTTGGGGACCAGCGAATAGACCTGACCCGGCTGGATATTGGCGACGTCGGTGTTGGACCAGAAGCGGAAGTTGGAAAGATCGTACGGTATCTGAATGGTGTCGAGCCGATAGGAATCGACGGTAAACATGGTGCCGGTAACGTTGTTCTCTGGCAGGCCAGCGCCCCATTGCGGGTCGCGCCAGGTTGCGGTCGTATTGCCCGGATCGGTGTCAGCATTAGCCCAGGTTTCCTTGTAGGCAACCATCGTCTTGTAGGGCGTGCCACTGCCGTCGATGCTCGATTCCCAACGAAACTGCCAATACATCTCATTGCCGCTGAGGAATGCGAGGTTGACGCCGGCATCGCGCGCAGCCTCGACGTTCGAGCGCTGCTCCGCAGACCAATATTCATCGTGGCCGACTGACAGAAAAGCCTGGCTGTTGAGCAGTTGTGCGCCGTCACGGGCGGTATCGATGCCGGAGATGTAGTTGACATCGTAGCCGTTCTGCTCAAGCCATCGGATTGTCGGATACTCAACGCTGAAGATGAAATCCTGTGGACCCGAGGAATAGCCGCCGTCACGGGTGATGATCGGGCGATTGTAGCTGACGGCACTGGAGCGACCTGCCTTGCCGCCTTGCGTCAACGCCGCCGTAAAGATTGTAGCCGCCCCACCAGTTATAGGCCTGCCACGTCGTGTCCGACGTTTGGAATGTGATGTCGCTCGGGGCTTCGTCATCCCGAACGATAAAGGGAATGATGTTTTCCCCACCGGTATCGAGGCGCGTCAATTTGGCGAAGTAGACGCCCGACGTCGCCTCTAGAGGAACATCCCAGGACGCCGACACCGACCAATTGCCGGCATCGACGAGCTTTCTCGTCGGGTCGAAAGTCGGTACCGGCTGAATCTGCGCGGTGGAAAGCGATTGATTGATGGTATCGACCTTACGGGCGCCGTCGCCATTGTAGTAGCCGATCCGGTAGATATCGATACGGTAGTTGGTGGCGTTGGTATTGATCTTGAAGTCAACGCGCTCGCCATGATCGACCGTGAATTGTGCGGCGAATCCCTCGATGCTGCTGTCGCCCGCACCGATCAGCCACTCGCTCTCAGGCGTCCCCTGCTTCATGTTTTCAAGCACGATCGCATTGGGCGTTGCCGCCGCCATCGTCGTCAGCGACCTTTGGATTTCCGTGCTCCCAGTCGGGAGGGACAAGATGACGATTGCTGCGCTTCTTGCTGGCCGAGGCGATGCTCGACAACGCCATGCTGAAGGAAAAAACTGGTGACGCCCGTTGCGAAGCGGCCGGCTGTGGCTCACCTTTGTTCCCAATACGAGGTCAGTCAGCGGCGGGCGTGTTCAGCGATCGGTGTCGATCGTACATCAGTGCGCTATCGCAGCTGACGTTCGGACGACGGAGCCATTCGGGTCCGGTTGCGAGAGGTGGCAACAACGCGGCGGCGGTTTGGTTATCGCCGTCTGCTTCTCATGATCCGGGGCGAAGGCTGGAAGATCAATCACAAGAAGTTGCGGCGTCTGTATGCCGAGGAACGGCTCCAGGTGCGCAGACGTGGCGGACGCAAGAGAGCACTGGGAACAAGGGCACCGATGACGTTGCCGCAAGGTTCGAACCAACGCTGGTCGCGGGACTTCGTCAGCGACACGCTGACCGACAGTCGCAGGTTCCGCATGCTGGCTGTCGTCGACGACTTCACCCGATGTCATCGAGATTATGATGCTTCGGCACAGCCTCGATCGGCGTGCCCGTCTTCGCTCGTGTTGTTCTCATAGTACGCAAAAGATCAGTAACAGATTCTGAAAATACGACTGATCCAGCAAAATGGATTATTACATCGACCTTGTTCGATCTGATTGTTTTGGAAAAGTTCGGCGTCGCCGATATCGCCGACGATCAAATTGGCTTCCGGAGCTACGGTCGATTTAAATCCCGTAGAGAGTTCGGTCAACGACGCCGACGTCGTCGCCGGCTAATAACTCCCAAACCATATGGCTGCCGAGATAACCAGCTTCTCCTGTAACAAGTACGGCCAAAAATACTCACCTCTTTTTCATCTTTCTGAATCAGTCATGACAGAAGGACGACACAACGGAAGGTTATATTCGCATCCCTGATCGAGCGAGAGAAATTTCGACATGGGGACTAGCGATCTCCTCGCACGTTCAATTGGTGCTACGGCGAGGCAGTCTGGGATAAACGATTGCGAACTGGTTTGGGACGCGTCGTCGGTGCGGACATCGAACATCCACATGCCGCTGCCAAGCAGGAAAATGACCAAGACATAAGGCGCATCCCACACATGGACGGTACATACGGCGAGGATGACTCCACATATCGTGATGATGAGACCCTTACGGCATTGCGCTGCCTGGAATGGAAGATTTTTCAGCCGTCCCAGACCGAAGCAAACCGAAAGAAAACTACCGGCTATGAACAAAAGGCCGGGGATACCGTAGGAGACGGCCGTGCCCAACCAAAAGTTATCAATACTGCCGCCCATCCAAGATGGACGTTCCCAGTCGTTCAAGCCAACTCCAAAGATCGGATGCTTCATCACCGATTGTGTCCCGTAGTTCCAGATATGGACGCGCATGTAGGAAGTGTCCGCGTTGAACGTCAGGTATGAAATAAAGACGTCGATGGGGCTACGGTTGGAGATGGCGTCCACGACAAAATAGGCAGTAAGCACGATTGTGGCCAATATGACCCAACGCCGCGTCACGGCTCGCAGTGACCTTGTCCCAGCCTATCAACATCGCCTGGACGACAACCGACAGGATCGCTCCGGAGGAAAGAGAGGAGAGGACCGCCATGGCCACAAAACCCGGACTTAATCGGCTCAAAAGTGAGCTGCGAAGGACATAAAAGCTGAGAGCGAACGCGGTTGAACAAACGACGCCGAACAGAATGAAATGCTCAAAGGTGCCCTGTGCTCTTCTGAGGCCAAATCTCGCTTCGCTGCCAACGACATCGTAAACGGAAAATACCGATCCGAACAATTGGATGAAGAATCGGCGAGCCTGCAACATTCTCATAAATGGCAAACGGAAGAAGAAAAATTACCATTAGCGCGAGGTATTTCACCATCCGCTGGAATGCGATGACGTCTCGAATGTATCGCCTAGCGAAAAGGAATGCTCCGAATGTCTCGATGACGAATATGCCTGCAGATTGCAGGCCATCGATGCCGTGGTGGCTCAACAATACGATCGCGCCCCACGCAGCGGTCAAGAGCATGAAAATGTCCGGCAATCGTATTCGCCCGACCGAGCCCGATAGCCACGCGATCAGGCATGGAATGAAGGTCGCTATCAGCACCAGCCGGTATGGCGAGAGGCGCACTGTGCCTAAGTAGAAGAGAACCGGCGATGCTAACGTGAAAATGAAAATTGGAATGAGGATGGATGGCTTTGAGCGCCGGACCGGTTGCGCAGCCGCAACTCCTCGGACGACGGAAGGTTGCAAGCGTCCGATCCGGTGATGCGCTCTGTGTGGCTATGCGTTCCAACCGGCTCATCCCTTACGATAAACGGCTTGATCGCTTCGGTGCGAACAGTAGCGTCTGATGCTTGTCGGATACAACGAAAATTTTCCGACCCATCATGGTAAAAATTTCATCCTGCGTCGGGTCGGCAGACTTAAGGGCATCTGCCCGACGACCTCACGAAGTTATCGATATCGCCAGCGCATCAGCGGCCGGTAGAGTCCCAGTTTCGTGCTGACCTTCCAGGCAAAGCCGCGTTTGGTGTCCGGATCAAGCAAGTGCTGGCGCATATATTCCGCGTCCATGTTGTTCGTCAGACAAAGTCGGGAATAGAGAAAGGGTTCAAAGCCGCGATGATATCCAAGCTGGATCGTGAAGAGATGTGTGTAGCCGGCCCCTAGGGCCGCATCCCAAACCCGCCGGGAAAAGCGTCCGTATGGAAAGGCGAAAAGGGTAACCTCTTTCCCGAGGCGATCCTCCAGCATCGATTTCGACATCTTGAGTTCGCGATCGAGTTCAACGTCCGAGACAGTTGTCAGATCAGCGTGGGCCATCCCATGTGAGCCGATGACGCCGCCGCCTCTGCTAATTTCCTCGATCATCGCCCAGTTCATGCGTCCCGCCGCACCCACGAAATCGACCGGGATAAAGGACATGAAACCCGGAATTCGACCGGTCGTTACGTAACGAGTGTAGACATGCGTGTAGTCCGACAGAAAACCATCGTCGAAAGTGAGCAGGATCTCGCTATTGTGATCGGCCTTCGGATGAGAGCAACGGTCTATGAAGCTCTGAGGCGAGATCAGCATATCTCCGCAAAGCGCAAGATGCGCATCGAATGCATCATGCGTCAGGCACCACGCATTCGAGGGCGAAGCTTCAACCAGTTCATGATAATTCAGGACGATCATAGACTTTGTATCAGCTCCGACACGCGCCGCCCCCAGACCTGCCAATTCAGCCGCGTCTCGAAGGCGTCACGGCTCGATTGTCTCAGGCGTTCCAGCCGGTCCGGGTTCGCGAATATCTCGGAGATGACCGTCGCATAGTCCGTCTTCGTCGCATTCGGCGGCACCAAGATGCCGGTCTCGCCCTCGCGTACGGCATAGGGCACCCCACCGGTGGCGCGCGCAATGCTCGGCACGCCATGGGCCGCCGCTTCGCAGAACACAATGCGGATAGCAATCCGCTCGGGTCGGCAACAGAAAGAAATCCGCGTCGCGATAGAGTTGATCCAGTCGGTCGCGCTGTTCGCGATCGTTCTTGTCGAGGTAAGGGATAATCGTCAGACCATCCTGGGAGACAGGCTTGGGCGGCGTGCATCCGCAGATCACGAGTTCTGTCTCGACGCCTCTGGCTCTTAGTTCGGCAAGGGTCTCGACCGCGGTGTCCGCGCCTTTCTCTTCCCAGTTGACACCGATGAAGAGTAGCCGACACGGACCCGGCTTGCGGCTCCAAGGACAGAACCGCGGTCCGGCGCCTCTTTGAGGTTCGCGCCCCAGGGAACGACATGCACCCGCGCAGGATCGGCACCGTAATCCCTAACGGCGGATTCTGCTGCCCATTGCGACGGATAGAGGATCAAATCAGCGCGCGCGATTGTATCGCGTTCCAGCCGTTCCGAAGTTTCGCGAGCGGCGCGTGACAGGTTTCGATAATTCGGATGATAGTCCTCAATCAGCCGAAAGGTCGCGTCGGACGCATAGACGAGGGGAACGCCGGCGGGCACGTTCCAGGCGAAGGTGGATCCGGCGGGCGCGAACACGACATCGGGCGAGACCGCGCGGATCTTGCGCGCCGCGTCCGTCGAGTACTGTGCGACGACGGGAGCCGCCTGGAATGGGGAGAGGCCCCGCCTGCGAAAGGTGCGGCAAAGTTTAGAATACGCTTTGTATAATGGAAGGATCGGCGCACTCAGGGGGCCGATATGAATAATATCGTTGCCTTCGTTTGCGAGCGATTTCGACATGTGGAATGGAGTACCGGACCAGAACCTCACGTTGCTTCCATCGCCGATCGTGACGAAGGCGATCCGTCGCGCTGCTTGGCTGCCCGATATGTGATTCCGATTCATTTTGTTCTCCTGCAGGAGAGCTTTTGACAATACGAGACGGTTATGCGGATTAGTAGTGAAGCGTTGTTCGGATCTGGTCTTCATTGAATGATGAAGTTGTGCTGGGTATGCAGGTTTCGTCGGCAACGATGAGAGATGCCGCGCACATCCGGCAACCGTTTTGCCGATACTACGACGGATGTTGCAAAGGAGATCGCCAGAGACGTTGGAAGGAAATCGCCGACCAAGGCGGTAATCTTGCCAAACGTGCTTGTTTCCTGGCGATTCCGTACGCCGATCGTTTGATCGATCTTCATTCCCGATTTGGTGCACCAACGCCTCACGCGACGAGCTGTACTCAGGTGCACTCCGGTGGCCGAATAGCCCTTTCGGAGTTGAAGCACGGACATGTCCTGCGAAATCTGCCGGATGGTGCGAAGAGACAGCATGTTCGGGCTTTGAACGATCAATGTAGAGTTATCGCACAGACAATCCATTAACCTGGACAGCACTCGTTCGGGATCGTGGGCAAGGTGGAGGACGTTCAGGCACAGGACGCAATCAAACTTCTCTCCGCGCGTCAGCGTCGCGATCTCGTTGATGCTTCCATGGATCATTTCCACGCCACGAGCGGCGGCGCCGCCGGAAACGACGGGGTCCAGGGGCAATGCAACGACTCGCAAACCCCGCTCAATCAGCTTCGTTTCCGTGGCTCCCGATGCACATCCAATGGACAGGACGTTGCGCGCTGTTCGCGGAATTGCGGACATGACGTCTTCGCTGATCGGCTCATAGTAATCCTTGGAGTAGTGTCCGCGAGGCAGTTTTGTCTCGGTGTTGAACAAGGGTCGCGGCGTCTTCATCCGTTCGGCAATCCGGATCAATGCGTCGATCTGTTCCACAAGTTCGGCTTTTGTTATGCCGACACGCCCCACATACTTGTTGGATGCGTGATGAACGGTGAAGTCATCGATGTGGGAAACCGGAACAAGCTTCTTGAATCCGCATTGCGTGTATGGGTCGGTGGCTGCGGTGCAAAGAAGGTCGTATCCTTCCTCGTGGGGATCGACGAGAAAACCTCCCGACTGGATCGCCATTTTGAGCTGGCTTTGCGTAAGCACGTAGCAGGCCGCATGCTCGTTGGTGAAATGGGCGAGGGTGTAGGGACTTCTGACCCGGACCGACGTCGAATCCCAATGGAAGTTTTCGTGAATGTCTGGGTAGCTCTTTTCGCCGTTCGCGCCCTGCTCAAACCGCAGGAACCCCGCGATTTCGTCGGGTTGAAGCGCCGCTGTTACATCCAGGAAAGCCCGGAGATTCCGTTCCGTTATCAGGATGTCGTCTTCAGAGTAGATGAACAGGTCGTATTTGTCGGCACGCTCGGCAAACAGCCGTTTGTGTGCAAAGGGCAGCGACCACGGGTTCTTGTTTGGGAAGCCGACGCGACATTCAACGTCCAGAGCAGACTTGTCGATATTCGAAAGGACGACGATGTCGATATCGAACGGCATGGATCGATATTCTTGAATGAGCCGCTCCAGATACCGGTCGTTGGACGTGCCATAACTTGCCAGCGCTACAAGAATGCTGAACGATGCATTCCGGGCATTGTCATGAAGCGTAGTCATTGTGGAAATGGTCCTCTTCCAAAACCAACGTTAGTCTGTTCGCCGCCATGATCATGTCATCAGACGCAAGAAACAAACCTTGGTTTAACTGATACAATGAATTGGATCGCTTTGCTTCGGAAAAACTTTCGCTGAGCTAATTAAATTAAATAATTAATATGACTGGGAGCTATGAATTAATGCGGCGAAAGTCAAAGGCAGACCCGGTCCGCCGCGCGGGGCGTCGCTATTTCGAAATGCCGATGGGCTTTGCGTTCTCCAGCGGACGTGAAGGGACGAAAGGCATGAAGGTACTTTTTTACCCGCATTCCATGGAAGTAGGAGGGTCCCAGCTGAACGCTCTTCAGCTCGCGGGGGCGGTTCGCGAGCGGGGGCATGAGGTGATTGTGTTGTCCGAACCGGGTCCCCTGGTCGAGCGGGTGAGACGGATGGGAACTCGAGCATATCGAAATCCCCGAGCATCGGAGGCGGCCATCCGGGAGCGTGATGCGCAAGATCGGCCGTCTGGTACGGGAACGCGATATCGAGGTCGTGCACGGGCATGAATGGCCTCCCATCGTCGAGGCGTTTTTCGGCGCGCGAATTCCTCTGGAACCGCCGTCGTCGGGACAGTGATGTCGATGTCTGTGGCGTCTTTCTTGCCTCGCGACGTGCCGTTGACGGTGGGTACCGAATTCATTCGCAAGGCCGCAATGGACTCCGGGCATCGGCAGGTCGAACTGCTGGAACCACCGGTGGATACAAACGCCGATAATCCGGCTGTCGACGGGAGCGGCTTTCGCGCCAATCAGGGCATTCACCCGAATGAAGTCCTTTTCGCCATGGTCTGTCGGCTGGTGCCGGATCTTAAGCTGGAAGGTCTGTTGTCGGCCTGCGAGGCGGTTTGTGAACTGGCCGTCGCAGGTCGTCCGGTGCGGCTGATCATCGTCGGTGACGGCCGCGCGCGCGGTGAGGTGGAAAAACGCGCCGCCGAGGTTAACGCGTCTGCAGGCCGCGAAGTTGTGCTGATGACAGGCGAGATGGCGGATCCCGCCCCTGCCTACGCCGCAGCGGACGTCGTGATCGGTCAAGGCGGCTCGGCGTTGCGAGGGATGGCTTTTGGAAAGCCACTCGTCGTTGTCGGCGAGGAGGGTTTTAGCGAATTACTGACCCCGGAAAGTTTGCCGTTTTCTGGGCAGGGATGGTATGGTCTTGGGCCCGGTTCGCTCGGCGCGGGAGTGCCGGCGCTGCGCTTCGCCGGAGTTGCGAAGTGAGTTGGGGCATCTTGGCCGGCAACTCACGGAGCAGCGGTTTAGCTTGAGGCACGCGGCCACCGTCGTTGGAAAGTCGCATCGGCCGCCGACTGACGGAGCACGTTAGCCTGAAGCACGCGGCCTGTCGTTGAAATCTGTATGTGTCTGCAATCCGGAACCCCGCCTTCGGGCGTGTGCTTTCGGATTTTGTCCATGTCAGCACCGGGTTGGTCGGCAACAAGATCGGACGAAAATATCAGCGGTGGATCGGCAGATCGTCTGTCGATGACAACAACGCACGCGAGTTGATCGCCGCAGTTATTTCCAACGGTAAGCGCGGCAAGACGTTGCCTTTAAGAGCGGGCACACAATAGTTCTCATGAAAAATTAGGGTGACTTTAGCGGGCAACAAGCCGCGCACTCACGCCATTCTGTTGATCACACGCGCTCCAGCTCGGACCGCAGCCAGCATTCGCGACGGCACCTGCTCCTCCTCGACCATTTGCGCGTAGATCGGAAGCAGGATCGAGCGATCTTGCGCGAGTTCGGATTGACGTAAGTCGTGGCGTTGCTCGCTGTCCGCATAGGGTGCCTCCCGATGCGCGCACATAATCCCCCGCCGTGTGGCGATGCCTTTATCGAGAAGGTTCTGCATCACCTTTCTCTGATCGACGCGATCCGGCAGACGTACACAATAACTCTGCCAGTTGGACCGCGCCCATTCCGGTTCGTGCGGCAGGATCAATCCTTCAAGATTACCCAGGAGTTCGCCATAACGGGCGGCGATTGTGCGCCGGCGCGCGATCAGGTCTGGAAGGCGTTCAAGCTGCTTTCGTCCGACGGCCGCCTGTATGTCGGTCATCCGGTAATTGAAACCAACGAAAAGGTAGTTTTCAAAAATAACTTGCGGCGAGCCGTGCCGAACGGTGTCCGGAACGTCCATCGCATGCTGACGCCAGAGCCTGAGCTTGCGGTCATGATCGGAATCGGAAGTCGTCACCATGCCGCCTTCGCCGGTGGTGATGACCTTGCGAGGATGGAAGGAAAAACATGCCATCGTTCCGTGCGGCTTGCCAATCAAATCCCATTTGCCGTCGATGTTGATCTGGCTTCCGATTGCGCAGGCGGCGTCTTCGATCACGGCAATGCTGTGGCGTTCGGCCAATGCCGTGATCGATGCCAGGTCGCACGGCATTCCCATCTGGTGTACGACCAAGATCGCGCGCGTGCGTTCGGTAATCGCGTTGGCAACACATGCCGGATCGAGGTTGTAAGTGGCGGGATCGATGTCAACAAAAACGGGCGTCGCTCCGCAGTAGCGGATGCTGTTGGCACTCGCGATGAAAGAGTGGGTCGCAGTGATGACTTCGTCGCCGGGACCAACCCCCAGGGTCAGCAACGCAAGATGCAGCGCGGTCGTGCAGTTTGACACCGCGCAGGCATACGGCGCACCGACCATCGCCGCAAACTCCGCTCGAAGGCAGCGACCTGAGCCCCTTGGGACAGCCAGCCGGACAGAACCGTATCGTGGGCGGCATCGGCTTCGGTCTTATCAAGATATGGTTTTGCGATCGGAATCATGATGAAGCCAGCGCCTCTACTTTGTCGGACATGAGTGCGATATGTTCAGCTAACAGTTGTACCATCGTAAACGGTGAACCAGTGCGTACTGGACACACCACTGATACGGTCCACGTGGCGATGCAGGGTCGCGATGAAGGAAGGCATGTTAATGGGACCACGAAGGCTATACTTTATTTGAAGGGATCCGTAGATAACGCCGTGCGGGAGGTTTCATCACGCTGCCAAAGATGAGTTCCGCTTCGAAGTCCCAGGGTCGCTCTGTACCGTGCAATAATGTTGACCAAACAATAGATCACCAATCCCGGCCACAATTTCGGCTTTGTAAACAATGCAAAGAGCTGCCGATTATTGGCCTCGCCTTTGTTTTCCTGCAGCTCCGGAAAGCGTCGGGCGAGATCGAAGGTTCCTCTATAGGCGCGGGTTCTGACCGCGATCAGCTGCAGCCCGGTGCGTGGAGGAAAGACCGTGGACTGTCACATCGGGCAGGGTCTCTCGTTCGTTCACGCCGAACTGAAGACGAACATAGGTGTCGTCGGCGGTGACGTCCGGAAACTTGCCGAACCGTCTCCGCCCCGCCTCGGATAAGGCGTAGACGCCGGACCCGCCAATCCCCTCGCGCGAAGACGGCAACCGCGAGCGAATATCGTGGTATTTGCGAACCAGCCAGGAGCAGCCCGTCAGATTGATGTCCGCCGTGGGTGCCACTGCCAGAACGTCGCCTTGCGCGAGCCGCCTTGCCAGCGCCCGGATCGCGTCAATGGAGATAAGGATGTCGGCGTCGACATAAATTCTCGGGAATCCGCGCGACATTTGATCGCCAAGGTTCAGAGCATGGATCTTGCTCGCGATCTCCGATTCAACGACACGAACGGTTGGTTCGAAGCGCTCGTGCGATGGCCGCGGTGTCGTCCGTGCACCCATTACAAACGACGACTACGCCGATCTCCTCCGAACCCGGAGCGGCGACCCATTGGCTCAACGTCCGTGCAATCACGGAGCTTTCGTTGTGCGCTGGGACGACGATCGAAATCATGGCTGGCCGAATTCGGATGGATCAGTTTCGGTTAGCGTTTGAATTTCCACAGCTCCTGTTCGAGGACAGACGCCGGAAATATAATACCCGACCCGGAACAGATCTCGCGGGCAGCCTCGATCTCGTTCGCATCAAGCAATCGCTCGGGTCACGAAACGGCGGCCTCCTTCTGCCGGGGCGTTGCCGGAGATGAAAGCTCGCTGCGCCACCATTTCACGAGTTGATTCAATCCTTGTTCGAGCGGAATAGTGGAACGGAAGCCGAGCAACTCTTCCGCTTTCGCCGTCGACGCCAGACGGCGCGGAACCGGATTGATCGTACGCTCCGGCGCGAATTCCGGCGTCAGGCCGCGTCGGCCCATGACCGAAGCAAGCGCCGCCGCGAGCTGCACCAGGCTGGTTTCGGTTCCGCTCGCCACGTTGAACACCTCGTCGGTGACGCTCGACTTGGCGCCGAGAATATTGGCGCGCGCGACATCGCGAACATGAATGAAATCCATGGTCTGCTGGCCGTCGCCGAAGATGATCGGCGGCAGGCCCGCTTCCAGCCGCTCCATCCAGCGGATCAGCACCTCGGTATAGCGGCCGTGGATGTCCATGCGGTCGCCGTAGACGTTGAAATACCGGAAGGCGACGTAGTCGAGCCCGTGCATGTCGTTGAAGGTGCGGAGCAGCCCTTCGTTGAAGGCCTTGGCTGCGCCGTAGAGGGTGCGGTTGTCGTAGGATTCTGCCGCTCCGTCGTCGGAAATTCCTCGGCCATGCCGTAGACCGATGCCGAGGATGCGGCGATCACCTTCTCGATGTCGTGCTTGACGCACAGTTCGAGCAGATCGAAGGTCGCGTCTGACCATGACCTCCATGGCGAGGCGCGGTTCGGCTGCGCAGTGGGTGATGCGCAAGTGCGGCCTGGTGAAAGACGATGTCGGCAGCCTTCACCAGCGACGCCATCAGCTTGCCGTCGCGGATATCGCCGTGGACCAGGCGGACAGGACCGCGCGCCAGCGCCCGTCTGGAGATTTTCCGGCCGTCCTCTGACCATGTTGTCGAGCGCGACGATTTCGACGCAACCCTCGTCGCACAGGAGGTCGACGATATGCGAGCCGATGAAGCCGGCGCCGCCGGTGACCAGAATTCGTTTTCCCTTCAGATCAGCCAAGATACTCTCCTATTGTTGAGCTTCGACGAATGTCAGCTTCGTTGATGACGAAGCTGCTCTGACCGCGACGCCTAGGCAGCCTCGACGAGCACGAGCCTTCTCCAGTTCTGCCACGACCTCGTCCACCTGCTCCGGGCGCAGTTCCGGATAGATCGGAAGCGAGAGAAATTGTTTCGCCAGCTGCTTCGGTGACCGGGAAATCGCCGGCGCGATAGCCAAGATTGGCGTAGGCCTTCTGCAGATGGACCGGAACGGGATAGTGAATACCCACGCCGATGCCGGCTTCCTGCAGGACGGCTTCAACGCCTCGTCGCGGCGCGGCAGGCACAGCGCATAGACGTGGTAGACGTGCCGGCTGTGCGCTGGCGGCTCGCGGTCGTTGACAACGGAAGTTTCTGCCAGCAGGCGATCATACTGCGCGGCCGACCGACCGGCGGCCTTCGGTCCAGGCTTCGATGTAGTTCATCTTGACGTTCAGAACGGCGCCCTGAATGCCGTCCATGCGATAGTTGTAGCCGGCGACGACGTGATTGTATTTGGATTCCTGTCCCCAATCGCGAAGCAGCGAAATTCGTCTGCGCAAGTCCGGCGTTGTTGGTGACCACCGCGCCGCCTTCGCCATACGCTCCGAGGTTCTTGCCGGGGTAGAAGCTGAAGCAGCCGAGATCGCCGATCGACCCGGCGCGCCGGCCCTTGTATTCGGCACCATGAGCTTGCGCGGCGTCCTCGATCACGACGAGCCCGTGTCGGCGGGCGATCTCCATGATCGGATCCATGTCGGCCATCAGTCCGTGCAAGATGGACAGGCAGGATCGCCTTCGTTCGCGGCGTGATCGCGGCTTCGATCAGGGCCGGATTCATCGTCCAGGTGACCGGGATCGACGTCGACGAAGACCGGCTTGGCGCCGCTGTACAGGATCGCGGCGGTGGTCGCGACGAAGGTCATCGATACGGTGATGACCTCATCGCCGGGCCCGACGCCGGCCGCGAGCAGCGCCAGATGCAGCGCCGAGGTTCCGCTGTTGACCGCAAGGCAATGGTCGACGTTGCAATAGGCCGCAAAGCGCTTCTCGAAGGCCGCGACCTCCGGTCCCAGCACAAATTGCGTGCTATCGATGGCGCGCAGCAACCGCGGCATCGACCTCGGGCTTGATCTGGCGGTACTGAGCTTTCAAATCCAGAAAAGGTATCAAGGTAATAATCCTCTGCAGGAGGCGTCCGATCGGACGCACATTTATTATCTAAATCAATATAATCAAACTACACAATTTAAACAAATAAAAACAGAATAAACTAAATGTCATGCGAGTTGATCGGGCGTGGTAATCCCGCAGGCTTTGATTAATGACGCGAGCTCGGCCGTCAGGCAGGCGCATCGATCCTGGATTTGACGGATCGGGCAGGCACCCCGGCGACAACGTCGCCCGGCGGAACATCCCTGGTGACCACGGCGCCGGCACCGACAATGGCGCCAGCGCCGATCGTGATGCCGCATAGAATGGTGGCGTTGGAGCCGATCGACGCCCGGCGTGCCGACACGGGTCGGCTCCACCTGTCCAGTCGGCGGGACCCTGCAGCCGGCCGTCCGCAGTCGTGGCCCTCGGATATTTGTCGTTGGTGAACATGACGCCGTGCCCGATGAACACCTCGTCCTCGATGCGTGACGCCTTCGCAGATGAAGCTGTGCGACGAGATCTTGCAGCGGGCGCCGATTTTCGCGCCGACCTGGATTTCGACAAAGGTTCCGATCCGGGTTTCATCTCCGATCGAGCATCCGTAGAGATTGACGAGATCCGGATGAAATATGCGGACGTCGCGACCGAGTTGAACATCCTTTGTGATGGGCATCGGCGGCTTCGGCTCCGATCTGGCTTGAGATCCGGTTTCCGGATGAATGGTCTATCGCACGGCGTTGCGCCGTACGGGTAGCGCAAATCTGAAGCGCAGATGTCCGAACAAGCGCTGCCCGCCTGTTGTAGCAGCGGCAGCAGCGGATGGCGGGTCGCAATCAATGCCAGCAGCCAACATATGGCCGTGCCGAAGCAAGCCAGAGCTAGTCCGACGATGGGTCGAATCATCAGGAAATGCCACGAGCGAGCGCAGACGATGGCGGGTATCGCGCTGACGAGAGCGTCACGAGCGCGCTCTTTGGAGTCGCGCGAAGCAGGTCCTCCGGTTTGATATCAAGATGCCGGCTGACAAAGTAGATCGCCACGACGGCCTGGAACGGCAAGGTCAGCAAGCGCGGATGCCGCGACTGCTTCGATGCCGAAGAACGAGGCGGCAAAGATGAGCAGCAGGGAAGGCGGCAGCGAGATGAGCGATGAGATACAGCGCGTCGCGCACATGCCCGACCGCGACCAGGACCGGGTAGGTGAGGCAGGCGGCGAACAGCGCAAGATTTGCAATGCACAGAAGCTGCACCAGCGGGACGATCTCGAGCCAGGTCGGGCCCAGCCAGATCAGGATGATCGGATGCGCCATGATGGCGAGAAATGTAAGGACGGGCCACTGCACGGCGCTCAGAAGCGTAATCGAATCGAGGTAGATCTTGCGGAGATCTGTTCCTGCCCTGGTTTTCGGCAAAGATCGCCGGCATGATGACCGGACTCAGCACCTGACCGACCAGCTTGTCGAAGACCTGGGTCACGCCGATCGCGCGGCTGTAAAGTCCGACGGCCGCGAAATCGAGTATGCGGCCGAGAAACAGTTGCGGCGACAAATTGTAGAAGACGTTGATCAGGCTGACGCCGCCCGAATACATCCCGAACTTGAGGACGTCCGAACAGTTCCGAAAGCGACGGTTGGAAGATTCGAATGTTGTGCGACGTCGCCACCAGATAGGATTGTCAGAACAAGATTCATGGCGACCCCGCCCCATATCGGCGCCATGAAACTGAAATCCAGAACCGCGAGCACGATAGAAACGGCTGCTCCGACAGAAATTCGCAATAAGATTGCAGAGGCGCAAGTTTTCCGAACGCCATTTGCGCCGGAGCAGGGCGGATGATCATAACCGAGAACGGCGTCAGAAGAAAGTTCAGGGCCGCAACGGCCATGCCGGTATCGAGACCGCTTTGCTTGAAGAATACGACAAAAGCCTTGCCGAAAACGACGAGGATCAGCGCAAGGACGATCGAGATGCAGACGGTGACGGTAAACGCCGTGCGGGTGTCTTGATTCCGTCAGAGTCCTGCTTTCTGAATGAGATAGTTGGCGCCGCCGAATTCCTGGAACGACGCCGCAAAAATCGCAACGACCGCGTTCACGACCGCATAGATGCCGAACTCCGTCGGCGTCAGCAGTCGTGAAAGGATCGCGGTCGAGATAAAAAACAGCAGCAGGCCGCCATACCGCTCAATCGCGGAAAAGAAGATTGAGCGTTGAACAGAGCTCATGGCGGATTACATCATCTTGCGATCTGAAGAATGACAGCGGTCTCAGGCGAACATCGATTAGCGCACTGATCCTTTAGATCAAAAGGCAGTAGATCAAACCGCGGAACTTCGGCTCCGGGCTTCGACAGAAACTCTAGGCGCTTTGCCGGAACTTGATGGGCTGTCCAAGCCGGACCGGCCGGCCTTGTTCGACGATCGATCGCGACGCCGCTTCGAGCATCTCGATCACCTCGCAGTCCGGACGCCGCGTTCGAGATCGGCACCTGTTGTTGATCACGCAATCGACGAAATGCTCGATCTCGGTTTGCAGCGCTTCCTTGGTCGAGATATGAGGGGCCCACATGTCGCCGGCGCGATATCCGATCCGGAGTTGATGAGCATTTTCGGACGATGCATTCAGGGTGATGCCCTTGTCGTACACCTTGATCTTCTCGGTCGGCTCAACGTCGTCATAGACGATCATCTTGCTTGCTGCCGCCGATGAAGGTCTGACGCACCTTGATGGGGGAAAGCCAGTTGACGCTGACGTGGGCGACGCATTTGGACTCGAAGAACAGCGTGATGTGCGCCATATTCTCTGGCGAGCCGTCGACATGACACGAGCCGGTCGCGGAAACCGCAACCGGCTTCTCCTCGAGGATGATATTGGATGATGGAGATGTCGTGAACGGCGAGATCCCAGATCACGTTGACATCGCTCTGGAACAGGCCAAGGCTCGAGCGGATGCTGTCGTAATAATAGATTTCACCGAGCTGGTCGGTGTGGATGAGTTCGCGAATCTTCTGGACCGCCGGCGTATAGAGGAAGGTGTGATCCACCATCAGGATCAGATTGCGGCGGTTGGCTTCGTCGATCAGGCGACGGACCTGATCCGCCGTCGGTGCTAGCGGTTTTTCGACGAAGACGTGTTTCCCGGCCTTCAGCGCAGCGAGCGCCAGCTCGTAGTGGGTGCGGGTCGGTGTCGCGATCGCGACCGCGTCGATCGCCGGGTTTGTCAGCAGGTCGCGGAAATCCGAAGTCGTTGTGACGCCCGGATAGAGCCGTTGGCTCATCGCGAGCTTGCCGGAATCCAGATCGCAAATGCTGACCACATGGGTCGATACGCCGTTTGAGAAATTCCGGACGAGATTGGGACCCCAATATCCGTAACCGATCACGCCGATGCCAAGTTGTCTGTTTGTCATGTTTTACCCTGTCATATCGAAGTTCTTTGCCGTGCTCCGCAGAAGGTCAAGACGCACAGAGGAGGAACTTTCACGATCGTTTCAGTGTTCGGCTGGCGTCGGACGCCGGTGGATGGGCAATTCCGTGCATTCCGTTAGCGGGTCAACGCGAGACATCTTGCCATCAAAACGAATGTTCTTTGCGTCGATAAACATCCGAATGGCGTGAATTAGATCTTGAGACGTCCCGGAGTTGAGTCGCTCTGAGGCCGTCGGATTCTGGAGTTCATCAAGCTTTTCATGAAGCTCCTGCCGATCTATGGCGGTGAGAATGCGGCCGTTCTCGGAGAGGCGCCGCGCGGTCGCGATCTGATGATCGTTGCGATGCTCGCCGAGATCGGCACGGCGCGGCATCACGATAATCCTCTTGCCGAGTTCGAGGGCGGTAATGATCGACCCCATTCCGGCATGAGCGACAATCAAGCTGGCGATTTCGACATGTTGTTTGAATTCGTCAGCGCCGACAAATGGCGCGGAGCGGATGTGCTCGGGACGAAAGTCGGAGGGACCGATTTGGGCAAAGATGTCGGCGCGGCCGCGCGTACCAGCCCATTCGTCGATCGCCCGGATCAGGCGATCGAAAGGTCCCTGGGTGCCGACGGTGACAAAAATCATAGCACGGAGCCCACATAATATGGTCCGCCGGCTTTCGCTAGATCCGGCCACTGGGTCAGCCACAGATCTGCGTAGCGGCCGATCCGATGGCCGGATACCGACAGCCGGTCGACATTCGCGACGCTGTCCAGCCAGATTGTCTTGGCTCCGATCAGATGACCGAGGCGCAGGGCGAAATAGCCGGGAGCGGCGCCGGTCGATGCGACGATCTCGGGTCGTTCGGTTAAGAGGATCCAGGCGACATCAAGCGCCGTCCTGAGAAGACGGAACTTGGTGGAGAGATTGGAGTCGGTCACGGTCAAAAATCGACAGCCGTTGACCTGAGATCGATAGGACTCGTGGGTCGTCACGAAGGTGACATCGCAATCCTGAAATGCAGGGCCGATGCGCAGGAGTTGAATCCAGTGACCGCCGCCCGAGGCAACCGCCAGCAACTTGCGTCGCGCGGCCTTCGGGCACCGAACAACAGGATTTTTTGGGTGAGTCAGCTCAGTCATAATACCAGCCCGATGGGTGCTTTTAAAAATTAATTAAGTGGCCCAACGATATCAAATATGATGGCTTAATCAAATAATAATATTTTATTTGGAATGGAAATTGCTGAAGGTGGTTAAGTGTCGAAGTTTTTTGGGAAGCTTTAATGCCTTAAGGGAGTTCCAGCAATCCGGGGAAAGGCTGCTCGACGAAGGACCTGGTCAAAATAAAATGGCCGCCGGAGGCTAAGCGCGGATTATCATACTAATGATAACCTGCATCAATATCAATACCGAAGGGGCATAAACACCGAGGTCGAGGCGCGGCGGAAAAATGAGTTTTGCAGGGCCGTCCGAATACAAACAGGGTGCCGCTCCGTCATCATCGCGGTTGGCTCTGAGTTGGCCGCACTGGCGCATTTTGGCCTGAGGGCCGCGCCAGCGCAAAGTGAAACCGATCTTCGGATAAGACCATTGTTCGATCAAAGGGCGGTTTAAGGTCGGATTCAACGCGGTGGGGATCAGAATCTTATGGATTGCGGCCCGTCCTTCGGGATGGTCTTTATCGGAGGCGCGTGCCTAATGCGCAAGCCCGCGCGGACGTCCATTTCGCCAGCGGGCGACATATGAGCAGGTGTCCGGGTTATGTCGACCGTTAACGTCAAGCTGGCCGTCATCATCGTCTCGTACGGTAATGCCGATGATGTCGACCGTTGCTTGAAGTCGCTCGCTCGTTCGGATCTGGATCACTTCGAAATCTTTATTTGTGAGAACGGTGGGGAAGCTAGCCTACGAGACCTTGCTCGCTACGCTCGTCGGGTCGGACAAAACGTTACTTCGAACGTCCGGCGCGTTAGGCGCTCTCGACAAACCGCAGAAACGACTGGTATCAGTTGCGAAATGCCGATTTCAGGACCGCGCGAATGTGGTGCGGGTCGGACTGGCGACGGAAAATCTCGGTTACGGCGGAGGCGTCAACGCGTGGCTTGAACCGTTGCTCGGCGTGTCCGGTTGGGATGCGGTGCTGGTTTTAAATCCCGATACCGAAGTGGATAGGCGTACCCTGTCCGAACTGGTGGCGAAGTCCGCTGAGGGTTTCGGTATGGTTGGCGGAAACCTGGTCTTCGACGACGCCCCGGACAAAATCATCAATTATGGACTGCATTGGTCGCGGATGACGGGCCGAGTCATTGCCGTGGGAAGAAATGCGCCAAGCGGCAGCGCGCCATCGGCCGAGGATCTGGGCAGGATCGATGCGATAAGTGGGGCGTGTGTTCTGGTAACGCGCGCATTTGTCGAGGACGTCGGTCTGATGGCCGAAGATTATTTCCTTTATATGGAAGATCTGGATTGGGGGCTTCGGCGTGGACAACACCGCATCGGTTTTGCTAGTAAAGCCGTCGTTCGCCATGTTGGCGGGACAACCATCGGATCGGCCGTTACGCCTGAGAAGCGCTCTTACCTCTCGATCTATCTGTCCGCGCGTAACGGCATTCTTTACGCCCGGCGCTTTGCGGGATGGCGCTGGGTTTGCCATTTCGGAGTCGGGTTATTGTTCGTGTCGCGATACATGCTCAAAGACTCCGCTTTGAGCGGAAAAGTCGCTTTCATGGGAATGCTGGACGGCGCAAAAGGCAAGACAGGGCGACCCGATGGACTGCCCCGGCGGTAATTGTGGCTCCTGTCGAGACGTTCTGATACCTTGTCACGGATAAATGCGCTGCCTCGCATGGCGACGCAGAAATTTCGATTTAATATTTTCTCCCGCATTAAATTAAACAAATGTCGCCTGCTGAATTTTTTGTTTGGTAAGCCAAATGTCCTGAATATTCGAAGTTGGTTGAGCTTAAAGTCGTCGTCGAGCAGCGCCGTTCAGCAGCGATATCAGTGCTAAAATAGCATCTGCCAAGTAATTCGCACGACCAATCTCTTTTTAGAGTTTTTTCTCAGAGTTTTTTAGAGCTTTTCGGATCTAGCATAAACTCGTCAAGCGTGCATGTCGTTTCGACTCGTTCGCTTGAGCTTGCACTACCTGGAATTTATCTAATGGACAGGCAGTCTTTGATACATTCTGCTCTTCTGTACTGATTCGGATTGGACGGACTGTCAGCTCTAATAAATATCACGAGTATAGTTTTCGCTAGAGCCGTTGATATGAACGCTTTTTCGTGGGGCATTATTTAGTGCGCGGTGCAAATGGTTCGATGAGATCTAGGGGCACTTGGAATCACCTAGAGCGGGCCATCATGTCGTCCCAAAAAAGCCCTTGCCGTTAACTAGATTCAGCGGCGCGCGATGCGCGCATTTGTTGGTATCGCGCCCGGGGACCTCGATGGGGCGCGTGCCATGGGGAAACTATCGAGGCTATCAGGAGAATATTAGATGGCAGCCATTCCTCTCAGTTGGAATGACCCGATGTTTAGCGGCGTTACCAGTTCTGGTTCTGTCATCCTGAAAAACGGGGGGACAATTTCGAACAAGAGTATCACCGATAGCGGCGACATTGCATCCGTCGTCGGTTATGGCTCGTTCACTGTGGACGGCGTCCGTATCAATTCAACCGAAGGCGTGCGCATTGGCGGTAGCGGCGACATCGTCATCAACAATTCGTACATTGAGACAACGGGAAAGTCGGGCGATCACGCGGACGGCATTCAGGCTTATGCCCCTGGTAGCACCGGGAATGTGACCATCACGAATTCGACGATCGTATCCCACAACGAGTAACGCTACTGCCGGGATGTTCGTTGCCGATGACTATAACGGAACGTTCACGTTCAATAACGTGGTGTTTCAAGGTGGTCCATTCGGCTTGCGGATCAATGCGGATGACAAGGATATCTCGGTCGCGCTCAAGGACGTCTATTTTGTAGGACCGTTCGAGTACGATCCGCTCCTCTTTCAGGAAGTGAATGCGGACATACACATCACCCAATGGGACAATGTGCGTTACGCAACGATCGTGAACGGTGAACTCGTTCCGGGTAATCTTATTAAGGCTCCCTTTGCGGTGGAGGGTGGTACGACGGCGCCTTCGCCGGCACCTGCACCGGCGCCGGATACGACAACGACGTCGCCAACGCCAACTTCTGGTAAAATAATCGAGTTCGGCTGGTGCGACAAGTCTCGTTGAGAGCGGTGACAAATATTATCTCAACAGTAGCAGCGGATCGGGCCCCTCGCTGAAGGTTCACGGTGTGGCTTTTGTGGACGGGACAGATGGCACCTGGGCGCCAATTGGTGCGGAGAAGACGACGACGGGCTATCAGGTTGCCTGGAAGGAGGCGAGCACCGGTCTGTACACGGCCTGGAACACCGACAACAACGGCAACTACGTTTCCCATGTTAGTACCCTGACCGGCTCCACGTCGGGCGGCGTCGTCTCGGGTACGAACTCTGGCCTTAAATCGCTTGAGACGAGCTTCCATCAGGATCTCAACGGTGACGGGCAGATCGGTGCTTCCAGTGCAGCCGGCTGATCATGCACGATCAGGTCGTTGCTACTTCGGGCCAGACGATAGTGGGCACGTACCGCAGCGACACGCTGACCAGCACCACCGGCAATGATGTAATGGTCGGCAACGGCGGCTCCGACACATTTGTGTTCGCCGATAATTTCGGCAAGGACACGATCAAAGACTTCGAGGCGGAATACGCGGTCGGATGGAGACACGATACAATCCAGTTCAGCAAAAGCGTGTTCGACGATTTTGCGAGCATGCAGTCCCACGCGAGCCAAGTTGGTCAGGACGTTGTCATTTCCACCGGCAGCAACTCGCTAACGCTGAAGAATGCCACTCTGAGCGGTCTCGATCATTATGACTTTCACTTCGCGTAAGCGTAAGACGGGTGCGTGCCGTGCGATGGGTAGGTGAGAAAATCTACCGGGGTCATCTAACGGTGATATGACTTGGGGGAACAATTATGACTAACTCCGGAAGGCCGGGGCAAATGCCCCTGCCTGCGAGGACCGCATCCGATTTCGCCTCGGCTTTTGCGAGGGCTTTGCCTTCACTGACCGAGCGTGTGCGATCAATGCTCTCGACGGGACGGGCGCGCGTCACGCTGGAAGGTGTCGTGGAAGACGCGCGCAAGAAAATTTTCTCGGGCCGCTCACGGCCCGGCGACGAGTATGCCAATTCAAAATCCGAGATCGCCGGGTTTGTGAGATCGTGTCGCCAGATATTCTGGGGCATGGCGGCGTTCAGCGGCGTGAGCAATATTCTGATGCTCACCGGATCATTTTTCATGCTGCAGGTCTATGATCGGGTTCTGCCCAGCCGCAGCATTCCAACGCTGATAGCCTTGCTGGCGTTAGCGGTGGTGCTTTATGCATTTCAAGGAGTGCTCGATCTCATCCGCAGTCGCATCAGCGTTCGTATCGGCCGCCATCTTGATGAGACGCTTGGCCTGAGGGTATTCGATGCAGTTGTCCGGCTGCCATTGAAGACCCGGGGCGACGGTGACGGCTTGCAGCCTCTTCGTGATCTTGATCAGGTTCGCAGCTTTCTTTCGAGCGGCGGGCCCTCGGCGCTTTTCGATCTTCCGTGGATGCCCGTTTATATTGGCATTTGCTTCCTGTTTCATTTCTGGATTGGCGTCGCGGCTCTTGTTGGCACATTGATCCTGATTGTCATCACGATTCTGACCGAAGCGCGAACGCAAGCCCCGGCCAAGGCGTTTGCACAATTTGCCGTGATGCGTAATGCGTTGGCGTCCGAGGGGCGGCGCAACGCCGAAGTTTTGCATGCCATGGGTATGCGGCGGCTGGCGGCACTTCGTTGGCGAGAGGTCAATCAGAAGTACCTTGCCGCGCAGGAGGCCGCGAGCGATGTGGCAAGCGGTCTGGGCGGGACGTCGAAAGTTTTTCGTGCAATTCTTCAGTCGTCGGTTCTGGCCGTTGGCGCCTATCTCGTCATATATCAAGAATCGACGGCGGGCATCATCATCGCCGGCTCAATTCTCACCTCTCGCGCATTGGCGCCCGTCGAGGTCGCAATTGCCAACTGGAAGGGCTTCGTCAGCGCCCGACAATCTGCTCACCGGCTGGACCAGTTGTTGACATTGTTGCCGGAGGAGGAGGAACTCCTGTCGCTACCCGCGCCGGTCCAAAGTGTTACGGTTCAGCAAGTGCATGTAAATGCTCCGGGTTCGGAGAAGCCGATCGTCAACGACGTCTCCTTCAGGTTGTCGAAGGGCGACGGGTTAGGGATCATCGGTCCGAGTGGCTCGGGAAAGTCCACGCTTGCACGCGCACTTGTTGGCGTTTGGCCGCAACTGCGCGGCAAGATCAGTCTGGATAATGCAGCGCTGGGCCAATGGTCGTCGGAGGCGCTCGGGCGACACATTGGGTATCTACCGCAGGATGTCGAGTTGTTCGACGGCAGCATCGCCGTCAACATTGCGCGTTTCAATCCGCAGGCAACCGCGGAGGCGGTGCTGGAAGCCTCTCGTGCCGCCGGAGCACATGAGCTAATTCTCTCGTTCCCGAATGGGTATGGGACAAAGATCGGCGAGGGTGGAATGACGCTTTCGGCCGGCCAGCGACAGCGCATTGGACTTGCCCGAGCGTTCTACGGCAATCCGTTTCTTGTTGTACTCGACGAGCCGACATCGAATCTGGATGCTGAGGGCGAGGAGGCACTTACCGAAGCCATCCTGAAGGTACGGCATCGCGGCGGCATCGTGGTGGTGATAGCGCATCGTCCAAAGGCATTGGATGGGGTCGACCACGTCGCGGTTCTCGCTGAAGGGAAGATCCAGTCGTTCGGTAAAAAGGATGATGTTCTCCGCAAGGTGCTTCGAACGAATGCACCGCCGTTGAAGGTGGTAGGAGACACTCGATGAGTGCCGTCGACACGTCTGCACTGTATTCGATCCAGCGTTATACCGTGGCCGGGATATTCATCGCCGCCCTGGTAACCTTAGGTATCGGCGGTTGGGCTTCTACGGCTGAGTTGTCGGGAGCCGTCGTCGGACAGGGCTCGATTATCGTCGATTCGAGCGTCAAGAAAGTGCAGCATCCGACTGGCGGTGTCGTCAGCGAACTGCGTGTGAAGGATGGCGATCGCGTCAAGGCAGGTGACATTCTGGTGCGTCTCGACGAGACCCAGACTCTCGCGAACGCTACTATTATCACGAAGAGCTATGATGAATTGCTCGCGCGCCAGGCTCGTTTGGAAGCAGAGCGCGAAGGTGCGGAGCAGTTGACATTCCCGAGCGTTCTGCTTGATCGCGCGAAAGACATTAATTCAGAGGCGGCCCGCGCGATTGCTGCTGAACGAAGCTTGTTTGGTCTTCGCCGGTTGGCCCGAGAGGGGCAAAAGGCGCAGTTGAAAGAACGCGGTGCCCAACTTCGCGATGAAATCACGGGCTACACCGGACAGCTCGAGGCCAAGCAAAAGGAAGTGGGTTTCGTCCACGAGGAGTTGGAAGGAGTTCGGCAGCTTTGGCAGAAGAAGCTCGTGCCGATTACCCGATTGACTGCTTTGGAGCGCGATACGGCTCGTCTCGAGGGTGAGCGCAGTCAGCTGGCCGGGATGATCGCACAAGCCAAGGGTAAGATATCCGAGATTGAACTTCAAACCATTCAGATCGACCAGGATTTGCGGACGGAGGTCGGCAAAGATCTGATTGAGGCTCGCTCAAAAATTTCCGAGCTTTCCGAGCGCAAGATCGCCGCGGTGGATCAGCTTCATCGCATCGATATTCGCGCACCGCAGAATGGTCGGGTTCATCAACTGACCGTGCATACGGTCGGCGGGGTTATCTCGCCCGGCGAGCAGATCATGTTGATCGTGCCGGACAATGATGCATTAGCTGTCGAGGTCAAAATTGCTCCGCGCGACATCGAACAAGTCTACGTGGGTCAATCAACTTTCATGCGGTTTTCCGCACTTAACCGGACAACACCGGAGATTGAAGGCGACGTCGTTCTGGTATCCGCTGATCTGACTCAGGATCAGCGTACCGGAACAAGCCATTACACGGCGCGAGTGTCGCTCAAGGCGGACCAGGTTGAACGACTTGCCGGCGCCAAACTGGTGCCAGGTATGCCGGTCGACGTCTTCATACAGACGCCTAGCCGAACAGTCTTGACCTATCTTATCGAGCCACTGAAAGAGCAGGCGGAGAGAGCTTTCAAAGAACGATAGGCTTGAGCGCCGCATTGAATACTACAGAGCGTGACCACTCGCCGTTGATGGGAAATCAGGCGCTTTATTAGGCTTGCAATGGACGTTCATCCGGATGCGGATTTCGACAATGTCCGTGTGTCTTCGTCGTGCCGCCAGTTCTGTACGTCGATAAGAGGTTCGATGCTTGAACCCTCAATCGCAAGACAGGTGAGGTGTCCTGTTGCAAAGGCGCCGGTATCGATATTTGCGCGATTCGAACGTATGTCGGGCGCGCGGACCGGAGTGTGACCGTGCACGATGAATTTCTCGAACGGCTTTTCCCAGGAAAGAAAATCATCGCGTATCCATAGAAGATCTTCCTCCCGCTGCCTGGCTATTGGGATTCCAGGACGGATTCCGGCATGGACAAAACAGAAATCGCCGCTGCAGAACGATAGGTCAAGCGTTTCGAGGAAATTGAGATGTCGGGCCGGAATGGATTTGCCGAACTCGATCGCCAGAAGTTCTTGCTCGCAGGCACTTGGATTGATTGACGGTGTCAATCCGTAGGATGTCAGCGTTTCCATACCACCGAAAAGCCGCCAATCTTTGAGTGACGAGGGGTCATGAAGGAAGCGAGGAATGAACGATTTATGATTGCCCTTTAGGAAAACGGCTTCACGGGAGGTGGAGCATTCTACAAGGATATCAAGGACTTTTCGGGAATCCGGTCCGCGATCAACGTAGTCACCCAGAAAGACTATAAGCGAGCGATCGGACGGATGCCGATTGTCATCTACTTGGATTTGGAATAGCAATTTTTCAAGTAGGTCTGCGCGCCCGTGAATATCTCCGACCGCGTAAATGCGGATGCCATCCGCGACTTTGGCTTTTTTTTTGAGATCCGAGGTTGCGCGCAATCTCCACATAAGCGGCACCCTTTGCTTATAGCGATTGACATCAAACAATACTCAACTTTCAGCGTGACGAACATCCATCGATCATATTAATTAATACTGGTGATAGTGTTTGCGCCAGAAGCGTATTATTCTGCGACAGACCGATCACTCCATGGGCCGGACCCGATGCGGCCTGGTTGACGGATCGCATTGACCGCAGCATGGCATCACGAAAAATTGCCGCGCGGTTCATTGTTGTCTTTCTGGAGTTGCACAAGACATGTCAAACGGAATGAGGTATCCAGCGCCTCGTGATACGGACGCATGGTTGGCGCTTATCCGGCAGTTCCTCAACGTGTTGGCGCGCCGGAAGAAAGATCAGTTTAATCGCCGCGTGTCCATCGGTGATCTATTGACGGAGCGTGCCGACAACGCCGCGATGTATGGGTTTGGTGAAGGCACCACCATGTACGATAACGTGCTCGTGCTGGGCGATGTGCGCGTGGGGCGTCATACCTGGATCGGGCCTGGGTGTATTCTGGATGGGTCCGGTGGAGGACTCGAGATCGGCGACTGGTGTTCGATATCTGCGGGGGTTCAGATTTATACCCATCATACTGTAAAGCGTTCGGTGTCGCTCGGTGCTGAACCGGTAGACTACGCGTCGACCCGGATTGGAAACGGTGTTTATCTCGGTCCAAACACGATTGTTCAGATGGGTGTCGCGATCGGAGATCAGGCAGTGGTTGGCGCAAACTCGTTAGTCAATCGCAACATCCCGCCGCGGACTAAGGTGTTTGGGTCACCGGCCCGGGTCCGCTGATCGGCGGCAGCCTCTCCTACTGCAGCCTCACTGCGCCCCGACTACGCTTTAGAGCGTTCACCAAAATCAAACGGAGCGCCGGCGCGCCACTCCGGCCACCCTCATGGGTTACCTCAACTCCGAGCATCGCATAAGACCGCAATTACTGTCGCCGCCCCAGCGACGACCTTAGCGCGGTGCTCGCTGCAATCTTAATGGTGACGTCCCCGTTCTTTAATATCAGCGCTCCGGCTCGTTTGACGGACAGATTCGCCCTAGCGGCATTGTTCCGCAGAAACCGACCGCCTACCGAGAGCGGGCAGCTCGTGCCCGCCTCAAGACTTCAAAGAAGTTTTTTAGGCCTATCGCTGCCAGCCACCCGGTTCGCCGAGGGGTATCCGGCTTGTGTTGGTGGCCATATACGGCGCGGTTCTATGAATTTTCGAGAGCCCGAATTACCTAACAGACCGACATTTAAAGAAATTCGTTCCCGCGTGGGGGAGTGTATAATAGTTTATTTTTTATCTGATTAAGGGTACATTCAATTTATGGGTTCTTAACCTGCGTGGGAGCATACGTGCTCGGCTAAAGGGCGCGAGTAGTTCGATAGGCGCATGACCTCTATTTAAACTTAAGTTCTTCGGAGTGTAGGTTGGTCCTCACCATCGAATTCATTCGTCAGAAAAGCATCCCAGCTCAGGCTCAAGATCAGAGCCAGACGATGGCGGGCGCAGCGGCTGAACGAATGTCGCACGATCGAACGCGGCGACAGCAGTCTGGCCGACCGGACATGTTCTCAACCCTCGCGCCGCTGGCGCGACGGAGTTCGCGCCAACGTGTCAAGCCGATGCCAATACCGCGTCAACGCTCTGCGTTCAGCAAACGGCTCTATCGCAAGCGCAACCTGGTCGAACGCTTCTTCAATCAAATCAAAGCACTATCGTGCGGTCGCTCATCGCCGCTACGACGAACAGCGATCGATGAACTGTCCTCGCGACCATCAAGCTCGCATCAATCCGCATGCTGAACGCGGCGCATCTCAGGTTGATGACGTTGAAGCCTAGTTCCGGCTCTTCTTCAGCGCGATCGACAGCGGTATAGGCAGCTGGGTTGATGATCAAGTCGGGAGCAAATTTGTTGAGAGTATAACCAAGACTTTGCGGCGCGGAAAAATCGAATGTCGACCGTGAAGGAGCAATCACTTCGTGCTTGTCCCTTAGGATCGCGAGCAAGGCGCCGCCGACTTGTCCAGTTGTCCCTGTAAGTAAAATCCGCATGTCGCAGCACCTCGATCTATGTTTTTCGATACGCCTGCGATATCCAACAGCCGCTGTCCATGGCAGAGCCGGTTGGCGAAAGCTGGAATTGAAAACGTAGCAACGACGTTGCGGGGTCGATTTGAATGCCGGGCACTCCGGTTATTCAGTTGAAGGTCGAAATCAAAACATCAGCCACGATCCTGGTCTCAGACTTCCCCGTAGCGCGGAAGACGAGAGATGTCCTTGAGCAGCGGGGCGGCGGAGTCGCGCGCAGAAAGAGAAGGGTTGTCGATCCCCCAGGCTATCGCCAGTTCGGGATCGTTCCAGCGCACGACGATTTCGTCCTTCGGACTGTAACTGTTATCGCACTTGTAGGAGAAATCGGCTGTGTCCGATAGCACAACAAACCCGTGAGCAAAGCCGCGCGGTACCCAAAGCTGACGACGATTTTCATCATCGAGTTCCACGGCAACATGCCGGCCGAAGGTCGGGCTGCCCTGCCGGACATCCACGGCAACATCCAAAACGCGTCCTCTGGCGACGCTAACGAACTTGCCCTGGCTCATCGGGTTCTGGAAATGAAGCCCCCGCAGCACGTCACGGCAAGACCGTGATAAATTGTCCTGCACGAAGGGCCGCGAAATCCCATGTGCGGCGTATCTTTCCAGTTGATAAGTTTCCAGAAAGAAGCCTCTAGAGTCGCCGACAATCTTCGGCTCGATAATCAGTACTTCGGGGATCGTTGTAGTTATGACGTTCATTTAAAGAATATTTTTCGAGTGTGGCCAATTAACTACGTATATATATCGAGCTTGTGCCGTCGGCGCCGTTGGTTGCTAACTCTTCGTTTAACCCCTTTGAGGGCCCATGAAAGGCATCATACTGGCCGGCGGAACCGGCTCCCGTCTCTTTCCGGTTACGACTGTCGTCTCCAAGCAACTGCTTCCGGTGTTCGACAAGCCGATGATCTACTATCCGCTTTCGGTGCTGATGTTCGCTGGAATCCGTGAGATTTTATTGATTACCACGCCTCAAGATCAAATGCTATTTCAACGTTTACTCGGCGACGGCACCGATTTGGGATTGAGGTTCTCATATGCCGCTCAGGATCATCCCCGAGGGTTAGCTGACGCCTTCATCGTTGGACGCGATTTTATCGGATCAGATGCGGTCGCTTTGGTCCTGGGCGATAATATATTCTACGGACATGGCTTGCCCGAGCTTCTTACCAAGGCATCGGCCAGAAGGGTGGGGGCCACAATATTCGGCAATGTTGTCAACAATCCCGATCAGTACGGTGTGGTCGAGCTTGATGCTTCTGGCCGCGCCCTCTCGATCGAGGAAAAGCCGAGGAAACCGAAATCCAACGTCGCGGTGACCGGACTTTATTTTTATGACAACGACGTCGTCGACATTGCCGGCAGGATCGTGCCTTCCGCCCGCGGTGAAATCGAGATTACAGACGTTAATTCAGCCTACATGGAACGCGGCGATCTCTTTGTCGAGGTTTTGGGCCGCGGATTCGCCTGGCTCGATACCGGGACGCATTCCTCGCTGGTCGAGGCCAGCCACTTTGTCCAGATCCTGGAGCAACGCCAGGGCTTACGCATCGCCTGCCCCGAGGAGATCGCGCTCCGTCAGGGTTATATTTCTCTGGAGCAGTTCGGTCGCGCGGCCAGCAAATGCGCGAAAAGCAGCTACGGCGAATATTTAATGTCCGTTTATCGTAACTTTGAGACGGACCAATACTAGCAGGAGCACGTTATGCGATTCGAAGGAGCGACGATTTTCGTGACCGGCGGCGCTGGCTTCATTGGCTCAGCGGTGTGCCGACATCTTCTCGCCGATACGCAAGCAAACGTCGTCAATCTCGACAAGCTGACTTATGCGGCGAATCTTAGCAATATCCCGAATGGCGTCAGCAACTCACGTTACGCGTTTGAACGGGCGGACATTTGCAACGCGCCGTTGCTGCGGCAGCTTTTTTCAAAGTTCCAACCTGACGCAGTGATGAACCTGGCCGCGGAAAGCCATGTCGATCGATCGATTGATGGCCCAGGTGAGTTCATACAGACCAACGTCGTCGGCACGTTTTCTTTGCTGCAGGAGGCGCTGCGTTATTATCGCGGACTGACGGGTGCACAGCGCGAAGGATTTCGCTTTCTGCACGTCTCCACGGATGAAGTTTTCGGTTCACTCGGGGAAAGCGGTTACTTTTCAGAAGCTTCACCCTACGCTCCGAACTCGCCTTACTCGGCAAGCAAGGCTTCGTCGGACCACTTGATTCGGGCGTGGCATGAAACTTATGGGCTACCGACACTCCTTACCAATTGTTCGAACAATTATGGTCCTTACCATTTCCCCGAAAAACTGATTCCTCATACGATCATCAAAGGACTGGCAGGCGAGAAACTGCCTGTTTATGGCGACGGGCGGAACGTCCGTGACTGGCTCTTTGTTGAAGACCACGCGAAGGCTCTTACGCTCATACTTGAGCGTGGCTTGGTCGGGCAGACCTACAATATTGGGGGATGCAATGAGCGAACAAATTTGCAGGTGGTGAAGGGCATTTGCGATTTATTGGACGAGCTTTCACCACATCCGTCTGGCTCTCGGCACGATTCGATCTCATTTGTTGCCGATCGACCTGGGCATGATCGCCGCTATGCCATTGATGCTTCCAAGATAGAGCGCGAACTTGGCTGGAAAGCTGAGAAAAATTTCGAAAGTGGAATTGAAAGTACGGTTCGCTGGTACATAGACCAGAAGCATTGGTGGCAGGCTATTCTTGCACGAGGTTACGTTTCAACCCGCGTCGGACTTGGTCAATAACACTATCCGTATCGGAACATTTTCAGCGCGCTCAGTCGCGTTTCCCTGAGTTTGAAGGTGGGCCTTTCGGCTGCTTTTAGCTTTGTAAGGTGTCCATGAACTGGCGTGGAAGATCTGAAGATCTATTAGGGACCTGAGATCCGAAGATGTTGCAGGCCCGGAGGTTCGGCTTCGAGGGGCCCAAGCCAAAGGGAAGGGGCTGCTCGCTGCAATATACTGATTGCCCAGAAATTGCTGCGTGACTTCTGGGAAGGCTCTCGATGAGTTGTTTTCGGCCACGGCAGCCACCACCGTGCTGGTGCCTAACAGGCTGAGATATCAGCAATCGACCGGCGAGAAGTTAACACGCCAAGCAAATGTGGCCGGGTAGCTATTTGTCCAGTCATAGCTCGCGAATCAGCACCGATTCGATCATCAATGATCGTCCTACTGTATCGAAGTCCGATGCCGGTCGCCGATGCTCCTGGCACCTCCGCCGTGTATCTTTACCGCATGGCCTTAATTTTTCCGTAATAACAGTCCGAAATGATCGAATCGATTAGTTCCTTGCGTTTCCGATCGAATCTGCATTTAATTTCAACCTCAAGACGTAACTGCTCGGGCTAAAAACCTATTGTTGAGTTGGGCGAATGCTGGAGACGTTTCACGAGTAAAGGCGCGCTGTGATAGGATAGATAAAGCTCAGCTAAGCATGGGGGAGAAGCATATTGACTGCGCAAATGCCCAGCACATTCACTCCGAGTGTATTGGAATTGATGACTCTCGATGAACTCTGGTCGCTGCATGAAGAGATAGGCAGCATGCTTACAGCTCGAATCCGGGCAGAAAAACTCGAGCTGGAAAAGCGTTTGGCTGTGCTTCATCGAGGAATGGCCTCGCCCGGGGGAGCAGACTGACGACGAATTTAGGCCAGTTGCCAAGAGGCGACGGAAATATCCGCGTGTTCTCCCCAAATACCGCAATCCTCAAAGTCCGTCCGAGACATGGTCAGGTCGGGGCAAGTTACCGCGTTGGCTAGTGGTTGCCACAGAAAACGGGCGACGGATCGAGGAGTTTCGGATCGTCGACGCAACCGTCCCTTCACTCTGGAGAGACAGAGAGCTTGAGGCTTCTGCGTGTGGGCTTGATACCATCTCGCCGCATTCGCCCGCAGACTTGCAAGTCTAGCGCATTGGGAGCTCTCTCGCGCTCCAAAAAGCGTAGCGCTCTCGTGACTATCCGGCGGAGCACACGGCCGACCCATACTGACCATATGCGAAGCGCTGCGCATCCGCCGTATCGAACGGAGATGAGCTAATAGGCGTTCCTGCCTCTTAGAACTTCCAAGGGTGTTTGCATCAGAATTACGAAATCAGTCCCAGTCGCCAATTGTCGATGTACCAGAGATCGCATTCCACGCGTCGCTCGATATGTTCGGTTGTAGGAGTAGGGCCTCGATATCCATGGATCTGCGCCCATCCGGTTAGTCCCGGTTTTACGCGTTGGCGCAATGCATAATTTCTGACAAGCTTATCAAAGTGGTTGTCGTGGGCGACTGCGTGAGGCCTTGGTCCCACGAGCGACATGCTACCGCCTAGGACGTTGAATAGTTGCGGGCAATTCGTCGATGCTCGTCTTTCGAAGCCACCTGCCGACACGAGTGATCCGATCGTCGACGGGACGCGCTTGAACTGCTGAAAAGCCGTCTTCAAGGGTCGACATCGTTCTGAATTTGCAAATTTTGAAACCGCGTCCGTTAAAACCAAGGCGATGCTGTCTGAAGAGAACCGGGCCGGGCGAATCCAGCTTTATTAACACCGCGACCATGACGAGCAGGGGCGCTAAGAGCACTAACACCGTGCCTGCTCCGATTAAATCGATGGCGCGTTTTGCCAAGTGCTCTGTGCGGGTCAATGGACCGCGCTGCAATTCCACGCGAGTCATGCCGCCGAGGTCGCAACGCGGTCTGTCGAAAATTTCTTTGGCGGCTCCGGTGGGGACAATCGTGACCGGGAAAGGCAACAATCTCAATTCGTTTGCAAATGCTCGAATCTCCGACCAACGGTTCAGGTCCGCGGTGACGATCACTTCTTCAATATCCGAGCCCCGAATATGCTCTATGACATCTTTGGCGAGCTTTCGCCGCAGGTTCGAGCCCGCACCTCTCGGGGGCAGGGCAAATGTGGTGCTTACATCCAGGCCGACTTTGCATAACCTTCGGCTAATGGGGTCATGCCGTTGTGCAGAGTCGACAATTAAGGCCACCTTGCGGCCGGAGAACTTATGCTCGGAGAGTCCTTTTTTCAGCAGTTCCCGGATAATTGTTCGGTTGGCAATCAGGCCGATAATGCCAAACGCCGCAAACAGAATGTTCGTTGCACGCGAGAGTTCGCTGCCAATTTTCAAGGCAAAGACGATGCCCGCTAGCAGCAAGAACACACCCGCCCAAGCTACAAAAATTAGACGGATCTGACGCCGCCAAATAAGCAGTTCAGTCGGCTTGTATTGGCCCTGACATTTCAGCAGGAGACAGAACAGAACCGCTACTAATGTCGCTGAACCCAGGGGTCGTTCCAATTCTATTTGCAGGCCTTCATTCAACTGATAGAAAAGGCTTGCGCAGTAGCTGGCCGAGACAATTGTCGCCACATCGAAGCCGATCGCCGCCGTCTCTATCCATTCATAGCGGATCGGCCATTTGCGAGCTCTTGTCTGAGAAAATCCGTTTCAAGTCGCGGGTCGCTACTTCTCCCGCTTCCGCGACCCCAAACTTCTGTCGGTTAACAAAATTCATGGATAAGAAACCAATTAAAGAGCTCAAAAAATTAAACAACTTGGCGTATTTTTCAATTAATTCAATATTAAAAATTAAATCGGTTGGCAAGTCAAGTTTTGTTAAGGGGTGGCCTCTCTGACCTGATTCTTCCCGAAAATTTCTGGGCGCAACCGCCGAATGCTATTCGTGTTTTTCCCCTTTTTTTGGGCATACCAATCAGGTTCGGTGATTGGGTTGGTGCTGGGATCCGGCTCTTCAACTTGGCTATCTTGGCGGCGTGTTTTTGCGAAGCGTGCTTGGGCGGTTCACCGCTAGCGTTAAGCTTCGTACGAGGAGCCGGATTTAGAGTGTGACCTGAGCCCCAAAGATCATCCAGCGATGGGAAGAATCCTTTGGTCATTTGAGCCGGAGCGGTCTTCCGTGAACCTCGACTGCTTCATCTCCGTCTCCCTCAAGGTGACGGACTCTACCCATTTTTGGAGGAAGTTCAGGGGCTGAGGTCAAGTGAAACAACTGCCGGTGCCGTGAAATGGCGAACGTTCGCCCGTTATCGATTGCTTTTGTCTTTAAAATTTCAGGTCGAGTTCAACTGTAAGGCGTTCCACAAGGTCTCCGACCTTCGGCGGAGGCTGAGCGCCGGGATCGCCGGTCGAACCTGCAACAGGAAACCCAAGGCCGATCGAAGCGCTGGACAGACGGCATTAGCGAGCAAGTCTTCGGGGCGGGTACCGTCTGCAACGATCCATGGACATGGAAGAAGCAGAACAAGGCATCAAATCAAATAATGACGTGGGGGAGCCATGCAGTCGGCTAGACAGGCGCGCTGTATCTGGTTCCTTGGTAATTAAAGCGACGGCCAGCAAGAAACGAGCCCTATTGCCAAAGCGCGAACTAGGCCAACCGCCTCAAATGCATTATAGCGTTTTCGAGCGGAAGTGGGTACCGGTTCCCGTGAAGAAACGCGTCAAAAACAACAACCTAGAGCTTCGCTTCTGATTTTAATCAGAAGCGAAAATGCTCCAGGCAGAACTTCCAACGAAGGGCGACGTTTTCCGCACGGCCGACTGAGGTCCATCGCGAAAGGACCAGGGGCCGGGGTTCTGCAAGGATCTAGCGCACCGTCGGAGCTGATCGGCGTCGGCGTCGTTATTACAGTGGTGGGCGTTCCACCGAGCGAGTTCTTCAAGATGTTGGCGTTGGTAGCATAGAGTACCGGATCGTTAGCCGTTGCCATAATTGTTCGCAGGAAGGTCAGAAACTTTGTCGTTTCGACCATCGAGGCATTGGACGTATAGATAATATCCTTGTTCCGCATTTCGAAATTTTGCGCGAGGAAATACCCTGAAGGGTCACGTAAATTGACATGATAGATTACAGGTATGATCGGTCCTTCGAAACGTTTGCAATCAATTCCGAGCCGGGCGGCGACTTCCCGTGTTTCCCCTCTGTAGAGGAATAGGAAGCTGGGATCGGCACGATTATCGTTCAAGCCTTGATTTTTGCCGAGGGCTTCTGCGAGCGAGAGGCGCCATGCCTCAAACTTGAACTGGCCGTGCTGCTCCGTGGCTCCGAATGCAAGGAAGGTCTGTGGTTGGGTGAAAAGATAAATAATGTCGTTCGGCAGCACATAGATATTGTTGCTAGGTTCGTAAAGCAACGCACCAAATGGACGCTCGCTCGATGGTTGTTACGCTCCAACGACACCCAAAGGTCATATCCTTACTTCATCGGACCGCCGGCCCTTGCGATATAATCCAGTACGCGTTCGCCAGAGGGATTGGCTGGAAATCGTCCCGCCGTACGAACATCACCCAATACGCTAATCAGGGACGTGTTCTGTTGTGCCAGGGCGACGACGACTTGAGGCTCTAGAGCTCGGGCCTTCAGGCGATCGACGATGGAGGCTCCGACTTCTGGGGGCGTACGTCCTTTCGCGGGAAGGGCACCAGCATATGGCACCGTAATGTTTCCGTTCTGATCGACGGCTTGATTGGGAATGGTAACGAAATTACCTGCGCGAACTCCCGTCTCGGCCGTAAAAAGTCCGCCGGCCGCAGCCTCGAAGATCGTCACGCTGACCATATCGCCGACACCAAAGCGAAATGCCTTTGGCGGGGTCTTGTTAGCGAAAGCGTTCGACAGTCTCGGAGTATACTCTCCCAAAATTTTTACGACTGAAGGTGTTACATCCACCGAGGCGTACGGCAGACTTACCGGCACGCCTCCTTCCGACTGCTTTTCGACGTCAATACCTTGCGGGCCGCTGGCGGGGACGGTCGAACATCCACTCACCAGAAGCGCCATAAGAACCGAAGTCCGCGCAAAATTTCGCATCGTCAGGCCCAAGGCGCCCAAATATGATTCCCCAGGAACATTGCATTTATGGGGATTGAAAACGGAAAAAGATTTAGCCACGGCGCTCGAAATTCAAGAGTTGTGGTTCGTCTGCAACAACTTCAAAATGGACTGTGCGATGGGGTGTCGCTCACTCTGTTGCGATGGGCTGTCGCTCACACCGTAATGTGCGTAATGGCTCTCGCTGTAATAGTCGCTCCGCGAACCGTTATAGCTGGCCATTTCTTTCATGTCGGTCTTGTTTAAGACGGTGCCGACGACCTTCTCATAAACATTTGGGGCAGTATGGAGTGCATGCTTCACGACATCGATCTTGGTTTGGCCCCACTCCACGACATGAATGAAACAGTCGACCACGGCCGAACTTGCTCGGACGTCGACGATGGGGGCCAGCGGTGGGAGGTCGATGATTACGTAATCATAGGTAACGCACAATTTCTCGACCAGAAGGTGCATCGGGTCGGCGCTAAGCATTTCGCTGCTGTGCAGCACTGTTCGGTCTGTCACCGCTGGCATAAAAACTAAATTTGTCTCGGCATCCGTCCATACTACGCGCTCAATTGGCTCCATTCCAGAAAGGACATCTATGACGCCGATTGTTGCGTTGGGCGCCAGTGCCTTCGATAGGGACGGGTTTTTGAGGTCGCAATCGACGAGGATCACGCTTTGCCCGCTTTGACCGATGAGTTGAGCCAAACAAGCAGCAATCGTGGATTTGCCCTCGCCGGGCTGTGTGGACGTTACGCCAATAACTCTATTGGAAGAGTGGCTGCGGCTCAGATCAATCCCCAGCTTGACGGACCTTATGGATTCGGCAAACCTCGACAAGGGCATATTCGCCACTGCCCAGTGCGGCGATGAGGTCTTCGACAAGGTCCTGCAATCTTGTTCCTGGCCGGCTCGTGAGATGGTGGGCGGTTGGTAATCTAGTGATTGTGTGAGCTGCGGAATCACTGCAAAGCACGGCAGACCCAAATTATCTTCCAATTGGGTTGGTGTCCGGAAGACACGATCCATCAATTCCCTCAGGAGTGCCAAACCAGAGCCAAAGGCAATTCCCCCAAAAAGGCTCAGCGCGAAGACGACGAGCGTTTTCGGTTTGCTCTTGTAGGGTGGAGGTGACGCAGCATAAATCAGGCGCGCGTCGGAGGTGGGAAAGGACTGCTGCTGAATTGATCCCATGTAGCGCTGTAGGAATGTATTGTAGAGATTGCGATATTCTTTTGCTTTAGTCTGTAGCTCGTGCAGGGTTACCCCAGCAGCATTAGTTGATCGCGAAAGGGCCACCGCTTCGGTCAGTTGCTTTTCGATTTCTTTCTGACGTTGCTCCGCGGTTGCTTGATCGTTTTTGGTGGTCTCCGCGAGACGACGTATTTCACTCCTGAACGGATTTGCGGATCTCTCGCATACGGTTCCGCAAATTTATGACAGTCAGATGATCCCTTCCGAACTTGATAGAATATTCATTCTCGCGTCGCTGCGTATCAAGATATGTTGGCGAAGCGCGGTATGATCGGGCTGGCAAGGAGGTCGGATCCGGTAGCATCCATTTTTCCGATGGAATCTAAGGTTTCAGGATCGTGCTTTAGCGCGCTTTCGTACCAATTAAGGCGCACGGTGGCCTCTGTCGTTTGCGCTCGAGCAGCGTCCAGCCGAGTATTCAGCTCCGCGATCTGTTGTTCGTCAATTGGCCTTACCTTCGGTAGACGTTTCAATGTTGTTCTTCGACTTATAAGCGTTGACTGCGCGTTCCGCGCTTTCCGCCTCTTCTCCCAACGCACGCAGTCGTTGTTGAAGCCAGAGCGTCGCGGTCTTGTTGCTTCGAATTTGGCGTTGAATTCGTCGCCGATGTAGGCGTTCGCAAGTGCGTTCGCAATTTCGGACACCTTTGCCGCGCTGGTCCAACTAAAACCGATATCGATTACGTTGCTGTTATCGATTCGCGTCAGAGGGATTTTTGGAAGGCTTCAACCACATTCTCCCATGGAGGCCCTTCTTTGTGTTTCGGTTCGCCATCGTCCAACTTAGATTGCTGTATGGCCGAAGCGATGATGTTTCTCGTGATCCAGAAAATCCCAAGTTCTGTATCTATCGAAGTGCGATCGAGTGAGCGCTCCGCTCCAAGCGATAGCTGTTGGACGAACGGAATATTTGGATTTCCCACCAGCAGTCGAGCGTGGGCCGTATAGGTCGGCGGATAAACTACAGAAAAAAAGCGCGCCCAGTACCAGCGATATAGCGGTTGTAGATAACGTGAACGTATACCGGCGCTGGACAAGACCTTTGACGAAGTTGAAGGTATCCGCGAGTGTTCCTGCTGCGCGGCGACATGACCTCGCTATCTCGATATGTCACCTGTGTTCCGTCCGCTGAAGACTGAGTGCTTTGTAACATACGATTTTACCTATGGATCAGTTCTTGATCGCGCTCAGGCCAGAGACTGACGGACATTCAATATATATTATAAAAAACTGAAAAACAGCCAGTCGTCCAAATCAAAATGCAGAATTAACTGATATTATCGTGAATCCCTTGCTCCAGCGTACGGCAAAAGCTTCTTAAGTCGAAGTAGAGGTTCGGGATTTCAGGCTTTGTCTGGTCTCTCTTTATAATGTTTAATAGGTGTCTTTAAGAATAATTAATACTAAAACCATGGTATCGTCCGAGCTGGATATCGTTTAGGGTGGCGCTCTTCTTCAAGGACGTCGCCTTGCCAAGCCAAGGTGATCCGCGTTTCGGGTGTGCATTAGGCCCCGGTCGACGAGCACGTCGAAACGTCGTCCCGTCGACTATCAAGCGTCAGTGGCTTATCTCTAAACAGTTAGTTGTCCGATGCTGCGAAGTGTCAGAAATAGAATCAGAACGGAGAGCATTGATCGTAGCGAACTGTTTGCGAGCTTGTACATAATTGCATGTGCCAATGGACTGACGGCGCGAATAGTAAAATCAATTTATTCCCATGGGTGGCTCAATGCGGCTGTCGATAATTTTGACGTCAGCATCATAGTGTGGGTTGCCTGCTTTGTCGGCGTGTCGTTGGTTCTGACCGATCAGGGAAAGTACAAAAGACCGACCTGATTTTGTCGGCGTTGCTTTTGCTCTTGATAGTCCTGCCGCTTGGCACCGCGAGTTGGCTCGCGGTGACGATATTGAGCTTGTATATCTTGATTTTTGGAATGGCCGGCGGATTCGCTCCGTCGGGGAGCCATTGTTCTTCTGGCTGTCGCTGTGCCGATGTTTTGGAGTTGGCTCATCTTCAATTTGTTTGCCAAATATATACTGGATATTCTACGCTATCTTCGTTGGGTGGGTGCTCGGTACGGAACGCACCGGAAACCTCGTTGAATTTGCCGATCATTCAGGTTCGCTTGCTATTTTTCCGTCATGCTCCTCTCTCGCTAATGTGTCGCTGGCGCTGCTTTGTTGGGTCACCATTAGCCAATTCACGCGGCACAAGTGGCGTTCCCAGGATATCCTCTGGTGCCTGCTGGTATGCTTTTCCGCTTTTGCCGCTAATGTACTTCGCATGAGCCTCATGGGCGTCAACGGCTCATTTTATCTGATGCTCCATAGCCCGGCAGTTGAAGTATTGTTAAGCACCGTCATGTTGGGTTTGATTGTATCGATCAGCCTCGCGGGCATTCGGCATGATCCTGTCATCCGCCTTTAAGTGGTCGATCGGGTTGGTACTGATACCAACAATGACGTGGAAGATCGTGGTCCGGCCGGAGAATTTGGGTGAGACACACGAGGCAGTCGTCAAGTTTCTGAAAGATCAGAAGTTCGATGTTCGCATGACTGACGAAGAGCATCGAGACCATGCCGGTTATCGAAGGAAAAACGAGACCTGCCGTTTGTGAATTGCAAGAGTTTCTCCGTTAGGACACGAAGCGGAGCTCGTTCGTAAAGCAAGTACGGCGAGCGATCGTATCTTCTATGTTTTCCGCGGCGTTGAATACCAGGCACAACCAATTCGCCGAACATTAGCAAATTATTTTTGGTTCAGATTTCTTCGAGAGCTAGGCTGGGTCTCGCGGATTCCACCCGTGTTCGTCGTGATGACTTCATGTGAAAACGAGCAAATTCCCTGGGCCGAAATGGGTACGCAGGAGCCGACGTGAGAGTTGCCAAAGGTAATTCCGCCATCGAGGCGGCCTTACAAGGGAAGGACCAAGTATGGCCGGAAGACTGTCTCACTTGCGCTCATCGGTAAACCACACGACGGCAAGCTCGCGAGCGAGAGCTGGGAGACTCCACGGTCAGATCAACTTTGGTAGGGGCGTCATTGGTAATTGGAATCCCCGAGTGAGGTCGGGAGTTGTCGACCGCCGAGGGCCTGGCGTGCTGAAAGCCGGTTCTCGTTTGCCGAGATGAATTATAATAAATGGCTCGGCAGTACTGATGATGTGCACGCTTCAGCGCATGGCTACCTTCATGAAAAGCCAACTTTCTACAGAAGACGACAAGCAAATTTTTTTGGGTTTTTTTCTAGCCGTCGCTTTTGGTCTTGCGATCGTCATCGTGCGTCGATGGTTGAATTAAAAGGTATGAACTACGAAAAGTGATTTAAGTTCGGAATTCACGTCTAGGATCGAGGAGACGCCCTGATCAATCCTTTTGATGAATCATGCGTGAGCAAGGAATACGGCGGCACCGACACCGACCTGAGCCCCTGAACTTCCTGCAAAAATGAGTATCTGTCACCTTGAGGGAGACGGAGATGAAGCGAAGCTGAAGAAGCTGTTGGCCGAGGCGATGCTCGACAACGCCATGCTAAAGGACCTCAATTCAAAAAAATGGTGACCCGTCGCAAGGCGGCAGGCTGTGGCTCACCTTTGTACGAGTTTTGAGGTCAGTCAGCGGCGGGCGTGTGAAGTGATTGGGGCTGATCGATCCTCGGTGCGTTATCTCAGCCTTCGGCCTGACGACGCGATCATTCGTGTCCGGCTGCGTGAGCTGGCGTCGGTACGCCGGCGCTTTGGCTATCGCCGTCTGCTTCTCATGATCCGCAGCGAAGGCGTGCTGATCAACCACAAGAAGCTGAGGCGGCTGTATGCCGAGGAGCGGCTGCAGGTTCGCCGGCGAGTTGGACGTAGAGCTTGGGAACACGGGCCCCGACGGCGTTGCCGCAGGGACCGAACCAGCGTTGGTCACTGGATTTTGTCAGCGACACGCTGACCGACAGCCGGCGCTTCCGTATCCTGGCTGTCGTGGATGACTTCACCGGAATGCATTGCATTGGTCGCCGACACTTGTCGGGATCGGGTCGGTCGTGAGCTCGATGCCGCGATCGCCCGACGAGATCGACCAACGATGATCGTCAGTGACAACGGGACCGAGCTTACCAGCATGGCCATCCTGCGATGGTCGCAGCTCACACGGATCGAGTGGTACTACATC
>CAWEBX010000016.1:0-27980 GCA_963807355.1 uncultured archaeon
AGCGCGATCGACGGCGGTATAGGCCGCTGGATTGATGATCAAGTCGGAAGCAAATTTGTCGAGAGTATAACCAAGCGTCCGCGGCGCGGTAAAATCGAATGTCGACCGTGGAGGAGCAATCACTTCGTGCTTGTCCCTTAGGACCGCCAGCAAAGCGCCGCCGATTTGTCCAGTTGTCCCTGTAAGTAGAATTCGCATGTGGCGAGCAGCACTCCAATCTGAGTTTTTCGATCTGCGTTCTTTATCTCAACAAACTGCCATACATGGCCGGACCGGTCGGCGAAGGTTGGAGTTGAATACGTACCATGAGATGGTCGATTTGAATGCCGAGCATTCCGGTCTACATCAGTTGCAGGGTCGAAATCATAAAAGCGGATCGGAGCTCGCGATCCCGGTCTCAAATTTCCCCATAGCGCGGAAGATTAGGGACGTCCTTGAGCAGCGGGGCGACGAAATCGCGTGCGGAAAGAGAAGGATTATTGATCCCCCAAGCTATCGCCAATTCGGGGTCGTTCCAGCGCACGACGATTTCGTCCTTCGGACTGTAACTGTTGTCGCACTTGTAGGCGAAATCAGCCGTGTCCGATAGCACAACGAACCCGTGAGCAAAGCCGCGCGGCACCCAAAGCTGGCGACGATTGTCATCATCGAGTTCTACGGCAACATGCCGAGCCAAAGGTCGGGCTGCCGCACCGGACATCCACTGCAACATCCAAAACGCGACCCCTGGCGACGCTTACGAGTTTGCCCTGGCTCATCGGGTTCTGAAAATGAAGCCCCCGCAGCACGCCGCGGCTAGACCGTGATAAATTGTCCTGTATGAAGGGCCGCGAGATCCCATGCGCGGCATATCTTTCCTAGTTGATAGGTTTCCAGAAAGAAGCCTCTGGAGTCGCCGACAATCTTCGGCTCGATGATCAGCACTTCGGGGATGGCTGTAGCTATGAGGTTCATTTAATAACATTTTCTCTGAGTGTGGCTAATTAACTACGTATATATAACGAACTTGTGCCATCGGCGGTGTTGGTTGCTAGATTCTTAGTTTAACCTTTTGAGGGCCCATGAAAGGCATCATTCTCGCCGGCGGAACTGGCTCCCGTCTTTTTCCGGTTACGACTGTCGTCTCCAAGCAACTGCTTCCGGTGTTCGACAAGCCGATGATTTACTATCCGCTTTCGGTGCTGATGTTCGCTGGAATCCGTGAGATTTTACTGATTACCACGCCTCAAGATCAAATGCTATTTCAACGTTTACTCGGTGACGGCAGCGATTTCGGATTGAAATTCTCATATGCCGTTCAGGATCATCCCGAGGGTTAGCCGACGCCTTTATCGTCGGACGCGATTTTATCGGATCAGATGCCGTCGCTTTGGTCTTGGGCGATAACATATTCTACGGACACGGCTTGCCCGAGCTTCTCACCAAGGCATCGGCCCGTAGGGTGGGGGCCACAATATTCGGCAATGTCGTCAACAATCCCGATCAGTATGGCGTGGTTGAACTTGATCCTGCCGGCCGAGCACTTTCGATCGAGGAAAAACCGACGAATCCGAAATCCAACGTCGCGGTGACTGGACTTTATTTTTATGACAACGACGTCGTCGACATTGCTGGCAGGATCGTGCCTTCCGCCCGCGGTGAAATCGAGATTACAGACGTTAATTCAGTCTACATGGAACGCGGCGATCTCTTTGTCGAGGTTTTGGGCCGCGGCTTCGCCTGGCTCGACACTGGGACGCATTCCTCGCTGGTCGAAGCGAGCCATTTTGTTCAAATTCTGGAGCAGCGCCAAGGCCTGCGGATCGCCTGTCCAGAAGAGATCGCGCTCCGTCAGGGCTATATTTCTCTGGAGCAGTTCGGCCGCGCGGCCAGAAAATGCGCGAAAAGCAGCTACGGCGAATATTTAATGTCCGTCTATCGTAACTTTGAGGCCGACCAATACTAGCAGGATCACGCTATGCGATTCAAAGGAGCGACGATTTTCGTGACCGGCGGCGCTGGCTTCATTGGCTCAGCGGTGTGCCGACATCTTCTCGCCGATACGCAAGCAAACGTCGTCAATCTCGACAAGCTGACTTATGCAGCAAATCTTGACAATATCCCGAATGGCGTCGGCAACTCACGTTACGCGTTTGAGCGCGCCGACATTTGCAACGCGCCGTTGCTGCGACAGCTTTTTGCAAAATTTCAGCCTGACGCAGTGATGAACCTTGCCGCGGAAAGCCATGTCGATCGATCGATTGACGGCCCAGGTGAGTTCATACAGACCAACGTGATCGGCACGTTTTCTTTGCTGCAGGAGGCACTGCGTTATTATCGCGGACTGACGGGTGCACAACGCGAAGGATTTCGCTTTCTGCACGTCTCTACGGATGAAGTTTTCGGTTCGCTCGGAGAAAGCGGCTACTTTTCAGAGGCTTCACCCTACGCTCCGAACTCGCCTTACTCGGCAAGCAAGGCTTCGTCGGACCACTTGGTTCGGGCGTGGCATGAAACTTATGGGCTACCGACGCTTCTTACCAATTGTTCGAACAATTATGGTCCTTACCATTTCCCCGAAAAACTGATTCCGCATACGATCATCAAAGGACTGGCAGGCGAGAGACTGCCTGTTTACGGCGACGGACGAAACATCCGCGACTGGCTCTTTGTTGAAGACCACGCGAAGGCTCTTACGCTAATACTCGAGCGCGGCATGGTCGGGCAGACTTACAATATTGGGGGACGCAATGAGCGAACAAATTTGCAGGTTGTGAAGGCCATTTGCGATTTACTGGACGAGCTTTCACCACATACGTCTGGCTCTCGGCACAATTCGATCTTATTTGTTGCCGATCGACCTGGGCATGATCGACGCTATGCCATTGATGCCTCCAAGATAGAGCGCGAACTCGGCTGGAAAGCTGAGAAAAATTTCGAAAGCGGAATTGAAAGTACGGTTCGCTGGTACATAGACCAGAAGGATTGGTGGAAAGCCATTCTTGCACGAGGTTACGCTCCACCCGCGTCGGACTTGGTCAATAACGCTATCCGTATCGGAACATTTTCAGCGCGCTCAGTCGCATTTCCCCTGAGTTTGAAGGTGGGGCTTTCGGCTGTTTTTATAGCATTTTCGAGCGAAGTAGTTACCGGTTCGCGTGAAGAAAACGTGTCAAGACAACATTTAGAGCTTCGCTTCTGATTTAATAAGAAGCAAAAATGCTCTAGCCTTGTAAGGAGTCATGAACTGGCGTGGACGATCTGAAGATTTATACGGGCTGAGCAAACCATCGGAAATGTTGCGGGCCGAAGATTTGGGCTTCGAGGGGCCCAAGCCAAGGAGGAAGGGAGGCTGATCGCTGGAATATACTGATTGCCCGGAAATTACCGCAGGGATGGCGCGCCGTGACTTCTGGAAAGGCTCTCGATGAATTGTTTTCGGCCACGGCAGCCACCCACCGTGCTGGTACCCAAAAGGCTGAGATGTCCTGGACGACAAATTAACACGCCAAGCAAATGTGGTTGGGTAGCCATATGTCCAGTCAAAGCTCACGAATCAGCTTCGATCTTCAATGATCGTCCTGCTGGGTGTCGAAGTCCAATGCGAGCCGCCGATGCTCCGGCACTCCGCTGCGTCTCTTTGCTACAGTGGCCTTGATTTTTTCATATTAACAGTCCGAAATGTTCGAATTCGATTAGTTCTTGCGTTTCCGATTGCTGCATTTAGATTTCAACCATAGGACGTAACATGTCGGACCAAAAACCTATTGTTGAGTTGGGCGGACGCTGGAGACGCTTCACGAATTAAAGGCGCGCTGCTGTGATAGGATAGATAAAGCTCGGCTTTAAGACATGGGGGAGAAGAATATTGACTGCGCAAAAGCCTAGCACGTTTACTCCAAGTGCACTGGAATTGATGACTCTTGATGAACTCTGGTCGCTGCATGAAGAGATAGGCAGTATACTCACAGCTCGGATCAGGGCAGAAAAACGCGAGCTGGAAAAGCGTTTGGCTGTACTTCATCGAGGGGTGGTTCCACCGGAGAAGCAGACTGACGACGAATTTAGGCCTGTTGCCAAGACGCGACGGAAATATCCGCGCGTTCTCCCCAAATACCGCAATCCTCAACGTCCTTCCGAGACGTGGTCGGGTCGAGGAAAGCTACCGCGTTGGCTAGTGGTTGCCACAGAAAATGGGCAGCGGATCGAGGAATTTCGGATCGTCGACGCAATCCCTCTGGAGAGACAGAGAGCTTAGAGCCTGTTTGGAAATTGGTGTGGGCGGGTGCTGCCCGTGCATTTCGGCCATTGGCGGACGGTCTATGGTTGGTTCCGCGAACTGGCGCGGCGCTTCCTGTTCCAAACGATCCATGACATCGAACTCATGCTGGATCGGGAAAGGCAAGGTCGCGAAGCAAGCCCGTCGGCTGCGGTGATCGAAGCCAGTCGGTCAAAGAGGCGCATGGCGAGACGCGCGGCTATGACGCCGGCAAGAAGATCGTCGGCCGGCAAGCGCCACATCGCGGTCGACCCCGACGGGCGGCTGTTGATGGTCAATCTGACGACGTCCGACAGTGCCGGAGCGCAGGTGATCCTCAATACGATCCGCAAACGCTGGCCGTGGGTGAAACATTTCTTCGCCGATGCCGCCTACGACCGGCTGCAGTTGATGGACAAGGCCGCCTATCTACGGTTCGTGATCGAAATCATCCGTCGCCGCGACGGTCAGAAGGGCTTCGAAGTCCTGCCGCGCCGCTGGGTTGTCAAACGAACTTTCGGTTGGATGATCCGTTGGGCAGGCTCGTTCGCGATTACGAGCGTCGCATCGACGTCTCAACCGCCATGATCCACGTCGCCATGGGCGGCGTCCTCATCCGCAGAAACGCTCATCCCTGATTTTCCAAACGGGCTCTTAGGCTTCTTGCGTGCGAGCTTGACGCCATCCCCGCATTCGCCCACAAATTCGGAAGTTTGCGAATTCGGACCCCTCTCGCGCTCCAAAAGCGTAACGCTCCGTAACCTTTGTCCGGCGGAGCATAGGCCACCTACTACTCGACCATATTGCGCAAGCGGTGGTGTCATTCTGCCGTTAGTTGAATGGAGATGAACTAGTAGGCGTTCCTACCTCGCAGAACTTCAAAGGGTGTTTGCAGCAGAATCACGAAATCTAGTCCCAGCCGCCAATTATCGATGTACCAGAGATCGTAATCCACGCGTCGTTCGATATGTTCGGTTGTGGGAGTAGGGCCTCGATATCCATGGATCTGCGCCCATCCGGTTAGTCCCGGTTTTACGCGTTGGCGGAATGCATAATTCCTGACAAGCTTATCAAAGTGGTTGTCGTGGGCGACAGCGTGAGGCCTCGGTCCCACGAGCGACATGCTGCCGCCCAGGACGTTGAATAGTTGGGGCAATTCGTCGATGCTCGTCTTTCGAAGCCATCTGCCGACACGAGTGACCCGATCGTCGACCGGACGCGCTTGAACAGCTGAAAAGCCGTCCTCAAGGGTCGACATCGTTCTGAATTTGCAAATTTTGAAACCGCGTCCGTTAAAACCAAGGCGATGCTGTCTGAAGAGAACCGGACCGGGCGAATCGAGCCTTATTAGCACCGCGACCATGACGAGCAGGGGTGCCAAGAGCACTAACACCGTGCCTGCTCCGACTAAATCGATGGCGCGTTTCGCCCAGTGCTCTGCGCGGGTCAATGGTCCGCGCTGCAATTCAACGCGAGTCATGCCGCCAAGGTCGCAACGTGGTTTGTCGAAAATCTCTTTGGCCGCTCCGGTAGGAACAATCGTGACCGGGAAAGGCAACAACCTCAATTCGTTTGCAAATGCTCGAACCTCCGACCATCGGTTCAGATCCGCGGTGACGATTACTTCTTCAATATCCGAGCCCCGAATATGCCCTATGACATCTTTGGCGAGCTTTAGCCGCAGGTTCGAGCCAGCACCTCTCGGTGGCAAGGCAAATGTGGTGCTTACATCTAGGCCGACTTTGCATAACCTTCGGCTAATGGGGTCATGCCGTTGCGCAGCGTCAACAATTAAGGCCACCTTGCGGCCGGAGAACTTATGCTCGGAGAGCCCTTTTTTCAGCAATTCTCGGATAATTGTCCGGTTGGAAATCAGGCCGATAATACCAAACGCCGCAAACAGAATGCTCGTTCCACGCGAGAGTTCGCTGCCAATTTTCAAGGCGAAGACGATGCCGGCTAGCAGCAAGAACACACCCGCCCAAGCTGCAAAAATAAGGCGGATCTGACGCCGCAAAATGAGCAGTTCAACCGGCTTATACCGACCCTGACACTTCAGCAGGAGACCGAACAAAACCGCAACCAATATCGCTGAGCCGAGGGGCTGTCCCAATTCTACGTGAAGGCCTTCATTCAGCTGATAAAGAATGCTGGCGCAGAAGCTGGCCAAGACAATTGTAGCCACATCGAACCCGATCGCCGCCGTCTCTATCCATTCATAGCGGATCGGCCATTTGCCAGTGGCGACAAATCCGTTTCAAGTCGCGGGCCGCTACTTCTCCCGCTTCCCCGACCCCAATTTTCGGTTGACTAACAAAGTTCATGGATAATAAACCAATTAAATAACTCAAAAAATTAAACAACTTGGCGTATTTTTGAAGGAATTTAATATTAAAATTAAATCGGTTGGCAAGTCAACCTTTTGTTAAGGAGTAGTCTCTCTTATCTGGGTTCTTCCCGAAAATTTTTGGGACGCAACCGTCGAATGTAGTTCGTGTTTTTCCCATTTTTTTGGGGGGGCCTTTCGACCGGAACGCTTTTTCGGGTCCAAACTCTATTTTTGTTTTTATTCTTTTTTGGCAGCTGGAGCAGTGTGCGGGCTGATCGCCGGCGTACCAACCGGGTTCGGTGATTGGATTGGCGCCGGGATCGCTCTTCAACTTGGCTTTCTTGGCGGGGCGTTTTTGCGAAGCGTGCTTGGGCGGTTCACCGCTAGCGTTAAGCTTCGTACGAGGAGCCGGATTAAAGCTGAGACCTGACGGCCGGTGCCGTGACATTGGCGAACTTTCGCATGTTATCGATTGCCGAGAATGAAAAATTTCAGGTCGAGTTCAACTGTAAGGCGTTCCACAAGACCTTCGGTGGAGGCTGAGCGCCAGGATCGCCGGTAATCGAGCCTGCAACAGGAAGCCCAAAGGCGATCGCTGGACAGACGGCATGATAGCGTTTTCGGACGAGGTGGACCCGGTTCGCGTGAAGAAGGAACGCGTCAAATCAAAAAGATCAGAGTCTTTCACCGTTTCCGTGAAACGGTGAAAGACCCTAGCGGAGCAAGTCGTCGGGGACGGGGTACCGTCTGCGATTGCCAAACTGGGGGCGAAATGAGGTCAACCGCAGCAGCAAATGCATTAGGCATAACGACAAGCGAAAAAAGCATCGTTTTGTGCGCGGCGGGCTGAGGTCCATGGGCAAATGGCCTAGGTTCTGTGAAGATGCTAGCGTACGATCGGAATTGGCGTCGTTATTACCGTGGTTGTACGATCGGAGTTGGCGTCGTTATTACCGTGGTAGGCGTTCCACTGAGCGAGTTCTTCAAGATGTTGGCGTTGGTAGCATAAAGTACCGGATCGTTAGCCGTTGCCATAACTGTTCGCAGGAAGGTCAGGAACTTCGTCGTTTCGACCATCGAGGCATTGGACGTATAGATAATATCCTTATTCCGCATCTCGAAATTCTGCGCGAGGAAGTACCCTGAGAATTGATGCAAATTGACGTGATAGATTACAGGTACGATCGGTCCTTCGAAGCGATTACAATCAATCCCGAGCCGGGTGGCGACTTCCCGAGTTTCCCCTCTATAGAGGAATACGAAGCTGGGATCGGCGCGACTATCGTTCAAGCCTTGAGGCTTGCCTAGGGCTTCTGCGAGAGAGAGGCGCCATGCCTCGAACTTGAATTGGCCCTGTTGCCCCGTAGCTCCGAATGCAAGGAAGGTCTGTGGTTGGTTGAAAAGATAAATAACGTCGTTCGGGCAGCGCATAGATATTGTTGCTTATTTTGCAAACAACGCACCAAATGGAGCGCTCGCTCGATGGTTGTTACGCTCCAACGACACCCAAAGGTCATATCCTTGATTGACCGGACCGCCGGCCCTTGCGATATAATCCAGGATGCGTTCGCCAGAGGGGTTAGCTGGAAATCGCCCCGCCGTACGAACATCACCCAATACGCTAACTAGGGACGTGTTCTGTTGTGCCAGGGCGACGACGACTTGAGGCTCTAGAGCTCGGGCCTTCAGGCGATCGACGATAGAGGCTCCGACTTCTGGGGGCGTAAGTCCTTTCGCGGGAACGGCACCAGCATATGGCACCGTAATGTTTCCGTGCTGATCTACGGCTTGATTGGGAATGGTAACGAAATTACCCGCGCGAACTCCCGTCTCGGCCGTAAAAAGTCCGCCGGCCGCAGCCTCGAAGATCGTCACGCTGACCATATCGCCGACACCAAAGCGAAATGCCTTCGGCGGGGTCTTGTTAGCGAAAGCGTTCGACAGTCTCGGAGTATACTCTCCCAAAATTTTTACGACTGAAGGAGATTAGCATCTACCGAGGCGTACGGCAGGCTTACCGGCACGCCTCCTTCCGACTGCTTTTCGACGTCAACACCTTGCGGGCCGCTGGCGGGGACGGTTGAACATCCACTCACCAGAAGCGCCAAAAGAACCGAAGTCCGCGCAAAATTTCGCATCGTCAGGCTCAAGGCGCCCCAAAATGATTCCCTAGGAACATCGCATTTATGTGGATTGAAAACAGAAAAAGATTAAGCCACGGCGCTCGAAACTCAAGAGTTGTGGCTTGTCTGCAACAACTTCAAAATGGACTGTGCGATGGGGTGTCGCTCACTCTGTTGCGATGGGCTGTCGCTCACACCGTAATGTGTGTAATGGCTCTCGCTGTAATAGTCGCTCCGCGAACCGTTATAGCTGGCCATTTCTTTCATGTCGGTCTTGTTTAAGACGGTGCCGATGACCTTCTCATAAACATTTGGAGCAGCATGGAGTGCATGCTTTACGACGTCGATCTTGGTTTGGCCCCACTCCACGACATGAATGAAACAGTCGACCACCGCCGAACTTGCTCGGACGTCGACGATGGGGGCCAGCGGCGGGAGGTCGATGATTACGTAATCATAGGTAACGCACAATTTCTCGACCAGGAGGTGCATTGGGTCGGCGCTAAGCACTTCGCTGCTGTGCAGCACGGCGCGCTCTGTCACCGCTGGTATAAAAGCCAAATTTGTCTCGGCATCCGTCCATACAACGCGCTCAATTGGCTCCATTCCAGAAAGGACATCTATGACGCCGATTGTTGCGTCGGGCGCCAGTGCCTTCGATAGGGACGGATTTTTGAGGTCGCAATCGACGAGGACTACGCTTTGCCCGCTTTGACCTATGAGTTGAGCCAAACAAGCAGCAATCGTGGATTTGCCCTCGCCGGGCTGTGTGGACGTTACGCCAATAACTCTATTGGAAGAGTGGCTGCGGCTCAGATCAATCCCCAGCTTGACGGACCTTATGGATTCGGCAAACCTCGACAAGGGCATATTCGCCACTGCCCAGTGCGGCGATGAGGTCTTCGACAAGGTCCTGCAATCTTGTTCATGGCCGGCTCGTGAGATGGTGGGCGTTTGGTAATCTAGTGATTCTGTGAGCTGCGGAATCACTGCAAAGCACGGCAGACCCAAATTATCTTCCAATTGGGTTGGTGTCCGGAAGACACGATCCATCAATTCCCTCAGGAGTGCCAAACCAGAGCCAAAGGCAATTCCCCCAAAAAGGCTCAGCGCTAAGACGACGAGCGTTTTCGGTTTGCTCTTGTAGGGTGGAGGTGACGCAGCATAAATCAGGCGCGCGTCGGAGGTGGGAAAGGACTGCTGCTGAATTGATCCCATGTAGCGCTGTAGGAATGTATTGTAGAGATTGCGATATTCTTTTGCTTTAGTCTGTAGCTCGTGCAGGGTTACCCCAGCAGCATTAGTTGATCGCGAAAGGGCCACCGCTTCGGTCAGTTGCTTTTCGATTTCTTGTTGACGTTGCTCCGCGGCTGCTTGATCGTTTTTGGTGGTCTCCGCGAGACGACGCACTTCATCCTGAATGGATTTGCGGATCTCTCGCATACGGTTCCGCAAATTTATGACAGTCAGATGATCCCTTCCGAACCTAACAGCATATTCATTCTCGCGTCGCTGCGTATCAAGATATGTTTGGCGAAGCGTGGTAATGATCGAACTGGCAAGGAGGTCGGATCCGGCAGCATCCATTTTCCCAATGGAATTTAAGGTTTCAGGATTGTGCTTTAGCGCGCTTTCGTAACGATCAAGGCGCACGGTGGCCTCGGTCGTTTGAGCTCGAGCAGCGGCCAGCCGGACATTCAGCTCCGCGATCCGTTGTTCGTCAATTGGCTTACCTTCGGTAGACGTTTCAATGTTATTCTTTGACTTATAAGCGTTGACCGCGCGTTCCGCGCTTTCCGCCTCCTCTCCCAACGCATGCAGCCGTTGTTGAAGCCAGAGCGCCGCTGTCTTGTTGGCTTCGAATTTGGCGTTAAGTTGGTCGCCGATGTAGGCGTTCGCAAGTGCGTTCGCAATTTCGGCCGCTTTTTCCGCGCTGCTCCAACTAAAACCGATATCGATTACGTTGCTGTTATCGATTCGCGTTGCAGAGAGGGATTTCTGGAAGGCTTCAATCATGTCCTCCGATGGAGGCCCTTCTTTGTGTTTCGGTTCGCCATCGTCCAACTTAGATTGCTGTATGGCCGAAGCGATGATGTTTCGCGATCTGAGAATCTGAAGTTCTGTATCTATCGAAGTGCGATCGAGGGAGCGCTCCGCTCCAAGCGATAGCTGTTGGACGAACGGAATATTTGGATTTCCCACCAGCAGTCGAGCGTGGGCCGTATAGGTCGGCGGAGTAACCACTAGATAAAGCGCGCCCAGTACCAGCGATATAGCGGTTGTATATATAACTAACGTATACCGGCGCTGGACGAGACCTTTGACGAAGTTGAAGTTATCCGCGATAGTGTTCCCGCCCGGCGGCGACATGACCTCGCTATCTCGATATGTCACCTGTGTTCCGTCCGCTGAAGACTGAGTGCTTTGTAACATACGATTTTACCTATGGATCAGTTCTTGATCGCGCTCAGGCCAGAGACTGACGGACATTCAATATATATTATAAAAAACTGAAAAACAGCCAGTCGTCCAAATCAAAATGCAGAATTAACTGATATTATCGTGAATCCCTTGCTCCAGCGTACGGCAAAAGCTTCTTAAGTCGAAGTAGAGGTTCGGGATTTCAGGCTTTGTCTGGTCTCTCTTTATAATGTTTAATAGGTGTCTTTAAGAATAATTAATACTAAAACCATGGTATCGACCGAGCTGGATATCGTTTAGGGTGGCGCTCCTTGAAGGACGTCGCCTTGCCAAGCCAGGGTGATCCGCGTTTCGGGTGTGCATTAGGCCCCGGTCGACGAGCACGTCGAAACGTCGTCCCGTCGACTATCAAGCGTCAGTGGCTTATCTCTAAACAGTTAGTTGTCCGATGCTGCGAAGTGTCAGAAATAGAATCAGAACGGAGAGCATTGATCGTAGCGAACTGTTTGCGAGCTTGTACATAATTGCATGTGCCAATGGACTGACGGCGCGAATAGTAAAATCAATTTATTCCCATGGGTGGCTCAATGCGGCTGTCGATAATTTTGACGTCAGCATCATAGTGTGGGTTGCCTGCTTTGTCGGCGTGTCGTTGGTTCTGACCGATCGTACAGGGAAGGTACAAAAGACCGACCTGATTTTGTCGGCGTTGCTTTTGCTCTTGATAGTCCTGCCGCTTGGCACCGCGAGTTGGCTCGCGGTGACGATATTGAGCTTGTATATCTTGATTTTTGGACGGCCGGCGGATTCGCTCCGTCGGGGAGCCATTGTTCTTCTGGCTGTCGCTGTGCCGATGTTTTGGAGTCGGCTCATCTTCAATTTGTTTGCCAAATATATACTGGAGATCGACGCTATCTTCGTTGGGTGGGTGCTCGGTACGGAACGCACCGGAAACCTCGTTGAATTTGCCGATCATTCAGGTTCGCTTGCTATTTTTCCGTCATGCTCCTCTCTCGCTAATGTGTCGCTGGCGCTGCTTTGTTGGGTCACCATTAGCCAATTCACGCGGCACAAGTGGCGTTCCCAGGATATCCTCTGGTGCCTGCTGGTATGCTTTTCCGCTTTTGCCGCTAATGTACTTCGCATGAGCCTCATGGGCGTCAACGGCTCATTTTATCTGATGCTCCATAGCCCGGCAGTTGAAGTATTGTTAAGCACCGTCATGTTGGGTTTGATTGTATCGATCAGCCTCGCGGGCATTCGGCATGATTCTGTCATCCGCCTTTAAGTGGTCGATCGTGTTGGTACTGATACCAACAATGACGTGGAAGATCGTGGTCCGGCCGGAGAATTTGGGTGAGACACACGAGGCAGTCGTCAAGTTTCTGAAAGATCAGAAGTTCGATGTTCGCATGACTGACGAGAGCATCGAGACCATGCCGGTTATCGAAGGAAGAAACGAGACCTGCCGTTTGCGAATCGCAAGAGTTTCTCCGTTAGGACACGAAGCGGAGCTCGTTCGTAAAGCAAGTACGGCGAGCGATCGTATCTTCTATGTTTTCCGCGGCGTTGAATACCAGGCACAACCAATTCGCCGAACATTAGCAAATTATTTTTGGTTCAGATTTCTTCGAGAGCTAGGCTGGGTCTCGCGGATTCCACCCGTGTTCGTCGTGATGACTTCATGTGAAAACGAGCAAATTCCCTGGGCCGAAATGGGTACGCAGGAGCCGACGTGAGAGTTGCCAAGGTAATTCCGCCACATTGAGGCGGCCTTACAAGGGAAGGACCAAGTATGGCCGCAGACTGTCTCACTTGCGCTCATCGGTAAACCACACGACGGCAAGCTCGCGAGCGAGAGCTGGGAGACTCCACGGTCAGATCAACTTTGGTAGGGGGGTGTCATCGGGGTATCGGAATCCCCGAGTGAGGTCGGGAGTTGTCGACCGCCGAGGGCCTGCGCGCCCAAAGCCGGTTCGCGCTTTGCTGAGATGAATTATAATAAATGGCTCGGGAGTACCTATGATGTGCACGCTTCAGCGCATGGCTACCTTCATGAAAAGCCAACTTTCTACAGAAGACGACAAGCAAATTTTTTTGGGTTTTTTTCTAGCCGTCGCTTTTGGTCTTGCGATCGTCATCGTGCGTCGATGGTTGAATTAAAAGGTATGAACTACGAAAAGTGATTCAAGTTCGGAATTCACGTCTAGGATCGAGGAGACGCCCTGATCAATCCTTTTGAACGGCATCATATGCGTGAGCAAGGAATACGGCGGCACTGACTGACCTGAGCCCTGAACTTCCTGCAAAAATGGGTAGAGTTCCGTCACCTTGAGGGAGACGGAGATGAAGCAGTCGAGGTTCACGGAAGAGCGGATCATTGCGATCCTGCGAGAACATGAAGCGGGTTCGAAGACGGGGGATGTCTGCCGCAAGCATGGGATCAGCAGCGCGACGTTCTACTAATGGAAGGCCAAGTATGGTGGCCTGGACGTATCAGAAGCTCGACGCCTCAAGATCCTGGCCGACGAGAATGCGAAGCTGAAGAAGCTGTTGGCCGAGGCGATGCTCGACAACGCCATGCTGAAGGACCTCAATTCAAAAAAATGGTGACCCGTCGCAAGGCGGCAGGCTGTGGCTCACCTTTGTACGAGTTTTGAGGTCAGTCAGCGGCGGGCGTGTGAAGTGATTGGGGCTGATCGATCCTCGGTGCGTTATCTCAGCCTTCGGCCTGACGACGCGATCATTCGTGTCCGGCTGCGTGAGCTGGCGTCGGTACGCCGGCGCTTTGGCTATCGCCGTCTGCTTCTCATGATCCGCAGCGAAGGCGTGCTGATCAACCACAAGAAGCTGAGGCGGCTGTATGCCGAGGAGCGGCTGCAGGTTCGCCGGCGAGTTGGACGTAAAAGAGCTCTGGGAACACGGGCCCCGATGGCGTTGCCGCAGGACCGAACCAGCGTTGGTCACTGGATTTTGTCAGCGACACGCTGACCGACAGCCGGCGCTTCCGTATCCTGGCTGTCGTGGATGACTTCACCCGGGAATGCATCGCATTGGTCGCCGACACGTCGTGTCGGGTCGGTCGTGAGCTCGATGCCGCGATCGCCCGACGAGGTCGACCAACGATGATCGTCAGTGACAACGTCCTAAGAGCGGAAGGAAATAGAGAAAGCAGTCGAGAGTCTCTGTACGCCAGCATGCTCTCGCAGCATAACGCTCGTCAAGTTGCAAGGTCGAACCAGGCGGCTTCCACGAGTAAAGGAAAAGATCTCGTCCATAGCAAACACAGGGTACGCCGATTGCGGCCCTCACCGTCCTCAACACGAGCTTCTGATCCAGGTGGAAGACCCAAACATTATCTACAGGGTCATCGAAGCGATGCCCTCACGGCCCTAACTGACAGAGGTTCTTCCACCTGGCACCCGCCCCTCAACGAAGGGCCGGTAGTCGGAATCGCCTTTGACGACGGCGTGGACGACACGCGCCATCTTGGCGGTAATAGCGGTCATCGCCTTGCGGCGCAGATCGGGATTGTCGCGATCTCTCGCGATGTAGCGTTCGAACTTGTGCCGGAATCCGTTCTCGCGCTGACGGATGGCGACCTGTCCGGCGAGCCACAGGGTGCGGCGCAGTCGCGCATTGCCGAACTTGGAAAGGCGGGTCTGGCCTCGATACTGGCCTGACTGCTGTGTCGAAAGATCCAGTCCGCAGAATTTAAGAAACTGGCGATGATGATGGAAGCGGCGAAGATCTCCAGCCTCAGCGATGATCGTCAGCGCATTGATCGGCCCGATACCTGGGATTTGCCGCAGGAGCAGATAATCCTTGCTATGCCGCAGCAGTTCGTCCGCCTGCGTCTCGATCTCATTACGCTGTCGGATCAGGCTACGTGCTTCGGCAATGACCATCCGGAACATGCGGATGGCAGGTGCCTCCAGCGGCAACGGCAATCCGATTGATGTGCGCGCCGTCTCATAAATATCCATTAGAATTTGTGTCTTGCTGACTTTACGACCGACGACATCCCAGGCTCCGGCCACAAACGCCTCCTTCGTTAGCGTCGTGATACTTGCCGGCGTTGGAAAGGCATCGAGGAAAGCGAAGAACCAATCGCTGCGGCTGTTGCCCCGGAAACGATCGATCTCGGGAAAATACAGCGGCAGATAATGCGTCAAGATACGGTGCTGAATCTCGGTCTTGGCCCTGGCGATCGCTTCATGCGTCTTCGACAGTTCCTGCACGTCGTTGATGCCGGCGCGAAGCGGATCATGATAGACCTGCGTCGCCTGGATCTTGAGCATGTGCAGAATTACCTGCGCATCCTTGGGGTCATTCTTGTCCCAGCTGTTGTGCAATGCCTCCCGGGTTCGGGCGAGCGCCAGCGACGACACCAGCCGCACCTCGAAGCCGGCTTCCGCCAGGCGCCATGCGACGGGCCGGTGATAGTTCCCGGTCGCCTCAAAGGCGCAGATCACGGAGCGGCCATACGTCTGCAGAACCTCAACCAGCCGATCATGCTCCGCACGGTTATTGAGGACCGACAGCCGGCGCCGACGTTTACGGCTAGGGGCCTCGATCAGGACTTCGTTGCAAGCCTTGGCAATATCAATGGCTACCAACACCGCATCGGCGGGTATAGCATTTGGGCTGGTCATGGTCGGTCTCTCCCGAATGGGTTGTGAACATTCGCATTCTAGAGAAACCTTGATCGGCCATGGCCACCTCAGCCGGTGCGCGCTTGCAGCGAAAGGCTGCGCACACCGCTGCTCAGTGACCTCTCCTCATTCCTTCCGTAGGTGCTACGGGACCGAGCTTACCAGCATGGCCATCCTGCGCTGGTCGCAGCTCACACGGATCGAGTGGTACTACATCGCACCGGGCAAGCCGCAGCAAAATGCCTTCGTGGAAAGCTTCAATGGGCGACTGCGCGACGAGTTGTTGAACGAGACATTGTTCTCGTCACTCCAGCATGCTCGGTTCTCGTCACTCCAGCATGCTCGCGAGCTGCTCGCCGAATGGCAGGATGATTACAACACCGTTCGTCCGCACAGCGGGATCGGCAACCTGCCGCCATCAACCTATGCCAGGCTAACAGCGTCCGACATGCAACAGGACGGAACGCTGCGCTGTGTCGAGGGCTCCGCGCCCCGTCCCGTTGCATCACCGAGCCACTCAGGCTCAAATGACCAAAGGATTCTTCCCATCGCTGGATGATCTTTGGGGCTCAGGTCATGACGAATATCAGCGCGGCAATCCTGATTTCCATCATGATGCTTCCCCTTTGATTTTCGAGGCAGGTGCCAAGCCCAATGTTTCAGATGGATCTTCACAATCCAGCTAAAGGGGTGTCATCCGGAAAGTCTTGCAACGCCCGTATCCTCTCGGGGATATAAGTGTCCTTTTGATTTTCCGTTCGGTCCGCGAGCCTAGACGTTCGTCTGTAAGAACGACTGCCGTCTTTTGGACCTGCGCCAAACCCTTCATGGCCAGCTTGCGCCTCATCCCTCGAATGGTAGCCATTTCTAGGGAGAATTTGTGATGCTGGGTAGCGATTTGGGCGAGCGACAAAGTGAGAAAGGCCTGTCTGGCCTGATCAATTAAGGGGGCACTCCCTGTCGCTGGTATTATGTCTCGGGCTCCCTAAGGTTCAATTCAACCGTGCAAAACGTTGCTCCAGGGTTAACCCGCAGCAAATAGAAGCGCATCAAGGAACAGAGGGAAGCGTAAGCCCTGTTTTCAGGCTACGTATTTGAGGTCTGCGCAGCGGGACAGGCCAAAGGCGACAGGTCATCGATTTGGCTGTTGGAATGGCAATGACGATCCTGATGGTGACTCGACGAGGTAACCGATCCGCCATCACAGTTGCAGCCGTGCGACGAAGATCATGCACGGTCCAATGGGGTAGGGGCTTAGCATCCTTATTTACCTTCTTCCGGGCTGCGAGAATGCGCGCATCAAGCGCTGTTTGATTTGGACCAGCCGGAGAACCCTTGGTGTTTATCGTCCTTTTGCTTCTTCTTGGCAAAGTTGAGGTATTTACCCGCGATCTTGCGAAGTGTATCAGCCGTCTGGAGGTTGGCTTTGCCTTGGTTTCTGCCGGGTCCTTCCCATCTGCGACCAGCCCCAACAATCGTTTGGCTTCTCGGCGCGCCTGCTGGCGTCCAAGGTGACCCGTGTGGCCCGATCGTGAAGAACCGCTGGCGGCCGAACACCCGGTACTTGAGCACTTAGGTTGCGTGGCCGCGCTTATGTCGCACGCCAAAGCCCCTGACTGCTTCCCTTCCTTATGGCCCGCATCCCAGATGGTCTCGCCTTGGGCGAGCGCCTCCACCGCTCTGATCGTGATACTTGCCGATGCCATGTAAGTTCCGTTCGTGTAGCTACCATCTAGCTACCACGATAATCCGAAATGAGGCGAGCGTCAGCGTAGCTTGTGCGGCTTTTTTCATTGGAATAACAGCGAAAATACAACTTGAGCGTAACGGGTCGCAAACGAAGCGATAGGAAAATTCTGTCTGTGGAACAGGAGGTCGGTGGTTCGAGCCCACCAAACTGTACCAACGAAATCAAGTATTTAAATGTAGGCCTATACGATTACCCAAAGTCATGAACCGGCCAGGATAACGCCGGGATAACAAATCTCCGGAAGTGCGAATAGGAAGGATGGCGCCGCGGGCTTTTCGCCTTAACTCCGCTGCTACCTGCTATAGTTTGCCCGAGGTGCGGGTTCGCATAGGCGCCCAACTTCCGCGCAGGGCCGCGCCTCGCTCGGGGGTAGTCCGCCTCGTGAGCATCAGACTACGAATCTGGGGGTCAGGAGTTCGAATCTCTTCGGGCGCGCCAGTAAAATCAAACACTTAGAGGCTAGAGAGCGGAACCAAAATCGCCAGGGATAACGCCGGGATAACAAATCTTCTGCAGTGAGAGACCTCTCGCGAACCGAGCGCCGGCCAATGTGAGCGTAGTAACGTGGCCGCCTCAACATCGGCAGGCTCTGCCACTACTGCCAGCAGCAGGAAATGCACCGCCTGCATGCTGATCGCCCGCCTGCAGGGTGTCGGTGGTGGGAACTCGACGAGACGACGACACCGGCCCCGACCGCCGACCTGCTACGGGGGCTGATCTTGGCGGGTTCATCGCTAGCGGGACGTTCGCTGATGTCCGGATGCGGCGGCTTTGGAAACCTCCCTGCTATTAGCACCACGGCTTGTTTTCTCGGCTCCTACCCTTCTTGTCGCCCTCTCAAGGCTGAAACAGGGGTTCAATTCCCCTCTTGGAGCGCCAGTGTTTTCAATAGCTTAATTAACAAATGTCTATTTCACCCGTCTTTTGGGTAAGCTCTGGGTAAGCGCGTTTCAGCACCGGAACGCAGCGGCCGAAGCGTCATACCGCTGACGCTTTGAGCAAGGGCATGGTCTGGGCTGGGAGTCTCGAGCATTGCCTTACCGGCAGCTTGGCAACGCGGCCGGCCGTAGCTGCGTCCTATTATTCGGGCTGCTGCGGGTGACACGTGGCGCGATGCCCGCAGCAAACCCGCTCTGGCACGCATCAGCGTTCGATAGTCCGTATGAAACGGCGCGGTGTAGCGTTTCACGCTCATCAGGTTTGTAGAAATTTCCGTTGATCTGGAGCATGGCTACTCACGGAGATCTTACCCGTAGGAAAGAATTTTCATTTTGCTGGCCTTCGGCGCGATTGATAAAAGGATATAGCGTGCTCGTCGTGCACGAAATTATGTGCGCCATGCCGCGGCCAGCTGCCGGCGCACAACCGGCAAAAAAAACATGAGCATTGAGCGAAAAAGACGGGCTGCGCCGCGCGCGCTGCCTGCGGTGCTGGACTACGCTTTCCGGCCGATGTTTCTTGCGGCCGGAAGCTGGGCGATTGTCGCGCTCGCGCTGTGGGTAGTGATGTTCTTCGGCTATGTGCAATTGCCAACTCGGTTCGACCCGTTAGCTTGGCATGTGCATGAAATGCTGTTCGGCTTCGTGATGGCGGCCGTGGCCGGCTTCCTGCTGACGGCCATTCCGAACTGGACCGGCCGGCTGCCGGTGCGCGGCTATCCGCTGGCCGCGCTCGCGGGTCTTTGGCTGCTCGGACGTCTTGCCTGCGTGGTTTCGGCGGAGCTTCCCGCGTGGCTGACGGTCCTTGCCGATCTGGCGTTTCCCACCGCGCTCCTCGCCGTCGCCGCCCGCGAAATTATCACAGGGCGCAACTGGCGCAACCTGCCGATGACAGCACCTCTTATGCTCTTCATCGTCGCCGATCTGCTGATGCATCTCGAATCGCTCGGCTTCGCCGTGCCTGCCGGGCTCGGCTGGCGCCTCGCCATCGGCGTGCCCATCGTGCTTATTTCGGTCATTGGCGGGCGCATCATTCCGAGTTTCACGCGCAACTGGCTGGTCAAGCGCAAAAGTCCTCGGCTTCCCTCACCTCAGGACATGCTTGATGCCGCTGCCGTCGCTTTGCTTGCCGACCGCGCTCATCCTGTGGGCGTTTCTCCCCGACCATCGCGTGACCGGGGCGCTCCTGATAGCCGCCGCCCTGCTCAATGCTGCGCGCCTCGGGCGGTGGGCCGGTATAGCGAGCTGGCGGGAGCCACTGCTCTTCATCCTGCACCTCGGCTATGGCTGGGTGGCTGTCGGCACGGCATTGCTCGGACTGTCCGTCTTTAACATCGGCGTTCCCCCGGCTTCGGCGATCCACGCGCTAACGGCCGGCGCAATCGCGGTGATGATCCTCGCCGTTATGCCGCGCGTAACACTCGCGCATACAGGGCGCGAGTTGGCAGCCGACCGCGCCACGGTCGCCGTCTTTATTCTTATCAACGCCGCCGCCGTCGCTCGGGTCTGTGCATCCTGGCACACGGAATACACGGCAATCCTGCTCCTCGTGGCGGGCGCATGCTGGATTGCGGCGTTTGGCCTGTTCGAGCTGGTCTACGGCCCGATGCTGCTGTCGCGGCGGTCCGCGTCATGAGCCAACAGCCTCCGCCGCAGGACCTGGGAGTTCGCCAGCGATGGGAAGGGCTATCTACGTTTTTTGACTTCGAATACTATAAAACGACTGCCTCGCTTTAGCTCGTATTCCTTCTACTTCGGACGGCAAATTTGATCGTTTGATCGAGCATTCGAAGGTGTTGGTTATAAAATGTGCGCATATGCAAATGATCGCTTAGGGGAATCCACGCAAAGATGCCGTCACCATATTTCACTGGGTTGTTGTGCCGATGCCCGCGCTGCGGCAAGGGAAAGCTCTTCGACGGATTCCTGACGGTGAAACCCGAATGTGATTCTTGCGGTCTGAATTTCACGTTCGCGAATGTCGGCGACGGGGCCACCGTATTAGTCATATTGATCGCGGGCGCCATCGTCGTCGTCGCCGCCCTGATTACTGAAGTCAGATATCAGCCGCCGTATTGGCTTCACGCGGCGCTTTGGATTCCGTTGATCCTGATCGTGACGCTATGGCCGCTACGGGGGCTGAAAAGCCTCCTCATCTCGCTGCAGTATCACCACAAGGCACGTTAAGTGAAGCTCATCTCAAAGTTTGACAAACAGCTCCGGGAAGTCGGTCTGAATGTTTCGGTTCGTGCTGTATTCGGCGGCCGGAGCAAGCCAAACGTGCTCGCCGGTATTGCGTGCGCATATAAGATGCTATGCCAGCCAGTACGTTCTGGTCATATTGCCCGCATTTGGGTCGTAGGTTGACTGCTAAGAGGTGGTACCATGTACACTCACATTCTCATTCCCACCGATGGCTCCGAACTGGCGAAGAAAGGTGTTGACCATGGTCTGTCGCTGGCCGATGAAATTGGCAGCAAGGTTACAATCATCACTGTGACGGAGCCACCTCCAGTTCCTTCCATCGCCGCAAGCGGATGGGGTATGGCGGGTATGGACCAAGATGACCTTGAAGATGCCGACACACGGCATGCAAAAGCTATCCTTTCGGCAGCGAAGTCGACCGCAGAAGAAATGGGAGTGAGTGTCGAGACACTCCACGTCCCGAATGCCTCACCCGCCGCAGCTATCGTAGATGCAGCGAAAACGCACGGTTGCGACCTGATCATTATTGCGTCCCACGGGCGTCGTGGGATCAAGAGAGCCCTTCTTGGCAGCCGGACTGCCGAGGTTCTCGCTACTGCAGACATCCCGGTTCTTGTGGTCCACTGACTGGTCAAACATTGCGGCACTTAATCTATGCTCTGGAACGTGTCGGGCCCTCTTTCCAGGAGGCCGCAGCACCTCGGATTTTTTTGCCCGCCGCAAATACCGGGCTCGTTCGGCCGCCGCGTGTTTGTGTGATTTCCACGTCGGATTGGGGCCGCTTCGCTACTGAAAAGTCCAGGAATAATAACCCGGCTGGAACTTAACTGTCCCAGGTTGTCATGGAAAAGGAAAGAACGTCAGGGTTCTTGACCGCAACGATTCGAGCGCAGAGAAAGCGAACGAACGGGTAGAAGAGAAGAAACGCAGCGAGAGTTCGCAGCTAAATTCATGCGCCGCAGCTTATTAACGATAACCTGCTGGAGCAGGGTGCTGCCCTGTTCCGGCGCAATTGCCTAATCGGGTTTGGGGACTGGCCTATTTACCAAGGCGTCTGGCATCGTAATTAGCCATGGTCTGGCGTCGGCTTGTCTTTGCCCATGTCCAGAATGGACTGACAGCGCCAGTAAATGCGTTTACGCGCTCTCATCGGAAATATGGACGCCGCTCATTGGTTACGTTTGGTCGAGTGCTAATCGATTGTTGGCAAACGTCCATAGACGCAGCGTCTTGTACGTAAAATTGGCTCATGAATTATCCTCTTTTATAAGGCCGTCAGCCAGCGGCTCTTTTACAATCCTTTGCCGTGTCTTCCTCGTCTGGCGAATATTCCAAAGCCAACTGTGTTGGCCTGCCGAGGATAAACCAGGTCCAGCTTCGCTTTGAAATCGTACCAATTGTTGTTGAGTTCATCACGGCAACCACCTGCGCCGAGGTGTTCTCTCCCAATTTATTCCCCAAGGATCGCCGAAAGAATGAACGGCTTACCTAGTCCAGCAAAAATCGTCGAAATTCTTACACGCATGATCTTCATGGCGCATACGTCCTCAATGATCATCGACAGCGTCGTCGGCGACGAAGGTGCAACGCTCATCGCCGCCCCGTTCGCTCACCGCAATCGCGCAATTGAGAAGCCCCCTGGCGGCCAAATCGGAGTAACGCGCCTCGATCGCGTCACGCACCCGCCGACCCCGCGCGATCGCCCGCTCGCGCGACTTGGGAATTCGTGCGTCATATTCGAAATGCACTAGCACCGGCACCGGAAGGCCGTGCGCGGCGTTGAGCTTGGTGAAGATATCAATCCCGACATCCATGTCCGGCGCGCCTTCCTCCATGGTGTTGAGGTGAGCGAGATAAAACAGATTGCGCAGTTGCAGCGGCCGCAGCTTCTCACCGGCGATGATGTACTCCTCGTCGTGCCCGATGGTCTTATAGCGGCCGGTGTGGTGCTTGATGACGTATTCGATTTGCGACAGATTAGCCTCGGCCAGCGCCAGCACCAGGCGACGCATACCCTCGTGCATTCGGCCGGTGCCCTGGCTCCCGTCATCCAAGCTCTCGGCGATGGCGACGGTCTCGGCGATATGGACCCTCGCCGCTTCGGGCGAAAGACCAAGGGTATCGCGATAGATTTGCGCGGTCTCAAAGTAGCGGTGCGCACTAGGCTCACCGAAGCCGTCGGGCAAGTGGATGCGCAACGCATCCAGATCCGTATCAACACCGATAAGCAGGAGATCAGGCACCGCGCCCGCGCCAAAAGTCCGGTCGATCGCTGACCGCAACTCATACAGGCGCTGCAGCGCCGCCTCTGTGGCCTGACGGTCGTTGCTGCCGTGAGCAGCGCAACCGTGATTATCGGGCGAAGAACTGCTGAAATGATAAACGGCGATCTTGAGGAAGTTCAGACGGTCCCCATCGACCATAGCGCCCGACAGTCGCTTGAGTTCGCGCTCTGCCCAGTCTGAAACATTGGCTTCGACATTAAACAGTGCGCCGGCATACCCCTTCACCCGCACATTTGGCCCAGGCAAAAAGCGCAGCACATAGGCGCCGACGCCCTGCAGCCGGCCGTCGGAACACGGGCTGATGTCCACGGTGTGGTAACCGCACGAACGCAGAAAATTCTCGTCGAGCGGGAGATGTTGGCGCCAACCGATCTGCTCGGTCTGCGCGTTATCGACGCTCAACTTCAGAGAGCTGAATATGCAGCGTGAATGCAGCGTGGACAAATCCAACCCGCACACCCAGGCGTCCTCGAGCACCTGCGTCGGAAGATCGAAGCCGAGTTGCTCGCGGGCAAGCTGCTGCGCCCGCCCGATAAAATTCTCGTCGTGCTGATACGTCGAGATACGCTTGAGCACATCGACGATGCGGGTAAAACGCGAGCGCACGGTCCGTTCGTAATCGAACAGCAGGCGATTGAGATCGCGATCGACCAGCGCATGCTCGCAGATCTGCTCCGCGGCCGATCATGCACGCCGGATGCTCGGGCATGAGCCGCCGCCTCGGGCGTCGCCGTGGCAACCGGGCTGGCTTTTCGTCGCAGGGCCTGGAGGCGTTTGCGCGTGTTCATATCCGCTATCCTCTGTACGACAGCCCGGTCTTGAGACAAGGCTTATCAGGCAGCCAACTTTAGATCGGTGGTTGCGTTCTGATCAAGCCGGCTTTGAACGGCTTGCATTACCGTGGCGAGATGCCTGGCGAACTGGAGAGCGTGGCTCGGAGCTCTTCCATCGTATAGAGGTTCGCGCCCACAATAGATTTTGATCCAAGCTGAGGCTCGTACCCGAAATTTGGGAGGACAAACGACTTGCGGCGGATCCTCGCAGAGCAATGAGTAACTCATATCAGGATTCCTTGCTTACCATGCATCGCCAAACGGTTGGTCAAATGCAAACGAAAATTCATCTAACTTCCGTCCCACATCGGCGGCAACAGTAAGCCGAGGAAGATTTGGCGCCTGCAGATAGAAACGCATGCGGACCGCGACAGCCGATCGAGGAAGACGCACCGGCACATCTTCTGCCATCGCTATTATCCTCAATTCACCGAATCGAAGAGTTAGACAACCGAGCATCGTTCACGTTCGCAAGGTTGAACGATCACCTCAATATCGGGATCCGTCCGGCCCCGCGAGCCCTTGTCGTCGCAGTGCCGCCAGACCTTGTCGATCAGCGGCTGCAATTCGGCGACCAAGGCGTCGAATTCGGTGAGGTCGCTCGCGAACGTCTTCTCTGCTCCGACCGACTTGCGGATGCGGTTCGCGCGGACCGGGCGATCGTCGACGCCTCGCGAGATCCAGTAGTAGTACGCGCCGGCCTTGCCGAAATTGGCCTGCAGGAACTCCAGCGTCTGCGCCGCATGTCGAGGCCGGTGTGGATCCCGAGCGGGTTCATCTTGGCGCTGGTCGCCGGCCCGATGCCGTGGAATTTGCCGACCGGAAGGGCTTCGACGAACGCCGGTCCCATCTCGGGCGTGATGACGAACAGGCCGTTCGGCTTGCGCTGGTCGGAGGCGAGCTTCGCCAGGAACTTGTTGTAGGAGACGCCGGCCGAGGCGGTGAGGCCGGTCTCCGCCTTGATCTTCGCCCGGATCGCTGCGCGACATCGCGTCGCCAGCGGAATCCCCTGCAGGTTCTCGGTGACGTCGAGATAGGCCTCGTCGAGCGAGAGCGGTTCGATGATCGGCGTGTGCTCGGCGAAGATCGCTCGGATCTGCTGCGAGACGGCCTTGTAGACCTCGAAGCGCGGCTTCACGAAGATCAGGTCCGGGCATTGCCGCTTGGCGGTGACCGACGGCATCGCCGAGCGGACGCCGAACTTGCGGGCCTCGTAGCTCGCGGCCGCGACGACGCCGCGCTCGCGCGAGCCGCCGACGGCGACCGGCTTGCCGCGCAGCTCCGGATCGTCCCGCTGCTCGACGGATGCGTAGAAGGCGTCCATGTCGACGTGGATGATCTTCCGCCGGCGGACTTCGTCCATCGCGCTCTGGTGATTTTTTGCGGCCGGCCCGGCGCCTTGACAAATCGAAGCGTCCTAGAACAAAGATAGAACGTTTCCGCGCGGCTGCAAGCCACCAAGCGGGGCGTTCCCTCATGTCCTCGTGCGATCCAGAAAAGCCCGAAGGGCGCTGCGAATGAAAAGGCCGGATCTACCTGTCTATTACTATCACGATCATTTCCTCGAAATGCTGTCGTTCGTCAGGACCACCTACGGCCCAATCCTGACGGACGAGCACGACGCCTTCGTCTTGCGGTTTCAAGCCCTTTCCAAGGACGCGCAATGCCTGCTGATCCGAATGGTCAACCGGCGTGGCGCGATCTTCAACAGGACGTTCTTCCGGTATGCCGAGATTTCCGACGTGGAGCGCGCGGCCGACGACCTCCTGGCATGCGGCCAAGCCAGAACCCTCAAGGCGGAGGACTACGCCGCCTTCGTCGCATGCCTGCCCAAGGACATCCTGGTCGCGGGCGCAAAGGCGGCGGGGCGGATGGACATCCGCGTCTCCTGGCCGAAAGCAAAGCTGGCCGACTACTTCCTTAACCACGTTCCGTTCGAGATCGCCGCCGAGCATTGCGGGGCGGCAAAGTTCATCGCGCTGGATGACGTCCGTCCGTTCGAATTCCTGCTCTACCTGTACTTCGGCAAGACGGAGGAGGATCTGAAGAACTTCGCCCTGCGAGATCTGGGCATCATGCGGACCAACAAGGCAACTTCGTTCAGGGCCCGCTTCACGGACGGTGAAGAGGCGAGGGCGTGCTTCCACTACAGCCGGCTGCTCGACCGCATCGAGGTCAAGTCGACCGGCATCTACCAACGCGCAATCGGCGACATCTTCGGAGGTCCGAGTTGCCCGAGCGTCTACGCTGCCGATCTGCGGAGCCGCGCCGCCTGCCAGGTCGGTCAGTTCTTCGAGAAGCTCGGAGAGAAAGATCTCGCCAGGCAACTCTATCGCGCCGGTTCGTCGCCGGAATGCAATGAGCGGTTGGTCCGTCTGCTCTACGGTGTCGGGGACAAGACCGATGCCGAGGATCTGCTGCGGCGGATGATCGACGATCCGGCCAGCGACGGCGAGTTCGTTTTCGCAACGGATTTCTACCGCGGAAATTCGGCGGTCGCCGGACCGGATCATGCACCGAGCTTCTTCGCGCCGGCGTCACCCTGACCGTGGACGATGCCTACCGCGGCAATCCGGAGGCGGGCGTCGCCGGTGTGATGCGCCGGAGGGGATATCGGGTCTTCTTCGCGGAGAACACTCTCTGGCATTCGCTGTTCGGCCTGCTGTTCTGGGACGAACTGTTCGAGTCCGATCTTCTTCATAGCAGCTTCGATTGGGTGCCGCACTGCCTCTACGACCGGAGCTTCGCGCATCGGTTTGCGGCCCAGATCGACGACAAGCTGGAGGCCGTTCGATCAGGAAGCGCGTTCAATCTGCTGCTGCGCCCGATGGCCGCGAGCTGGGGCAGTCCGAACGGCATCTTCACCTGGGACCACGTCGATGTTGACGCGTTGCGACTGCTGCTGTCTGCAACCAGCGGGGAAGGGATTTCGACGATCCTGCGCTCGCTGTGCCAGAACTTCCGCGACACGCGCGACGGGTTTCCGGATCTTATGCTGGAAAAGGATGGCGCCGTCTCCTTCATGGAGATCAAGGCCGAGGGCGACGTGATCCGCCGCAACCAGCTCACTCGGTTGCGGCAGCTAGGAAACGTCGGCATCGTCGCGGAGATCGGCCGGGTCGACTACAAATTCGATCCCGAGCAGGACTACGTCGTGGTCGACGTCGAGACGACAGGCGGTTGGGCGTCCGGCGATCGGATAAACGAAATCGGCGCGGTGAAGATCCGCAACCATCGGGTCGTCGACGAGTGGCATTCCCTGGTGAATTCGCAGCGAGCCATCCCGGCCAAGATAACCCAGATCACGGGCATCACGAACGAGATGGTCCGCGGTGCGCCGATATTCGCCGAGGTCGCGGACAGCTTCATGCGGTTCATGGGCGACGGGATATTTGTCGCTCACAACGTCAACTTCGATTATGGCTTCATAAGCCATGAATACGAACGGCTCGATCGTCGTTTCCGGTTTCCGAAGCTATGCACCGTCGCCGGAATGCGTCGACGCTACCCCGGACACAAATCGTACGGTCTCGGGAAGCTGTGCGAGCTTTACGGTATCGAACTCGAGACGCACCACCGTGCGCTGTGCGATGCGAGGGCGGCAGGCCACCTGCTGAACCTCATGAACGTAAAGCGTGAAGGTTGCGCGTCCGACCGCGCCGAGGAAGCGGCCTGACCGGCGTCCGGGCCGAAGCTAATTCGGGTCGAGATGGTGCTGGAGTTCGTGTACGAAACCCGCACCAAGTCAAATCCGGAGCGAACCGATTCCCCAACTCATATTTGGCCTGATCTATCTGCTGATCCTGACCCGTTTCATCTGGCCGCTGCAGCTGCCGCTCTCGATCAAGATCGTGGTGGCGGCGCTTGCGTTGGTCGCATTGCAGTTTCATCGCTGGAGCAAGCTCTCGTCGGGCTCGGTATTCTCTCCGGAGTTTCCACGTCCTGTGATCGTCCTCTTCAACTGGGCGTTTGGCGCGATCGTCCTGCTAGCGCTGATGCAACTGCTGCTCGATGTCGGACTTCTGTTCGGAATTCTGATCCAAGTCGGCATCGTGAGCGTTCCCGACGGCGTCCGGTATGGATTTGCCGCCTTGGCTGCCGTCGCTGCCGCGATCGGCGTCCATCAGGCGGTGCGGATTTCCGCCGCTCAAGGATGTTGAAGTCGACATCCGCGGACTTCCACGGCAGTTCGACGGCTACACCA
>CAWEBX010000017.1:0-68469 GCA_963807355.1 uncultured archaeon
GAAATGCTCTGAGCTAGACCGAAGTAACACTTGCGGCTTCGCTGTGAGCATTGACATCGATCTGCTCCATGCCGCGCGTCATCTTTCGGCGCAACTCGCCAATCTTGGAATTCCCGTCGGCCACCCCATAGACCTTGAGAATGACACAACGTTTCGAGCCGATCTTCGCCCGACCTGCAAGCTGGGCTGGCTGGGCGGCCTGCACTTCCAAGGGTGGGATCGATAGCGAGATCGTCGTCACTCTGGAAGCAATCGTCGACGGGAAATCCGTCGCGCAGGTCCGCGCCACGGCCTGGACGCACATCGGTGGCGATGCCGAAGGAGGTTCGTCCCGCAACGTTCGCGCATTCGATTTCCACGTCCCGCAACGTCTCGCCGACGGAAGAGTCGCATCGAATCCTCTGCGGAAAGAGGATGGCGAACAAATTCGGCAACCGCCACCTTCGTGACGTTTCCCGACGGCCTAGCCGGAATGATTGATGTCATCGGCGGCTATGCCGCAGAGCGGTTGCGCGGTAAACTTTATGACCGGCTTATTCCAGCCTCGCTGCCGTTGCATGACTATGCCGACTGGCGCGAGCGCTTTCCGTTACCGGAGCCTCAGCCAAGCCCGCTTCGGCTGGCCGTCGTGATCGCTGGAAGCTCCGGCACCCAACAGACGCTCGCCAGCCTCGAAGCGCAAAGCCACGAGAATTGGATCGGCTGGCACAATCGACGGCCAGCCGCTGTCGATCGACAGCGACGCCATGCTGGAGTTTCTCGAGGACGCCGCACCGATGCGGACTACATCGTCGTGACCATGGCGGGCGTGTCGCTGGAACGAACCGCTCTTGCACGCATCGCGGCTGGCGTTCGACTCCCGATCCTGATGCATTAGCTTTGTACGGTGACCTCGACTTTCTCACTGACGACGGTCGCCTCTGGCCGCTTGCTTTTCCAGCGTTCGATTACGAAAGGTTGCTGGAACAAGGCTATTGCGCCCACCCGTTCGCAGTCCGGCGTAAGGCATTATTTGCGGCCATCGAGGCGGCGCGGCCAATAACCTCTACCGCCTTTTCAACAGCCTGCTGGATCAAATCGGTCCTCTGCAAACAGATATCCTTCACTTGCCGGGAGCATTGGCGACCATGCCAAAGCTCGACCGAACCACAGCTGGTGCGCTGCTGTCCGCGGCAAGCCAGTCGCACCTGCGGGCGCGCGAAATCCATGCGAACGTGACCCAGCAGACCGGAAATTTTTTCCCAGCGGTTCGAATCAAGCGACCGCTCTCCAAACGACGCGTGACGGTGATCATCCCGACGCGCGACCGCGTTTCTCTCCTGCAACGTTGCCTTGAGACCATCGCGCCTGCCGTTGAACGCTGCCGCGCCGATATCCTTGTTGTCGACAACGACAGCGCGCATCCGCAGACTATTGACTTTCTTTCCGATCTCCCGCGACGCGGCATTCGAACATTGCGGATCGAGGGGCCATTCAATTTCGCAAGGCTCAACAATCAGGCCGCCACAACACTCGACAGCGACATCTTGTGCCTGCTCAACAACGACATCGAAGCGAGTTTCGATGACTGGCTCGAGGAGATGCTCACGCGTCTGGGCGAGCCGGACGTCGGCGCGGTCGGCGCGCTGCTGACCTGGCCCGGTGACGTCGTCCAGCACGGTGGCGTGGTGTTGGGCATGAACTTTTCGGTCGCGCATGCCTTTACGGACCGGTTCAGCGATGACCCGGGCTTTCTCGATCAGCTTCTTGTGGCGCACGAATGCAGCGCGGTGACCGCGGCTTGCCTTGCAACCCGACGAAACGACTATCTCGCCGTCGGCGGAATGGACGAGGACCGCTTCGCGGTGGCGCTCAACGATGTCGACTATTGCCTGCTGGCCGCCGAGGCGGCAAGCGCATCGTCTTGACACCATACGCGAAACTGATTCACGCCGAGTCCGCCAGCCGGGGTAGCGATCATCGCGGCGCCGACCGGCGAGGCCGGTTCGAACATGAACTCAATCTGCTTCGTGCGCGCTGGGGTGAACGGCTGAACGACGACCCGGCTTACAATCCGCAATTGTCACGCGACGGTGTCCCTTATAGTGGCCTGGCATGGCCGCCGGGACGACGAACTCCCCGATACAATCGCCCGCCGGTCGCGCACGATCTGCCGTTCGGGATCTGACGAACGCCGAAATTTGATTTAAGAAATCGAACCGCGCTTCAGGGTTAATCCTTTGGAGCATGATCTTATCCGAAACCAGGTCCGCCTTTTTGGGCGCGACGCTGAGGCCGGGATCATGCGGTTCTCATTGCCAAGACCGCCTGCTCGCCTTGACGGATAACAAGGCTGTCGAGTTCCGCCGATAGCGCTACCTGCCAAGTTGGCGGAGTCAACGCGAAACGATCTCGCAATTGCGACAGGTCGAGCCTGGAATTACCAGGTCGCTTAGCTTTGGTCGGGAAATCGGCCGTGGCTATCGGGGCGATCCTTTCCACCAGGAGCTTCACACCGCGAGACTTCAATCCGTCGACGATGGCGGTGGCAAAGCCGTGCCAACTCGTTTCGCCAACACAGGAGAGATTGACCACACCGCTGTGGCGCGCGAACAACGCGCTCAAGTTCGATGCATTCGAGAACACGATGTTGGAAATGGCATTAGCGATCGTGCTTGCCGTGGTCGGGGCGCCGGTCTGATCGGCGACAATGCGCAATTCCTCGCGTTCACCAGCCAGCCGCGCGATGGTCCGCAAAAAATTGGCGCCGGTCGCTGCGTAGACCCAGGAAGTGCGTGCAATCAGATGTGGCCCACCGGCTGCCTGGATGGCGAGATCGCCGGCGAGCTTACTCCAGCCATAGACCGAGAGCGGGCCGGCGGGACTGTCCTCGCGCCACGGCTTGTTGCCCGAGCCATCGAAAACATAGTCGGTCGAGAAATGGATCAACGGCACACGAGCCGCCTTGCCGACCATTCCGCGATCGCCGCGGGCGCTTTGGCGTTGATAAGGAAAGCCAGTTCACGCTCGTCCTCGGCGCGATCCACCGCGGTATAGGCTGCGGGATTGACAATGAGATCAGGCTTGAATCGTCGAGCGCTCCGGCAAGCATTTCGGGCTTCGAAAGGTCGAACGCGCTGCGCGACGGCGCAATGACCATACCGCCTTTGTCCAGCAACGACCGAAGCGCCCCGCCAACCTGACCGCTGGTCCCCGTCAATAATATCCGCATCAGACTTGCCCATAGCGAGGAAGGTTCTTGATCTCCGCGAGCAGCGGCGCATCCGCATCCTTGGCTGACAAGGACGGCTTTTCCACGCCCCAGTCGATGCCGATTGCAGGATCGTTCCAGCGGATCGAGACCTCGTCCTTCGGACTGTAGAGATCGTCGCATTTATAGAAGAAATCGGCGGTCTCGGAGAGAACGCAAAGCCGTGCGCGAAACCGCGGGGAACCCAGAGCTGCCGCCTGTTTTCTTCGCTCAGCTCAACGGCCACGTGGCGGCCGAAATTCGGACTGCCAACGCGGACGTCGACGGCGACATCTAGGACCTTGCCGCGGAGCACCGTCACCAGCTTCCCTTGCGGAAAAGGATTTTGCAGGTGCAACCCGCGCAGCACGCCCCGGGCAGAGCGGGACAGATTGTCCTGGACGAACGGGCAAGCTACTCCGTGCTCGGAGTAACGGGGAAATTGATACGTCTCGAGAAAAAAGCCACGCTGATCCCCGAACAGCCTAGGCTCGATGATAACTGCCTCGGGAATTTCGGTCCGAATGATATTGATTTAAGTCACTTCATACTTGTTAACTCATGGATGCTTCCGCATTAATGACAAACTTGCAAGCTTAACACTATAAGTTAGGTTATCAGGGCAATGTGAGGGGACTATGAAGGGCATTATTCTTGCCGGGGGGACGGGTTCGCGACTTTACCCGGTAACGACGGTCGTTTCCAAGCAGCTCTTGCCCGTCTTTGACAAGCCAATGATCTACTATCCGCTGTCCACGCTGATGCTGGGCGGCATTCGCGAGATCCTGATCATTTCGACACCGCAGGACGGGCCGCTGTTTTATCGGCTACTCGGCAACGGCAGCGAGATCGGCATGCGCTTTGCCTATGCGACGCAGGACACCCCGCGCGGGCTGGCGGATGCCTTCATCGTCGGCCGCGATTTTATCGGCTCCGACTTCGTCGCGCTCGTATTGGGCGACAACATTTTCTACGGCCATGGGTTACCCCAACTGCTATCGGCCGCGTCCTCCCGCAACAAGGGCGCCACTGTGTTCGGCTATGTCGTGAACACACCTGAACAATACGGGGTAGTTGAGCTCGACGATACCGGACGAGCACTCTCGATCGAAGAGAAGCCGAAGCAGCCGAAATCAAACGTGGCCGTGACCGGGCTGTATTTTTATGATAACGACGTAGTCGAGATTGCAGCTGGAATCAAGCCGTCGGCACGCGGCGAGATCGAGATCACGGACGTCAACAACGCCTATCTTGAGCGCGGCGATCTGTACGTCGAGGTTCTCGGGCGCGGTTTCGCCTGGCTCGACACCGGAACCCATTCCTCGCTGGTCGAGGCTAGCCACTTTGTCCAGATCCTGGAGCAGCGTCAGGGTCTACGCATCGCTTGTCCCGAAGAAATCGCGCTGCGGCAAGGCTACATCTCGCTTCAGGAATTTGAGAAGGCTGCCGAGAAGAATGGGAAAAGCAGCTACGGCGAATATCTGAGATCCGTTGCCAATTCGTACCAGTGTTAATTCCAGTTCGCGGAGGCGATCGGTTATGCGCTTTAAGGCTTCGACCATTTTTGTTACAGGCGGCGCGGGGTTCATCGGTTCGGCGGTGGTTCGTCACCTCCTGCACAATACTCACGCTCGCGTGGTCAACATCGATAAGTGCACCTACGCAGCGAACCTCGACTTATTGCCTGGTACGAGCGAGAACCTGAACTATGCCTTCGAGAAGCAATGCATCTGCGACGGCCTCGGGCTGCGTCATCTTTTCGAGAGATATCAACCAGATGCCGTGATGAACCTCGCCGCAGAGAGTCATGTAGACCGCTCAATCGATGGCCCAACCGAGTTCATCCAGACCAACATCGTCGGCACGTTCACTCTGCTGCAGGAAACGTTGCGTCATTGGCGTTCGCTGTCGCCCGAGAAGCAAAAGAAATTCCGCTTCCTGCACGTCTCAACCGACGAGGTATTCGGCTCGCTCGGCGACGATGGCTTTTTTACCGAGGCCACCGCCTATGCGCCAAACTCACCATACTCGGCTAGCAAAGCATCCTCCGACCATTTGGTGCGCGCATGGCGCGAAACCTATGAGTTGCCCACGCTGGTCACCAATTGCTCGAATAATTACGGCCCCTATCACTTTCCTGAAAAGCTGATCCCGCACATGATCATCAAGGGCCTCGCCGGCGAGCCGCTGCCTGTTTATGGCGACGGCGAGAACGTTCGAGACTGGCTCTATGTCAATGATCACGCGGAGGCGCTCTCACTGACCCTCGAGCACGGCGCTGTCGGCGAAACTTATAATGTCGGCGGGCGTAACGAGCGCACCAACCTGCATGTGGTCGAGAGCATCTGTGACCTGCTCGACGAGATCGTACCGGGTGCGACACGGCATCGTGACCTCATCACTTTCGTCGCCGACCGCCCCGGCCACGATCGGCGCTACGCCATCGACGCATCCAAGCTCGAACGCGAACTAGGTTGGCGGGCGAAGGAGAATTTCGAAAGCGGAATCCAGAAGACGGTACGCTGGTATGTCGACGAGCGACCCTGGTGGCAGGCAATCCTAGCTCGGGGCTATGCAGCAAAACGCGTGGGGCTCAGCCGATGACAAAAGTTGATTTTCTCTCGCGAACGGAACCATCCATGCAATGTACATGATGTCTGGTTGCAAACCGTCTTGGCGGCCTCAATTGGCTTGTTCTGCCAAGAGTTGCTGCGCGCTAGGTAAAGTAATTAGGCTAACAGACACCGCCTTTCTGAAACTACTCGGCCGTTGTGAAGGAGCCTTTTTTGCGCAAGTGGGCGGTTGTTAGTTGGAAGAGACCGCCACCTCTTCCCTCTTCCCTCTTCCCTCTTCCCTCTTCCCACGATAGTATTGGGCTTCGTTCTGCGAACTCCGGCTGGAAACGCGGGTGTGGCCCGCAACTAACCCTCGAAGCCTTTTTTACGAACGAAGAGCCACACCAACGATGCCTCGCTCACCCTTGATGGACTTTGCTGTGCCCGGCGTGAGCCATACCGCGACCTCGGTCGAATGTTTCGTGTCCGGCTGCCCACTCAGCGAAACGGGCTTGCCTCAGGAGAACGGTACTGCGCGCCGAGCTGTGCCCGACACTACACTTTGCTCATGTTGCTAGGCCTTGCACGCCAGTGAACCGAACCTGAGTCTTTTGGTGAGCAGTCGCCCGAGCCAAGCAGTTTGTTTGCGGACCAATCAGCAACTCGACCGGCCCCAAGTCGCCGATTGCGTCACCAAACCCGTCACGCCCGGTTAAGTGGGTCGTCCTGCGATGGATTTATTGAGCGAGAATAGCGACGGCTATTCGTCGTTCTTTTTACCTTCACAAAATTCAGCGGATTATGTGGCGTCATGGACTACACTCTGCCAAAGCCGTGGCGCAATCAAGATCGTAGTTCCCGTTTTTAAGTCTTTCGACAAGGCCGAAACCGGCTCGATGCGATACTGATAGACCTGATAAGAAACCAGGTGGCGATCTGAAGGTGGCACGATCAACTTGGCGCAACGGATCCGCGCATTCGCGGCGGCGTGCCCCTTGCTCAGTTGATGCCGTTTTCGCTTGCCGGCCCGGGCAAGACCCCGCTACGCTATTATTGATGGCTTGCAACTCGATTACGTTTTTCGCTGAAGGCCCGGGGAACCCGTTCCAAAATTCAGCAAACTTCAATCAAGATCAGCTGAGATAATGAGCAATAGGAACTGCATTCTCGTCACTGGCGGTGCAGGATACATCGGGGCGCATTGTTGTCGGGCCCTTAGGGTAGCGGGCTACGAGCCGATTGTATTCGACCAACCTTTCGACTGGCCACCGGAATTTTGTCCCTGGTGAGCTGGTGGTGGGAGATCTGGTTCAAAAAGAACTAATTGTTACCGTTCTGAGAAAGTATAACGTCACGGCTGTCATGCACTTTGCAGCCAAAAGCTTGGTGGGCGAGTCTGTTACAGATCCACAACAATACTACTTAAACAACGTTGTTGGGACCACCGACGGCACCGCCCCGCCAGCGAACGGTCCTGACTCCAACCATCCCCTCGCACTATTGTCGCCCTCGTTAAACACACCGCTTTGCTCGAGCGAATTGATCAAAGCCGATCGTACGCCCGGCTCGATGTTTCCGTTATCATGGAGAAACTCACCTAACTCGGTCTTGGTCAAATAGGAAATGGCCATGGCGCCCTCTGGCTGGATTTTTCAAAATCATGACGCAAGCAGATCTTCGGTCGACGCCAATCGACACCCAACTGCTGCAATTCGAATGTGCTAACCCCGAGTGACCCGAGGTCCGCATAACATATGAATGTTATGCCATCTCTGGATTGTTATGTCTATAACAGAAGCACCAGACTGAGCAAGTCAAGGATCAAACTTCGTCCTCCCAACTCAATCTCAAGAGCGATCGTCCTCAAGAGCGATCGTCGGCCCGCCAGCCCGGACATAAAGTATGATTACAGCGCCGATGTTAATGAATTTGGTTCTGAATCGCAGGTCAAAGCCATGCATAACATCAGAACGACCGACAACCTCTAAAACTCTGACCGGACAGCATTTAGGATTTTCGGTCAAGGAATGGTAACGTCCGCAGATGCTTTTAGCAGAAAATGTGAGAAATCTTGTGGCGCCCGCATGAGCTTTCCCAGACTAAGACGGAGAATTATAACCGTTACTCAACGCAAAGGCGGTGTCGGAAAAACCACAATTGCAGTCTGTGTCGCCGCTGCGCTCGCTCGCCGGGGACATGACGTTGCACTTGTCGACAGCGATCCTCAACGTTCCGCCTCACAGTGGGCGGAGCCCGGCAATCTCGAATTCCCGGTCTATGAACTGGCCCTGGAGCAAATGTCAGTCTCCGCCTGGGCGCAGGAAGTGCGCAGCATTGAAGCCGGGGTCGTCGTCATCGACACCGCTCCCAACGCTCGAGAAATGGGGGCCTCTATCGCTGTGGCCAATCTGATTTTGGTCCCCTGCACCCCGTCCGGCCTTGACCTCGACGCGACGCTTCAGACTCTTGCGATCATTAACGCAGCACGAGAACGCCGCCGGGATCAAATCAATGTGATCCTGGTGCCGAACAGGATCGATCGCCGCACGCTCGAGGGAAGGCAACTGCTCGACGAGTTATCTACATTCGGTGAAGCGGTCGGGCCGCCGATAGCTAGCCGCGCCGCCTTCGTTCGTTGCTTCACCAGCGGTCAATCCGTAACAAGCTTCGTGCCCGGAGATAACGCCGATCAGGAAATCCAAGAACTGGCGGATGCAATCGAACGGACCGAGTAGCAGGAATAGGACACTCCGCACTCTCAGAGAGACCGCGTCGTCCCCTCCAAGGACAGCTATCTGGAATTGGCGGAACCAAGCAAGGCCTGGACCGATCCTTGTGTCTCCGACGGACGAGACGATGCCGTAACCGCAGCTTCCTCAAGTCTCATTTTCTCAAGCAACAGATCCGTGACGATCTTTCGAAGCCGCTGGTTCTCGAGTTTAAGCTCCTCCAGCACGTGACGCATCTGATCCATCGCCGGAGGCCTGATAGACGCCACACCGTCTCCTGCATTATCCTGAGAACCACTTGCTTCTTGCCTTGGCAGGGGCAGTTTCCTCCACCGATGAAGGGTCATGACGCTCACGCCCAGCGCCTTGCACACATCGACCTGGGAATTGCCCGTGCGGGCAAGCTCGTCTGCCCGAGCAAGCTTCGAAAGAATTTCCTCTCGCGAATGCTTCTTCATCTTCCTACCTGGATAAGGCTTCGAGGACGGGACTAGGAACAAATATAAATCTCATTTTGGGAACAACTTCACAACGATAATACTGACAAATGATATATGACAGGCGCGCGCCTCTGTATCAAGCTCCGGCACGTTTTGTGTTAGCTGCAGTGCAACGTAAAACCAAAACCATGTGTTCGATCCTGATTGCTATCAAATGGCTACCCGCCGATTGGGGTCGGGCGCTTCGCGGGACGCAATCTGCTCGACGAGGTCGACGATGCTGCGGCAGAGCTTTGCATCGGTGATCCGGGTAAATGCGCGGATCAGCGCGAGACCTTCGGATGTTGCAAGGAAATCGTAGACGTAAGTAGGTGATGGCGCCTCGCTCAGACGCTCGGCCTTGGAGACACCCGTGGGGCTACCCTCGAACAGAAACGAAACCGGAATCTGAAGTATCTCGCAAATCTGCTGGATGCGACTGGCGCCGACGCGATTAGTTCCATTCTCGTATTTCTGAACCTGCTGGAATGTCAGTCCCAAAGCCTCGCCGAGTTTCTCCTGACTCATGCCGAGCATCATGCGGCGCATGCGCACACGGCTCCCAACATGCTTGTCAACACAGTTAGGCGACTTGGCTGACATCTCCTCTGTCTCCTCGGAGGGGGGTGCGATCTGTGGTTACTCTCCGTTGCAATTATCGTCAAACTCAACTCAACCACATGATAAAAATTCGAAGTTAATCTTACACCGCGCACCACTTCATTCGACCGCGAGATGGCGCCGCTGGACGGCCAGGGCTTTCCTCGATCGACGGCGGCAGCGTCCTAAATGTCCGCTGTCGAGTCATGGCGAACTGCCAGAGGCGACATTGAATTCACGATGAATGCCGGTGTCCGTTGGCGTCGGATCGAGATCGCGTATGATCGTCACCTCGGTCTACAAGCCAAGCAAGAACTACAGGCGCGATCGTTATGTTCTTTTCTCACAGACATGAGCGAAGATATTACGTCCCCGGGCGAGGACTCCTACTACTATGTGCCTCCGGAGGAGGCGACAGTATCGAGCCGAATTCTTCCGGAAGTGGCGAACAATGACAATCAACGATCCCAGCACAAGCGAGCGGTGAGAGAAGGCTGGCTTCACTACGACGAAGATCCGCGGTTTTAGGACTCGGTCCTAAAGTTACCGGTCTGGCGAGAGATTAAACCGGAAGATTACACCGACTTTCGGTTCTCGCCTTACCAGGTGAGGCAAACCCCGGGCCGCCACTACAGCCTAACCGGTCAAGTGAAACGATAGCCGGTCCTTTGTAAGGTCTCGGCCGATAGACCAGAAAACGCACGAGCGCTGATCCTCGGGCCGAGCTATCGCTGGAACTAAGGTCGCCCGGCCCGGTTACTTAAGACCATGAGCGCCTTACGCAAATGGATCCTCGCTGTCGCAATCGTAGCATTGCCGACATGCTCATTCGCTGAGATTTAAAGCCGCATTGATAGTCGAGTGGAAGGTCGCGTGGAAAGCCGCATACCCGAAGGCTTTGGCCGTCACCAAAGCACCGTCGAACCGGAGCGTCGGCTTTTTATCCCGTGTTTCCGTGCCCTTCGGATGCCGACCGGCGCCTTAGTCGTTTTGAATTGCCAGCCATATCCGCCGTAGCCAGCACCTTGCCGAGATGCAGGTAACTGGGCGGCCCCCGATTACGATAGCTCTCTTTGCCGCGACGTTGGCCGATATCGATCGGATGCGAGAGTTATGCCGCGCGAATTGGCACTCTTCTGTCGGCTTCAAGACGATCCTGATCAGTCTTGCGCCGCTGCCGATAAGATCGCGAAGGTTCGCCTCGCCGAAGTCGAAAGACGATCGCGAGCCTCACGGCGCTTCGTCAGAATTGAAGCGAATGATCGAGGAATGCGTCTGTGGCCGCGTAGCCGCATGTCGTGTCATTGAGACGTTGGCCGATAGCGGCCATGGACATAGCCGCTTGGCCGAACCGTAGGTGTGTTCCCAATCGGAACTGCCCGTCCCGAGAAACTTGCAGGCACCCTCAACGTCGTTACTGTGCGTTTTTCTGAGGGGACCAAATTCAACATCAATAAGCCAGCGTGATAAACACCTGATTTAATTGGTGGGCCCGGAGGGAACTCGAACCCCCAACCAGACCGTTATGAGCGGCCGGCTCTAACCATTGAGCTACAGGCCCCGGCCGGACGTCGCGTGTGCAACCGCCGTCGGCGCAGGCATCCCCTTACAATGTCATGTGCCGCGCGGCAATCGGCGGTCAGGGCTTTGGGTGGCTTCGAGCGCGATACCGAGCACGCAAGATCGGAGCGGGCATTTCCTCCTCCCCGTGACCGCCGCGCTAACGGTGGCACGTTTTCCGATGTCCCGTTGCGGGAGCGGCGTCAAGAATCCGCTCGGTAACGGTGCCGGAGTTCGGACAGAACCAGACGCAACGAGGGCGTCTTAACTCTTTGCTAACCATACACGGGGCAAATTTTGCCTAGAGGGGACCGCGCGTCGTCAGCCGCTCAGAACGGCATCGCCCCCCGTGAACGCCAGGGCGGCGCCTCACTTCGAAATGGAGGCGCCTCAGCCGCCGCGCAGACGATCGGCGCGCGGGAGCGGCCTTGCGCGTGGGGGAGACGGGGACGATGAGGGGCATCACGGCGGATCAGGGTGCAAACACGCCAGGCTCGGGTTTTCCGAGTTTTGGCGAGATCGGGATCATGCTGAAGCGCGGTGATCTCGCGCTCGCCTTCGGCATCCTGACGATCCTTGTCGTCCTGATTCTTCCGCTGCCGTCGATCATCCTCGACCTCTTTCTGGCGATCTCGATCACGCTGTCAATCCTGATCCTGATGACTTCCCTGTTCATCCAGGCGCCGCTGGAATTCTCCTCTTTCCCAACCGTGCTACTGATTGCGACCATGCTGCGGCTGTCGCTCAACCTCGCCTCAACACGGCTGATCCTGTCGCACGGGCATGAAGGCTCGGCCGCCGCCGGCCACGTCATCGAGGCCTTCGGCAACTTCGTGATGGGCGGCAACTTCGTGATCGGCATCATCGTGTTCGCGATCCTGGTGATCGTGAACTTCGTTGTCATTACCAAGGGTTCGGGCCGCATCGCCGAGGTGGCGGCGCGCTTTCAGCTCGACTCCATGCCCGGCAAGCAGATGGCGATCGATGCCGACCTCTCCGCCGGCCTCATCGACGAAAAGACCGCCAAGGAACGCCGCAAGGCGCTGGAAGATGAAAGCGGCTTCTTCGGCGCCATGGACGGCGCCTCGAAGTTCGTGCGGGGGGATGCGGTCGCCGGCCTGCTCGTCGTCTTCATCAACATCATCGGCGGCATGGTCATCGGCATTGCGCAGGAGGGCCTGAGCTTCGCCGACGCCGCGCGCAGCTACACGCTGCTCACCGTCGGCGACGGGCTGGTGACACAAATTCCCGCACTAATCGTCTCCACCGCCGCGGGCCTTCTGGTCTCCAAGGCTGCCGTCACCGGCGCCGCCGACAAGGCGCTGATGAAGCAGCTCTCCGGCTATCCGCAAGCGCTTGGTATGTCAGCCGGGGTAATGCTGGTGCTGGGTCTGCTACCCGGCATTCCGATGCTGCCGTTTGTCGCGCTCGGCGGCGGAGCGGCGGCGCTTGCCTGGAGTTCGCGAAAACGCCAAAGCGTCGCGGCTGCGGCAGCCATGGCGGCGGCGGCGTCCGACGCCGCGGTCGCCGCCCCCGAGCGCGGAAGAGCCGATCTCGGCGGCGCTGAAGATCGACGATCTGAAGATCGAACTGGGTTATGCGCTGTTGCCGCTGGTCAACGGCCCGGATGGCCAGGATCGCCTCACCGAGCAGATCAAGGCGCTGCGCCGCTCGCTCGCGATCGAGATGGGATTCGTGATGCCGGCGGTGCGGATTCTCGACAACGTGCAGCTAGAGGCCAACACCTACATCATTAAGATCAAAGAGGTCGACGCCGGCTCGGGCCGTATCTGGCCGAACCAGTACATGGTGATGGATCCTGCCGGCGATCAGGTCGGGGTTCCCGGCATTCACACCACCGAACCGACCTTCGGACTGCCGGCAACATGGGTGGATGCCTCGCTCAAGGAGGAGGCCTCACTGAAAGGCTATACCGTGGTCGATGCCGCGACCGTAGTTTCGACCCACCTCACTGAACTGCTCAAGACCAACATGTCGGATCTGCTCTCTTACGGCGAAGTGCAAAAACTTCTGAAGGATCTACCGAAGGAACAGGGCGAGCTGATCAAGGACATTGTTCCAGGCCAGATCACGATATCCGGCATCCAGCGCGTGCTGCAGCTCCTGCTCGCCGAGCGCATTTCCGTCCGCGATTTATCCACTATCCTCGAAGGCATCGCCGAAGCGCTGGCCTTCTCGCGCAACCCGGCGACGCTGGTCGAGCACGTGCGTGCCCGCCTTGCGCGTCAAATCTGCGCCCAAAACACTTCCGTCAACGGTTACCTGCCACTGGTCGCACTGTCGGCCAAATGGGAACAGGCCTTCGCCGACTCCATCATCGGCCAGGGCGAGGAACGCAGCCTTGCGATGCAGCCGTCAAAGTTATCAGAATTTATGGCCGCGGTGCGCGACCGCTTCGAACAGGCCGCCCGGGAAGGCGAAGCGCCGGTGCTGGTAACCTCGGCCGCAATCCGGCCGTTCGTCCGCTCGCTGGTCGAGCGTTTCCGCGCCCAGACCTCTGTTCTATCGCAGGCCGAAATCCATCCCCGGGCCCGGCTCAAGACGGTCGGCAGCATCTGATAACGCTGCTCGAATCACGCCGCTCTTAATGCGGCATTTTGGCACCAGACAACTGGTTTATCTCCAGCCTGTGCCGGCCCCCGTCGGGACGCGCCGCGAGCGCAGTTTAACGTTAAAATGCTGATGTATTTGCACAATTTATCCATTTCCCCATATTAGGCCGGGTTCAATGATCGCGCATCTTCACACCTTTTCACCACTTTGTGATCAACCCTTCGGAACATTGGTGTCGATTCCTACGTTCTAAGGGCGCGAGATTATGAACCTCTGCGCAGGCAGCGGAGACCAATCTCCAAGAAGGAAGTTACGCCAGGAGGGCTTCCAATGAACCATTCGATTTACAGCGCGGATCGGACGACCCACCTGAAGATCGTGGTTGTGGCTCTTGTTGCAGGTATTGCAGTGGCGGGTTTCGCAATTTCAGCGCGGATGAGCGCTGACGATGGCTATACCCAGACTGCACGCATCATCAAGGCCGGGAAGCCGATGGCTGTTACGAGTTCGGGCGCGATGGTCGTCCGCTGAAGGAGTTTGAAGGAATTCACGAGGCTTCTTTACATTTGCCCCCCGAAGTCGCCACGTGAGTACGTAGAGGACCCACTAACCCCAAGTGGACTACGATGGAAAACGCCCGCCCCCCACGGGCGTTTTCTTTCGTTATAAACACCCCATAATAATAAGCGCACCCAGATAGAAGCCGTCGGCGCCGATGCGGAATTTTTCTCTTCGGCGGACCGCCCCCTGCTGCGCCTTAGGAAGACGGCGGTCAAGTGCGCGCTTGTCTTGCAGACAATGCCCGGGTTCGATGGTCGTTGTCGATGTCGCGTCACGCGATGGTGGCGGCGCCCATGCGCGAGCGCATTAAACCGATACTATCAAGATCGGCCTGCTCGCGAGCGTTCTCTTCTGCGCGTTCGCGAGCCTGATCGCGCTCATCCAGCAATTCGACCTTCTTGAGCTCCTCAAAGGCTTCCGCCAAGCCCATCTTGGCATCTTCGAGCTGGACGCGGAGTTCGTCGGCGGAGCGGGTCAGGTTTTCCCGGCGCTGGATCGCTGCCTTGGCATAGGTCGGATACGCGAAATGTGCGGGATCATCGATCCCAGCACGTTCCTGCTCGATTTCGATTTCACGCTCCAGATCGACCGACATGCGCTGGAAATCAGCAATCATGCCCTCGATCTGAGCCACCCTCCGACGCTTCTCCTCGACCTGGAATTTCTTCAGGCGGATCAGCGTTTCACGTGACTTCATCAACTCGTACTCCCCAGAAGTCCCAATCTACGCGGGACAACGGCGGCACCTCCTTCGGATCCCGCCGTACTCCTCTTATGAGAAGCCGATGATGACCCGACAAAGTTAGCTTTCCGTTTCCAAGGTCTTAACGATTTGCTGCAACCTTCGATAACCCTCCTCGATGCTGGTCACCTCATCCTTCGCCTGGCGCAGAAAATCCTCTAAAACCGGATTCAACTTGATTGCCTCGTCGACCTCCGCGTTGGAGCCGGTCCTATAGGCGCCGAGCCGGACGAGTTCCTCCATATCGGAATAAGTGGCCATCATCTGTCGCGCGCGGGTAATGATCGGCAGGAAGGCTGGATCAGCCGATTTCGGCATGGTGCGGGACACCGACTTCAAAATGTTGATCGCGGGGTAGCGACCTCGCTCGGCAATGGCACGCTCCATCACGATGTGGCCGTCGAGAATGCCGCGCACTGCGTCGGCCACCGGCTCGTTATGATCGTCACCGTCCACCAGCACGGTGAAGATGCCGGTGATGGTTCCCTCGTCGGCGCCGGGACCGGCGCGCTCCAGAAGCCTCGGCAATTCGGTGAACACTGTCGGTGTGTAGCCCTTCGTGGTCGGCGGCTCGCCGGTCGACAGTCCGATTTCGCGCTGCGCCATTGCAAAGCGTGTCACCGAGTCCATCATGCACATGACGTCCCTGCCCTCGTCGCGGAAATATTCCGCGACCGCCAGAGTCAGATAGGCGGCCTGACGCCGCATCAAGGCTGGCTCATCAGAAGTCGCGACCACGACGACCGATCGTGCGAGCCCCTCTTCGCCAAGGTCGTCCTGCAGGAACTCCTGCACCTCACGACCGCGTTCGCCGACCAGTCCGATTACCGAAATGTCGGCATCCGCGTTGCGCGCCAACATCGACAGCAGCACCGATTTGCCGACGCCGGAGCCGGCAAAAATGCCGAGCCGCTGGCCGCGGCAGCAGGTCAGGAATGTGTTCAGGGCGCGGACGCCGAGATCGAGCGGTTTGCCGACCCGTTTGCGCGAATGCGCCGACGGCGGCGAATTACGGTACGGCACCGGCGCCGGCCCCTGTGGTAGCGGCCCTTTGCCGTCAATCGGCTCGCCCATGGCGTTGATAACACGTCCGAGCCATGAGGCTGCCGGCCGCACCTGGCCGGAGGCATTGGCGATCAAGGCGCGGCAGCCGCGTCGTACCCCGTCAAGGCCGGCAAACGGCATGACAACGGCGTTGTCGCCGTTGAAGCCGACCACCTCCGCCGGGATGGCCCGACCAACGCCGGTCTCGATCACGATACGGGCTCCCACCGACATCGCATGGATAGGGCCGGCTATCTCAACCATCAGCCCACGTACACCGACCACGCGGCCATAAATATTGACGCGCTCGATCTCGCCAATCCGCTCGGCCAAGCTCTTCATCGTGAAATCCTTAGGTTTCCGCGCATTAGCCGAGCTCCCTTAACCTCGTGTTTACCCGCATCGTTAATCATTGCGTCACTGTCTTTGGTGACTGAGCGCGCGTGTCTTCAGGACGAAGGCGAGTCGCGAGAGTCGGTTAGGCCTGACTTTTAATGTGGAGCCTGAGTGCCGGTCGGATAAGGAAAGCTGCTTCAATGCAACAGCTTAGGGCGATTCGATGAAAATTGCACCGAAGAGACTTGCAGAACAGAAACAGTTTTTGTTAACCATAAGCTGTCAGGATCCGAATCAGTTGCTTAAAGGCGTTTCCAGTGCCGCAAGTATTGCGGCCGGCCTGACGCCCGGCGCGGCGACGATTAGGGGACTGGCATGCGCGTTTTGCTGATTGAGGATGACAGCGCCGTCGCGCAGTCGATCGAGCTGATGCTCAAGTCCGAGAGTTTCAACGTCTATACGACGGATCTCGGCGAAGAAGGCGTCGATCTCGGCAAACTATACGATTACGACATTATCCTTCTCGACCTCAACTTGCCCGACATGTCGGGTTACGACGTGCTCAAGCAGCTGCGCGTCTCCAAAATCAAAACACCCATTCTGATCCTTTCCGGCCTCGCCGGTATCGAGGACAAGGTCAAGGGTCTCGGCGTCGGCGCCGACGACTACATGACAAAGCCCTTCCACAAGGACGAGCTGGTGGCCCGCATCCATGCGATCGTGCGCCGCTCCAAGGGTCATGCCCAGTCGGTGATCCAGACCGGCGATCTCGTAGTCAATCTCGACACCAAGACTGTGGAAGTCGGCGGGCAGCGTGTCCACCTCACGGGCAAGGAATATCAGATGCTCGAGCTGCTCAGCTTGCGCAAGGGTACCACGCTGACCAAGGAAATGTTCCTCAACCACCTTTATGGCGGCATGGATGAGCCCGAGTTGAAGATCATCGACGTCTTCATCTGCAAGCTGCGCAAGAAACTCGCCAATGCCTCCGATGGCCGCAACTTCATCGAAACCGTCTGGGGCCGCGGCTACGTGCTCCGTGAACCGCACGATGACGAAGTCCGCATTCCGGCGTGATACCGGACTTCACCTTTCCTCCCAGACTGACCCCGCCGCAAATGGCGGGGTTTTTGTTTGTGAGACTTATAAGTCTGCACTTTACTCGACCCGAAGGCCCGGTCCTGCCCTGAACCCGTCGCCGGGTTGCCTCGACTGACACAACATGGCTGAGTATCGGTGCACCACGGGGGCTGACATGATCCTGCAATCGCTGGCCGGGCTGCCGGCCTTCCTGCTGTATTTCTGCACAGGCCTGATCGCGGTCGTGCTGTATCTGTTCGTCTATACGCGCGTCACGCGGCACGATGAATTCAAGCTGATCTGCGACAACGATCCCGCCGCAGCCATCGCGCTCGGGCTCAGCCTGGTTGGCTTCGTCATTCCGGTGGTCAGCGCCATTATGCACACCGTCAACGTAATCGACTGTCTGATCTGGAGCGTGATCGCGCTGATCGTGCAGATCGCGGTCTATTACATCGTCAAAATTCCCGGTACCGAACCTGTCGGCTCGGATCGCCGCCGGCGAACTCGCGCCGGCGATCTGGCTCGGCCTGTCGTCGGTCGCCGCCGGCGCGATCAACGCGGCGTCGATGGTGTACTGACCATGGCCCAGCCTCCCGCCGAACAATTCGGAAAACGACGGCTGCCGCCGCTCGAATCGTCGCCTCCGGTGAAACGTTCCGGACGTGTCGCGCTGCTGGTGATGGGCACGCTCGCGGTCGGCGGTGGTGCCTACTCGCTGATGCCGCACGACAACTGCGAGCCCAACCGACCCGGCGTCGCGGCATCCGCAACACCCGGCCAGACCGGTACGGCCTGCAATTCGGGTTCATCGAGCAGCGGCTGGTCATCGCGATCGAGCTATTACGACGGCAGCGATTCCTCCTCGAGCCACTCCTCATCCGAATCCGGCAGCGGTTCCGTCACACGCGGCGGCTTCGGCGGTTTCGCCCATGCGATTTCGGCTCACTTCTCCGGCGGCTGACACGCCTGCGGCTCGCGAGTTCCTCCTATGCAACGCATCGCCTGCCCCGAACGCGACGACTGGCAATCAACCGCGGAGAACGCCGGCTTCGCATTTCCATACCCTTGACGGCGCGCGTTACTGGGACGAGCGTGCCTATTATGCGTTCACGCTTGACGAGATCGAGCAGCAGATCGAAGCGCCGACCGGCGAAATCCACGCCATGTGCCTCGAACTGGTCAAGCGTGCGATGAATGACGAGAGCGTGCTACGCCGTCTCAGGATCCCGCAAGCCTGCTGGCGGATCCTCACCGAGAGCTGGCGGCGCGGCGATACCACGCTTTACGGCCGCTTCGACTTCAGCTTCAGCGGTCACGGACCAGCGAAACTGCTCGAATACAATGCCGATACCCCCACCTCGCTGTTCGAGGCCGCGGTGTTTCAATGGACCTGGCTCGAACAGGCGATGGAGCGCCAGATCATTCCCAAGGAATGTCGATCAGTTCAATTCCATCCACGACAAACTGATCGCGCGCTGGCGCGAGATCGCGCACGAATGGCCATCTGCATCTGACCGGGCTGTACGACAACCCCGAGGATGCGGTCACGCTGAACTATCTCGAGGACACCGCTCGGCAGGCCGGCCTTCAAACGACATCGCTGGAGATCGAACGCATCGGCGTCGACGGCACCGGCCAGTTCGTCGATCTCGACAATCGTCGCATTGAGCTCGCGTTCAAGCTCTATCCCTGGGAATGGATGCTGCGCGACAGCTTCGGCTCCAAGGTTCAGGCCGCGTCGACGCGATGGATTGAACCGCCCTGGAAGGTCGTGCTCTCCAACAAGGGAATTCTGCCGCTGCTGTGGGAGATGTTCCCCAACCACCCGAACCTGCTGCCCGCCTATTTCGAGGACGATGCCGAGGCGAGCAAGCTCGGCAACTCGTATGTGCGCAAGCCGATCTACTCACGCGAAGGCGCCAACATCGAACTGGTCAGCGGCGGAACGGCGCTGGATCAGCAGGGTGGACCCTACGGCAGCGAAGGGTTCGTGCGTCAGGCCTTCGCGCCGTTGCCGACCTTCGATGGTCAGTATCCGGTGATCGGAAGCTGGATCGTCGGCGATCAGGCTTGCGGACTGTCGATCCGCGAGGACGAGAATCCGATCACGGGCAACACGTCTCGCTTTGTGCCGCATGCGATCTTGTGAAACGCGGCATCACTCCGAATGCCGCGTAAGCGGCGAACGCAAAGCATTCGTCGCAAAAGCCTCCCAGAATGCGACCGAAGCGCAGACTTTACGCGCGGGCCGCCGCCTTGGGTGACGGCATGCCTGGCACCAGCGTGGGCGAGCAAACGCGATTGGGCCGATAAAGACCGCGCTTGTCGGGATGCGGTTTGAACACATCGGTCAGCCCGACCACGGTTTCAGCGGCGCCGAGCGCAAGGAAACCATCCGCTTCCATCTGCTTCGCAAGCCGCGTGAAGACGCCGATTTTGGTTTCCTGATCGAAATAGATCAGCACGTTGCGGCAGAAGATCACGTCGAAGGTCCCAAGATGGGAAAAATCCTGCAACAGGTTGAGCTGGCGGTGCTGAACCATCGCGCGAATGTCCGGGTTGATCTGCCAAAGTTCGCCGACCTGCTTGAAATACTTGATCAGCAACTGAATGGGCAGTCCACGCTGCACTTCGAACTGGCTGTAGAGGCCGGCGCGCGATTTTTCGAGTACCTCGTTCGACAGATCGGTGGCGATGATCTCGGTCCGCCAGCCCGTCAGCGCCGGACCGCATTCCTTCAGGCACATTGCGATCGAATACGGCTCCTGCCCGGTCGAACCTGCGGCGCACCAGATCCGCAGGTTCCGACGAGCCGCGCGGGCCTCGAGCAGCGCAGGGATCACGGTCTCGCGCAGATGATCGAACGGTGTCTTGTCGCGAAAGAAGAAGGTTTCGTTGGTGGTCATCGCCTCGACGACGTCGACCGTCAGGGCCGCGGCACCGTTCTTCATCTTCTGCACGAGGTCGCCGATACCAGAGAAGCCGGCCTTGCGTGCAAGCGGAGTCAAACGGCTCTCGACCAGATATTGCTTGTCGGCGGCAAGATCGAGGCCGGACCGCTCTTTCAGCAACTTGCGCAAGTACTCAAAATCAAGCGGTGTCACAGACGGTCTCCCGCAAATAGCCGAACCAGCTTCGGGGCGATTTGTTGAAGCGGCAGAACGGCCGCGCAAATTCCGTCCTGCGACGGCGGCGCCCGGCATTCCCCACACCACGCTGCTCGCTTCGTCCTGCGCGATGACATTCCCCCCGGCGGCGACAATCTGCCTGCCGCCGCGCATTCCATCGGATCCCATTCCGGTCAGGATCGACGGCCAGAGCGCCGCCCTGCCAGACGTCTATCGCCGACGTGAACAGCGGATCGACGGCTGGTTTGCAGAAATTCACCGCCGGGCCGTCATCCAGAACGATGACGGCATCTGCTCCTTTTCGGACCACCCGCATGTGACGGCCGCCGGGTGCAAGATAGATATGACCCTGCTTCACGGTCTCCTGATCCACTCCCTCATGCGCGGGACGCCCGGCGGCCCGCGCCAGATGCTCGGCGAGAATGGTGGTAAACGTCGGCGGCATGTGCTGGGTGATCAGCACCGGATAACGGTCGATCACCGGCCCTATTGCCGGCCACCAGCGCCATCAGCGCCTGCGGCCCGCCCGTGGACGAGCCGATCAGCAGCGCACGCGGGACGTTTGCGCTGAAGGGACGCAGCGTCGGTGCCGGGTGCGCCGTCCCAGGAGCGGCTTTGGCAAGCGGTTCCTGTTCGCGCGGCGACCAGCGGCGGTGCGGCGACCGTCGCCGGACGACGACGTTTTGCAGCGAGGTGCCGGATCTTCTGGATCAGGTCGTGCTTGAAGATATCGGCCGCGGCGATCTCGCGCGTGCTCTCGGGCTTCGGAATGTAATCGGCGGCGCCGAGCGACAGCGCCTTGAAGCTGATCTCCGCATTGCGGCGGGTCAGCGTCGAGGCCATGATGACAATGAGGTTGCGCTTCTTGGCCAGCAGTTGCGGCAGCGCGGAAATGCCGTCGAGTTCGGGCATTTCGATATCGAGGACGACGACATCGGGGTTGGCGCGCTCAACCTGCTTGACGGCGTCGAGCCCGGTGCGCAGCGAGGCCGCGACTATCATGTCGGGTTCAGCCTCGATCCATCGGGAAATCAGTCCGCGTATGACGACGGAGTCATCGACCACCATGACACGCAGCGGCTCCTGCTTTCTCGAATCTTGAGCCACCGGACTTGCCACAGCAGTACTCATGCCCCACCGCACGCAAACGAATAAGAAGATGTCTAGCCGTCCGGATCGCTCTCAGCCGACGAGATTTAGATCAGGCCGATTTCCTGAAATTTCGCTGTCACGATGTCCTTGTCGAACGGCTTCATGATGTATTCGTTGGCGCCAGCATGGAGCGCGCGGGCGATGTGCGCCACATCGTTCTCCGTGGTGCAGAACACAACCTTCGGCTGATCGCCGCCAGGCATCCGGCGAAGGTTGCGAAGGAATTCGTAGCCATCCATGACCGGCATATTCCAGTCCAGAAGCACGGCGTCAGGCAGTTCACGCCTGCAAACATCCAGCGCCTTCTCGCCATCCTCCGCCTCGACGATGTGAAAATCGAAGCCCTCCAGGATACGTCGTGCGACCTTACGAATGACACTCGAGTCGTCAACGATCAGGCATGTTTTCATTTTGGTCTCCGTGTCTTTTCAGTTTCCCGACGGGCTTTCCCTCGGCCGGCATTTGCCCCCGGGCTCAGGCTGCAAGCTTGTCAGGTCCAATCTCCAGAACACGATCGACATCGAGAACAACCATCAACTGCCCATCCAGCCGATACACACCTGCCGACATCTCCGCCATCCGCAGGTCGAGATTAGCCGGATTGACCTCGCGGCCTTCATCCGGGAGTTTCATGACCTCGCCGATCGAGTCGATCAGAAGTCCGTAGGATTCACCACGCAGTTCGACGCCGATAGCCATCGGCGGGCGACCGGCCTCTCCCTTCGGCAGTCCGAGCCGCGCGCGCATGTCGATCGCGGTGACGATACGGCCCCGCAGATTCAGGACGCCCGCGACATCGTTCGACGCCAGCGGCACGCGGGTTAGACGTTCCGGCTTGAACACGTCCTGCACGCGCGAGATCGGCAGCCCAAACAACTGGTCGCCGATCGTCGCGGTGACGTATTCGGTGAGTGCGCTTTCGTTTGCGTGATTTACCGTGGTCATCATCTGATCCTTCATGCCGCCCGGCGAATTTCGGCGGTCTGCTCCTTCAGTGCAGCAATCAGGCCAGGCCGGTCGAATTTGGCGACGTAGTCGTGGAAGCCGGCCTGACGGCCCCGTTCGATCGCGGCCGGAGAAATCATCGACGACAGCGCAATGATCGGAGTGCCGTTCAGGCGGTTATCGGAGCGCACCGTCTCCGCGAACTCGAAGCCGTTCATGTCCGGCATTTCGATGTCGGTGAGGATCGCGTCGAATTCCTGACCCGACCGCAGCGCGACGAGACCTTCCCGCGCGTTGGTCGCGAGCCGAACCTGATAGCCTGCAGCCTTGAGAACCGGCGCGAGCATGTTGCGGAAGAAGGCGCTGTCATCCACCAGCAGCACCGACCGCGCAGTGGCAGCCGCACGCATTTCCTTGCGCTTGAACCAGTCGGCGAAGGCCATCGGCAGGAAATGACCGATATCGATCACGTCCGTCGCCCGGCCCTTGATGACGGCGGAGCCGAGGATGCCCTGCTGGCTGCTCGCCACCTCGATGTTCAGACGTTCTTCGACGATGTCGATGATCTCGTCGACCACCAGCCCCGCTGCCCGGTCGTCATCAGCGAACACCAGGATCGGTTGCGACCCGTCTTTTCCGACCGAAACGCCATCCATCTGAATCAGCGGCATGAGCTGATCGCGGTACTGCACCATATAGCGGCCGTCGGAGATCTCGATCTTGTCGACCCCGATCTCTTCGAGTCGCGTGACCAGCGCGAGCGGCACGGCCTTGGGCTGATCCGATCCGGCACGGAACACCAGCAGCGACGTCATCTGCTCGGCGGCGCTGGCTCGCGCATCGCCGCGTTCTCGTCGGAGATCTCCTGCTGAGTCACGACCGATGCGCCCAGCGCGTGGGCGATGCCGTTCGGGTCGATGATCATGATCACAGCACCGTCGCCGAGGATGGTGTTGCCCGAGAACATGCCGATATGCCGCAGCATGGTCGACATCGGCTTGACCACGATTTCCTCCGTATGGAACACGCCGTCCACGACGATACCGAAGGTCTGGTTGCCGACCTGCGTGACCACGATGAAACCGTTCTCCGGATCGCTGGACGAGCCATCATCGATCTTCAGAAGCGTCTTCAAGTGCATCAATGGCAAGAGCTTATTGCGCAGCCGCAAGCACCGGAGTGTCCCTGATCCGCTCGATACGGTGCTCCGAATTGGCGCGCGCGCGCACCAGCTCGACCACCGAAAGCTGCGGTATCGCAAAGCGATCACCCGTGGCCTCCACGATCAGCGCCGACACGATCGCCAGCGTCAGCGGAATTTTGATGGTGACGCTCGAACCCTCGCCGGCCACCGACTTGACGTCGATTGTACCGCCGATCTGATCGATGTTGGTCCGCACCACGTCCATGCCGACGCCGCGACCGGAGACGCTGGTTACAGCCGCAGCGGTGGAGAACCCCGGTGCGAAGATGAACTTGTGGATCTGCGCCTCAGACATCTTCTCGAGTTCGGCCTCGGTCGCAAACCGTTTTGGATGGCCTTGGCCTTGATGCGCTCGGTATTGAGGCCGCGGCCGTTGTCAGCGATGCAGATAATGATGTGGCCGCCCTCGTGATACGCCGAAAGACGGATCGAGCCCTGCTCCGGCTTGCCCGCCTTGACGCGCTCGGCCGGTGTTTCCAGGCCATGATCGGCAGAATTTCGTACCATGTGCGTCAGCGGATCCTTGATGAGATCAAGAACCTGACGGTCGAGTTCGGTGTCGGCGCCATGCATCTCGAGTTCGATCTGCTTGCCGAGTTCGCTCGAGAGGTCTCGTACGATGCGGGGCAGCTTCTGCCAGGCGTTGCCGATAGGCTGCATCCGCGTCTTCATGACGCCCTCCTGCAGCTCCGCGGTGACGTTGGACAACCGTTGCAGCGGCACCTTGAATTCGTTGTCTTCTTGGCGACGGCTGATCTCGAGCAGCTGGTTGCGCGTTAACACGAGCTCGGACACCATCGTCATCAGGTGCTCAAGCGTATCCACGTTGACGCGAATGGATTGGTTGGCGATCCGATCGCCTTCCGGAGCGTCCTCCACTTTCTTCGGAGCAGCCTTTGCGACTGACTTCGAAGCAACGGGCGCCGCGGACACTTCGGGCGCGGGCTGCGAAGCGGGCGCAGTCGGCTCGACATTCGTCTCACGGAACGCGCGCTCGAGATCATCAAGCGACACCTCGCCGGGGCGCAGAGGTCGTTCGAGAATCTGGTAGGTGAGCGTCCCCGCCGTTTCATCTGCCGACATGGGCTCGGACGGCTCGGGAGCGGAGTTGGACGGGCCATCCTCGGCCATGTGATGCAATGCATCGATCAGATCGGCATCGGCCCCCTCCGGCTCCGTTCCGGTCGCCTCGAGCTGGCCCAAGATGTCCTTGATGCGATCGATGGTGGAGAGAATAAGCGTCACGGCCTCGCCGGTCACCGGCATGCCGTCACGAAACTTGCCCATCAGCGTCTCCGCCGCATGAGCGAGCGCTTCTAGCCTTGGAAGGCCCAGAAAGCCGCACGTTCCCTTGATGGTATGGACCAGCCGGAAGATGTTATCCAATATCTTCGCATTGTTTGGATCCTGCTCGAAATCGGACGAGCTGGTTGTCAACCGTGTCCAAACTCTCGTTGGTCTCGGTCAGGAATTCGCAAAGAAGATCATCCATGCCTTCTGGCCTTCGAAACGCCGAGGCGACGTCGTCGCGCCTTTCACGGCCGGGCCAGTTTCAACGCAAAGCGTTAACATTGGTTGAGCACGTGGAAAAGAACGCGCCAAACTGGTAAACAAAACGACGGAGACGATCATTCGCAACGAGCTTCGAAACCATTGCGCCCAACCTGGAAACCATTTGTTAACCCTGGTCGGTGAGGCGAAGGCCTTAATTGGCAGTCGCAACCACCTTGTCGCCGTCGGCGAGAAGCGAGATGCTGATGCCGCAGGCGTCTGCCAGCAGACGGGTGTAATAGGGTTGAACCGCATGGGCATCGACGGCGTTGGACGAACCGGACGCTAGAAGATCGGCGACAGGCTGCGACACGCGAGCATTCAACCCGGCGGCGGTGATCCGAAAGCCCATAGCCTCACCCTCCCCGAGCGAATCGACCGTCAGCACTCCCCCGCGGGGAATCGTCTGCTGCGCAATCACCAGCAAGTTGAGCAGGAGTTTCACCCTGTTCTTCGGCAGCAGAAGGCGCGGCAAATTCCAGGCGAGCGTGATCTTGCCGTCCTCGAAATGGCCCTTCGCCATGTTCTGGGCATCGCCCAGATCGATCTGCGCTCCGGCCGAGCCCGCTGCCCCGAATGCGAGACGGCAAAACTGCAACCGCGCCGACGCAATTTTGGCGCTCTTGCGAATCAAATCGAGGGCAAACTCACGATCGTCCGGCTTGGGATCGTCGTCCAGTACCTCAAGTCCGTTGACGATTGCGCCTACGGGACTAATGAGGTCGTGACAGACGCGTGAACAGAGCAGTGCCGCGAGTTCGAGCGCGTCGGGAGCGGGAGCGGGAGACGGTGTGCCAGACATAAAATGTATTCCTGAGATCAGTTTCGGCAAAGCCGCAGCGCGCGGACACGGCAAATCAAGCGATCTTCTGAGTTTGATACACGGCCTGAGCCAGTGCTGCCACCTTGAGGCAGTCGCCGCCGTCCCCCGGTGCTACGCAAGGACACCTCGAACGTGCCGGTGATCGACGCTCACTCCGCTGCCGTGCTGATGGATTCACTCACGGAACTGGTCGCGAAAGCCGGCACCGCCGTGCTCTCGGTCAATCGCGGCCGCATGATGATCGGCGGCAAAATCGACGGGTCTCCCGTCACGGACGCGGATCTCGCCTCTGACCGTGTGATCGCCGAAGGACTCGCGCAACTCCGCCCCGATATTCCGGTGCTGTCCGAGGAGCGCGTGCATCTCGCGACACCGCCTTACTCCGGAAGTTTGTTCGTGATCGATCCGCTGGATGGCACCAAGGAATTCATCGCGGGTCGCGACGAATACACGGTGAACCTTGCAATCGTGACGGACGGGGTGCCGTTACTCGGCATCATCGGCGCGCCGGCGCTCGGGTCGATCTGGCGAGGTCTTGTCGGACGCGGCGCCCAGCGCGTCGCGGTCACGCCGGACGGCGGTGAGTCCGGCGCCGCAAAGCCGATTGCGACCCGACCGCTTCCTCGCCCCGGCTCCCAATGGGTCGCCGCCGTCAGCCGCTCCCACGCCGACCACCGCTCGGACGCATTCATCGAGCGCCGGCCCGGCGCGGTGCGCAAACCGCTCGGCTCCGCCGTCAAGTTCTGCCGGATCGCGGAGGGCGGCGCCGATATCTACCCACGACTCGCCCCGACCGGCGAATGGGACGTTGCGGCAGGTCACGCTCTGGTCACCGCCGCCGGCGGCAAGGTCACGGATGAGTTGGGTGCGCCACTGCATTTCGGCCTAGCCCGCGAGGGGTTTCTGGTCCCGGAGTTTATCGCCTGGGGCGACCCTTCTGCCGCGCCCCGAGGTTAGGCGAAGCCGGCGCAGCACTACTGCGCGAGGGTTTCTTTCAGCACGGCCCAGCGGCGCGTCGCCTCGCGCAGATAGTGCGCCGGATTAGCCGCGAAAGCCGCGCGACTGCCCTCATGACCGAATAGATAAAGTCGCTGACCGAAAATCAGCCAGAGTCGCGCCGTTCCAGCGCAAGTCACACCCCGCGCAATATCCACCGGATCGTAGCCCCCGAAACGTGGACTATAAACATCGGGGTTGGCGATGAAAAAGGCGCGGTTGTCGGGATTGCTGAAGCGCCAGATAGCGCCGCCCTGCGAGACCTCGTAGTCGGCGTCGCCCTGCACCGGCCGTGCGTCGGTAAAAAAAGCCACGGGATCGAACCCGCCGATCGCCAGCCCCGTATACCTGTCGACCACGACCCGTTCGGAGGTGGCGGCCCGAGCCGCCAAATCGATGTCCGAGATAGCGAACGGCGCACCCCAGCGAGGCGATCACGGCTATTCCGAGGCGCAAGCCATTTCTTTCCTGCCGCCGTGCCGTCATAGTTGGTGCCGATAACTCGCGAGTCGAGGGGACGATCGCCGCATCCTACGAACCTGCATCTCAGCATCGGGTTAAGGACGCAGTGACAAGTTGCTACTTGGGGTGCTTTTCATGACTTTCATTTTGCGCCTTGCAGCGGTCGCGCTCGCTGCGGTGACGTTCGGGATTGTGCCGGCCTCTGCCCAGCAATCGGCGCCTTACCGGGCACAGCCGGCACAACGGAGCAGCGGTCCTGGCACCTATTCGTCGGATGAACTCCTCACATCCGGAACCCGGTTCTTCGGCAACGTCTCACGCGGGCTCGCCTCGGTCATCGAACGTGCGGTGAGCCAGTGGGGCCTGCCGAACGGCTACATCCTCGGCGAGGAAGGCTCGGGGGCCTTTGTGGCGGGGCTGCGCTACGGCGAGGGCACCCTCTACACCAAGAATGCCGGCGACCTGAAAGTCTATTGGCAGGGGCCATCCGTCGGCTTCGACTGGGGCGGCGACGGCGCCCGCACCATGACGCTGGTCTACAACCTGCCCGCCACAAGCGCGATCTATCAGCGTTTCGCAGGCATCGACGGTTCCGCCTATATCGTCGGCGGCTTCGGAATGACTGCGCTGACCGCAAACAACATCGTGCTGGTGCCGATCCGCTCGGGTCTCGGACTACGACTCGGCGCCAATATCGGCTATTTGAAATATACGCCCCAAGCGACCTGGAACCCGTTCTGACCTCCTTATGAAAGCTTCAGCGCATATCCGCAGAAGGATGCGGTCTTGCATCAAAGTACGCGCACGTTACTGACTGAGAGCATTTTCTTGCGGCTATTCCGCTTGGTTGGGAAACCGATTGAGGCGTAGCGCTGGCGTTTTACCGGCCGCCCGTGGCATGGTAACCAGATCCCTAGCGCCTATCCGGGTTGTGGAGCGTTGCCCATGGTCGAGCCGATCATGTATCTGGCGATCGGTTTTCTAGTTTCGATGCTGTGCGGACTGATGGTCATGCCGCTCGTCCATGACCGCGCAGTCCGCCTCACCATCAAACGCATGGAAGCCGCTACCCCGATGTCGATGGCTGAAATCCAGGCCGACAAAGATCAGTTGCGTGCCGAATTTGCGATGTCGGCGCGGCGGCTGGAAATGAGTGTCGACCAACTCAAGAGGAAGGTCGCCAGCCAGTCCGCTGAGCTCGGCAAAAAGGCCGACGCAATCAACCGCCTGAAGGTAGAGCTCGGCGAGAAGAACGCGAGGATATTCAGTCTAGAGGGACGCGGGAAAACGGCAGGGGAGCGATTGCAGTCAGCCGAACAGGAGCTTGCCGCCAAGGCGGAAATGTTGCGGAGCGTCGAGCAGACCCTCGCCGAGCGACAAAAGGAACTCGGGCGGCTTCGCCAGGACTTGTCGGACCGCTCGTTGACTGCCGAAGGCCGGCAAGCCGAACTGTTCGTCGTACGCGCGCAGATCGAGCGATTGCAGAGCCGCCTCGACGATATCGAAAACGAACTCGCCGCTACGCAGACACTACTCGAGCAACAGCGCGGCCAAACAACAGTCGCTGCCCGGGAGCGCGACGAGGCACGCAAACACGTCGAGAATCTAAGCCAGCGCATCGTCAAGATTGACGGCCAGCTCATCGACAAGACCAAGGACGCGGAAAGGCTCGGCGGTCGGGTCAGAGAACTCGAAAGCCGACTTCGCTGCGCAGACCACGGCGCTTGCCGAGCGAAATACGAAGAACAGTGAGTTGCGGCGAGTCAAAGCTGCCGCGGAACGCGCCAACAGTGAGTTACGCGACGAGATTGCGTCGCTGAACGGCGGTAAGTCTCCGCTCATCGATGGGCTGCGCAACGAAATACTGGCGACCGAACGGGCGCTGCGCGCTGCCCACGACGAGCGAACCAAATTGCAGCGCGACATCAACGTGCTCCAGCGTCAGGCGGAGTCCGGTACGGTCGAGCAGATGGAAAACGCGCTGTTGCGTGAGCATATCAATGACATCGCCGCCGAGGTTGCAAGGCTGGCCATGACCATCGAAGGACCGGATTCCCCGATCGAAGCCATCCTGGCGGCAGCAGCTACGGGTCCCGCCAAAGCCACGAAAACGGTCAATGGCTCGGCGGGTAACGGAGCGATTCCGGTTAGCACGCTGGCCGACCGCATCCGTGCTCTGGAATCTCATGCCCCCCGCGCGGGGCGCCGGCCGGGCTAGCTCGCGTTACATCAGACCTGGCCGCCTCCGGAAAACACCGGCCGAAACCGCTCCGCTATCCAGCCGCGTGGAGACACCAGGCCAGAATGCCCTTCTGCGCGTGCAGCCGGTTTTCGGCCTCGTCGAACACCACCGACTGCGGTCCGTCAATCACCTCGTCGGTGACCTCGTCGCCGCGATGCGCCGGCAGGCAGTGCATGAACAGCGCGTCCGGCTTTGCGAGCCGCATCAGCTTTGAATTGACCTGGTAAGGCTTGAGCAGATTGTGACGGTGCTCGCCGTCTTTGTCGCCCATCGACACCCAGGTGTCGGTGACGATGCAGTCTGCGCCGCGCACCGCCGCTTCCGGATCCGTGACGAGCCTGATCGGCGCGCCGCTCGATCTGATCCAGTCCTTCAGCAGCTTGTTCGGTGCAAGCTCCGGCGGAGTCGCGATGTTGAGATTAAAGCTGAAGCGCTCCGCCGCGTGCGCCCACGACGCCAGCACGTTGTTGTCGTCGCCGGTCCACGCCACGGTACGGCCCTTGATCGGCCCGCGGTGTTCCTCGAAAGTCATCACGTCGGCCATCACCTGGCAGGGGTGCGATCGCCGCGTCAGTCCGTTGATGACGGGCACGGTTGCGTGCGTCGCCAACTCCGTCAGCGCGTCGTGGCTGAGGATCCGGATCATGATGATATCGACGAAGCGTGACAGCACCTTCGCGGTATCTGCGATGGTCTCGCCGCGTCCGAGCTGCATTTCGGCCCCGGTCAGCATGATCGCCTCGCCACCGAGCTGGCGCATGCCGACGTCGAACGACACGCGGGTGCGTGTCGAGGGCTTGTCGAAGATCATCGCCAGCGTCTTGCCTTCAAGTGACCTGTCGGCGATCCGGCCCTCCTTGCGTCGCTTCTTCATCGCCACACAGGCATCGAGAATCGCGCGCAGTTCCGTCCTCGGCACGTCGAACAGATCGAGAAAATGCCTCGGCGCCTTGCTCATTGCGCGGCTTCCTTCTTGGCGGATGCGCCGGACAGCCTGACGCAAGCCCGCTCCAGCCGCCGCACCAACTCCTCGATCTCCGCGTCGCCGATGATCAGCGGCGGCAGCAAGCGCACAACGTTTTCGCCCGCGCCAACGGTCAAAAGCTTTTCCTCACGTAGCGCGCTGACCAGATCGCCCGATGGGACCACGGCCTTGAGGCCGATCAGAAGCCCCTCGCCTCGCACATCGCTAAGCACATCGGGATATCGATCGACGACCGAAGCCAGCTTCTGTTTCAGCAGCAGCGACATCTTTCGGGTCTGCTCGAAGAAGCCAGGTTCAAGCATCACGTCGAGCACGGCATTGGCCGCCGCAACCGCTAGCGGATTGCCGCCAAAGGTCGAACCGTGCGAGCCAGGAGTCATGCCGGAAGCGGCTTCCCCGGTCGCAAGACAGGCGCCGATCGGAAAACCGCCGCCGAGCGCCTTCGCCAATGACATCACATCCGGCGCAACGCCAATGCGCTTGTAGGCAAAGAGATCGCCGGTGCGCCCCATACCGGTCTGCACCTCGTCAAAAACCAGCAGCAGGCCGCGCTCGTCGCAAAGTTGACGCAGCGCTCGGAAGAACGCGTGGGGCGGCTCGCGCACGCCGCCTTCGCCTTGCAACGGCTCAATCAGGATGCCGGCGGTCTCAGGACCGATCGCCTTCTTTACGGCTTCCATATCGCCAAGCGGCACTTGGTCAAAGCCGTCCGCCGCCGGCCCGTATCCTTCGAGATATTTTTTCGAGCCGGTGGCAGCCAGCATCGCCAGCGTGCGGCCATGGAAGGCACCTTCAAAGGTGACCATCCGATAGCGTTCCGGATTGCCCCTGTGGGCATGATAACGGCGCGCGACCTTGATGGCGCACTCCACCGCCTCGGCGCCGGAATTGGCGAAGAAGACGAAATCGGCAAAGCTCTGGTCGCAGAGCCGCGCCGCCAGACGCTCGCCGTCGGGCGATTTGAAAAGATTCGAGACGTGCCAGAGCTTTGCCGCTTGCGCCTGAAGCGCGGCGACGAGATGCGGGTGGCAATGGCCAAGCGCATTCACGGCAACGCCGCTGGTGAAATCGAGATAGCGTCCGCCGTCGGAGCCAAGCAACCAGGCTCCCTCGCCGCTCTCGAATGAAAGATCGGCCCTTGCGAAAACGGGCAATAGATGAGACGCCGCTGCTGTAGTCATGACGATTTGCCGGTTGATGGGAAGCGGAACGGCTCGGCTGCGCTGTGGCGCGACCAACGAACTGTCAGCCCCGGAAACGAAATGTGCCGCCTTTCGAGGCGGCACGCGACGGTTATTCTAGGTGCGCGGCGATTACTGTCAATATTCCACTTGTGCTTCGGTGATGCGGGAAAGTCGCAGAATGAGCCAATTCTCTCATTTTCTTGCAGAACATGTGGACGCCGTAAGGCCCGACTCTTGCGCGTGAGTCACGGCATATTGTAGCCTTAGGCTTGTCGAATACGACATCTCGTGCGGCGTTTTGATCCTCGATCGGTCCCTGTTCTCAGCGTAAGCGCCCGGGCGTTTTCCCGCCCGGCGAGGGTTAAGGGATTCTGCCGACACGAGTTTCTCAGGGGGCGCTTCAGGTGCGCGGCCTTGCGGGGGGCACGCCTTAAACAAGGGAACAATGTGCGATGACGGTGATAACCTGGACCGACGACCGTGTCGAACAACTGAAGAAACTTTGGGAAGCGGGACTTTCCGCAAGTCAGATCGCCGCCGAACTCGGCAACGTGACGCGTAACGCGGTGATCGGCAAGGTGCACCGGTTGGGTCTATCGGGCCGCGCCAAGAGCCCTTCGTCAACGGTGCCGCGGCCGCGCAAGGCCCGTCCGGCCCAGCACATGATGCGGGTGTCCCGCCCTGTCTCCCGGGGAAATACCGCGCTCGCGCAAGCCTTCGAGATTGAACTCGAGCCAGACCCGATCGCCTACGACAATGTCGTGCCTATGAGCCAGCGGCTATCGCTACTCGAACTCAGCGAAGCCACTTGCCATTGGCCGGTTGGCGACCCCTCGAGTCCGGAATTCTTCTTCTGCGGTGGCAAGGCTCTCACCGGCCTGCCCTATTGCGCGCACCACTCGCGCATCGCCTATCAGCCCGCCGCCGACCGTCGCCGCCAAGCGCCGAAGGCGCGGTAATCACAGCGTAACTTCAAATCTCGTCATAGCCAGGCTTGAGCCGGCCATTTCGTTTTGCGCCCAAGCAGATCGTAGATCTGCGGGAAGCCGCGGTTGACGCTTTATAGCGTTTTCGAGTGAAGTCGATGCCGGTTCGCGTGAAGGAAACGCGTCAAAACAACATCTAGACCTTCGTTTCTGATTCAATCAAAAACAAAATGCTCTAGCGCAGCATCACGACGATTATCGACGCTTTTCAGCTATCCCCGCTTACTCAGTCGCGCTCGCGAACTGCTCGTCCAACGCGTAGCCTGCACCACGCACCGTGCGGATCGGATCCGCCTCACCACCCGGACTGAGTAGTTTTCGCAGTCGTCCGATGTGAACGTCGACGGTGCGCTCGTCGATATAGACGTCACGGCCCCAGACGCTGTTGAGCAATTGCTCGCGGCTGAACACCCGGCCGGGATGCTCGAGAAAAAACTCCAACAGCCGATACTCGGTCGGGCCAAGATCGATCGAACGACCGGAACGCGCAACGCGGTGCCTATCGCGGTCGAGCTCTAGGTCGCCAAAAATCAGGATCGATGCCAGCCGCGCCGGACTCGCGCGCCGCAGCAGGCTTTTCACCCTCGCCAGGAGCTCCGGCACCGAGAACGGCTTGACCACGTAGTCGTCGGCGCCGGTCGCAAGCCCCCGCACCCGCTCGCTCTCCTCGCCGCGAGCGGTGAGCATGATGATCGGAAGCTGCTTGGTTTCGGGACGCGCCCGCAGCCGGCGGCATAGCTCGATGCCGGACAGGCCCGGCAACATCCAGTCCAGCACCACAAGATCGGGGATGCGCTCTTTCAGCCGCGTATCCGCCTCATCGCCCCGCGTTACCGTTTCGACCTCATAACCTTCGGCTTCAAGATTGTAACGCAGCAGCGTCGTCAACGCTTCCTCGTCTTCCACTACCAGAATGCGTGCACCCATCGTGTCTCGCCTGATCCCGTTTCAGTTCTGTGGAGTCGCCGATGCGAAACCAGTCATATCCCCCTTGGGACGCTTGTCGAGAATCTGCTGACCCTCGATCATGTAGAACACCGTCTCGGCGATGTTGGTGGCGTGGTCGCCGATTCTCTCGATGTTCTTGGCGCAGAACATGAGATGAATGCAGAACCCGATGTTCCGCGGATCCTCCATCATGTAAGTCAGGAGTTCGCGGAACAAAGAGGTGCAGATAGCATCCACCTCCTCGTCCCCCTTCCAGACTGCCATCGCCGAGGGCAGATCGTGCGCCGCATAAGCGTCGAGCACCGACTTGACCTGGGACCGCACGAGATCGGTCATATGCTCAAGACCGCGGATCAGTTTCAGCGGGCGGAAATCGCTGTCGATCGCAACCACGCGCTTGCCCATGTTCTTGGCGAGATCGCCGATGCGCTCCAGATCGATAGCAACTCGCATGGCACCGACGATCTCGCGCAGATCCACGGCCATCGGTTGTCGCCGAGCGATAGTCAGCATGGCGCGTTCCTCGATCATGCGCTGCAGCTTGTCGATTTCGGCATCGGCGGCCACGACGCGAGCACCCAATGCAACGTCGCGGCGGATCAGCGCGTCCAGGGATTCCACGATCTGCCGTTCAGCCAGTCCGCCCATTTCGGACACCAGCCGCGTCAGCTCCTGGAGGTCGTCGTCGAACGCCTTGGCGGTGTGTTCGAAAGCCATATCAAAATTCTCCTCGCGTCTCCGCACGCAGCCTCAGCCGAAACGGCCGGTGATGTAATCCTGGGTGCGGCGATCTAAGGGCGATGTGAACAGCTTGTTGGTCGGACCGAATTCGATCATCTCGCCGAGATACATGAACGCGGTGTAGTCCGATACGCGCGCCGCCTGCTGCATATTATGGGTAACGATCGCAATCGTGTAGTGCCTTTTCAGCTCATCGATCAGCTCTTCGATTTTGGCCGTTGAGATCGGGTCAAGAGCCGAGCACGGCTCATCGAACAGGATCACCTCGGGCCGCACCGCAACGGTCCGCGCGATGCACAGGCGCTGCTGCTGACCACCGGAGAGGCTGAGCCCGCTCGCATTGAGCTTGTCCTTGACCTCGTTCCACAAGGCGCCGTCCCGCAGTGCCTTTTCCACCCGATCGTCCATTTCCGATTTCGGCAGCCTCTCATACAAGCGGATGCCAAACGCAATATTCTCATAGATCGTCATCGGGAACGGCGTCGGCTTCTGGAACACCATGCCGACCCTGGCGCGCAAAAGATTAAGATCGAGCTTGGGGTCCAGGATGTTGCTGCTGTCCAGCAACACGCGCCCTTCGACGCGCTGGCCGGGGTACAGGTCGTACATGCGGTTGAAGATGCGAAGCAGGGTCGATTTTCCGCAACCCGAGGGGCCGATGAAGGCCGTCACGCGGTTGCAGGCGATCGACAGGTTGACGTTCTTTAGCGCATGATGCTGGCCGTAATAGAAATTGAGGTTAAGAGCGTCGATCTTCACCGGAATGACCGGATCAATCACCGGCGGTGGAGCAGCCGAGCCTGAGGCGGCGACGGAACCGTGGGTCATTTTGCGATCCTCTCAGAGCCCATCAACCTCGCAATGATGTTCAGCACCAATACCGCCAAGGTAATCAACAGCGCGGCGCTCCACGCCAGTTCTTTCCAGTAGACGTAAGGGCTCTGCACGAAGTTGTTGATGGTGACAGGAAGGTTAGCGACCGGGTTGGTCAGGTCCATGCTGAAGAATTGGTTGTTCAGCGCGGTAAATAGCAGCGGCGCGGTCTCGCCGGCAACGCGCGCGGTGGCAAGCAGCACGCCGGTGATCAGGCCGGTTCGCGCGGCGCGATAGGCGATGCGCTTGATGACGAGCGAGCGCGGTAAGCCGAGCGCGGAGGCCGCCTCACGCAGCGAGTTCGGCACCAGGCTCAGCATGTCCTCGGTGGTGCGCACCACGATCGGAATGACGATCACGGCGAGCGCAAGTGACCCCGCGAGCGCCGAGAATCCTCCCATCGGGACCACCACCGCGCCGTATACGAACAAACCGATGATGATTGAAGGCGCACTGAGAAGGATGTCGTTGATGAAGCGAATGACCGGCGAGAGGCGATCGTGCTTTCCGTATTCGGCAAGGTAGGTGCCCGCAAACATCCCGATCGGCGCACCTATCCCCACACCTATCACCGTCATGATGATGGAGCCGACGAGAGCGTTCAGCAGACCACCTTCGGACGCGCCGGGCGGCGGCGTGTTCTGGGTGAAAAGCTGCCAGCTCATCCCGGCGAGACCGTTATAGAACAGCGTGAACAGAATGAGCCCGAGCCAAGAGACACCGAATGCGGCGGCAACAAAGCAGAGGGCGCGGACGATAACGTCTCGACGGCGGCGGGACGCATAGATCGGATTCATGGCTTGACCTGAACAGGCATAATCGCTGGACAAACGAATTCGTTTGTCGGGAAAAATCGGGTTCCGTTCTTCCGTGCCATGCCTATTTCCCTGCCTTCTTCTCCAACCGCAACAGCAACAGCCGCGCTGCGGCGAGCACAAAGAACGTCAGAACGAACAACAGCAGACCGAGCAGCATCAGGCTCGACTGATGCAAGCCGTCGCTCTCCGCGAACTCGCTGGCGATGGCTGCGGAAATCGTCGTGCCGGGCGCAAAGATCGATGGTGAGATGCGGAACGAGTTGCCGATAATAAATGTCACCGCCATCGTTTCGCCGAGCGCACGGCCGAGCGCCAGCATGGCGCCGCCAATCACGCCAACGCGCGTATAGGGCAGCACAACGTGCCAGACGACTTCCCAGGTGGTGCAGCCGACGCCATAGGCCGCCTCCTTCAGGACGAGCGGCACGGTTGCGAACACGTCACGCGAAATCGCGGTGATGAAAGGCAACACCATGATCGCGAGGATCAGCGAGGCGTTGAACAGGCTCAAATAGGACGGCGGACCGCCGAAGATCGAGCCAAGGACCGGCACACCTTCAAATAGGTCTATGAAGAAGGGCTGCACCGTGTTGGCGAGGATCGGACCGAGGATGAAGAAGCCCCACATGCCGTAGATGATCGAAGGAATGCCCGCGAGCAGCTCAATCGCCATGCCGATCGGCCGGCGCGCCCACAGCGGGCACAGCTCGGTGAGGAAAACAGCAATTCCGATTCCGACCGGGACAGCGATCATCATGGCGATGACCGAGGTCAGGACGGTGCCGTACACCGGACTCAGCGCACCCAGCACCGGCGGCTCGGCGGACGGCGCCCAGCGCTGCGTCGTCAGGAACCCGCTTCCGAATTTCACGATCGCAGGCCAAGACCCCACGACCAGCGAAATGATGATTCCGCCGAGCAACATCAGAACGAGCATCGCGCTGATGCGCGTGGTCCAGTAGAACGCGCGATCCCCGAACCTGAATGCGTTCAGAGCGCGGGTTCGATCATAGCGGTCCGCCGACTCCACCGCGCTGCCATGAAGGGCTATTTCCGTCACGCCTATTCCTATGTCCTGTATGTCTCGCAAAGCATCATGCCCGGGATACGGAGACAGCTTTTTTGCACCCGTCAAAAACTAGTGGAGGAGCGCTCTGGCGCTCCTCCACTACCCAAGATCAGCTTTTGATCTCGGAGGTCCAGGTTTTCTTGATTTGCTCGACGACCGAGTTCGGCATCGGAATGTAGTCGAGTTCCTCGGCCATCCTGCCGCCCTTCTCGAACGCCCATTTGAAGAACTTGATAGCTTCAGCGGAGGCCGCCTTGTCGGCCGGCTCATTGTGCATCAGGATGAACGTCGCGGCTGTGATTGGCCAGGAAGTCTCGCCCGGCTGATCCGTCAGGATGACGTAGTATCCCGGCGAGTGAGCCCAATCGGCGCTGGCGGCCGCGGCCTGGAAGGAAGCAATGGTCGGCTGCACCGCCTCGCCGGCCTTGTTGACGAGCGCGACATAAGTCAGCTTGTTCTGCTTGGCATAGGCGTACTCGACATAGCCGATCGAGTTCTTGGTCTGGCCGACATTACCGGAAACCCCTTCATTGCCTTTGGCACCGACACCCGCCGGCCATTCGACCGCGGTGCCCTCGCCGACCTTGGACTTCCACTCCGCGTTCACCTTGGACAGATAGTTGGTGAAGTTGAACGAGGTGCCTGACCCGTCCGAACGATGCACCACCGAGATCGGAGCCGAAGGCAGCTTGACGCCCGGATTGAGTTTCGCGATCACGGGATCGTCCCACTTCGTGACCTTGCCGAGATAGATATCACCGAGCAATTCGCCCGAAAGAACCAGTTCACCAGGCTTCACGCCCTCGACATTCACGACGGGTACGATCGCTCCCATCACCATCGGCCACTGCACAAGACCATCCTTCTCGAGCTTGTCGGCCTTCAGCGGCGCGTCGGTCGCGCCGAAGGTCACCGTCTTGGCAAGAATTTGCTTGATGCCGGCGCCCGACCCGATCGACTGATAGTTCAGACCGTTGCCGGTCTCTTTCTTGTAGGCATCAGCCCATTTGGAATAGACCGGAAACGGGAAGGTCGCGCCCGCGCCAGTGACATCGGCTGCCTTCGCCGGAACCGAAAAGGCAGCCGCCGAGGTGGCGACAAGGCCGGTGGCGACGACGACCCGGAAGAAATTCATGCGTGATCTCCCTCGCATTGAGCAGAGAGCGCGGATGCGCTCACCGCCTCCTTCTAGGTACAGCCGATGCTGCTTTTTACGAAGGTTTGACGACAGGGGCATGACACATCCAAGCATCTGAAATTTATTTAATTTTCAGCTTCCGTCGCGTTCTGCGCCTGTGGAAAACAAGCGGTAAAGCTCGCGCCATGGCCGGGCACACTCTCGATCAAAAGACGACCGCGATGACGGTTGAGAATATGTTTCACCAAGGACAGGCCGAGGCCTGTGCCGCCTTGAGCCCGGCTGTCGCCGACGTCGACCCGATAGAAGCGTTCGGTAAGGCGCGGCAAATGCTCAGGCGCGATGCCAGGACCAAAATCCCGCACCACCACCCGGAATTCCGGCGCGCCCTCCGGCGAGACGCCGAGCATCGACGACACCATGACCCTGCCGCCGGACGCGCCATATTTCAGCGCGTTCTCGATCAGGTTCTCGAATAGCCGCAGCAGCTCCTCACGATCGCCGCAGATCCGCACCGAGGCCTCGGGCAATGCGACCTCGATCTCGACATGACGCTCCGCCGCCAGCGGCTCAAGTCCGTCGACGACCTCTCGTACAATCGGAACAACATCGACAATCGTCTCTGGACGCACATGCGCCGACAGCTCGACCCGCGACAGCGACAAGAGATCGTCGATCAGCCGTGCCATCCGCGCCGCCTGCGCGTGCATGATGCCAAGAAACCGCTCTCGTGCCCGGGCATCCTCGCGCGCAGGACCTTGCAGCGTGTCGATGAACCCTGAGAGCGCCGCGAGAGGCGTGCGCAACTCGTGGCTCGCATTGGCGACGAAATCGGCGCGCATTTCCTCGACCCGGCGCAACGGCGTCTGATCGTGAAACGTCAAAAGCATGCAATAGTCGACGCCGCCGAATGCAGTTGGCACCGGAATCGGTGTGATGATCAATTCCATCCACCGATCGACCGGAACAGGATTGAGATAGGTCGTCCGCCGCGATTCCCGGGTCGCAATCGCCTCACGCAACGCCGTGACGATCTCAGGCGCTCGCAGTGCGAACTGCGCGAGCTCGCTCCGGCGCAACGCCGGTACGAGCTGCGCCGCCGCGACATTGAGATGGATGACGCGGCCGACCCTATCGAGCAGCACGTTGGGATCCGGCATACCGGCAACGATGGCATGTGCCACCTCCGTCTCTACCGGATTGGCCCAGAGTTCGGTTTCGCGCGACGCATCCGGATCCTGAACCTGCCAGGGCACCAGCGCCGCACCGGTGATGCAGACAAAGGCGGCGATGGCGCCCAAAGGCTGCAAGCCGCCGAACACAACCAGTGCGGTCAAAACAAGCCCGGCAACGAGCAGGATGAGCGCGGAGCGGCGCAACCGGTCCGGCCAGGATGCGGACCTCGCACCGGGCCCTGAGACCCGGGAGGCGTTTGCTTCCGCAGCCGCTTGAGTGCTGTCAGGCGCCAGAATCGCCATGCTCCCCCAGATAGGGCAGTTTACTGTCGGGTCCAGCGTTCGATCCGGTCGGCGCCTTACCCACGCGTCTCATTCGCGCGCTGACAAAAACTTCCCGAAACGTTAGCAAGATTATGGAAATGGTGAAGGGCAAAACATAATAGAACAGCCGGAACAACAGCATCCCGGCCAGAAGATCCTTCTTCTCCATCTGCCACAGGCCGATCAGCATGGCAGCGTCGAACACGCCGAGCCCCCCGGGCGAATGACTTGCAAAACCCAGCAACGTCGCGGACACGAAAATCACCGCGACAACGACAAAGCCGACATTGGACTGGTGGGGAAGCAGCACGTACATCGCGAGTGCGCAAAATCCCAGATCGACGATTCCGATAAAAATTTGCAGCAGCGTCAGCCGACTGCCCGGCAGAACCACCGTCCATGCCCCGCTACCGACGCGACGCGGCCGGATCCCAACCCAGATCACATACCCGATCAGTGCAAGAATGATCGCGATTGCGATCAGCCTATTGAACACTGGCGGAAGCTGATCAATGCTCGTCGCCGCCTCGGGGTGGTAGGCGATACCAAGTCCGAGCACGGCGGCATTGCCGAGCCAGAAGGTGAGACCCGCCAGAAAGCAGACTTTTGCGACATCGACCGCATTCAACCCCCAGGCGGAATAGATGCGATAGCGCACCGCCCCGCCGGTAAACACGCTGGCGCCGACGTTGTGGCCGACCGAATAGCTGGTAAAGGCCGCGAACGCCGTGACGCGGTAGGGGACATGAGTGACCCCGATGGTCCGCACCGCAAACAGGTCATAGAATGTCAGCGTGAAATAGCCCGCGGCAACGAACAGGCCCGCCAACGCGATCGAGCGCCACTCGGTCCGCTTGATGGCCTCCATCACCTCCTCGACATCGATGTCCCGGAGAATATGGAAGAGCACGTAGAAAGCGCCCGCGATAACAGTGACGCTGATCGCCACACCGAGCTTGTGCAGGATTCGTTTCCGGCGCAGAATCGAGATCGCTCTGCGTATTAATCCAAGCATCGAGAACCTCGAAATGCGGTCCACGGCAACGTCGTGCCTTTCCGCATTCATTCACGGGACATGGTCGTAGCGTGTTTTGGTTCCTAGTGGAATTCAGCCGGCGTCAACAAATCCCTTAATTTCAACACATCAGAGTGTCTCGCCAGAGTGTTCCGTCGATCCCCCGGACGCCGCCTGACGCGAGACTACCCCGTCGCGCAACCACGATCCGACCGCGCAACCTACAAGATAAACTCCGAGCATCACCAGTCCAAGGTCAAGCCAATAACCGAACCGGCCGGGAACAACGTGCATGAAAGCCGCCACAATCAGCGCTAAGACCAGGGCCGATAGCCACCGCGCAGTTGGTTTTGAAACTCCCCGCCCGCGATGGACCACCGCAATCCAACCCATAGCAAGGCCAAGCAGCAACGATACAATGAGCCAAACCCAGTGAAATCCTGCCAGGTAGACCATATCTTTACTGCCTCACAATGAAATCAATGCGTCGATTCTTCGCTTTGCCCTCGTCGGTGTCATTGGTGGCAATTGGCTGAGCGCTGCCGAATCCGATCGGCCTGAATCGACTGGCAGGCAATCCGGCTTTCACCAGAAAGTCCACAACCGCCTGCGCGCGTCGTTCAGACAGTGTCTGGTTAAATGACGCATCACCGTCACTGTCGGTGTGCCCCACGATCTCGATTGTGGCCGTCGGGCAACGCAGCGCGGTTTCCGTCAATTGATCGAGCAGGCCGATCGAATCGAGCTCCAACGTCGCCTGACTGGTTTCAAACTGAATGGTGCGCTTCTCCAGAAGTTCACCGAACAGTTGCTGACACACCGTCGGATCGACCGGGGCTGCCGGCGGCTTGACCGAAATTTCCATTTTTGCCTCCCAGCCGCGAGGTAGATCCTTGGGCAAATTAGCGCGGATTTGCCTTTCGGCCGGGTCATATAGCGCGTCGCCGGAGAGATCGACGCTCCGATCAGAGACGACGAGTCTCCCTGTCGACAGACGCGACAAAGACCGGAGCGCCCGCGTGACGACGGCATCGAAGCCTGCCGGCGCACCGAGACTTGCCTTGAGCTTATCAATGATTTTCTCGCCGAATTTGCGGCCAGCGGATGCAACGATCGTGGCATGAATCGCATTGTCGGGCACATACCCCGTCAATATCAGCGTCCCGGCGACCGGATCCTTGTTGGCCTCGAAGACATATGGTGGGGCGTGAATATCGTTGGCGACCGAGTATCCGTCAGGCAAATTCTTCAGCGCCGAGGCAATTGCCTCGCGTCCACCCAGTTCACGCGCCATGCCTGACAGATTCACCGTTAAATCCGAAATCGTTGCCTTGCCGGTCTTGAGCTTGCCTGTCTCACCGATCAGTAGTGTCGCTGCGGCTTCAAATCGCGGCGGCGCCCCGCGCTTTAAATCCATGTGATCAGCGATGTCGATGCCGGCAAACGTTGCACGCGCGGCGTCCAGCAGCTTGTTCTTGACCACCGGCAACGGCGCGTTTCCGCCGAGCGTTACCCTTCCGACCTCCCGTTCGATGGTCCAGACAAACGGTTTGGCTTCGGCGACGAGCGCGGTGCGATCGTTGACCCGTCGCACACCCGGGACCGTCTCTACCGAGGCCACCGCGTTGCTGCGTTCCTGCTCCGAAAACGCCTCGGCGGAGAACATAATGTCGCGTCCGGCAGCGCTGATCGTGGTTTTATCGAGAACGCTGTCCTTGAGTACGGCGGCGGCCTGCTCGCTCAGATCGGCTTCTAGCGGACCCGTTGTCGTCCAAGCGGCTAGCCCCCAAAGAACGGTGAGCGGGATGACACCCGGCCACCACTTGCTGCTCCATCTGAAAAATCCGCGCATTCAATATCCTGTCGCGCAAAATCTGCCGGCTGCCGACGGACCGGATCATGCAATCCGCTCCAGCTTTTGAAGCGCGCACCGGGTAAAGCCGGACGCGATTCGGTCGGCCGCGCGTGACGAAATGAAGAGAAAACAAACCCTTGCCGGGCTGTCAAACCGAAATGAAATGGAGGCCTCATCAGCGACGGACCGAAGGGATAACCGTTTCTTCAACCGTTTCCGACTAAGATTTGGTCAACAGCAGGGACTGGCCGATCACTTCAAATGAAGCAGCTCCGCAACGCCATCATTCGGGCCGGATTGGATGCCCTGTATTTCAGCGGCGCTCATCACCTGCTGCGGCCGATCTTCGCAGGCGTCGGAACGATCTTCATGCTGCACCATGTGCGGCCGCGCCGAAATGCTCCGTTCCAACCCAATCATCACCTGGAAGTGACTCCGGAATTTCTGCGCATGATCCTGGCCCATGTCCGGTCGCGCGGAATCGACATCGTGACCGCGGACGAGATGCATCGCCGGTTGACCCAACGCGACTTCTCGCGACGGTTTGCGTGCTTCACCTTCGACGACGGCTACCGCGATAACCGCGACTTCGCACTGCCCGCTATGCGCGAATACGATGCGCCATTCACCGTTTATGTCGCGAATGACTTCGCAAACGGAACCGGTCACCTCTGGTGGGTGGCGCTCGAACGGGTCATTGCCTCCACCGAGCGGATCGACAGCACGATCGGTGACACCGCCGTACGTCTCGATACCCGCACAGTCGAACAAAAGCAGGGAGCGTTCTCTCTCATTCACGATCTGCTGCGTGGGCTGCCGGACGACCGCGATGTCGCGCGCGAACTGGATGCGCTATGCGCACGCTATAGCGTCGATCAATCCATCATCAGCGCGGAGCTGTGTCTATCCTGGGACGAATTGAAAGCGTTCGCCGCCGATCCGCTGGTCACGATCGGCGCTCATACCGTCAGTCACTGTAACCTCGCAAAGCGAAGCGAGGAGCAGGCCCTTCAGGAGATCACCTTCAGCCGGACACAGATCGAAGCTGTCTTGCAGCGTGCGGTCGTCCATCTCGCCTATCCCTACGGCGACCGTGACGCCGCGGGAGCGCGCGAGTTCGCTATGACCAAGGCGGCCGGTTTCAATACTGCGGTCACAACGCGACCGGGCATGATCTTTCGTGAGAATGCGGAGCATCCGACCGCGCTACCGCGAATTTCCCTCAACGGAAACTATCAGACTGCCCGCGTCCTTCCGGTGCTGACGTCGGGCGCTGCCACCGCCCTGTGGAATGGATTCCGTCGCGTTGACGTCACCTGAGGCTTGAAGACGTTGTGCTCAAGCGTGCTTATTGGGGTGAACACATCTCGTCACACATCATCGCGGTGCATTCCGATCCTCCCGACAGAAGCGAAGAGGCAGCATCTGCTTCATTGTAAATGAAGGGTTTCAGTTCGTCGCCGGAACAGCCGCCGGAACGTTCCATGGCCGCGTCGGCGAAGCGAGGCCGATCAGCCTACCCTGGATGTAGTCGCAGCCCCAGTCGCGCAGTATGGCGGCGGATTGCTCGTCCTGAACCCACTCGGCAACCGTCCTGATATCGAGTCGCCGCGCGAGATCGATCAGCGTCTGCACGAACGCCCGGTCGTCGGAGGAGCGCGCGAGGTTGTGCACGAACGCGCCGTCGATTTTGACGATGTCCACGCCGAGCTTGCGCAAGTTCCGGAACGAGGTGTAGCCGGCTCCGAAATCGTCGATCGCAATGCGACTGCCCAAATTCTTCAACCGCGTGACGAATCGTTGGACGTCGTCGATATCCTGTATCGCCGCAGTTTCGGTAATCTCCACGGTCAGGCGTTCGGCCACGCCGGGATGCGCACCCATCAGTGCTTCGATCGCTGTCCACCAATCAACGTCCATGGTGGTCTCCGGCGAGATATTGAGGCTGAGCCGGACGTGGGGCGCTTCCGCGAGCTCGGCGATGACAAGCTCCAGCACGCGATGATCGACCAGACGGATCAGGCCGAGCTTCTCCGCTACCGGCACGACATCAGGCGCGAGCAGGACCTGACCGTTCTGCTGCTGCATCCGGACCAGGCACTCATAAAACGCCGTTTCGCGCGTGCGCGCGTCGACCACCCGCTCGAAAGCGGTGAGAATGCGGCGCTCATTCAATGCGGTGACGATCTCGTCGGTAACCCTGATGTTGATTCGGCGCTGCGCGTCGCGCTCAATATCGGGTCGCCACACTGCGAGCGAACCGCTACGGCGACTTTTCGCAGCCTCTAGGACTTCCTGGGCGCGATTGATCGCTTCATCAGCGGTCCGAGCATAACGCGGAGCCAGAACGGCGCCGATCGAGGCGGTGACCGAAACGGGGCCGGATTTGGTCATCACGATCTCTTCGCGAATGCCCGCCAGAAGGCGTTCGGCCGCGACACTCACGTCGTCCAAACCGCAGTTCTTCAGGATCACTCCGAACTTGTTGCCGGAGAAGCGGCCAAGAACGTCGCCGCCGCGCAATCGCGCCCGGATGCGCCTGGCGACATCGCCGATCACCTCGTCGGCTACATCGAAGCCGAAAGCATTGTTGATGCGCGCGAGGTGATCGATCCCGACCATCATGAACGCGAACGACGAGCGATAGCGCGAGGCTTCCTCGATCGCTTCGGCGAGAGCCGCCGTCAGATACGTACGATTAAGCTCGCCGGTCAGGGCATCGTTCCGGGACAGACTGATAAGCCGCTCGTCCCGCGCCCGCCGCTCATTCTCAAGCCGCACGATACCCTCGACGCGCACCGCTTTGCCATCGGCGTCGGCGAACCAGCATCCGGACTCCTCAATCCACAGCATCGGCGCGGAGGCACTGGCGCGCAATCCATATTCGATGCGATAGGGCACTCCCTCCCCGCAGCGCTGCCGGGCGGTTGGCGTGGCTGACAAAATATCGACACGGATCGATCCCGACGGTTCGATCAGGGCTCCATACCCGGTTCCGGTAGCAAGCGAGGGCGGGTCGATGTCCTGAAAGATCGACGCCGCTCCCTCGGTCCAGGTCAGGGAATCGCTTGGAATATCCCAAGTAAACGCGGCCCGACCCAGCGCCGCAAGAATTGCCGGCACCCGGGGTTCTTGAGTCGCTCGGGGCAGGGCCGTAGGCGCGCTAGCGGCTTGTGACGCATCAGCGCCGGACGAGGGATTGACTGCCGGTGAAATGGCGGATGTCACGGTCGCCTCATTTTAGGACGCTGCCAAGTGATTCCCGTCTTAAAGAATAGAGCGTCCCGTCCCGGACACGCTAGGTAAAGTTCATAAAACAACCCTGAAGATCGCCATTTCCAACCCAAATGGGGTTTCCTTCCCAAGGAAGCGGTCCCGGCACAGCTTTTGCGATGGTCGTTGCGAGCACGGGCACAATGTCCCGGAACAACACATTCACACAGGCTGCATGAACGATGACGATCGCAGGAACGGGACGGATATCTGGAATCGCTGCCAATCCCGGACGGGACCACAGCGGCGCGACAAAGTCTCCGAGCCCCGGGCCGATATCAGCCCTCGCGCCTGTGGAGCGTCGGCTGGTTCGGCGTTCCACAACGCGCCATGACGCGTTCTTTGTCACGCAACTGATTGCCGTCGCGGAGCATCGTCCACAGACGCGGATGTTCCGCCGCGCGACGCCGCAGGTTGCGCAGGCAGCCTATCATTCAACGGACGAGCGGAATCAAGCGGGCGCGCAGTCTGGTCCGCGGCTACTGCGCGTCATCTGAGCCTCCAGCCTTTCCGGGCTGATGGAATCAAGAGCGGGGCTCCATGATCGGACGCGTCTCTTCACGCGAACCGGTATCCATCCTCGGGTCAAGCCCGAGGACATGCCGTTCATGCCCATGCGACGAGGATTGCCGGGCCACGATGAAACAGGCAAGCCGCTACCGATTGCGGTGAATAGCACGCCGGGCACAACCGGACGCGAAACGGCCACGATCCCAAGGCGTTCATCCTGTCGAGCAATATCGCCCGCCGCCACATGACGGCAGGCCAGCGTGCCATGGCATATGCCCGGATTTACCCCGCCGACCATTCCAGATTGCGCCCAACGATCAGCACACCGTGAACGGGCAAGGCGATGAGGCCGGGGTTAAACTACTTCTGCTTCTGCGAAAATTCGATACCAAAACACAGTGTGCCGCCCGTCAAAAAGGACGCTACGAGGATGAAGACAGAGATTGCAAAGAAAGCTGTTGTGCAGATCATCGGCGGCGGCTGCCGGGGTTCCATTGTCGGTGCTGGCGGCGAGCGCTTTGTAATCACTGTAGCGCACTCCGCGCCGCATGACAGACTTCCGGCACCGTATCTGGCGAACAGCAGCGAACTTACGTTCGACGGCGTCATTGGACCGCTGTTCTCAGAGCAGGGCACGATCGCGGCTGAACTATGTGTCTATAGCCTTGTTGACGATATCGCCGTGTTCGGCGCGCCGGACACCTCAGATGATCCATACGAATGCGCCGAGTATGAACAATTTACAGCAACGGCAGCGATGACAGTTGGCAAATTGCCTGACCGTGCCGCGCCCCCCAAACCTCATCCTAGTTCAGCGGCTTTCAATTCATGGCTGGAGGAAAGACAGCGGCACGACGCCCATACGGAGGCGGCTTTCATTTTGTCGCTGGACGGGGAATGGAAACCTTGCACGGTGCGTTATGGCGGTAGGTATTTGATGATCTGCGAGGGGGCCGATCAGATCAGAAGCGGGATGTCAGGGTCGCCGATCATCGACATCAATGGCGATGCGATCGGTCTCGTTTCGACACGTGGCGACAAAGGTAACCTCAATCCAAGCCTGATTGACTGCCTGCCGCCGTGGCTGCTGCGGAAGTTCGCTCGAAAACGCTAACAGCGAGGGACAATCCAGGGCAACCCGCACCCCCGTGGGGCCGATCACCCCGCGCTAGCGGCGGGACTGATCGGAAGGCATCGGCGTTTCGCTGCCCGGCTGGATGCGAGGACCCGGAACGTCCGGATGCCGTTCGGCTCCGGCAGTCTCGCCATGAACGATCGGCGGGACATTCTCCGGGACCGGTTCGGCAACGACCGCTGGAGCGTCGGCAGGCGACGAAACCGATGGCGCCATGGATGCAGGTACCGGATCGAAGCGCGGTTCACACGCTTCGGCCTCTGCCGCTCCTTGCAACGGTCCGGCGACCGCACGGGCAGGCCGCCGCGCCCGCAAGACGAAACCAGAGAGGAGATCGACCAGCGCCAGCAGCGTCAGCATGAAGTAGGTCGACGAGCCGAATTGCGGCAGCATCACGAATTCCGCCGCGGCCCCCCCGAACACCACCAGCGACAGCAGATGGTCGGTGAGATACTTGCCGCCGGGGCGCACGCCTTTGATAATTTCGAACAGCAACAGGACGATGCCGAGCGCGAGCAGCGTGTCCCCGAGCGTCACCGGCCAAGGCACACCCGACATCAAGGTCAATGTGAGAACGGGCTCCGTCAAGAGGACGCCCGGCATCAGGAAGACGATGATGTTGCAGATCGCCAGAGGAATCAGGAGCAGAGGGAAACCGATCACGGACATCACCAAGGCCTCCTTCATCAAGCGGGAGGGTTCGAGAACCGCGTGCCGAATTCCTCCGTCCCTGGCGCTCCCTTCATTCCAGCCCCGCGCCTGTTCCGGACCGCAAGCCTGATCAGGCCTGGGCTCAGGAGTCGCTCTTGGCCTTCAGAACCTGCCGGCCCTTGTACATGCCGGTTTTCAGGTCGAGATGGTGGGGACGGCGCAGTTCGCCGGAATCCTTGTCCTCGGCGTAGGTCGGCTTGCTGAGCGCATCCGCCGAACGGCGCATGCCACGCCGTGACGGCGATGTCTTTCTTCTTGGAACGGCCATATCCGTGTCCTTACAGGATGTTGTCGAGTTCCGTCTCGAAACGCCAATGGGCAGGCGCGGCGAGTCCCGAACGCGCGAGTTGAATGCTGATAAGCCCGGCCTTATAGGCCACGATCGCCGTGCCAGCAACTGCGCAGTTCGGATGCTCTGGCCCGGACCATATAGGTCCCGGCCAGCCGGCGAACCCCTGGGCCGGGCCTTCGGGCGCTGCGCCGGACTGGATTAGGGAGGATCGCAGCCAAGAGCGCCGCTTCCCGCGCCGTTAGGCTGGCTGCGGATCGCCCGAAGGCATAGCGGGACCCTGCTTCGACACCGAACTGGCCGCCCGGCCCCCATTCCGCGATATTCAGATAGATTTCGAGAATTCGGTGCTTGGGCAGTACCGCATCGATCCACATCGCCAGCGGAAATTCCAGCGCCTTGCGGACCATGCTGCGTCCCGGCCAGAGGAACAGATTTTTTGCCACTTGCTGAGTGATGGTCGAGCCGCCGCGCCTGAACTCGCCGTCCTCGGCATCGTCGAGCACATCCCGTAGCGAATCCCAATCGATGCCGTGATGGCTGCAGAACTTTGCATCTTCCGACGCGACCACGGAGCGCGGCAGCGCCGAAGGAAGCGCGGAAAAATCGATCCATTGCCGCGACATCGGGGCGCCCGAGAGCGTGCGCCATATCATCAGCGTCGAGACCGGATGGCCGATCCGATACAGTGGCGTCAGCAAATAAGGCAACAGCAGCAGGCCAGTGACGGAGAGCACCACGATACGGATCGCCCGCCGCATCAGGCTGCGACGCCTTCAATCGATCGGCGAACGGGTTCACCTCGTCCGTGATGCAGGGGAGTCACAAAATCACCGTTAACTACACCGAAGCCGGCGTAAGAAGGCATTGAAACTCCTTCTGTCGGATCACTGCGACCAAGCAGCAGATTGTCGCTCGGCCGGAATTGACGAAGCCGACACCATGAAGGATTGTCCCGCAAAAATCGACCTCGCCAAACCATTGCAGTCTTGGTGCCCTTTTCTGTTCTTGGAGCCATTTTGATGACGTCAGGACTTTCATCCGCCGATTTTACAAAGCGCCTTGACACGACGGCGGACGAGACCGAGGCCCTGTTGGAAAAATTGCTATCCGACAGCCCTCTGCCCGACGAGATCGCGCGCCCGAAGCGGCTGATGGACGCCATGCGTTATTCCTCGCTCGGCGGCGGCAAGCGGTTACGGCCGTTTCTCGTGGTCGAAAGTTCGGCTGTATTCGGCGTTCCGCGCGACGCGGCGCTGCTGGCCGGCGCAGCGCTCGAATGCATCCATTGTTATTCGCTGATTCATGACGACCTGCCGGCGATGGACAACAGCGACCTGCGCCGGGGGCGACCAACTCTGCATAAGACCACCGACGATGCCACGGCAATTCTCGCCGGGGACGGTCTGCTGACGCTTGCCTTCGACATCATCACCCGCGACGAGGTCCATAAAGATCCAGCCGTTCGCCTGTTGCTGACGCGCGCTCTGGCGCGCGCTGCCGGCATTGGCGGCATGGTCGGCGGGCAGCTTCTCGATCTCGCCGGTGAAGGCCGCTTCGGCGACCGCGGGCCGGTCGACGTGGCGCGTGTGCAGCAGATGAAGACGGGCGCGCTGCTCCGCTTCGGCTGCATCGCCGGCGCGCTGCTCGGCCAGGCCTCGCAAAAAGATTATCAGGCGCTCGACGCTTACGGTCGCGCGCTGGGCGAAGCCTTCCAGATCGCCGACGACCTTCTCGACGTCGAAGGCGACGCGGCTGCGCTCGGCAAGCCGGCCGGCGCCGACGCGGCGCTCGGCAAAACCACATTCGTCACCCAACTGGGCATCGACGGCGCCAAGAAACGCGTTCGGGACCTTCTGGCGAAGGCGGATGAGGCTTTGTCGGTGTTTGGTACGCGCGGTGACGTGCTGCGCGCCGCCGCGCACTTTGTCGCCGATCGCAAGAGCTGAAGCCGCCATGGCGGGCAAGGACGATGACGATCCGTTCTTGCTTCGCTTCAGGAAAATGCCCGCGCCGGCGCGCGTGATTTACGCCCGGCGCCGAACCTTCATGGCCATCGTGATGGGCATTATTGCGTGCCTGCTGCTGCCTCATTCGCTGCGGCTGGTGACTCGACTGCTGATCGGCTGGAACGTCTTCGCCGCGTTCTATCTCCTTCTGGTCTTCACCGTGGTATTTGGCAGCGGTGCCGCCCACATCCGCCGAAATGCCCGGATTCAGGACGACGGCCGCTTCGTGATTTTGCTGATGACCGCAATCGGTGCGTTCGCCAGCATTGCAGCGATCGTGTTCGAGCTTGGCGCGTATAACCATAGCGCCCTCGACCTAACGCTCGCGATGCTGACCATCGCGCTGTCCTGGGCGGCCGTGCACACCACCTTCGCTCTGCATTACGCGCACGAATACTATCGCGGGAATAAACCAGGAGGTCTGCAATTTCCGAGCGGCGATCAGCACGAAGACGCAGACTACTGGGATTTCGTCTATTTCTCATTCGTCATCGGGATGACCGCGCAGGTGTCCGATGTCCCGGCATTACCGACAAGATCATCCGCCGCACCGCGACGGCACATGGCGTGATCTCGTTCTTCTACAACACCGCGCTGCTGGCGCTGATGGTCAATATCGCGGCGAGCGCAATCTGACCGGCACCACGCAGTTAAACAGTTGCAGATCTGGACATTACCGCGCCACCAAGCAAGATCATGGGGGCACGTCTAATCATTCCTTCCGGGCGGTTTCCGGCGATCCCGCCCGGCGGCTGGACGATCAGAATATCCTTGCGGTTGCGGTCAAGCTCTGTCCATTACGCTCTCGGCCCAGGAGCCCTCCGCTGGCATGACCGAAACCTTCCTGACATCCCTGCTCGTTCTTACCGTGATGGCCGCATCGGCCGCGCTGGCACGGCGGCTGGTGACAGCGCCGGCCATCGTATTTCTAATGGTCGGCATCATGCTGGCCTTCGTGCCGGGCTTTCCGCCCATCGAAATGCAGCCGGAGAGCGTGCTACTGATGGTGTTGCCGCCGCTGATCTATTCGGCCGGCGTTTCCATGAGCTGGCGCGAGTTCAAATCCAACCTGCGGCCGATCGCCCTGCTCGCCATCGGCTGCGTCATTTTCACAACCTGTGCGGTCGCCGCCGCGACGCACTGGCTGCTCGGGCTGCCCTGGGGCGTCGGCTTCGTGCTCGGCGCCATCGTCTCGCCGCCCGACGTCGTGGCGCCGCTCGCCATCGCCAAACGGCTGCACCTGCCGCACAGGATTCTCGTTATCCTCGAAGGCGAAGGCCTCGCCAACGACGCCACCGCGCTGATTCTTTATCGTTTCGCGGTGCTGGCCGTCTCGACCGGCGCGTTTTCGCTGCCATCCGCCGCCGGATCGTTCATCCTCATCCTGCTCGGCGAAATCGCGTTCGGCATTATTGTCGGCTGGCTCAGCCTGCGGCTGCGCCAGTGGGCCCATGACGCGCGGGTGGAAATCCTGCTGTCGTTACTGACGCCTTATCTCGCCTATTGGGTTCCCGAACATCTCGGCGGCTCCGGCGTAATCGCCACCGTCGCCGCGGGACTTTACGTGAGCTGGAACGGACCGCTGCTGATCTCGGCGGCAACGCGGCTTCAGGGCATCTTCTTCTGGGATCTCGCGATCTGGCTGATCGAGGGCGTGCTGTTCCTGCTGATGGGATTCGAAGTCCGGGTGCTGATGGAGAAGGCCAAGGCGGTCCCGGTCAGCGAGGTGCTGGTGGCGATCGCACTGACTTCGGCCATCGTGATCGCCGCGCAATTCATCTGGGTGTTTCCGGCCACCTACCTGACCCGCATCCTAAGCGCGCGGGTCAGGCGGCGCGATCCGACGCCGCCGTGGCGCTATGTCGCCGTCATCGGCTTCACCGGCATTCGCGGCGCGGTGTCGCTCGCGGTCGCCCTCGCTTTGCCGCTGACGCTTCCGGACGGCGAGCCGTTTCCCTACCGCGACCTCATTCAGTTAACGAGCTTCGGCGTGATCTTCGCGACGCTGTTCGGCATCGGCCTAACGCTGCCGTTCCTTGTCAAGCTACTCGGCGTTTCGCATCACGGCCATCGGGAGGCCCTGAACGAGCGGGAGGCCGAGATCGCGGCGCGGCGCAGCATTATCGAGGCCGCGCGGGGCGCCCTCGACACCATCATCGCCGAACGCAAGCTACCCGAAGGCCTCGCCAGGTTTCTCGAGGCACGGCACGAAACCCGGATGCGGGCGCTGCCCGATCCGCCACGCGAAGGCGACAAACATTCGCCGGCGACGAAAGGAGCATCCATGGTGCGAGAGATCATCGGCATCGAGCGCACGCATCTGCACAGGCTGTTGCGCGAGGGCAAGATCACCGACGAAACCCGCCGCCGAATCGAACGCGATCTCGACCTCGAAGAGGCTGTCGTCAACAATCGGGAAAAGAATACGCCGCTGTGATAGTTTGCCTGATTACTACATTGATCTGAGGTCAAAGACACAGCTCGCATTTTTTCCGGCGCGCATTAAAATAAAATAAGATCGTTCATCCCGCACGATGATGCGCTTGCTCTGGAGGGCAGATGCAAATCAAATCGGCGACACGGGGATTTTCTTTATTTGTTATTTTTGTATCCGCCCTCGTCATCTGTGGATGCTTATCGATACTTGTCGTCTCGTTCACGACCGATCGTCCGACCGACTATGCGACAGTTGCGATTTTCTGTATTCTGGTCGCCGTGACGGGATGGATGGCCAACTGCATTCACATCTGTATACAGATGTACGTGCAATATCCCCGTTTTAAAATCGACGTTGAACCGGGCAGGCTGTCGGTCACGAATCAAAGCGAGGCGATTAACATCAAAGCTTCCGATGTCGTCGCCTACTATCTGCATAACAACAAGGTCAAACTCTTTCTGCGCGCGCAGGTCGAATCCCGGAACATATTTCCTTTTGCCAAATTGAAGGGGAAGCGCCTCGAGATTTCGCTCAACAAGCTTAGTGGACGCATTCCCGTCACGACATGGCTTCAGAGATTTGACGGCGACTTCAACGTCAAGAGCAAGGTCAATCTTGGAATGATCGCCCAAAGCCTCGGCGATGGACTATCTTGAAGGAAACATCCCGTCATGGCCAAGCCCTGACGAAGAAGTCGGCGTAGCCCCAACTGTCGATCTCACTCCGCCGCGCTCACCGCTTCGGCCCGCGCCTTGTCGCCGTTACCATATCGCTGCTCGATGTAATCGATCACCAGCGCCTTGAAGTCCTGCGCGATCGCCGGCCCGCGCAAGGTCTTGAACTTCTTGCCGTCGACGAAGACGGGCGCCGCCGGCGCCTCGCCGGTGCCGGGCAACGAGATGCCGATATCGGCGTGCTTCAATTCGCCGGGGCCGTTGACGATGCAGCCCATGACCGCGACGTTGAGCTGCTCCACGCCGGGATACTGCGCCTTCCAGTTCGGCATCTCGTCGCGGATGAAGTCCTGGATCGATCGCGCCAGTTCCTGGAACGTGGTCGAGGTGGTGCGCCCGCAGCCGGGACATGCCGCGACCAGCGGCACGAAGGTCCGGAAGCCCATGGTCTGCAACAGTTCCTGCGCGACCTGAACTTCCAGCGTGCGGTCGCCGCCGGGCTCGGGCGTCAGCGAGATGCGGATGGTATCGCCGATGCCTTGCTGGAGCAGGATGCCAAGCGCGGCGCTTGAGGCGACGATGCCTTTCGAGCCCATGCCGGCTTCAGTGAGTCCGAGATGGATCGCGTAGTCCGAACGCGACGCCAGCGTCTGGTAGACGGCGATCAGATCCTGCACCGCCGAGACCTTCGCCGATAGAACCATTTTGTTCTTCGGCAGGCCAATCTCCTCGGCGCGCTTCGCCGACAACAGCGCCGACTGCACCATCGCCTCGCGGGTCACCGCCCGGGCATCGCGCGGTGCCGCCGAATTGGCGTTCTCTTCCATCAGCTTGGTAAGCAGTTCCTGATCGAGCGAGCCCCAGTTGGCGCCGATCCGCACCGCCTTACCGTACTTAATCGCCATTTCGACGATGTCGGTGAACTGGCTGTCGCGCTTGTTCTTGAAGCCGACGTTGCCCGGATTGATGCGATACTTGTCGAGCGCCTCCGCGCAGGCCGGATGTTCGGCCAGCAGCTTGTGGCCGATATAGTGGAAATCGCCGATCAGCGGCGTGGTGATGCCGCGCTTGCGCAAGCCATCGCGGATATGCGGCACGGCGGCGGCGGCCTCGTCGCGATCCACCGTGATGCGGACCATTTCCGAGCCGGCGCGCGACAATGCTGCGACCTGGGCGATCGTGCCTTCGACATCGGCGGTGTCGGTGTTGGTCATCGATTGCACCACGATCGGCGCGCCACCGCCGACGGCGACATTGCCGACCATCACTTGCGTGGTTGTGTGCCGCGGGCTTGGGCCTGCGACGTCGATCTCCGACGGACTTTCGAACTTGTTCATGGGGCTCAAATATCAGGTTTTCGTAACATCCAGCAACGGATCAATGGAGAGTGAGAGAGCTGTTTCGAGCCAGGGCAGGCATTGCTTAACAACGCCGCGATGCCCGAAAGCCGCATCCCCGGCATGAGATAGCCAGTCCCACACCAAAACAAAGAACTTATGAACCCAAAAGCCGACAATTCGCTGGCAAGCATTTAAGCCACTGAAAAATTTACGAAAAATGTACGGATGATCACTTAATTCGTTGCCGCGAGTTGGCGACGAGTGTCTCCTGTCAAGGTCATGAAGCATCTATCATCAAGAACCCTCGTTCCTCGTAGCCCCGGCAAGAGCCCAATCGCACGAACTACGGCGCGTTCTGGCAATGGGCGCAGGTGCCGGTAATTTCAACCACGGACAGCTTCGGCGTGAACCCCGTGGTGCGGGCTGCATCGCTCAGACTCTGCGCCACGCGGCTTGCGGGAATTTCGCCGACCGAGCCGCACTGCTCGCAGATCAAAAACGCCACCATCGCGCTCTCATCGTGGTCGTGCCCGCAGGCCAGGAACGCATTACGGCTTTCGATACGGTGAACCAGGCCGTTTCCTATCAAAAAATCCAGCGCGCGGTAGACGGTGATCGGCGCGGGACGCGGCATCGACTTCGCCAGTTCCTCTATCACTTCATAGGCGCCGAGCGGACGATGGCTCGACAGCAGCGCCTGCAGCACTTGGCGACGGATAGGCGTGAATTTCTGGGCACGCCGCGCGCAGATTTGCTCCGCATGGCTGATCGCCTCCGCGGCGCAGCGGTCATGGTCGTGCCCCGGAACGGGGAATGTCGGTCTCGTCGCGGTCATTCGATTCACTCATCTAACCCGTTTAAGCCAGTTCTGCTCCCCCTTCAGCAACATCACCCGACAATTTTTGGCTCATGTTGCAATGCAGCATAAAGGCCAGGCCACCAAACGCCGCGGAGGATTGACGATTGACGGTGATCCAGCGCCATCGTCTTCGTCATCAAAAACGGGCTGCGCCGGCGCGATCGATGCGACGCATCTGAAGGCGCATCGATCGCGCCAGCCTTCTAAAAAGGCCTGTTCACCGACGTATCGGACGCATGAAGGACGGCCTGAGGGACTTGCCGGGTTCAGGCGCTCGGGATGCTTGGCGTGCCGCGCTCAAGCAACGCTACAGATTTGTTGCTGCGTTGTATTGTCGATGCGGCTGAAATTGATGTCACTCAGAAAGCGGAATAGCAGCGGATTGAACCGCTCGGGCGCTTCGAGAAAGGGCGCGTGGCCGACACCGTCGATGATATGGCAGCGATGATCCCAAAGTGACCTGTAGGAGATACTTGCCACGTAGTCGAGACGTGCAAACGGCTCCTCAGAACCGTTAACGACGGCAATCGGTGTTAAGAGCTTTTCGACGATCCAGCGTTGATCGACGCCTAGCCCAGCTATCAATCCACGGCTCAGGATCTGACGCGCGCGACCGTCCGTGCGAGCGATTGTGTCGTGGAACTGCGCCGCGTGCTTCTCCCCGACGCAGACACGCGCAAATCGGCTGATCTCGTGCGCATTCAGTACGCTTTTGGTTGCGAGCAGCAGATCGCGCTGGGTTCGAAAGCCGCGGACCATTCCCAGAATACCGCGCCTGATGGGCGGCGCTCCGACCAGCATAACACCAGCAGCTTCGAATCCCTGCCCGACCATTTCGAGGCTGATGTGCCCACCCAGCGACCAGCCAACAAGCGCCGCGCGCGTGATATTCAATGATCGTAAAGCCTCGATCAGCGTGGCAGCATAACCGGGAATGGTGTAAGCTTGTCGCGGCTCCAGCGCGTCATCCGATTGCCCGTGCCCGAGCAGATCGATCGCGATGATATGCTGCGTCGTTGCCCACGTTGTTTCGAATTGATGCCGAAATACGTCACGACAGGTCGAATTTCCATGTATAAAAACAACAGGCGTGCCGCTCCCTGAATTTTCCAGGAACGCCATTTGCCCTTGCGATGTACTGATCGTGCGCGACAACATCGCCTACCTCTGTTCCCAGCTTAGGCACGATAAGACGCAAGAGGTGTTAAAGATTTAGGAGACATTTGTGAGTTATTCGGCACCTCGTTCCGAAGCCGGCACTGCAGCGGTCGAAGATCAGGATGGCAAGATCCGCACAGATTATGTGTTGGGCCATTCCGACCGAGAACTTGAGAGGCTTCGCCGCCAGGGAGCGTTATTCTCCGATCTCACGCGTGATCTTCTCGTGCGCGCCGGCTTGAAAAAGGCGATGCACGTTCTTGATATTGGTTGCGGCGTTGGCGATGTTTCCCTGATTGCTGCAGACCTTGTTTCCCAAGAGGGAACCGTAAAGGGAATCGATCCGGCCGCCGAGGCGCTCGTGATTGCGCGGATGCGGCTTGATGCCGACGGCAAGCCTTGGGCAAGCTTTTCGCCGGGGACGCTCGAAAGCCTTGAAGACTGTTCTCAGTTCGATGCGGTCATAGGCCGATTCATCCTTATCCATCTTGCAAACCCAGCGGAGGCGCTGAGCGGGCTGCGGAACCGGTTGCGGACGGGCGCGATCTTGTCGTTTATTGAATTTGATCTGAGTACGGCAGCGGTCTATCCGCCGTTGACGTTTTTCCAACAGTGTATCGGCTGGGTCGGTGACGTTTATCGCCGGAGCGGGCGCCAGCTCGATATGGGGGTAGCGCTGTTCAGTACGTTCCGTGCCGCAGGTTTGACACCGCAGATGGCTGGGCTCACCCGGATAACGACCGCTAACGACGAGGCGGGGATAGACTTCCTGGTCGATTCTGTGCGCAGCCTGCTGCCGGCGATCGTGAAGCTAGGAATAGCGACCGAGGAAACCGTGGAAATCGATACGCTACGCCAGCGACTTTCGCAGGAGGCAGCTTCCGACGAATATTGCGTTTTCTACCCGCGGCTAGTGGGGGCATGGGCAATCGTGCCCTGATCCAAGAGCTATTAAACGCGAAGCGATGCGTGGAAAAGGCGCACGACCGCCGCAATGCCGTAGGAGCCGGCGGCGAAACTTTGTAGCTTCGCCGCCATGACGATCCAGCGCACCATGCCGCCATCACCGAACCCGGCCGCCCCTGTTGAGGCGACGCGGGTTACGCCGATGATGGAACAGTACCTTGAAATAAAAGCGGCCAATCCCGGCCTCTTGCTGTTCTACCGGATGGGCGATTTCTACGAGCTGTTCTTCGAGGATGCCGAAATCGCCTCGCGCGCGCTCGGCATCACCCTGACCAAACGCGGCAAGCATCAGGGCGCGGATATTCCGATGTGCGGCGTTCCGGTCGAACGCTCCGACGATTACCTGCACCGGCTGATCGCAGCCGGCCACCGCGTCGCAGTGTGCGAGCAGACGGAGGATCCGTCTGCAGCGCGCAAGCGCGGCAACAAGAGCGTGGTTCGCCGCGACGTGGTCCGGCTCGTCACACCGGGAACGCTGACCGAAGACATGCTGCTCGACGCCAAGGCCAACAATTACCTGCTGGCATTGGCGAGGGCGCAAGCGTCCTCCGGCGGCGATCGCTTCGCATTGGCCTGGATCGACATCTCGACCGCCGAGTTCATGGTCACCGAATGCGGGGCGGGTGAACTCGGGGCGACGCTCGCGCGCATCAATCCCAACGAGGTGATCGTATCCGACGCACTTCATGGCGATCCGGACTTGAGCGCCCTGCTGCGCGAATTGCCGTCGGTGACGCCGTTGACCCGCGACGTGTTCGACAGCGCGACCGCCGAACGTCGACTGTGCGATTATTTCGCGGTCGCCACCATGGATGGCCTCAGCGCCATGTCACGGCTGGAAGCGACCGCGGCCGCCGCCGCCGTCACCTACATCGACCGCACTCAGATTAGCCAACGGCCACCGCTCTCGCCGCCATCACGCGAGGCGTCCGGCAGCACCATGGCCGTCGATCCCGCCACCCGCGCCAACCTCGAACTGACGCGCACGCTCGCCGGTGAACGGCGCGGTTCACTGCTCGACGCCATTGATCTCACAATGACGGCGGCGGGATCGCGCCTCCTGGCACAACGGCTGGCGGCCCCGCTAACCGACACGGCCGCGATTACACGGCGGCTCGATGCCGTCGCCGCATTTACATCCGACAGCCCGGCACGAGACGACATCCGCACCATCTTGCGGACTGCTCCTGACATGTCGCGGGCGCTGGCGCGACTCTCGGTTGGGCGCGGCGGGCCGCGCGACCTCGCCGGCCTGCGCGACGGGATGCTGGCGGCGGACCAGGCGCTCGCGCGGCTTGAGGAGTTTTCCGATCCACCGGCGGACATCGCCGCGGCGATGCAGTCGCTGCGGCGGCCGTCCTGCGATCTCGCGCGCGAACTCGGTGATGCGCTGTCCGAAAGCCTGCCGCTGATGAAGCGCGAGGGTGGGTTTGTCCGCGAAGGCTACGAGAGCGCGCTCGACGAAGCGCGCAAGCTGCGCGACGATTCACGTCTCGTCGTCGCTGCGATGCAGGCGCGCTACGCCGAGGAGACCGACGTCAAGACGCTCAAGATCCGCCACAACAACGTACTCGGCTATTTCGTCGAGGTGACCGCGCAGCACGGCGACCGATTGATGAGCGCGCCGCTCAACGCCACCTTCATCCATCGCCAGACGCTGGCCGGTCAGGTGCGTTTCACAACATCGGAGCTCGGTGAAATCGAAGCCAGGATTGCCAATGCCGGCGACCGCGCGCTTGGTCTTGAACTCGAGATTTTCGACCGTCTTGCCGAGATGGCAATCCAGAATGGCGACGAGCTACGCAACGCTGCGCACGCCTTTGCGCAGTTGGACGTCGCGGCATCGCTCGCAAAGCTCGCGATCGACGAGAACTACACCCGGCCGGATGTTGATAACTCACTCAGCTTCGCCGTCGAAGGCGGGCGGCATCCGGTGGTCGAGCAGGCGCTGAAGCGCGCCGGCCATCCGTTCATCGCCAACGCCTGTGATCTGTCGCCAATCCCAAGCCAGACTTCGGGGCAGATCTGGCTGCTCACCGGCCCGAACATGGCCGGGAAATCCACCTTCTTGCGCCAGAACGCGCTGATCGCGTTGATGGCGCAGACCGGCAGTTTCGTGCCGGCGCGCCGCGCGCGCATCGGCATCATCGACCGGCTGTTCTCACGCGTGGGCGCCGCCGACGATCTGGCGCGCGGGCGTTCGACTTTCATGGTCGAGATGGTGGAAACCGCCATCATCCTCAATCAGGCGTCGGAACGCGCGCTGGTTATCCTGGACGAAATCGGTCGCGGCACCGCGACATTCGACGGCCTGTCGATCGCATGGGCGACGATCGAGCACCTGCATGAGGCCAACAAGTGCCGCGGGCTGTTTGCGACGCACTATCACGAACTCACCGCGCTCTCGGCAAAGCTGCCGCGGCTGTTCAACGCCACCGTGCGGGTCAAGGAATGGCACGGCGAGGTGGTGTTTCTGCATGAGGTGTTGCCCGGCGCCGCCGACCGGTCTTACGGCATCCAGGTGGCCAAGCTCGCCGGGCTGCCGCCGTCGGTCATCGCGCGCGCCAAATCGGTGCTGGCGAAACTGGAGGCGCAGGATCGCGGATCGACCGTGCGAAGGCTGGTGGACGATCTGCCGTTGTTTGCGGTTCCGGCGCGCGCCGCCGGCGAATCCGCACCGCCGAGCGAAACCGTTCAATTGATCGAAGCGTTGAAATCCCTGCATCCGGACGAGATGTCCCCGCGCGAGGCGCTGGAAGCGCTCTATGCGCTCAAGGCGAAACTGCCGAAACAGTAATCAGTGTTGCGATGTCGCGAAATCTCCCCTCCAATATCGATGTCGCCATTATCGGAGCCGGCGCCGCCGGGCTGGGCGCGGCCGATGCATTGAAAGACTCCGGCCTCTCCGTCGTCGTGCTCGAAGCCCGCGACAGGGTCGGCGGACGCGCCCACACCATTGCCCCCGCCCCCGGCATTGTCTTCGATCTCGGCTGCGGCTGGCTGCATTCGGCCGACAGGAACTCCTTCGTTCCGGTCGCAGGCAAGCTCGGCTTCGAAATCGACAAGACACCACCCCCATGGCGCAAGCGCGGCCTTGATGCCGGATTTCCGATGGCCGAGCACGAGGACTTCCTTGCCGCGCTGGATGCGTTCGACGAACGCCTCCAGCAAGCAGTGAAGAACGATGCCGATGACTCCGCCAGTCGCTATCTCGAACAAGGCAACCGCTGGAATCCGATGATCGACGCCATCTCGACCTATGTGAACGGCTGCGAACTCGACGGCGTCTCGGTTCGCGACACGAGCACCTACGAAGATACACGGGTAAACTGGCGGGTGCGCCACGGCTACGGCGCGCTGATCGCGGCCTACGCCAAGCCGTGCCCGCTGGTGCTGAACACGCGGGTTTGGCGCATCGATCATTCCGGCCGGCGTATCCGTATCGAAACATCGAAAGGCGAGCTGTCCGCGACGCAGGTGATCGTCACCGTACCGACCAACCTGCTCGCGAACGAATCGATCCGCTTCCATCCCGAGATGCCCGCAAAAGTGGACGCCGCGGCCGGCCTGCCGCTTGGCGTCGACGACAAGGTCATACTGGCCCTCGACGATCCGGAAGGCATGGTGCCAAAGGACGGCAACCTGAGCGGCGCCAGCATGCGGACGAAGATGGGAACGTATCACTTGCGCCCGTTCGGCCAGCCCTGCATCGAGGGATTTTTCGGCGGCAGCTTCGCGCGCGAACTGGAAGACGCCGGCGATGGCGCATTCGCCGCGCAGGCGATCGACGAGATCGCGGCGCTGCTCGGTTCCGGTTTTCGCAACAAGCTGAAGCCGCTTGCAGAATCGCATTGGGCCAGCGATCCTTTCACGCAAGGCGCCTATTCCCACGCCCTGCCCGGGCATGCCGGCGACCGCGCCGCGCTGGCCGCACCCGTTGACGGCCGGCTGTTTTTTGCCGGCGAAGCCACTTCACCGAACTTTTTCTCCACGGCGCACGGCGCACGCGACAGCGGCGAGCGGGCGTCGCGGGAGGTGATGAAGGCGGCAGAATTGCCAAAACGCTGATCCCCAGCGTCAAAGTGGTGCTGTTGACCGACGTTGCCCCGGTCTCGATCGCTGGCGTGGATGAAAAAGGAAAGTTTGCGGCCGACACGGAATTAGGAGAACTTCCATTCATCTGCCCATCGTCATCGGCAATGCGAACGGCACGAAGAAATCGGGACAGCTTGCGGGTGCGTTGGAGCGGACCAACAACTTTCTCGTGCCGGTTATTTCATCCGATACCGTCGTGCGTTTGTTGGACCGGTCGAGCTGAACAGGTCTGCCCTTGCAGACGTCACGACACCTCCAACCGATTTCTACCGAAGGATCGCGGCGCCCGCGCCATGACTGTCCCTTTTCGATACAAAACGTCGCACTCGTGATGTGCGAAATGCACATTTTAACCCTTAATTAACGATGGACCTTGAAGACGGCGCGCCGACTTGCTTTGATCGGGACATGAGCACGATCCTGATCGAACTCCGGCCGGCCAAGGTCGCGGATGCATCCGCGGTCGCTGCAACCCATGACGAGTCCTGGCGTTCGGCCTATCAGGGCATCATCCCCGGCGCGGAGCTGGAAAAGCTGATCAACCGGCGCGGCCCGCACTGGTGGGACAGCGCGATCCGCAAGGGCAGTCGTATCAGCGTTCTGGTCTTCGGAGAGCAGGTTGCAGGCTATGCCAACTACGGCCGCAACCGCGCCCGCAGCCTGCAGTACGAAGGCGAAGTTTACGAGCTTTACCTGCGCCCCGAATTCCAGGGCCTGGGCTTCGGCCGGCGGCTGTTCACCGCGGCCCGGCGCGATTTGATACAGAGCGGGCTGAAAAGCATGGTGACCTGGGCGTTGTCCGACAACGAGCCGGCGATGGAATTCTACCGCGCGCTCGGTGGCCGCATGGTCGCCCGCTCCTCCGAGAGGTTCGGGCCGAAGTCGCTCGACAAGATGGCGTTCGCCTGGACGAGTTAGAAGCCAGATCTCTGATCGTCATTCTTCAACTCTCAGTCAGCGCCGGGCATTGCCGTTCGGCATCCCTTGTGCCCGGCCTCCATCGTTTTTCGGAAGACTTTTCTCGAAGATAGATAGATACGCGCGTCAAGCCAGCGTATGACGACCATGTGTTGACCGACGCTCTTCAATCACGGAGCCCCAATGCGTATCGACGCGATCTCAACCGGACCCAATCCGCCGCATGAGGTAAATGTCATCATTGAGGTGCCCGTCGGCGGTGAGCCGATCAAGTACGAGCTGGACAAGGATGCCGGCACGCTGGTGGTCGACCGGTTTCTCTATACCGCGATGCGCTATCCCGGTAACTACGGCTTCATCCCGCACACGCTTTCGCAAGACGGCGACCCCTGCGACGTCCTCGTCGCCAACACACGCGCCATCGTGCCGGGCGCCGTGATGTGCGTGCGGCCCGTCGGCGTGCTCTTGATGGAGGACGAGGCCGGAGGCGACGAGAAAATCATCGCCGTCCCGACGTCGAAACTGACCCAGCGTTATGACAGGGTAAAAAACTACAGCGACCTGCCGGATATTACGTTGCAGCAGATCCAGCACTTCTTCGAGCACTACAAGGATCTCGAACCCGGCAAATGGGTCAAGGTGCTGCGCTGGGGCAGCGCGGACGACGCCCGCAGACTGATCCTGGAGGGCATCGCACGGGCCGGAGGGGCGTAATCAAGCGTCATCCGCCGGCAAGGCCTTCGAAGAACGGCGCGGCTCGCGTCGCACGCGCATCCGTAAACCCAGAAACGATCTAGTCGGGCAACGACGGTCCCTTGGCGCTCATACCGTCGGCGCAGGCAGCCCACTAATCGCGCAGGCCGCGCGCAGCGTATTGACCAGCAGGCAGGCCACCGTCATCTGCCCGACGCCGCCGGGAACCGGCGTCACCGCGCCCGCAACCTTCATCGCCTCGTCGAATGCAACGTCGCCTATCAACCGCGTTTTGCCCTCGGTTGTCGGCACACGCGTGATGCCGACATCAATCACGGTCGCGCCCGGCTTAAGCCAGTCGCCGCGTACCATTTCAGCCTTGCCGACCGCCGCATAAACCAGATCGGCGCGGCGACAGAGTTCGGGCAGGTTGCGGGAGCGCGAATGCGCGATGGTCACCGTGGCGTTTTCATTGAGTAACAACTGCACCAGCGGTCGTCCCACGAGATTGGAACGGCCGATCACTATGGCGTCCAGACCTTCGAGCGAGGAATGCACGCTTTTGGTCAGGATGATGCAGCCAAGCGGCGTGCATGGCGACAGGGCTGACAGGCCGCCCGCGAGGCGCCCGGCATTGTAGGGATGCAACCCATCGACGTCCTTCGCCGGATCGATGGCGGCGATGATCGCCTCGGTATCAAGCCCCTTGGGGAGCGGCAATTGCACCAGAATGCCGTGAACGGCGGCATCCGCGTTCAATTCAGCGATCAGCGTCAACACATCGGCCTGCGCGACGTCCGCAGGCAGCATGTGCTCGAACGACGCCATGCCGGCGGCCTGGGTCTGTTTGTGCTTGCTGCGGACGTAGACTTCGCTCGCCGGATCGTTGCCGACCAGCACCACGGCGAGACCCGGCGTCAGCCCGTGGTCACGCTTCATCCGCGTCACCTCACCGGCCACCTGCGCACGCAAATCGGCGGCGATGACTTTTCCATCGATGATACTGGCCGCCATGCTGATCCTCAGTTCGGGCTATTTCGATTGAGCCGCCGTCAATTCACGCAGGGCGTCGCCGAGTTGAACGGGGTCGCCGTCGACAGCGACCTGCTTCAGCCGCGACGTCGCTCCCGCAAGTATCCGGACATCGATTTTCCGCACCCCCAGCGCCTTTGCCAACACCGCCATGACAGCACGGTTGGCCTCGCCACCGTCGGCAACGGCGCGGACGCGAACCTTCACCACCGGCCGGCCGTCGGCCAACATTTCAATGCCGTCGATCCCGTCGCGGCCGCCGCGCGGCGTCACCCGCAGGGCGATGCTGAGGCCCTGCGAAGAATACCGCCACGGCTCCATCAGGCCGCCGGTCAGAACACCGCAGGATAGATGTAATAGGTGATGACTCGCTGCATGAACAGGATGATCAGAATCAGAATGATCGGAGAAATGTCGAGCCCGCCGAGATTCGGCAGCAACCGACGGATCGGCGCCAGCAGGGGTTCGGTGATCCGCTCCAGAAACTCAGCCACCGCGCCGACGAACTGATTGCGGGTATTCACGACATTGAATGCAATCAGCCATGACAGGATCGCCGAGGCAATCAGCAGCCAAACATAGAGGTCGAGGATGATAAGGACAATATCCAGTATGGCTCGCATGGCGGATTGGCTCGCGGGTTTGATCGTGAATACGACCAGTGGAGTGAATTTGACGTTCGCGACTTATTTGCCAGTGGTGTTCGATTCTGGCATTCGCAGGAACGCTCGGTGAAACCGGATGCGAATGTCAGGATCTGACCACCGGTATCTGGTGTGGCTGCAATTCGGATGTTCCTTCACCTTGCCAAAAGTCCGTCAAGAGAACCTCCGAATTGCAGCCACACTAGGAGTATTGGTCTTCCGTGTCCCCTAGAATTCGAAGATTCGCCTTGTTACGCAGCCACGGCAACGGGCTTCGAATTCGGAACGCGAGCCTGCTAAATACCGTTTCGGTTCCCGCTAAACAAGGGAACGCAGGGCAAATGAGGATTAAAGAGCCGATTCGCGCTGTTTTCGGCCGTTCTTGACTTGCCGTTGGCGAGGATTGTAAATGGCGGCGTTTCGGTCGCAGCGCCCGTTTATTCGCCGCTGATCGCAGACGGGGCCATAGCTCAGCTGGGAGAGCGCGTCGTTCGCAATGACGAGGTCGGCGGTTCGATCCCGCCTGGCTCCACCATCGATTCCTTCAAGACAACCGTTGCCGCGAACAGATCGGCGCTAAAGCCGTCGTCCCGCGCGAATTTTTCGAGAGCGTGAAGGTCTTAGGCGACGCTGGCGGTGGACGTCATGATCGCCGCCTCCGCATTTGGAAGCCGGCCACCCCCCACAGGACGAAGTCGCGCGGGAATAACCGAAGCAGAAACGGGATCACCTTGGTCCCGAGGCCGGGCAGCACGGCCCTTTTATTGGCCATGAGGCCGCGGTAGCCGTCCTGAGCAACATCCTTGGCGGAAACATTCAGGATCGCAGAGTCGAAACCGGGCGTCACGCCTGCCCGCGCCTGAAATTCCGATGGTACGGGGCCGGGACAGATCACAGTGACACGGACGCCGCGGGGACCGAGTTCGCCGCGCAGCGCTTCGCTAAACGACAGGACATAGGCCTTCGACGCATAATAGACTGCCATGCCGGGACCCGGCAGAAATCCTACAATCGAACCGACGTTGAGAATACCGCCGCGCAACCGGATCACGCTTGCGGCGAAACGCAACGTCAGATCCGTCAGCGCCCGGATATTGAGGTCGATCATCGCAAGCTGATCGGCGCGATCCAGTTCGGCGGCGCGGCCGAACAATCCATAACCGGCATTGTTCACGAGATACATGACCTCGACGCTCTCGGCGGTGAGCGCCGCAGCGATCCGGTCTGCCGCATCGGCCTCCCCGAGATCGCAGGGGATCACGATCGGAGAGATACGGCCCGATGCGACGATTTCAGCCGCAAGCGCGTGGAGGCGGTCGGCACGCCGGGCGACCAGAGCCACCCGGTGCCCGTGCGCGGAGAACACCCGTGCCAGTTCGGCGCCGATCCCGGAGGAAGCGCCTGTTATCAATGTCACCGGATGGGTCACGATCTGCACTCTTGAATGGTTAGAAGATGACACGATCAACGTTCGGCGCGACGACGGGGCCTGCCAGCTTATCGCGCTACCCTCAGTTCTGCTTCGCACATTTGCCGATCAGGTCGCAGGATCTGGCGCTGAACTTTTGCTGCCGACGCGATGCTTGAGTTCGATACGATCGCGCGATGAAATGGCCAGAAGATCAGCGGCGCGCCACACGACATTCTCCTCGAATTCGCTGACGCGGCCGTCCGCATACACCAACTCCCACATCATTTCGACGATACGCAAGCGATCTTCATCATTCAGCGAGCGCATCAGCACACTGGTGAATTGATAAAGATCGACCGCCTCGCCTTCCGCCAGCGTCGCAGACGTGATCAACTTGTTGGCGGTGCCGGGATCTAATCCGAAACGGGTTTCGATCAGCTCGTGTAGTTTGCGGATTTCCACGTCGGACGGCTCGCCGTCGAGCGAGATGACATGGATGAACAGCGCGGTCGCCGCAAGCTTGCAACCGGTTTCATCGAATGATCGATGGTCCGGTGCTTCGGGCGATATGACGTCGATGATGAAATGGCGCAATCTATCAAGCATTGGTCCGCCTACCGCAATGTTTGGAATGTCGCACGAGTGCGTTCATAAGCGCGCGGAAAGCAAAACATGCGCCATCCGCCAGAGTTTCTCGTAGCCGGATTACACACGTTGACAAGACTCAGCCCGCGGTTGGGTTACTGGCCGTGCTCCGCCAAGGTCCCGGCGCACTTTTTGCTCACCTTCGCACGGTGTTCCTTCAAGCATGTGAGAACGACCATGTCGCCATCATTCACTTTGGCTCGGCAATATTTGGCAACATCGCGCGCGCACCCGGAATTGCGTTGGTCCGCCGCGGTCTGCGCCGACGCCGCGGCGGTGCCAGCGAGCAGGGGAAGAAGCGATAAAATGACGGCGAAACGGATCATTGGCGCTCCATCAAGTCAAGGTGACATCTGCCTGTATCGACGGCGACCGTCGGCACCAATATCTGCGGGATCTAACGATGAAAGAAGTGGTGCCGCTTGCGTGACTCTGAACACGCGACCCCATCATTACGAAGGGCGAATTCGCGGTGTTCGGGCAGTTCGTGGCAACACGTCCCAGTGCCTTGAAATACCCTCCGCAACGCACTTTCGTCAACGTAGGACTAGTTCAAGAAGGTGG
>CAWEBX010000018.1:0-72211 GCA_963807355.1 uncultured archaeon
ACCTTCACCCGTTTCGACACTCTGTATGGCGTCCGGCGCGAATACAACCCAGTCGACCTCTACGGGCCAATAACGCGGGCGAACCTGATCTCGCCGGCGATACGCTTCGAGGTCACGCCGAGCCCGATCTGGGATGCCTTCATAGCCTACCGCTCGCTTTTCCTGGCGGATCGGACCGACAGCTTCGCCGCGACGCAGGTGCGGGACCGTACTGGCCGATCCGGTAACTTCGCCGGCCACCAGGTTGAAGCTCGCCTGCGATACTGGGTCGTACCCGATGCGATGCTGCTCGAAACCGGGGCTGCCTACCTTTTCAAAGGCAGGTTCCTGGTGGACGCCCCCAACGCGCCCGACACGGCCGACACCGCCTACGGCTATCTGCAGACGAGTTTCTTCTTAAAGACCATGCCGGCCCAAAAGCAGAAGCGCCTGTGAGTGTTGGCACCACTTGTGACGCTGTCTCAGGCGGCGGAATAGCTGCTGGGTGGTCTTCGGCGGTTGCCGGGTGAATTCCCTTATCACCCTGTTCATTCCCGGCGTGGCGGCAACATAACGACGCCAGCCTAGGACCCCACTCCGGTCGGCCGAACGGAGGGCAGTCGCCAGGGGATTCCGTGCGACATTACTGAAGAAGAGTTTGAGGCTTTGATCGGGCTCTTTCGAGCCCGCCTCGTTTGCGCTCGTGAGGTCTACATTCAAGAACGCATTGAAGCACCGGTACAGAGACGGAAGCGGTTAGCGCCGCCCATCGTCGCGAGCGCGATGTGACTGATGCCCGATCCCAAGATGGAGCTCGAGACCATACTCTCCGTGATCGCTCCTGCGAGCGCAAGATCGTATGCTGTAGATGAACTAGTCTTGGCCGAGGAAGCGATATTCTCCGCGCCTACGTCAGCTCCGCGCTTTTCGAGAAACGTACTTGAACCTGCGCGGCCGTGAGCCGGTGTTGAATGGATTTGCTTTTGATATACGAGCAAGCCGGCGGCTGGCAACAGCTCCGAACTTGCCCATTTAGCTAGGATGCGGCGAAGGTAGACACCCTGCACGGTTCCTGTGCGGAAAACGAAGGCGCAGCAACCACCGGAAGGCGAGATCCGTATGCGCTCAAGACCTCCCATTTCATCGCTTCTGATGAAGTCGGGAGCGATGCTCCTTTGATCCGTGAGACTCAAACACGTGGAGCACTTTTGTGAGGTTTCGCTGGGCGACGCAAACGGCATGAAAGCTTATCTTCAATTGATACGTAAAGGGAAGCCGCAAGGGTAGAGAAATTCTGTGAGTTCCGTTTACGCATTCAAGACCTTTCTTCATTGATTCTGATGGAGGCAAGAGGACGGCGGACGAAAGCGGTCAAGCGAACATTCTTGCAATTATGGCCTCAAAGGGGATTCGCCGAACCGCGCGTGGAATATATCCGCGTGCTGCTCTTCGGCGAACCAACGTTCCCGCGCGATGCAGTGACATAAAAGGATCATTGTTGCTCGCAACCACGGTGCTCATCGAGGGCGGCAAGGTCGACGTGGTCGTGGTCTACAAGATCGACCGCCTGACCCGGTCGCTGGCCGATTTTGCCAAGGTGGCCGAAACTTTTGACGCCCGTTCGATCTCGTTCGTCGCGGTGACCCAGCAGTTCAATACCACGACCTCCATGGGTCGCCTGACCCTGAATGTGCTGTTGTCCTTTGCCCAATTCGAGCGGGGAGCTTGCCTCCGAGCGGTGTCGATCGGCGCCGAAGTTTGACCACGTATTGGAGTGCGCCCCTTGAGCCGGACGGTAAGCGGAGCTGATTGACCGGGAGCCGGGCTTTCGAAGGATGAAAGCCCATGGCACGACACCGCTCCCACAGCACCGATTTCAAGCGCCAGGTGGCTCAGGAGTATCTGGCCGGCGAGACGCTCCATAGCCTCGCCAAGCGCCACGACCTGTCGCGTAACCTGATCCGCATCTGGGTTCAGAAGTACGAGGCCGGCGCCTTCGACGACGACGCGCTCGCCGCCGATGTGATCGAGGAGTATGAGGCGCGGATCGCCGCGCTCGAGCGGCTGGTCGGCAAGCAGGCGCTGGAGATCGAGTTTTAAAAGGGGCTCTGAAGCACGCACCGCGGCCGAGAAGCGCGACTACATCCGTCGTCACCGGCCCCGCGGCATCTCCGTCGCAGAAGGATGCCGGCTGATGGGGATCGCACGCTCGACCTACTACGATAAGCCTGCTGTCACGCTCGACGACACCGCGCTCGTTGAGGCGATGGCGGCGATCTCCGACGAGTTCGAGGCCTACGGCTATCGACGCATGCAGGCGGCGTTGCGCCATCGCGGCTGGTCGTCAATCACAAGAAGATCCGAGCGCCTGATGCGCGAGCATGATCTGCAGCCACGCCGGCGCCGGCGCTACGTCGCCACCACCGATAGCGATCATGATCTGCCGATCTTCCCGAACCTGGCGAAGGGTATGGTCGTCGATGGGCCGAACCAGCTCTGGGTGGCGGACATCACCTACGTCGCGATCCACGGCGGCTTCGTCTACGTCGCGGTCATCCTGGACGCCTGGTCGCGCAGGGTCGTCGGCTACGCGATCGGCCGCTCGATCGACGTCCGGCTGACGCTCGCCGCGCTGCGCTCGGCCATCGAGACGCGGCAGCCGCCACCGGGTTGCGTTCATCACACGGATCGCGGCTCGCAATACGCTGCGGAACACTATCGCCAGGTGCTCGCCGATCATGGACTCGATCGGATCGATGGGCCGGCGGGGCAATCCATACGACAACGCCAAGGCGGAGAGCTTCATGAAGACGCTCAAGGTCGAAGCCGTCTATCCGATGGCCTACGAGACCTTCGACGACGTCGCCGCCGATCTTCCGCGCTTCATCGATCAGGTCTACAATACCGACGACTACACTCCGCGCTCGGCTATCTCAGCCCGCAGCAGTTCGAGGATCAACACGCCCGGCCCATGGTCAAAACCGCAGCCTGATCCTGTCTACCAGCAGGGGCGCACTCCACTGGCAGGTCGTTTCTTATGAAGCCTATTATTTTGATGGTCAAAACCGTTTGATTAACAAAATCAAATTTGACTGAGAAGGTCTGCGGTGCCGAATAGTTGACGTTCCTATTTCATAGTGCTGAACCGAGAAAGTGCCGCAAAAAGTGACCTGCAACTGAACTGTCATCCAGCCGGGCTTAGAGCCTGGCCCATTTCTGTTACGCCATAGGGCGCGGGTTGAACAACCAGTGAAAGCGCGCAGCCGTTGATCTGCACTGTGCCGAAGCCGGTTGCGGTGAAGACCTCCGCGAAGGCTGCCGGGGTCTGGTAACCGAGTGAGGAATGCGGCCTCGCGACGTTGAAGTCCTCTTTCCATTCGGTGATGGCGCGCTTCGGGCGTGCTCGCCTCATCCCTTGACCTTGACGCGGAAGACCACCGGTAGCGTGAAGCTCAATCCTTCGTCCGCTATCAGCGGCGGGGGTGGTGGCACCGGATCGGACCGGTGCATCATGGCGAGTGCGGCGTTGTCGAAGACCGGATCACCCGATCCCTTCAGGATAGTGGCCGACACGACATGGCCGAGGCGATCGAGCACGAAGTTGACGAGAATCTCGACGTTTTTCTGGATGTGTTCAGGCGGATAGCGCTTGTGCTTGTCGAGATGAGCCACCAATTCCTTCTGCCAGGTGGCCAAGATTTGGCGCGCGCTTGCGCCGGTGCCTTGCTGCGGCGCGACCGAACGCTCCGATTCCTGGGCATTCTCAACGCTCGGCATCGCCGTCGCTTCAGAGGCCGCCGATTCCTGCGAGGCCGTCGTCGGCTTCGCAGCCTTTTCGGGGTCGTCATCGACCGGCTTTTTTGAGTTGGTCTCGGTGACGATCCGGATCCGGTTCAGCGGTCTCCGTCGGCGTGTCCTTGGGCAGATCGGTTTCCTTCTCGACCGCCTTCTGCTCGGCAAGCGCGGGCGAGGCGACGGATGCGTCGGTGTCCGGCCCGGGCGGAAGGTCGGTCGCCTCACGATGCGGCGAGGACAGATCAGTTCAATCTCTATCGCCGGCGCGCCGAGATCATCGGCCGACTCATCGGTTTGCATGTGAGCCACCGCCAGCGCCACACAACCGAGATGGATCGCGAGCGCGGCGGCCGCTGACAAAGCCCAAAGACGGCGGGACGGCGGCGGCTCTGCGATGATCTCAGATATGGTCAGGGCTTTGCGTTAGCCGCGGCCGGCACGGACTGGGCATCCGGAACACCCTCGAGCGCAACCAGCTTGATTTTCGTGAAGCCGCCCGCGCGCAGGATCTCCAGCACGTCCATCAGGTCGCCGTAAGGCACCGCGCGGTCTGCCCGCAGAAAGATGAAACTGTCCTTGGTTATGTTCGGCGTGTTGTCCAGCGTCCGCACCAGATCGACGCGCTTGACCATGGTTTCGCCGATGGCGACGGCAAGATCGGCCTTGATGCTGACATAGGTCGGCTTGTCAGGCTTCTTCTGCGGTGTCGCACTCGACGTCGGCAGGTTGACCGGAAGATCGACTGTCGACAGCGGCGCCGCCACCATGAAGATGATCAGAAGAACCAGAATGACGTCGATGAACGGCGTGACGTTGATCTCGTGCGCTTCAGCGTAATCCTCGTCGTCGTCGAGGCCGCCTTCTGCAATCGATGCGCCCATCGCCTACTCCGCCGCGCGCGACCGCGCCCCGCCGATCGAACCGACATGCGTGCGATCAAGATCGCGCGACAGCAACCGGCCGGCCGATCCCGATGCGCGGCTGACCAGCTCGACGTAGCCTTTCGTCACGCGTGCGAAGTGATTGTAGATGATGACTGCGGGAATCGCCGCGACCAGACCGAGCGCCGTCGCGAGCAGGGCCTCGGCAATGCCGGGCGCCACTACCGCGAGGTTGGTGGTCTGCGACTTCGAAATCCCGATAAAGCTGTTCATGATGCCCCACACGGTGCCGAACAGACCAATGAACGGGGACGTCGCGCCGATGGTCGCAAGCAGACCCATGCCGAGCCGGATGCGCCGGGATTCAGCGCGGACGATTTCGGTGAAGCTCGACGCCGCTCTCTCCTTGATGCCGGCGTCGCTGAAAATTCCGGCCGACAGCCGCACCTCGTGCATCGCTGAAGCCAGTAATGACGCCAGCACGCCATCCTTTGCGCCCTTTGCGCCAAGCGCCATTTGCGCTTCCGCCAGCGAGCGTGACTCACCAATTTGCGTCAGCGCCGCGCCGAGGTTGCGCCGCGCCAGCGACAGCTCCACCATTTTCGCGATGCAGATCGTCCACGTCACCAGCGAGGCAAACGCAAGACCGATCATCACCAGCTTGACCACAATATCGGCCGACATAAACATCGACCACGGAGACAGGTCGTGAGGTGACGCCTGCTCCAGCAGGTTGGCGCCGGCGTCACCGGCGGGGGACGGCGCGGCCTCGGTGGAAGACGGTCCCGATGCGCTGGAGACCGACGAGGGCGCCTGAACCGTCGTTGCCGGTGCGGAAAACGCTGGCGTCTGCGCGGATGGTGCCGCCGGATGCGGCGCATTGTTCTGCTGCGCAATCGCGGGTGCAACCAGCGACGCCAACGCCAGCGCGGCTGCCATGGGCAGCGCCAACAAAACAATTCTAAACATTACTGTTACTCATATCCGATAGCGGATGAGATTGGTGATAGATGCCCGTCAACTTGGCTTCAGGGTCACCGCGCCGAAGACGTTCAACAAGATTTTTAACTCGCCGTATCGAAGATCAGACTGCTTGCGTGGTCATCCCCTACCGTTCACCATCCGACGGATAGGGCGAAGCGGATGATCTCTTCTCACCCGGGCTTCTAGATCCACGTCGCTGAACAACGATCCCGTTCGTCAGACCCTCGCAAATACGCCTCCCTGCAACGGGTCGATTAAATCATGATGACATTCTGAAAACGAGAGACTTTTTCAACGGCCTGTTAGATTAATTCTAAACCTGATCTACTCCCGACCTATTATACGACTGTAGATGCTTGCGGGAATTTATCGGGTTTCGGGGGAATACATCTTATGACTAACGTAGGTTGCTGGGTCGCGCGCTTTGGTCGGCGATCATTCTTCTTTCACCGAGCGCCGCGGTCGCGTTTGGTGCCGGAATGTTGGCGGACAGCAGCCCCACGTTTGCACAAGAATCGCGATCGTCCGACACGACATTGCCGAAAGTTGATGCGCCCACACAGACACAGACCCGGCGTCATCGTGCAGCGGCCACGGCCCCGAGGACCGCCAGGCCGACCCGGCATGTTGCTGCTTCCGCGCCTACGCCCAGAAATCTGCCGAGCGTGAACAGCCAAGATGCAAAGACGGGGCAATCTGGTTACATCACCCAGAGCATAACAAGCGCGACGCGGACGAACACCCTTCTCCTGAACGTCCCCCAGTCCGTCACGGTGCTGACGAAGGAATTCATGAGGGACACAGCCACTATGTCGATCGGCGAGGCCACGCGCTACGTGCCGGGCGTGATCTACCATCAAGGCGAAATCCCATCGAGACGATCTCATCATCCGTGGACAGCGAAGCAATGCGGATTTCTACACGAATGGAGTTCGGGACGACGTGCAGTATTTCCGCGACGTCTACAATCTCCAGCGGCTTGAGGTTTTGAAAGGCCCCAACGCCATGATCTTTGGACGCGGCGGCGGTGGCGGCGTGGTCAATCGTGTGTTGAAGGAAGCCGATGGCACGCCAATTCGGGAGTTTACGGTCTGGGGAAATTCCTATCCGGGCGCGCGCATGACGGCCGACATCGGGCAGGCCATCAATGAGAACTGGGCGGCCCGTTTCAATGCAATGTATGAAAACACGAGCAGCTACCGTGATTTTGTCCATCTCGATCGCTGAGCCGTCAATCCGACCGTCACTTTTGCACCAAACGATACCACGACGGTCAAGCTGAGCTATGAGCACCTGCACGATAATCGGACGGTTGATCGTGGCATCCCCTCGCAGGTCCGCCCAGGCAACGCAATGCCGCGTTTTCCATATGATACGTCGCCATCGACGTTTTTCGGCAATCCACTTCTGAACTATGCACTCACTGACGTTGATATTGGTATGGCGATTATCGAGCACGATTTCGAAAACGGATTCACGGTCCGTAATGCTACCCTGGCGGCGAATTACAACAAGTTCTATCAGAACGTTTTTCCGGGTGGCGGCGCCAATGCGGGCGCGGTTAACCTTGCTGGAACATCCAGCAATCTTTCATCTTACAATAACGAAACGGACCGGACCAACCTCTTCAATCGAACAGACTTGATCTACAAGTTCGATGCCGGTTTGACGCATCACACGGTCCTGTTCGGAGGAGAGCTCGGTCGTCAGAGCGGTCTGAACTTTCGTCAAAGCGGCTTCTTCAACGGCGTGGATCCGACGATCACGGTCGATCCAAGAAATCCTGTTTCCTATGTCCCCGTGACGTTCAGAAACACCGCTACGGATGCAAACAATACCTACAACCTCAATCTTGGCGCGGCCTTCCTTCAGGATCAGATCGAGATCACCCGTTATCTGCAATTGATCGGTGGCGCGCGGTTCGATCATTTCGACCTTCAGTCGCGGGATCGGCGGACCAACGTGGTACTGGGCCGGGTCGACGACCCAAGACAAGTAGTAACTCGTGCGCCGCAATCTCACCCGACGGGCTGTCAATGCGCTGTTGAACGGTCGCCATGCTCATCTCGGCGGAAGAACAGTCGGCAACCGAGCAAAATCACTCATTGAGATCGCTTCGGCCTACACCCGTGAGGAGCTTCAAATGGAGCTCGGTGTCGGAAGGGTGACTGCAATGGAGATCGAGTTCTGGCTTGAAGAGCGGGGACGTTCTTTAGTAGAGGGACCCACCATAGATGATAGTATTAATGAAGTCGCAGCTAATCCACTGTGCCGATAACAACGCTAGTAGCCATGGTGCCGGCTCTACCTGTGGAGCCTGATGCTGGTCCGGCATCGCGGCGCCGCCGGCGGGGAGCAAGCCGGGCCACTAGGGGCGGAGCTCCCTGGCTGAGCACCTGTTTCGGCGGTGACTTGGTTTTGCTTCGCTGTCGACGGTCGTGGCAGTGGCGCGAGGTGGACCTTCGGATTGCTTGAACTAGCTGTCGCCCATTCGATTCGGTTAGCTCCCCATTTCGAAGCGAACGTCGCGCATTAACATCGCAAATTAAAAGACATTGAAGCTTCCTGTGAGCCCCATCAGCACGACAACAATTCCGCAAACCAGCCCGAGCCATCGATGAGCCCACAAGAAACCCCGCCGCGCGCGCGCGGGCGACATAATCAGTGAGAACCAGTAGTTCGGCGCAATGCCGTAAAGCCCTTAAGTACTAAGGTGAGTTCAAATGCCTTTTTTATCGACCACTTCGAACGCCATGCGTTTGCGGCCTTCGCTTTTCCAAAGAAGAATCACGACACTTTAGTGCCGATCTGCCGCTGATTTGCGCCGCTCGGAAATAGCCTTTGATCCGATTTGTTTTTACTCTTCGAAGCGACCGAACTGGCTTGCAACTTCACTCGCATGCACAATTCGATAGGGCGTCGCACGTTCGCGTGTTTGTAGGGTTTGCGAAATAGATTTGACGCCCGAGCACGGTCCGCGCAATTCACAGTGGGGCAGCAATCTCTAGTGAGATAGCGCCGCATGGCCGCACAACGAACCCTCTTTCCAATGATTCTAACATGGTTAGGGGTGCGCGCCTGCTTCTTCTTCTTTAAGCCAACGGAAGGGGAAATGCGGGATTATCAATGAGCATTGCGCGCGGAAATTCGTTGCTGCGATCTGTTTGTTTGGGATGTGCAGGGTGGCTCCTTTTTGAAACCGGAGGCGTTGAAACCGCCTTCGCGCAGGCGACCTTGCCACAGGTCACGGTTGAAGCGCCGCGGCAACGCCAAACCGTACGCCGCGCGGCCCCGCGACAAGCGGCTTCACGGCCACGCGCGTCGACTCGCGTCGCCGCGCCGTCGCCTCGGCAGCAGCCGGTACAGCCGAACGTCGGCGCCACGCAGCGCGGGGCAGGTCCTGTTACCGGCTATGTCGCCAACGAGAGCGTAACAGGCACCAAGACGACAACGCCAATCATCGAAATTCCGCAGTCGCTGTCGGTGATTGGTGCCGAGCAGATCCGCGACCAAAAGCTGGTTTCAAAATTCGATGATATCCTGCGTTACACGCCGGGTGTCGTTGCAGGGACCTTTGGGACGGATTTTCGCGATGATTGGTTCATGATCCGTGGTTTTGACGCCCAACAGGACTCGCTTTTCCTCGACGGCATGAACCTGTTCTATTTTGCGTTCGCCGGCTTTAAACTGCAGCCGTTCAATCTTCAACGGGTCGAGGTGCTGCGCGGCCCGTCGGCCTCTCTCTACGGTGCATCGGCGCCGGGCGGACTGGTCAACGCTGTAAGCAAGCTGCCTCCCGCGGAGCCCATTCGCTATATTGAGGCCGGTGTCAATAATTTCGGTAACGCTTACACGCAGTTCGATTTCGGCGGTCCTGTCGCGACGCAGCCGGGCAACGGCCAGATGCTCTACAGGATCGTCGGCCAGGTTCAGGGCGGCGGCACGCAGACGAACTTCGTCAATAATGACAATTATTTCATTGCGCCGTCCGTGACCTGGCTACCTGATATTGACACGCGGCTGACAGTCTTCGCGATGGCGTCCCACAACCGGACCAGGGCACCGAATTTCTTGCCGTATGAAGGCACCGTGACCAATGCTCCGTTCGGCCGGATACCGACGAGCCTTTTCACTGGCGACCCTTCGGCTGACCGTTATGATCGTACCCAAGAGATGGTCAGTTACCAATTCGAAAAGCATCTCACGGACAATGCGACCTTCCGCCAGAATGCGCGCGCTGCGCATGTCGAGGTGAATTACACGGGATTGTTCGGGCAGGGCTGGGCCACCACTCCGGCCGACGCTAACATTATGCGGGGTAACTTCCTTGCGGCCTCAAAAGCGACTCAGCTCAATATGGACAATCAGTTCGAGTATCGCTTCGCTACGGGCCCGTTCCTGCATACCACGCTGATGGGTCTCAACCTCAAGCATTATGCGATCGACGACAAGCAGGGTATCGGGCCCGCCACGGATCTGAATGTTCTCAATCCGATCTATGGCGTTAACGCGCCCTTCGACGGCCCGCTTTATCAGGACGGCTATCTGACCCAGGGGCAGGTCGGCCTCTACTTGCAGGACCAGATCAAGTGGAATCGTTTCACGCTCGTCTTGTCAGGCCGCAACGACTGGGTGGACATTATTTTCAACAATCGGCTTGGACCCAGCCCAAGCCGCAACGACAGTAAATTTACCGGCCGCTCTGGACTGATCTACAACTTTGACAATGGTCTCGCGCCCTATGCGTCTTACTCAACGAGCTACAATCCGATCATCGGGCTGAATTCCGCCGGTGGATTGCTGTTACCCGAAACCGGGGAGCAGAGGGAAGTCGGCGTGAAGTATCAGCCTGTGGGTCTGAACGCGAGGTTCGGCGTCGCATTGTTCGACTTGAAGCGCAAGAACGCCTTGACCACCGACCCCAATAACGTGTTGTTCCAGACCCAGAATGGCGAGGTGACGTCGCGCGGCCTTGAGCTCGAGGCCCTCGCCAATATTACCCGCGACTTCAAGGTGGTCGCGAGCTACACTAACTACGAGTTATTCGTCAGCAAGGATCTTGATCCCACGTTGATCGGTAGGGTTCCGACTTCGAGGCCGCGTCAGGTCGCTTCGATGTGGATGGATTACACGTACCGGGACAACTGGCTGGACGGCTTCGGTTTCGGCGGCGGCGTACGCTATGTCGGCTCGTCTTTTGCAAATAATTTGAATACCCTGTCCGTACCGGCGGTGATCCTCGGCGATCTGGCCGTTCACTATGAATGGGCGAACCAGTGGCGCGCGGCGATCAACGTCGTCAACATCGCTGACACCCAGTATGTCGCAAGCTGCGGCTTTGTTACGTCTTGCTTCTACGGTGACCGGCGCCGCATCACGGGAAGCCTCTCCTACAAGTGGTGACCAACGAAGTGAGCAAGGAATGACACCAAGAGCCTTGCGCAAATGGAGCTGGACCCACAAGTGGTCCAGCATCATATGCACCTTGTTTATGTTAATGCTGTGCATCACCGGCCTCCCGCTGATCTTCCACGAACAGATTGACGAGCTGCTGCATGGCGAGGTCGAGGCGGCCGTCGTCCCCAAAGGCACGCCGCCGGCGAGTTTCGATCGTGTGGTGGCGGGCGCCGTGGCGGCGATGCCCGGGCAGGTGCCGCATTTCCTGATCTGGGATCACGACGACCCGAACGCGATGCTGGTCAGTATCGGCAAGAGCATCGATGCCGATCCGGCCGACAACCGTATCGTCCGGGTCGATGCCCACACCGGCGCCTATCTCGACGCGCCTGACGTCACCGGGCGCTTTACGTTCATTATGCTCAAGCTGCACACCGATATGTTCGCCGGCCTACCCGGGAAGCTGTTTCTCGGGCTGATGGGCATTCTGTTCTGCGTTGCGGTCATAACAGGTGTCGTCGTCTACGCGCCGTCGATGCGCAAGCAGAAGTTCGGCGTTTATCGTTCTGAGCGTCTGCGCGTGGTGCGCTGGCTCGATCTGCATAATCTCGCCGGCATCCTGCTGGTGATGTGGACTCTGGTGGTGGGATTTACCGGTGTTATCAACACCTGGGCCGACCTCGTGCTCAAGATGTGGCAGTCCGGCCAACTCGCCGAGATGACGGCGCAATATCGCGACCGCGTGCCGCCCGCTCGCCCGAGCTCGGTTCAAGCCGCGGCGGAGGTGGCGGCGAGTGCTGTGCCCGGCATGCTGCCGTCGTTCATCGCGTTCCCCGGCTCGATCTTCTCAAGCAAGAGCCACTATACAGTCTTCATGCGCGGCGATACGCCAGTGACCTCACGGCTGCTCAAGCCGGCGCTGATCGATGCAGAGACCGGCAAGCTTACCGATAGCCGCGATATGCCCTGGTACGTCACTGCGCTGTTCATCTCGCAGCCGCTGCATTTCGGCGACTATGGCGGGATGCCGCTAAAGGTCATCTGGGCGTTGCTCGATGTCATGACCATTATAGTGCTCGGAACGGGCGTCTATCTCTGGCTGCGGCGGCGCAAGCCTGGCGAGAGCAACGTGCGCGAACCCGCACGCGCTGGCTTCAAGCGGCCGATGTTGTCGCCATGATGCCGCCGACCACCCGACACCGCACCGTTCTCCAGATCTTTGCATGGCCGTCCATTATCGCCGCCCTCAATATGATCGGATTGCTGTCAGCGCTGCTCGGCGATGGCATCTGGGACGGCGTTTCCTGGATCGTGCTGGCCGTTCCTGTCGCGCTGTATTGCGGCTTCTTCCGGCGCGGAACGTAAGCGTCGGGTGACGTGGACCAGTCAAGCAACCTTATGCTGGTTTAGGAGCTTGGGACGGTCCCAGACTACACTCTTCGTTTCCGTGCTCCGGCTAGCGCGGGTCAATAATACCGCGCGCAGTCCCGCCGCTGACGGGGCAGTGGTGGCGGTCATCAGGCGAGCGGCACATGATTTCCCTTGTCCGAGACCCTATGACTTCCACACCCCGCCTGCACCGCAGCTGGTAATCACCATCAAGCCAGGCAATGCGGGTTTGGCCATCTCCGCTGGATCACAGATCCGCTGGATCATAGAGATGAGTCGCTTCAGTTCTCTGGCGGCTTGGGCGCAGCTGCCGATCGCCGTATGGGAGGAGGGCATGGTCCGCGCGAACCTGATATCGAGAACACGACGGTTGCTATGTGCGCGCGATGTCTTGCCACGGTGGTCGACCCATAAACTTGTTGTCGGGCTGGCTTCCTCACTGCGATCAAGCTCACGGCCGCAACCTAGGGCAACGGTGGTGATTAAGAATAGCGAGTCGCGACTATCACAAGCCGCCACAACGTCAACCCGGCGTCGCGCAATGCACGCCAGATGCCGCGTCAAAAGCGACCCGATGCCCTGGCCCTGATAGCGACGACGATGAAAGCCACCTCGGCACTGGGCCGGGCTACATCGTAGTTGAACCCGGCATCCATGAGGCAATGCCGGAGATTCACAGCCTAGACATGCCATTTTACTCGAAGCGTCAGCGGTACGACACTTCGGCCGCTGCGTTCCGGTGCTGGCGCGTGCTTACCCAGAGCTTACCCAAAAGACGGGTGAAATAGACAGTTGTTAATTAAGCTATTGAAAACGCTGGCACTCCATAGGGGAATTGAACCCCTGTTTCAGCCTTGAGAGGGCGTGGACTGGACGCTTGGTTTATCCAGCAAGGCCAGGAAAAAAGAATGGAGCAGGTCGGTCTACCAATATCTGGCCGACTTGAAATTCCGCCAGCGCGGCGAACCCGTGATCGAGAAATTTTTCAACATAGCGCAAGACCTCGCGCGGGAGCGGAGGTCTGGAGGTCTATGGACAAGCAGTGGTGGAAGCGAGAGCCGCAGATTCTGGCGGCCGGAATGCTGGGGGACCTGCGGGGCATCGCCGGCAAGCTACGCCCGAAATCCCAGCCTCGACGTACCGTTGCTTGAGGCGTCACCCCGGGAAGCGAGAAGCGACGGCTAACGTCGAGGGAAACAAATCCCCTCAGTTGGTGTCGGACGAAAAGCTTGTGGTGAAGCGCTGATGGGCACCACGATACGGACGCCTTCACACCTCAAGTCCACAAATTTTGAGAGGGTACCTGACGTATTCTCTGCCCCCCGCGTGCCCCCATTGGGGTCTCACCAGGGGCATGTAAACGCGAAGTTAGCTTTAACTTATTGATTTAGCTGGCGCGCCCGAAGAGATTCGAACTCCTGACCCCCAGATTCGTAGTCTGATGCTCACGAGTTGGACTACGGGCCGAGCAACCAGCGGTTGCCGCGGTGAGCCGGGCATGCCAACCCGGCTGCCTGCGGAGACAATGTGTGGCAGCCTTATGTGCGCGCCAATTTGTGGCGTGACTGGGCGGCGCGGTCGACGGCGATCTATTCCGGCGTTGATCTGGTGCCGCTACTGCAGCAGGCCAACCGCCTGCAACTGGGCGGTGGCGTGAGTGTGCGGATGAACGCCAATCTCAGCCTCTACGCCAATGCCGATTACCAGCTCTCCGTCGGCGACACCGACGGCGGCAGACGCAACGGCATCCGCGGCGCCGCTGGTGTGCGATATACATGGTGAAATTGACTGGCGACTGAACTTGCTTCCCAGCATCGCCGTCATTCCATTGATGCAGTGACGCCCCCGGTGAACAGCTTGTAGCCGAGCTGGGTTGCAGGGCGTCACTCCACCAAGTTCGATCGCCAATACTCGGGAAAATTCAAACCGGGGGGTATAGCTTGTCTTGGGGGACGCTTCCCCGGAGCTACATACTCGTTTGCTCATGGACCTGAGGGGGCCGGTCTGATGTCTGTTGAAAATACAGCGGGAAAGCAGCGCGGGAGGCCCTTTCCGAAAGGTCAGTCTGGCAACCCGGCCGGCCGGCCAAAAGGCTCTCGCAACACCACCACGCTCGCTCTGGAAACCCTGCTTGATGGTCAAGCGACTGCCCTCACTCAGAAGGCGATCGATGTTGCCTTGACCGGCGATATTGCGGCTTTGCGTCTCTGCCTCGATCGCATCCTGCCACCCCGCAAAGACATCCCGGTGGCCTTTGACTTGCCGGAGATGAGAATGCTCAACGACGCGGTTCCGGCTATGGGCGCCCTTGTCAAAGCGGTTGGGCAGGGTGACCTGACTCCGATGGAGGCCGCGGAGCTGACAAAAATGGTGCAGGCATTCGCCAAAATCATCGAGACGGCAGAGCTCGAAGAGCGCGTTCGAAAACTGGAAGAGGCGATCGACAAATGACGCTGGAAAGGTTTTTCTGGAGCTAGTATGTAGCGCGAGCCATTGAGCGCCAAGCGCTTAGGAAGCAGGTATTGTCTCCCGAGGTGACATGGTTCGCAGGATAGGGGGGAAAGATAAGGCGAAGCAGGATCTATCGAGGGCGGAACCTGCAACCATTAATCCTTCGGACCGGGCCAATAAACATCAACGATATTTAACTTAGCGCGCTTGAAATACTCGTCCATTTGTTCTGATCCGAGAAGTTCGTCGATAAGCCGCCAGATGTTGTATTGGCGCCTCGGTATGTCCTTCGATCCCGGAGATGGACACGGCAGACCGGCCCTTCCGCCGTCAACGAGAACTCGCGGCGCGCGATAAACCGGCACGCCGTTGTATCTAAAATCAACCCATGATGAAGAAGCGTGCTTATTGGGAAATGATTGCGCCCAGTCTTCCACGAAGTCGGTGCGATGGGTGAGGCCAAGGGCGATGGATATCCGGAGGTCGGAACGATAGCTGAGAAGTGAGTGATGTTCATGGACTTCGACCCAGGGCACCTGGTGAAGGCCCCCAGAGATTTGCTGGATATCCTGAGCGAAGGTAGGGCGGTCGAATACCGTCCATTCTGAAGCGTCGCTCTCCTCAATCGTTTTCAAGAGTTCTTCTAGCTTCACCGCATCGCTCCTTCGAAACAATAGAAGTCAAGCCTTACCCAAAAATATTCAAATGGCTACAGGCAGCGAGGCCTGGGCCTAGCCCCAGACCGGAAACTGCCATGGCATGCTGCTGCAAAGAACGCGGCGACGCCATCATGCGCGGCGTGAGGTCTATCGCTAAAGGCGATCTGGGGCAGACCAGCGCCGAACTGAAATTCATAGCCAAGAGCGAAGAAAATGCCTGGCTATTTGCTTGGCAAGGTGAAGCAGGGTCAGATCGCGGCACCGGCCGCGAACATCGCGCTCAATGCATTCAATCCGAAAACACTTCCTCCAACAAAAATCAGGCCGCAGCGTTTCTAGTCAATGAGAACCCCGCTTCGGCGGGGTTTTCTTAGCAACCTAAGCGGACCCAAGGGCGTTTTGAGAACGAGGCGTTTCCATGACCGCCTCCCGGTGACGGGCCCGGTGTCTTTTCCTTTCTGCCGAAGGGGAGCCGGGTGTCCGTTACGCGGGGTCCGCACCGAAGCGGAAGTGACTAATCGCGCTGTATTGCAGTGACCATAGAGCCGCCCAAATGATAAACGATCGCATTACCCGACGCCTAGTCAGAGACGATACGATTAAGCGATGATAGGGCCGATCCAGTCGAAAACGGACGTTTCGCATGATGCCTAGTGGTGACATTGTCGATCTGGCAGAACGCAATAGGCGATTAGTTAAGGCCGGAAATTAAGACGCGCCCTTAATGGCGGCTGCGCACGGCGGTCGTCCGAATCTAGGTCGGCTGGCGTAGGATGCCAGGCTCTTTCTGACTGATCGTTTCGACCTTTTGATCCTTCACGAAGGAGACGGAGTTCGTTGAGGTGGGGGGGTTACTGATCGGTCGATTCTTTCAATGAATCAATCATAGCGCGATGATCTTCAACTTCATCCGGCGTCATGTTTTGAAAATCCTCTTCAGCATAAGCCGGATCTGCTCGAATAATAAATTCGTCGTTATCAAATCTTCCGGATACCAGCCGCGATCCGTCATCAAACCAGTATGACGTAAGTTCAGCAAACGTTTGGGTGGCGATCCGCCCCCAATCGCCACGAGCCAATTCGTCCTGCGCTTCTTCGATCGCGACTGCGCCGCCTCCTGCTTGTTTCTCTGTGAGAAAATCTTGAGCCTTTCCCATGTTCTCTCACTCCGTGGCCGGTTCAGTTTCATTTATTTTAGCTTCGGCTTCTGCTTGCGTCGGCTTAGTCCGCCGATTCATCGCGAATCAGACGTTGCGGAGCCGCCTGCCATTGGGCGGGCCCGTAGATGTGAGATGCCTACCTTAAGATCTTGATCTGTAGACGGGTTGTGTGAGAATTAGAATTCTAATTCTATGGGAAACGATCAAGAGTTATAGGAAAAACGATCAAAACAGGAGGTACCATGCGATTTATGAAAGCACTTGTGGGTGTCGCGGTTCTAAGCGGAACGACGCTCGTCACAACAGGCGCCTTCTCTCAGTCAACAGACAGGCTCTCTCAGAACACAGAGCCCGTCTCTGCGACCTTTGAGTCGACAGAGAACTCCTGTGGCCCATTTGAAGGTTGGAACGGTAGTAAGAGGCAAGGACATTCCGGCGGCCACGATTCTCGGCAAAAGTGACAACAGCTTTTCCTTCCGAATTGAGAGCAGGGATGGTCATCCGCCCATAATCGTCGTGGTTAATGGCACCCCTACCAGTCAGGAATTTACTGTTGAAGACGGATGGAAAGCCATCAACGCTGCCCTTAAAAGAGCTGGTTTCGGGGGCGAGGTCGGCCCCAGCACCCAACAAGGTTGCGGCGACATTAATATAACCGTAAGCGGGTCAGGAAACCCCACCACCGTCGTGACACTGAACTGCGGCGGGACGGGCGGTGGACCCCACCATAGATGAACGATGTGCTGCGCTTGCTCGCATAAGCCGCTCGACGTGGCGCAGCCATTGGTCAGCTTCGCCTGCAGCTTCTCGACGTCATCGACAGGCCCGCCTCTCGAAGGCGCGCCAGAGTTAGCTCTTTGCGCAGCCGCGCGATCTCGGCTTTCGCATAGAACGGTGGACTTTTGACAAGCCCACCGAGGCTCTTCTCCACATGCTCAACTCGGCTCGCGGGGACCGCGACACCTTGTCGGAGACGATTTTACGACCACTCCTGAGATTTGCGAATGGGAATGAGCGCAGCGCAAGTCGCCTGCGCGCGGCCCAAAATTTCTTGAACAGCACCCAACGTTGATGCCTCCGCTGCCGTGGTGTAGCGACCATGGCTTGTGCAACCGCGAAGAGCCCAAGCGTCGTCCCTGTCCGAAACGATCGAGGATGCGCCTTCGGTCAGCAAGAGGCGATCAACAGGGACAAGGGTGTCTCCGGTAACGGCGCGCAGTTGTGTCACGCGCCAAGAACCTCGCAGTCCTCCAGTGATCGTTACCTTAGTTAGTGGCCAGCTTTTGAAATGCCGCTCTCTTAGCTGGTGCAGTAGCGAGCTTTGCTGATCAGCGCGCAGCCCTCAGCGTCGGTGAGGAGCCTTTCGATACGGTGTTGAATATCTTTCATCAGACCCCCGTGTCATGGCGGGTTAGCGGCCGATATTCGTTCCAATCGGCTGATCCTCAACTCAAGGTCGGCAATCCGATCCTTCTGGGTCCCGTCCACATAGGGCGATTGCTAACCCTAAACCACCGAGAAGCAATCCGAACCGCGTCTCTAGTTCGCGCGTTGGCAGGCCAGGCCGGAGGGCAGTGAACCAGGATCTTGCTGAGTTTCCACCATAATTGCAGGAAACAGCGGTCAGCCTTATGTATTTTCAAGTCCCCGCGTTTCGACGCAAGCCGAATGGGTGTTGCAATGAACAGGGAAGAGAAGCTTGAAGTCTTCAAGGAGGCGGTGAAGCTAGCCGATTCCGGCAAGTACACCGGCTGGAAAAAAATTCAGTCCCGGCTGGTGAAATCCGGACATAAGCGAGCGCCGGACTTGCTCGACGGCAACAAGATCCGGATGGTTCTGGACGCCCAGTGTAAGTTGGCTCGACGCTAGAACAGCATGTGGCTTTAACGCTCGATCGAGAGCTACCCGCCCGCATCGCGCATGAACTCCATCGGGAGTTGGGGGTGAGCAGCTGCGTGCGCCTTCACAGGCCTTATTCGGCGCAAGTACGGAGTTTTTCTGGAGCTAGTATGTAGCGCAGAGCATAGAAATCCCCATTCTTTAGATCTGGCAAAATATCTGGTCTGGATCGGATCACACCGGTCCATTGATGGGCCGGCTCTCAGCAGCTGCGGAACGTTTCTTGGGTAGCCTTTCAACTGTGGGTTAGTCACTACGTAACAGTTGATTGCTCGCTGTTTCCAGAAATAATAAAACGGAAAATGTTCTTCGATGGCTAAGTTTGTGATCATGGTGGCCGCCGTGCCAACATTGGTCGCGTTGACGATGACCAGATCACGTTCGTCAAATTCCGGATCTCCCCCAATTACCACGCCATCAGAGATCACTGAAACACGTAGGCGAGGGCCACTGGTGATCCAGTTTCGAAATTGGATCAATAATGCGCCAGTTGAAACGCAGGCGGCATAGCTCGCTATCCAAATTGCTGTGTTACTAGGGTCTGTCATTTCTTCAGCCCCCGCTTTGCGCGCAGCTTGTTTGCGCGGAACGTTGTAGGCGTAGGCACCGTCAGTCTTTCGATGAGCGCGGCGGGGTTGCCTCGCCAGCCTCACGAGCCAGCCGCTCTGCCCTTAGACGCTCGCGATTTTTGTCGAATGCCTCTGCTGCATTCTCGTGTTGAGCCATCGCCACTTTTGCCTCGGCTTCCCGGCGCTCTTTACGAGCTTGCTTCTGTTCTTTCGAAAGGGGCTTACGTGGTTCGAACTTGTCGAACTCCTTCATTTCATTTGCCCTTCTTCAGCCCGATCTCGACAAGGCGGCGGATGGCTTCGGAGCGGCTCGGTTGGTCCTCCTGCTGAGTTGCCCAGTGGTCAACCACATCTAAAAAGTCGTCAGAAAGGCGGATGGTACGTGGGGGATCTTTTCCTGTAGCGCGGCGCCCCGAGCCCGGGCGGGGACCGCCATGTTTGTTGGGTATTGCCTTTTTCATAAGTCTGTAATACCCTTTCCAAGCTTGAAAAACAAGCGGCCCGCCGAGGTGTTAGAGCACTTGCGACGGGCCTAACCAGGCCAAGGAGGTACCCAATGGCGCAGGCTGCCAGTACACCTATCACAAAACCCTCAGCGCCTCACAGAGGCCTGCCAGAGACGACTTCCGCAGATCCGGTCGCTGCATAGCTCACCAGATACAGCGTCTCTGGGACGCTCACAGGGGCTCGGAAGTCGAGGGGTTTGAAGCGAGTGAAAATGGCGCTGAGACCCATGCGGAGATTCAGGACGAGCGGGGCACGCAGGTCTTGCGCTCGAGCTAGTGGGCTCGTTTGCCAGGCCGCAGCTTGGCATCTGCCCCTTGACAGTGCCGATGAACGACCAAAATCTTAGCCACGTAAGTGGCACGTGAAAGGCTTTTGGCCTTCGCTACAAGTTGGGGTGATAACATGGTGACAGCATCAGCATATGGCGATTCCTTAGATGCGCTCTTTAACCTGCAACGGGCACTTGAGGCGCGGACAGAGAGCGACTGGCTCCAAAACCAGACCGCCAGCCAGGGCCCTTTCCCGCCGATCAACGTTTTTCAGCAGGGCGACGATATCGTGGCCATTGTTGAGTTGCCAGGCGTCGATAAGAACGATCTGAAGATAGAGGCTAAGGAAAATACGATCAGAGTTGCCGGGAAGAAGGCTGCTGAGATTCCTGAAGGGGTTAGCTCGCACCGACGAGAGCGCATATCCGGCCAATTCGACCGGACGCTTTCGCTTCCCATACAGCTCGACCCCGATGGAATCAGAGCCGAGTACCAGGACGGTATCCTAGCGCTGTTCCTGCCACGGTCGGAGCGCGACAAGCCGCGGACGATTAAGATCGATTAACGGCACCTTTGGATAGCGACAGAGTATCACGGGAGAGCAGTGATGGCCGCAGCAAAAGAACTGCAAGTTCGAAAAAAGAAGGAAGTGGAGAAAAAGGAAGAGGCGACGGTTCCCGCGCGGACTTTTGTACCGACCGCCGATATTTACGAGACGCTGAGCGAGTTGAAGGTCGTGCTCGAAATGCCCGGCATCGAAAAAAGCAACGTCGAGATTAGCCTTCAAGATGGCGTACTGCACGTCGAAGGTAGGCTGGACCTTTCAAAATATGCCGGGCTGAAGCCGCTCTATACGGAATATAATGTCGGACACTATGCTCGGAAATTTCAGCTTTCCGGCAAGATCGACCAGAGCAAGATAGCAGCGGAAATGAAGGACGGCGTTCTTTCCCTGACACTGCCTAAGGTTGAAGAAGCCAAGGCGAGGACAATTCGAGTGAAATAACTCTATCATCGCGGCAGGGAAACGGCTGAGAACCTGCGGGTCGGTTAGTGAGCTGAGCCGGATGTACGCTCGCTCACAACGCGGATGGTCCGAAGCACGCTTCGGGCCATTTGCATGTCAAGACGGGTACTGTTCGAAAGAGGCCGCCCACGAGGCGGCCTTACTGCTAAAAGGGGCCATGCTCTACTTTATTGTGAAATGCGCGTTGTCCGGAGTCATTATCGGCATTGTATCGGAAGTGGCAAAGCGCAGCCCCGCTTTTGGTGCGCTGATCGTCTCCCTGCCACTTGTCTCCTTATTGGGGATACTTTGGCTTTGGCGGGACGCAGGGGACGCCGAGCGGATCGCGGGTCATGCGGAGTCCACGTTCTGGTACGTCCTCCCGTCGCTACCGATGTTTTTGGTTATGCCAGCGATGCTTCGGGCTGGCGTGGGTTTTTGGCCGACGTTGGCGGCATGCTGCGCGTTGACCGTCTTGCTATACTTCGCCACGGCTTGGGCGCTCGCCAAGTTCGGCGGGATAAGCCTCTAAAATTAAATCAGGCCACTCCCAAAATCAAACTAGGCCACTAGGGGTCGAAATAGGCCAGGACCTAACGATGCGTAAGAACAGTCAACGAACAGACTGCTACCTTTTTGCTACCCAACTGCTTGGGAGGCGATGGTACAGAGTGGCATAAGATCGGGGAAAATGAAAAAGCCCCGATAAAACGGGACTTCTCGCAATGGTACGTTACGGCAGGACACCTATGCCGCATTTCGAGTGCGGTGCATTCGACCACTCTGCCACCTCTCCAGGGGCCGCCCGGGCGGACGGGGTCGCGTTTAGCGCGTTTTCAGGCGAAGTGGAAACAGGTTCGCGCGAAGAACGCGCGCATTGATACATTGCCGCGGGATCAAATGCAAAATCGAACCGGCAGCGAGGTTCGCCATGGAAGCCGCGGACAAACTGAGGCCATCGGTGCCTCGTTGTGGCCAAGTGGTGGGACCGCCGGACGCGATAATAACCGGCGGTCCCGTGCCGCGTCATCAAAATCGTGGCCGGAAGTGCGGCTTCGCGGACCACCTGCGCGACCATCCGACCGTAGCGGTCTTTGCGCAACCGGCAACGCGATCCGGATTTTAACCTCACCAATCAAGGTTACTTTGTTGTGAAAGGTGATCAATCCTTGGCTTTCCTGTCTTTCTTATCTTTGTCCTTTCCGTCCTCGAGATTCTTTTCTTTCTTGTTCTCTTTCCTGCGATTGGTGTAGCGCGCGTTGCCAAGGCCGGTACCGATGGTCAATACGCCCCAGCGTTTGACATTCTGCATGTAGGGCGTTTCGCTCAGGCCTTGCACCACGCCGTCGTTATGCATGAGCACGGTAGTGTCGTGACCGCCGATCTCCGGAATGGCCTCGATCAGCAAACCCGGCAGGTTGAACCTGCTGCTCTCCCAGTTCCCCGGAAGATTCTGCGCGCCTTTCTCGATCGATCCGTCCTCCTCGATTACGCCCGGACAGGAAATGCCGATGAAAGGCGCGAGCTTTAGCCCCTGTTTTTCCGCCTGCGAAATGAGGTCCTTCAGCATCTTCGCAAGTCTCTTCACCGCGCTCTCGCGGGTCGGCTCGTCGTCGGCATGGCGCCACAGCTCGGACTTCCACACCCCGGCCTTGGACAGGTCGGCAGCCTTCTTCCATTTCGTTTCAACCACTCCACAGCGGATGTTGGTGCCGCCGATATCAACCGCCAGAATGCTGTCGAACGCCTCGAAGATCCAGGAGGGCGCCAGATGCAGGCAGCCGATCAGCCCGGCTTCGTCGGGGTCGAAGCGAATCGGAATCAGGTGGATTTTGTGACCCTCGCTTTTCAGCAACAGGTCGGCGCGAGCGATTGCGATCTCGCCGACACGGCTTTTGCGAAAGCCGCCGCCGACCACGATGCATTCGGTGTCAGTCCAAGCCTTGGTCTTGAGGAAGCGCCCGGTCACATAGGCCAGTTCCTGCGCGAATTCCTCGATCGCGCCGTGCACCAGCGCCGCGGCCTCGATGTCATCGCCGACCAGCGTCTGATCGAGCGATCCTTTGCCGATCTCGGCGGATGGGGTCTTGCCGAGAGGATCGTCGCCGTTTATCTTCAGCGGTTTGCGCAGGTCGTCGAGAATTTTCCGGAAAGCCCCCCTACAGGCGCGGTCACCGAGAAAACCCTCCTCGTCCTTTAACTCGATGTTGTAGCTGTCTACGTCCACGGATGGCAGCCGCAGAACGCCGTGCTTGCCGATGCCCGCGATGCTTGCATTGCCTTCGGCCATTGCGCCCCTGCTGTTGTTGGTATCCCTGCAGATAACGGTGCGGGAACCGGATGGTTGCAACGGCCCGGTCAAATCGTCGCAGCGCCGGCCGCTCGCGCGGGCCGATTCCAAGGGTACATCGATCGAATCCCACTGGAATCAGCGGGCTATGCACCCCCAACGCAGTGCGCCGCCCGGCCGGACAATCGGAGCATTGACCTTCCAGTTAACAACCGCGATACCGCTGTCTGGCGCCGCAAAAGGTTTGATGCTTACGTTCGGCGCAGACTGCAAACCATTTTCAGAAGACCCAGTTTTTCACGCCGCGTCGTTTCCGACCTATCAGGGCAATTCATTGTGGGATTTTCTTACCGGAGCTGTTTGCTCGTAGCCGCCTGCACATTCGGATTTGCCGGTTCAGCTCTTGCAGCTGATCTCGCCGGTACTTGGCAAGGCAATTATTCATGCGGCGCAAACCGCGACATTGCCTTCACGCTCGACCTGCAACAGTCGGACGCCAAATTCGAAGGCACTTTCCGTTTCGCTGTGCCACAAGCGCGCGACAAAGGCGGCGCTTACAAAGTCAGCGGCAGCATCGATGCCAAGGGCGGGTTTACTTTCGTGCCGCGCGACTGGATCGAGCGCCCCAGCGGCTATACCGCGATCGGACTGGTTGGGCGCCTGCGCGACAATGGCCTGATGATCGAAGGTACCATGCCGGGCTGCGGCGGCATTGGCGACAATTTTACCGCCACGCGCAACACCGCAGCGGCGCCATCGGGTAACGCCGCGGCCGCGAATACGCCCGTCACCAAACCGCAACCGCCCAGTGGCGGCAAGCTTCAGGGACAATGGCGAGGCACCATAACGTGCACGGCGAAGCGGCGCGAACCCGAGACGCACGACGCGCAGGCCGACATCGTTCAGGACGGCGACCAACTGGCTGCGATATTTCGATTTAAAGCACTGAACAAGGCACGCCCCGGCGTTGCCGAGACCGCCGAACAGACCGTCGTTGCCACCGGCCATGCAGACGGCAATCAGGTGAAATTTGACGCTGGTTTGGTAGTCGAGGGAAATCCGCGGTTCTCTTTCAGGATTGACGACGCGCTGCTCGATCCATCGGGCAAACAGCTGGCCGGCAACGTGACGGCGTCCGACTGTCAACAGATCAAGCTTGAACGACACGGCGAGAGCAAGCCCATCGCGTTCAACGCCAACATGGTTGGCGTCTGGACCTACGCCGGCCGCAGCCATACCGACCTGACGATGTCGTTTAGCAACGATGGCTTCGCCGAATTGTTCGCCTCCATGCCCGACGATCAACCGCCTGCCGCGCGCGACCGGCTGCGGCGCGTGCTGGTGCCGCTGTACGTCAACGATCATCGGACCATTCTCATGGTGGCCGGAACTCGTGAGGCCACGGGAATATTTCGGCCCGAAGGTAGCGGTCCGCAGTATCATGTGCTGTCGCGGGCGCGCGCTTTCATTATATCGACCGTCGGTGACAACCTGTCTCTCGTGCCGGTGTTGAGCACGCGGGATATCTGGGAAGCGCCTGGGGGCGATGCACAGACTTCGCTGCGCAAGCCGCCCAATGAAATGCTGCTGACGCGTGCCGACCCAACCTTGCAGAAGCAACTCGACGCGGGGCGAACGCCACCGGTCAAGCTGGCGGATGGTATTGGTGGGCTGCTTGCCGCCGCGCCTTCGCGCCAAGATCAATGCACGGTGTTGCGAAACTGGATCGCGCCATTCGTCGCCAGCACCGACCTCAATCGCATGAGCCTCGATGCCGGCACACGCGTGATCATGGATGCCTTCGCCAATAAAGCATTCGTTCCGGTGTTCGGCTTGCAATTTGCGGAGATGCAGGAGACGCAACGGCGCTCGATCTGGGAGTTGATGCAGACCCATTGCATCCGCGCCATGAAAATCCAGTCGCTCAACAATCTGGTGGTTACCAACCCGTTCTTGAATGAGCGCCACTTCGTCGACATCGCCTCGCTGTTGTCCAACCGCGCCGAGGCGGACAAGTGGTTCGACGACATGGTCCAGACGGTCGGTAGGCTGCCGCTCGAGCGGCAGCGCTGGAACGTATTGCCGCGATCGGCAAGGAGGCGGCGAGCCGCTACAACGACGTCGCACCGGCGCGGAAAGCTGCTTTCGAGGACAGCCTCAAGACCAAGACGAATCAGGTGCTCGTGAGCGTTTTCAACCAGGATCTGAAGTCGCTGATCGCCGCCGACGACAGTCTTGCAACATAAAGTAACCTGTCGGACTTGCTCGGCACCATCCAGAAGTCGTCGCTGCCGCAAGAACGGCGGCAAGTTCTTGTGCAGCAAGCGGCGCCGAAAGCGAATGCGATTGCGCAGCCGCTCTACGTCAGGGCGGCCGCGCAGGCCGAGGCGGCACCGCAATCGATCGATGGACTCGCCGCCATCCGGCGTATCTGGGCCGAACTCGCGCCGGTGTCGCGCATGATGGCGGCGCATTTCACGCCCGACCGCGACGGGCTGTTGCGCGCCGTGTCGGCCCGCGAGCGCACTCTGTTGGACGACACCGCGATCCAGCAGGCGTTCCGGACGGCGATGCTGGCGGTCAAACCGGCGGGCGACCCGGAGACCAGCGTGCGCAACGAAGCGTTGAAACATGTCGACGCCCGGACCATCGACGACGGACCGGGCGCGATCGGGGCGTATCAGACCGCCGTCAACGACGGCGTCGCGCGCGCGGAAATGCGGCTGATCGATTTCAGCGAGGGCAGCGCCCTGGCCGAGCCTGGCGAGCCGACCGCGGAAGACATCTTCCTGCTGGTCAACCAGCGGCTGACCAAGGCCAATCAAGCAATTCGCGACCTAGAACGGCAATGCCTATCCGGCGGCTACCGCAACGACCCGGTCCTGGGCATCGAGTGCCTGCAAATCCTGGCGCTGACCGGCGGCAAGGGCGGTATGCGGGTGCGCCTGACCGCCTTCAAGAAAATCAGTTGCGCCAAGGATGCCGGCCAGAGCCGCTATCGCTGCCTGTTCTCGGTCTCTCATACCAGCAACAGTCCGGCGATCACAGGGCGGATGGGGCAGCTTTTCTCAGCGCCCGGCGTACGAGACAGCCTGTTCATCCGCAACACCGACGGCTGGACAATGGTCAGCGGAGGCCGCGATTCCCGATGAGCGAAACTTGGTGCAGCAATAGCGCCGCGCGTCGGATCGCACCGATCCGATCGCGCCAGAACGTGACAATGAAGCAGCCAGCGGCGCGAACTCACGTCGGCACCATGGCGAGCCTGACCTTGGCAATCTTGCTTGCCGCCCCCTCGCACGGAGTCGCGAAGCAGCTCGTGCCGGCGCAATTTCAGGGTGTCTGGCAGAACATGGAAGGCAAGACCGGCGTCTGCAAACAGGCCGACTGGGGCACCGCCGCGCAGACCGATACGCATATCCGCATCAGTCCGGAATCCGTCGATTATCACGAAACGCAGTGCCGTTACACGTCGATCCCGACCTCGAAGGCTGATAGCGGCAGCGGTGCGATCCGTCTGACTCTCGCCTGTCGCGGCGAAGGCGAGACGTGGTCGGCGACCGAAATCTGGCAACTGCAAAAGATCAACGAGCAGTCCATGTTGCTGATCGCCTCACTGAACAGCAAGCGCCCGTACATTTTCGCCTATCAGCAGTGCGTTGCGGCCGCCAATGGCATAGCGCCGTCGGGCAGCGGCGCGTCGTCGCCCGCGAACGCCCCGCCGGCCAAGTCGATTGCCGCCGCCAGCCTGCCCTTGCAGCGCGGATATTATGTCGCCAGCGACACCCCCTGCGGTCAGGCATCCAACGCCACGCTGCAATTGCTTCGCCGCGGCGGCATCGGCGCGGCCCGTACGCTCTGCGAATTCAAGGCGATCGAGCAGACCGGCCCGACCAGCTACCGCGTGCGGGAATCCTGCAGCGAACTCGGCAGCACGACCGTCGCCACGGAGACTGTCAGCTACGAGATCGCAAACGACCGCAGCTTCACGACCCGACGCGCAGACGGCGCCGACTATAACGCCCGCTATTGCGTCCAATCCAGCCTTCCAAGCCCTTGGCGCGATAACGATATTCGCGGGCTCATCAAATAGGCGGCCGTCAGGCGAGCGCGCTTGCCAGAATGGCCGAAAATCCGCCAAATCCGGCATTTTCGCCGGCATTTGCCGGGCGGTTGCCTTGACTCCCTTCGCTGGGCCACTATAAAGCCGCCAACCGGCGCAGGGTGTTTCCCGCGCCGCTTGTTTTTGCGCGGCCGGCAGGCCTTCGCCCCGAGCGCGCGGAAACGATATTAGCCCATGCGACTGAACAAAAAGCCGGCCCGGACCTGTCCGAGGCCGGGATCGAACACGAAGGAATAAAACGATGTTCGCAGTCATCAAAACCGGCGGCCGGCAGTATCGTGTCGTTCCGGATGATGTACTTGAGATTGGCAAGATCGCCGGCGAGGTCGGGACGATCGTGCAGCTTGGCGAGGTTCTGGTGCTGGGCGGCGACACGCCGGTGCTTGGCGCGCCCACCGTGGCAGGCGCCTCGGTTGCGGCGGAAGTGCTGCAGCACAAGCGCGGTCCCAAGGTGATCGCATTCAAGAAGCGTCGTCGGAAGCATTCGAAGCGCAAGCGTGGTTATCGCGACGAAATCACGATGCTGCGCATCACCGAGATTCTGGCTGACGGTAAGACTCCGACAATCGGGCCGCGCCCGAAGAAGGAAAAGGTCGTCAAGCCTGCCGAAGGCGAGGGTAGCGACGAGGCACCGAAGGCCGCGACGAAAAAAGCCGATTCTAAAAAGACATCCGCCAAGAAAGCTGCTGCCGCCGCTCCGGCGAAGGAGGCTCCGGCAAAAAAGGCTCCGGCTAAGAAGCCCGCTGCCAAGAAGGCGAGATCCGACGATTAAGAGCAATTAAAAATCTCCGTGAGAGAAAATGAATGATTTTGTCACGGAAATGATCTAGAGATACGGACGAAGTTGGAGACGGGCGATGGCTCACAAAAAGGCAGGCGGTTCTTCGCGGAATGGACGCGATTCGCACGGCAAACGCCTTGGAATCAAGGCGTTCGGCGGCGAGCGCGTGATTCCCGGTAACATCATCGCCCGCCAGAGGGGGACCACCTGGCATCCCGGCCTTAATGTTGGCATGGGCACTGACCATACCCTGTTCGCCAAGGTCGAAGGTCGCGTCGCGTTTCGCGTAAAAGCCGGCGGCCGCACTTTCGTATCGGTCCTCCCGATGACGGAAGTCGCAGCCGAGTAGACGGTGGATGACATCACGTCCGCCGGTACCTGTTGAACCGGTGGGGCATTGATGGCTCCAAGGGGGAGGCGGGAAACCGGCCTCCTTTTTATTTTGCGCTCGCATGAAGGCTTGCGTTCGCATCACGGAGCCCGACCATGCTGCAGGACATGCCCATCCCGACGCCCTTGCTGCGCGATCGGCGGACGTTCGCGCTTGAGACCGAGCGGTTGACGCTGCGCAAGCCGGCCCATGCGGACGCCAGGGTCATTGCGGCGCTTGCTAACGACCGTCGCATCGCGGAGATGGCGCGCCGTCTGCCACATCCTTATACGCTGGATGACGCAGTTCGCTTCGTCGAAGCCGTCGCGTGCGATAGCCGCGAGATGGTGTTTCTGGTCGAGCACCATCATGTGCCGGTCGGAGTAGCTGGCGTTGATTGGAGTGAGCCAGATGCGCCTGAACTGGGCTATTGGTTCGGCGTGGATTATTGGGGCCGGGGCTTCGCCACCGAGGCCGCGCGCGCGGTGATCGACTACGCCTTCGAGGAGTATAACGTCGATCGCATGGTCTCCGGCGCGCGTGTGGTCAATCCGGCCTCGCGCAACGTGCTGGAGAAGTGCGGCTTCCAGTGGACCGGCGTCGAACTGCACCGAATCAGAGCGCTCGGCTCGTCCACGCCGATCGATCGTTTCCGCCTGTCCAGGAGCGTATGGTCGTCGCTGAAGCATTGGAATAGTGCCGCTCGTCGTGAACGGTGACATCTGAAAATCTTGCGGAACGGCATGCCGTCTTTCTGTCAAAGCAGGAGCTTGAAGTCTTTCCGCTTGTGACAGAATCAGACGCGTAGCTCTATGAGTTTGATTCGACGCGTTTTCTTCACGCGAACCGGCATCCACTCTGGAGTCAAACCCGAGGACACGCTTCGTTCGAAAGCGCTTCATCTGACGATTTCAGGCAGCGGCCGTGATCCTATCACGATGCACAGCCGTTGCCTCGCCAGTCCACCTATCCTACCTAATCGGTTATGAAATTCCTCGATGAAGCCAAGGTCTATATCCGTTCCGGCGATGGCGGTAACGGCTGCGTGGCTTTCCGCCGCGAGAAGTTCATCGAGTTCGGAGGTCCTTCGGGCGGCAATGGCGGACGCGGCGGCGACGTCATCGTCGAGGTCGCCGACGGTCTCAACACGCTGATCGACTACCGCTACCAGCAGCACTTCAAGGCCCCGAAGGGCGCTAACGGCATGGGCTCCGACCGCCACGGCGCCAACGGCAAAGACATCGTGCTCAAGGTGCCGCTCGGGACCCAGATCATCGACGAGGATCGCGAGACGCTGGTTCACGATTTTACCCAGCTCGGCGAGCGTTTCGTGCTGGCGGAAGGCGGCAATGGCGGATTCGGCAATGCGCATTTCAAGTCGTCCACTAACCGCGCCCCGCGCAACGCCAATCCCGGCCAGCTAGGGGAGGAGCGCTGGATCTGGCTGCGGCTGAAATTGATCGCGGATGCCGGCCTCGTCGGGCTGCCCAATGCCGGCAAGTCGACGTTTCTCTCCAAGGTCAGCGCAGCGAAGCCGAAGATCGCCGACTATCCGTTCACGACGCTGCATCCGCAACTCGGCGTGGTGAATGCGGATGGCCGCGAATTCGTGCTGGCGGATATTCCCGGCCTGATCGAAGGCGCGCATGAGGGCGCGGGACTCGGCGATCGTTTCCTCGGACATGTCGAGCGCTGCCGCGTGTTGCTGCATCTGGTGGATGCCAGCGGCGATCATGCGGGCCGCGCCTACAAGATCGTGCGCGGGGAAATGGAGGCCTACGCCGGAACGCTTGCCGAGAAGATCGAGATCGTGGCGCTCAACAAGATCGACGCGGTATCGGCCGAGGATTTGAAGAAGCAGCGCGACCGCCTCAAGCGCGCCGCGAAAAAGGTACCGCTGCTGGTATCAGGTGTCACGGGTGATGGCGTGCCAGAAGCATTGCGCGCGCTTGTCGAGGTCATCGGGCAAGCGCCTGTCTCGGACAAGGCCAAAGGCGCGGATGCTTCGGCTGCGCAGGCGATAAAAACACCGGTGGCCCGGGCCAAGCCGTGGTCACTCTAGGCGATACCCGCGTAAGCAGGAACGATCCCATCGGTATTCCGCTTTCCTAGCCGCCGCTTTCATGTGATGAAAGCGGCGCTGTCGTTTCGTTTGACCGTCGATTGCCATGACCCGCCCGCATCTCAAGAAATTTCGTCGCATCGTCGTCAAGGTCGGCTCGTCCCTTCTGATCGATGCCGCGGCGGGCAAGGTACGCGCGGCGTGGCTGTCGGCGCTGGCCGCCGATATCGCGGCGCTTCATGGCGACGGCTGCGACGTGTTGATTGTCTCGTCCGGCGCGGTCGCACTCGGCCGCAGCAAGCTGAAGTTGCCGCACGGCCCGCTGAAGCTGGAGGAGAGTCAGGCCGCAGCCGCCGTCGGGCAGATCGCACTGGCTCGGATCTGGTCGAAAGTGTTGGGCGATCACGGCATCGGCGCGGGGCAGATTCTGGTGACATTGCAGGACACCGAAGAACGCCGTCGCTATCTCAATGCGCGTTCGACCATCGCAAAGCTGCTCGAGTGGCGCGCGGTGCCGGTCATCAATGAGAACGACACGGTGGCTACCAACGAAATCCGCTACGGCGACAACGATCGCCTTGCCGCGCGGGTCGCCACCATGGCGAGCGCGGATTTGCTGATCCTGTTGTCGGATATCGACGGTCTCTATGACGCGCCGCCTCATCTCAATCCAGAGGCAAAACTGATTCCGGTGGTGAAGAGGGTTACCGCGGACATCGAGGCGATGGCAGGCAGCGCTGCGTCCGAATTGTCACGTGGCGGAATGCGGACCAAGATCGAGGCAGCGAAGATCGCAACAACCGCCGGCACGCACATGCTGATCGCTTCCGGCAAGGTCGAGCATCCATTGCAGGCCATCATGGATGCTGGTCCCTGCACCTGGTTTCTGACGCGGGCGAATCCGGTCACGGCGCGCAAGCGTTGGATCGCCGGTTCGCTGGAGCCCAGGGGTACGCTGACGATCGATGCCGGCGCGGTCACGGCGCTACGCGCCGGCAAGAGTTTACTTCCGGCAGGCGTGACCCGGATTGATGGGCATTTCGCGCGGGGCGATGCTGTCATCGTGCGCGGCCCAAATACGCATGAAGTCGGCCGCGGTCTCGTCGCCTACGATGCAATCGATGCCGACAAGATCAAAGGGCGCTCGTCTTCCGACGCCGCACAGCTTCTGGGGGTCAGCGGCCGCTCCGAAATGATCCATCGCGACGACCTCGTGGTCGGTGGCCTGCCTGGCGAGACTGACAGTGTCTGAATTCAATGTCGCGGATACAGGCCCGGCCTCGTCTTCTTGACACGCCATTATCTCGCCAGTCCCGGATTTCTATGCTAGGGATACAACGAGAGAACGGGAACGAAGACTGTTACCTGAATGACTGCTTCCCTGAAGGCGATCGGCGCCTCGGCCGATCTTCCGGTCTTGATGAGCGACCTTGCAACACAGGCGCGCGTAGCTGCGCGAGCGCTCAGTCTTGCTTCAACGGCGCAGAAAAATCAGGCGCTCAATGCGATGGAACGCGCGATCCGAAGAAATGCGGCTGCGATTCTTGAGGCCAATGCGGAAGATGTCACTGATGCACGCGACGGCGGTGCGACGGCGGCGTTCATCGATCGTCTCACGCTGACGCAAGCGCGCGTGGAGGCGATGGCTGACGGCGTGAAGGTCGTCCGCGAGATCGACGATCCGGTGGGGCGCGTCACCGAGCGCTGGCAGCGACCCAACGGCATGACCATTGAGCGTGTGCGTGTGCCGCTCGGGGTGGTCGCCGTGATCTTCGAGAGTCGTCCCAACGTCTGCGCCGACGCCGGCGTGCTCTGTCTCAAATCCGGCAACGCTGTAATCCTGCGCGGCGGCTCGGAAAGCTTTCGCTCATGCCGTGCGATTCATGATTGTCTGGTGCAGGGATTACGCGAGGCGCAATTGCCGGAAGCGGCGATCACGCTGGTGCCGACGCGGGACCGTGCTGCGGTTGGGCTGCTATTGAGCGGGTTGAACGGCGGCATCGACGTGATCGTGCCGCGCGGCGGCAAAAGCCTTGTCGCGCGTGTCGAGGCCGAGGCGCGCGTGCCGGTGTTTGCGCATCTTGAGGGCGTCAATCACGTCTATGTCGACGGCGCTGCCGATCTCGCGATGGCGAAGGCGATCGTGCTCAATGCCAAGATGCGTCGCCCAAGCGTTTGCGGTGCGGCCGAGACGCTGCTGGTCGATCGCGCCGGTGCGCGGGACACCCTGAAGCCGCTGATCGAAACGCTGATCAATGCCGGCTGCGAGGTGCGCGGCGATTCCGTCGTGCAGGGTATTGATCCGCGGGTCAGGCCCGCGACCGATAATGACTGGGACACCGAATATGGCGAAGCGATCATTGCTGCGCGCGTGGTCGATGGTTGCGGTGGTGCCATTGACCATATCCAACGCCACGGCTCGCACCACACAGACGCGATCGTGACCGAGGATCCCGAAACGGCTGCTCGGTTTCTTAACGAGGTCGATTCAGCGATCGTGCTGCATAATGCTTCGACGCAATTTGCCGACGGCGGCGAATTTGGCTTTGGCGCCGAAATCGGCATCGCCACAGGCAAATTCCATGCGCGCGGGCCGGTTGGCGCTGAGCAACTGACCAGTTTCAAATATCGCATACATGGTAGCGGGCAGGTCCGTCCGTGAGCGCAATTGGATCATCCTGCGGGTTGCGCGGGGATTGATTTTGGGGTCGCGTTCCGTCGCTTCAGACGCCATCCCGCTTCATTCCGATGGCATGCGCATAGGTCTGCTTGGCGGGTCGTTCAACCCGCCTCACGCCGCGCATCGTGCCGTCAGCCTGTATGCCTTGAAGCGGCTGGATCTCGACCGGGTCTGGTGGCTCGTTTCACCCGCCAATCCGCTCAAGGATGCGCGGGCGCTGCGCGCTCTCAGCGAACGCGCTGCTGCGGCGTCGGCAATGGCGAGTGATCCGCGGATCGATATCAGTTGTCTCGAAGCTGTCATCGGAACGCGCTACACCATTGACACCATAACCTATCTGCGACGCAGGTGCGCGAACGTGCGCTTTGTCTGGATCATGGGCGCCGATAATCTGGAGCAGTTTCATCGCTGGGAAAACTGGCAGCGGATCGCCGCCGCGGTGCCGATCGCAGTGGTCGATCGTCCGCCGCACAGTTTCCGCGCTCTTGCGGCGCCAGCCGCGCAGGCGCTTGCGCGGTGGCGTTTGCCCGAAGCCAGGGCCGACCGATTGGCCACGCACCGCCTGCCTGCCTGGGTTTTCCTCACGGGAATGAAATCGCGGTTGTCCTCGACCGGGCTGCGGAACCGGGACGGAACATGGATGGACGGAAGCCTTAAAACATGAAGGCGCGGCCTCACTGGAATATTGAAACTTCCGCCCCTACATGCGTATTATAACCCATCGGTGCCGGGAGTCGGCGTCGGTACAGCGAAAGGAAATGGTCCCTGACCGCACCTGTATTGTCCAGGTCTGCTTCATCCTCCTCGCCGGGATCGTCGGCGCTGAAGAGAACGAAAGCCAAGACCGACGGGCCTAGAACACGAAGGACTTCGGCAGACGCCGTCATTGCGGAGGCGCAGCCGGATGTGGAACAGACCCTTAAGCTGATCCTTTCCCGCCTCGAGGATATGAAGGCGGAAGATGCGGTCACCATCGACCTACGCGGCAGGTCGGCTTTTTCGGACTACATGGTCATCGCCACCGGTCGGTCCAACCGCCATGTCGGGGCTGTCGCCGAAAATGTGGCTAAGGGCCTCAAGGATGCTGGAGTCAAGAAAGTCCATATCGAGGGCATGCCCAATTGCGACTGGGTACTGATCGATTCCGGCGGTGTGATCGTGCATGTGTTCAGGCCTGAGGTTCGTGAATTCTACAATCTCGAGAGATTGTGGATACAAAACACGGCAACGGCGAAGACGGTCTGAACCGTTTGCCGCTGCGATTCAATTATCGCATGTCAGCGTGCGCAGATGCGACTCGTCGTCGTTGCCGTTGGTCGTCTTAAGCAGGGTCCTGAGCGGGAGCTCGCCGATCGCTATCGCGGACGCTTCGAGGATATCGGGCGCAAGCTTGGCTTTCGCGGCTTGGATATCCATGAAATTGCGGAAAGTCGCGCCCGCGATGTTGAGCAGCGCATTCGCGAAGAGGCGGCCGCAGTTCTTGCTTTGGTTCCCGAAGAGATGGTCCTGGTGGCGCTGGACGAAAAAGGTAAAAATATCGACAGCGCCGCGTTTGCGGAACATCTTGGCCGCTGGCGGGATGAGTTGGTGGCGAGCACTGTTTTTATCATCGGCGGCGCGGACGGACTTTCGCCCGAATTGCGGCGCAGGGCTAGATTGAGCGTTGCGTTTGGTGCTGCCACTTGGCCGCATCAGATGGTACGCGTCATGTTGCTGGAGCAGATCTACCGGGCCGCGACCATCCTGGCCGGCCATCCTTATCACCGCGGTTAGTGCGCTCGGCTGAACGCGCCGGCGCGAACGGATTAACATAGTGCGAGCAAACGAGCGCCGATCACCTGAATTGGGACTGATCCAGGGCTTCCGTTCACGGTCCCAGGAGGTGCGATTCGGACAGTCGCCACCTGCTTCCATGCTTGTGATCTCAGCTTGTCTGCTTGCGGGTTTTTCGTCTGCGGTTTCGTCGTCCGTGATGGCGCAGACCGGAACACCCTCGCCGGCAAACCCGTCGGCGGACGACATCAAACAGCGCGAGCGGGATCTGGAAGCGGTACGGGCGCAGCAAAAGAGCGCGGTTGAATTACAGGAGCGACTGAAGGCCGACATTGCGGCGATTGGTCAAAATCGCGCCAAGCTCAATCAACAGTTGATCGATGTCGCCGCCAGTGTCCGTGACATCGAGACCAAAATTGCAGAGGCCGAAGCGCGCCTGCTGCCGCTCGATGCCCGCGAGCAGGAAATCCGAGCCTCGCTGGATTCGCGGCGGTCGGAGATCGTGGAAGTGCTCGCCGCCCTCCAGCGCGCCGGCCGCCGCACACCGCCCGCTTTGCTGGTGCGGCCGGAGGATGCTTTGCAGTCTTTGCGCACCGCGATTCTGCTCGGCTCCGTTGTGCCGGAGATGCGCGTGCGCGCGGAAAAGCTCGTGGCTGATCTCGATGAACTTGTCGGCCTTCGGAAATCAATCGCCGCCGAGCGAGATCGGATGGCGGCCAATCGCGACAGCCTCAAGGACGAACAAACCCGTTTGGCGACGCTGGTGGACGAACGACAACGGCAGCAAAGCGGTATCGAAAAAAATATGGCCGTGGAGGCGGCGCGTGCGGTCGAACTGTCGCGCCAGGTCGACACGCTGCAAGGCCTGATCGCGAAGATGGAGCAGGATCTCAAGAGCGCGGCCAAGGCGGCGGCGACAGCCAGCCGGCAAGGTGTTCCGGGAGCGCTCAATGGCAAGCCGGATCTGGGTGCCCTCAAGGATCCCGGCCGGCTCAGTCCGGCTATTGCCTTTGCGTCGGCCAAGGGCTTGTTGGCGCTGCCGGTTAACGGCACGAAGATTCGTGATTTCGGCGGCTCCGATGGTGCCGGTGGCGCGGAAAAAGGCATTTCGTTAGCCGCCCGTCCTGGCGCTCAGGTCACGACACCCTGTGACGGCTGGGTGGTGTATGCGGGACCGTTCCGTAGTTATGGACAACTCTTGATCCTCAATGCCGGGGGCGGGTATCATGTGCTGATCGCCGGCATGGAACGTATTTCGGTTAACATCGGCCAGTTCGTGTTGACCGGGGAGCCGGTAGCGACGATGGGATCGACTTCCCGTGTCGCCTCGATTCTCGCGGCAAACGCTAGTCAGCCCGTCCTCTACATTGAGTTCCGTAAGGACGGCACTCCCATTGATCCAGGCCCGTGGTGGGTCGCAAACAAAGGTCAAAAGGTTCGCGGATGATGCGCAAGGTTTCCCTTATTGTTCTCAGCGCCGCAGCGGGTGCCGCGTTGACGCTGTTCGTGACACAGCCGCGGTCTATGACGATGGGATCAAGCGCGCGAGCCGCAACGTCGGATACCTATCGCCAGCTCAATCTGTTCGGCGATGTGTTCGAACGTGTCCGTACCGACTACGTCGAAAAGCCTGACGACAGCAAGCTGGTCGAATCGGCGATCAGCGGCATGCTCACGGGTCTTGATCCGCATTCGAGCTATATGGATGCGAAGAGCTTCCGCGACATGCAGGTGCAGACACGCGGTGAGTTTGGAGGTCTCGGCATCGAGGTCACGATGGAGGATGGCCTGGTCAAGGTGGTCTCGCCGATCGACGACACGCCGGCATCCAAGGCGGGTATCCTGGCAAACGACATCATCACCAATCTCGACGACGAGGCGGTGCAGGGACTGACCCTCAATCAGGCCGTCGACAAGATGCGCGGCCCGATCGGCACCAAGATCAGGCTAAAGATCATCCGCAAGGGACAGGACAATCCGATCGACGTGACGCTGGTGCGCGACAACATTCGCGTCCGTTCGGTCCGTTCGCGGATCGAATCCGACGACGTCGCCTATATCCGCATCACGACATTCAACGAGCAGACCACCGAGGGGCTCAAGAAGTCGATTTCCGACCTGCAAAGCCAGCTTGGCGACAAGCTCAAGGGTTACATCATCGACCTGCGCAACAACCCGGGCGGGCTGCTCGAGGAAGCGGTGACCGTTTCGGATGCCTTCCTCGATCGCGGCGAGATCGTGTCGACGCGCGGCCGCAATGCCGAGGAAACCCAGCGGCGCAGCGCACATCCCGGCGACCTCACCAAGGGCAAACCCGTGATCGTTCTGACCAACGGCGGGTCGGCATCGGCTTCCGAAATCGTCGCCGGCGCATTGCAGGACCACAAGCGGGCAACATTGATCGGGACCCGTTCGTTCGGCAAGGGCTCGGTGCAGACCATCATTCCGCTCGGGTCGGGCAATGGCGCGCTCCGGCTGACGACCGCGCGCTATTATACGCCCGCGGGCCGTTCGATTCAGGCCAAGGGTATCGTTCCGGATATTGAGGTGCTTCAGGATGTGCCTGATGAACTGAAGTCAAGGACCGATACCAAGGGCGAGGCCTCGCTGCGGGGGCACCTACGGAACGGCACCGACGAGAAGACAGGCTCGCAATCCTACGTCCCGCCGGACACCAAGAACGACAAGGCCCTCAAGATGGCCGATGACCTTCTGCACGGCGTCAAGATCAACGCCTCGTCACCGTCCCCCAGCAACAAGGCGGCGATTGAAAAGCCCGCAAACAAGGCAGCGAACTGATCCTTTGAAATAATCAGGTTTTTCGGATTCGGGCGGCCTCTGGGTCGCCCGAATTCGTTTGCGAGTGGGGTCACTTCAGGCGTCGCTGTCAGATCTCGCGTTGCCGCCTTTGCGAGCGCCCATGGTATTCTCAATTCGGATGATTCGAGGGGGCCATGGCCGATACCGCCGACGATCTCAGCACGCCGCTTGGACAGAACTTCGCGCCCAAGCGCCGCTTACGGCTTCCTGTCACGCTGACACAGGTGGCCGGCTTTTTGCTGGGATCGATCCTTGTCGTCTTTCTGGGCTTTGTTTTCTTCAATCACGATCCTCTCGGCGGCGAACCCGTGGCGCGGGTTGCGATCCAGCAGACCTCGGTCAGCGACGACAAGCCTGCGGCCATCAGATCCGCGCCGCAGCAGCCGGACAGTGCCGCCGCCGTTGCCGCTCAATCCGCAACCGGACAGAAGACCATCACCATCATCGACGGATCCAGCGGATCGCGTCAGGACGTCGTCGTCTCCGGTCCTGATTCCAATACGGCGGACGCCGGCTCACCGGCGGTGGCAACGGGAGTCGGTCAGCATCTGTTGGAAAAGTCGCGTTATGGAATGATTCCGGTTGTCGCTGCCGACGGACTGAAGCCTTTCAAGGCTTATGCAATGGGCACCGAGGCGGATCGCGCGAAGGCTGCAAAGACGCCGGTGGTTGCCATCGTGGTCAGCGGTCTCGGCGTCGGTGCGACGAAAACCACCGATGCAATCATGAAACTGCCGTCAGCCGTAACGCTGGCGTTCACACCCTATGGCTCTAATCCGGGTAAGATGGTGGAACAGGCGCACGCGCAACGTCACGAGGTGCTGCTGCAAGTCCCTATGGAGCCCTATGATTATCCCGACAACGACCCCGGACCGCAAACACTGCTCACGACACTTGGCGCCGAGCAGAATATCGATCGCCTTCATTGGCAGCTGAGCCGCTTTCAAGGCTATGTCGGCCTGACCAATTTCATGGGAGCGCGTTTTGTCACTGCGGCTACGGTCATGCAGCCATTCATTCGCGAGGCAGCAGGGCGAGGTCTCGGCTACCTCGACGACGGAACTGCGCCGACGAGCGTGGCGGGTCAACTTGCGGAAAGGCAGGCTATGCCTTTCGCCAAGGCCGACCTGACCATTGATGCCGTTCCGACCTCGGTAGAGATCGACAAGGCGCTCGCAAGACTTGAGGAACTGGCAATGAAGCGGGGGACCGCCGTGGGCATGACTTCGGCGCTTCCGGTTTCCATCGACCGAATTGGCGCTTGGATCAAGGGTCTCGAAAGCCGTGGCGTGACGCTTGTGCCATTGACAACCGCGATGCTGAAATCAAAATCGAACTAGCCTTCCGCATTTGATGGAATCAGAAGCGTGGCTCTATGATTTTGGCTGACGCGTTTTCTTCACGCGAACCGGTATCCACTTCGCTCGAAAACGCTTTAATCCGAGTCCTTTCCGTTCTCAGGGCGGAGGAGGCGTGCAAGGCATTGATGGAATGGCGCGTTACGACGATCTACCCTACCGCACTTGCGTCGGCATGATGCTGTTCAACGAGAGGGGGCTCGTTTTCATTGGTCGCCGCGCAGGCATTGAGCAGGTCGATGACCAGCATGTCTGGCAGATGCCGCAAGGCGGCGTCGATCCCGGCGAGGACACATGGCTCGCGGCGAAACGCGAACTCTATGAGGAGACCAGCATTCGCTCGGTCGAGAAACTCGCTGAGGTATCTGACTGGCTGATCTATGACATTCCACGCACTGTGGCTGGACGGGCCTGGAAGGGCCGCTATCGCGGACAGCGCCAGAAGTGGTATGCGATGCGCTTCACCGGCAAGGACAACGAGATCGACGTCGCTAATCCGGGCGATGGCCACAAGCCAGAATTTATCGCCTGGCGCTGGGAGCCGATGCAGAACCTGACCCGGTTAGTCGTGCCTTTCAAGCGCCCGGTCTATGAGCGCGTGGTCAAGGAATTCACGAGCCTCTCCGGCGGTTAGAGCACACGCGCGGCGCATCCGAAACCCGATCGCCGGTTATGTGGCTCAGTGCATTGCCGTCGTATTGAGCTGACTCTGAATGCTCTTGAAATGATCCAGCCGCTCGATGGCCCTGTCGAGCTCGGACCCCTCCTTTTCCGCCAACTGGGCTTCCATGCTCGCGATCGTGTCAGCGAACTGCGTACGATCAAGCTCCTCGATGGAGGTGGCTACGTCGGCGAGGACGGTCAGGCCCTTCTCCGAGACTTCGGCGAGGCCGCCGAGCACGATGATCTTCTGTCGTGTGCCGCCAGCGGTGACGGTCAGGATTCCGGGGCGGATCGCCGCAACGACGGGCGCGTGGCCGGCAAGGACGCCGAAGTCACCCTCGACGCCGGGGATGTCGACCTGATCGACTTCGCCGGAGAAAGCGAGCTTTTCAGGGGAGACGAGATCGAAATGGAAAGTCGCCATGGTACTCAGTCTCTCTGTTGTCACCCGCGGGCTTGACCCACGGGTCCATCAGTCAAGATAGTCTGTCTATCGATGGATTGCCGGGTCAGGCCCGGCAATGACGCAGTTGTTTAAGCCGCTTCGGCCGCGAGCTTCTTGCCCTTCTCGACGGCTTCCTCGATGGTGCCGACCATATAGAACGCCGCTTCCGGCAGATGGTCGTATTTGCCTTGGCAAAGGTCGCGGAAGCCCTTGATGGTGTCGGCGAGATCGACGAACTTGCCCGGCGAGCCGGTGAACACCTCGGCGACGAAGAACGGCTGCGACAGGAAACGCTCGACCTTGCGGGCGCGGGCCACCGTGAGTTTGTCCTCTTCCGACAGTTCGTCCATGCCGAGAATGGCGATGATGTCCTGCAGCGACTTGTAACGTTGTAGAACCTGCTGCACGAGGCGCGCCGTCTGGTAGTGTTCCTCGCCGACGATCAGCGGCGACAGCATGCGCGAGGTCGAGTCGAGCGGGTCCACCGCCGGGTAGATGCCTTTCTCCGAAATGGCGCGGTTGAGCACCGTGGTCGCGTCGAGATGCGCGAACGAGGTGGCCGGCGCCGGGTCGGTCAGGTCGTCGGCGGGAACGTAAATCGCCTGCACCGAGGTGATCGAGCCCTTGTTGGTGGTGGTGATGCGCTCCTGCAGCGCACCCATGTCGGTGGCGAGCGTCGGCTGATATCCAACGGCGCTGGGGATGCGGCCGAGCAGCGCCGACACTTCAGAGCCTGCCTGCGTGAAGCGGAAGATGTTGTCGACGAAGAACAGCACGTCCTGGCCCTGGTCGCGGAAGTGTTCTGCGACCGTGAGGCCGGACAGCGCAACGCGCGCACGCGCCCCGGGCGGCTCGTTCATCTGACCGTAGACCAGCGCGCACTTCGAGCCTTCGCCGCCGCCCTTCTTGTTGACACCGGATTCGATGAATTCGTGATAGAGATCGTTGCCTTCGCGGGTACGCTCGCCGACGCCGGCGAACACCGAATAACCGCCGTGCGCCTTGGCGACGTTGTTGATCAGTTCCTGAATCAGCACCGTCTTGCCCACGCCGGCGCCGCCGAACAACCCGATCTTGCCGCCCTTGGCATAAGGCGCCAGCAGGTCCACGACCTTGATGCCGGTGACGAGAATTTCCGCCTCGGTTGACTGGTCGGTATAGGACGGCGCCTCTTGGTGAATCGGACGCAGGTCGTCGGCCTTGACCGGGCCCTGCTCGTCCACGGGCTCGCCGATCACATTCATAATGCGACCCAGCGTGCCTGCGCCGACCGGCACCCGGATCGGCGCGCCGGTGTCGGTAACGTCCTGGCCGCGCACCAGACCCTCGGTGGTGTCCATCGCGATGGTGCGCACCGTGGATTCGCCAAGATGCTGCGCCACTTCCAGAACCAGGCGGTTGTCGCCGTTCTTGGTTTCGATGGCGTTGAGAATAGCCGGCAGGTGGCCTTCGAACTGCACGTCGACGACGGCGCCGATGACCTGCGTGATGCGTCCGGTCTGATTGGCGGGGGATGCCATTAGAAATATCTCCTTAGAACTCGTTTTTAGTTTGCGCGTGATCTAATCTGAAAACCGGTTTCCACTTTTCAGGATCAAGCGCTTTAGACGGCGGTCAATTTGACGGGCACATTACCCTTGGTCGCCTTGGAATAAGGACAGATGGTGTGAGCGTCTTCGATCAGCGCTTGCAGCTTCGCCTTGTCGGCACCGGGCAGAGCGACCTTCAATTCGGCAGCGAGCGAGAATGCGCCGTCATCGATATTAAGCGTGACTTCGCAGGTCACCCTGGCGGCCTGCCCGTCGAGACCATGCTTCTTCGCCAGAACGAGAATGGCCTGTCCAAAGCAGGAGGACCAGCCAAGCGCGAACAGCTGTTCCGGATTGTGGCCGTCGCCGGCACCGCCGAGATCCTTCGGAAGCGCCATCGCCAATGCCAGCGCACCGCCGTCGAGGACGGCGCGGCCATTGCGGCCGCCGCTCGTTGTCGCCTTCGTGACGTAAGCCATGAACGCTCCTGCTGCTAGATGGCCTCGGCGCCGGAGATGATTTCGATCAGCTCCTTGGTGATCATCGCCTGGCGGGTCCGGTTGTAAACCAGCGTTTGCTTACGGATCATGTCGCCCGCGTTACGCGTCGCGTTGTCCATCGCCGTCATCTGTGCGCCGTAGAACGAGGCGTTGTTCTCCAGAAGCGCGCGGAAAATCTGCACCGCGAGATTGCGCGGAAGCAGCCGGTCGAGAATCTCATCCTCTTCCGGCTCGTATTCGTAGGATGGCGCCGCATCGCCATTTCCGGCCGCAGCCTCGACCGCAAGCGGAATGACCTGCTGGGCGGTGGGAATTGTGCAATGACGGACTGGAAGCGCGAATAGAACAGGGTGCAGACGTCGAACTCGCCGGCGTCGAACCGAGCCAGCACTTTCTCTGCGATCGCTTCGGCATTGACGAAGCCGAGCTGACGCACCGAGCGCAGTTCGACGGTCTCGACGATCTGCTTGTCGAAGTTGCGGCGAAGCTGCTCGTAACCTTTTCGCCCGACGCAGAAGAACTTGACCTCCTTGCCCTGGTTCATCAAGGCGAAGGCCCTTTCACGGGCCAGGCGGACGATGGCCGAGTTGAACGCGCCGGATAGGCCGCGCTCTCCGGTGCAGACCAGAAGCAAGTGAACTTGATCCTTACCGGTGCCGACCAGAAGCGGCGACGCGTTGGGCGAGCCGGCCGCGGCGGTGGCAATGTTTGAAATCACCGTGTCCATTTTCTCGGCGTAGGGCCGCGCTGCTTCCGCGGCGTTCTGCGCGCGGCGGAGTTTGGAGGCCGCCACCATCTGCATGGCTTTGGTAATCTTTTGTGTCGCCTTGGTAGAGGCGATGCGGACCCGCATGTCTTTAAGGCTGGCCATCGATAACCCTGTCTATCTCCTGCTCGGCCTTTCGCCTCTCTCGCTTGCGGGGAGGGCGAGGGAGGGATCCGACGCGATTTGTATCACTTGTTCCATTCCACCGGCTGCGCCGGTTGACCACCCAAAAGCGGGAGATGTGAAAGGATCAAGCAAAGGTCTTGGCGTAGCCCTCGACGGCAGCCTTGAGCTTGGCGGCGGTATCGTCACTCAGGTCACGGCTTTCACGGATGGCATTGAGAATGTCGGCGTTCTTGCCGCGCAGCAGCGACAAGAGCCCGTCCTCAAACGCGCGCACCTTGTTGAGCGGCAGCGGATCAAGATAGCCGTTGGTACCGGCCCATATCACCACCACCTGCTCTTCCATCTTCAGCGGCGAGAACTGCGGCTGCTTCAGGAGTTCGGTCAGGCGCGAGCCGCGGTTGAGCAGGCGCTGGGTCGAGGCGTCGAGGTCGGAGCCGAACTGCGCGAAGGCCGCCATTTCGCGGTACTGCGCGAGTTCGCCCTTGATCTTGCCGGCGACCTTCTTCATCGCCTTGGTCTGCGCCGACGAGCCGACACGCGACACCGAAAGACCGACGTTCACCGCGGGACGGATGCCCTGGAAGAACAGGTCGGTTTCGAGGAAGATCTGGCCGTCGGTGATTGAAATCACGTTGGTTGGAATGTAGGCCGACACGTCGTTGGCCTGAGTCTCGATCACCGGCAGCGCGGTCAGCGAGCCGTTGCCTTGGCTGTCGTTCAGCTTGGCGGCGCGTTCCAGAAGGCGGGAATGCAGGTAGAACACGTCGCCCGGATAGGCTTCGCGGCCCGGCGGGCGGCGCAGCAAAAGCGACATTTGACGATAGGCGACGGCCTGCTTGGAGAGGTCGTCATAAATAATGACGGCGTGCATGGCGTTGTCGCGGAAGTATTCGCCCATGGTGCAGCCGGTGAACGGCGCGAGGTACTGCATCGGGGCCGGATCGGACGCGGTTGCGGCGACGACGATCGAATATTCCAGCGCACCCTGCTCTTCGAGCACCTTGACGAACTGCGCCACGGTGGAACGCTTCTGGCCGACCGCGACGTAGACGCAGTAGAGCTTCTGGCTCTCCGGGGCGCCAGCGACGTTCAGCGGCTTCTGATTGAGAATGGTGTCCAGCGCAATCGCGGTTTTGCCAGTCTGGCGGTCGCCGATGATCAACTCGCGCTGTCCGCGGCCGATCGGGATCAAGGCGTCGATGGCCTTGAGGCCGGTCGCCATCGGCTCGTGAACCGACTTGCGCGGAATGATGCCGGGAGCCTTGACGTCAACGCGCTTGCGCTCGGTGCCCTGGATCGGACCCTTACCGTCGATCGGATTGCCCAGCGCATCGACCACGCGGCCGAGCAGGCCTTTGCCGACCGGCGTGTCGACGATGGCGCGGGTGCGCTTGACGGTCTGACCCTCTTTGATCTCGCGGTCGGCGCCAAAAATCACGATACCGACATTGTCGGTTTCGAGGTTCAGCGCCATGCCGCGCGTGCCGTTTTCGAACTCGACCATCTCGCCGGCCTGGATGTTGTCGAGGCCGTAGACGCGGGCAATACCGTCGCCGACGGACAGCACCTGTCCGACCTCCGAAACTTCGGCTTCTTTGCCGAAATTCTTGATCTGATCCTTCAGGATCGCGGAAATTTCCGCGGCGCGGATGTCCATCAGCCTGCCTCTTTCATCGCGTGCTTAATCGAATTGAGTTTGGTCCGGAGCGAAGTGTCCACCATGCGGCTGCCGAGCTTGACAACAAGTCCGCCGATGATGGATGGATCGACTTTCACGTTGAGCGTGATGTCCTTGCCCGTCACTGATTTCAGTGCGGTTTTCAGCGCGTCCAGATTCTTGTCATTGAGCTTCTCGGCGACGGTAACCTCCGCCGTGGCCTCGCCCTTGAACTTCGCGACCAGCGCGCGAAACGCCCGGATCACGTCGGCAACCGCAAACAGCCGGCGGTTGGCGGCCAGGACTTTCAGGAAGTTTGCGGTCGTGCCGCCGATCCCGGCCTTGCTCAGCACGGCGGCGAGTGCCTTGCTTTGCGTATCGGCGCTGAAAACCGGACTGCGCACGAGGCGCAAAAGCTCAGCGCTGTCCGCCAGCATGGCATCGAACTTGTCGAGGTCGGCCTTGACGGCGTCGATCGATTTGTCTTCGCGCGCCAGTTCGAACAAGGCCGTCGCATAACGGCCGGACACACCAGAAACCGAGGGATCTACAGCAGCCACCAGCGCGCTCTTCAAGCTGTCAAACTCGCAGGGGAAAAGCCGTCGCCGAACAAGCGGCGCCAAAGCGGCCCAAGCCCTTGGAATTCAAGAGGGACTTCGATTTCCGGCCGACACGAGCGTACCGGCAGCGTTAAAATCGCGGCTTTGCTAACATAGCGCGCGCGCAGGTGCAATATGACGGCGGCGTGCGGCGATGCCTTGTCGCATGGCGCCGGAAATTCAACCGGTGTTGGAAGTTCGGTCAATCGCGCGAAGCACTAGGCGCATTCCTGCGTACAGTCATTGGATTGGCAAATGCTGGATCAGGACAAAAAGCAATCAGACCCTTGTCATGGCGGTTTCTCTACACGGCTGAGCCAAGCTTAGTGCCTAGGTGCGCTCCGCAGTACTTAATGAATGGTCACTGATCCGGCGCTATAACTTTCTTTTACAGTATATTGATGTATATTATCATGTATATTTTATTAATATATGTATTGTCACGATTAGTGGACGAATCCCTCTCGATCAAAAGATATTTCATCCGAGTCACGAAGCAATTCCTTGCCCATTTTAGGCCTTAGTTTGAGGATCAACCCTGCCGCGACGAAAAAGTCAGGGGTTTCACTTGCCGCAGGGGCGGCAATACTTTCAAGGGTCCTTCAATGTTGTACTCGCAAAAGACGACCTTAGGGTTTCTCATCCGGCCGCGTACGTTGGCCGCCGTGATCGCCGCAAGCGTTTTGATTGCAGGCAGCGTCACCGGGGCATCGGCCCGGTCGAGCAACCATCATCGGCATCATCATCACCACAATCACCAGGGGCATTATGCGAAGAGCCACGGCGCCAGCGGATCGTCCTGGCTGAACGCCAATGCTTCTTTTGGAAGCTCGGCCTATTCGAGCCGATCGTTCTCTGGCATGGCCTCCTATTACGGCAATGAAGCCGGTAGCCGCACCGCATCCGGCCAGCGCTTCAATCAGAACGCCATGACCGCCGCCCATCGCCATCTGCCGTTCGGAACCAGGCTGAGGGTCACCCATGGCAGCCGCAGCGTGGTCGTCACCGTCAATGATCGCGGTCCGTTCATCCGCGGTCGTGTGCTGGATCTTTCGAAAGGTGCCGCCCGTGTGATCGGTTTGACCGGCAGCGGCGTCGGCCGTGTGGTCGCCGAGGTCATGTAAGTCCCGCGCCAAGGCGTTTTCCGGACAAGCGGCGTCCGGAGATTTTCTTCGGCCCTTTAGCTCAAGCCATAGCTTCCCGGGGCCGGAGTTGGCCTCGGTCCGATCCCACATGAGCGCCTCGCGATGTACCGGTCGTCTGACGGATCGGCTGAGTCGTTCGCGAGGACGGGGCGCGTCGGCGAACCGGAGTGTGCTCGAAAAGGCTGTTATAGAAAGCTCTGGGGATCAATATCCACTTCGAGCTTGAGATTGCCCCTGGTCTTCGGCGCAGACGCGAGCCAGCCGCGCAAATAGACGGAGAGGTCCAAGCTGCGCGCCGACTTCACCAGCAGGCGAAATCGATAGCGCCCCTTGATCAGGGCAAGCGGCGCTTCCGCCGGTCCGAGCACCTGAATGCGCTGGTCGATCGGCGCGATTGCGACGAGCCGGCGGGCGAAGCTCTCTGCGCTCGGGCGGTCGCCTGCGGATATGATCAGGCTGGCCAGTCGGCCGAACGGCGGGTAGCCGGTCCGCTCCCGCGCCGCGATTTCGCTGGAATAGAACGCCTCGCGGTCGCTCGCGACCAGCGCCTTCATCACGGGATGTTCGGGCTGGTGAGTTTGCAGATAGCCGATGCCGTGACCCTGCTCGCGGCCGGTGCGACCGATCACCTGATTGAGCAGTTGGAAGGTTCGCTCGGCGGCGCGAGGGTCACCGTTGCCGAGGCCCAGGTCGGCATCAACCACTCCGACGAGGTTCAGGCGCGGAAAATGGTGTCCCTTCGCCACAAGCTGCGTGCCGATGATGATGTCGACGCGGCCCTCCGCGATGTCATTAAGGTCCGAGCGCATGGTCTCGATCGAGGTGATCAGGTCGCTCGACAGCGCCATGGTGCGCGCGTCGGGGAATAGTGCGGCGGCCTCTTCCTGCAACCGTTCGACTCCGGGGCCAACCGCGACCAGCGATTCCTCCGCCGCGCAATGCGGGCATTGATGCGGGCGCGGCATTGAGAAGCCGCAGTGATGGCATACGAGCCGCTGACGGAAGCGGTGATCCACGAGCCAGGCATCGCAGATGGTGCAGGCGAAGCGGTGGCCGCAGGCGCGGCACAAGGTCAGCGGCGCATAGCCGCGGCGATTGAGAAACAGCAGAGCCTGCTCGCGCCGCTCGATGGCGGTCCGAATCTCTTCGGCCAGACGCGGAGAAATGAAGTGGCCGCGCGACGGTCCCTCGCGTCGAAGATCGATCAGTTCGATCTGTGGCAAATGCTGACCGCCGAACCGGGATGTCAGCGCGATGCGCTGGTAGCGTCCCTTGCGCGCATTGACCTCGCTTTCGACGGATGGCGTCGCCGAGGCCAGTATGATCGGGATCTTCGCGACATGTGCGCGAACCACGGCCATGTCGCGGGCGTGATAGCGCACCCCCTCGTCCTGCTTGTAGGCTTGATCGTGCTCCTCGTCGACGATGATCAGTCCGAGGTTAGCGTAGGGAAGAAACAGCGCGGAGCGGGCGCCGACCACAACCTGCGCCTCGCCCGCCGCAATGGCTGCCCAGTTGCGCGCGCGGGTGCGCGGCGTCAATTCGGAATGCCATTCCAGCGGCCGCTCGCCGAAGCGGGCGGCGAAACGGTCGCGGAACTGCCCCGTCAACGCAATCTCGGGCATCAAGATCAAAGCCTGCTTGCCGCGGCGGACGGTTTCGGCGACCGCTTCGAAATAGACTTCGGTCTTTCCGGAGCCGGTCACTCCATCGAGCAGCGCGACGTGGAACGTGCCGTTTGACGCCAGCGTGCGCATGGCGTCCACTGCCGCTCGCTGCGAGCGGGAAAAGTCGGGGACGGCGAAGTCGGGATCCGGCGGCGGGGGCGGCGGCGCTCGCGGCATTGGCTGGATTGTCAGCGTGCCTTCGTCGACAAGACCATCGACGACGCCGGCGCTGACGCCCGCTTCCTTGGCCGCATCGGATTTTGCACGCAGCAATCCATCCGACAGGACTTCCAGCAGCCGCCGTCGTGCCGGGGTCATGCGCCGGGGTGGCTCGCCGCTCAGCCGCACGCCTGGTCGCGTCCGCTCCAGCCCGAGGTGTTCGCCCATCCGCAGGCTCATGCGCATGACCATGCCGCGTGGCGACAATGTGTAGTTGGCGACCCAGTCGATCAGCGCGCGGAGTTCGTCCCTGAGCGGAGGTACATCGAGCTTGTCGGAGATGTCCTTCAAGCGGTTGTGCAGACGCGGATCGGGTGCGGGATTCTCGGTCCAGACCACGGCGACCACCTCGCGGGGGCCAAGCGGCACCGTCACCACGTCGCCGGGCCGCACCTCCATGCCGCTCGGCACGCGATAGGAATAGGCATGATCGATCGCAACGGGAACCTGCACATCGACGATGCGCGTCGTCGATGACGGGAATGTGCCATTGCGCGAAGAACGGTCCATCCGGAGAATCGGCCTCTGTCGGGAGTGGCGGACAGCTTAGAGCCTTTCCGGTTCTGGCGAAATCAGAAGCGGAGCTCTATCATTTTGATCTAACGCGTTTTCTTCACGCGAACCGGTATTCATCCTCGGGTCAAGCCCGAGGACATGCTTCGCTCGAAAACGCTATGGGAGGGCCCGGCACCATAGGCCAGCCGGCGGGAAAGTTAGCGAAGGATAAACGAAAGCGGCGCGATATAACCGCCGGACTTATAGGCAAGGTGCGAAGATGGCGAGACTCGCAGATCCGCTACCAGATCTCGCCTGCACGGCGTCGGATGTCGGGCAGCAAATCGTGCGATGGCTGGCGCATCTGCGTGCCGAGCGTCGGCTGTCGCCAAAGACGCTTGAAGCCTATGCGCGCGATGTCCGGCAATGCCTGATGTTTCTCGGCCAGCACTGGGGCGAGTTGGTGACGTTGAAGCGTTTCGCCGCGCTCGAGCCAGGCGATATCAGAGCCTTCATGGCCGCGCGACGCGCGGAGGACATTGGTGGCCGCTCGTTGATGCGTTCGCTGGCGGGGCTGCGTTCATTCGCGCGATTTCTGGAACGGGAAGGGCTCGGCAAGATCGGTGCGCTCGGCGCGATCCGCGCGCCGAAGGTTGGCAAGAGCCTCCCGAAGCCGATCCATATGAGCGCGGCGAAGCGTTTTGCCGACGCCTCCGAGCGGGCCGGCGAGGATCGAGAGCCATGGATCTGGGCACGCGATGCAGCCGTCATGGCGCTATTATACGGATCCGGCCTGCGGATTTCCGAGGCGCTCGGGTTGAAGCGCCGCGATGTGCCGCAGCCCGGCGCGGGCGACGTTCTGGTGGTCACCGGGAAGGGCAACAAGACGCGGATGGTGCCGGTGCTGCAGAACGTGCTGGCGCTGGTTCATGAGTATGTGGCGATGTGCCCGCATTCGCTGCCGCCGGAAGGACCGATCTTCGTCGGCGCGCGGGGCGGCCCGCTCAGGGCCCGCATCATCCAGCTTGTGATGGCGCGGATGCGCGGCGCGCTCGGTCTGCCCGACAGCGCCACGCCTCATGCGCTGCGCCATTCATTCGCGACGCATCTCTTAAGCCGCGGCGGTGATTTGCGCGCAATTCAGGAACTGCTTGGCCACGCGTCGCTCTCGACCACGCAGATCTACACCGGCATCGACAGCGAGCGACTGCTGGAAGTCTACAGGACGGCGCATCCTCGCGCCTGACCGAAGATCGCGGTGCAGGCAACTCGCCGCTCTCACATATGAATAGCCCGTTTGCCGGCTGCGAGGGCGGCTTCCTTGATCGCTTCCGATCGCGTCGGGTGCGCGTGGCAGGTGCGCGCGAGGTCTTCCGCTGATCCGCCGAACTCCATCAGCACGCAAGCCTCGTGGATCAGCTCGCCAGCCTCGCGACCGATGATGTGAACGCCGAGCACGCGATCGGTTTTCGCGTCCGCGAGAATCTTCACAAAGCCGTCGGTGGTCTGGTTGACCTTGGAGCGGCCATTTGCCGTGAACGGAAACTTGCCAACGGTATAGGCTATGCCGGCCTGCTTCAGCTCCTCCTCGGTCTTGCCGACCGATGAAACCTCGGGCGTTGTGTAGATCACGCTGGGTATCACGTCGTAGTTCACATGGCCGGCCTGGCCCGCGAGGATTTCCGCGCACGCCACGCCTTCGTCCTCGGCCTTGTGCGCCAACATCGGTCCCTTGACGACGTCGCCGATGGCGTAGGTGCCTTTCACGCTGGTCGCAAAATGCGCGTCGATCTCCACGCGGCCGCGCTCGTCGAGCGCGACGCCTGCCTCCTTCAGGCCGAGGCCGTCGGTGTAGGGCGTGCGGCCGATCGCGACCAGAACCACGTCGGCTTCGATTGTCTCTGCCGCACCGCCTGCGGCGGGTTCGACCTGCGCCATCAGCGTCTTGCCAGATGTATCGACGCCCGTGACCTTGGCGCCGAGCTTGAATGCAAAGCCTTGCTTTTCGAGAAGGCGCTGAAACTGCTTTGCGATTTCGCCGTCCATGCCGGGCAGGATGCGATCGAGAAATTCCACCACCGTGACCTGCGCGCCGAGGCGGCGCCACACCGAGCCAAGTTCCAGGCCGATCACGCCGGCGCCGACGATCAGAAGCCTGCCCGGCACCTTGTCGAGCGACAGCGCACCGGTCGACGACACGATGCGCTTTTCGTCGATCTCAAGGCCCTTGAGCTTCGCGACATCGGAGCCGGTGGCGATCACGATGTTTTTCGTCTCAACAGTCTGGGTCTTGCCGTCGGCGATCGTCACTTCGACCTTGCCGACGCCGAGAATTTTTCCGGTGCCGCTGATGACGTCGATCTTGTTCTTCTTCATCAGGTACTCGACGCCCTTGACGTTGCCGTCGATGCCCTGCTGTTTGAAATTCATCATCGCGGGCAAATCGAGTTTGGGGGCAGAGACGCCGATGCCCATTTTTGCGAACGAATGTCCGGCTTCCTCGAACATTTCAGAGGCGTGCAACAAGGCTTTCGACGGCATGCAGCCGACATTGAGGCAGGTGCCGCCAAGCGTCGGGTTCTTCTCGACGACGGCAACCTTCATGCCGAGTTGCGCCGCGCGAATGGCGCAGACGTAGCCGCCGGGACCGGTGCCGATAACGATGAGGTCGTAAGTCGCCATGGTCTCAGATCCTGTCGTTTCCTTGTGACGCGCCTAGAGCATTTTTGCTACTGATTGAATCAGAAGCGAAACTCTAGATTGAACCGGTATTCACGTCGCTCGAAAACGCTATAGCGTCCACCCGGAGACGCTCGTCGTCATGCCAGCGACATAGGAGGCTCCATCCGATAACAGCCAGACGATGGCGTTGGCGATTTCGTCCGCCAATAAAGCTCGAACCTGGTTTCAAGAGTGCGTCTCAACCGTTGTCTGGCCCGGGGAGCAATTTTGCACGCTGGTCGAAGAGCATTCCCCCGATGAGCCGGTTAACCTCGTCGGGATCCGCTCCGTCCTTGATCAGCTTTCGTCTCAAGGAGTGGGCTTTGTCGAGGTTGCCAAGCTTTTTCTCAATTGCCGATTGTTGCTTGTCTTCAGCTTTTGTTTTTTCCTGATCGGCCATCGCCCGTCGTCTCTGGTTGTCGTGGTAGAACAACGCTCGCGACAAGACCCAGTCTGCGGATTTCTTCGAGATGTTTTCGAAAGATCCGAGAACATCGAAAAGATTTTCATGGGCGATGCTTTTAATTTCCCCGCTGTATTCGGAGACGTAAATATGTGCGGCGGATGGCCCCTGCTCAAAACTCAAACAAGCCAGATAAAACAACTCTAGAATGACTGCATTCAACTCCAAATCGATTGAGGTCAAATGACCAAACTCGGTGGTTTTGGTATTGGACTTCAGCAAGACTTGCGTCATGTGGTTCCCTTAGCTTGAACTACAGATCCAGCACCAGCCGCGCCGGGTCTTCCAGCAATTCCTTGACGCGCACGAGGAAGGTCACGGCCTCCTTGCCGTCGATGACGCGGTGATCGTAGGAGAGCGCCAGATACATCATCGGGCGGATTTCCACCTTGCCGTCGATCGCCACCGGCCGCTCCTGTATTTTGTGCATGCCAAGGATGCCGGCCTGCGGCGCGTTCAGGATCGGCGTCGACATCAGCGAGCCGTAGATGCCGCCGTTGGTGATGGTGAAGGTGCCGCCCTGCATCTCCTCGATTTTGAGCTGGCCGTCGCGGGCGCGGCGGCCGTAGTCAGCGATGCTTTTCTCGATGTCGGCGATCGATTTGTGATCGCAGTCGCGCACGACAGGCACCACCAGGCCCTTGTCGGTGCCGACGGCAACTCCAATGTGATAGTAGTTCTTGTAGATCAGGTCGCTACCGTCGATTTCGGCGTTGACGGCCGGAATGTCCTTCAACGCCTGGACGATGGCTTTGGTAAAGAAGCCCATGAAGCCGAGTTTCACACCGTGCTTCTTCTCGAACGCTTCCTTGTAGTGCGTACGCAGCGCCATGACGCCGGTCATGTCGACCTCGTTGAAGGTCGTCAGTATCGCGGCGGTGTTCTGCACCTCCTTGAGGCGGCGCGCGATGGTCTGGCGTAGCCGCGTCATCTTCACGCGTTCCTCGCGCGAGGCGTCGTTCGGAGGAGAGGGCGCGCGCGCCTGCATGGTGGCAGCCGGCTGGTGGACCGAGGTCGGGGCGGAGGCCGCCTTTTCGATCGCCGCCAGCATATCGCTTTTGGTGATGCGGCCGTCCTTGCCGGAGCCCGGAACGGTCGAGGCGTCGATGCCGCTCTCGGCGGAGAGTTTACGCACCGAGGGAGCGAGCGGTACATCAGCTGGCGCTGCGGTGTCCGGCCTGGGCTGCGGCTCCTCCGGGCCTGCGTTGATCGGTTTCGTGGTGTCGGACTTAAGGTCCGGCCGTCCGGTTGTTCTTTCGGCGGCGATGCCTTGCGTTTTTGCCGCCGCTGGTTTTGCCGGCGCGCTGCCATCGGCTATCTGTCCAAGCAGCGCGCCAACGGCAACCGTCTCGCCCTCCTTGGCGACGAGCTCGGCGAGCGTGCCGGCGGAGGGCGCAGGCACTTCGATGGTCACCTTGTCGGTCTCGAGCTCGACGAGCGGCTCGTCGACGGACACGGCATCGCCGGGCTTCTTGAACCATTTTCCGATAGTCGCCTCGGTCACCGATTCGCCGAGCGTCGGAACGCGTATCTCGGTCATGGTCCTCTTCCTTTCGTCATGGCCGACTTGTCCCGAAAAGACAGCAGCATGGATACCCGAAACATTCGCAACAAGTGGGCCCCGCGTTTCAGTCCGACATGACTGTTCGTGTTAGTCCAGCGCCTCGTCGATGAACGCCTTGAGTTGCGCAAGATGCTTCGACATCAACCCGGTCGCGGTGGCCGCGGCTGCGGCGCGGCCGGTGTAACGCGGGCGTTTGTTGAGTGCGCCGATCTGGTTGAGTACCCATTCGAGGTAAGGCTCAATGAAGTGCCATGCGCCCATATTGCGCGGTTCTTCCTGGCACCAGACGATCTCGGCGTTTTTGAAGCTGCCGAGGACCTGCACCAGCGCCTTCAGCGGAACCGGATACAGTTGTTCGATCCGTATCAGGTAAACATCGTTGATGTTGCGCTTCTCGCGTTCCTCGTAGAGATCGTAGTACACCTTGCCGGAACACAGAACCACGCGGCGAATATTATCGTCGTTTACCAGCCTGATCTTTTGCTCCGGCAGCATCGTCGCGTCGTCGTAAAGGATACGATGGAATGCAGTGTCGGCGCCGAATTCGTCGAGACGCGATACCGCTCGCTTGTGACGCAGCAGCGACTTCGGCGTCATCATGATCAGAGGCTTGCGGATCTGGCGTTTCAATTGGCGGCGCAGCGCATGAAAATGGTTGGCCGGCGTGGTGATATTGACGACCTGCATGTTGTCTTCCGCGCACATCTGCAGGAACCGCTCCAGCCGCGCCGACGAATGCTCCGGTCCCTGGCCCTCATAGCCGTGGGGCAGCATGCAAACGAGACCTGACATGCGCAGCCACTTGCGTTCACCAGAGGAGATGAACTGGTCGAACACCACCTGCGCTCCGTTGGCGAAGTCGCCGAACTGTGCTTCCCACATCGTAAGCGTGTTCGGCTCCGCGAGCGAATAGCCATACTCGAAACCGAGCACAGCTTCTTCCGACAGCAGCGAGTTGATGACCTCGTAGCTGCCCTGGTTCTTGCCGAGATGGTTGAACGGCGTGTAGCGACTCTCGTCTTCCTGATCGAACAGCACCGAATGCCGCTGCGAGAAGGTGCCACGCTCGCTGTCCTGGCCGGACAGGCGGACGTTGTGGCCCTCCAGCATCAGCGTGCATAAGGCCAGCGCCTCGGCCGTCGCCCAGTCGAGGTCGACGCCGCTCTCGATCGCCTTGGCGCGATTGTCGAGAAAGCGCTGCACCGTGCGATGCACCCGGAAACCGTCCGGCACCTGTGTGATGTCGCGGCCGATCTCCTTCAGCGTCTCGATGTTCGCGCCGGTGACGCCACGGCGCGGCTCCTCGTTCTGATCGGCGAGCTTTAAGCCGGCCCACTTGCCGTCGAGCCAGTCGGCTTTGTTCGGCTTGTAGCCGGTGCCGGCCTCGAATTCAGCGTCCAGCCGTGCGCGCCAGCCGGCTTTCAGCTTTTCGATCTCGCCCTCGGTTATGACGCCTTCAGTGTTCAGCCGCTTGGCGTAGAGTTCGAGCGTCGAGGGGTGTGCTGCGATCTTCTTGTACATCGTCGGATTGGTGAAACACGGCTCGTCGCCTTCGTTGTGACCGTGGCGGCGATAGCAGAACATGTCGATCACGACCGGCTTGTGGAATTTCTGCCGGAATTCGACCGCGACCTTCGCCGCGAACACCACGGCTTCCGGATCGTCGCCATTGACGTGGAAGATCGGCGCGTCGATCATCTTCGCGACGTCGGACGGATAAGGGGATGAGCGCGAGTAGCGCGGATAGGTGGTGAAGCCGATCTGGTTGTTGACGATGAAGTGGATCGAGCCCCCGGTGCGGTAGCCCTTGAGGTCCGACAGGGCGAAGCATTCCGCCACCACGCCCTGTCCTGCGAATGCGGCGTCGCCGTGCATCAACAGCGGCAGCACCGAGTCGCGCTGTTCGGGTGGATCGCCGTGCTGGTCCTGCTTGGCGCGCACCTTGCCGAGCACCACCGGGTCCACGATTTCCAGGTGTGAGGGATTGGCGGTCAGCGACAGGTGTATCCGGTTGTTGTCGAACTCGCGGTCGCTCGAGGCGCCGAGGTGATACTTGACGTCGCCGGAGCCCTCGACCGCCTCCGGATTTACCGAGCCGCCTTTGAACTCATGGAACAGGGCGCGATGAGGTTTGCCCATCACCTGCGTCAGCACGTTCAGCCGTCCGCGGTGCGGCATGCCGATCACGATTTCCTTCACGCCGAGATTGCCGCCGCGCTTGATGATCTGCTCAAGCGCCGGGATCAGCGATTCGCCGCCGTCGAGACCGAAGCGCTTGGTTCCAGTGAACTTGACATCGCAGAACTTCTCAAAACCCTCGGCCTCGATGAGCTTGGTCAGGATGGCGCGCCTGCCTTCCGGCGTGAAGCTGATCTCCTTGTCCGGCCCCTCGATGCGCTCTTGAATCCAGCCTTTCTGCTCGGCGTTCGAAATGTGCATGAACTCGACGCCCAGCGTCTGGCAGTAAGTGCGCCGGCAGATCGCCACGATCTCGCGCAGGGTGCCGTATTCGAGCCCAAGAACGTGGTCGAGGAAGATCTTGCGATCCATGTCGGCCTCGGTGAAGCCGTAGGCGCGGGGATCGAGTTCTTCGTGATCGCGCGCAGGCTCGAGACCGAGCGGGTCGAGCCTGGCATGAAAGTGCCCTCGCATGCGGTAAGCGCGGATCAGCATCAGCGCGCGCACCGAATCGCGCGTAGCCTGAGTGACGTCGGCGCCGGCGAGCGCCGAAGGTTTCGCTTTCGTCCTCTCCTGCACCCTGGCGTCCACGGTCTTTTCGAGCCGAGCCCAGTTGCCGTCGAGCGCTGAGGTGAGGTCGTCCTGTGGAACCGGCGGCCAGTTGGCCCTCGCCCAGGATGGGCCTTCTGCGTTCTTTTCGACGTCCTGCGGAGAATCCTTCAGACTTTTGAAGAATTCCTGCCACTCGGGATCGACCGAACCGGGGTCTTTCTCATAGCGGGCGTAGAGTCCGTCGATGTAGCTGGCATTCGTGCCCTGCAAGAACGAGGAAAGGGCAAATGCGGCATTCGCATCCTGGCGAGACATATCGCGTCCTGACGATTTCGGTCATGGGCGTAACAGACGGCGCACGCGCTTTTGCCAGCGAGAACAGCCTTTCCCCGGCAAGATCAGCGCGAATTTAAACGTTATCCTATTTATGAGGGAACTTCCCGCCGAAAAGACCAAGACCTGAATCAAGACTTCAACTTTTCGACAAGAGTTTTTCCCAGTCGCGCCGGAGACGGGGAGACGAAGATGCCCGCCGCCTCCATGGCTGCGGTCTTGGATGCGGCGTCGCCCTTGCCGCCGGAAATGATCGCACCGGCATGTCCCATGCGGCGGCCAGGAGGCGCGGTCACACCGGCAATGAAGCCGACCACAGGCTTCTTGCGGCCGCGTTTGGCCTCATCGATCAGGAACTGCGCGGCGTCTTCCTCGGCCGAGCCGCCGATCTCGCCGATCATCACGATCGAAGTGGTCTTGGGATCGGCCAGGAACATTTCCAGCACGTCGATGAACTCGGTGCCTTTGACCGGGTCGCCGCCGATACCGACCGCGGTGGTTTGGCCGAGGCCTTCCTGGCTGGTCTGGAATACCGCTTCGTAGGTCAGCGTGCCGGAACGGGAGACGATGCCGACATGGCCCGGCTTGAAAATGTTCGCGGGCATGATGCCGATCTTGCATTCGCCCGCCGTCACAACGCCCGGGCAATTCGGCCCTATGAGCCGGGACTTCGATCCCGATAGCGAACGCCTGACCCGCACCATATCCAGCACCGGAATGCCCTCGGTGATGCAGACGATCAGCGGGATTTCGCTGTCGATCGCCTCGCAGATCGCGTCTGCGGCACCGGCCGGCGGCACGTAGATCACGCTGGCGTCGGCGCCGGTCGCCTCGCGCGCTTCGCGGACGGTGTCGAACACCGGCAGGTCGAGGTGCTTGCTGCCGCCTTTGCCCGGCGAAGTGCCGCCGACCATCCTGGTGCCGTAGGCGATGGCCGCCTCGGAATGAAACGTGCCGTTCTTGCCGGTGAAGCCCTGGCAGATGACCCGGGTGTTCTTGTCGATCAGAACGGACATTTACGCGACCCCTTTCACAGCCTTGACGATCTTCTGCGCGGCGTCGTCGAGATCGTCGGCGGGCAAGACGTTGAGGCCGGACTCGCGGATAATCTTCTTACCGGCGTCGACGTTGGTGCCTTCGAGGCGTACCACCAGCGGGACGTTGAGGCCGACCTGCTTCACCGCGGCGACGACGCCATCGGCGATGACGTCGCACTTCATGATGCCGCCGAAAATATTGACCAGGATGCCCTTCACGTTCGGATCTGCGGTGATGATCTTGAAGGCGGCTGCGACCTTATCTTTGGTGGCGCCGCCGCCAACGTCGAGAAAGTTTGCGGGCGACATGCCGTAGAGTTTAATGATGTCCATGGTCGCCATCGCAAGGCCCGCGCCATTGACCATGCAGCCGATCTGGCCGTCGAGCGCGACGTAGCTCAGATCAAACTTCGACGCCTCGATCTCCTTGGCGTCTTCCTCGCTCTCGTCGCGCAGCGCCCCCACATCGGAATGGCGGTAAAGCGCGTTGCTATCGAACGATACCTTGGCATCAAGCACGCGCAGTTCGCCTTGCCTCGTAACGACGAGCGGATTGATCTCCAGCATCGCCATGTCTTTGGCGATGAAGGCAGTATAAAGCTGCGCCACCAGCTTCTCCGCCTGCTTGCCGAGATCGCCGCGCAGTCCCAGCGCCTTGGCGACGGTACGGCCGTGATGGCCCATCACCCCTGTGACGGGATCGACCGAGAAGGTCACGATTTTCTCTGGGCTGGCGTGGGCGACATCCTCGATGTTCACCCCGCCTTCGGTGGAGACCACGAACGAAACTCTGGACGTTTCGCGGTCGACCAGTGCCGAGAGATAGAACTCCTTGTCGATGTCGAAGCCTTCCTCGATGTAAAGACGGTTGACCCGCTTGCCGGCAGGACCGGTCTGCACAGTCACCAGCGTCGCGCCGAGCATCTGGCCGGCAAACTGCTTCACCTCGTCGATCGATCTGGCGAGGCGAACGCCACCTTTGTCGCCGGCGGAGGCTTCCTTGAACTTGCCCTTGCCGCGGCCGCCCGCGTGAATCTGGCTTTTAACCACCCAAACCGGACCATCGAGCGTTTTAGCCGCCGCCTCCGCTTCCGATGCCTTCAGCACCGCAACCCCTCGCGAGACCGGCACGCCGAACTCCCGCAGCAACGCCTTGGCCTGATATTCGTGGATGTTCATCTGGATGTTCTCCGACCCGCGGGAAGGACAATTTTGGCATGGACAATTTCGACCATTTCCGCCGGCCAAGATATATCCGTCCAAGATATACCCGCCGGAGGGTCGAGGTCGGCAGTCACCTCGAGATGTCCTTGCCAGCGGTGGGTTTCCGCACCTGAATTTCGTAATACCGGCCGCACGCGTATCCGTTCCGAACGATACCGAATGGCAGTGGCCGATCAGCCGTCAAGCAGATCGGGCGCGATCTTTTTGCAGGCATCGACGAGTCCCCGAACCGCAGCGACCGATTTGTCGAAGGCTTCCCGGTCCTTGCCCGCCAGTTCAATCTCGACAATGCGCTCGACGCCCTTGGCGCCGATCACCACGGGTACTCCGACATACATGTCATCCACGCCGAATTCGCCGTTGAGATAGGCGGCGCAAGGCAGCACACGTTTCTTGTCGCGCAGGAAACTTTCCGCCATCGCGATTGCGGAGGCGGCTGGGGCATAGAACGCCGAGCCGGTCTTGAGCAGATTGACGATCTCGGCGCCGCCGTTGCGGGTGCGATCCACGATCTCATCAATGCGGGCCTGCGAGGTCCAACCCATTTTGACAAGGTCCGGCAGCGGAATGCCCGCCACTGTCGAGTACTTCACCAACGGCACCATGCTGTCGCCGTGACCGCCAAGCACGAAGGCTGTCACGTCTTCGACCGAGACGTTGAATTCGTCTGCGAGAAAATAGCGGAAGCGTGAGGAGTCCAGCACGCCAGCCATGCCGACTACCTTCTTCGCAGGCAAGTTAGATGCTTTCTGAAGTGCCCACACCATGGCGTCGAGCGGATTGGTGATGCAGATGACGAAGGCATCGGGCGCGTATTTCTTGATGCCGGCGCCGACCTGCTCCATCACCTTGAGATTGATACCGAGCAGATCGTCGCGGCTCATGCCCGGCTTGCGCGGGACACCGGCGGTGACGATGCAGACGCTGGCGCCTTCGAGCGCTTCATAGGAATTGGTGCCGGTCAGCTTGGCGTCGAAGCCGTCCACCGGGGAGGATTGGGCGATATCGAGCGATTTGCCCTGCGGAACGCCCTCCGCGATATCGAACATCACGACGTCGCCAAGTTCTTTCAGTCCGATGAGATGAGCGAGCGTCCCTCCGATCTGACCAGAGCCGATCAAGCCAATCTTGTCGCGCGCCATGGAAATTTTGTCCTTTGATGACAAAGAGCAGGGAAGGGAGAATATCGACAGGATCGTGGTTAGACCTTTCGTGGGACCTGTTCAAGCGTCGCAACGTGCAACGTCAAGTCTCCACCAGGCCGGTGGCTGTTCCGCTGGCGAGGGAATCGCTGCGACCATGGGCCCTCGCCAGATAGGAGTCCGAGTTCATCTCGATCAGACGCGAGGAGGTGCGTTTGAATTCATTCGCCTCGAAGCCGTCGTTGGCGCGATAGAGCGAAAGCGGATCGCTATCGCTCGACGCCATCAGTTTCACGCCGTTGTCATACAGCGCGTCGATTAGGGCGATGAACCGCTTGGCGGCGTTGCGGTCGTCATAGTCCATCACCGGGATGTGGTCGATCATAAGAGTGTGATAGTCGCGCGCGAGCCGTAGATAGTCGGACGCCGCAAGTGGCTGCTCGCAGAGATCGGCAAACGAAAACCGGGCCATGCCGTGGGCCGAGCATGGCACGTGCAGAAGGCGGCCCTTGATCGCGATGTCACGCGGCTTGCAGGGCGCGCCGCCGGTTATGAACGTCCAGGCTCTGTCGAGCGCCGCCTCAGCCTCGGCGTCGGCGGGTGTCAGCCACATCTTGACGCTGGCGAGTTTCTCCATGCGGAAATCAGTGCGGGCGTCGAGACGACGAACGTCCATACGCTCCTCGATCTGCGCAATGAACGGCAGGAACAGCACGCGATTGAGGCCCCCTTCGTAGAGGTTCTCAGGAGGGACGTTTGATGTCGCCACCACGACGGTACCGAGTTCGAACAGCCGCGCGAACAGACGGCCCAGGATCATGGCGTCGGCGATATCGGTGACATGAAATTCGTCGAAGCACAAAAACCATGCCTGCTCGAAGATAGATGTCGCGGTGAGCTGAACGGCGTCGGCGTCGGCCATCTCACCCCGCGCGATGCTTTGGCGAAAGGCAAAGATGCGCTCATGCACGTCTGTCATGAACTCATGGAAATGGACCCGGCGTTTGTGGGCGACCCGGCTCTCCTGGAAGAACAGGTCCATCAGCATGGTTTTGCCGCGTCCGACGTCACCATGGATATAAAGTCCCTTCGGCGGAGGTTCGTCGTCGGAATGGAACAATTTGTCGAGGAAGCCCGACTTGCCCGCGGGCTTGTAGGTCATGAGTCGCTCGTCCAGTGCTGCAAGAGCTTCCACCGCCCGCGCCTGCGCGGCGTCCGCCTCGATCGCGCCTGACGTGACGAGGGTCTGATAGTGATTCCGGAGCGATGTGGGTGACACCGAAAGCATCGGTCGGTTTTCAATTCCTGAGGGACGGAAATGCAAGTCGTGAATTTGGTGAAAGTCTTGTGAATTGGCGGTCACGCGCTGAGCGCGTAGGAGTCCTCGACGACGTAAGGGCCGCCGCCGACCGAGGCACGTGAGGAGAACAGCACGAAGCGCTCGGCGGTGAATACCTTGGACGGGAAATAGCCGCGCACCGACAGATAGTTCGCGACGTCGTGGTTGGATACGTCGCGCAAGCGGGCCAGCGTGACGTGTGGCGTGAACTTGCGGCCCTCGGGATCCAGCCCGCAGCGCCGCATCAGCCGTTCAAGTTCGGCTTGAAATTCGACCAGCGGCGCGCTCGGTTCCACCGAGGCGACGACGGCGCGCGGTTTCTTGCCGCCGAAACTCGACAGTCCCCGCAGCGTCACGTCGAACGGTTTGCGGTTGATCCGGAGCAGCACCGACGCGATCTCGTTGGCCGAGGCGCCGTCGATATCGCCGATGAAGCGGAGCGTGAGATGGTAGTTTTCGGGATCGATCCAGCGGGCGCCCGGCAGACCGCCGCGCAAATCGGACAGCGTGCGGCCGATATCGGGCGGTATTTCCAGCCCGGTGAACAAACGCGGCATCGCAAAACCCTCGATGCAAGCCTCGAAATCAATCTGGCGACGAATCACCGATAGCTGTTTTTAACGTAGTTCTGTAACCGTGCGAAGCAACGCAGCTCCATGGCGGTTAATTCCTCGCGAGAGCGGGGCGCTCACCTGGTTGTCAGCCTTTCTGTTCCCGGATGATGCGGACAAAGGCCTCAACCGCGGGCAGGATATGTTCGACGATAATTGCCACGCCCGCGGCGGTCGGGTGCATACCGTCGGCCTGATTGAGCTTTGCGTTCGCCGCGACTTTGTCGAGGAAGAACGGATAAAGCGGCACGTCGTATTTCTTGGCGAGATCGGAAAATATCGCATTGAATTGCGCGGCGTACTCGGCGCCGTAATTCGGCGGCGCGACCATGCCGCATAGCAGGACCGCGATATGGCGCGCCTTGAGGCGCTTCAGGATGTCCTCCAGTGCGGCGCGCGTCACTTTGGGATCAATGCCGCGCAGGGCATCGTTTGCGCCGAGTTCAAGGATCACGCCCTGCGTGCCGGCAGGCACCGACCAGTCGAGCCTGTCGAGACCGCCGGATGCGGTGTCGCCGGAGACGCCGGCATTGCCGACCGTGACGTTCAGGCCCTTGTCTTTCAAGGATTTTTCCAATTGTGCTGGAAATGCGGCGGCGGCCGAAAGTCCGAGGCCGGCGCTTAAGGAGTCGCCGAGCACCACGATCTTGGCGGGGCCATCGGCCGTTTCATCGGCCGCCTGTGCCGGCACTGCCATGGCGATGCCAGCGCTAAGCAGAATCCACGCAAAGGCGCGCATCAACCTCTCGACCGCCGTGAAAGAAATGCCATATGAGCCAGCGTGGTGGTTCAGACGGTCTCTCCCATTTTGCTGCGAGTCCTCTAGAGACCTTCTGAACCAAACCACTTTGGAATAATAAGTTTCTGGTGTCCTTCTGAATCCGAAGTTCGCTCGGAACGGTCCGGCGGGGCAGGCGAACTTCGGATTCAGGACACTAGGTATGGACAGTCTCATCGAACCCTCGTTACCGGCCAGTCATTCCCAAAATCTCAAGCCGGACGCCATCACCATTTCCAATGTCAATCTCACACTCGGCAGCGGCGCTGCGCGTGTCCATATTCTGAAAGACATCAGTCTCCGCATTGGCCGTGCCGAAGCGATCGGTTTGATTGGGCCGTCCGGGTCGGGGAAATCCACCCTGCTCATGGTCATGGCGGGGCTGGAACGCCCCGACCGCGGAGAAGTGGTTGTCGATGGCACTCATTTCAATGCTCTCGACGAAGACGGTCTGGCGCGATTTCGCGGACGTCACGTCGGCATCGTGTTTCAGTCCTTTCATCTGATCCCGACCATGACGGCGCTGGAGAATGTCGCCGTGCCGCTCGAACTCGCTGGTGCGCCGAACGCATCGGCGCGCGCAGCGAGCGAGCTGGCTGCGGTAGGTCTCGGCGCGCGGCTGCATCATTACCCAACGCAGCTCTCGGGCGGCGAGCAGCAACGCGTGGCGTTGGCACGGGCGTTCGCGCCTGATCCGGCGATTCTCGTCGCCGACGAGCCGACCGGCAATCTGGATGAGATGACCGGCCAGCAGATCGTCGATCTCCTGTTCGCCAAGCATGCCGAGCGCGGTATGACGCTGGTGCTGGTAACTCATGATAGCGCACTCGCGCAACGCTGCGACCGCGTGGTGAAGCTACGCTCGGGACGTATCGACGAGGCAGGTCGATAACTCATCAGCCATCATTGGGGATGTGCGGTAGGCCAAAAATACGTCATCGGTGCGCCCGGTCCGTGTTCATGGACTCCAGAACCGCGCGCTTCTTTCGCACTCGTGGATGCACAATGGCGCTTCGCGCATGACGACAAACAGGACCCGCGGGCTGCTTCTTCCACTGCGTTTGGCGTTGCGCGAACTGCGCAGCGGGCTGCGCGGCTTCTATGTCTTCATCGCCTGCATCGCGCTCGGCGTCATGACGATTGCCGGAGTCGGCTCCGTGGCGTCCAGTCTGTCGGATGGGTTGGCGCGCGAGGGCCGCACGCTGCTTGGCGGCGATGTTTCGTTTTCGTTGATCCAGCGCGAGGCGAAGCCGGACGAGATCGCCTTCCTGCGTGCGCGAGGAACGGTCTCGGTAGCGGCGACGCTGCGCGCGATGGCGCGCGCGACGGACGGCAGGCTGGCGCTGATCGAACTGAAGGCGGTCGATCGGGCCTATCCCATGCTCGGCGCGCTGGCGCTGGAGCCGGACATCCCGATGTCCGATCTGTTCGCCGAACGTGAGGGTGTATTCGGCGCGGCCGTCGACCAGGCTCTCCTGGCGCGACTGGATCTTAAGATTGGCGATCGTCTCACGGTCGGCAGCGCCACCTTCGAGATCCGCAGCGCGGTTGACGCCGAGCCCGACAAACTAGCTGGCGGTCTTGGGCTCGGACCGCGCTTCTTGGTCAGCATTGATGGCTTGCGCGCCGCGGCATTGCTTCAGCCCGGCAGTTTGGTGCGCTGGATTTACCGGGTCCGGCTTGCGGGCAATAGTGCGGATGATAGGGCGGCAACGGCGCTGGCCGATGCCGCGCGGGCGGCGCTGCCGGAGGCAGGGTGGGACATCCGCAGCCGCAACAATGCCTCGCCGCAACTTGAGCGGAGCATCTTGCGGTTTACGCAGTATCTGACGCTGGTCGGGCTTGCCGGCTTGTTGGTGGGGGGCGTCGGCGTCGGCAATGCCGTCAAGAGCCACATCGACCGGCGACGCGACATCATTGCGACGTTCAAGGCAGTGGGCGCGACCGGACGCGACGTGTTTGCGATCTATCTAACTCAAATCATGGTGCTGGCCGCTCTCGGTTCACTTGCCGGTCTTGTGATCGGTGCGACGCTGCCTTTTATTATTGTCGGCGCCTTCGGCGATCTGCTCCCGCTGCCGGTCGTTCCGGCGTTGCACCCCGATGAATTGGCGTTGTCGGCGGTATATGGCCTGTTGACGGCGTTGGCGTTCGGCATGTGGCCGCTAGCACGGGTTCATGACATTCCGGTCGCAGCCTTGTTTCGCGACACCATTGCTCACGAAGTCCTTCGGCCGAAGACCCGCTACCTTGTCTTGATGATGCTTCTGATCGCAACGTTGGCCGGGATCGCTATTGGTCTGGCCTACGACAAGCGGGTGGCTCTGGTGTTCGTAGCGGCGTCGGCGATCGTGTTTGTGTTGTTGCGCGGCATCGCCTCCGGGTTGATGGCGCTGGCGCGGCGGCTGCCGCGATCCCGGATCACCATGCTGCGGCTTGCGGTTTCAAACATCCATCGTCCGGGAACGTTGACGCCGTCCGTGGTGCTTTCGCTTGGCCTCGGTCTCGCCGTTCTGGTCACGATCACCCAGATCGACGGCAATCTGCGGCGGCAGTTCTTGGCGTCGTTGCCAGAGCGTGCCCCTTCATTGTACTTCATCGATATCCCGTCGTCGGTATCGGATCGGTTCGACGATTTTCTCAAGCGGCTGACTCCGCAGGCGATCGTGGAGGACGTGCCGATGCTGCGCGGGCGCATCGTCGCGGCGCGCGGCGTCAAAGCGGAAGACCTGAAACCCTCCCGCGACGCCCAATGGGTGCTGCATAGTGATCGTGGCCTGACCTACACTGGCGACGTGCCAAAGGGATCGAAGGTCGTAGAGGGCGAGTGGTGGGGACCGGACTATGACGGGCCGCCGCTGGTGTCGTTTGAGAAGAAGCTCGCCGACGGGCTCGGGCTCAAGATCGGCGACACCGTTGTCGTGAATGTGCTCGGTCGCGACATCACGGCCACCATCAGCAACATGCGCAGCGTTGACTGGCAGAGCCTTGGCATCAATTTCGTGTTGGTGTTCTCGCCCAATGCCTTTCGCGGCGCGCCGCATACCCATATCGCGACCCTGACCGAGATGCATCACGGCGCCGCGGAAGATGCCGCGATCATCAAGGCTGTGGCCGACGCGTTTCCGATGGTGACGAGCGTGCGGGTTCGCGAGGCCCTCGAAACCATCGGGGCGGTCGTTACCAACCTGGTAATGGCGATCCGTGGCGCCAGCGCCGTCACCCTGATCTCGGCGATCCTCGTCCTTGGCGGTGCGCTGGCGGCCGGCCATCGCCACCGCGTCTATGACGCCGTGATTCTGAAAACGCTCGGCGCCACGAGGTCGCGGCTGCTTGGCGCCTACATGCTGGAATACCTCATGATCGGTGCTGCCACCGCGGTGTTCGGAATGGCGGCTGGTTCGCTTGCCGCGTGGCTGATCGTGACGCGATTGATGACGCTCGGGTTCGAATGGCAGGCCGGTAGTGCGGCTATCGTGGTAGGTGCCGCACTGATTGTCACGGTCGCGTTAGGTCTGGCCGGCACGCTGATGGCACTTAATCAGAAGCCGGCTTCGGTATTGAGGAATTTGTAACAAGATGTAGCGATTTTCATGGCGATCTCCTACCGGAAGCAGGTGGTCGGGTTCCTTGCGAGTTTTTTGCGCATCGCTCCCCTGGGTGAGGCCCCGAGCCTCTTTATCGGAGGGCGACATTCAGCCGCGCGTGGAAGCTTGCGGCGAATGTGTTAGTTTCCCACATATGGGTTGGGTAGGACGCTGGTCCTGATGACCAAAAACCAATATCAGCAGGCCATGTATCCGAGACAGATTTGTACTGGTATCTTGCGATGCCAGCTAACCACGGGAATTCGACCATGTCGGACTTAGACCGCAACCATGCCACTCCGTTTGGCCGGACCGCCGGGCGCGTTGATACCGCGGCCGTCGATGCCGGTCTGCGGTCCTATATGCTCAAGATCTACAACTACATGTCGATCGGTCTTGCCATCACTGGCCTGGCCGCGCTTGGCGTCTACATGGCGGCCGTCACCAACGATCCGTCGGGCGCAGTCGCCCAGTTCGGCAAAGCCTATCTGACGCAGTTCGGCTACGCGATGTTTGTGAGCCCGTTGAAGTGGGTTTTCATCCTCGCGCCGCTGGCGATGGTTTTTGTCATCTCCTTTGGCATCAACCGGCTCAAGCCTGCGACCGCGCAGCTGTTGTTCTGGGCGTTCTCGGCGTTGATGGGCCTGTCGCTGTCCTCGGTCTTTCTGGTGTATACGCACACCTCGATCGTGCAGGTGTTCTTCATCACCGCGGCCTCATTCGGCGCGCTGAGCTTGTTCGGCTACACCACCAAGCGTGACATGAGCGGCATGGGCTCATTCCTGCTCATGGGCCTGTTTGGCATCATCATCGCTAGTCTGGTGAATTTCTTCATCGGAAGTTCGGCGTTGCAGTTTGTGGTGTCGGTCGTCGGCGTGCTGGTCTTCGCGGGTCTGACCGCTTACGATACCCAGCGGCTGAAGAATGACTACATCTACGGCTATGCGTCGCAGGGCGGAGAAATCGCGGAACGCGCGGCGATAACCGGCGCGCTGTCGCTCTATCTGAACTTCATCAACCTGTTCACGCTGCTCTTGCAGTTGCTCGGACAGCGCGAGTAGGCATGATTCCGAAAAGCGGTCGTTCGATTTTGGATCAGATCATGCCAAAAACTGAACAGCCCGATAATCTGATACGCGAAGCCCCGGCCAAGGCCGGGGCTTTTTCTTTGTGCTTAGGATATCTTCAGGCGTTGGACTCGAACGATATCCGCGTCCGCTTATATGCCCCTCATGCGCCCGCATGACATCCTGATGCTTGATGCCGCCGGATTGTATTGCAAACCTGGCGGCTTCCATATCGATCCGGTACGTCCGGTGGATCGCGCGGTCATCACTCACGGTCATTCCGATCATGCCCGTCCGGGCCACAGGGCGGTGCTGGCGACGCAGGAAACGCTCGACATCATGCGGCTGCGTTACGGCGATGATTTCGCGGGCTCTACGCAGGCGATTTCCTATGGGCAAGAGATCAGGCTGGGCGATGTCTCGATCACGTTTCATCCCGCGGGGCATGTGCTGGGTTCGGCGCAGATCGCGGTCACGCATGGTGGCGTCCGGATTGTCGCCTCCGGCGACTACAAGGACGTGCATGACCCGACCTGCACGCCGTTCGAGGTAGTTCGGTGTGATGTCTTCATCACCGAGGCCACGTTCGGACTGCCGGTGTTCCGTCATAGCGATCCTGCCTCGGAAGTAGGCAAGCTGCTGGCTTCGGTCGCGCTGTTTCCGGAGCGTGCGCATCTGGTTGGAGCCTATTCACTTGGCAAGGCGCAGCGCGTGATCGCGCTGGTCCGCGATGCCGGTTACGGCGCACCGATCTATCTGCACGGCGCGATGAACAAAGTTACGCACTACTATCAAAGTCGCGGCATCGCGCTTGGTGACCTGAGGCCGGTCAAGGGGATGAAGAAAGCCGACCTTGCCGGCACCATCACCCTCGCGCCGCCCTCGGCTACGGCCGATCTCTGGACCCGGCGATTTCCAGATCCGGTGACGGCGTTTGCGTCAGGCTGGATGCGAGTTCGTGCGCGGGCGCGGCAACGTGGTGCCGAACTGCCGCTGGTCATTTCGGATCATGCCGACTGGGCTGGATTGACCCGCACCATCGCCGCGACAGGTGCGGGTGAGATCTGGGTGACGCACGGCCAGGAAGATGCGCTCGTGCATTGGTGCACGACGCAGGGACTCGTTGCGCGTCCGCTCGCGCTGGTCGGCTATGGTGACGAGGACCTCGAGGAGGATGCGGTGAGCTTCTCCGGCGGAGAATACGGCTTATGAATCGCTTCGCCGAACTTCTCGACCGCCTCGCCTACGAGCCCGGCCGTAACAACAAGCTGCGGCTGATCACCGCGTATTTTCGCGAAACGTCGGACCCTGATCGCGGCTACGCGCTGGCCGCACTCACCGGCGCATTGTCGTTCAAGCACGCCAAGGCGGGTCTGGTCCGCGACCTGATTGCCGCGCGCGCCGATCCGGTGCTGTTCGCGCTGTCCTATGATTACGTCGGCGATCTTTCCGAGACCGTGGCGCTCATGTGGCCACAACAACAAGCTCTCGATGCTCAGTCCGCTCTCTCTTCCGCTGGTGGGAGATGGAACGAGCAGGCGAGTGGTGTAGGTCACATTCGTAAATCACCTTCCCCGACACTCACCGAGGTCGTCACCACGCTGCGCACGCTCGGCAAGGCCGAACTGCCGGCGCAACTTGCACGCTGGCTCGACGAACTGGACGAAACCGGGCGCTGGGCGCTCTTGAAACTTGTCACCGGAGCCATGCGTATCGGCATCTCCGCCAGGCTTGCCAAGACCGCAGCGGCTGCGCTTGGCAGCAAAGACGTTCACGATGTCGAATTGATCTGGCCCGGTCTCGCGCTGCCTTACCTCGATCTATTCGCATGGCTCGAGGGTTGCGGCGACAAACCGGTCAATCGCGTCCCAGCGCCGTTTCGACCGGTGATGTTGGCGCACGCGATCGAGGATGCCGATTTTGTGCGTCTGGATGCGGCCGATTTCATTGCCGAGTGGAAATGGGACGGCATCCGGGTGCAGGCGGTGAGCGGTTGCGACGAGCATGGCAATGTCGCGGCGCGGCTCTATTCGCGCACGGGCGAGGACATCACCCACAGTTTCCCCGATTTGCTGCAGTCGCTGCGGCTGGGGGATTCTTCTGGAGTGACGTTTAATGATTCCCGAGAACCGCTTCGCACTTTTCGGCATCAAGCGTTCGCCATCGACGGCGAGTTACTGGTGGTGCGCGATGGACGGGTGCAATCGTTCAACGTTCTGCAACAGAGGCTGAACCGCAAAGCGGTGACGCCCAGGCTGATGAAGGAATTTCCGGTCCATCTGCGAGCTTACGACCTGCTCGACGACGGCGACAACGATCTGCGTGAGTTGCCGTTCGAAGATCGGCGGCGGCGGCTTGTTGATTTCATCGCTGCCCTCGGCGACCCGCGCATCGACCTGTCGCCGCGAGTCCCCTTTACGACCTGGGGCGAATTGGCGGCAGCCCGCGCTGACCCCGCCGCCGCCGGCGCGGATGCCGACGCCATCGAAGGTATCATGCTGAAACGTCGTGACGCGCCATATCTGCCGGGGCGTCCCAAGGGCCTTTGGTGGAAGTGGAAGCGCGATCCGCATATAATCGATGCCGTCCTGATGTATGCGCAGCGCGGCCACGGCAAGCGATCGTCCTATTACTCCGATTACACCTTTGGGGTCTGGACCGGGGGGGAGGAGGGCGAGCAGCTGGTACCCGTCGGCAAGGCCTATTTCGGCTTCACCGATGAGGAATTGCTTCAGATCGACCGTTTCGTCCGCCGCAACACCACCGAGAGTTTCGGCCCGGTGCGCCATGTCCTGCATGAGCCCGATCAGGGACTGGTGCTGGAAATCGCCTTTGAGGGCTTGCAGCGTTCGGCCCGGCACAAATCAGGAGTGGCGATGCGCTTTCCGCGGATTAACCGACTGCGCTGGGACAAGCCGCCCCGCGAGGCGGATCGGTTGGAGACGCTGGAGCGGATGCTGGTCTCCGAAGCCGCCGCATCAACCGGCACGAACGGCCATTGACGGCAAAGCGGTGGTTCCCCATCTGCCCCACACTGATTATGTTGCGCGGATCCTTGTCCCCGCGGGAGAGCCTCGATGCCGAACGACGACACCCGGAATTTGCGGGCCAGCCCCGACAGCCTGTCGCGTTTCCTGGGCGGCTCGCCGCTGGCGGTTGCGTTTCGCCTGATTTTGCTATCGACGCTGGTCGGCGTCATGCTCGCGGCGATCGGCTTCGATCCCTGGAATATCGTGCAAAGCATTCGCCTGCTGGTCGAACGCGTCTGGGACCTCGGCTTTGATGCGATCAATGGATTGTGGCGCTACTTCCTGCTGGGTGCCGTCATCGTGATCCCGATCTGGCTGCTGTCGCGCGTGTTCGGCGCGCCGCGCGGGCGTTAGAGCATGATCCCGAAAAGTGGGAAGCGGTTTTCGGATAAGGTCATGCTCAATAAAAGAGCATGATCCCGAAAAGTTTTCGGATCAGATCGCCTCGATCAAACGGCCGGTTAGTCTAGGCCGGCCAGTCTTCCGCCGTAATGGTCGCGGCGTCAGCGCCGATGACGTCCGATAGCGAGTTCGCGCCCGATCCGCAGCAACGTCGAGGTCAGATCGTTCTTGATGTCGTCGATCAGTCCGAGACCCTTGTAGACCAGGGATGAATAAACGCTGGATCAAGGTGGCGCCGGCGCGAAATCTTGGTCAGTGCGGCGCCGCCTGAGTCGATGCCGCCGACGCCGACAAGCGGAAATGCGCCTTCCGCCCGCACATACGTTTCCGCCACCATCCGGGTCGACAGCCGGAACAGCGGTCGCCCCGACAACCCGCCCTGTTCTTTCGCGCGCGATTGATCGCGCAGGGTCGAGGGCCGCGCCAAGGTGGTGTTGCCGACGATCATACCGTCGGCACGGCGTGAGCGTGCGATGTGAACGACGTCGTCGAGCTCCGCCAGCGTCAGGTCGGGCGCGATCTTGAGCAGCACCGGCGTGTCGCCGGCATTCTGTCGGACACGCTCGCGGGCGTCGATCACCTTCGCCAGCAGTTCGTCGAGCGCCGCCGCCTGTTGCAAGTTGCGCAGGCCGGGTGTGTTGGGCGACGACACGTTCACGGTGAAGTAGCTTGCCACCGGGGCAAAGATTTCGATCAGCCTGACATAGTCGGCGATGCGGTTGGCCGAGTCCTTGTTGGCGCCGATGTTGACTCCAACGATGCCGCCGGAATGCGCGCGGGCCGCGAGCCGGCGAAGCACGATGTGGGCGCCGTCGTTGTTGAATCCCATGCGGTTGATGACGCCCTCGTCACGTTCAAGTCGGAACACGCGGGGGCGCGGATTGCCGGGCTGTGCTCTCGGCGTCACCGAACCGATCTCCACGAAGCCGAATCCGAGTTTCAGCAGTGCGTCCGGAACCTCGGCGCTCTTGTCAAAGCCGGCGGCCAGGCCGATCGGGTTAGGAAAATTCAGGCCGAAGGCGCGAACCGCGAGCTTCGGGTCGTCGGCGCGCTGGCGTATCGGCGGCAGGAGCCGCAATCCCTGTATCGCCATGCGATGCGCGTCTTCGGGATCGAACCAGCGCAACAGCGGCAGCGAGAAGTTGTCGAAGGCGCGTATCACGGCGCGAGC
>CAWEBX010000019.1:0-109010 GCA_963807355.1 uncultured archaeon
TGGGGACGTACAATCCCGCGGGCCGGTAACCCCTTGCGGCACGCCTGCGCTATGCGCTGTCCGCTGTCCGCTGGGCTGAAGTCGGAGGCCAAATGCTGTCGTGTCCGCTTAGGCGGACTTGCCGTCCGGCTTCGAGCCGGGCGAGCAGACAGATCCCGAGCGGCAGCGTTTAGCGGACAGCGACAAGAATCAGCTAAAGGCCACTCTCGCCCGCTCCGCTTGCAGTTCGTGCAGAAGCCGCATGACGTTGTAAACGGAGTCAGCTCCACCATCGCCTTCGTCACCTGACCGTGGAGGTCGTCGCTCAGCAGCGGCTCCAGCGTCTTCATCACGGCGACCAGACGCGCCTCCTGTCCGGCCAGCTCCTGTTTGGTGACGATGCCGTCCGCGAGCGCGTTCGTGAACGACTGGAGTTTGGTGACCTGTTCCTGAATCAGCGGGTGTTCCGATTTGTCGTCGAACCAGCTCGTCCGAGCCACGGTGCCTCCTCGTGAAGTCTGATGCTCGTCGCTATCCGCTCTCGGCTGTCCGCTCGGCTAAATCGGACGCTCCGACTCGTCCGAGCGGCCAGCGGGCCGCGCACAGCGACAGGGTTCTCCCTACAGCTACAGCTGCTCCACCGACTGGTTGAGCGCGGTCAGCCGCGCCTGCAGTTTCGCTCTTCCACCCTCGGCTTCCATCTTCGCGATCATCGTCGCCGGCAGGAACTCGACGTCGGTGCACTCGATGATCGCGGCCAGCTCCTGCAGCTCGCGCTCGAGCGCCTGCGTCGACGGCATGAACTGCGCGATGACTTCCTGCAGCGACGCCGCCGTGATGTGATCCAGGCCGGCCGACAGCGACGTCCGCTACGCGCGACCATGATGCCTTCGACGTCGGCGCCCGAGAGATGTCCCCGTGCGGGATCGGCGGCAGGTCCTCCGCGGCGATGTGCGTCCGGCTTCTTCGCCATGACCACGAACATCTCCCGGACTTCCGCCTCGTCGATCGGATAGAACAGCGGGATGTGGACCTCGGCCCGCCCCTGCCGCTTGAGGTCGATCGGCAGCAGGTCGGGACGCGCGGTCAGCAGCATCCAGATGATCTTGCCGCGGTAGCGGGTGTCGCCCATCTGGGTGGCGATCATCGCGAACACGCGGCCCGACGTGCCCGAGTCGCCGCTCCGACTCGCGGTTGCCGAGCGCCGCGTCGGCCTCGTCGATCGACGACCACGACCGGCCCCATCGCGCGCAGCACGCCGAGCACGCGCTCGAGGTTGCCTTCGGTCTCGCCGACGTACTTCGAGCGGAAGTTCTTGAGCATGACGCACGGGACGCCGATCGAGCCGGCGACGCACTCGCGCCAGGAACGTTTTGCCGGTGCCGACCGGGCCGCAGATCAGGTAGCCCATCGGCGCGGTGTCGAGCTCGCCGCGCTTGAGCAGCTGCGGCGTCGTCGAGCAGGCGCGCTCTTCGCCGCCTCGTGGCCGACGACGGTGTCGAGGCCCACTTCGGCTCGACGAACTCGAGCAGCCCGCGGCCTGGCGCTCGATCAGCCGCTTCTTGAGCTCGTTGAAGTACTGCCGATCGAGCCGGCGGCTGACCTTCGCTGCCGACCGCACGAGGACTTCGAGGTCGGTGAGCCCGATGCCCGCGGTCAGCTTGCCGAGCTCGGCACGCCGTAGTCGGAGAACGTCGTGAAGTCCTTGCCGGTCGCCGACCTGCCGCCGAGGAACGCGGTGCGCTCCTCGACGCTCGGCAGCGGCACTTCGATCTGCGCGACGTGCGGATTGCTCGTCAGGCGCTCGCTCAGCCGGCGACAGCCGCGGGTCGATCAGCACGAACGCCATGTTCAGGCGCTTGATGTACGGGCTCGACGCCCAGTTGAGCAGCGTCACCAGCTGCGACGACGTTTGGAGGTTCGGCGGCCGGGCTCACCCGCCGGAAAGAGATAGGACGCCTGATCGAGGATCACCGCGACGCTGAGGCGATCATCGTCGCCGGCCATGATATTCGCGCGGACGAAGCGGTCGAGAATGGCGAAGGTGGCCGCCGGATCCTTGGCCAGCGCGCTGAGATCGCCGACCTTGCGGTTGGCGAGCGTGACCATGTCCTTGAGCCGCGCTTCGTTGCGGCCGGCGAACGCGCGCAGGCCGCGACCGAGATCGTAGTGCAGCACCAGCGCCCACCGGCCGAACAGCTGCTCGGCCAGGAACTCCGACAGCACACCGTAGCGGGATCCCTGCGCGTCCATCCGGAACGAGATCGTAGGTGTTGCCGTTGAGGACGAAGGCGGCGTCGTGCCGGAGAAGTACAGATCCGCGAGCGAGTGGGCCCAGGGTGGGACCCACGACGGGAAGTCGGCGGGCCGCCGCTCCTGGCGCGTTTCAGGCGTCATTGCGCAGCACCTCCCGCAGATCGCTCTCGAGGATCGCCGGCGGCTCTTCGAGCTGCTCGGAGAGGCCGGTCAGATGCTGCAGCTCGCTGACCGCTTTCTCGGTCTGGCGCATGCTCTCGGCCGCAGAATCGACCTGACTGCTCAGGAAGTCGGGATCCTGGCGGTTGACGGCCATCTCGGCGAGCGTCTCGATCTTTCCTTCGATGCGATCGAGCTCGATGGTGACGAAATCGGCGTTCTTTTTCGCGCGCGTGAAGTTGTCGAGGCGCAACTCGCCCATCGCGATGCTGTCCTGGAGTGAGCGGACGACCCGCTCGTCCCCGCCAGTCTGGGCGGTCGCCAGGTTCTTCCGCAGGTCGTCGAGGCGAGCCGTGATTTCCTTTTCGTTCATCGTCTGGAGGAAGCGATCGAGCGCCGTCTTCGACAACAGCAGCCGAAGGAAGAGCCACAGCAGCCGGTCGAGGCCTGGTGTGCGGATCTCCTCGGCCGACGTCGGACGCTCGCTCGCGGCGCCGCGGACGCCGCGGCGATCGATGGCGTTTCGACGCAGCGGCCGGTGCAGCCGTTCGAAGCGGCGTCGCGCGTCCTGCGGCAGGCCGGTGAGCATCTCGATGAGCGACGGGGCGGACCGCCCGGGTTTGGTCCCGCACCCGCAGCGGCAGCGGCCGTGCGCCGGGCGTGGGCCTTCGCGTCGATCGCCGCGCGAAAGTGCGGAATCGATACCAGACCCGCCAGATACGTGAGCTCTCCAGCGGCGATCACGCGGGAGCAACACCGGCGCGACCGGAAGCGTCGCCGCTGCGGCTGCGCCGCCGGCGAGCAGCAGGAGGTTCCACCGGAAGGAACGCCTCCCGGAGGTAGTCCTTCATCTCGGCGCCTACGGGCGCTCCCTGAGGAGGCTCGTCCAGCTCGCTCAATCGTCACCAGCCCGCGTGGACGCTTCGAGCTTGTCGATCGTGTCGCGGATCTGAACAGCGCTCCAGGAAAGCCGGCAGTCGCTGCATGTCCTTGGGCGGCCGGTCCGATGGCGGATTGCCCATCTCCCGCAGGATCGTCCCGGGCGCCGATGAGGAAGTATGCACGCGGGTCGCCGAGATGTACCGCCTCCTCGATCGAATGGGTCACGAAGAACACGGTGGCCTGCGCCTCCCGCCAGAGATCGACCAGCAGCTGCTGCATGTGCAGGCGCGTCGTCGATCGAGCGCGCCGAACGGTTCGTCCATCAGGATGATACGGGGCGGGAGGATCAAGGTGCGTGCGATCGCGACGCGCTGGCGCATCCCGCCGGAGAGCTGGTGGGGGATTTCTGCGCGTCACGCGCGCAGTCGAGGCCGACCTTGGTGATCACCGCTCGCGCGCCCGCTCCCGCCGCTCCTTCGTCGCCACGCCCCGGCACTCGAGGCCGAACGCGACGTTCGTCTTCGACCGTCCGGTTGTCGAACGAGGTGTAGTCCTGGAAGACCATGGCGCGGTCGGCACCAGGATCGCCGACCGGTTTGTTCGCGATGAGGACCTCACCCGTTGTCGCGGGGTGGTGCGGGCGCAGCCCCGCGATGAGGCGCAACACCGTGGACTTTCCACAGCCGGACCGCCCCAGGATCGCGATGAACTCCCCTTTGTTCACCAGGTCCGGGACGCAGAACGTGACGTTGCGGATGACGGTGAGGTCGCCGAATTTCTTCGTGACGCTCTTGAATTCGACGACCGGCGGCAGTTCCGTGGGCATTCGAGCGCGGGATCCATCGTCACGCCTCGGTCTCCCGGTGCGGGAACAGGCCGCGCTGAAAGAACAGGAGCAGCCGATCGATGCCGTAGGCCAGCAGGCTGATGATGATAGGATCAGAATCACGTGCTCGGGAATGGACCGCCGCTGGCTGTCCATGAGCAGTCGCCCCAGGCCGTATTCGGCGTTCACGACCTCGGCGAGCATGATGTAGCCGAACGCCAGGCCGAACAGGTGGCGTAGACCGTTGTAGATTTCCGGCAGCGCCAGCGGCACGAGGACTTTCGAGATGATCTGCCATTCGGACGCGCCGAGCGTCTGCGCGGTTTCGATGTAACGGTCGGGCACGTCGGCAATCGCCGACACGGTGTCCGAGTAGATGAACGGCACGCAGGCAATGAAGATGAACATCACCTTCTGCGTCTCGTCGATCCCGAACCACATCAGCGTCAGAGGAATCAGGGCAGCGATGGGCACGTTGCGCCCGAACACCGCGAACGGTGCCCCACCCGCCTCGAACAGCCGCCAGCTTGCCGACAGCACGCCCAGCGGAACGCCGACGGCGACGGCCAGGCCGAAGCCGACCAGCACGCGTCGCAGGGAGGCTGCAATGCTCTGCACGAGCGCGCGGTCATACCAAAGCGACGGGAAGCTGCGCACGACCTCCATCGGGCTCGGCAGCACGGCTGGCGAGATGATGCCGCTCCTCCGCCGTGGCTCCCCACGTGAGGAACCACCACGCGAGGAGCACGATGCCCATCGTCGCGACGCCGGCAATCGCACGAACGGGCTGCGGCGTGGCCTGCCGCAGCTCCATGAGGGACGACCACGACAAGCGGGCCATCTACTTCGCGCTGCCCGCTTCCGCGGGATAGACCTTGATTTCGACCCGGCGGTTCTTCGCGTGATTGTTAGGATCGTCCGCGTCGAACGGGCGATCCCAGCCGAGCCCGTCGGTCGAGAACTGGTTCACGTTGAAGTTCGGGAACTTTTTCACGACTCGGTTCTTCACGGCGGCGGCGCGGTTGCCGGACAGCTCCTTGACCATTTGCGGACTGACCTGGCCGCGCATCGAGCCGTCGGTGTGGCCTTCGACCACGATGTTCGCGGCGCCGTATTGGCCGGCGAGCTTGCCGACTTCCTCGAGCACAGCATCGCACGCCGGCTCGTAGGGCTTCTCGACGTCCTTGCCGCTTCTCGCGGACGGTGATCGTTCTTGCCGCAGGTCCCACGAGTTCGGGTAGAAGTGCAGCGTCACCACCTTGGTCAGGATCTCGTCCTTCTCGCCTTGACGAGCTCTGCACCGTCTTCGGCGCGAAGTTGATCTGGTATTCGTTCGGCTGGACTTGTAGTACTTCGGCTCGCTGGCCAGTTTCTGGAGGATCGGAGAAGTCCATCACCTGGTCGAACGGCCGGCTGCTGGATGACCGGTTCATCTTCCGATAGAGGAGGTAGGCCGTGTTCCAGGTGCGCTCGAAGTTGGCGGGGTTGTTCTGGTTCATGAAGAACTCGCGGTTCTCGGCGTAGTTGGTCGAGTGGGCGTCGCCGAGCATGCCGAGCGTGTCCGCTCTCCGGGATGCTGAGTAGCTTGGCCATGAGCGGCGGCGGCCTTCTTGCTCGCGTCTGCTCTTCATCTTGTCCATGCCGTCGAAGATGCCGCGGACGAGCCCTTCGCAGATGTCCGGGTGGTCGCGGGCGAAGTCGGCGCGGGCGAACCAGACGTCGGCGATGAGCTTGTTCGCCGTGGCGGTGCTGACGAGCAGATGGTTGCCCTTGATCTTCTGAGGTTGTAGATGTCCGGAGCCCATCGACACGCGGCGGCGACGCTTGTCCGCGTTGAAGGCGGCAGCGGCCTGGAAGGCGTCTCGGTGTAACTTGAATTCACCTCCGCCGGCTGCACGCCGCCGTTGACGAGCGCGTTGAGCAGGAAGATAGTCCGACGGGGAGTTCTGGGCGAGCACGACCTTCTTCCCTTGAGGTCGGCGATCGTCGGGCTTCGGATCTGGCGGCGCTGCGCCGGATGACGATGCCGTCGCCGCCGTTGGAGAAGTCGACCTGCTGGAAAATGCGCGGCATGATGCGCGCGTCCTTCTTCAACTCGTCCATGAAGAGCGGCAGCATGTCGAGCGTGGCCCAGCCGATGTGGACGTTGCCGGCGGCGTAGGCGTCGCGCATCGCGACCGGGTTGTCGATCAGGACGAGTTCGACCTTGAACGGCTCGCCGCCGGGAGTGGTCCAGAGTTTGCCGGGCTTGGCGCCGTCGTTCTGCAGGATGATCGGGGCCCAGCCGGCCCAGACGTTGAGGGCGAACTGACCGGGCCGGTTCACCATCGGCGTGGTAGCCGGAGACCCCTTGACCTCGGGGAGCTTCGCCGTCGGCACGTAATCGTATTCCTTGACGGTGGTGATGCCGGCGCGTCCGGCTCTCGGCGCCCTTCGGCCATCTGTTTGAGGTCGTCGCTCGAGATTGCCCGGCCGCTTTGGACCGACGGCGCCGTCGCCAGAGCGCCAGACCGCATCGAGCGCCGAGCAGACGAGAAGGACGGGCCCGACGTAGAAGTGGGTCTTGGCTTCCGTTCGCCATGTGTCTGTGGTCTTCTTGAGGGCCGTCTCGGGTTGACGGGCGTGGGCCGGCGCGAAAACACGACACGCGCGAAGCCACGATGGCCGGCGACTTGCGATGTGCGTCCGTGCCAGTCCGATTCTGTTGGTCTGCTTCTCACGGCTTCATCGTGGCTGGTCCCAGATACCTTCGGCGTCGCCGTGACCGGCGTGGTTCCGGCGACTTCAGCCCAGCTCGATCTCGAAGTGGGTGAAGCGCCTTCGTCAGCTCTCCGCCGCATACGCTCTTCGCGTGATCTCGGCGATCCCCTTCTCGAGAGGTCCGCCGCGACGCTGCACCTGGCCGTGGTTCTGCATCGATTTCGCCGGATGACTGCTTCGATCTCTCCGAATTGGTCGTCAGATTCACGTCGAACGTCCTCGGCCAGCTTCGCGATCTCGGTTTCGCGGCGCTCGATCTTCAGCTTGCGTCGGATCTTCTGGATCTCCTTCTCGCGCAGCCGATCAGCTTCTTGTTTCGCGTGCTGGATCTTGCTTCAGGTGTCGCTGTACGCCGTCCGCGCAGCTGCAGCTGCTCATCGTTGGCGGCGAGCTCCTGTTTGCCTTCCGGAGCTCGAGCGAACTTGGCGGCGTCGGCCTACCGCCGGCCTTGAGGTAGGCCTTGGTTTCGGCTTCGAGCTTCTCGACGTGGTCTTTCGCCGGAGACCTGACGGGTGATCCGTCGACCAGGCCCCGACACTGTCGAGGCCAGCCGGCTCTGCGAGTTGCTTGATGCGGTCGGGACTCGGAACTTGCACGGCCATCGGATCGGTCTTTCGGTAGACGTTGGCGATGTCGATCCGCGCGATGAACGCGGATCCAGAGCTCTCGCAACCACGATCGTGTTCCTCCGCGGCGCACCTCCTGTACGTAGCGTGAGCAACGAACCGGATCCGGGCTTGTTCGCTGGAAGGCGGATCACCGTGGACGGCCGTGAAGTCGTTTAGCTCCGAGCCATCAGCGGGTGTCAGCTCAGCGGCGTCCATCTGCGTCGGTCCGGCGTTCGGCCGCGGTCTCGCCCTGCGTACCCGCTGTAGACCCCGTCGAGCGCTGTCCGTAGTTCCGGGGCCGGTGCCGGCGCCGACGACGTCGCCCCGCACCTCCTCGTCAGGAAGGCGAACTTCGCCGGGCTGGTGTCGAAGGCGACGAATAGATCGGCACGGCGCCGCTGCTCTTGCGAAAGATGTCGCGCGCGACGTGTCCGGGCTGCGGCCGCGGGGTGTGCTGCCGTTGGTGACGACGAGGACAGATACTTCCGGAAGACATCCGCGCGGTAGAGTGCCGGGCGTGCCTACGCATCGCATCGCCGATGGCGGTACGCTCGCTGGACCGCGGCAGCGCGTGTGGAGCGCGCCACGGATCTGATGGTCATCGTAGGGTGCATCGGCAGCGGCGGCGGACGTCACTGCGAAAAACTGGTAGATGCCAATCTTGATCGGAAAGTCGGTCGTCTGGCGAAGAAGAACGCGTCGGTCGCGTCGAGCATCGTTCGAGCGCCTCCGGGCGACGCATGGCTTCGGCCGGGCGTCCCCGGGCATCGTCCTCATCGAGCCTGAGGTGTCGACGAGTATCGCGACGGCGGCGCCGACTCCCTCCTCGACCGCCGCCTGATACGGCGCCTCGGCCTTGTCGGCGCGCCGTCGGTCGGCGCGCTCGGAGCGGGAGCGGACTTCGCAGCCACTCACCGCGAGCGCGGCGATGAGCGCGAGAACCGGGAGCCGGAACGCCCCCCCACTGCCAGAGGTCTGCATGGATGCGCGCCGGCCCGCGAGGACTGCGGCTCTACAGGCTGGCACACGCAGTCTAGCGTCCGCTTCGGGCAGGATCAGGCGGGGGCGGCGGACGGCGGGCTGGTCCCGGTGATGTTCGTGTAACGCCGCCCAGCGCGGCCGTAGCCGTGGCTCAGCGGCACCCGAGATTCGTTGTCCGGCCCGACAACCGCAAGTATCCTGTCTGCGAGACGGCGCGCCCGCGAAGACACGGCGGGCGGCTGGAGGGCACGACATGGAGCGCAAGACGGCCAGCGATTTCGATCAGGAGCTCCTGAACCTCTTCGACCGGTACGTCCACGGCGGATCGACCGGCGCGGGTTCCTGGAGCGGGCCGGCAAGTTCGCGGTCGGCGGCGTGACCGCGGCGATGCTGCTCGACGCGCTGAGCCCGCGCTTCGCCGAGGCGCAGCAGGTGCCCAAGGACGACAAGCGGCTCCAGACCGAGTACGCGTCGAGTATCCCGTCGCCGCAGGGCTCGGGAAGATGCGCGGCTATCTCGCGCGGCCGGCGAACGCCGGCGGGCAAGCTGCCGGGCGTGCTCGTGGTCCACGAGAACCGCGGGCTCAACCCGCACATCGAGGACGTCGCGCGGCGGCGTGGCGCTCGAGGGCTTCCTCGCCTTCGCGCCCGACGCGCTGACGCCGCTCGGCGGCTATCCCGGCGACGAGGACAAGGCGCGCGAGCTGCTTCGCCAAGCTCGATCAGACCAAGACCCGCGAGGACTTCGTCGCCGCGGCGGGCTGCCTGAAGAAGCGGCCCGACTGCACCGGCAAGGTCGGCGTGGTCGGCTTCTGCTACGGCGGCGGCATCGCCAACATGCTCGCGACGCGCGTGCCCCGACCTGGCCGCCGCGGTCCCGTTCTACGGCAACCAGCCGAACGCCGAGGACGTCGCCCAAGATCAAGGCGCCGCTGCTCATCCACTACGCCGAGAACGACGACCGGATCAACGCCGGCATCGGCCGCCTACGAGGCGGCGCTCAAGGCGAACAAGGTGCAGCTACGAGATGTTCAAGTACCCGGGCACGCAGCACGGCTTCAACAACGACACCACGCCGCGCTACGAGGAGGCCGCGGCAGCTGGCCTGGCAGCGGACGATCGATTTCTTCAAGAAGAATCTCACGTCGTGACCGCTGCCGCTATCCGCTATCTGCTCGGGCAAATCGCGGCTATCGCGAATTCCACCCCAGCGGACAGCCGATAGCGACAAGGCGCAGCGTCAGGCCGTCGTGACCGGTGGCTTTCCGGACACGGTCAGCGTCACGGAATGCGCTGGTGATGCCGGGCGAAAGCCCCGCTGCCTCCGCCGCATGAAACATACGAAACAATTTTAGTTTGAAGCTCCGGTCCATGCCGCCGATCACATAGTCCATCATGGACATGCCGACGCGTTCCGCCGCCTTGGGATCCTTCCACCCGAAATTTTGATCGACAAGCTTGGTGAAGGCTCTGGAAACACTCACCCTCTTGCCCTTCCTTTTGATCGTGACGCTCTTCCATTCACGGATCCTGATAGTATCTTCCTTGGGCGTGCGCTGATAAAGCGCCCACAGATAGCGATCGACGCAGATGTCCACGACCTGGCACTCGTCGACCATCTCGATGGACTTCGTGGCTTTGTTGATATCGACAGGTTCGATATCCGATGGATTCGCGCTTGCGATTTGCACGGACGCTGGTTCGGCAGGCGCGATCGGTTCGTGGGCGATATCTCCCGCAAGCGAGAGTTCGGTCATCGCCACATGAGATTTCGAAGGGGGTTGCAGATCGGTTTGATTCAGATCGTGACGAGACATTGAACTCGGCTGCAACGCCGTGGTGAGTTCCTGTGCAGCGGAGGAAGAAGGCACGCTGATATGGGTGGGTGTCGCCCCGCCCGTGGTCTGGCGTGCCTCTGATCCCATCGCAAGCAGAGCGTAAATGCCTGCCGCGAAAACGACCCATAGCAAGGCGGGCGTCAGCGTTGAAAGTTGCCGCGGGTTCATCATGCCAGCCTCATCGGAACCGGATTACATAGCCGAGGATGTGGACGCGACGATTGTTTCGGGAAGGAAATAGCCGCGCAATGGCGTAACCGGGCAGACCGTGTCCTTTTCCCCGAAGTGTTGCCTGTGTGCAACTGAAGGCTTGCGAACGCTCTCTGTCCGTTTTGTGCCAATTTCAGCTGCGAGCATGCTTGTTTTTCACGAGTCGGCTATCTGTGAGGTCGGTCACGGCAGCGGACATGCGTTGCGACGGGGAATGGAATGGTGAATCGATTGACGTTGGTGCGATCTACAGTGGCGATGCGCCATTGGGGACGTTCGGCCGTCGTGATGTTCGCGGCGATGGCCGCGCTGATCGCGCCGATTGCTGAAGCCACAGCAAAGCAGGCGCGCCGCGCGCAACCCGCCGAGACCACCGCGCCGCGCGAGGCCGGCGAGCCGATCATGGCAATCGTGTCCATCAAGAGCCAGCAGGTCACGTTCTATGACACCGAGGGCTGGATCCTGCGCGCCCCGGTATCGACCGGCATCAAGGAGCGCGAGACGCCGGCCGGCGTCTTCGCCATCGTAGAGAAGGACAAGGACCACCACTCTAGCATGTATGACGATGCCTGGATGCCGAACATGCTGCGCATCACCTGGAACGGCCTTGCATTGCATGGCGGGCCATTGCCTGGTCATGCGGCTTCACATGGCTGCGTGCGAATGCCCTATGGCTTTGCGGAGAAGCTGTTCGACAAGACGCGGATCGGGATGCGCGTGATCATCTCGCCGGACGATGCGGCCCCGGTCAATTTTTCTCACCCGACGCTATCGCTCTTCATGCCGAAGGCGGAAATCGTCGCAGATGCTCCGGTAACTGCCGAGAGACTCGCCCGCGAAGCCGCCGAGGCTGCCAAGGCGGCCGATGAGGCCAAAAAGACTGCGGCCACAGCGGCCCGCGAGTTGGCACCGCTTGCAGCGTCTCTGCGCAAGCTGGAGCAATTCAAAGTCCGGGCCGACGCCGCAGTTGTATTCGCCGACAAGGCGCTGGCCGCGGCCAAGACCGATCAAGCCAGGACGAAGGCTGAAGACCGCAAGCAAAAGGCCGTTGCCAAAGCGGCGGAGTTGGCGACCCAGTTAGACACCGCCAAGGCAGACGCGAAATCAAAGCTCGACACAGCCAACACCGCAAAGGAAGCGGCCAAGACGGCTCAGACAAAAAAGGGCGGCATCGCCAAGGCGGCGCTCGACGCGAAGCTCGCGCTCGAGCCGGTCTCGATCTACATCAGCCGAGCGACGCAAACGCTTTACGTTCGGCGCAACACACATGAACCGGCGCCGGACGGAGGCGGCGAGGTATTCGATGCGACCATCGAGGTCCCGGTCACGATCCGCGATCCCGGCACACCACTGGGCACGCATGTGTTCACGGCGGTGGCGCGCAACGATGCGGGCCTGCGCTGGACCGCCGTCACGATCGAGACTGGGGATGACGCCAAAAACGCGCTCGACCGCATCACCATCCCGAAGGAAGTCCTCGATCGCATCGCGCCGGCCGCGTTGCCGCGATCCTCAATCGTCGTCTCCGACGAGCCGCTGAGCAAAGAGACAAACTATCGCACCGAGTTTGTTGCAGTGCTGAGCGACCAGCCACAGGGCGGCTTCATCACGCGCAAGCCGAGCGAGGTCCTCGTGGCGGACGACAGCGGCTGGAGCAACGGTAGCCCGCAGGGAGACGACGGCTTCAGCTTCTTTTTCCAGCGCAGTCCGAATCCCCACCCGAGCAATACGCGCAGGGGCGGCGGTCAGTTCTTCCCTCCGATGCAAGGAGGCTGGTGGTAAGACGCGGCACGCTGCGTGTTGGCCTGGTTGTCCGCTTCGGGCCATTCGAATTGGGCATGTCCGCAGCATGTTCGGTTGGGCAACCGCAAACAACGCGCGGTAGAAGTCCTTGGGTGTATTGGACGCAGGAAAAGAAGCCGGTTCGGTTACGCAAAGCGCCCGGCGGACTGCCCCTTGATATTCGCCAAAATACTGACGGTTCGTATGACCGCGTGAAGCAAGTGACGGCCCATTAAATGCGCCGCGCTGCCGTAGTTGGCAAATGCGACTTCACTACTGGCGTCCAAGGCCGCAGACCGATAACGCAGAAAGCCCTCGAATTCCGCGAGTGCCTTCTGCTATGGCAATCGATGTGTGAAGGTGCGCCGCTTTCAACGGAGGACTAGCCTCGTAGCGGGTGCCCCCTATCTAAGAAAACAGGCTATCAGGAGCATGAAGATGAGCGACGATCACGAGCGGCAAATTCAGGAGTTACTGGCACGGTTCAGCGACGGCCCCGAAAGCACGGACGCGAAGGTGCAGCAGGTCAAGGACACCCTGGAGGCGTTCCTCGAGAGCGGACCCGGCACGCGGGAGGAGCGGCAGCTGATCGTGCTCGACAAGCTCCTTCTGATCGATGCTTCGTTCAATGACTTCCGGAGCAAGCGGAACTAGCCGCACAGGCGCGCGGTTATGGACGGGAGCATTGGGAGGACCGTGGCGATGAATGACATGGAAGAGCGCGTGCAGGACATCATGCCGGAGTACGGCGACGTGGTCACGGGAGAGGAGCCGCAGGTGGAGGAGTTCAAGAGGGCAATTCAGGACTTCCTCGAGCACGGCCCTGGCATGCCCGACCAGCGGCGCCAGGCCTTGCTCAAGCATATGAAAGGTTGGGACCCCGATTACATAGCCTACCTGACGAGGCGGGGCTGAGCCGGAGGGTCGAAGCTAGACGGTTGCCCGCGACGTTTCCAAGCCTCTAAGAAGCAAACCCCAACGCCATTTCTCTGGCCAATTCGTTTATGTGTCTACGCGAACGACCTTAAAATACACGTGTTTATCGGAGAAGCTATATCGATAAGCGCTAAGAGGGTCCGCTTGAAAGCCGGAAGTAGTTTCGGAGAGAACCAAACGATTGGTTCTGATCTATTTTATTTCCGATCCACCGTAAAAACTGAGCCCTGCGTATCAAAGCGTATCTCTCGTTTCAGTCAGGGATAGAAATGTACTTCGCGGGGGATAGTTCCTCTCCGCTTGGCGTCTGTTGCTTGGAGAACGGGCCTAAGCCGAGCAGCAGCGCGATCAGCGCCGCCAAGCCTCCTGCCATAGCGATAAGGAAATAGCGCGACATGCGTTGCAACGCCGGCGCAAAGCGATTGTTTCGTACCACAACTTATCGTGCGGCAAGAAGAACCCGCCGGGCTCGAGGGCCGCGGCGGGCAAAGTCTGTCAAACTCATCGCGGGCAGACAACGTCGAGGGCCCGTCTCCGTTCCCATTACTTCGGCGGCTGCAGCTCGGGCGAGGTCGCCCATCTCTCGATGTTTGCGGCGGTTTCGGCCTGCCGAATTTTCTTCAGCAACTCGTAGTGATCCGCGCCGCCCGGCCCACCGTCCGCCTCAGATCGTGCGCCCGCGATGAAGTCCGAAAGACGGTCTTGAAACGATGTGGTCTGCTTGAAACGACGCCGGGTCTGCATGGCGCTCCTGTCCGTGAGACAGAGGCGGGACGCAATCGGGCGTTCTCATCACCGAGATAAGCCACGATGATCCGCGCGATGATCAGCCATCATCTCGTATTCGAAAGCGGAGTTCTGCGCACTAGTGGACATAGCGCGGTTCACAACCGCTTGAAGGCTACGGGCCTTTCCCTTCGGCCCATCCATCGCTTCCTCCACTTAGACCAGTGCGCGCCCTTGTCCCTCTCCGCGAACCCCACGCATGAATGTTTCGCGGTATGCGCGCGGTCCCGGATCAGCTATTGAAGGATTGTTGCTAGCCGTAGAATTCGTGAGCTGAGACGATCATTCAACCGTGTCTTTTAGCGGGAAAACTCGCATCTAGCTTCGGCCAATTTGACGTGGGAGCAGAAACTGAAAGAGAAAAGGGACATCGTCGAAAATTGGCTGCCGCGTTATACGGGCACGCCGCTTGGCGAATTTGGACAATATGTTCTCTTGACGAATTTCAGCGGCTACGTCGCGTGGTTCGCCGCTCAGCACGAGGTATCGATCAAGGGGACGGATCGACCGATGCCCAACGCGACCGCCGATGGCATTACCTTGATCAATTTCGGCATGGGAAGCCCGAATGCCGCGACCGTGATAGACCTCCTGAGCGCCATTTCCCCGAAGGCTGTTCTATTTCTCGGAAAGTGCGGCGGCTTGAAACGCAAGAATCAGACGGGCGATTTCATTCTGCCCATTGCGGCCATTCGCGGCGAAGGCACTTCGAACGATTACCTGCCGCCGGAGGTTCCTGCGCTTCCCGCATTCCAACTGCAACGCGCAGTGTCAACCATGATCCGCGACCTGGGTCATGATTATTGGACAGGCACCGTGTACACAACGAACCGTCGTGTCTGGGAGCATGATGATGCTTTCAAGGAGAAGTTGCGTCGCACACGGAGCATGGCGATCGACATGGAGACTGCAACAATCTTTGCCGCCGGATTCGCCAACCACATCCCGACCGGTGCGTTGCTTCTCGTCTCCGACCAGCCTATGATCCCTGAGGGTGTGAAAACCGAAGCGTTGGATTTGGTTGTGACCGCAAACTATGTTGAGACGCACATCAGGGTTGGAACAGAGGCCCTCAAACTAGTGCGGCGTCATGGCCGAAGCGTGAAGCATCTGCGCTTCGAAAGCGAATTCGAAGGATCACGTGAACCATAAGGCGTTCCGGCTTTGGATCGGTTGGCCACCATTGTTCGAGGCGCCGACATCTCACACAGCCGCGCGCGGTGACCTCATCCTCGTGAGATATAGCAGTTGTAGCGGCGACCATCTGGACCTGTGTCTGCGCTGTGCGATGGTAGGCGTCGTCAAAAATCAGGCTCGTCAGCAGATGGGCGAAGGGTAGTCGGTCTGATGGCTCCGCTGCTCCGAGAGCATGGTCTGGCCGCGATCGAACAGTCGCGATCAAGGATCGGAAGCCGGTCGCCCGCATAGATCTGCCCTTATAGTTGACCTCGCCGACGTAGAAACGGTCGCGGAGGACGCGACGTTGCCGTTCTGCGGCTTGCTTGCAAATGGCAACACAATCGAACGACAGACGCAACGTCGGGACACTCCAAAGATTACGCTCGGCGCTTTTTTGGCAACACTTATGAATGAAACCGGAAAAATCTGGAATTAATCTAGAAGCTCTTCAGCTGTGCAATCTACGTGGCTGCGATATAGCAGAAATAGGTCTGCGCGATTTGGACGCGACTGAGAACAGGGGCACTCGTGAGTGTATTTTCTAGGCAGTTGAGCCGCGCAAGTCTTATAGTGAGCAGATCGGGGACCCTCATCCAGAAGGCGATCGAGCTCGGAAAGCAAGCCGAGATGTCTTCATGAAAACAATCGCCGAGATTTGGCGCGAGCTTCGTCCCGGCCGACGAATAAATGGCATCGAGCGGTTCCAATGATGTGGGACCTACAAATCCTTTTCCATCGACATGCGCGGGAGATCGAGCGCTTCCTGCGCCGGCGCGGCCACAATTCGGAGGCCGCCGCAAGGCACAGTGCTTTTACGAAAGGCGCGGCTTCCTGCTCGACCATCGCCAGAAGCTCGCGGCGCTGGCTAATGTCGGGATAGCTCGTCCGCTGCCTGTCGGCATTCTTGATCGGCTTCAGCGCCTCCTGCCATGCGGCATTCGAGTTCGGCGCGCCCGGGGCGAGTAGTTTCGACAGCGCGGCGCGGAGCGGGACAATATCACGATTGATCGTGGCAGGCACGCGAGCGCGCGTCCGCTAATCCTTGTTGCGGCTCACCAAGGCAGGCAATGCCGCGATCGCGCTCTCCATTCCTCGAGGTGACGTTTCCGCAACTTGTCGAGCTTCACATTTGCGAGCGGAGGTCGCCATAAACGAGCCGGTCAAGCCGGCCCTGCGCATCGGCATGTGTTGCAGCGTAGTGCCGGCAGGCGTCGGCCACGGTCTCGATCTTCTTGCGAACCTCGCAACCTGACTTCCACGAGATCGAAATGCCTCAGCCTCTTCTTGGCGGCCGCAAAGAATTCGTTGCCTGCCAGGTTCCAAAGTCACCGAGCGACTTCGTGCGATACTTGCCCTCATCATCACAGGCACGGGCGATCCATGTGCCGTCGCCGAGAAGCCCGCGTCGCACCTCGTCCGCCTTGTTCCCTGCCGCCACCGGCACCAGCTCGGCCAGATCCAGCGGCGGTATCTGGCAACGTGCCGACCGCTCTGACTGTCGATGCCGATCGCCGCAAAGGCCCCCTCGCGAAGCGCCACCCATAAAGCCTCGCGGGCATTCCCGACCGGCAAAGCAGGTTGCTTGTCGTCGGTGACGTAGTCATGGATTGAGCTGAGACTGAGCAGCGACAGCGTTGGCTTGTGGCATTGTTCAAGGTGCCAGCCCTCGTAAATCGGTCCGTCGAACCCGACGCGCCATCGCTGCCATCGCCAGTCGAAACACTCCGCCCGATAGGGGGCCGACCACTTTCGCACCTCGTCGAGGTCGAGATAGGTAATCCAGGCCACTGCCATCGACAGGGTTCAGTGCGTTTCAATCTCGGGTCGGAACTCTTCCGGACCGGGCCGGCGTGACAGACTGCCGAGCCCTAACCGCACCGCTTCGGCGTCGGCTTGGTCACCGGTCAGCTCGCCGATACTGGCGCTGCGAAAAAGCTCATCTCTGAGTGCTTGAGCCTCAGCCCACGTTCCGGAAAAGCGGTTGTCCTCGTCCACCGGTGCCTACATAAGAAACGCCATGTCAACGTAAGCGGAAAAACCGAATCACCGGCATTATCTGCAATGAACGGTGGTTACGCAAATCGCAAAGCTGGGGAGAGTCGGGTGGCCACACTCGATTGATCGGCAAGGAGACCGTGGTGAACCACCACGCGACATGCCTCAACTGCGATACCGCAACTTTGGAAGACGCCCGCTGACATTTCATGGTGGTGGCACAAAGTGCCAAATCATTGGCCCGTGATAGCAAAGACTGGGTTGACGGTTTGCCGCTATAGCGGCAGCGGCGTGGCGCCCGAACAAGGTTTGAGGGTTGGCCCTCATTTGCATGGCTTTAGGACTCCGTCCAGGTGCGCGAAGATGAGTCAGGTGGACGGTTGAGTAAAGGAAAGCGACCTACGCCACGCTCTTAAGGTGATTTGGTCCCCTATGGCGGCGTTTCACGAAGGCGAGTTTTAAGCCGTGAAGACAATCAACTGGTTCAAGCTTCCGGCCCACCCGCGCCGCGCTTGGCTTTATTTTCTGATGTTTGGCGGAGCCTACTCGGTACTCTGCCTATTCGGGGTTCTCACGGCAGACAATAAGATCTTGTCGCTGATCTGGCCCGCCAACCCGTTTATGCTCGGCATGCTCGTGCGCTTTCCCTTATTGGCGCATCCCTTGGGCTGGCTCGCTTGTCTTGCCGGATTCGCAATCGCGATCCCGATTATCGGTTGCGGGCTTGTGACAGGCGCGAGTCTGGCTGTCTATAATTTCGGAAGCGTGCTCATCGGCTATGTCTTGTTCACCAGCATGGATCGGGCCGACCAGCTTCTCCAGCGTCGGACGTCGGTTTTCTACCTGCTCATTGCGGTGGGCGCCGTTTCCGTCTTTGCCGGCATCGTTGGCGCAATTCTGATCGGTCCTTTATTCCACGATCCGGTATTCCATGATCCGGGAGCTGTAAGCTTTTTGCGGTACTGGTTTTCCGTCGAGCTTTTAAACCAGCTGGCTTTTTTGCCGATCATGCTGTCCTACCCGGAAGGCCGTAAATGGTGGCGGCAGCAACTGCCGCCGCCGACCCTTCGCGATCAAGCGCCGATTATTGTGTTCGTTCTCTCAGCCGTCACGGGACTCTTTTTCGGGGGAATGGGGGCTCTCGCATTCCCTATACCCGCTCTTCTCTGGTGCGCAATTTCCTACCGCGTGTTCTTGACGGCCTTGCTGACTTTTGGCTTCTGCATATGGGTAATCATAGCGACAACTCTGGGCTATATTGACGTTTCCCATGTTGACGACTCGCTCGTGCTGTCGATCGGGATGGGAGCTGCACTTATCTCTCTAGGTCCGCTCATCATCTCCACGACCACTGCGATCAGAAATGAAGTCCTTGACCAGCTACGACACCTCGCGGCCGAGCGTGAGATTGTGGCCAATGAACTAGATCATCGGATCAAGAACTTGTTCGCGCTCGTCAACGCGCTGGTCAGCCTGTCGGTCCGTGTCAACCCCGAGATGAAACCGCTGGCGGACATACTGAGAAGCCGGATCGGGGCCTTACATCGTGCACATGGTCTTATCCGCAGCGACGCGTCCTTGGGCGCCCCCGGAGGACTCACTTCACTTAAGGAACTCCTCGGCGCCCTGCTTCAACCTTATGAGGGGGCTGAGACCATCGATGGCGACGAAGTGTTTATCGATCGTGGAATCGTTACGTCGCTGGCTCTCGTTTTCCACGAACTGGCGACAAATTCGACCAAGTATGGCGCTCTTGGTGATCCCGACGGTTCCTTGAGCGTCAATATAAGCCGCGGAGTTGACGAGCTGCGTATCACGTGGACCGAGAGGAGCCCAGTGAAGGCAGGCTGTTCTGATATCGCGGACAGTGGCTTCGGGTCGAAGCTTTTGGATCTTATAATCGACGAACAGTTGCAAGGAAACTATGCTTGCACCTATACAGAACGCGGCATGGACTTCGAGATCATCCTGCCGGGCAACTGTTTGGCAGCACCCCAACCAAACCTTCCATCTCTTGGTGGATCAGCGCTAACTGCACGTGACCGCTGGAATCTTCTCTCGGTGTGACGATACGGCAGGGCTGGGATGCATCGTCTACACTTGGCCGTCACCCGGCGGCAGCCCGGCAGCGAGCTTCGCTCACCGACTAATGCTCCCTGGTGAGAAGTCTGCTGCGGATTGTTAGGCGCGACCCAGCCCGCGAACGGTGTCGCTAATAGTTGCCGGCATTGTCGACTGGACGGCTCGCAAGAACCTTCGCCACGGAACAATCGTCTGCGATCTGGAGAGCCGGCGGATCGTACCTGCTTCCAGATTGCGTGATTGCAACGATGTGCGGGCGTAGCTTCAGGCTTTGGAGTGCGCAATGTAACGAGACTGCCTACGGCGCCATGCTCTGGCGCCGTTTAAAAGAGCAACGCCTTCAGGGATGTTTGTTATCGCGAAGGCACCTCAATTGATCTAAGTCAACTTTCCACGCGGTCAGACGGTCGATGTTGGTGGTCGGGAGGCCCTTCTTGCGCAGATGCGGAAGATGCGGAAGAATAATTTTTCTGACTGCTTATCGTGGATGCCAACCTCCACCGGGGGAATAGCGCGGCTCGCATGCGATCGATTGCGCGAACGGGGAATAGTTCCGGATCCGGTGATGTTGAGCGCTGGCGTTACAATCGAGGAGGTGCAGAACCGACAGCGTCGCCTTAACGCAAGTGCTCAGCTCCGGGTCTTGGAATTAGCCGCCCAAAAGTTGCACGACGATTGGTTCGGCTTCCATCTGGCTCTTGATTTTAAACTAGGCGAAATCGGACTGTTGTACCACGTTATGACCTCCTCAGAGCGGCTCGGCGATGCTCTACGAAATGCGGAACGTTATTGCGCAATTAACAACGAAGGCGTTCGGCTGCGGATTTCGTCAGAGCGTTCGCTCACCATCGCGATTGAATATCTGAACATCGATCGTCTGTCCGATCGCCACCACATCGAATTCTGGCTCGTAACCTTGGTTCGCATCTGCCGCACTCTGACGAAGAGCAGTCTCGCCCCAATTCAGATCAAATTGAAACATCGTAGACCAGAAACGCCCCCAGATGTGCGATCTTATCTGGGCTGCGAAATTGACTTTGCGGCCAATAATGACGAAATATCATTTCCGCAGCGAACCGAAGCGTTGCCTATTGTTGGGGCTGACGTCTATCTTAACAATCTACTCGTTCAGTACGCGGATGAAGCTCTTGCCAAACGAGCAACATCGCGGCGCGCCAGCCTTCGATCTCATGTCGAAGATCAGATCGTCCAGTTACTCCCGCACGGTCGGGCGAACGTAACGGAGATTGCCCGCCGTCTTGGCATGAGCCGCCGTACCCTGGCACGCGTGTTGTGCTCCGAGAATGCAGCTTTTTCTGACTTGCTTGACGCATCGCGGCAGGCTCTTTCCAGACGCTATCTCCTGGAACAGCAACTTCCAATTACGGAGGTCGCGTGGCTCCTAGGCTATAGCGATTTAAGTTCTTTCACACGTGCTTTCACTCGCTGGACTGGTTTGACGCCGAAGGCGTACCGCAATTCGAAACGGGTTTGCTAAAATTGGCAATAATTGCCCGATTTTGGCCCGTGATAGCGAGGCTGAATTGGCCGGGCGCCGTATCGGCGATTGGCGCGCCTTCGCTGTTAATAGCGAAAGTTTGTATGCCCGAGTGGCTTCCCCCTTTGAGACGGCGCCTTTTTTTGTGCGCATCCATCCAAGTAGACTGTCGTGCGACCGACGTCCCACCAAACCGGGATAAAGAGCGAAAGCGCAGTGCTTGAAAGGCTAACCACCTGGTTACACGTTTCCGGTGTGTGGCCACTTGGGCGACTTGAAACAGCGCTCATGCTTATCGCCTAGGAGGAGTTTAGCTTGCTTCTCCACCGGAAGGCCTCCTTCAGCCCAGCCAGGGGTTACGCAGGTTGGATGGTTACTGCTGCTGAATGCGGATATTGCGGAAATTCGGCGGTCAACTCAAATTTCTTGCGTCTGGCACTCCAAGCCAGGCTTCATGCCCAATCGGGGAAAGTCGGTCGCAGCTTAGTCGACGCTAATGTATGTGGCTTCTTTTGTCCGATAACGGTTCACAAACCATTTGCCCTGGCTGTCAGATCCGCTAACGATTTCGAAAATCGCTCATTGCATAGTTTTCCGTAAACAAGAGACGGGAATTGATGTATGAGTGGGAACGCTGTCCTGGAAAACGTGCGTAGATATCGCACCATCGCTTCGCTTTATCGCCAGACTGCAGCATTTCGTCCGACGCAAAAATGGACGCTCCTGGCGCAAGCCTATGAATATGAGCGTCTCGCGATCGCGGAGCTCGAAGCCAACTTCACCAGCCGTGACGACGCATCATTGGGCGTGGTTGCCACTGCGTGAACGCTGGGTGGCACCGTGCAGCTCGTGCATTGCCCTGCACCGACCAATACTATGATGTCCGCTCGTCCTCCTCATCTTGCAAGGTGAGGGAGATCGATCAGTTCGGCTATCCGGCGCCTTGGTAGCGTTGTATGTCCCGTTTGGTTGAAACAGAATGAGCGGCGTTGCTCGCCTTGAGCCGGTAGGCTCACTCAGGTGTCGAGTCCGCGAAAGAAAGCAGCGCCATAAAGCCGAGCGGGTCTTCAGGTAGCCCTCGCGTTTGACGGCGGGCCACCCCTGACTTTGCGACGGCTCGATCCGTCGGCCTTGGAAAGCGGTTACGCTATAGCCTTCTAACCGTTCTCTGGCCGGTGTCATCTCACGAGGTCGCCCAACCCAGCGGCGTCTTGAGGGTCAGGCGGGTAGCCGTGTTTGCGCAGGATTCGTTTCATCAGCACTCGCATTGGCGCCCGGGCGCTTTCGCGGTGACCGGTCCGCGCCGAGCGTAGGCTTGATCGTCCCATTGCAGGCGGCCGGCAATGGTTGCCACGGGGTTAACCATTGACGGATAGCTTTCATGTAACGACGAAAGGGCCTGCCTAAATTTTGTTCACTGGGCGCGCAAATTCCTGCCTTGTGATGGAAGCGGATGGGCATCAACATCATAACATCGCAGCCTTTCTTAGTGACGCAGCGGTCGCGATCACAGCGCTTTCGGAACGCCCCGTATGGCCGATCGTCCTCTAGCTGACCGTCCCCTCTGTCTCGAGTGCAGTTACGAAACCAAGCCAGCGCGGGTAGTACCGGGATCGAAAAAAGGGGGCCTATCCGAGAGCCTTTCGAATGCGCCAAGTGTGGTCGATGGGGATGGTGGTGCCTGTCCCGGTCCAACAAGCCACAGGCTGCAATGAGCCCGCCATGTCGATTGATCAGGTCAAGAAGGCCTTTCTTGATCTTTCACTCGCCCGGATCGCCACCCAACAGCACAAGCTCTCCATGGAAATGACGACTATCCGAAGAATGAGGCCGTGAAAGTTTGCCTTTTCCGCGATGGCCATCGCCATCATCCGCACCCGCTGGAGCGGCCTTCGCTTCTTGGAGCTGCGGGATCGCACGGTCAGCCGGGTGGATGAGCCATGAACGCGAGAATTGTTTCATCCAAAGAGATTGTTCGAGTGCGGATCTATACCCGGGTCTCGACGACAACGGGCCTCGACCAGAAGTTCAACTCGCTGGATGCCAGTATGAGGCTTCCTGTGCCTTTACCAAAAGCCAGGCTCATGCCGGCTGGGTGCAGGTCAAAACCCGCTATGATGATGACGGCATCTCGGGAGCGACTGACCGACCGGAGCTGGAGGACATCCGGGCCCCGCACGGTCGATGTCATTGTGGTCTGCAAGGGTCGCCGTCCGTCGTGTCGTCGTCATGCATCGTCGTTACAACACACAACGAGAAACCGACGCGGGAACAGCAGTTGGGGCTTCCAATCTGACCGTGGTGCTCTCCAACGGCGCTTCGAGGCAAGTAGACCGGCGTGGACAGATTACTCATCACAACATGGAACTAAAACCAGTGTTTGGAATTAGAGGCCAAGCGTCTTGCCAACGCTGGGGGCTTCAATGAACAGTAATTCCGGTCTGGGTCGCTTGCGATGAGGATACTCTTCGCGACTCCTGAGACGTGCGACTTTGTGCAGGTCGGCGGTCTCGCCGCTGTGTCAGCCGCCTTGCCACGTGCTCTTCTGCCACTCGCTGATATCCGTGTCGTCGTGCCAGGCTATCCGCAAGTGCGCCGCGGCCTCGCCAATCTAAAGATCGTCGGCGACTCGCCGGGGTTCGCCGGCCTTCCATCCTTTCGAGTGGGCAAGGGGCATGCAACTGACGGCATGCCCTACTACGTGGTCATTTGCCCCGAACTCTTCGAGCGGCCCGGCTCGCCTTATAGTGATGAGCACGGCGTCGATTGGCAGGACAATGACGTCCGCTTCGCAACGTTCTCCTACGCGGCGGCTCAGATCGCTCTGGGCAGCATCGATAAGGACTGGTCTGCACACCTTGTCCACGCCAATGACTGGCAATGCGCGCTGATACCGGCCTACCTTGAATGGTCACAGCGGCCGCTACCGAGCGTGTTCACGATTCATAATCTCGCCTATCAGGGCGTCTTCTCCCGAGACGCGCTGCCTCGCCTCGGTATTCCCGCCCAATCCTTCCATATAGATGGTGTGGAGTTCTACAACCGTCTGTCCCTCATGAAAGCCGGTCTGGTCTACGCTTCCCACCTCACGACGGTAAGCCAGACCTACGCCGCCGAAATCACCACGCCCGAGTTCGGGTGCGGCCTGGAAGGCATCCTCCGAAAGCGCGCCGAGAAGGACGAGCTATCGGGCATTTTGAACGGCATCGATGAAAGTTGGGACCCGCGGACTTGCACGGCCCTGACCCGGACCTTCGACGCTGGGGATTGGCGAGGACGATCTCAGAACGCCAAGGATATCCGGCGTCAGTTCGGACTGGCAGTTTCGCGCGGTCCCCTCTTCGCGCTTGTCGCCCGCCTTGTTCACCAGAAAGGTGTCGATCTCGTTATCCAAAATGCTAAGGCGATCGTCGATGCTGGCGGACAGATCATCGTCACGGGTAAAGGAGAAGCGCAGTTCGAGGAAGCGTTGCGGCAGACCCAGATAAGCCACCCGGGGGCCGTCGCGGTGAGGATCGGCTTCGATGATAACGAAGCGCGCCGCATCTTCGCGGGCAGTGACTTTACCTTGATGCCTTCCCGCTTTGAGCCGTGCGGTCTCAGCCAAATGTACGCCCAGCGTTTTGGCTCGCTGCCGATCGGCCATCGAACGGGCGGCTTGGCCGAAACCATTCAGGACGGTCAGACGGGCTTCTTATTCGAACGCCCTTCTTCAGATGGTCTCCTAAGCAGCCTGTGCCGCGCCTTCTCCACGTTCGGGGCGAGAGACCGCCTCGATCGAATGCGGCGAGCAGCCATGGGCCAAGCCTTCAGCTGGACCAATTCGGCGAAAGCCTACGCCTCGCTCTATCAATCCGCAATTTAGCAGCGCCATATCCCTGAGAAATGCCTTATCGTTACATGCCATTCGCCATGCCCTGAGCCGCTAGCGTACTTGGTGCCTGAACTCCCGTGCGCGCTGCTTTTCTGCTTTGATTCATCGGCATCACCTCCTTCACTGCACGCCTCCTTTAAATCGCAAAACCATCCCGCCCTGGCGCAGGGTGTCACAATAATCCGCCCACCACGTCATCATTCGAACGCGCTCATCCCAAAAATCGCCGCGGAGATAGGCTCGGCGCACGTCATTGTTTTCGACATGGGCGAGTTGACGTTCGATGGCGTCAGCGTTCCATTTCCCGCTTTCGTTCGCCAGTGTCGAGAAGGTTGAGCGGAAGCCGTGCGCGGTGGCTTCATCCTGCGAATAGCCAAGACGCCGGAGGGCCCCGTTCATGGTGTTTTCAGAAATGGCCCGGTGCACTGACCGTAGCCCAGGAAACACAAGGCCACCGGCGCCTTGTCCCGTGACCGGATGCAAAGCTTTGAGGATCGCAACGGCTTGCGCCGGCAACGGGATGCGGTGGGGGCGGCGCATCTTCATGCGTTCAGCCGGAATGCTCCACACGTGGCCTTCCAGATCGAACTCAGCCCATGCCGCGTGGCGCAGCTCACCGGGGCGGCAGGCAAGCAAAGCCGCGAGTTGCAGCGCGGCCTTCGTCGTCGGCTGGCCCATGAAGCCATCAACGGCTCGCAGCAGGCCACCGAACGCCACCGGATCGGTGATGGCGGCGCGCGACTTGGCTTTGGGCGTGGCGATGGCCCCGCGCAATGCCTGCGTCGGATCGGCCTTTGCCCGCACAGTCTGGATGGCGTGCCGAAACACCGCGCCGATGGTTTCCCGGACACGGGTTGCCGTCTCCAGTTTCCCGGCGGTTTCGATCGGCTGAAGGACCGCCAGAACCTCAACGGGCTCGATTTCGTTGATCGGTCGTTGTCCGAGGGAATGCCGAGCGTGGTCCAGCAACCACTCCACTTTGCTAATGGTTGTTTCGGCGCGCTGGTTGCGCTTCATCTTGGCCAGATAATCGTCGGCGAGGGCGTTGAAGGTGTTGGCGTTGGCCGTGAGTCTCGCGGTCTTGTCGAGCTTCTTCTGTGCGCTTGGGTCCTTGCCATCCGCGAGCAGCTTACGCGCATCGTCACGTTTCCGGCGTGCGCTCACCAGCGAAACGGTGGGATAGGGGCCAATGGCAAGCAGCTTCTGTTTCCCGTCATACCGATAGGCGAGGCGCCAGAGCTTCGCGCCAGTCGGCATGATCCAGAGTTGCAAGCCATCGCCATCACTCAGCTTCCTGACCGCATTGCCGGGCTTGGCCGTTTGACATTTCCGATCCGAAAGCTGCGCCATCCCCACCCCCATCGCTTCGCTGCCGATACCAACACGATACCAACGGGCAATTTCCTTGATACCAACGCCGATACCAACAGATTGCGTGGACTGCCGCGGATTGCTGCGGACGTCAGAAAACAAGAAATTCCCGTTTTCACGAGCCTTTTTGCATTATCATGAACGGTGGTGAACGTCGAGGAACTGCTTCGTGGTGCCCCTGGCCGGAATCGAACCAGCACTCCTTGCGGAACTCGATTTTGAGTCGAGCGCGTCTACCAGTTCCGCCACAGGGGCATTCGCGAGTCATACGCCAAGTGAGGCGGTGGTCTTGCGAAGCGGGGCGGACTATAGCGGCCGATCCCTGCCGGTCAACCCGGTGCGCCAAGCGTCCTCCGTCAACAGGATCATTTGGTCTCGAAACACTGCAGTGTGATGGCTGCCGGCTCGACAGCGGCAAGGCTCGCAAGCTAGGACGCATGGTGCAATCCAAGCACTTCGCCGGAGGAAGCCGTGACCCTCGATGCTGTCGTGAAATCCGCCTCCGGAGTTCGGTAGAAAAACCGCCTTCGCGGCGACGCTGGCCGTGGCCTTCATCGCCGCGGCGACAATCGCAGGCGCGTGGTTCTTTCAGATCGTGCTGGAGATCCTGCCGTGCCCGCTCTGTCTAGAGCAGCGCTATGCCTACTATTTTGCGTTCCCCTTCGGCCTGCTCGTGGCATTTGCCCTCGCGAAAGACGCACCACGTTGCCTCATCATACCGCCTCTCGCCGTTCTTACGCTGGTTGTGCTGGTCAACGCCGGGCTCGGCGCCTATCACGCCGGGGTGGAATGGGGCTTCTGGCTGGGGCCGACCGAGTGCAGCGGAACGGTGCTCGATCTGGGCAAGGGAAGTCTGCTTGAGAATCTCGATAGAGTGAAGGTGGTGCGTTGCGACCAGGTGCAGTGGCGCTTCCTCGGCCTGTCGCTGGCTGGCTACAATGCGCTGATCTCGCTGCTGATGGCGGCAATCTCGGGGTGGGGCATCGCAGCTTTGGCAGGCAAGGTCAGGTAAACTCTGCGCAGATGGCCTTGGCTACGGGATGAAAAGTGTGTCGCGGCTTTCCGCTCGCATCCTGCTCATCGCGATCCAGCGACATCCAACCTTGATGGCATCAAGGTAGGGCTCCAACAGCTTGTTTTGAGCCGCATTCTTTACGCGAACCGACCCCGGACTCGCTTGCGGTCGAACATTTTGATCAGGCCGGCGGATGGCAAGCCCGATAGTGTCGCAGGTTGGTTGACCTGTCGACACTATCGGGCGAGCGGATCAGTTCGGGTTGGCCGCTTTGGCCTTGCACCCGGAGAGGAATTTCTTGCGTTCCTTGCCGTGCAGGCCTTTGGCGGTGGCCTCTTTCGAGCATTCGAGCGAAGCTGCGGTGCGCGGCTTTTGGACCTTCTTGGTGGCGGGCGCCATCTTTGAAGTCGGTGCGGGCGTTGCGGGCGCGGCAGTCTGGGCGAATGCCGTGCCGCCGAGCAGCAGGGACGCAGCGAGGATCGCGATGAAGCGGGAAGACGTGGTCATGAAAAATTCCTCAGGTTGATAACGGCTTCAACGTCGCGGAGCCGGCCTGAACGGTGGCTGAACGGCCTTGGGCCGATCCCCACATGAAGCTTTTTTTTGAGCCGGTCCGGGTGCGGCGTTGAAACGGCCGGCGGCGACGCTAGGATGTCGGCCCATCCTCGATGTCCGGGAAGGACAAACACATGACAGGTTATTTGAAACTGCTGGGCGCCGCGACGGCGTCCGGTCTGCTTGGACTTTCGGTACTGCCCGCCACAGCACTGACCGCGCAGGAGTGCAGCGCAAAGTATCAGGCCGCGAAATCAGCGGGCACGCTCAACGGTCAGAAGTGGAACGACTTCCGCAAGGCTCAGTGCGGAGCGGCGGCAACTACCCCGGAGGCAGCCGAGACGCCAGCGCCCAAGACTGCAGCTCCTTCGGCCACGTCAGCCGGCAACGCGGTTTTCCCATCGGCGGTGTCGCCGAAATATGCCAGCGAAATCAGCTGGCAAGGGGCGCAGGCACACTTGCCTTGATCAATACAAGGCCAACAAGACCACCAACTCCAATGGCGGGTTGAAATGGATCATGAAGGGCGGCGGCTACTACAGCGAATGCAGCAAGCGGCTCAAGGGCGTCTGATCGATCATGCCAAAATCGCAGGACACGTCCGGCAACCCGACAAGACGCGGGCTGCTGCGGGCCTTCGGCCTGGGAGTGGTCACGGCAGGTCTGACGCGCGCGCCGACGCTTGCCGAGACATCTGACGAAGTTCTGACTGAAGCACAAGTGTTGCGCGATCAGGAGATTCCGGCGGCGGGCAACGTGCACGGCGATATCACGATCGTCGAGTATTTCGATTACAACTGCTCCTATTGCCGCAAGCTTGCGCCGGAGCTCGCTCAGGTGGTGCATGACGACGGCAAGGTTCGGCTGATTCTCAAGGATTGACCGATCCTTGGCCCCGGTTCGGTCTATGCATCGCGTCTGGCGTTGGCGTCCAAGTATCAGGGTAAATTCGTTGTCGCGCACGAAGCTCTGATCAGTGCCAGTTCACGTTTGACCGAGCTGCACATTCGCGAACTGCTGGCGGATGCGAAGATCGATGTCGATCGCGCGGCCAAGGACATGGTCGCCAACGCCGGCGCGATCGACTCCATTCTGAAGCGTAACAGTGATCAGGCGATCGCCTTCGGATTCAACGGAACGCCTGCGTTTATTATCGGGAAATTCCGTGTGCCTGGCGTATTGACCACGACGCAGTTCGGTCAGGCCATCGCGGATGCGCGCAAAGCAGCGGCTACGAAGACAAAATGAAAGCTACCATTAGAGCATGATCCCGACTCGAAGGGCCGCGCCAGCACAAAGTGAAAACCGGGTTTCGGATGAGATCATGCTCAATCGAAAGAATGAAACAGAGTTTTGATTCAACGCAGTTGAATCGGACTCTAGTGTAGCGTCAGTTCGTCGGATCACGTCACATTCGTGGAAGCCTGCGGCGGCCACGGCCGGTCAGGCCGGTAGAACACCGCAATTTTCAGGCTTTCAGCGATGCGTTCGGCCTTTTCCATGAAGGCTGCGCGGATCGGCTCGTCGCACAGTTCACAGCAGGTCTCGTCGAACAGTGCGAGCCATTGGGTGAACAGCTCCGGCTTCATGCCCGGTATCACCATGTGCTTCATCATGGGGTTGCCCTTGTAGCGGCCGGTGGTCAGCATTACCGACGACCAGAACGCGTACATCTTCTCAAGATGGTGGGGCCAGTTATCCTTGATCTTGTTCTCGAAAACCGGCCCCAACTCGGAATCGACGCGCACCTTCGTATAAAATGCGTCGACGAGCTGGCGGATGCCGTCCTCGGTCACATGATCCATTTTGTCGGACACAAGTGTCATGCGAGAAAAGCCATGACGATGACTCCGCCCACTGTCCAAATCAGTGAATTGACCAACATGCGGACCAGGTGGGAATAATCCCCGGAGTTATTGCGGATTCCGAGAGCGTTGCAGACGACCGTCCCCGGCAGCAGGAAAGGCTTTGCGACGGTGTCACTGATCGTGGCGTTCTCGCGCATGAAACGCTCCTTTACAAAGGTCAGCATGCATACATGTGCAGTTGCGCAAAAGCAATATCTAAAATATAGCTTTTGCGTGACCGTCGTCACGGGAAAATTTGCATGCGCCTCACCACCTATTCGGACTACGCGTTGCGGGTACTGATGTATCTCGCACTCAAGTCCGATGGGCTGTCGACAATCGCAGAGATCGCTGGGAGCTATAAGATTTCCGAGGCTCACCTGATGAAGGTGGTTCATCAATTGGGGGTAGCGGGATATATCGAAACCGTGCGCGGCCGCGGCGGCGGACTGCGCCTCGCCAAGCCCGCCGAGACAATCGGGCTGGCGGAGGTCATTCGTACGACTGAGCCGGATATGGCGATCGTGTCGTGCTTGAAGCCGCTTAACGCGCCCTGCATGATCAATCCGAGCTGCGTGCTCAAGCGCGCGTTGGAGCGGGCGCAACGGGCTTTCATGGAGGTTCTGGAAGGATATACGCTGGCCGATCTCGCGGCTCCCCGCGGACGTCTTTCAAGTCTGCTTGGCATCTCTCCAAACGCATCAACGCAATAAAAGTCAGATGGCGGACTGGCGCGGCTTCCGGCAAAGACAGCGTCATGAAGTCCACGGCGCCGTGATCAGCGGAGCCTCGGTTAGTGAAGTCTTGCTTAGTGTAGCCTTGCTTAGTGAAGTCTTGGCCTCTTCAGCATCCGGGCACGGTCGGTGGATTTTATCACCACGTCGAAGGTGTCTCCCTCGCGATGGAGCGTCAGCGGCACATCGACGCCCGCGGGACCCAGCGCCCACAATTTGCGATAGAGCTGGGCCGCGTCCGACACCTTTTCTCCCTTCACCGCAAGGATCGCGTCGCCAGCGCGCAGTTCGGCGCGGTCTGCCGGTCCTTTTGGCACGATGCCGACGGCGACCACCCTGTCTTCGATCTCGGCGGTGAATATGCCGAGCCAGGGTCGGGCCGGCTTGTTGACCTGCCCAAACTTCCGCAGGTCGTCGAGAACGGGCTTCAGCAGATCAATCGGCACGTTCATATTGAGATGCTCGTTCCGGCGAGCGTCCTCCCGCTCGAGCTGCAACGAGCCGATCCCGATCAATTCGCCAGCTGCCGAGATCAGGCCGGTGCCGCCCCAATTGGGATGCGCCGGGCGAGTGAAGATGGCTTCGTCGATAAGGTATTCCCAGTAGCCGGCGAATTCCTCCTTTGAGATGACTTGGCCGGCGAGCGAACGGGACCGTCCGCCAACTCCGGCGACCACGACCGGGTCATTGACTTTGGCGGCGGCCGACGAGCCTAGCGGCAGCGGTTCAAGATCGAGATCACCGAGTGCCTGTACCAGGCCGAAGCCGCTTTCCCGATCGACGCCAACCGTGTCCGCCTGCACCACGCGGCCGTCCGCAAGATGCAGCCAGACAGATTCCGCCTCGGTGACGACATAGCCAATCGTCAGAACGAGGCCATCGGCGATCACGACGCCATTCCCGGCGCGCTCGGTGCCGAGGGTGTCCGCGGTGAGGGCATCGGGCGGAACAATAGAATGCAGTCCGACGACGGTGGACAGCGCGCGGTCCAGATCGAAGCGGTAGTCCTCCGGACGCGGCTGGGCGGAGCTTGGCACCTTCCATTCGGTCAATGAAGCCATGCGGATTCTCCGTGCGGTGCATATGCGGACAGCGTTCGTAGGCATCAGAAGATGTAGCAATGCCTTATGCGAGGAATCAGCTTGTGGGCTAGGCGTTCTCCGTGAAAGCGGCATGGCGACGTTGCGGCTAAGGATCGAGTTCGGTGTCCCAATAGAGATAGTCCAACCAGCTGTCGTGCAGATAGTTCGGTGGAAACAACCTGCCGTTTCGGTGCAACTGATGCACGGTCGGCGCGAACGGTGCCTGACGCGGGAACATCCCGGCCTGTTGTGGCGTCAGGTTGCCCTTCCGCAGATTGCACGGTGAGCAGGCAGCGACAACGTTGTCCCAGGTGGTTTGACCGCCCTTGCTGCGCGGAATGATGTGGTCGAAGGTGAGATCCTCGACAGCTGTGCAATACTGACACATGAACCTGTCGCGCAGGAATACATTAAAGCGGGTGAAGGCGGGGTGGGTCGACGGCTTCACGAAAGACTTCAGCGACACCACGCTCGGAAGCTGCATTTCGAACGAGGGGCTGCGCACCGCGCGGTCGTAGTGTTCAACAATGTTGACGCGATCGAGGAACACCGCCTTGATCGCATCCTGCCACGACCAAAGAGACAGCGGATAGTAACTCAGCGGCCGGAAGTCTGCGTTCAGGACCAGCACCGGCCAGCCGCCCTGTGAGACATGCGCGTTCAATTAGCGCCTCCAGAGCACTTCCCGACAAAGTGAAACGCCGGTTTGCCGCGGAAAATGCATCCAATATCTATGACTGAGCGCACTCTGATCGCAAACCGGCACTTTTGCGGAGCACGCTCCAGTTCCATGTTCGGCCGCATCGGCTTTGAGGCGGCTTACGATGGCATAGTACAGTCAGCGTGACGGGATTGTGAAGAGCGTAAGCCCGGCTTTTCTGCTGGGCCAGCTCGTCAGCTGGTCTGGACCTCCTCCACCCCCGGCGCGGCAAGAAGCAAAAACCGCCAACCCTTGTTGCGGAATCGCTAGGAGGACAGCTTGGCGAGAGCCTGGCTCAGCTCATGAATTTCGTAGGGTTTTCGAAGAACGTGAAAGTCCAGCTTGCGTCCAGCAAGAGCTTCGCTGTAGCCGGTGGCAAGCAACACCGGCAAGTGCGGATACGTCGCGCGGAGCATCTTGGCCAGACCGAGACCATCTATTTTTCCCGGCATCACGATATCGGTGAAGACCAAATCGATACCATCACGCTCGATCTCTAACAACGCAGCCTCTGCATTGTTGGAGACTCGCACGCGATAGCCAAGCTGTTCAAGCAGTCCCGCGCTCGCCTCCGCGACATCCGGATTGTCTTCGACGAGCAGGACAGTGCCACCTCTCGCTCTCGTGCCGCGACGGCTCGACCCGCTTTCCTCTGCGCAAAGCGTTTCGGTGGGCGGAAGATAGAGCGTAACTGTGGTACCATAACCGAGTTCGCTCTCGATGCCGACATGCCCTCCGGCTTGATGAGCGAAACCATGCACCTGTGATAATCCGAGACCCGTTCCTTTTCCGGCGGGTTTCGTCGTAAAGAACGGGTCGAACACCTTTGCAAGGATATCTGTCGGAATACCGTCTCCGGTATCCTCAACTGAGATGGCGACATAGCGTCCTTCGGGCTCGTCCGTTTTGGTTATGTTTCTCGCCTTCACGATGACCTGCCCACCATCGGTCATAGCGTCGCGCGCGTTGATGACCAGGTTGAGCAGCGCCGTCTCGAATTCGGTTGCATCGATCGTGACCGGCCACGAGTCGTCGAGCGCGTCGATATGCAGGGTGATCGCCTTGCCAAGGCCGCTCTGGAGAACCTCGGCGATTGATTGAATGCGTTCAGAGACATCGGTCGGCAAGGGGTTGACGCTTTGCCGCCGGGAGAACGTCAGGAGTTGCCTGGTGAGCGTGGCCCCGCGTTTGGTTGCCGTCTCGATGGCGTGAACCGCCCGCAGCGCTTTCGGTTCGTTCTCGACAATTTTTTTCAATGTTTGGATGTTGCCGCTGACGATCATCAGCAGATTGTTGAAGTCGTGAGCGACTCCGCCCGTGAGCTGGCCGAGCGCATCCATCTTCTGCGATTCCGCGAGTTGCCGCTGCACGCGCTCGAGCTTCTGCTGGGCCTCACGGCGTTCCGTGATATCCCGCGTGACCTTTGCAAAACCGATGAGATTTCCGAAGTCGTCGCGAATGGCGTCAATAACGACGCTGGCCCAGAAAAAGGAACCGTCCTTACGGACCCGCCAACCTTCTTCGTCGTATCGCCCCGTGGAACTGGCAATGTTTAAAGCCCGGGCGGGTCGCCCGGCGGCGCGGTCTGAGTCCGTATAAAAACGCGCGAAGTTCTGGCCGATGATTTCGTCGGGATGATATCCCTTGATACGTTCCGCACCCGCGTTCCAGTTGATGATGGTCCCCGTAGGATCCAGCATGAAGATCGCGTAGTCGATAACCCCTTGAACAAGAATCCGATGCTCGCTGTCGAACAGGCCTTTGTTGTTATTATGGTTTTTTGGCATTTCCCGACGCTTAACTCCACAGCCCGTCGGTATAATCTGCGTTCGGTCGAAAAGTTCCCATCTTGCGTATGAGCGCAGGCCGTCCGCGCTGCCGACGCCAACGTAATCCCGTCTACTTCGGTTCGGGAACGATACCTTCTCTGCGCTTGATCACCTTATAGTATGCCCACCACAAATGCGCTGCAGCCCCGCGCAACGGTCGCCATGGCTCCGCGAGCGGCGCCATCTGTTTCGGCGTCGGCCGCATCGTCAGCCCGAGGCCGACCTTGATCGCCTCCTGGAGCGCGACGTCGCCGGCGGGCCAGGCATCGCCATGGCCAAGGCAGAACAGCAGATAAACGTCAGCGGTCCACGGTCCGATGCCGCGATGCCGGACCAGCGTCGCATGGGCGGCGTCGGCATCCTCTTCAGCGAGCACGTCCAGGTTGAGCCGGCTCGCCGAGATCTCGCGCGCGAGCAGCTTCAGCGTGGCGATCTTTGCCGCTGACAATCCCAGCCGGCCAAGTCGGTCGGCGCGCGCCGTGCGAATCGCGTCGTGGTGGAACGGCTCGAAGGCGGCGCTGAGTCGTCCCCAGATCGCGCCGGCGCTTGCGGTGGACAATTGCTGGCCACAGACGATTGCGGCGAGACCTTCGAAACCAGGCTCGCGCCGGCGCAGGGCGGGAAGGCCGGTGCGCGCGAGGATCGGTTTTAGCCGAGAATCCTGCTTCACCAACGCGCTGACCGCGTCGTCAAGATCGGATTGGGTTTCCAGGCGGACCGTCATTCGTTAGTACTTCAGCGTCACGGTCGGTTATGCAAGCAAAGATCAATGCCGCCACCCGTTCTCCGTTTTGCACCGTCGTCGAACGGTTTTCTGCATCTCGGACACGCCTTTTCAGCGCTCATGAATTTTGAATCCGCCCAGCGGAGGAAAGGCCGATTTCTACTGCGGATAGAGGACATTGATGCAACCCGGTGCCGTCCCGAGTTTGAAACGGCGATCTACCAAGACCTCGCCTGGCTTGGCGTTTCATGGGAGATTCCGGTGCGACGGCAGTCAGAGCACCTTGCCGATTATCGCGCAGCACTCGACCGCCTCGCTGCGCTTGGAGTGCTTTACCCGAGTTTCGAGAGCAGCGCTGAGATTGCGGCGCTCGTCAAAGCTCGCGAAGTAGATGGCGCTTGGCCGCGCGATCCCGATGGCGTACCACTTTATCCGGGTACAGCGAAATCGCTCGCGGCCACTGAACGCGAACGGCGGCTGCGGTCCGGCGCACCCTTTGCGTTGCGTCTGGATATGGAGGCGGCGTGCCGGCTCGCAGGTCGTCTCACGTGGATCGAGAGGGGCTCCGGCCCGGACGGGGAGACTGGCGAGGTTCTCGCGCGGCCGGAAGTCTGGGGTGATGTCATTCTCGCCCGGAAGGACATCCCGACCAGCTATCATTTGTCGGTTGTGATCGACGATGCGCTCCAGGGGATTACCGACGTGATGCGCGGGCAGGATCTGTTCGGGTCGACCGCCGTGCACCGGCTGCTGCAAAAAATCCTGGACTTGCCTCAGCCGGTTTACAACCACCACGATCTAATCCGCGATGGCGACGGGAAGAAGTTGTCCAAGTCGTCAGAGGCGATCGGGTTGGGGGAGCTACGCACCCGCGGAATGACGCCCGGGAAGGTCCGCAGCTTTGTCGGCCTGCCTTGAAACTGCCGCAACGCGGCTGCGTTGGTTGGCCGTAAAGCATCTTTGCACGACAAATCATCCCCGACGTGACTCGCGCGTTCGAGCCGTGGCATGCTGGCGCGGGGTGGGGAAAGCAAAATCATGGCGCCGACATCGCGCGGGTTGCGCAGGTCGCCGAAGCCTAAAAGGCGACCGGCGAGAAAGCGGGTTCTGAAGAAGTCCTCGAAGATTGCAAAGACCAGGCGGCCGTCTTCTCAATCCACGTCTGGCGTTGTCGAGGCTGCGCTCGCCGCGTTTGCGCATGAGGTGCGTACACCGCTCACCGGGATTCTCGCCATCAGTGATCTGCTCGCCACCTCCGATCTCGGCGAGCGCGAGCGGCGCTGGGTTGAGACCATCAAGGCGGGCGCTGACCATCTCGCCAGTCTGGCGACGTTGTTCGTCGATGCGGCGCGAAGCCGCCGTTCGGCGCCGGGCGGACGGCAGGATTTCTTCGATCTGCGCGCGCTGGCGCGCAACGCTGGCGATTCGCTGGCCGGCCGCGCAACGGCCAAGGGCCTGCGCTCTGCTGTCGAAATTTCAGACAGATTGCCGGTGTTCGTGACCGGCGATGCCGTCCGCCTGCGCGCGGCGCTGGAGAATCTCATCGACAATGCGGTCAAGTTTACCGAGCAGGGTGACGTTGTCCTCAAGGTTACGGCGCCGCGGCGGTCAGGAGAACAAATAGGCGTGACCTTCGTGGTATCCGATAGCGGGATCGGCTTGTCTCTCGCCGAAATCCGGCGGCTGTTCCGGCCGTACTCGCAGGCCAATGTCTCTATTGCATCGCGCTTCGGCGGCGCCGGCCTCGGGCTCTCCTCGGTGAAGCAACTGGCCCGCGCGATGGGCGGAGATGTCACGGCGACGCAGCGGCGCGGTGGCGGCACCACGTTCACCTTCACCGTTCTGCTGACGCCAGCTAACGGACCGGCAGCGATCCAGTCTGGCGACGACCTCGATAGGTCTTCGGATGTTTCGAGCGGACTCCGCGTTCTCAGCGTTGAGGATAATCCGTTCGGGCGCGTCGTGCTCAACACAATTCTCACCGAACTTGGCCATCAGGCCGAGTTCGTCGGACGAGGCGAGGATGCCGTTCAGCGCATCGCGCAAGGAGGATTCGATGCGGTGCTGATGGATATGGTGCTGCCTGGGATCACTGGGATTGAGGCGATCGGACGTATCCGGGCGCTTGATGCGCCCGTGGGGCGCGTTGCCATCATCGGCGTGTCCGGCAGGAGCGCCGATGAGGCGGCATCGCGCGCAGCCGGGGGCGACGCGTTTCTGGTCAAGCCTGTTTCTCCTCGGGCTTTAGCGACTGCGCTGCTTGAAGCGAAACACCGCGCGGCAAGCTCGACTTGATGATCGCCGCGTTCAGTTCGCCGCCGAAAACGAAGATCGCGGCGATGAAATAGAGAAATACCAGCGCGATGACGACCGATGCGAGGCCCGCATACATCGTGACGTAATTGTTGGCGAAGCGTGCAAGATAAAGGCCGAAGCCGACGCCCGACATCAGTGAGGCCAGCATGGTGAAGATGATGCCGGGGATGATCTGCAGAAAGGATCGCCGACCCGCCGGCAGCCACGCGTGTAGGATCAGCAGCGCGGCAAACATCGCAAGGATGGTAATGCCATAGCGGGCGAGGTTGAGCAGGCTTTCATTCGATTCGACGATCAGCGGGATATGGCGTTTCGCGGCGGCGATGATCAACGGACCGAGCACGATCAGGAACGCCATCGCCAACGTTGTCACCGCGGCAACGAGCGTATATCCGATCGATTCCAGTCGTAGCCAGTACCAGCGGCGCATCTCGATCACCGCATAGGCGCGGTTCAAGGCGACCCGCAGGCTTTCGACGCCGTTCGACGCGAAGTAGACCGCGAGCACGAGACCGACTGTCAGCGCATCGCCGCGCGATGTCGTCAGCACGTCATGGATTTCGCGCGACAACGTATTGGCGACCTGATCCGGCCAAATCTGTAGCATCAGGTCTGCCGCCTGGTCGGCGAGCCCCTTGGATCCGAAGAAGCCCGCCAGGGACGTAAGGACAATCAGGAACGGGAATAGCGCCATCAGCGCCGATAGCGCGATATGGCTTGCGATTGCCCAGCCGTCGTCGGCAAGAAACGTGTAGAAGGCGTCCGTTCCGACCAGACAGAGGTATCGGATTTGTCTCACGTTTCACCCTGACAACGTCGAGGGGCGCCGCCTCGGCGCCGTTTACTATCTGATATCAATACATAAAAGACCAGATTGTTGCGCGGAATTGAATCTCGTTGCCAACAATGGCGCAGCCGCGGTTGCGATGATATGTATGAACCATGACAGTGTTTTTCAGTATGGTATTGGTTCCCGTCGCGGTGGCCTCGGTCGCTACTGTATTGGTGATGGGTCTGGTCAACATGATGCGCGGGGGTAATCCCAACCTCTCGCAGAAGCTTATGCGAATGCGGGTTGTCCTGCAGTTCGTTGCGATCATCATCACCATGGTGACGATCTGGATGCTTGGGCAGTGACGGATTGATGGGCCTGGCACCGGAGGACCGATGGTCGTTCTCAACCGAATCTACACACGCACAGGTGACGACGGCACGACCGCGCTCGGCACCGGTGAGCGACGCCCGAAATACGATCTCCGTGTCGGCGCCTACGGGACTGTTGACGAGACCAACGCCGCGATCGGCGTGGTCCGGTTGCATCTTTCCGGCGCGCCCGATCTTGATGGGATGTTGGGCCGCATTCAGAACGATCTGTTCGATCTCGGCGCTGACCTGGCGGTGCCTCAGCGCGTGGGCAAAGCCGAACGGCTTCGCGTGGTGTCCAGCCAGGTCGTGCGTCTGGAGAACGATATCGACAGCCTCAATGCAGGGCTGCCCGATCTGACATCGTTCGTGCTGCCAGGAGGGGCGCCCGCCGCGGCATATCTCCATTTGGCGCGAACCGTTTGTCGCCGCGCGGAACGCATGATGGTGGAACTCGCTGCGCAGCCCGGTGAACCGGTCAGCGATGCCGCCGTGAGATACATGAACCGCTTGTCGGATTTTCTGTTTGTGGCCAGCCGTTTTATGAACGCCGCGGGCGCGGGCGACGTGCTCTGGGTGCCCGGTCAAAATAGATGATCACGACCCGATAGTTTCCTGGCTGCGCCGGGACCATTGAGGCTGCGTTTTTTGGCCTTCCCGCGTTGACCGCCGGAAACGGGACCTTTAGGTTCCGCGCCGAAGCTCACCGCCACGGTTGATCCAACCAACGCTCGGTTCGAAAGAGGTCGATGAAGATTCTGGTGCCGGTCAAGCGGGTCGTCGATTTCAATGTGAAGATCCGCCTCAAGGGCGACGGATCTGGCGTCGAGCTTGCGAACGTCAAGATGTCGATAAATCCTTTCGACGAAATTGCGGTCGAGGAAGCCTTGCGCCTTCAGGAAGCCGGCAAGGCCACCGAAGTCGTATTGGTGTCGATTGGCCCGTCTCAGGCCGCGGACACGATCCGCACCGGCCTCGCCATGGGCGCCGACCGAGGCATCCTTGTCACGTCCGATGAACCTGTCGAACCGCTGGCGGTTGCCAAGATTCTCAGGGCGGTTGTCGAAGAGGAAGGCCCCGGGCTAATCATTCTCGGCAAGCAGGCCATTGACGACGATTCAAATCAGACCGGTCAGATGCTGGCGGGGCTACTTGGATGGGCGCAGGCAACCTTTGCGTCAAAGCTCGAGGTCGATGGGACCTATTTCAATGTGACACGTGAAGTGGATGGCGGGCTGCAGACGGTCAGGCTGAAAAGGCCCGCGATCGTGACGACGGATCTGCGGCTCAACGAGCCGCGCTATGCCAGTCTTCCGAACATTATGAAGGCGAAGAAGAAGCCGATCGTCGTGAGGGCTGCCAACCTATACGGCGTTGATCTCGCGCCGCGCCTTGAAATCCTCAAGACCACCGAACCTCCGGGCCGCAAGGCGGGCGTCAAGGTCAAGGATGTCGCCGAGCTGGTGTCCAAGCTCAGGAACGAAGCCGGGGTAATCTAATGACCACGTTGCTGATCGCCGAACATGACCACGCGTCGCTGAAGGATGTCACGAGCAAGGCGCTGACCGCTGCCATTCAGCTCGGCTCGCCGGTCGAGGTGCTTGTCGCGGGTGAGAACGCCAAGGGCGCCGCCGAGAGCGCGGCGAGACTGAAGGGCGTCGCGAAAGTGCTGCTTGCGGATAGCCCGGCCTATGGCCACGATCTCGCCGAGCCGCTCGCCGCGCTGATCCGCTCCTTGGCGTCTGGTTATGATGCATTGATTGCGCCGGCAACCTCTCGCTTCAAGAATGTGATGCCGCGCGTTGCGGCGTTGCTCGACGTGATGCAGATCTCGGAAATCATCAAGGTAGTCGCGCCCGATATCTTTGAGCGGCCAATCTACGCTGGCAATGCGATTCAGACGGTCAGGTCCAGGGATGCCAAGAAGGTTATCACGGTGCGCACATCGACCTTTGCCGCGGTCGGAGAGGGCGGTAGTGCCCCCGTGGAGACCATCGTCGCGGTGGCTGATCCGGGGCTGTCGAGTTTCGTCAGCGAGCGGGTTGCCAGGAATAATCGCCCGGAATTGGCCTCGGCGAGGATCATCGTCTCCGGAGGCCGTGGCATGCGAAGCAGCGCGAACTTCACCAAATATATCGAGCCGCTGGCGGACAAGCTCGGCGCCGGCGTTGGTGCGTCGCGAGCCGCCGTGGACGCGGGCTTCGCGCCAAATGACTGGCAGGTCGGGCAGACGGGCAAGGTGGTGGCACCGGACCTTTATATCGCCGTCGGCATTTCCGGTGCAATTCAGCATCTGGCCGGAATGAAGGATTCCAAGGTCATCGTGGCGATCAACCAGGACGCGGATGCGCCTATTTTCCAGGTTGCGGATTACGGCCTGGTGGCTGACTTGTATCAGGCGGTTCCTGAACTTACGGAAGAACTGGGAAAGCTAGACCGCTAACGATGATCCGAGGAGTGCTCCCGGAGCAACGGACTTCAGCCGGGGTTTGTGCAAGAATGGAGTGCGCCGCGGTCTGCGCGGTTCAGGACCGGTGAGATGACGAGATGCGGCAATGATTAGAAAAGTCGGCGTGATCGGTTCGGGCCAGATGGGCAACGGCATTGCGCATGTGATCGCTCTTTCGGGGTTCGACGTCGTGCTCAACGATGTTTCCGCCGATCAGCTCAACTCGGCCATGGCGACGATCAACGCGAACCTGTCCCGCCAGGTCTTGAAGAAGATCATTACCGACGACGATCGCGAAAAAGCGCTTTCGCGGATTTCGCAAACCCAAACTTTCGACGGGTTGGCTGATTGCGATCTGGTGATCGAAACGGCCGTCGAGAAGGAGGAAGTGAAGCGGAAGATTTTTCTTAATCTGTGCACGGTGCTCAAGCCCGGGGCCATCGTCGCTTCCAACACCTCATCGATCTCGATTACGCGGCTGGCCGCGTCGACCGATCGGCCGGAAAAGTTCATCGGCATTCATTTCATGAATCCGGTGCCGCTGATGGAGTTGGTCGAACTCATCCGGGGCATCGCGACCGGCGATGCGACATTCGATACGGCCAAGGAATTCGTCATTAAGCTCGGCAAGCAGATTGCCGTGTCGGAGGACTTTCCGGCTTTCATTGTCAACCGCATTCTGCTGCCGATGATCAACGAGGCCATCTACACCCTGTATGAAGGCGTGGGTAACGTCGAGGCGATCGATGCCGCCATGCGGCTCGGCGCGCATCACCCAATGGGTCCACTTGAACTCGCCGACTTCATTGGGCTCGACACCTGCCTGTCTATCATGCAGGTGCTGCACGAAGGACTCGCCGACTCCAAGTATCGGCCCTGTCCGTTGCTGGTGAAATACGTCGAGGCTGGATGGCTCGGGCGCAAGAGCCAGCGCGGCTTCTACGACTATCGCGGTGAAAAGCCGGTTCCCACGCGCTAATCGTTCCGCCAGGATTTGTTAACCACAGTTCGCTAGAGTCTTTCACCCTTTCACGGAAACGGTGAAAGACTCTATGTTTTGATTTGATTGCGTTTTCTTCACGCGAACCGGTATCCGCTTCGCTCGAAAACGCCTCTAGAACGGGCGGTGGAGCTGTCCACATGTATGTAAGTTTAGTTGCGGCAGCGGCCGGCATGATGGCGGCCAATACGCAATCGCAGATCGCGAACCGGGTCATGAAGATGAGCCTCGACGCCCAGGCGCAGGTGCTTCAGTTGCTCGTCCCATCGCAGACCAGCTCGGCAACGAACAACGCGCCGGGCATCGGCGGTCATCTTGACGTTTCAGTTTAGGTCGATTTCGGGCTTTGGTTCTGTGTCGGTGTGATCCAGCCGACACCGACGCCCCCCGGCTGCATCAGGATCGCCATGCGGCCAACGTTTGGAACTTCGAAAATCGGTTTCATCAATTGCGCGCCGGCGGCCACCGCCTTCGCGACGCGCGCATCGATGTCATCGACGACGAGATACGGCATCCAGCCATCGGGAACGCCCTCCAGGCCGGGACGGTTGGTAGGGAAGATTCCGCCGACCGGCTCGCCATTCGCTAGCGCCACCCAGTAGCATTCGCCATCCGGTTGGGTCTGTGCCTCATAGGTCCATCCGACCGTTCGGGCGTAGAATGTCTTGAATCCTTCCGGGTCGCGGGTGACGAATTCAGTCCAGTGAAAGTGACCATGTCCTGTCATTGGATTCTTCCTTTGCATCTGTGTCGATCACGCGCTGACGAACACCTCGAAGCCGCCATAGATCATACGCTTGGCATCGAACGGCATCGCCTTCGGATCCATCATGTCGGCGAGGCGCGGGTCCTTCATCACCTTGGTGTTGACCCTGTCGCGATGCTTGCGCGACTTGTAGGTAATCCAGGAAAACACCACAGTTTCGCCCGGCTTCAGCTTCACGCTGCGCGGAAACGACGTCCACTTGCCGACCTTGACGTCCTCCGCCACGCATTCGCGATAATCCAGCGCGCCGTGCTCGCGCCAGACCTTGGCGGCCTTGCGTGCCATGGTGCGGTAGGCATTGAGACGCTTCTTCGGCACCGGAACGATGAATCCGTCGACATACTGCATGGAAATTCCTTTCGGTTGCGCTCAGGGGAGCCGCAGGTGCGGGGGCATTCGGACCCGTCCGTTCGTTGTGATGCTTGACCGGTCAGTGGTGAACCGGGGTCATGGCGCCAACGATGCCTCAATCAGTTTGATCGCGTCGGGGCTGTCCCATTCAGCCGGTCCGGCCATGTTGCCGATTTCGCAACCGTGGCCGTCGATCAGCACCGAGGTAGGCATTCCGACCGCCATGCCAACGCTTTTGAGCGCCTGAAAAACGGACGCTTTGTCGTCATGAAAATTGCCCAGATGAGTCAGGTTGGCTTCTTTCAAAAAAGCCTTCGGTTTGTCGGAGTCGCGGGTGTCGATATTGATGGCGACCACGGCGAATTTGTCGCTGCCAAGCTTGCCTTGAAGTCGGTCCAGGGCCGGCATTTCCGTCCTGCAGGGCACACACCAGGTCGCCCATAGGTTCACGAGAACGGTCTTCCCTTGCCAGTCCGAAAGCTTCCTGGGTTGGCCGTCGCCGTCCGTAAAGGCCAGGTCCGGCATCTGACGTGGTTTCGATGCCATGGTCAGGGAAGCCACTTCGCCTATGGCCTGCGGGGCGAGCTTTTTGGACAGTTCCACCGCCGTACCGCAGGGTACGAAGGCGTGAGCGGCGGACTTCGTGTGCCTGAGGTGCCCGATACCTAAAAGAGTGGCCGTAACCCCAACGACGATAGCGACTGCGACCAACGGGCCTATGGGAAGCTTGCTTTCGGCGCGATGAGGCGGCGTGGGGGTATCGGTCATATCGTTTGTCATCCTGTATAAGATACGGGTATGCAGGCGTCGGCTTCAGACGGCTACACCAACCGGACGGGATCAATCGTCCGGCAAGCATGATGAAAATGAGCGCGCGGCATGAGCAACAAGATGTGGGGCGGCCGGTTCGGCGAAGGACCCGATGCGATCATGGAGGAGATCAATGTCTCAATCGACGTGGATCGCCACCTCTACGCTCAGGACATCGCCGCGTCAAAGGTCCATGCTGAGATGCTTGCCGCTCAAGGCATCATCGCGGCGGATGATGCGAAAAAAATAGGCAAGGGTCTAGACACGATTTTGTCAGAGATCCGCAACGATTCCTTCGACTTCAAGCGAGCGCTCGAAGACATTCACATGAACGTGGAGGGCAGACTCGGGGAACTGATCGGGGCCGCGGCGGGACGATTGCATACCGCGCGCTCTCGTAACGATCAGGTTGCGACCGATTTCCGCCTCTATGTCCGTGACGTCATCGACGAGACCGATGCTGCGCTCGATGCCTTTCAGCAGGTTCTGGCGACGCGCGCTCTGGAGTTTGCAGGGACGGTGATGCCGGGTTTTACGCACTTGCAAACCGCTCAGCCGGTGACCTTCGGTCATCATCTGTTGGCCTATGTCGAAATGGCAGCCCGTGATCGCGGGCGCTTCGCCGATGCGCGCAAGCGTTTGAACGAGAGCCCGCTTGGAGCGGCCGCGCTGGCAGGTACATCCTTCCCGATCGATCGCCATGCCACCGCGAAGGGACTTGGGTTCGATCGCCCGATGGCGAATTCGCTTGACGCGGTTTCCGACCGCGATTTCGTTCTGGAGACACTATCGGCCGCGGCGATCGCATCGACGCACTTGTCGCGTTTCGCGGAGGAGATGGTGATCTGGACGTCGCCGCTGGTGGGCCTTGTACGACTTTCCGACAAGTTCACCACGGGTTCGTCGATCATGCCGCAGAAGCGTAATCCGGACGCTGCCGAATTGGTGCGCGCCAAAACCGGTCGCGTCGTCGGAGCGCTCACGGGGCTGCTGGTCGTGATGAAGGGATTGCCGCTGGCCTATCAAAAGGACATGCAGGAAGACAAGCAGGGTGCGATGGAGGCGTTCAGCGCGCTCTCGCTGGCGATCCGCGCCATGACCGGCATGGTCGCCGACCTCGTGCCTGACGAGACGCGGATGAAGGCCGCGGCTGGCGACGGCTATGCGACCGCGACTGATCTCGCAGACTGGCTGGTCCGGACGCTGAAGATGCCGTTCCGTGATGCGCATCACGTCACCGGGCGTATCGTTGCCGCTGCATCGAAGCAGGGCGTCGCCCTGCATGAGCTGCCGCTGTCTGCGATGCAGGAGGTGGAGCCGCGCATTACCCGCGACGCCCTTATGGTGCTATCCGTGGAGGCATCGGTGAAAAGCCGGACGAGCTACGGTGGGACCGCGCCGAAAAATGTTCACGCGCAAGCCGAGGCCTGGCTCAAGCGGCTGAAAGAGCGAAAATAGAATCCGTCCTTTTTTCGCTTGAATTTCCTTGTCTTCCGGTCTCGCCAGAACAGGGCATTCTTTGTATGGTGCCCCCGATTGGGGAAACCGCCGTGAACAGCACTTCGAGATCCGTCTCAGCGAGATGGGCACTATTTTTTCTGACAGCAGCTGCGCTGGCGCTCGCCGGTTGCGGGCGAAAGGGCGACCTCGATCGTCCCTCGACCGCGTCGGAGCAGCCGCCAGCCGCCGCCCCGGCGGCGGAGGCCATGAGCGCGCGAATACAACCAATGGCAACTTGTTCGATCCGTCTTACGGGATGAACAGTGATCCGGCTGCGTCCAAGGGCACCAAGAAATCCTTCATCCTCGACCCGTTGCTCGACAGCCGTTGAGAGGCGGTGGTGGCGGTCAGACGTTTGCTTCATGATCTCTGCGTACCTTCAAGCGACTATGAGCCGAGATCACAACAGAAGCGCAACCGGTGTCCTTTTGAATCCGAAGTTCCTTAGGGAAGGTGCGACATTGGTCAAGCGAACGTCGGACTCGGGAAACTAGTTTTATGCACCACTTCGATTATCGCGACGGCGTGCTCCACGCCGAGGGCGTCGATCTTTCAATGCTCGCTGAGGTCGTCGGCACGCCGTTCTATTGTTATTCGACGGCTACGCTGGAACGGCACTACCGCGTATTTGCTGAGGCTTTCGCAGGGACCGACCATCTGGTCTGCTACGCCGTGAAGGCGAATTCCAATCAGTCGGTGCTGCGAACCATGGCAAAGCTCGGAGCGGGAGCCGACGTCGTCTCCGGCGGTGAACTTAAGCGCGCGCTCGCTGCGGACATTCCGGCGAGCAAGATTCTCTTCTCGGGCGTCGGCAAGACCGAATCCGAACTACGCGCGGCTTTGGCCGCAGACGTTCTTTGCATCAATGTTGAATCGGAACCAGAACTCGACCTGCTGTCCCGGCTTGCGATTGAAACGGGTCGCACCGCGCGCGTCTCGGTCCGTGTCAATCCTGACGTTGATTCCGGCACTCATGCCAAGATTTCAACGGGCAGACTGGAGAACAAGTTCGGCATTCCGATCACCCAGGCGCGTGCAGTCTATGCCAGAGCGGCGAAGCTGCCCGGTATAAAGGTCACCGGCGTCGACATGCATATCGGCAGCCAGATCACCGATCTCGGTCCGATGGAAACAGCCTTCCGTTTGCTGGCGGATTTTGTCTCCACGCTGCGCGCCGATGGTCACGTCATCTCGCATGTCGATTTTGGCGGCGGCCTCGGCATTCCCTATTACGAGGACCGATCGGCGCCGCCAGAACCGCTTGCCTATGCCGACATGGTCAAGCGCGTGACCCACAATCTTGACTGCACGCTGATGTTCGAGCCGGGCCGCATGATTGTCGGCAATGCCGGCATACTGGTGACGCGCGTAATCTACGTGAAGCATGGCAATGCCCGGAATTTCGTCATCATCGATGCGGCCATGAACGACCTCATTCGCCCCACGCTATACGAGGCCTATCATCAGATCATGCCGGTGCGCGCCGCATCCAAGGATGCCACGGTGATGGTTGCCGATGTGGTCGGTCCGGTTTGCGAGACCGGGGATTATCTGGCGATCGAGCGCAATCTGCCGGAGCCGCAAGCCGGCGACCTTCTCGCGATCATGACCGCCGGTGCTTACGGAGCAGTGCAGTCAGGAACCTATAACACCCGCGCGCTGATCCCCGAGGTGTTGGTCAAAGAAGACCAGTATGCGGTGGTCCGCCCGCGCATCGAAGTCGAGCAACTCATTGCAATGGACAAACTTGCACCCTGGCTGTGATCGCCGCCGCCTCGCTCAATTCCAATGGTGTCACTATCGATCGTGCAGGTGCGCTGCAACATGAAGGCGCTTCTCGACTGCATGCGAATGTGGGCAAGCTGAGGATAATGCAAGAGTAAAGGCCCAAGAGCGCGAGTCAAAAGCCGCATTCGCAGGGCAAGATCCGGCGGCCTTCAACGCCGGGCCGAATCCGTTGCACGATATACATCTATTTGGTATGGGTGTGCCCGCCGCTCCCTTTAGGCACGCGAAACGGGCTAGAGTGGGGCTGTTCGAGATTGATGAGCCGGGGGTGCCGCAGCCATCGATCTTTTCAGTTCGTCCGGGACCTCCCGGGTTTCTTTGGCTCCTTCATACCGCTGGGAGTATTTTAGTAATGAGCTCTGGTAGTGATACAGTGCATTCGAACCGGTCCAACGCGATTCTCGGCGCGCTGCTGGGAACATTGTTGTTTGTGCAAACGGTACGCATCCTCGACGAATCGTTCAGCGCGCCAGAGTCGTCGCACGCTGAAGCCAGCCATAAGGCCGAGGCCAAGGAAGTCGCAGCCGCGTCGAGCGCCGGTGACGCGGAGTCGTTCAACAAGGCGCTAGCCAGTGCCTCTGCCGAGCGCGGTGCCGGGCTCGTCAAGCAGTGCCAGAGTTGCCACACCATCGAGGAAGGCCAGGGCAAGAAGGTTGGGCCGGGACTTTACGGTGTTGTCAATCGGCCCATTGCTTCGGAGGAAGGCTTCAACTACTCAGCTGCCTTGAAGAGCAAGGCTGGCGGCAAGTGGACCTTTGCCGAACTCAACAAGTGGCTGGATGACCCGAAGGCCTACGCCAAGGGCACGTCCATGGGCTTCCCTGGGTTGAAGAGTGAGACCAAGCGCGCTGACTTGGTTGCCTATCTCAATACCCTTTCCAAGAGTCCGGCGCCGCTACCGAAGTAGGCCGTCTTGCATGCAAGACTTGGGACTTAAAAGGCTTGCATGATCCGAACTCGATGGCGCTCGCGAGCATTCCGCTCGCGGGTTGCCGCCAGAGTAAGTCAAACGCAACGCCCGCCGGCTGCTGCTGGCGGGCGTTGGACTTTGCCAAAAAGAAAGTCGGGGCAGATCATTTGCCGCAGCTTTGATTTCCTCGAGAACCTCTCGCAGCGAGGGTGGTTCTAGTGCGAGGGTAGGCGGCTAGCGGAAGCGGATACGCCGTTACGAATTGACGCTAACGGCTGCCACTCGCTCTCTATCGCCATGGTCTAATCCGTAAATCACCGACGGCCAAGCGATGGGCCACTAGCTGCGATTGCAGGGGCTGGCTGCGATGCAAGCTTCCCTTTTCGGTCTTAAAGACCCGATTTTTTGCGTCGATCCGGCCGCTGCCGGGCAGCTGATAAGCTCCCTTTTCTAAAGGTTCCGGGCTGCTCTGCAGGTTAGCGAGGCCGAGCCATCACACTGCATGCTGAGGGAGAAATGAACCTCTGGCGAACATCGATCGCCGGATCGTTGCCGGCGGTGTGTTCACGAATCAATCCCGAGCCAGCGCGGGCCATCACCACATGTTGAGGACGGTGCGCGCCTCGTCTGACATGCGGCTAGCATCCCACGTCGGTTCCCAGACGATGTTGACCATGGCATCGTGCACGCCCGAAACCCCTTTCACCGCGTTCTTTATCTGGCCAGGTATTTCCGCCGCGGACGGACAATTTGGGGAGGTCAGTGTCATCTCGATACTGACCACGCGATCGTCGTCTATTGCGATTTTATAGATCAGACCAAGCTCGTAGAGATCAGCCGGAATTTCCGGATCGTAGACCGTCTTGAGCGCGGCGATGATTTCTTCGCCCATCCGGGCCATTTCGTCAGGCGGAGTGTTTGAGGAGTGATCCGTCGCGTCACCCGCGCGAGCCTCGACCAGGCAGGCGCTTTCGGTTCCAGCCACATTCGCCTCGTCCATCATGTCAAAAACTCCTGCGCTGTGGCGAAAAGCTCGCGCCAAGCTTTGACCCAAGTCTACCCAGTTCGGCTTGCTAGGTTCGAATTGGGAGATATGTCTTCCGCCGCACGTCTCTTGAAGCGGCTCGCCGACTGGTAGTCCCTAGGCCAGCGTATTTAACCTACATAGCGCAGTTGCTCGCCTTATCCAAGCAGCAAGCAACGTTGGCCTTGCGGCATCTCGACATTGTGCCGCCAAGCCGCGACCAGCCTTTAAGACGAGATTGCACGGGGGCGTGAGTGATCGCAAGAATGTGTTCGGCCACGGAACACGCCGCATCTCGAACTCAAAGAGATGGAGTTCCCCCGGCGCGATCGCCGAGAAGAATTTAGTGGAACGAAATTCTGGAGCAATTCTAGCCATGTCCCGGCTTTTGCCTGTGGGCTACAGTAGGGATTTGGTCGAGCGCGTGGGCCGCACCCGCTGATTTTAAAGCAGAATTGTGCTTCGGATGGACGAAGTGGGCTGGGGAAATTGAGTTGACGCGAACGTTGCTACCATGGTAAGTTTGCGACTGTACCAATTTAGCATGGTTGGATTAGTTGGACTTAATGCGCAGCCGTCAAGGTAGGAAGTTTGGCGGAACGAGTTCACATCGTTGGTATTGTATTGATGTGCGGTAATGCGTAGTCCCAACCAGAGGAGCCCTTCATGTGCGACTACAGTCTGCATCACGTCTCTTCGCGGCCTGCCAAGGTCGCCGATAAGCTGGTCACTATGGAGCTCGCAAAATCGAACGTGCGCGGCTTTGCCGCCGTGGGCGAGCTCGGTCCCAAGCTTGTAATTCATGACAGCCCGCCTGAGCTGGCGGTCTGCTTGCTACCTGGAACGGAACTCGCATTTGATGAGAATGTTCAGTATGAGCAACCCCGGAGTTTTCTTGGGATAAAGTTTTCGGGCAAGGCTGGTGTTGATCACAAGGTCGCGAGCTTCCGTAAAGTCGATACGGATAATCCGTACGTCCAGCACGACGCACTGGAATTTCCGAATGGGCAGGTTTTGAAGGTTGCCCAGCTTGTGGCAGGGCAAACCGCTACGGTATTGCAGCTGCCGGTCAATGCGCAGCAGGACGAACACGAACACGATCACGAGCATACCGGACGTCGGCGTGCGCGAGATTCGCGTCTGGCCTTGAACCGCTCTGCCAGGCAAGGAATGTTTGTACCCAACCAGGGCATGGTAATGTTGTGGGATTCGGTCCGTGGCAGGGCCGTTGACCTTTCGAGCGCTTTGACAGAGTCGTTCCAGCGTCTCACCGCGCCGAAGCAGCCTTCGATTCTTGAAGGTGAAATGGCGGCAGGCATGGGTGCTGAGGTAAGCTTCGAGAATGGCGTGCCCACAGTTACATCGACGGCTGCTTCTCAGAAGCCGGAGAAGAAGATCAGGGCTGGTTCGTCTGTCTAGTTGCCCTCGACTGCTGTTTAGTTGACAGGGCTGAACGCCTTAGTGAAATCAATTAGCGCCCGCGAAGAAGCGGGCGCTAATTTTTTTGGTGAGAGCGTGGCGCCAGATGGTTGCGCATGCGACCGAACGAGCAAAAACAGAAGATAGGTGATGGGACCCCGTCGATAGGGCGATGCGTATCACGGTCTGCCCTCGTGGTTGATGGTGACTGCAAGTCTTCGCTGACCAAACTCGCCATCAAGACCGTCAAACTCACGAATGGTTGGTTCGCGCTGACCACGGGTGAGCTTTAGCTTAGCTTTCAACTCAGCAAAGCCGTTAGGCGATCCGAAAAGCGCATGGACGTCGTTGCGGCGAGAGCCGCGTTCTGATGCGGCGATGGATACGCGAAAGCCGAACACACGATGCAACGCGTAGCGGCGCGAGTTCATCCCGATCGATAAGTTCATGCGAGCGCAACGTAGGAAACGTCGGCTCAAAATCTCTCGGATATGAACGCGGGAGTCGAGCGGCTTTGATCGCGTTCTAATTCTCTTCCCAATCGCACAAGGTTCTGACCTTTGTCAGGCAGCAACCAGAACAACATGCTCGCACCGATATCTGTTGCGATAACGCATCGGGTAAAAACTGCGAAGCGACAACACGACCAGTCAGAAGTCCGAGGTGCGATGATTGGGGCGCGATGATGCGGTTTTGACGAAAGCGGGCCATGGCACAGCGCCTAGCACAGGCAATACGGTGCTCGCTAAGCTCCCCCAATGTCAAGTTCACGATCCTCGCGCCGCGCCCTTGGTGACATCGTTCTGACGACGCAATCAATTTGAGCGTTATCAGTCACGAAGAGCCCCATGGGACGGGCCTTGCTGCACTTCGCCAACAATCAGCTCCGCCTGCGTCGGGATAAGCGGGCGGCTTTGTCGCAAACATGGACTCGAGCAACAATAAGTACGCGCCAGAACCAAGTGCTTCATCCAGGCCGCTCTCAGGGAATGGGCCTACGCTCGGGCATACCAACCTCGGATCGCCGACCTCAGAATCTGCCAATGTGGACACATATCTACAACTGGCACTGACCCCACAGTACTCAAAGCAACCCATCAGTGGTCTCGCTCAAACCGAGACAACCTCTTCAGGCTCCGCATCCAGAGCGCACATGAATGCCAATTTTTCTCGCTGATTGAATAGCTCACCAAGATGACCTCTCCTCAATGCGGACTTACCGTGTTGGGGAGGAAGAAATCCCGATCGTAAATGGAGTTGAAGCGAAGGCCGAGGCCGCATAGTATGGCATACTCGCTTTTGGTCTCATTCAATAATCCGGGATAACGCCTTAGAATGCACGCTCTATTCAGAATCGTCGGAGTTATCACCTTGATCGCCGGACTGGGCTTTATGGGGCAGGGCTTCCGCTTTTACGGCTATCCTGCCGATGGCATCATAGTCAGGCATACCGAATGGGTCTATTACGGCGCGGCGATGGCTGTGGTCGGATTTTTGCTTATCATTTTTTCCAGGCCCTCCGAGGAACCATAAGCGCCATAGCTGGTGGGCTGCAACCGCCCTCGTTCTCTGGCGCTGCTCTAATCGCAAGCTCTCAGAAGATTGTTTATTCGCCCGGTCATCGGCGCTGAAGCTCGGCTTCAGTGTTTTCGAAGGGCGAATAGACATCCGTGTAGTCCAAGCCCATGATCGAGCCCCGACGCTCGCGCTGTATGGCGGGCGCAGCTGCATCGCGTGCAATCGTACGCAACCCGCGATCGACTCCGTAACAAGCGCGTGGCCTTGCGGGTCCTTGGCTCATTGCCCCGTTCCGGCTTTTGCGATCTGCTGAAGCCAAGGCTGCCCGCGCCCTGGACCGACATCCTCAAGCCCTGTCGGCCGTTGTCCGAATCGGCGACGCACGCAGGGTCATTTTGAAGTATCGCAGCAAGGCTCACCGTCCAAACAGGGTTTCATCCAGGCCAGCTCGCGCAAGGGGGCAAACCCCGCGTTGCCGTAGGTGCTCCGCTCTTCCTTATGGCAGTATCGACTGAATGCCACCTCAGTAGCCTCGCTCTGACCATCAATCTGCTGAATTTCCCCATGGATGGCCTGATTCAACAGCGTTGAATCCTCTACTTGAGCATCGTCTTACAAGCCGCTTCACTGGCGCTCGGGCAGTCCTTCGCGCAGAGCATCTTTACCAGCGGACGAAAAACAACCCGTCGGTGAGGACTCGCCGTGATGGCTCCTCGGAATTTTCAATCCGTGTCGGCGCTATCAAACTTGTTCGCGAGGTGCCAGGTTCTCGGCTTGGAATGGCTTCTCTCGATGTCAATTGCGGCCGCTCTTCTCGGTATCGATCCACTGCGTCGCGGTACGCGTTGGACTCCGGCCGCTTGCGGCATCCGCGTTGAGAAAACGCCAGGCAACGCCGACACGGGCCAAGACAGGGCGTCAACAATCGCACGCCCGCAATTGGGCCGGGATGAGGAGACGTGTTCTACTGTTTACCGTCCGCATCCCGGTCTAGAATAATGGGATCGATCGCGTTTCTTGGATCGATGGATCCAGAATCATCGCAACGTGTGGCCCGTGCGCGCGTCCTCTCATCGTGACAGCACGCGGCCGGGCCTCGCTTAAGCGACGCAGCTCTCGAACCCTTCGGTGATCATCTGTTCGGGCAGATTGCGGCCGATGAAAACGATCCGGCTTTGACGCTTTTCGTCCTCCTTCCAGGGCCGTTGATGGTCGCCGTCGAGAATCATATGCACACCCTGGAACACGAAGCGCCGATCCTCATCCTTGAAGGAAAGAATGCCTTTGCTGCGCAAGATATTCGGGCCTTCCTTCTGCACCAAATCCTCGACCCACGGAAAAAATTTGTCTGCGTCGAGCGGCTTGTCGGTTTTGAGCGAAATCGATTGCATTTCCTCGTCGTGGTAGTGCTTGAGCCCGCCATGATGGTCGTGGTCATGGTCGATGACCATGGTCGTGATCATGGTCATGATTCGTGACCGTGATCATGGTCCTTGCCTTCGAGGAAGGTCGGTTCGATATCAAGAATGCGGTCGAGATCGAAGGCGTTGCGTTCTAGAATCTCGTTGAGCGGGATCTGCGCTCGCTGTGTCCTGTGCAACTTCGCGTAAGGATTGATGCCGCGGATGCGCGCTTCGATTTCGCTGAGCTCGTCGGGCGAGACGAGATCTGTCTTGTTAATCAGGATCACGTCGGCGAAGGCAATCTGGTTCTTGGCTTCCGGAGCGTCCTTGAGCCGGTCATTGAGCCACTTGGCATCGGTGACAGTCACGACCGCGTCGAGCTTGGTCTTTTTCCCGACATTCTCATCGACGAAAAAGGTCTGTGCCACCGGCGCCGGATCGGCGAGGCCCGTGGTCTCGACGATGATGGCGTCGAATTTGCCATTCCGCTTCATCAGATCGGCCAGGATGCGCATGAGATCTCCGCGCACGGTGCAGCAGATGCAACCGTTGTTCATCTCGAACACTTCCTCGTCTGCGCCGACGACGAGGTCGTTATCGATGCCGATTTCCCCGAATTCGTTGACGATAACGGCGTATTTTCTTCCGTGCTCTTCCGAAAGGATACGGTTGAGCAGTGTGGTTTTACCGGCGCCAAGATAGCCGGTCAGCACGGTGACCGGGATTTTGTCAGTCATTTTGTTCCTCCGCTGGTTCGCCTATATAGGCACCCAGCCTCTTTGCATCAATCATCACGAGGGAGTGTTTCCTCGGCGTTGGTTTTGGCGGCCTTCGCTTGCGTTGAGAGCCGATGTTGATTTTGCGCGGGTGTTGGATCTCGCACTCCGCTGAAGTTTAGGGCGTAGTGCTGCGCTGAAGTTGGGGCTTGCGCAGTGGCAAGCAGAGGGCGCCGGATCGGAAGCGAACCTTTCGGGTGCCGCTCCGCGGATATCCGTCAAGCGTAACAGCTTCCTAGCGAGTCCGCCAGGCTGGCTCTGAAGCGAGCCGATTCCGGCTCATTTTGGCTCTACTTGCGATCGGCCTCCTGGTTCGCCGCATCCGGCTGTGTATCATCCGGTTCGCGCGTGAGCAGTCCGCCCCTCAATAACCCGGCAATGAACATGTCCGGGCTGAGCGTTGAAACGTGGATACCCTCCTGGAACATGCGATCCGCAACCGCTTCCATGTACGCCTCATCGCTGAGGTTCTGTTCGTTCCAACTCAACTCGCGCAGGCGGCGGATTGCACCGGCCGACGTTTCGGCCTCGATCAGCAGTCCCTGGTTGGTGCGGTATCGCATCGGCTATTTTCTCCCTAAGACAGGTGTTTCTGCGGCTCCGACATCAGCCTTAATCACAGGCGAGTACGGCTTGTCCATGAGGACGATCGACACCTCGGTGCGGACGTGCCTTGAAATAGCGCCGGCTCTAGCCGGGCGCGTCGATCCCGCCGTGCGCCGTCGATCGACGTGGGAAACTATTTTTTCTCAGCTGCCGTGAAGAATTTTGGAGATCCCGGCGCCTTACGGAACCTCATTCGGACCCGTCTCGCAACCAAAACGACAAATATTGTAAACGCCGAACATAAACCTCGGCTCGCTTATGGCTGATCCATCCAAAAGCACCAAATCGGCTGTCAGCTACAACATTATGATCGCGGGACTATCCTCGCGCCGCATTCTCAGGCTTCTGCAATTCGCCGCTTACAAAAGGGATGCGAGCATGCACCTTCCCGGATCAATTCAATCGGCGAGTACAACCATTTCGCCGTCGATGACCTGATATTCGGCAAGAAGCTCCGGAGTGGCTTCTGAATCGACCTTGATTTCCGCGTCAGGGAGGGTCTCCTTGACCGCGCGAACAGCCGCGTCCTGGTCGGCGATGGCGACAAGGATGAATTCCCGGCGTAACGCCCCGCTGGCGCCTCTGCCCGGCCTCACGGTGCTGATCTTCCAACCTTTGAGCATAGCCTAGTATGACATGGATTTGCGCCGGCGTACAATCCCGTCGGGTTCGTTTTACGCCGGTTATGCTCGTTCCCGTGCTTCACCATTACCGTCAATTACTCCGGAATGAGGCAGCGACGGATATACAATTATATTGCGGAGCAACAACGGACGCCTGGCCGCCTCATTCGCTATGAGTGATCGTTTTGGTGATGCCTCAGCGAATTGCGTCCGTCTATTGCGTCAAGCCCTCGACTTGGGAGGAGGCGCATTCCACTACCAGGTCGAGCGTGTTGCGCGGCAAGGGTTGGCCTTCGGCAGCGGATTATTCATTGAACCCGAAGGTTTGCGATTGTAAACGTGCCACCTTCACCCCAAGAGGTCATCTGATGCCGGATACCGCGCTGAGCGTACTCGTTGATGCATTGAACCGGCCCGTCCATTTTCCGAAGCTTGACCAGACCGGATCTCTCTTCATCGCGGAGCCGCCGACCCCGTTCGTGTCACCGAGATTCGAAACGGAGAAGGGCGATCGGGCGGTCCTGGAGAAGGAGATCATCTTGATCGAGGCGTCTGCAGCGACCGGCAAGAGTACGCTGGCAAGACAATTGTCAGCGCAGCTCGAGATCCCGATCCTCGATCTGGCAAAGGTGCCCGTTTCCGCCGGATCGCTCCATGCCCTGTTGGCCGATCTGGAGGCCGCCGATAAGAGCGAACCGATAGCGGCGTTTCACGAGGGGCGGATTCCCGTCATTGTCGACGCTCTTGACGAAGGGAGATTGCTGTCGAACGAGACCGGGATCGAGCAGTTTCTCGGATCAAGTGTCGAATTATTGCAGAGGGACCGACGTGTTACATCAAGGCCCAAACTGGTCCTGTTGGGAAGGTTCGAGTTCGATCGAGTTGGCGCGACAGCAATTTGAACGTACCGCGCCTGGAGTTAAGCACGTCACGGCGAACGTCGAGTTTTACGACAAAGAGGGTGCCCGGCAACTTATCCACGCTTATGCCAAGGCGGCTGCCAGGCCAGGCTCACACTATCTGGAGCACCCAGACCTCGCCGAGGATTTCATAACGACTTTCTTTGATGCGATCGAAGCTGCGCTTGGCTTGTCGGCAGGCGAACTGTGGCACGACGGAAGAGGAAAGGTATTCGCGGGCTACGCGCCATTGCTTGCGGCGGTAGGGTCGATCCTAGCTGTGATCGACGATTTCACAACCGTCGCCAGAAACCTTAAAGCAAACCGTGGCCGCGAGGCATGGGGAGTAGTCGAGGCGGTCCTGTACGAGATACTGTGCCGCGAACAGGACAAGTTGCGGGATCGGATGAGAGATCAATGCAAGTCCCCGTTGCCGAACGCGGTTTATGATGTAGAGGAGCAACTGGCGCTCCTTGCACAACATATCGAGTCGAAGCCGATCGAGGGCGCCGGCCGTGTCAGGCTCTCGGCGTCTGACATGGGAAAATACAGAGCGATGGTGCAAATCTATCTGCCGCATCATCCCTTCTTGCGAAGGCACGAATTTGGTGATGCCGTGCTCGGCGCGAACGCCGTGTCGCGTGCGGTCTATCACGGCGGGACGATTTCCCGGGAGCGACTCATTAGCTTGTCGCGACAATGGCGCCAGTCGGCTCCGATGGGCCCGCGGTCGCGTTGATCGCGCATGCCATAGAGTACATTCGCCGGGTGGGTGCCGAGCGATGTTCTCATGAAAAGTAGGTGTCGCTCACGGCGTTAATCGGCCCGTTGCGGCCATCCACCATTGCGGCGCTCGAAGTTCGGTGATGGCGTCAAATGCATCATAGGGTTTGATATCGAGTACGGGAGTGCCGTCGTAGGCGTCCAGAGCCTTGACGGTCAGAATGTTTTCGTCGCGCTTCAGCAACTCGACAACGGCCAGTCCAATCGGATTGGGTCGTTCCGGGCCGCGGGCGCAGAATACACCCACTTCCGGCAGGTCGGTGCGATGCCGAGGGTGCGTGGTTAACGGGACAGGCTTGCCGACGAGCTGATCCATCCAAAACAGGATGATCAGATGCGACCATTCCTCAATGCCGGTCAGTGCCTCCGCAAGATCCTCACGCACGACGATTTCCGCGACGATGTCGCGGCGAGATATTCGCACCTCGTTTGTGAACCGGCTGCGCACGGTAGCGATGGATCGCATACAAATCGTCATGGGTGGCTACCAGTGTGGAATTGAGTGATCCAAAGCGGTTGTCCGGCGAGCGGCATTTGCGGTCCGTGGTCTGCTGAGCATTTTACATTGCTCCAAGATCGAGCGTCACGACAAGAGACACGAGAGAAGTCAGGACAGGAGATGTCATTCGGCATCCGCATCCTCAGTTTGTCAAAGCTTGCGAACGAGACATGAAGCTCTGATCAAGTTCAAGTTGTGATCAAGTTCCAAGGGGCCGAGGCGCCGCGTTTGCGCTTCGGTAAATGTTTCAGCAACGCCGCCGCCGCTTGCGCCGTCGATGACTAGAATTCAGCACATGGTCAAGAAAGAGTAAGAAGATTTGCGGTCGCTGATCGTACGATCGAGATGACGTATCGACGTAAAAACCTCGGCGAGACGTTTGATACTGCGCAAAGATGCAATCAGTTCTCGCGATTGGAACGTTTTCGTTGTTGCCGCATAGCAGCATGAACGGCGCTTGCATCTTAAAATATACTCCTTTAAGGAAACGGCCGGTACGTAACGCGCTTGTTAGGCCCGTATCAAAGGCCGTCAGGTGCTTGTGCGGGTTTATGACAAGGAGCGCGAGCGGCATGAAGATGTCGATGGGCCATTATGGCCGCCGGTTTGGCCGCCGGTTTCTGGGATTAGCGTTTGGAGGAGCGGCGCTTGCCGCCAGTGGTGCGGTTTCGGCGGAGGAGCTGGGTCAACCGCATCCCTGGGCGTATGGACTTCAGACGGGTGTGACGCCTGTCATGGAGAGCGTTGCGCGGATGCATAGCGGGCTTCTGGTTGTGATCACGCTGATCACGCTGTTTGTGACGGGCCTGCTGGTTGTGGCGATGTTGCGTTTCAACGCGCGGTCCAATCCGGTTCCGTCGAAGACGACCCACAACACGATGATCGAGGTTGCGTGGACGATCATTCCGGTTTTGATCCTGGTTGGCATTGCGGTGCCGTCGTTCCGGCTTTTGTTTGAGCAGCTTGACCTTCCGAAGGCTGACCTGACGGTGAAGGCGGTCGGCAAGCAGTGGTACTGGAGCTACGCGTATCCGGACAACGGCAAGTTCGAGTTTGACTCGCTGATGGCGCATGAGAAGCAGCCACGGATGCTTGCGGTGGACAACGAGCTGGTTGTTCCTGTGAACAAGATCGTCCGGGTTCAGGTGACCGGGGCCGATGTCATTCATTCGTTTGGCGTTCCGGCGTTCGGCATCAAGGTGGACGCGATCCCGGGCCGTCTCAACGAGACCTGGTTCAAGGCCACCAAGACGGGCGTGTTCTACGGCCAGTGCTCGGAGCTGTGCGGGCGGGATCACGCCTTCATGCCGATTGCGGTTCGTGTGGTGAGCGAGCAGGATTTTGCGGCCTGGATTGAAACCGCGAAGAAGAAGTTTGCCTCGAACCCGGCGAACGCGGTGGCGTCAGCTGCCGACGTGATGCGCTAGGCGTCGCGTAGGGCGATTTCGACGGGGCGACAACCGCTAAAGGGACGTCGCCCCAAGGGATATCGCTAAGGTTCGTTCGAAGGACTTCAAGGGACGAAAGACAGGATTAGACAATGGCAACAACCGCAGCACATGCTCACGACCACGGCCATGACGATCATGGCGACCATGCGCACCACCCGACAGGGTGGCGGCGCTTTGCGTATTCGACCAATCACAAGGACATCGGGACTATGTACCTGGTGTTCGCCATCGTCGCGGGGATCATCGGCGGCCTGATGTCGATGGGCATCCGGGCGGAACTGATGTATCCCGGCGTGCAGGTTTTTGATCCTGCGCATACCTACAACGTCTTTGTGACCTCGCACGGCCTGATCATGATCTTCTTCATGGTGATGCCTGCGATGATCGGCGGCTTCGGCAACTGGTTCGTGCCGCTGATGATCGGGGCGCCCGACATGGCGTTTCCGCGCATGAACAACATCTCGTTCTGGCTGCTGCCAGCGGCGTTTGCGCTGTTGCTGACCTCCACGTTCGTGGAAGGTGAGCCGGGCGCGGCGGGCGCGGGCACGGGCTGGACGCTGTATGCGCCGCTGTCGACGAGCGGTCATCCCGGACCGTCGGTGGATTTTGTGATCCTCGCGGTGCATCTGGCCGGCGCCTCCTCGATTTTGGGCGCGATCAACTTCATCACCACGATCTTCAACATGCGCGCGCCTGGCATGACCTTGCACAAGATGCCGCTGTTCGTCTGGTCGATCCTGGTGACGGTGTGGCTGCTCTTGCTGTCGCTGCCGGTTCTGGCGGGTGCGATCACGATGCTTTTGACCGACCGTAACTTCGGCACCACGTTCTTCGCTGCCGACGGCGGCGGCGATCCGGTGCTGTTCCAGCATCTGTTCTGGTTCTTCGGTCATCCCGAAGTGTACATCCTGATTCTGCCGGGCTTCGGCATGATCAGCCATGTGATCTCGACGTTCTCGAAGAAGCCGATCTTCGGCTATCTCGGCATGGCCTATGCGATGGTCGCGATCGGCGGCATCGGCTTCGTCGTGTGGGCGCACCACATGTACACGGTCGGCATGGTGTCGACGGCGCAGGCTTATTTCGTCGCCGCCACGATGGTGATCGCGGTGCCGACCGGCGTGAAGGTGTTCTCGTGGATCGCCACCATGTGGGGCGGCTCGATCGAGTTCAAGGCGCCGATGCTGTTTGCGATCGGCTTCATCTTCCTGTTCACGGTTGGCGGCGTGACCGGCGTGGTGCTGGCCAATGCGGGCGTCGACCGGGTGATGCAGGAGACCTACTACGTCATCGCGCACTTCCACTACGTGATGGGCATTGCCGCGGTGTTCTCGATCTTCGCGGGCTGGTACTACTGGTTCCCGAAGATCTCCGGCTACATGTACAACGAGACCATCGCCAAGCTGCACTTCTGGCTGATGTTCATCGGCGCCAACGTCCTGTTCTTCCCGCAGCACTTCCTCGGACTGCAGGGCATGATGCGGCGCTCGGTCGACTATCCGGATGCGTTCGCGGGCTGGAACGAGATCTCGTCCTACGGCGCCTTTATCGCGGGGTTCGGCGCTGTGGTCTTCATCTACGGTCTGATCGACGCCTTCGCGCGCAAGGAGCAGGCGGCGGACAATCCGTGGGGCGAAGGTGCAACCACGCTGGAATGGACGCTGTCGTCACCGCCGCCGTTCCACCAGTTCTCCACCCTGCCGAAGGTGCAGTAATGTGACTGTGCGCGGCGCGCTCGACGCGCCGCGCACCCAACAAGCGGGTTGTATCGTGTCGGTTGTTGATCAAAAAGCCGTTGAACTGCCGCCCCGGATCTCGGAGGCGAGTGTTGCCGATTACTTCGCGCTGCTGAAGCCACGGGTGATGTCGCTCGTGATCTTCACTGCGCTGGTCGGGCTGATGATCGCGCCGGGCCATGTTCACCCGGTCCTGGGCTTCATCTCGATCCTCTGCATCGCGGTCGGAGCCGGTGCCTCCGGCGCGCTGAACATGGCGCTGGAAGGCGATATCGACGTGCTGATGTCGCGCACGGCCAACCGGCCGATCCCGCGCGGCCGCATCACCCGCGGCGAGGCGATGGGGTTTGGCCTCACGCTGTCGTTCTTCTCGGTGATGACGCTCGGCGCCCTGGTCAACTGGTATGCCGGGGGTCTGCTCGCCTTCACGATCTTCTTTTATGTTGTGATCTACACGATGGGACTGAAGCGGCGGACCGCGCAGAACATCGTGATTGGCGGCGCCGCCGGTGCGCTGCCGCCGGTGGTGGCGTGGGCGGCTGCGACGGGGTCGCTGTCGGTGGAGCCGCTGCTTCTGTTCCTGATCATCTTCTTCTGGACGCCGCCGCATTTCTGGGCGCTGGCGCTGTTCCGCAACGACGACTACACCCGCGCCGGCGTGCCGATGTTGCCGGTGGTTGCCGGTCCCGATGCGACCCGGCTGCAGATCCTGCTCTATACCATCGTGCTGGTGGCGGTCGCCGCCGCGCCCTGGCCGCTCGGCTACTTCGATTGGATTTATGGTGTCACTTCGCTGATCCTCGGCGCCGGCATGCTGGTGTTCGCGATCAATGTCTATCGCCATCGCACCGGCAGCACGGCGCTACGCGCCACGCGGCGGTTGTTCGCCTTTTCGATCCTCTATCTGTTCGCGCTGTTTGCCGTTCTGCTGCTCGATGTGGTTGCGAAGGCCATCGCGCCGTTGATCTGGTAGAGGGCGCATGGACCGATGGACAGCAACAACAAGCCGGACGGAGACGGGATCGTTCTCACCGAGGCCCAGAAGAAGCGCCGGCGCGAGCGGTCGATCGCGATCGCCTGGGCGCTGGGGCTCATGGTCCTGCTGTTTTTCGCGGTCACCTTCATCAAGGGGCCGGGCGTTCTCGTCCGTCCGATGTGATTTGAGATGACGGACGCGTCGCAGCACCCGCAGCAACCCGCCACCGCAGCCTCGGCCCGGCCGAAGGCGACGCCGCGCGTTGGCCGCGACGTGAAGGTCGGCGCCGCCTGCGGCCTGGTGGTCGCCCTGATGGTCGGCGCCGCCTATGCGTCGGTGCCGTTCTACGACTGGTTCTGCCGCGTCACCGGCTTCAACGGAACGACGCAGGTGGCAGGGGAGGCCCCCCAGTCCAAGCCGCTGGAGCGCACGGTGGCCGTGCGCTTCGACTCCAACGTCTCTGGCGGGCTGCCCTGGAAGTTCGAGCCGGAACAGACCGAGATAAAGGTCCGGGTCGGCGAGGTCACCACCGTCCATTACACCATCACCAACGAGGTGGCGGCGACCACCATGGGACAGGCGGCCTATAACGTCACGCCGCTGACAGTCGGATCCTATTTCACCAAGATCAACTGCTTCTGTTTCACCGAGCAAACCCTGGCGCCCGGTGAGAAGCGGGAGATGGCCGTCGTCTTCTATGTCGATCAGGCCTTCGCCGCCGACAGCGAGAACGACGGCGTCAATACCATCACCCTGTCCTATACCTTCTTTCCGGTGAAGAAGGCCGCGCCCAAGCCGGTGGCGGCCAACGAGCCGGACAGGCCAGGGGGAAGCATCTGAGCTTTGAGGGCCGACGCGTTTTGTTACCGACGCGTTTTGTTTTGAGATCAATAGGTGCCCAATACCGCCGGCACCGCTAACGGAGAGAGACCGCAATGGCTACGGCGCAAGTCAAGCACGATTACCACCTGGTCGACCCGAGTCCGTGGCCGATCGTAGGCGCGACCGCGGCTTTCATCATGGCCGTCGGCGCGATCCTGTGGATGCATCATCTGACCGCGGCCGCGCCGATCATTTTCGGCATCGGCCTGATCGGCGTGCTCTACACCATGGCGAGCTGGTGGGCGGATGTGATCCGCGAAGCCGAGCACAAGGGCGATCACACCCGCGTGGTGCAGATCAGCCATCGCTACGGCATGATCCTGTTCATCTGCTCCGAGGTGATGTTCTTCGTCGCCTGGTTCTGGGCCTTCTTCAACTCCGCGCTGTTCCCGGGCGATCCCGTGCATATGACGCGCGACGCGCTGTTCGGCGGTGTCTGGCCCCCCAAGGGCATCCAGACCTTCGATCCCTGGCACCTGCCGTTGCTCAACACCCTGATCCTTCTGACCTCGGGCACCACCGTGACCTGGGCGCACCATGCCCTGCTCAATGGCGACCGCAAGGGGCTGAAGTGGGGGTTGATCCTGACCATCGCGCTCGGCGCCGTCTTCACCTGCGTGCAGGCCTATGAGTATCATCACGCCGCCTTCAGCTTCGCCGGCAACGTCTACGGCGCCACCTTCTTCATGGCGACCGGCTTCCACGGCTTCCATGTGCTGGTCGGCACCATCTTCCTGATCGTCTGCCTGTTCCGCGCCAATGCGGGACACTTCACGCCCTCCCAGCACCTCGGCTTCGAATTCGCCGCCTGGTACTGGCATTTCGTCGACGTGGTGTGGCTGTTCCTGTTCGTCTGCATCTATGTCTGGGGCAACGGCGCCGCGGCCATGGCGCACGCCGCGCACTGACCGGGACCAGCCCGCTCAACACCATCAAGACAAGGGCGGCCGCCGGGCCGCCCTTTTCTCTTTCGGAAGAAACGCTGATGTCCAATCTCGCTCGGCCGACATTGTCCCAGACCATCCTGCGCGGACTCGCCTGCAAATGCCCGCGCTGCGGCAAGGGAAAACTCTTCTCCGGATTCCTGACCCTGCGACCCGCCTGCGACGCTTGCGAGCAGGATTACGCCTTCATCGACGCCGGCGACGGTCCCGCCGTGTTCATCATCCTCATCGCAGGGTTCATCGTCGTCGCTGCCGCCCTCGTCGTCGAAGTCAAGTATCAGCCATCCCTCTGGATCCACGCAGCTCTCTGGATCCCTCTCGTCCTCGCTGTTACGCTGTGGCCCTTGCGCGCAATGAAATCGCTCCTGATCAGCCTCCAGTTCCATCACAAGGCTGCTGAGGGACGCGTAGTCTCTCGTAATCGTCCATGAATGCCCCCCGCCGTCGCGATAGCAGCGCCGGTCTCGGCCTCGGCCTCGTTGCGCTGGTCATGGTCGCCGTGCTCGTGGGTCTTGGCATCTGGCAGTTGCGGCGGGGAGCCGAGAAGCACGCGCTGATTGCAGCGCTCACCGAGCGATTGACCACCGCGCCCATCGCCTTGTTCCCGCCGGCAGACTGGGCGACATTATCGTCGGTCAGGGATGAATTTCGCCGGGTGAGTTTTTCGGCGACCTACGAAGCGCGACCCGACGCAATGGTTTACAGCTCCGGCTCGGCTGTGCGCCCGGATGTTGGGCTTGGCACGTGGGCATTTCTGCCCGCGCGACTGGCCGACGGGAGCGTACTCGTTGTTAATACGGGCTTCGTGCAGAACATCACGCAGGATCGCAACCAGCAGGATCGTGCGGTGAAACCGTTGGTGACGGGACAGCCCGTGGCGATGACGGGTTATCTCCGCTTCCCGGAAGAAGCTGGCGCCCTGACTGCGTCTGCCAGTCGCGACAAGCGGCTGTGGTTCTCGCGCGACATAGGCGCGATGGCACAGGCTCTTGGCTGGGGAAACGTCGCACCGTTTTACATCGACCTTGAGACGCCGGCACCTGCGAGCGGCGTTCCCAAGCCTGGCCCGCTCGATGTGCATTTGAAAGATGATCACCTTCAATACGCCATCACCTGGTTCGGTCTCGCGGCAGCTGTGCTTTTCACTTTCGGCTTTTGGTGGCGCAGCCAGCACCGCTCGACGTAGCTCGCAATTTCTCCCCGAATCGCCACGGATGCCTTGCCGTTCATATGTCGTCGGCGTGATGATCTCTGCAACATTTCGGTGATGTGCTGGACCAATTCGGATCGCTTCGGCGGCTTTTGACCGAGCGACCACGCAACTGATTGTTTTGGTAGGAGAGTTGCGAGTTCTTGTGGGACTGTCGGGCGACGTCGGCACCGGTTTGCGGTCAGGACACGACGCGTGAAAGCAAGATAGCGGATCTCAACTCGAGTTCCATCAAGCTGGGCCAACGCGTCGCAGCAATCCAGCACCGCAGGCACCGCGCAACCGAGCGAAACGCTCGGGTTGACGATATCTCGCCCGCCCAAACCGCAAGCGCGGTCGATAAAGCGTCTCGGGCTCCAACAGTAAGCGTTTCAATGCGTATCGACCCCGGATGTCTCCCCATTCGCGGACACGATGTCGCTTCGTTCCGTCGTCGGCTCTGCGTTTCAGAACGTGCTGCCCGCATGCCCTTCCAAGGGGGGCTACCCGGAAGGGCTGTTCAACCATGTCGGAGCTACAGGTCAGCAAAAGGAGCGGCTGTGATCCGAATGTTGTCCTAACTGACCGACACTCGACAACACCGAGGGCCAGGGTTCGAGCGCTGGCAAGCTGGCCAATACCCTTCGATTCTTGACCCTGTCTGTGTATCGCTGGTGATTGCGGATGCAATCAGGGTGGCTGCGCTCCGATCGCCGTCAGTTTTGCGGGTCTTTAAGATATCGCGGTGGCACCACCGACTACGCAGTGCGGGAACCGATCAACATGATCCAAATCGTACCGCCGACTAGGACAAAGAGCACGATAGCGGCGAAGCAGAGCGCGATCAGTTTGTCTTGCGACGATGATTTCAAGTCGAGATGCAGGAAGTACCGCAAGTGGACAACGACCTGCGCAACCGCAGCGATGGCGATGACGACCAAAGTTTGTGTCGGAGGCAACGTGCGGGTGGCGACGAAGCCGAATGGAATCGCGGTGAGCATCGACGCTAGAACGACGCCGACGAGGTACGATTTCATCGAGACATCCCCGCGACGTAAACGTTTGACCTTTCAGACGATTGCGGCGCTGCTGCCATGCTAGAGAAGCCTGGGCAGGTAAATGAATGAGAAGATGTTGATCCAGACGATAACGAGGAAATGCCAGAACAGGCTCAGGCGGTAAAGGCGCGAGGCGGCGATGGGGGTGAGCCCGCGCAATGCGATTTCGCATCCCAGCAAGACAATCCAAACCAGGCCGAAGCTGACGTGGGCGCCGTGGGTGCCGATCAAAGCGAAAAAACCAGAAAGAAAGCCACTTTGCCACGGGCCAGCATTGGCGATGGCCATGCCATAAAGCTCCGAGATCTCCATGACGACGAAGCTGAGCCCGAAAATAGAGGTTATCCCCAGCCAGACGATCGCGCGCCTGCGTTGCCCGGCTGATATCGCAACGCTGGCGAAGCCGAAGGTCGCACTGCTCGCCAGCAGGAGCATGGTTTCCGCGAAGATGCGGGGGAGCAGGAATAACGTGTGGGTCGATCCGTCTGCGGTATTTCGCGCCATCGCAACAAAGATCGCGAACAGCAGCGCGAAAATAATCGCGTCACTCATTAGCCAAAGCCAGAAGCCGTATGTCTTCTCCTCGATAGCGCGTTGGGCTGATTTCGGCATTGGTTTCATCGCCATGATTGGCGGTGATGACGGCATCTGTCACGTCCGCGCCTCACGTCCGAGTGCCGGCGAGACGCCACGCCGGCTTTCGATCGCCTCGACTTCGCTCGCGGAGATACGTTGGCCGGTACGATCATGGAACGTCTGCGAGAGTACCGCGGCAAAAATGCCTAGCCCGCCGGCGGCGGCCAGCCACCAGATTTGCCAGATCATTGCAAAGGCGAACACGAACGACATCGCGCCAAGCATGATTGCCGCGCTGCTCTTGCCGGGCATGATGATGTCATGAAAGCGTGCGGACCTGTGGTCCAAAGTTCCCGCCTGCTTCAGGGTCCACCACGGATCAATGCCCTGCACGTGCGGCACAGCGGCGAAGTTGTAGGTCGCTGGCGGGGAGGCGGTCGCCCATTCGAGTGTCCGGCCGTTCCATGGATCGTCGCTTGAGGCAGCAAGCACCTTGCGGTCACGAATGCTGACGGCGATCTGGACGGCCAGGAAGGTGACGCCGCATACGATGAAGAGGACGCCGGCCTGGGCGACGATAAGATACGGCTGCCAATCGGCGACGTCGCTGCGATTGAGGCGCTGCGGCATTCCCATAAAGCCGAGAATGTACAGCGGCATGAAGGCCAGACAGAAGCCGACGATCCAGCACCAGAAGGCCCGTCTGCCCCACTTTTCCTCGAGACGAAAGCCGAACGCCTTTGGGAACCAGTACTGATAGCCGGCGAAATAGCCGAACAACGCGCCGGGGATCAGCAGGTTGTGGAAATGCGCCACTCGGAATGTGGTGTCGTGGATGCTAGCCGGTATCACCGCGAACAAAAAGCCCGTGACACCGCCTACGAGGAACGTGACGATAAACCCGAGCGTAAAAAGCATCGGCACCGAGAATTTTACCTGGCCGCGATAGATCGTGAGCGACCAGCAGACGATTGTAACGGCAGTCGGCACGGCAATGAGCGGAGCCGCGCGGCCAAAGAAGGCGTTCACGTCGGCACCGGAACCGATAGTATAAAAATGGTGCAGCCAGACGACTAACGATAGCCCGGTGATGGCGACCATGGAATAGACGAGCGACTTATAGCCGAACAATCGCCTTCCCGAGAATGTTGCTACGACTTCCGAATAGATGCCACAAGCCGGCAAAATCAGAATGTAGACGTGTGGATGCCCCCAGATCCAGAACAGGCTGATGTAGTTCATGACGCCATCACTACCGGCAAAAAATTGCATGCCGAGATGACGGTCGAGGCCAAGCAGCGCGGCGGCAACGATCAAGGATGGATAGGCAAATATGATCAATATGCTGGTGCATAGCGCTGTCCAGGTAAACAGCGGCATCATCATCAATCGCATCCCTGGCGCGCGCCGCTTGACGATCGTGACGAGAAAACTGATTCCCGCCAGTATCGAGCCGACGCTGCTGAGCAAGACTGCCCAGATCCAGTAATCGACGCCGACGTCCGGACTGAACTGCATTCCCGATTGGGGCGGGTACGCGGTCCAATAGGCGGTGGAGAACCTGCCGACGACGAGCGAGATCATCACCAATGTCGCGCCGGATACTGTCAGCCACAGGCCCGCCGAATTCATGAACGGAAACGCCACCCGGCGCGCACCGATCTGTTGCGGAATAACAATGCTGAACAGGCCAAGCACAAACGGCATCGCCACGAAGAACATCATGATGGTGGCATGGGACGTGAAGATCTGATTGAAATGGTCCGGCGGCAGATAGCCGTGCGGTTCGAATGCAAATGCTTGCTGGGTGCGTATCATCAGTGCGTCAACGACGCCGCGCACCAACATGATCAGCGCCAGAATCACGTACATGATGCCGGTCTTCTTGTGATCGAGGCTCGTCAGCCATTCAGACCACAGAAAGCGCCATCGACCGAGCCGCGTGATGATTGCGACCACGCCCAGTGCGCCGCACAGGACGGTCAGCGCTCCTGCCATGGCGACGCCGCTATAAAACGGCAGGGCGTCAATCGTCAGCTTACCGAGCATATCAATTGGTCTTCGGACAGGGAGAGGCTGCCGCGGTCCGTGACAAAATCAGACGGTGCATACTCAAGTCTTTCGAGAGTACTGAGTAGGGCCACGAGGTCAATTGAAATCGCAGGGGGGATCGCTGGGATGACCGCAGTAGCTATACAAGACTTTGAAAATACTGATGAATTATCATCATGTCGTCGTTTATCTGCGCTGGAGGTCGAAAGCAGGTTGCGCCTACGAACCGCCGTCCGTCTGACAACGGATCGTAGCCGACGAAGGTCCGAATTTGGGCAGACGTGACTGCTGCCGCGGACAGTGTGTCGGACCAGAGACTGACATGATCGCAACCGCTCGTGAAATCTGCATGGTTCATCCTGGAGGGATGATCTCGACGATGTTGTAGCGAGTTTTACCGGAGACGACATTACCCTTTTCGACAAACTGCAACTCGGGCCTCATCTGAAGCACGGCGCGCTGATGCTGGGGACGTAAAACTGCGATGGCCGAGGTGGTCAGTTTAGCCAGATCGTCTAACGCGACTGCGCTTATTGGTTCTCTCACGTAAACCAGCATGTTGTGATCGGTCGAATCTCCGCTTGCTATGTAGAGAGGTCGCTCCTGAAGGGCGGCAGCGATCGCCTGGCCCGCCAGACGGCTCTCCTGAAAGAGGTGCGGAGCGATGGGCATCACCATCCAGCCTCTAACCAGCAGCCCGCCAAAAATCATACAGGTCACGACCAGTGCAGACACGATGACCCTGGGATGGCTGTGGCGCCAGTTCTCAAACATCAGCCCACAAATCACTGCTAACGTCATGGTTCCTGGCATCGCATAACGTGCAGCCACTTTGCCCGGCCAGACCAGGAGAACGAGGGTGCAAGCGACAGAGTAAAGGACCGCGGCAAGCAGCAGGTCATGCTGAGTATTATCTCGCCATCTGCGGACGGCGATCATGATTGCGGGGCCTATCAGGATGGAGCCCGGCAGGAACTCAACAGCCAGGCTCTTGGCGAAATCCACATGTCCGAGAATCGTCGTCAGGCCGGTAGTCGTCTGCGTCAGACGCGAATGGGCTTCCCAGGTACCGACATCACCCGGCTTATAAACGAGGCCATACCAGGCCCCAATGATTAATCCGGCACCAATGTTCGCCGCGACAAATGCTGGAATCTGATCGCGAAGTTTCAAAAGGATGTAAGCGCCAACGCCAAGAGTGAAATAAGCAACTTCCTGCGGCCCCTTCGTCAGGCCGGCAAGTGCGATCAACATACTGATACAGAGCCATCGTCCGGGGGTTAGTCCCTCATCGCGAGTTCCCTGCCACCACACGTGAAACGCGCCGAACAGCAAGACCGAGAGAAGGATGTCAGGTTCGGCATTGATGAATTTTGGCGCGACAACGGGCATGCTGATCCAGCAAAGTGCGCCGAAAATCGCGGCACTCTTGCCAGCAACAGATCTGAGCAAACTGTAGATCAGCAACGCCCCGGCGAGGAAGAAGCAAAGGTGGGGGATACGCAGCGACCATAGCGTGACGCCGCCGGTTGTTTCGCCAAAGAGTGCAGCTATCCAGGATAATAAAACCGGTCGCTCCGCGAACCGTTCGCCATAGACGAAGGGGGTCAGCCCATGACCTGCTTCCAAGGCCCCGCGCGCGATGGCGATAATGCGTCCTTCCTCAAGGTTGGCAGCGCGGATAACCGTGGCAGGCACAGCCTGGACTAGGAAGAAGCAGACAACCCACAGGATCGGCCATCGCGACCTGTCCAAACCAGAGAAACCGGAGAGCATCCGTTCTCCAGGTGCAAAAGCGATGTCCCGTAACCGCCCGAAGGCTGAGCGCCGGCTTGCCTGATCCACGTGCACTTGTGTTTCTATGGAACCCACGTTTGCGCCAAATCATACGCGCGATCGGCGCATTCATGCCTGTCGGAAGACACCGGTAAAGCGGGCTCGATCTGGAACGATCCCTTCACGAGCGCATCAAAGTTGGTACGATCTCGTCAAGCTAGTCATCTTGCGCGCCCTCCAGGTCTTTCACCTTGAGTCCGTGCTCGATGAAAAAACGGTACTGCCTGGAGTTTTCCTCGTAGAACGGTTTGTCTTCCACCGGCCCATAAAGCTCGAACGCGTAGTTATAGAACTCTCCGGATGGAAACTCATCTTTAACGGAGGCCATCTCCAAAATGACTCCAAAAGACGGCGCGCGAAGGACCTTCAATTGATCGATCAGCTTGGTTGCCGCCTTGGCCGACGCCCGCTGCAAAATCACCACCGCAGGCGGCCAGTTTTGCTGATCCGGAAATGAACATACGACCGAATACAAGCGCGTGGCGGCAGGGGGGGAATTGGGATCGTTCGGATTATAGCTGCCTCGTTTATTCAAACCCGATGCCGTCACCGTGCGGCCAGTCCTCCACGTGACTTCGTCGCCGCTCTTGAGCTTGACCGAAAATTCGGCATCGGCGGGAATCCAATGTTTGCTATCGTCTGCACGAGCAAGGATTCCGCCGCCGGCTTCCCGCGGGCGCCACAAGATGAAGCACCAGTTGATAAAAACCGGGCAGATGCGAATGGACGATCCGATACTGCGACCCAGCAGGCTGTGCCAGAACTCACCTTCTTTTGCGTTCTCGGCTTGGGCAAGTTCGGGCGATGAAGCCTGAAGCAGCTTCAGTCGCGGTACTTCCACGTTGCCAAGACTGCCAAGACCCGGATGGTCCTGCAGGAACGCGGGCAAGCGCGACTTAGCCATGATAATCTCCTAGGCGGTGGGGAGGGACATTCCGACGCATGATCGAGGATTCCGTGCCGGGCTTCAATGTAATTCGGACTGAATACGGATTGCTGGACAGCCGCCGCAGTGAGGTCGGACTTCGGCGACCTTGGTACCTGGGTTGCCTTTAATGGTCTTGGTGTCGTCATGACGATCCAGGTTCCGGGAAGCTGGTTGATGCTTCGGCCTCCGTCCCGGCGGACCGCGACAAAACGAACCGGCGTGCAAGCGGTTCAGCGATGGAGCAAACAGCTTCTTACGAGATCGCCGATGACCGCCAGCCTGCTTGCCGAACATTGGGTCTGGCGGGTCGCGTCGTAGGAGGTTTGTTCATTATATCTGTTCATTGTAGATGGGCTTGCTAGCTGAGAAGGAAGCGTAATCTGAGGGTGCGCACAGAGTGCACTGCGTCATTGAATCGGAAACAAAAGATAGTTGGTCGCGTTCTCCAACACTGCTTCCGTAGGACGAAAAAAATGCTCATTTTGAGGATCAACGCCCTTGCGCTTTCTAACGATTCTAGTCTAGCATAAACCTACCGTCGCCGATCATGTGGGTCTGAGAACGACGGGTCACGAGCGGGAAACGTCTGTTATCTAACAAAACTTAATGCCCGCCCGATCATATGGATCTGAGGACGAGGGATCATGAGCAAAAAGCCCCTAGCGTCGTGGCGATTTATGCCCGTTGTTGCGCTAGCTACGACAGCCATATGGGCAGCGTTGCCGACAGTGGCTAACGCAGCCGATGCAGCGGCCGGTAAGAAATTATTCGACGATAAGACGTGCAGTGCATGTCACAGCATAGGCGGGGGGGATCTTGTCGGTCCCGACCTGAAAGACGTCACGAAAAAGCGTCCTTCCGAATGGCTGCATGAGTGGATCTCTAAGCCGGACGCGATGATCGCTAAGAAAGATCCGGTCGCGGTCGAGCTGCTCGGTAAATATAACGGCATGGAGATGCCCAATCTCGGGTTGTCCACTGCTGAGGTCGACAACATCATTGCTTTCCTGGAGACAGGTGGAGGTGGAGGATCCTCAGCTGCTGCGGCGCCCGCCCTCAAGGGTGATGCCGAAAAGGGCAAGGATCTATTCACCGGTAATGATCGCTTCGCTAATGGCGGTCCTCCTTGTATGGCGTGTCACAGCACCGGCGGCCTCGGAGCTTTCGGCGGTGGAGCGCTTGCTCCTGATTTGACCACTGTGGCAAAGCGGCTTGGTGGAGCTAGCGGACTGTCTTCCTGGCTGGCTGGCCTGCCTACACCTACCATGAAAGCAGTCTGGACGAAGCAGCCGCCGACTCCGCAGGAGCGGGCAGATGTTGCTGCCTTCCTTGCTCAGGAAGGGTTGGCCGTACGTTCGGCTTCGGCAATCTGGCAGCTGGCAGGGTTGACCGGCTTGGGTGCTATGATTCTGTTGTTGATCGCTGGTTTCAGATGGCGGAATCGCCTGAAGTTTGGTGTACGGCGGCCGATGATGGCTACGCCTACGACCGGACGAAGCACGGGTCCCTACCACGGCGGTTGGTTTACGGGTATGTATGCCGACGGTTGGATCGGAAGGTTTAAGGGAACTGACGGTAATAGTAATAGGCCTCGCGGCCGGACGAACGCACCGAGGAGACACTGATGAGCTGGATACTTGACCTCGTTAATCCCCGGGAGCGCAAGTGGGAAGAGTTTTACCGCAACCGCTGGTCTCATGATAACGTCTTCCGCAGTACGCATGGCGTTAACTGTACCGGTGGCTGCTCTTGGGCGATCTACGTCAAAGACGGAATCATCACCTGGGAAATGCAGCAGACTGACTATCCGCTTCTCGAGCGCAGTCTGCCGCCCTACGAGCCGCGTGGATGCCAGCGTGGTATCTCTGCGTCCTGGTATGTCTACAGCCCGATCCGGGTGAAGTACCCATATATCCGCGGTCCTCTTTACGACCTTTGGAAAGAAGCCAAGGCGTCACATCCTGATCCGGTGCAGGCCTGGGCCTCCCTGGTTGGAGACGAACAAAAGCGGCTTCGTATTCAAAAGGCGCGCGGCAAGGGTGGTTTCCGCCGTGCCAAGTGGGTGGAGCTGGTCGAGCTGATTGCTGCGGCTGCCCTATATACGGCCCGTAAGTGGGGTCCGGATAGGGTAATGGGCTTCTCGCCCATTCCGGCCATGTCGATGCTGTCGTATGCTGCGGGTTCACGCTTCCTTCAGCTTTTCGGCGGCGTAAACATGAGCTTTTACGACTGGTATGCCGATTTGCCGACGTCGTTCCCGGAGATTTGGGGCGACCAAACTGACGTGTGCGAAAGCGCGGACTGGTACAACAGTAAGTTCATTGTTTCGATGGCTGCGAACATGAACATGACGCGTACCCCCGACGTGCACTTCATTGCAGAAGCGCGGACCGAGGGTACCAAATTTGTGGTTCTCTCGCCGGACTTCAGTCAGATCGCTAAGTATTGCGACGAGTGGATTCCGCTTCAGGCGGGCCAAGATACGGCTCTGTGGATGGCGGCCAATCACGTTATCCTCAAGGAGTACTATATCGATCGTCAGGTTCCGTACTTCATCGACTACGTGAAGCGCTACACTGACCTTCCTTTCCTTGTCGAGTTGGAGCCCAATGGGAACACTTACAAGACGGGCCGGTTGTTGCGCGCTAAGCGTGTTGCGCGCTACCAGGACGTCGAGAACGGCGACTGGAAGATGCTGGTGCTTGATGCCGGCACCGGTGAGCCCCGTGCGTTCAAGGGTCAGGTCGGTGACCGTTGGGGTTCTACGCATGGCAAGTGGAATCTGTCTGCTGAAGACACGTTGGATAACAGTCCGATCGATCCGGTGTTGAGCTTTATCGATCAATCCGATGGTGTGGTGCAGGTAGGGTTTGACGACTTCGTGAATGGCAGCGTTGTTTCGCGCGGCGTTCCGGTGAAGCGCATCGCTACGGATAAGGGCGAGGTACTCGTTGCGACCGGCTTTGACATCATGATGTCTCAGTTCGGCCATAGCCGCGGTCTGGAAGGCTCGTTTGCAACCAGCTACGACGATGAGGATGCGCCTTATACTCCAGCTTGGCAGGAGCGTCACACCGGCATCGGCCGTGAGACGGCGATAAGGTTCGCGCGGGAGTTTGCGACCAACGCAGAACTCACGAACGGCAAGTCCATGGTTATCGTGGGTGCCAGCGCCAACCACTGGTACTACAATAACCTTTGTTACCGATCTGCGACAGTCGCCTTGATCCTGTGCGGTTGCTGCGGCGTCAACGGCGGTGGTATCAACCACTACGTAGGTCAAGAAAAACTTGCTCCGGTCGCGCCCTGGAACACGATTGCGATGGCGCTCGACTGGACCAAGCCGCCGCGGGTCGTGCAGTCGTCGACTTGGCACTATGCTCATAGCTGTCAGTGGCGCTACGAGCAGGAGTTTACGGAGTACGGCTTGACTGCGCCGAATCCGCGATGGGCTAAGGGTCATGCGATAGACCTGGAGGCGAAGTCGGTGCGTTCTGGCTGGATGCCATTCACGCCGCACTTCAACCGTAACCCAATCGAATTGGCCGCTGAAGCCGAGCGTGCGGGTGCGAAGAGCACTGAGGATATCGTCACCCACGTCGTCGATCAGGTCGCCAGTAAGAAGGTGAACTTCGCGATCGATGATCCGGATGCTGACGAGAATTGGCCGCGGATGTGGTTCATCTGGCGCGGTAACGCGATCCAGTCGAGCGCTAAAGGTCACGAGTTCTTCTTGCGGCATTATCTCGGAGCTCACGACAACTCGATTGCCGAGGACCGTGCTAAGGGCAAAACGCATACGGTGAAGTACCGTGACGTGGCGCCACGCGGAAAGTACGATCTGGTTATCGATCTTAACTTCCGTATGAACACGACGTCACTTTATTCTGACATCGTGCTCCCGACTGCCTTCTGGTATGAGAAGAACGACCTTAATACGACGGACTTGCACTCGTTCTTGCACGTACTCGGGGCAGCGGTTCCACCGGTGTGGGAATCGAAGACGGACTGGGACATCTTCAAGCTGATCGCTAAAAAGGTCAGTGAGTTGGCTCCGCTGGCGTTCTCGAAGCCGGTTAAGGACGTGGTTGTTCAGCCGCTCATGCACGATACTCCTGATGAGCTGGCTCAGCCGGAGATCCTCGACTGGGCTGAAGGTGAATGCAAGCCGGTGCCGGGCAAGTCGTTCCCGCACGTAAGAGTGGTCGAGCGAGATTATGCGAACTTGTATAACAAGTTCATTTCGTTCGGTCCGAAGGCTCGCGAGGATGGCGTTTCTGCGGTCGGTGTGAACATTCCGATCAAGAAGCAGTACGACCAGATGCTTGATAATCCCATCATGCCGATGCCAGATCCGAGGCATATGCGGTGTGTGGAATGGGGTGGCAAGCGGTATCCAAGTCTGGAAGATGTGCTTGACGCATGCAACACCTTGTTGATGTGTGCGCCAGAGGCAAACGGCGAGGTATGCTATCAGGGCTTCCATAACGAGGAGCATCATGTTGGTCTACCGCTTGTCGATATTGCGGAACCCACTAGGGGTGTCTCTTCGACCTTCTACGATCTGACGCGCCAGCCGAGACGAATTCTTACGAGTCCCTGCTGGACGGGTATGACGAACGACGGTCGAGCGTATTCCGCCTGGTGTATGAACGTCGAGCGTTTGGTGCCTTGGCGCACGCTGACCGGTCGGCAATCTTTGTATCTCGATCATCAGTGGTACCTTGACTTCGGTGAGCATATCCCGACTTACAAACCGCGGCTTAATCCGCGCAAGACCGGTGATATTGTTAAGAGTCGGGTTGATGATCGTTCATTGGTTCTGAACTACATCACACCGCATGGTAAGTGGAATATTCACTCGACTTACAAAGACAATCACCGCATGCTGATGCTATCTCGCGGCATGGATCCGGTGTGGATCAATGACAGAGATGCAGAGAAGGTCGGTATTGAGGATAACGACTGGGTCGAGGTCTACAACGACAACGGTGTGGTCGTAACGCGCGCCAACGTGAGCCGCCGAATTCAACCGGGTACTTGCATGTATTACCACGCAGTTGAGCGTACGGTGTACATTCCTAAGTCGCAGGAACGCAAGTGGCGGGGCGGTGGACACAACAGTCTGACGCGTACTCGTATCAACCCATTGTTCTTGGCCGGTGGATATGCTCAGTTTACATACGGCTTTAACTACTGGGGTCCGACTGGTATCTTCACACGCGACACCCATGTCGTCGTGCGTAAGATGGAGAAGTTGGAATGGTAGGCGATATCGCGACGCATGATCACGACCATGAGCATGATCATGAATCGGCTCCGGCGCATTTCGGTGCGCCTGAGCGGGTTAGCGTCGGGAAATACGTGACCATTAATTATACTCTGCGGACTAACGGTCAGATTCGTCACATCCGGTCGGCTGTGTGGGGCGATGAGCCGTTGGAGTATCAGCACGGGAGTGGACGTCTGCTACCTGCCCTTGAGCGTGCGCTCGAGGGTAGGGCGGCGGGCGAGCGGTTTGAAGTGATCCTGCCGCCTGAAGAGGCATACGGAGAACGAGACAAGGCGTTGCAGCAGAGAGTGCCGGCTGAAACGTTTGGCGGTGTAGATCAAATTGAGCCAGGAATGTGTTTTCTAGCGCACAGCGACGACGAACGTCGAGTTGAAAACGTGATCGTTACCGAGGTCGATGAGGATAACGGGTATGTAGTAGTTGATACGAATCACCCGCTTGCCGGCATGACGCTCGAGTTTGAGGGGAGCATCGTAGCAGTGCGCGACACTCCAACTCCGGCGGGCCAGCATATCGATCCGACAATAGCGAGCTTAGGTGATGGACTTGCGTTGGCTGCCGCGCAAGCGACGGTCGATTCGCGTCGCAAGCGAGGCGATGAATTGTCAATGCCGCCTGCGCCCAACACTGTCGATGAGAACGGCAACAGCTAAGTGCGCAACGACAATCGAAGAATGAAGTTATAAGAACGAGCCATAGGAACGAAGGAGTATACACATGGACATCCGAGCTCAAGTTTCGATGGTCTTTCACTTGGACAAGTGCATCGGTTGCCACACCTGCAGCATCGCGTGCAAGAACATTTGGACCGATCGCAAGGGCACCGAGTACATGTACTGGAACAACGTGGAGACCAAGCCGGGTACGGGTTACCCGACACGTTGGGAAGACCAGACCAAGTATCGCGGCGGCTGGGTGGTTGACGGTCAGAGGCAGAAGAGCCTTCGGCTGCGGCTGCAGGGCAAGTGGGGCACGCTGACCAACATCTTCTACAACCCCTATCTGCCGACGCTCGACGATTATTTCGAGCCCTGGACCTACGATTACCAGAACCTGATCAACGCACCTTTGGCTGACGAGCAGCCGACTGCGCGGGCGATTTCGATGGTGACCGGCAAGTACATGGACACGATCGAGGCGGGACCGAACTGGGACGACGACCTCGGCGGTTCGCAGGTCTACGCGAACAACGATCCGAACTTCGACGGCGCCTCCGATGAGGAGATGCGCCAGATCAACGAGATCAACAGCACGGTCTTTTTCTATCTGCCGCGCATCTGTAATCACTGCCTCAATCCGGGCTGCGTTGCGGCGTGTCCGCAGGGCGCGCTCTACAAGCGCGGTGAGGACGGCGTTGTGCTGGTCAGCCAGGAGCGCTGCCGAGCTTGGCGTATGTGCGTGTCCGGCTGCCCCTACAAGAAGACCTATTTCAACTGGTCGACGGGCAAGGCCGAGAAGTGCATCCTGTGCTATCCGCGTCTGGAGAGCGGCCAGCCGCCGGCGTGCTTCCACTCCTGCGTGGGACGTATCCGGTATATCGGCCTCGTGCTTTACGATGCGGACGCGATCGAAGAGACGGCTAAGTCGCCGCAGGATCAGCTGGTGATGGCGCAGCGCAACATCATCAAGGATCCGTTTGATCCGGAGATCATCGCGGCCGCGAGAGCGAACGGGATTCCGGATTCGAAGATCGAGGCGGCGCAGAAGTCTCCGGTCTACCAGTTCGTCAAGAAGTGGGGCATCGCGCTGCCGCTGCATCCGGAGTTCCGCACGTTGCCGATGCTGTTCTATGTGCCGCCGCTGGGGCCGGTTCTGGCCAAGGTGGAGAACGGCGTGTACGACAACATTGCCAATGAATCACGGTTGGGACCGTTGATGAGTTCACTTGAGCGCTCGCGTATTCCGCTCCGCTATATGGCGAGCTTGTTGTCCGGCGGCAACGAGGACATTATCCGCGACGTCTACAAGAAGCTGGTGGCGGTGCGCGTCTACATGCGTTCGAGGAAGGTCAAGGACATTCCGGACGAGGAGGTGCAGCGGGCGCTGACCGAAGGCAAGACCACCGCGGCGGAGGTCGAAGCGATCTGGCGGCTCACCTCGATGCCGACCTTCGAGGAACGCTTTGTGGTTCCGCCGATGGAGCGTGAGACGGCGGTTGATGCTCTGTTCCCGCAGCTCGACCCGGTCTCTCACAACTATCCGATCCGCAAGGGCGCGGTCGGCGTCGGCTTCCACACCGATCCGGCAAGAGGACCATAGGCTCTCTTCCCACACGTCAATGCGCGAGACGGTCATTCGGGTTATGCATTCGGATCCGTCTCGCGCGATTTTAAGGTGGTCTGAAATAGGAAGACTATCTTACATAGGGTATGTAGTACCGTAGGCTTGACATCAAGATCATGAGTCGCTTTTCGCATCGTGCAGAGGTTTTATATACGAACCGTTCCAAGGTCTTGGGGCTGTTCGCTGATATACTCGATTATCCTGATGCAGGTTTAGAGCATAAGGCTGCGGAATGCGTAGCGTTGGTAAAATCTGTGCAGCCGCAAGCTGCGGCTCTGTTGGCAAGCTTCCGAGATTTTGCCGAGAAGACGCCGGTTGGAAAGCTACAGGAAGTTTACAGCGGCTTTTTCGATCTGAACTCGATATGCCATCCCTATATTGGCTATCAGCTTTTCGGTGAAAACTACAAGCGCAGTGTTTTTTTGATCGAACTTAAGAAGAGTTATCGCACAAGTGGGTTTGAGCCTGATTCGTCGGAAATGCCGGATCGCCTGTCGATCGTATTACGCTTTGCTTCGCAAAACGACGGCGATGACATTGATGCTCTTTTGAATAATGGGTTGTTGCCATCGCTCGAGCGTATGACGACGAAGCCAGAAACTGAAGGTCACACCCACGGAGCAGCAGACATTGATGGCGATACAGGAATTGAGCGTGCAAAGCTAGATGATCGTGACTTACGAAAGCAAATCAAGGCGCAGCAGCGCGAAGCACGGAAATTGCTTGAGGGGCAGAGTCAGGAAGACGATCGTAAACAACTCAAGGGCCAAGGGCAGGGTGATGTTCTTGAGGGCGGCTTTTTGTTGGCCATGAGCGAAGATTATGATGTGGAAGAGGCGGAAAAGCGCGCGCACCCATATCATCAAGTGCTCGACTTATTACGGCTTTTGTTAAGTGAGGGTATGACGAAGAAGCGCGCTGACCGCTCAGCTGAGCAGGAGCGTGTCCTTAGCTGGACCCGAGAGCGGTTCAATCTTGACGAGGACGAGACGATTATGGTGTCGGAGCTTCCTTGTTCCGATCCCGGCTGTCCTCCAGTAGAAACGCATGTCGTGTTCTGGACCCAGGCCGGCCGGCAGCATTTCAAGGTGTATAAGCCACTTGCGGAGGTCGCAGCAGACGACCTGCTGGATTGGCGAGCGTGAGAGGAATATCCCATGAGTGACGGAGGCAAATTCTATGTATGACGTATTCCTGTTCGCGGTTCTGCCATACTTGGCGATCGTGGTGGCGGTTATCGGTGGTGTTCATCGCTACCGCACAAATCGGTTTTCGTATTCAACGTTGTCGTCCCAACTTCTGGAGAACCGCCGTTTGTTTTGGGGCTCTGTACCTTGGCATTACGGTATTGTAGTTGTCCTGCTAGCCCATATGATCGGGTTTCTTGTTCCTGGTATGTGGTCAAGCCTGACATCTACGCCGACAGCGCTATACACTGTCGAGCTGATTGGCTTTGCGTTCGGTTTCGCTGCGCTGATAGGCCTATGCGTTTTGATAGTGCGCCGATTTACAACGGAGCGAATTCTTGCCGTGACCAGCCCGATGGACGGCGTATTGCTGGTCGCGCTGCTCGTGCAGGTCGCACTTGGTTTCTGGGTTTCTCTGGCTTACCGCTGGGGAGCTGACTGGTACATCGATACTGCAGTGCCGTGGTTGATTTCGCTGGTATCTCTGAATCCGCAAACTCACTATGTGTCAGCTCTGCCGCTTCCTGTCAAAGCGCACATGCTTACCGGGTTCTTGGTGATCTCCCTGTTTCCGTTCTCCCGGCTCGTGCATTTGATCATGTTCCCCTTCTGGTACTTGTGGCGGCCGTACCAGATTCAGATCAGAAACACTGTGAGATCTGCTCACTAGTCGCTTGGCGTAATAGTTACGTTCTGGTAAAAGAGATAAAGATATTCTCGCCGGCGAGTTTCGCTCGCCGGCGAGAATTATGAGTTGACGTGTCGGTTGAGGAGATCGTGCGGAGCGGATCCCGATGGCCTAGCAGCGCGGCGAGCCGGTAGCCTAAGGTCAGCATCCAGGTAATAACCTGTTTTTTTAGAAGCAACGCAATCAGCTAGATAGATTATTTCTTAGGTAGGAGCTACCGGTGGAACATTCAGTTGGCAAGGTAGATGCGCCGAGCGAGCCGCAAGGCAACGCGAAGGTGTTGTGGATCTCAACCTTAGCGTTTTCGCTTGGGTTCGCTATTTGGGGGATGTTTTCTGCGCTCGCCCCATTTTTGATTGAGTGGTACCATTTCACAAGCACTCAAGTGCTTGTTTTGGCTGCGATGGAGCCGCTTTTCGCCGCTGCTGTCAGTATTCCGCTAGGTATCTGGACTGACAAGTTCGGTGGCCGAACTGTGTTTACGATTTTGTTGGTTTGCCTTTCAGTGGTTCTGATTTTCGGAACCTTTGCGGAGGGCTACTATTCCTTCCTATTCCTGGGGTCGATGCTAGGACTTGGTGGTGCGACCTTCGTGGTAGGTAACGCTCACGTGTCGTCGTGGTATCCCAAGTCCAGACAGGGTATGGCCTTGGGACTTTTTGCTTTGGGTAATATCGGGATTACCTTTGGTATGATGGCTGTTACGTTCGTCATTACGAGCATTGCAGATCCGACCGATCCTGATGGCTGGCGTATCATATTTCCTATCTTCGCCATTCCTACATTGTTAATGGCGGCGGTTTACATGTTTTTCACGTCTGATCCGCCGAACAGGAAGCTTAAGAATACTTCGACGCGGGAGATTTTGGCCGTCTATCGCTCGGGCATCGTTGTCTGGCTGGTGCCTGGTCTTTATTGGGTGGCTTTCGGCACACTGGTTTTCTTCGCGTCGACTATGCCGACCTATCTCGTCGATCACTGGCACGTGGACGCTACCTCGGCGGTGGCATTCTATACGCCGCTGCTGGTGGTGTGCGTGGCACTTACCCGACCGCTCGGGGGCTGGCTGGCTGACCGCTATGAGGTTCTTTCACTTTTAACTTGGATGTTTGGTGCTATGTCTGTTCTTGCCGTGCTGATGGCGTTGCAGATTTCACTGAGCTTTGAGTTGGTCGCCATCTACGGGTTGGCGTTGCTGTCGGGCGCCGCAGCGGCGGCGGTCATCAAGCTTATCCCGATCTACTTCGAACACGTTGGCGCAGTCAGCGGATTGGCCAAAGCTGCGGGCGCGGCTTGCGGTTTCACGATGACCGCTGTTCTGGCCGCTAGCAACTTCCTGATAGGCGGGTACACGCTCGGCTTTGTTGTCTGGGCGCTGATGAATATGGCGGCTTTTTATGTCTCGTTCTCGCGAGTTGGCTTCAGGAATGTGAAGCCGATCAGCGCTGCGATCGCCGAAGCCGTTCCCGCCCATTGAATCCTTTATCTAGGCGATCCTGAGAGGTTTGCCTGTCAACCATTCACACCGCCCCCAGAGGGGGCGGTGTGACGTCACAACGGTGTCTAAGCCCAAGGTCAGTGAAGTCTAGTGCAGCCGTTCGACTCACCTAAACGTCGCTTTCGGCTTCGCATGCGCGGCGCCCGCGGCCTTTCACCAGCCTATTTTGCGTTGGTGATGGCTACTGGGATCGTCTCCATTGCTTCGGAGCGGGCCGGATTTCATCCGATCGCCGTCGCTCTTCTTTGGCTGAATACAACGCAATTTGTAGTGCTCTGGATTCTCACGTCGTGGCGACTTATACGCTACCGTCGAGCACTGATTGTCGATCTCACCGACCATCGTTCTGCGCCTGGATTCCTTTCCGCGGTGGCTGCCACGGGGGTGATGGCGAACCAATTCATACTCGCTGGCGCATTGGACGTTGCCATGGGACTTTGGATTTTTGGTATTCTCCTCTGGATCATCCTGACTTACACAATTTTTGCAAACCTGACGATTATGGAAGTCAAGCCGACCATTGATCAGGGAATCACCGGGGCTTGGTTGCTTGCGGTCGTTTCGACCCAGGCGATCGCTCTCCTTAGCGCGCTACTCGCACGACATATTCATCAACCCCTCCGGCTCGACGTCAATTTTCTGGCGCTTTCGATGTTGCTGTGGGGCGGCATGATGTACATCTCGATCATCTCGCTTATTTTCTATCGCTATATGTTTTTTAAGTTCTCGCCTGCCGATTTCGTGCCCTCGTACTGGATCAACATGGGAGCGATGGCTATCTCAACGCTTGCTGGTTCGGTGCTGATTGAGAATGCGGCGGATGCGTGGTTCCTTGAGGAGCTACTTCCCTTTCTCAAGGGTTTCACCATCTTCTTCTGGGCTGCCGGAACGTGGTGGATACCGCTTCTCATCGTCTTGTTTGTCTGGCGGCATGTTTATCGGCGTTTCCCTCTCAGGTACGACCCGGCGTATTGGAGTGCGGTCTTTCCGTTGGGGATGTACACGGTGTGCACTTACGAGATGTCCAGTGCCATGCGGCTGGAGTTCTTACGGCCTATCGCGGATGTATGCGTCTATGTGGCTTTGCTGGCTTGGACGGCAGCGTTTATCGGTCTCGTCAGGAAACTCGCCAGCGATCTGATTCCAGCGCTCAACTCTCGCTGAGGGTCATATGGATTGGCCGCGCGGCTTGCATTCGCCGATGTTGATTTCGGATTCGGACACCAGTAGTGCTTCGATTTGAAATTTACGGATCGGCCGGCGCATAGCGTAACATGGCGCGCCGAGGGGGTATGGCGAGAGGGTATGATCTTGTTTTTCAAAAGAGGCTTCGCTGCGCGTGAACAGAATTCATTCATATCATCGAGGAAGCCAATCGAATTTGGAATGAATTGTCGTCCGGACCTATAAAAGTCAGGAAATGTGAGGCGCAGCCCTTTCCAAAGCGAGTGTGCATTGGTACACGTGGTTTCGCACTAGGGCGTTCGCCCGAGTTGCCTTCTCAGTCATCTACCGGACGAGAATTGATCGGCGCCTAGGTGTCGACGGATCGCTGCCCGGCATGATTTCGAAGGCGAGCAAAAGTTTAACGCGGGGTGGAGCAGCCCGGTAGCTCGTCAGGCTCATAACCTGAAGGTCATAGGTTCAAATCCTATCCCCGCAACCACTTTTACCGAACAATGATCGGCCTCCCTAGCTAACGGCTGGGCGAGGTCGATCATTGCCGTGATCGCTCCGTCGAGGTCCAAAGTCACCCCAGCCGCCCCGTCGGAGATTGTAACTTGTTCAATCAGGCTACGAATCGCCTCGAATGCGGGCGCTCGAATATTGGATTGTCCAAGGCAGCGGACAATTCCGTCACCTTCTTACGGTAAACCTGCCCGATGTTGGGGTGGAGCCGAACCGGCGAGGGCGCCGGCGTAGCCAAGGCGGCGTCGAGTTGCGCCAGCCGCCGCTCCATCTCTTCCAACCGCTCCTTTAGGCCGGGTGTCCGTAGACCGTCCGCAACGGCGTCATAGAGCCCGTCCAGCTTGCGCGCGATCTGCGCCCCGCTCTCTTTGCTGTCGCGAGCGGTCGGCAGTTTCGGAGCCACGGCGCGCATTTAGCTCTTCGCCGTAAGCAGCGACGAACTCTGCCACTGCATCAGGCTGCATTAGCCTGTTGCGGATCAAGTCGAGGACTGCTGAACTCAACCGCACCTCGGCGGAAGGATTTCGTTTGGCTGCAGGTTCTGAGCTTGCGGGCGGCCGAACAGGCGACGTAATCTTTGCCGACGGAAGTGAGCCTGCCGTGGCAATGTGCCACAAACTAACAGCCCTGTGAGAAGGTGGGTAGGGCGCCGCCGCTCCCAGAAGCGGGTCGCCTTGATGCGACGACGGCAGGCTGGGCTTCTATCTCTTCCTGCCGCTGTTTGACGCTAGCCCAGAGCGCATCGTCGATAATTCGCAGGGCCGGCACTTCCGTCACGATCCAGCTCTCACGCGGGTTCATGCGGACACTCGGCGTCCGGTCAGCGGATCCTTCACGTAGCGCAACCGATTCCAAACAAGGCGACCAATATAGAGTTCATTGTTGAGCAATCCGGTGCCGCGGATGCGATGTCCGCGAATGGCGGTGTCGCGCCAAAGCAAGCCGCGTGGGCCCGAAATGCCATCCGCGTTCAGCCGGTGTGCGATGGCCCGGGGGAGCGGCCATCGGAGAACTCGCGGAAAACGCGCCGGACTACCTTGGCTTCTTCCTCGCAGATCGAGCGCTCGCCGGTTATCGGTTCACCGTCTGGCCCTGTCGGCGAATCACGTCGTATCCATAGCTGTTGCCGCCGCCAGAAATCCAGCCTCAACGCGACCGCGCAGCCCGCGCCGGGTTTTCGCCGCGAGATCCTTGAGGAAAAGCTGATTCATCGTGCCCTTCAGCCCGACGTGGAGTTCGCTGATTTCGCCTTCGGACAAGGTTACGATCTGTACGCCCTCGGCCGTCCCGACGCGGAAAGAGCCACGGTGTACTCGGCGGGCAAAGCTCCGGCACGCGCGAAGAGAGATGCCGGTCGATCATGCGCCTCACATCTCGCGGCAGTTCGAATTCGACAGGGCGCTGATTCTTCACTTCATTGTCTTCGAAGAACTAGAAAGACGCATCCATCTCCCGGGCGATGCAGATTCCGTTCGAGATGGATTTCGCGAGATTCTTCACCCGGACCGGACAGACGAGGAGGATCGCGATGGCTAGCGCATCTTCGCGTGCGAGGGCACTGTGTGAGCCTTGGACTTGCCGCTCGCTTGGCCAAAGATCCGGTCCGGCAACAACAGAAGCTTTTGTAGCTTTTCGTCATTTTGAAGCACACGCAGACGCTCACGGTTTTTGCGCGTCATGCCAACTTGCTTTCTGGCGCCGACTCTTCTGGCCAAGTCAGCAATCCGCTTCTGCGCTTCTTCCGGCGCGTCTAGAAACTTGCTGATATTACGAAGGAGGCCGGCGGTCTCTGCAATCCCGCGACTGGTTTCGTCATTGTGACGCGCCAGCATATGCCGGAGCCCGCTCCGCCATAGCGGGGTCGATTAGCACGAGGACGTTATCGATCTGGCTTGGAGGAACACCCGCATGGATAATTTCGGATGATTTTCCGGGATGCGAGGTGCGCCCGTACACGTCTCTCCGACCGCTTGCTGCGCCAGCAGGCGGATCAGACGCTTGAGCGCGTCATCCAGGCGCTTGCTAGAAGCACCGTCAGACCGGGAACGAAGCGGGCCACGTGTCATGGTCAGTCCATGACACTGAGCGGGATCTAGGTCTCAGTGTCTCGATCGCTTCTGCGAGAAGCATTCAATACACTTCGCTTTAGTTCTCGCATGAGGTCGAGCTCTTCCCTCGGAACTTGCGTAGCTCAACGACGATGGTCTCGCCCTTGAGGGTGCTTGGCGGCTCGGTTACGCAGGCGAACAAACGCAATAAGCGGGCCCCGTCGCTCCGAAGTGAGGAAGGTGAGATTGCGGCCAGCATCCTCCATGGAAAAGTGCTCGCAGGATGTGTTCGCGCCGGCGGTCGTGCAAACGTCGCTTATCGTCCGGTGCGATCAGAAGCACCTCGTCGGGGCGTTTCGAACCTTTCTCGATTTCGCTGCGCGCGACGCTGAGCAGGCCAAGGCTCGCTTTGAGAGGTAGCACCATGGCCTGCTGCAATCGCTGGGCGTCGTCAGCGCCCCCCGAATCCGACTACAAGAGCTCTGCGAAGTGAAAGAACCGGGACACCCACGATTAGATTCCGGTGGCGGTTGGTCATCCAATTGCTTCGGCTCGAGTTTCTGCTCGACCACACAACCACGTCCGCCGCTCCGTACGGCGCTTGCTCGTTCATCCGGCTTCTTCGTCGGACGCCCGATAGTCCTCGATCTTTCCTCGGTCGATCTGAGCTCGCACGGGATCGCGCATCTGGTTCAACCCTTGAGAGCCGCGGCATCGCGTTCTCGGTCTCGAAGGCGTAGAGGAACGGGGCTGGATACAGGCTTACCGGCCGCGCTCACATGGGTGCGGCCGCTTCGGCATTAAGATGGCGCTGTTAACGACCCTGATCGCGGTCTCGATCTCATTTCGCGCGCGCTGGATCTCTTTAGCAGCTCGCGCCACCGCGTTTGATCGACTAATCGAGACCATATTCTGTGACGGATGAAGCGCTATTCCTAGGTATCCTGAGAGTTTTCTGAGATCGTCGAATTCAAGAACGAACTCGGACATTATAGAGCTTACTTGCTCGTCAGTGAGCGGCCCATCAACTCCGTACTTTTGTACCTTCCAAGGCACGGAAGAACTGAACGGCGGCAATAAACAAACCGTTTTCGTACGGATCGAACACTTGCAGTTCATCGTCCTGCCTGGGAGGGGAATTGTTTTTCAAAATAGCGCCGGCATCGATCCGTTATTCACTGCCGACGCATACTTCATGGCTCACAACAAGGAAATCGCTGCCGGTTTCGAAAGGTTCCCAGTTCGGCGCGGTTGATTTCAGAGCGGGCCGAGCCGAATGCTTCCGGCGCGGTCAGGTGAAGGCTTCCTATGCTATGCAGTTCCCAAATGTCCGCGCCCGCTTCAGAAGGGCGGACCGTGCCGTCACGCTGCAGTCGAAAAGGTCGAGGACATAGCAGGACAGGCCGCCGGGCGCGTTGGCTCCGGCAAGTTAAAGTCTTGAACTCGTAACCGGTAACTGACAGCCGCAGCGATGAAGCGAAACCTAAGGTGCAAGCGTCCGAGTGACCCGAAAACCGAGATACCTGAGCCGATAGTCGGAGGCAAACCAATAACGGCTCGCCGAGCGAAGGAAGGCAGGAGCGAGAAGAAAGGACCCGCCGCGCACGACACGATGATAACAATCGCCGCCCTCGATCCAAGCAGAGCCATCCGTCGGAGAGCCCTTGTATGTATCGTGGTAGCAATCCTCCGTCCACTCCCGGACATTGCCTACCATGTCGTAGAGACCGAACCCGTTGGGCGCAAACGACACGACCGGCGCGGTTTGCTTGGCGTCCCACTGACTGCCACAGGAGTGGCAGTTGGCGTTGTTCGTGCCGACGGTGTCGCCCCAGGGATAGACCGTCTGTGTCCCAGCGCGCATCGCATACTCGTATTCTGACCCCGAGAGCAGCCGATACGACTTGTGGGTCTTCTTAGATAACCATGTGACGTAAGACTGGGCATCGTCCCAGGAAACGTTGACAACCGGGCGGCGGCCGCGGCCCCAGCCTTCATCGGAAGGTTTGTAGCCGTTGCAGCCACCTTCGGCGACGCAGGCATCCCATTCGTCGAAGGTCACCTCAAACCGGCCAACCGCAAACGGTCGAGTAATCGTGACCAGATGTTGCGGTCCTTCCTCGGCAGAACGTTCCGGCTCGCTTGTCGGAGACCCCATCTTAAAGCTTCCGGCCGGTACCACCACCATCTCCGGGCAGTTCGCACAATCCTTAAACACGTCCTTCGGCTTCAGCGTCTGTTCCTGCATCGACGGTTGCGCCACCTCCTGAGCGGACGCCGACGTTACCTGGACGATGATTGCGGCAATTAGCACGCATAGCCTAACCAACGGCGTCAGAACTGGCGCAGCGCGCCACCAAGAGTTCATGAGTTTTGGAAGCTCAGCGGTGGAGGACATCAAATACATCCGTCAGCGAGGGCAAGGGGCCATTATGAAGAATAGCAGAGCGGGAGCCTCGGAATGCCTTCCGTCGGCGTCATTCGCGGCGAGCGTCGATTGGTCATGCACCGCTTGCCGTTAAAATCTCCGGAGTCCCACCCGGTTGTTCAATGAGCGGTTTTATATCCCTGAAGCCAACCCGCGAAAACACGATGTAGAATGCGGCGCCGTTCATGAGCGCCCAGACCGCAAATCCGAGGGTGTATTCGCCCAGAAGCTCTTTGCTGACCGCCAGGACCATCGTCATGGCGAATCCACAGGCCGCGCCGGCGGCCTTGGCCAGCCCGCTGACCGCGCCGACATGCACAAAGTACATCGGGATCAGCTTGATGACCGCCGCCGCGGCGGCACCTGACAGCAGCGCAAGCCCATACATGGCAAACAGCTGGATGGGCAGTGAGATCTGCATGGTCAAGAGCAGGGCCAGAACGACCATAGGGCCGAACAGCAAGCTCAAAACTCTAAACGTATCCGAACGGTCGGCCAGCCAGCCGCCCAGCGGCCGGGTGGCCGCGACACAGACCACCAATGGCGGAGTATACACCATTGACGCCTGGATGGCATCCACATGCCATTCGTCAAGCAGATAGATCGACATCGCGGACGCGAAGAAGGTGAGGGTGCCAAACGCGACCCAGTAAAGATACGTCACCAGCCATACCACCGCGCCTGAACGGTACACGGCGAAGATTTCCCGCAGCGACGTGTTCTTGAGCTTCCTGTTCGGCGGATCGGACGTAAAGAACCAATAGACCAAAGCCATCAAAAGTGTAGCAGTTGCGAAGATCGGGAATATCAGGCGCCAGCTATCCGGGCCGGTCAAAACACGGGTAATCAGGAAAGTGACGGTCACCATGCCGACGGTGATTCCTACATTGCCCATACCAAAGATACCGAGGGCTGTACCCTGCTTCGATTTGGGATACCAAGACGATACATGAGCGTTGCCGACAACGAAGCTTGCGCCTCCCAGTCCGAGCAGGGTCCCCAGTACCAGAAAGGCGTAATACCCCTGGGCAAAGTACCCGAAAAACAAAGGCAGGGTGACAGTCAGAAGCAGAAGCGTGAAAACGCTCCGGCCGCCGTACTTGTCCGTCAATATGCCGAGTGGGATGCTGACCGCCGCCGCGAAAAAAGGCTCCATCGCTGTAAGGACAAGCACTTGGGTCGCGCTGAATTCGTACCATTTGATTAGAAAAGGGGCGAGCGCGGCAAACATTCCCCAAACCGCGAAACCGAGCGCAAACGCCACGGACGAAATCCACAACACCCTGGAGTTGCCAGAGGGCTGGAGCGTCACATCAGCCGCGATAACCGGATTTTTCACGTCATCTCCCAACAAAGAGATCGCTCTTGCACGAACCTCAATTTCCGCTTCCAACCGCGCTTGGTAAGAGTCAAGCAACGCTTCCCGACGAGTCACAGGCGGCTTTTTTACAGAGTATCTCTTAGCGACCTTCGCGTCTATGCTTTCTTAAGGGCAACGATCGCACTTCTATCGAACTTAAGATCGACTTCCCCAACCAAAGGTTGGGGGAGGTCGATCATTGCCGTGATCGCGCCTTTTAAGGCCAGAGTGACCCCAGCCGCCCCGTCCGAGACGATGACCTGTTCAATCAGGCTACGGATCGCATCGATCGCGGGCACTCGGATATCGGGATCCTTTAAGGCGGCGGACAATTCGGTCAGTTTTTTGGGGGAAACTTGCCCAATGTTGGGGTGGAGCCGCACTGGTGAGGGTGCGTCGAGTTCCGCCAGCCGGCCTGCGATCTCTCTTCCCCCCGCTCGTTAACGCCGGTTGTCCGCAGCCCGTCCGCAACAGCGTCATAGTACCCGTCCAGCTTGCGCACGATCTGCGCGCGCTCCCATGCTGTTTCGGATCCACGGCGCGCATTCAGTTCCTCGCCATATGCGGGACGAACTCTGCCACTGCATCAGGCTGCATAAGCCTGATGCGGAGTAACTTTCTGGCGAAATACGTGCGAGCGTCGTCGCTGCAGCATCCCGGAAAAAATGCGGCCGCACACGAACGCCGGTAATCAGTGTTGTGATTTTCGCGATCCTGTTTCCGAAATAGTTCAAATCGAAAAAAAGTACTCCGCGGTCGCCGACCCAAAGGTAGTCATGGACTGTGCCCGCCCCGGGCCATGAGCCCGGGTTGGGTCTCGCTCAAGTAACGGCGCAACAGCGCGGCTATCGGTTCAGGCACCGGAGCTTCCCAAGGCAAGTCGGTCTTGGTTATCTCCTCTGGCAACGCGTTAACGATTTCATTCTCGGTAAAATGGATGGAGCGGCTGAGTCTCAGGCCAGCGAAGGCTCGTCTTCGCATCGGCATGAGCGCAGATAATGCGAGGGAGAGATAAGTTCGGGATGTTCAGCGGAACGATTTTTTGCTCACACCGGCATGACCATTCCGGTCGTGACCGCGTTGAGATATTCGATGACAATCATTTGCGATGGATGCGCAACTGATTCGTCCAATTCTAGCGCATTCAGTCTCGGCACCACCAGCCAAACGAAATCCTTCCGCCGAGGTTGGCCCGCAGCGCGTCGGCGCTTGGAGCAGACATCGAATTCCTGACCCCGGATGGCTTTCGCCCAATAGCCCTTCCAACCTATCCGGGGTTGAGAGTAGCCTTGCCCAACCGCGGCGAGATCGCCCGCAGGATCAATGCGGCGTCGCCAGATGCCATTCACATCGCAACCGAAGGACCGATCGGATGGGCAGTGCGAGCATATTGTCGTCGTCGGAAGCTGTCCTTTACAACGTCCTATACAACCCGCTTCCCGGAATACATCGCCGGACGCTCGATCATCCCGTTGTCGATGAGCTACGCGGTGCTCCGGCGTTTCATTCGGCTGGCGTCACGATGATCGCCACATCCTCGCTCAGGCAGCAACTCAGCGCGAGAGACTTCAAAAGGCTCGGTGCCTGGACATGAGGGGTCGATACCGAACTGTTCACGCCCGATAATACGTCGGAACTTGATTTTCCGAGACCAATTTTTTTGACCTCAACACCAACCATCCCGCTTCATGTTTTCGGACGCTGTCACGAAGCGATCGACGACCGCGGCATAGTCGGCGGTCGCTGTAGTTCAGGCTAAAGATCAACGACCGGTTCCGACCCAGCTCAAGGCGAGTCCTTCGGCTAATATTGAAGCATCCAGTTGTAGCGGGACGGCTCGGTATATTGCACCATCCAGATCGACGACAGGTTGCTGACCCGAACCGCAAGGTCGCGCGCGCTCAGCAGGTCGTTCAATTGCTTGGCGCGTCCGTTCCAGGTCTGATCAAGACCTTCGTAGATCGAGTAGAAGTCCGGACGGGTGAGCCTGCTCAAAAACTCGTCCATAGCAGTCATGACGTAGGGATGCGAATTGAAGGTCCCGCGGGCAAAGCAGATGTCGGCTGGCCGATCGTCGCGGAAGGGTCGCATCAGATTCTTGCGACCGCAGACCACGCCGACAGGGAGACCTCCGGCGAGGCCATAGGTCACCATGTCGGCGCGGACGCTAAAATATCTTGCTCCCCTCCGGCGGCGAGACGGAAGCCGGCGAAGACTTCGTCGAAGATCAGCACGATGTCTCGCTCGGTACAGACCTCGCGCAGTCGCCTCAGCCATGCGCTGTAGGCGGCGTGGTCGAACTGGCTTTTGCGGGAACTATCAACCAGCGCCGAATCGGCTGGCGCATTGGCGTTTGGATGAAGAGCTTGCAAGGGATTCACCAGAACGCAGGCGATATCGCACCGCGTCTTCAGGAATGGAGCGTCCGTTCCGACATGTCGGCGAGGGTATAGGTTTCGTGTGGGGAAACCGGGTTGCCAACACCTGGCTGCACGTCACCCCACCAGCCATGATAGGCACCTGCGAAGCGAACCAGATGCGATCGGCGCGTATGATAGCGGGCAAGCCGTACCGCCTGCATCACAGCTTCCGTACCCGACATAAGGAACGAGACTTCGTCGAGACCGGAAATATCGCAGAGCCTGCGAACATTGTCCGCGATCACCGGATGGTAGGGGCCGAGCAGGGGTCCCAGCGCATGCGCGCGTTTTTCTGCCCAGGCGATGCAATTCTTGTAAAAATCGTTGCCGAAGATATTGACGCCATAGGAGCCGGTCAGGTCGTAGGAAACATTGCCGTCGATGTCGGTGACGGTGACGCCGCCCGAAGACTGCACGAAAGCGCCGGTCGAAAGATGTTCTCGCACCATCCGGCTGTACTGAAACGGCACACGGTAGGTCTCGGTAAATTGCAGGTCGGAGATTCGACCCGACGCTTCTGCAGTCATCTGCCGACCTTTGGCGTAGCGCTTCTCATAAAGGCGGCGAGCCGAAAGAAGATTCCCGCCGCTGCTTGACGATTTCGGGCGGCGCGAGGTCGGAACCGAAGAAATCGTCGTGATCGAACTCGTAGAACGGCAGCAGCCGAGCAACCGTCTTGGACAATTTGAAATGACCGGTCAGCGAGCGATGTTTGGCTCGCGAAAGCGCCAGCCGAGCGTTTAATTTGGGAAAGCCGACTACTGCGTCGGCAACCGCGGCGGCAGATAATGCTAGGATCGGAAGTGACGAATTCGATGTCACCATCGCTACCCAACCCCGCTGACAGGTTCATGACAATGCGGGAGCTGATCTCAGATCTGACCCAGCAGGAGGATTTGAATTTCCTGCTGACCAACCGGATTCCTCGGGCAACCTGACCCGCTTCATGGGCTGGTTTAGCAAGATCGAACAGCCCCTGATCCGGGATATCTCTATCGCGTGCTGGCGTCTGTTTTCCGACCTCGACCTGAGCGAAGCGCACAAGACCAGATTCAAGAGTCTGCATGAATGTTTTTACGCGGGAGTTGCGTCCAGGCCTACGCCCGCCGAACTCCGATCCTGCTATCGTAATCAGTCCATGCGATGCTATCATTGGGGCATTCGGGAAGATCGTCGACACCGAGCTTTTTCAGATCAAGGGCGCTCCCTATTCGCTACTAGACCTGCTCGGCGACCCGGCACTGGTCGATGCGCACCGGAATGGCCGCTTCATCACCCTGCGGCTGACCTCAAGCATGTACCATCGCTTTCACGCGCCGCACGACTGCCGGATGGAGCGGGTTACTTTCATTCATGGCGACGTATGGAACGTGAACCCGATCGCACTGAAGCGGGTCGAGCGGCTGTTCTGCAAGAATGAACGGGCGGTGCTTCAGATGCGGCTGATAACCGGAGAGGCGCTGACCCTGGTGCCGGTGGCAGCGATCCTGGTCGCTAGCATTCGGCTGCACTTCATTGATGTCACCCTCAACGCTCAAACAAGGGGACAGACGGTTTTTCCCAGCGATGCAAGCGTGCGCAAGGGCGAAGAGCTCGGTTGGTTCGAGCACGGATCGACGATCATCGTGCTGGCGCCAGAGGACTTCGAGTTCAGCGACAACGTGATAGAAACAGCGCGAGTAAAGGCCGGTCATCCGCTCCTGCGAAAGCCCGCCGCAATAACTGCATGCGCGGTCGATTCTTTCGGAAGGATGGAAATTGCCGCGGAAACCCACTAAGCAAAGCGGGGCAACCATGACAGGAAGTTGACGAGCGCAGAACGGAGGGGCTTTCGCGTCAAGACGCAGTAGTTAAGTCACACCGCTAGATGTGCAACTTATGTCCTTATGGCTGATGTTTTCGCGGAAGCGTCAGTACGGCGTACTGGGTATAGTCGCGGAGCAGGCGGTCGAAGCGCAAATGGGCTCCAGTATGTGCGCCATCGCAGTCAGTAATTTCTGCAGCTGCACGGCGTCACATCGAACAGCGAAAGCCATCTCCGGAGCAGCGCGCGGGCTAACGTCGGCATCTGTTCGGCTCACAGCTCTCTCAAGCACTCGCCGCCAGTTTGGTATCATCGACAGGCTGTAGCAAACCAGCACGTGGTCGAATCGCTCGGTACCAAACAAGGGACGCGGTTCAAATGCCGTTGCATCGCCGTGACTCGATCTTCCAGGCTGTGTCGTGAAATATTCGAGATCGCGGATGTCAGCATCTCCGTTGAAACATCGATTCCAAAAATCGTGCCTGGGGATACATGCCTGCGGCTAAAACCAAGTTTCTGCCGGTTCCGCATCCGATCTCCAGGACTGTTGCGCCTGCCTCAGGTCGCAGATTGGCGATCAACTGGTCACGTCCGAGAAGGTAGTATCGCCGCGTTGCATCGTAAAAGTGCTTTGCCTCCGATACATTCGGTTCATGCGGCGGGTTGCATCGACAGGCCAACAGGCGTCTGTGCCAATATCAGGGGAACGTGCGAACATCCATGCACCGTCTGTCTGGTTTAGCAACTAACGCATGCACGATTCGCGCGACAGGGATATGACGCGCAGAGCGTCGCCCAAAATGTTGGCGGGTCGTCGCCTCCCACCGTCTGTCGCAAAACTGCAGTGCGCGGTCGATACCCTCTAATCTGCCGATTTGGGGGATCGATGAATACGCAACTCATCGCGGACGCGGTCCGCAACTGTAGAGACCGGGACGAAGCGACGGTTTGGGACAGACTGTTCTCGTTCTGGTTTCAGCGTCCTGGTCTATACCCAGATATGGGAAGATCCGGAGGCCGACCTTGCGGCACTCCGGCTACCGCTGGGATCATCCATTGTTATGATTTCATCGGGTGGATGCAATGCGTTGTCCTATCTCACCGGGCGACCGGCGCAGGTATGCGGTCGATCTCAACGAGGCCCATTTATCGCTGCTTCAGCTCAAGATAGCGGGCTTCGGACGTTTTCTGACTACGCCCAATTCTGGCAGTTCTTTGGCAATGCCGCTTCGAAGGAAAACATTGACCTCTATCTCGAGCGGTTGCGGCCGGTGCTGGACGTGAGCACACGCTCCTACTGGGATAAACGAAACATTTTTGGACGCCCGAGATACACCTATTTCGCTCATGGATTCTACCGTCACGGCATGCTCGGCCGATTCATCGGCCTTGGTCATATCTGGACGAAATTGGCCCGGATGATCTTGGGGCTTTGTTGAACGGCAAGGCGGATTCTCCGGAGCGGGCTGAGGCGCTCGATCGTTTGAGGGGCCAATTTCATTCGTATTTGGCTCGGATATTGCGGGAACTCCCGCGCTATTGTTCAGCCTTGGTATTCCGCCCCAGAAGCGGGCGCTGCTCGGCGCCGACGCACCACTCAACGAAAGTCCTTCACGAGAGTTGATCCTTCAGGTCGGAAGCAGCGCGGGCTTTGCGATGGTATTCGCGCTGTTGATTGCGGCCATTCTCTAGAACCTAGGTACCTGGTACTTGGGCCTGCCAGCTTCCAGCTCTCATACCCTGATCGGCTCGATTATCGGCGTAGGCATCGCCAACGCCATTATGCGGGGGCCGTGATGGCACCTCCGGTGTTGATTGGAGCAAGGCAATCGAAATCGGCTATGCGTTGCTGCTTTCACCACTGATTGGTTTCATCTGTGCTGCTTCGCTGCTGCTCGTGCTGAAATTCCTTGTCCGCCAGCCTGGGTTCTGACGCTTCCCTGCGCAATGGCGGTGTCAGGTACTTTGTACGTGATCTTCTTGCATCTATTTTAAGGCGATCGACTTTCGCGTTATGTGGTCCGATCTCGAATTGCTGGCTGGGCAATTCCGTTCGTTCTTCACATATCCCGCATCACGTCATGCTCCGAGGACCTTGCGGTCACGGTCATCTCCTGCAGCGTGAACTAACTGTCACAGAGCGGCGGTAATTTTTTGACTTTCCATCTTGTGAGTCCCGAGATGAGCCAGACCATCGAGATTATTCCCGGCGACGGCGGCGATGAGCCACCATGCCTTGAGACTGGAAACCCGCGTTTTGGCGATCTTGTCACGCGGCGCCTGAAGCGTCGCGACGTGCTTGCTGGCGGGCTCGCTACCGCGCTCGCCGCGCTGTTCGTCCGGCCGTCTGATGGAAGAGCCGGCAACCGCCTTGATTTCAAACCAGTCCCGGTCAGCCTGGCCGATTGCGTGGCCGTCCCCGAAGGATACCGCGTGCAGGTCCTGCTGCCATGGGGCGAGCCGTTCTTGGGCAGCATGCCTGCTTTCGCCATCAACAACAGCGGCGAGGATCAGGAGATGCAGATCGGTAGTCACCATGACGGGATGCATTTCTTTGCCATCGACGGCCATACCGATGACGGGCTACTGGTCATCAACCACGAATATGCCGAACCGCGGCTGATGCACGCCTCTGCCTCGGGTCTCAGGCTCGGCGTCGATGACGCCTATCTTATTGATGGCGGGCGACCGGCTGACGCCGTGCTCAAGGAAATGAATGCGCACGGCGTCAGCGTCGTTCGGATTCGCCGCGGGGCTGATGGCGGATGGGCGGCGGTGGCCGATCCTCGCAACCGCCGCATCACAGCGTTGACGCCCACGGAACTGGCTGGACCGGTGCGCAGCAGCAATTTCGTCAAAACAAAATACAGTCCGGACGGCACAAGCGTACGCGGTACGCTGAGCAATTGTGCGTCTGGCGCGACACCGTGGAACACCTATCTAGCCGCAGAGGAGAACTGGGCACTGTATTTTCGCAACGACGACAGCAAGGATGGCAAGCCGGATCAGCCGCGGGAGCACAGCCAGTATCGGGTGCCGCGCGGCAAGACGTGCTATCATTGGGAACTGGCCGACACCGGCGACGATGCTTTCGTTCGCTTCGATGCCTCACGCAAAGCGCCAAGCCCGACCGAGGACTATCGCAACGAGCCAAACGCCTTCGGTTGGATGGTTGAGATCGATCCGTTCCAGCCCGATGCGGTACCGGTCAAGCGCACCGCGCTCGGGCGCTTCGCACATGAGGGTGTTGTCTTCGCGCCGGCGACCGAAGGCAAGCCGCTGGTCTGCTATTCTGGCGACGATGCCATGCTCCAGTTCATTTACAAATTCGTCAGCGCACAGCCCTTCAGCAACGCCAGCGCGGGCGGCCGTCTGCTCGATGACGGCACCCTTTATGTCGCGCGGTTCAATGAGGACGGGACTGGCGACTGGCTGGCGCTTACCGTTGGTCAGAATGGCCTGACCATGGAGAACGGCTTTCGCAGTCAGGCCGAGGTGCTGGTCAACACCCGCGCCGCGGCGAAACATGTCGGCGCCACCCGTATGGACCGGCCGGAATCGGGTGCGATTGAGCCAACGACCGGCGCGGTAAAGTTGCGTTTCTCCAGGCCTTACTTCAGCACCATGAAGCCCGTCAGGCGAAGCATAAGCTTTCGATTGAGGAGTTACATCGTGAGATTGAGGATTCCACGCGCAGGCGACACGGCAATGAGGCTGCTGAGCTTAGGCGGCACTACGAATCATTGCGTCGGCTCGACGTGCATGAGTTAAGAGCGCTCTCTCAGATACAGCTGCAGGTCTATACTCGGACAACGTGGCTGGGCCACGATGAGGGGGACTATGACGGCAAGATGGGATTTTGCATTGAGTTGGGGACCAGCCGCCGACAGCTCGGATTTTGCATTGAGTTGGGGACCAGCCGCCGACAGCTCGACAAGGATTTCGATCAACACGCTGAGTTACATCGCAGAGAAAAAATGAATAACTTGCCAGAGCGTCTTGCGAAATATCAGAAAACTCTGGCCTACATGCGCGAAAATGGCATCGACATAACGGATGATCCTGCGTCGAAGTGGCTTCCGCTTCAACGCGAACGTGCGCGCGAAAAATTCAGGACGAACAGCGCTGAAATTACCCGGAGCTTCGATCATCGTCTATTACACGGGATGCCGGTTGATCGGCTTAACACTCCTTCGGTATAGCAAATTCGCTCGTGATTATTGAACTTTGCCGTGGCCTGACGCCTTGCCCGCACTGACTCGTACGATAAGATCGGCGCTGATAATCGTCGCAACAGGGTTTGGCCATGATGCGTCACCGAAACAAGCTTATTCTTCTCGGCATTATTTTGGCGGTTGCTGTTTACGCGGCTTACTTCCGTTACTTTTGGGAAGACCCGGCCATACCGAATCCAACGGTGGAGAGCGCAACTCTGCCCCCAAATTAGCGGGGATACCCGGCCATACCGAATCCAACGGTGGAGAGCGCAACCTGCCAAATTAGCGGGATCTGGCGGCGTTACATGAGTATTCGTTCAACGCAACGCGGGTTACGAACCGGCTAGCGCCCGACGCAGCGTCGTGACATGCACGCCAAGCTGCGCCGCGACACGCTCGCGCGACTGATGACCTGTCGTGATTTTCCTGCGGGCATTGCGGATTTGAGCTTTTGAGAGCTTACGTGGCCTGCCGATGGCGACGCCCCGCTGCCTTGCCGCACGCATCCCCGCGATTGTTCGCTCGCGGATCAGTTCGCGTTCGAACTCCGCCAGCACTGCAAGCATTCCGAAAATCATGCGCCCTTCAGGACGTGTTGTGTCGATCATCGCGCCGTGACCTGCAAGCACTTTGAGACCGACGCCGCGGTCATTGAAATTCTCGATAAGGCCGATGAGATGACGGAGGCTGCGGCCGAGCCGGTCGAGCTTCCAGACTACGAGCACATCACCACGCTTGCAGTGCCTTACTGCTTCCGAAAGCCCTTTTCGTGAAGTGATCGTGCCGGAAAGCTTGTCATGGAAAATATTCAAACAACCAGCGTCGCGTAACGCGGCAAGCTGTAGGTCAAGATGTTGCTCTTCCGTTGAAACTCTCGCGTAACCGATGCTAACGGCCATTTCCGTCCTCGCATCCTCTTGCGGACGGAGCCGCCTCACGGCGACGGCGCACCGCGTATAACGGTTCCCTTTTGGCGAGGTTCAGCGGGCGAGGGGGATCAGGTTAAAGCAACAATTTGTCATAGTTTATATAAGTAAAAGTGAATATTATACTCTTTCAATCTAATCATAAATGTGCTGTACTACTATACTGTCAAAAAGGAAGGTTTTTGTGCGGTCAAAGGCAAGTATATTTATTCTATGTTGCGTCGCTATTTTTTCGTTGGCAGCTTTGATTTTCATCTTTGCGGTGAAGGAGATTGAAGCAGCACCGATCGCGGCGAACGGCAAACAGACAGACCGCATTCGTCTCGTGACCGATCAATCGGCGGGCGTTGTCCGCATCGTCATCGACGGCAAGGAAGTAGCGCGCTTTACAGCCGATGGTCTGCAAGTCCGCGATGCCATCGAATACGGCGGCACGATAACCGACACCGGCACTGCCTATTTCGACCACCGCACCGGGGGCTCCGGTGCGCCGTAAGGAGCGTCTCCTCCAGTCGTCGATCCTGACCGCCGCGCTTTTGATATTCGCAGGCCAGGTCCTCGCAGCGGAACCCGTCCCCGGCGACGCCTGCACCACATTGAACTACATCATCGAGACCGGCGGGCCTGAAACCTCTGGCATCCGCCATATCCTGCGCTGCAACGGCACAACCTGGCAGCAGGAGATGACGATCGACGCGAGCGGCAATGTCGGCATCGGCGCAGCGTCAGGAGGCGCCAGGCTTGAAGTGGCCGGCCCGGCCGCCACAAGCGACCTGAACGTCCTCAACATCCATGCCGACGTCTCATACCTTGGAGGCATGACCCTTCGCCTTTTCAACGACAGCACCACCGACCACCAGGCGCAGATAAACTTCCAAGACCTGTGGTACATGGGCAATGACGCCATCGGAGACGCAACAACCAACAATTTCTACATATTCCACAATGGGAACCGCCCCTTCACGATCGGCACCGACGACATCGTTTCTCTGAACACAGGCTTCGCCCTAACCGGAGACATCACCCCAGCCCAAATCACCGCGAACCAAAACGATTACTGGACCTTCGGCATCGACACCGCATCAGTGCTGCGCCTGACCTCCGATGCCTCGCGTAACATCACCAGCCTGCAGGGCGGCGTCGATGGCCGCATCATCACCCTCGTGAATGTCGGAACAAACCCGATCGTTCTGAAGAATGACGACGGCGCGACCGGCACAGCCGCAAACCGCTTCGCGCTCACGGCCGATCTTACCCTCGCCGCCAAAGAAACCGCTACTCTGATGTACGACTCGACCGCCTCGCGCTGGCGACAGATCGCCAAGGGAAGCGCTTCCGGCGCAACGGCCGCAGGCAACAACACCGAAGTCCAATTTAACGACGGCGGCGGGCTCGCCGGCAACTCCGGCTTCACATTCGATAAGACAGCGAGCGCCTTGACGGTTACCGGCACCGCATCCACAGCACTTTCGGCCACCACGAGTGCCACCGCAGGTACGGCGGTGCGCGGCAACGCGAGCAGCACGACGAGCGGCAGCTCTTACGGTGGTTACTTCACGGCCGCCGCCAGTAACGCGGTCGGCACCTATGGATTTTCGTCCGCCGCAACGGGCTCGGGCTCGGCGGCTACTTCCGCGTGGGCGGCGATGCCGGCAAGGGCGTCTATGGCGTTGCGACCTCAGCCACCGGCACGACGTACGGCGGCTACTTCCAGGACGCTAGCTCCGCGGGCTACGCTGGTTACTTCACCAACACCGGCGGCGGGTACGGCATCTATTCGACCGGAGCGCGCAACGTGCTGGATGGCACGTTTGAACTGGCAGGAGACATCAGCCCGGCGCAGCTCACCGCCAACCAGAACGACTACAGCCCATCCGGCCTTTCAACCGCCACTGTCCTCCGCCTGACCTCTGACGCTTCGCGCATTATCACCAGCCTCGCTGGCGGCAGCGATGGCCGCGTCGTCACCATCATGAATGTCGGCAGTAACCCAATCGTCCTGAAGAACGACGACGGCGCGACTGGCACCGCGGCTAATCGTTTCGCCTTAACCGGCGACCTCACGCTGGCCGCAAAGCAAAGCGCCATGCTGATGTACGACACGACGGCGCAGCGGTGGCGTCAGGTATCCAATGGCACCGCGACCGGCAGCGGCGACAATCTCGGCAACCACACCGCAACCGCCAATATCCAGCTCGGCTCGAACTGGCTCTCAGGAGACGGCGGCAACGAGGGCGTCTTCGTTGACGCGAGCGGCAATGTCGGCATCGGCACAAACGGGCCGCAAGCCAAGCTCCAGATCGACTACTCGGATTCCTCGACCGTGTTCGACACGCAATCGTCCGAGATTTTCAGGCTGAAGAACACAAACACGACCAACAACAACTGGATCAACCTGCGTTTCACGACGAACGACGTAGCAGCCGCTCAAGTCACGTCCGCCATGATTGCGAACCAGATAACCAGTCACGCCACGAGCGCCGTCTCCGGCGATCTCGTGTTCGCCACCCGGAACGCGGGAACCCTGGCCGAGAAAATGCGCATCACAGGCGGCGGCAAGGTCGGAATTGGAGCCCTCAGCCCGGCCGCCAACCTGCATGTCTATTCGCCTTCAGGACCTGCCGTCATTGTCGCCGGGCCAGGAACCGGCACATCCGAGCAGGCCGTCATCAACTTGCTCACCAAAAGCAATGGAAGCGACACCCTTGGTGACGCCACCTCGAAGGGCTGGCAGATTTGGAGCACAGCCGATGGCAGCACTGCCTTCACTGGCATCGGCGGTCCGAATACTTTCGGCATTGGCTATGCCAACGGCGCGGGCTGGCCAGACCCGGCGATTGAAATCCTTCCGACGGGCTACATCGGCGTTGGCATGAAAGCCGGCGTGACTACACCCGGCGCATGGCTCGACGCCGGTCGGAGCTTCGCGCTCTCGGGTGATTTGACGCCGTCTCAGATCACCGCAAACCAGAATGATTACAATCCATCGAGCCTTTCGGAAGCTTCGGTACTGCGGCTCAACTCGAATGCATCCCGCAATATCACGGGTCTTCAAGGCGGCGTTGATGGGCGGGTGCTTACAGTCTTCAACATTGGCAGCAACCCCATTGTCCTCAAGAACCAGAGCACCTCATCCGTAGCAGGGAATCGTTTTGCCCTCGGCACCGACGTCACGCTGACCACCGATCAAGGCATCTCGCTGATTTATGACAGCACCTCGCAGCGGTGGAGGTCTGCTGCGTCGCTCCCTTTTAGCGCTCCCACTGCGGGGTGTACAGCTATGCGTTTCCCGCAGTTTCGGCGCAGCCCGCCAGCACGGTCGCCACGACGACCATCATTCCGATCGCCACTGATTCCTGCGCAGCGACCGTCTCGATTTCAGGGGACGCCAGCGCCGAATTTCGCACCTGTTCCGACGCTGCGTGCTCCACGGTTGTCAACAACTGGGGTTCATCGAGCCAATCAATCAGCACTGGCCAGTATCTTCAGGCTCGTTTGACCACTCTTGCCGCGAACGGTACACAATCGATCACGGTAGCGGTGGGCAGCACCCTTTCCAACTTCTCGGTCGAAACCGCAGCCACCTATAAGCGCGTCTTCATCACTTCGACCTTGTATAGCTGCGGCAATCTCGCTGGTGTTTCCGGGGCCGACGCGAAGTGCGCGGCAAGAGCTACCGCAGCCGGACTGTCAGGAACCTATCTCGCGTGGATTGCCGACAGCACCGATGCCTCCGCGCCGGCCAGCCGCTTCACCAATCGAGCGGCCCCTATCGCCGCATCGATCTCGTCAAGGTCGCCGACAACTGGGCGGGCCTGACCAGCGGAACGCTTCAGGCGAATCTCAACAGCGATGAGTTCGGCAATCCTTCGTCCATATCGGACGGCAGTTTCAGCGGAGCCAAGCCTTTCCGCAGCAACGTCAACACGGACGGCACCCGCGTCGGCACAAGCACTTGTACGGACTGGACCGTCACGAGCGGCAGCAGCGCCGCCGGCAACGCCAAGGCAACTACCGGCTGGTCCAACGCTACTGCGCAGTCATGCAGCACATTTGGATCAATGCACCTTCTGTGCGTCGAGCAGTAGGTAACGGAGAAAGGCTTTTGTGCGAATATTCCTGCTCTTATTCCTGTTGATGCTCCTAGTTTTATTGGCGGTAATAGCGACGGACGCCGGCGCTGCTTCCGGAAGCTGCTCATCCCGCACCGCGACCGGAGATGCCTGCGCCGGCACGCAGTGGTTTGCACCCGGCCGGAAGTAGACCTACGCTTCTTATGCCACCGACGCAGCTTCACAACTGGACGGCGCACCGTGAAACGAAATCCTCACCTAAAGAAATGCAATGGCCGGACGGCGCGGTGTTCACCGTCGGTCATTCGACCTTGCCGGGCGAGCGCTTTGTCGCGGTCCTCAAAGTTTACGGCATAAAAGAACTCGTCGACATTCGCACGATACCGCGCTCACGGCATAATCCGCAGTTCAACGAAGAGGCATTGTGGAAAGCCTGAAGGCGGCGCATATAGCCTACAGGCACATGGCGGCGCTTGGCGGGCTGCGCCACGCACGCAAAGAACTCCCGAACACGGGCTGGCGCAACAAAAGCTTTCGCGGCTACGCCGACTACATGCAGACGGAAGCATTCCACGAAGCGCTCGACGAGCTGGTTCGCCTGAGCCGACGGAAGCGTGTCGCAATCATGTGAGCCGAAGCCGTTCCGTGGCGCTGCCACCGGTCCCTCGTAGCCGACGCGCTCGGCGGCATTCCGGTGATCGAGATTCTGTCGGAAGCCAGCCACCGGACGCACAAGCTCACGCCGTTCGCGCGCGCGGAGGGGACGGAGATCACTTATCCGCCGGAGCAGGCGGGAGCTGTTGTAGCCCGCCAGCCGACCGATGCCGCGAATACGCTCTTACGCGAGCCCATAGGGGCAGCGAAATGTTGGTCGGCAGGCTCGCGTAGCATTTGGGCAAAACCGCAACAGCATTTCAGAGCTATGGAAACAAATCGACGTCGTTTCGTTCGACGGGGGTTCTTGATCTTACCCGTTTCGGCTGCCGCGCGACCGGTCGCCACGCGGCGATTTTCTGCCGGGCTTCCCTCACGCTCGCCACCCTTTGCCCCTTCCCGAACGCAATATAGCCCCCGACGCTCAACTCCTCGGGCAGCGCCACGACCTCCGTGCCCGACAGATAGAGATTGCCGCCGACACTCAGCCCCCGGGGCAGCGTCGCGATCGCCGTATCGGTCAGATCGAGATAACCGCCGACACTCAGCTCTTCGGGCAGTGCGGTGATCGCCGTGTTGTGCAGATCGAGATTGCCGCCGATCCGTATCCCTTCAGGCAGCGCGGTGATCGCTGTACCGTGCAGAGAAAGACTACCCTCAACGTTCAGTCCTTCGGGTAGCACCGCGATCGGTTTGCCGCGCAGAGATAGACAGCCCCCGACGCGCAGCCCTGCGGACAACGCCGCGATCTTCGTGCCGACCAGATAGAGATCGCCGCCGACCCGCAGCCCTTTGGGCAGCGCGGTGACAGCCAAGTTATCCAGATAGAGACCGCCGCCGACGCTCAGCCCCTCGGGCAGCGCCGCGACCTCCGTGCCCAACAGATAGAGGCTGCCGCCGACGCTCAGCCCTTCAGGCAGCGCGCCGATATTCGTGTCGCGCAGATCGAGATCGCCGCTGACACTCAACCCTTCGGACAACGCCAGAATGCTGTGGCACCGCCCCGCACGTCCTGCACAAGGCCGGTGCTTCCGAGGCCGCGTCCTTTAACGCAAAGTTTTGTTGTTCCATGAATTGCCTCACTGCGGGCATGTAGCGTTCAACCGGCGGCGCATTCTGCTTGCCCCTGCACTGCACGAGCTCGTTGCCGGCGACCTTCACGTCAAGGGTGACGTGGGCCTTGTTTGCGATGGATTCGCGCAGCGAATAGATGATGCGGGATCGGTCAATGACCGCCTTATCGTAAGCGCCCTGTCCGACACAGTGGCCCATCATTGCGCTTTCGCGATCGAGCGCTGCGGGCGTCGGTCACCGCACGATGCGGCTGCCGTCGGCAAACGTCATCACCAACTCCTCGCCCATGCCGTCAACATGCGGGGCGGCAGCCCTGCTGGTCGGGCATAACGACGAGCCGCACCCGCACATCCATGTCATCGTCAACCGCGTCAACCCCGAGACCGGCATCGCCGCGCCGCTCAAGATGGATCACCTGATCTCCGCGTGGGCGGAAGAGTTCGAGCGCAGGCAGGGACAGATACGGTGCGAGCAGCGCGTCGAAAACAACGAACTCCGCCGTCAGGGCGAATTCGTCAAGGATCGGGGCAGCCAGAAGGAAGCCGAGTTTCAGCGCTGGCGCATGGAGCGCGCGCATCGGCGCAGTGACCGCCGTATCCGCGAAAGCGAGAGGCTTAGTACAAAACACAAAGGCGAGCGGGACCGACTTCGCACCGACCGCGAGCGGCTTGTTACGGAGCAGCGCAACCAATTCCGTGATGCGACGCGGGCAGACTGGTGCGACCTGTTCGCGATCCAGCGTCAGGAACGCCGCAGGTTCGCAGATGCTCAGCGCAATTCCTGGAGCCGCCTGCGGTTCGATATCCGCACCTACGGCGAGAATTACCGCAAGGCGGGTAAGAGCGGGCGCAAGCAGATGCTGAAAGGAGCAGCGTCAGCGCTGTTAGGTTCGAAGGCGCAGAAGGAGAAGCTGGAGCTCAAGCAAAAGACGAACGCTTGTATTTTGCGCGCAAGCTTAAAGAGCGTGCGGAGAAGCTTAAAGTCTCGATCAGGCATAAACACGAGCGCGATCTTGCGGAGCTGCACAAGAAGCAGGAACGCGAGCGGCATGAGTTGCAGATGCGCCAGTCGAAGGAAAGTCAAACAGAGGCACGGGCATTCAAGGAGGGGCGAGACAAGGGAATATTCCGGGCAGAGCAGCGCGGGAAATTAAGACATGAGCTTGGGGAGACAAAACGCGAGGTCACCCAATCGAACGCGCCGAAAAAATCCACTTCGCTAACCGAGCGGTTCGCCCGGCTTAGCCCTAATCAGAGTAACGAAGCTGGGAGAGCGCAAGAGCTGAAGGGGCAGAACAAGGACAACCCCAAGCGCCCGGAGACGAACAAGGCAAAAGCTCCTTCGCGCGAGAGCACGTCTCTTGCCGAGAAATTCAGGAGGGCGCAGGAACGCGGCGTGGGCGCAAAAAATGCAAAGGGGCCATTCAAGGATAATGCCAGGGATGTCGGCCGCGAACACACGAAGAAGCCGCCCAAATAGCCGCGTCGCTCATGCAGCCGCCGCCTTATCCTCCTTGTCTGGTCCGCGCGTGACAATACGGAGGGCGTCGTCCTGCAGCGGTCGTTGCAGGGCTTTGGCTTCATCCCATGGCGCGCGCAGCCATACATCGCGCTCTTCACCGGTGGTCAGGATGACCGGCATGGCCTTGGGATGTATGGGCTCGACAACCGCATTGGGCGACGTGGTCAAAAAGCCGTAGACAAGATGAGGGCCGGGCACCGGCTTTGATTCGGGCCGCGCTCACCGATGAACTCGGTCCATCTGCCGGCGAATGCGAATAAGGGCCGCTCTTCGTTCAACGCGAACCAGACAATATCCTTCTTGCCGGTCGCGGATTAGGCTCGGGCGCGTATTCTGAAAAACTTGACGCCGGAACGAGGCAGCGATGCTCGGGCTTGATCGAGCCGCGCCAGTGGGGCGAGGACGTGTTGCGAATATTGGTTATTGGCACCCGCCGAATTTAGGAGGCGGTGGCATGCCCCATCTCATTCTGATGAGCTCCCGGTGACCAGCGGCGTTTCGCACGACTGGCGCTTCCTGATCGGGAAAGACCGCCGGCATGCTCGGCAGGTTGCCGGTCCTGTCCACCTGATATGGTAAGAAGAGCCTGCGGATTGCGTCCTGGTTCGTGCGATACTGTAAAGATTGCACATGCGGAGATTTTAGAAGCTCACGCGCTTCGCGGCAACGGATTGCGATAGGCCTACCCTCAGCAAAGTTTATTGCAGGTACTTTGGCGTGCTGAAGAGCTCCCAGGCCGGTATGCGCGCGCGTTCCTTTGCCTTGTACCGGCCGCCGCAGGTGCATTCCTGCCTCAGGTCATCGTGAACATGTGCCCGACGGTATGAGCAGATCGGTTTTGATGGGGTGCTCAAGTACAGCGGGCGACGCACGTTCATTACCAATGCAGCGAGAAAGATTTACTCGCGGGAGGCTCACTCAGGGATGTGCAAATGTTGGCCGGGCACACGAGCCCGGCGCGTCACTCGAACGCTACATCGACGCTGACCATGACGCCCAGCGGAAAACTCGTTGAAATGATTTGATGCACGCTTGGCTCCGCTCATCACGACATTTCGAAATGGCGGGGCTGCTTAAAGGAGGACGTTATCCCCGACGCCAATTCCACGAAGTCTCTAATCAGCCGTAACAGCGCGTCCGCGGGATATGGTTTGGCGCAACCAACCCGATGGGCGAAGCAGGTGCGGCTCGTTTACGGGTGTCTGAATCCGCATGGGCGGAGGCGAAAATCGAGCGAATGCCAAAGCTTCTGAAAAGTTCGAATGCAGCCTCAACGCCATCCGGACTGCCCGCAAGGCGTATGTCCATTATCGCAAGATCGGGACAGCCTCTTCAGATCCGGCCCGAGATATCGCCTCGCCTGCCGTGGTGGCGATGCCTGTGACCACGAAGCCCGCCTCGAGCAGACGATTTTCGAGCTCGAGCGCTATCAGATATTCATCCTCTGACAATGAGAATACGCGGCGCTCTTCCGGCACCAGCCACCTTCTCTGACCCCGGCGGCAGCGCCGGCGCGGGAGCCATCGAAGTCGTCAGCGGGAATCGCGAGCGAGAGGGGCACCAAACGCTCGACGGGTGCTGTTCAGTCCGTTTGTTGGTCGTCGATGCGGATGGTGACATACGGCACCTGGCCCTCGAGTCGACCGAAAGAATGGTGCCGCGTAGCTGACGGGCCAGACCATGACAAATTAGGCCGGTCCCGGAAGAACGCCGCCCTGTGTCTTTGAAGTCGAAGCCAGGGCCGCTATCGCGGACGGTCAGGAAGAGGCCCCCGTCTTCGTCGCGGTTGAGCGATATCCAGATGTTGCAGCTCCCTTGATCATCACAGCCGTGCTTGGCGGCATTCGTGAGCAGCTCATTTAGAACGAGAGCCAAGGGCATAGTGATCTCATTGCGCAAATGTCCCGCGGTGACGTCGGTGTGGATCGACACATCTTTCGAGAAAGTCTGTATAGCGCTGTCACATACAGCGCTAACGAATTCGCAGGGATCTCGACGCCATATCGATCATGTTCGGTGTAAAGCGCTTGTTGGGCGGCAGCCATAGCGCCGACACGTTGGGCCGCATCACCCAGTACAATGCCCGCCTCAGCGTTCGTTGTTTCCCGTTGAGCTGAGCGTATCAATGCGTATAGCATCGCCATGTTGTTTTTGACGCGGTGATTGAGCTCGTCGAGACAGAACGCGCTGATTGCTCTCAGCGAGTTTTCGGCTACTCGATGTCCACCAGCAGATTGACCGCCCCTACGAGTTCGCCGTGCTCATTAAACATCGGTGTGGGAAAGGGCAGGAAAGGGAACATCGTCCCATCAGGCCGCTGCGCCATTGCTTCCACGCCGCGCACTGGTCGTTTCTCCTTAAGCGCGATCGCCATAGGGCATTCATCGTGGGGAAGTGGCTGCCCATCGGGAGTGAATAGTTGGATAGTCACACACCATTCGTCCTCGCCGATGACTGGTTCTCTGCCAGCGAGTTCGACTGCCGCCCGGTTAAAGTACTCGCGACCTTCCCACCGAGCATCAGTCGTGTAGACCGCCGCCGGGAGAGCTTCCAGAATCTGGCGCATCTCCTCGTCTTTGCGGGCGAGCTGCCGCCTCATCTCGACGATCTCTGTGACGTCAGAGGTGAAGCAGCGGGTATTAATGAATTCACCGTCACGAAACTGCACGCTGGAGGCGACCTCCACATATCTGATGGAGCCATCCTTGGCGCGCAAACGCGATGGAAAGCGAATTGAACTTTTCGCCAGCCGCAAGTCGGTTCAACATTTCGCGTATAATGGCCTGATCGACGTGAAAATCCGAAATCTCCCGACCGACCAGATTCCTCTGGCACAGTGTAACCGAGCAGGTCGAGTTCGGCCTGATTTGGCTCTTCCAGGATGATTCCGTCTCCAGACACCAAATGAAGCGCCATCGCTCCGTATTCAAAAAAGTCCTCGTAGTCTTCACAGGTGATGGCTCGACCCTGGACTTCCTCAAATTCCTCACCGGTTCAACTTTTCCCATGGAGTCTCTAGGCCTTTCGTCGATCACAGTCGACCTAACTAGCCGGAACGAACATAGGGTGGTTTAGTTCCAAGCCCAGCGCTACATTGATGCCGATCAGGAAGTGCAGCGGAAGATCGTTGAGTTGACATGATTTCAGCA
>CAWEBX010000020.1:0-46848 GCA_963807355.1 uncultured archaeon
CGGCTCGATGATCGATGCGCATGCCAAACAGGCCGATAAACTGCGCTAAGACGTGGACAAGCCAAAGGAGGGCAAAACGACCTAAATGGCTAAAGCAACAGCAGATATTCGATCTTGGGCGCGGGCGCAGACCGACCTAGCCGTCCGCACGCTGACAGGCATCTGCGGCTCAAAGGCCGTGCCACCGGCGGCCCGTGTGTCGGCGGCAGGCGCCTGCTGGATCGCGGCTGGGGCAAGGCCCAGCAGGACGGCAATGTGCAATGGGAGGTCAGGGTTACACTCAGGATAATAGGTGGTGACGAGGATTGACGTCGGTCTGCCATTCAACGGCTGGCGCCAACCGCCGCACGGCGCCGCCTGTGGCGCATCTCGACCGCCTACCGCAATCTGTCCCGACCCGGCGAATGCCTCGCGCTGCGTCACTTTTTGTCGCCGCAGTTGTCGGGGCAGCATTTCAGTTAGCGATGTCCGTCTAACTCGAGGCAACGGATGCCAGGCCCGCCATCGCGTGAGGGTGTTATCGATCAATCCTTCAGCCCGAGGCGCGCGCGGGCGCGATTGATCGTCATGTAGCTAACGACCGTGCCTTGCTTCGCCAACGCGGCTGCCAGCGCGCGGTCCGACAGGTCGGCGTGCTTGCGAAGGAAAGGCTCCAGATCGGCAGCGCGAGCCTGTGCAGCGGCCTTGTTCGCCTCGGCCTGTGCCGGGTTGCCGAGCTTGACACCGCGCTCCTTGGCCGCTGCGAGCCCGGCGCTGGTGCGCTGAGAGATCATGCGCCGCTCCTGCTCTGCCAAGGCGGCATAAATGTGCAAAGTGAATGGATCGACGTCCTTTCCCAGCGCGGTGACAATGAATGGCACACGCTGACTCATCAGCCCGGCGATGAAGCCGACGTCGCGGCTGAGGCGGTCGAGCTTGGCGACGCACACGGAAACCTTCAGGCGCTTGGCGTGCTTCAGCGCAGCCGCCAGCTGCGGCCGTCGGCTTAGTGCATCGGCACCCTTAGCCGTTTCGATCTCTGTGTATTCGGCGGCAATGGTGAGGCCTTCAGCCTTGGCGAAGCTGGCAATGGCGGCGCGCTGCGCTTCCAGACCGAGACCGCTGCGGCCCTGCTTCTGGGTGCTGACACGGTAGTAGGCGACGAGCGGCAGCATAATTTTCTTCCGGGGCGGTGCTCTGGCGAGTCGGATGCCACACGCCGATGCTCTTCAGCTTGTGACAAAAGTTTGTCACAGGTCAAGTGCTGCGTGTGACATTCCTGATGGCGGGGTCAGGAGATAATCGAGGCGCTGACCGAGGGTCCTGCTCAACACCACCGATCCCGACCGGACATTCAGGAGTTGCCACTGCCGACCTCGTGTCGCGGGGTCGAGTCAAAATCATCTTCGCACGCTGTGCGTTCACGGACAATTTCCCCTGTTCGGAGCAGATCTTCGAGACAATGATGCTTGAACCTTTGCCAGGCTGAATGGCAGCGATTACGGCACCTGGTCGGGATGGTTCCGCTGCATTGGAAAAGGCAGATATTGCGCGGATCCATCACAGCCGAAGCTTCCCGACGCACTACAGCAGACAAGCATCGAACGAGCAGCCGGTCTCGGATCCGTTGGTGATGCCGATGCTCGGGTGACTGCGTCAAAAACCTCTGGGCTCGCGGTCACGCCTACCCAGCCGGGGGAAACAATCCTAGCTCTCGTCGGCCATTTCCTCATCATCGCAAAAATCAAAGATCACGACATTCGCGTCCCGATCTTCGGGATGGGCCGCGAAGTGGCGAGCTCTCGCCACATCCCTGTCCTCGTTATAGCCACATCGAACCTTGATGACCTTCCACGGACGGTTCTGCTGTCGCCGCTGCTCGATCGATCAACGGCGTGGGAAAGACGGCTGATGAGCGACGCGGTGACCATTGTGGTTGTCCATATCTCGCGACAGCAAGACCAGTCGCTGCTGCACGTCGGTCAAGAGTTCCGCCTCAAGGCAAGCGCGGATTTCCTTCAGCGCGTAAATGAAGCGAGTCATTTCGTCGGAACGGATCCTCCCGTTCAACGCAAGCCGGTAGAGCCTGCGCCATCTCGCTCCGCACGCCGGCAAGCGTATCCAGCGTCATCGTTATTGCGGGGTGATAGCACCTCGGCTTTTGTTTTCTGGGTCAATGACATCCGACCGGCTCATTGGGGTCTGAGCCCAGTATAACCGAATTCGTCCCCGTCGGCGAAGGGCTCGTTCCGTGCGTTAATCAAAGGCATGCGCTGGTGAAATCGTGACCAAGCGCCTGAGCCAACGACCGAGCCGATGCGCCCCGACCCATGCATCCAACCACCAGACAGGGCGACTGTGGACAGTCTACTTATGAATGGCGCAAATATCTGCAGCCCACTGCCGGCGAGTTTTCGTGACAACCTTTGACGACATAGCGATGTCTCACGGTCGAAAATGATGAAGGGAAAATCAAGACCCCGTCTTTGACTGGGCGCTGGGAGCTGAACTCGAAGCAGCGCTGGCCGCTGGTCTTTGGACATTTGGCGCGAGGACGCCTCACGCTCGATCCGATAGGCGGCGGTTACCCGGCAGGAGTTTGAGGGCAATGAGCCGAGGCGAACGTCTTGTGCTGCGTTTCAGCGCAGCCAGGACGAGGTGCCGCTCTTTCGGGCAGTCGGAATAGGTGATCATCTTGCCGGCTTCAGGCCGACCTGTCGCATCGTTCAGATCAGCGGCCCTAGCCGACCTTGATCCAGAAACAGCCGCCCGCGACAATTCAAGAAGTCGGTGCGAGAGTAAGAGACAGCCGACCTAGCCGACCTAGACTACTGTTCTGGCAACCCTTACACGTGTACCCCGCTGCCCTCTGGGCAGCGCTGGGCGATTGGCTGAAGAGCTCCCCACAGAAGTCACTGACAGCCAACCTCCAGGGTGGCTGAGGTCGGCTATTTGGAACCGTCGACGCGCGACGCGTTCGTTTTCGTTAAGGTTTTATCAAGCGGAAATACCCCCGCACCTGCTCGCCGTTGATCGTGACCTTGCCGTTCGATGTGCGAAGCCAGCCCAGAACTTTCATCACATTTGCAAGCCGCATCGTATCGGTGGTCGTCTGGTGGGCTACTGGCTTTTCAAGACATAGGTCAGGATGGCGATACTGGCGACGCGTTCCTGGTTGCCCTCACGGATAATAATCGGATGAACGTTCGTGAGGACGTATCGCTCAAGCTCGCCGTCCCATTTTGGCTCCTCGACCACGTCCTGCAGATCCGCCAGTTTCGCCTCCCACGGGTCTTTAACGCGACGCTTCTCTTGCTCGGCTCCGGCGCGGGGCCACATCAATTCGTCGAGCGTCAGGCTTTCGCCTTGCTTTGGTAGTGCGCCGCTTCGCCCCAGAGTTGAAGCCGGTCCTCCTCGTTTTCCAAGATCGATTGCTCGAAGAACTCGCATCGGCCAGAAGCGACGGTTACCAGTTTGCGATTGCAAGTATTCGTCGCTGTTCGTGGTGCCGACTTCAATCGAGCGCCGTGGCTGGTTTTTCTGGAAGTGTCCGTACGCCGGTCGAGCGCGGTCTACCGTCCGGCTTGCGAACGCCTTGACGGTCTCGACCTCTGCCTTCTTCATCCCGGCAAGATCGGCGTTTTCGTGGATCCAGATGCTGGCCAGCTGCTCCTGCACCTCCCGGCTTTCCTTGCCAATGATTTTTTCGTCGGAGAAATTCTCTTCGCCTGCCAGCGCTTGCCAAGCTGAACTCTTGTTGAAGCCCTCTGGCGACTCAAAGACGGGGATGGCGTCGAACTTGCAGCCTGGACTTCGCACGCGAGCCACGGCTGCGATCATGGTCTTGCGGACGCAGGCGCTATTAAGGGGTGTGTCCTCGCACTTGAGATAATCCGCCGCCATGCGGATCGAGACGCTTGACGCATCCCAACTGGCCTCGGCCTCGGTCGCATCCACAACCGGATCGAAGCAATGCTCCAGCGCCAGCGACTTGACGGCATCTCGCACATGCTTGTCGGTAAGGTCAAAGCCAAAGCGGTCGGACAGCAACCGGCGTAACCCGAGAATGCCGTCGTCCGACACCTCGCCGAGAATGAACTGCACAACGTGGCGCGTTGTGTCGTCCTTGTAGCCGAACAGCATCTTACTATGAAACGTATCGTAGCTGCACTCGACCCCAATTGCGGTTATCGCCAGCCGGGCGTTGTGCATTGACGGAATTGGAAAACCGCCCACGCGTTGCTCGCGCCATTTCGGCGTTCCAACGGAGCGCCTCATCCTGTTTTGTTGGATTGCGTCGTACGAACGCATGATTAAGCGCTCGATAGCCCGCCGCCTGGCATTTTCGCTCTTCATTCTCGTGATGTGCTGATTACAATCGAGGTCGCACATCAGCGCAGCGGCAACCTGCTCGGTGCTGAAGCGGCCATCGTTCTTGAAGATGGCGGCGAGCCCAAGGGATGCCTCACTCCACGAGTGATAGGGCTTGATGAGCAGGCCGGAGCGTTCAAGGTCGAAGTTTAAACCATCAAGATTGCCGCTGTGCCCCACGATCATCCTCCCCCTTCGGGCTGAAGTTCGCGGGCAAATTCTTGATGCTTAGCCAACCGGCATGTTGATCGACCTTATTCCAGTTGATACCGCTGGATTGGGCGCTGGTGTTGGCATTGCCGGAAGCTGTGCCTGTGTTGGTGTTGGAACTGGTGTTGCCGGAATCTGCGTTGTCATTGGAAGAGCCCGCGCTCTTGTGCCATTACTCGGCGGTGGAGCAGCCGCGGCGGGCGGGAAATCCTCCACTCTGCACGTTGCGCCATTGAACTTGATCAACTTGGTAGGACATGCAGTGCGTCCCTCGCGCAGCTTCTTCGCATTCGGCAAGTTGACCGTGCCGGGCAGGCGCAGAATCCGGTCAATGTTCTGAGTACCGGCGACACTGCCGAGCGTTTCCATCAGTTTGACTCGGTACTCGACCTCGGTGATCTGCGCGGCAGTCTCGTCGGAAAGCATTTTTCCGATTTACCCTTGGCGTTCGTAACGTTCGCCGGCTCGGCCAGCATGATTGGTTCGGCCAGTTTCAGCAGCACCTGAATGCCGTTACCCGAAGTCAATGATTGCGGTTGGTGCTGGTTTGAGTTCCTCGAGCAACCCGAGGTAGCGGACCTTCCGGCTTTGGATGTTTCGTCCTGTTTCGGATCGAGATCGGCGAGCAGGAATTCGATCGCGGCGATATCGGTCTTTGCCGGCTTGCGCGTCATCTCAGTTCGTGTCGGATTGACCGAATAATAAAGGTTGCGCTCGCCATTATACTTCGAGACAAACGCGCGTACGCCGACGTCTGTCTTCGTGGTAATTGTCTCGATCTTCCATCCGGCTCAATTGCCGTCAGCACCCACGGTCCGCCGGGGCGAAGCAGTAGAAGAAAGTCAACTACCTCTTTATGCGCACTCATCGCACGCGCTTTCCCCTGTTTGCGAAAACTTCGAAAGCACGTCGACAACAGCGCCGAGAATTGATGCGGCCTCACCGGAGCCGCTGCGCGTGACGGCGTGCCGGATAGCCTCGATCGGCGTGCCATGCTGTAGGGCGAGGCTAAGCACCACGCCGTGGCGTTGCGCGCAGGGATGGACTCGATGTCGTTCCCGCTCTTGCCGCCGTCGATGAAGACTTCGCCCGGCGTGCCGTCGGCATAGAAACCGACGGTGACCGTGAACGGCTAGTTCCAGAACCGTATGACGAAGGTCTCTGCGGCCCGGCGCTGGGGGAGTACGCGTCTCATGCGACCGCCTCCTCTGCAGGCGGCGCTTCCAGGCCCCACCGATCCCAGTTCTTCCTCGCCCTGCGCGCGTTCAGTTCGATCTTTGGGATGTTGGGGAAGTAGGTTTCGATCATTTCGAAGAAGCATGCCGGCTTTTCCGAGTGAGCCAGGCGCGGTGATATGATCAAGGAATCCCACTGCGTGCCGGGCGCAGGGCACACGGGATTGCCGCGCGTGCCGATCAACAGGTGTTCGTGTCTCTCGCGGTTCCAGTAGCCGGTGCCAGCCTTGTCCTTGCCCCACACATGATTGGACTTGTAATCGAAGCCCCACGCCTTCATCACTGCGAGCGCATGCGGTAGCATCGGGATCGTCGCCCAGAGGAAAAGGACGCAATCATTCGCAGCTATGGAAGGCACATCGCGAGACTTGATCGCGTCGAGGACGCTGGTCGGATAGTGATTGTCCGCGGAGCGATCCATCCCGGTTTCGCGAGAGTAGGGCTCGAACCGCCATTCCGGGTCGGCGACGATGACGCCGTATTTTTTCTGTGGCAGCGCGACAATCTTTGCACCAAGCTCTCGTTCGCGCTGTTCGCGCCTGACTTTCTTGGCTGCCGTTTTGGCGCTGACCCTCTCTCCGTCTTTAGCGCGCTTGATCAAGGCGTCTCGCGTATCCGCCGGTAGCTTGATCAGCGCGTCAACCTCGTCACCCTTGTCGAGCGACGTCCCGATAGCGTCAGAAATACCGTCGAGCTTGCCGCGCGCGGCATCGCGTTCAACGGTCCTGCGCGACTTGCCGGTTTTCTCTGCGGTGTTCTTGGCGAACGCATTTTTCAAACCGCCAATTTGTCGTTTTGATTTCCTGTCGCCGCCCTGCTTTGTCTCCGGGTGCTTGGCCTCGTAAAGCTCCTTGCGACGGGCGGTATGCAGCCCCCGCTCGATTGACGTCAGGTCGGCGCGGATCAGGTTCTCGTCGATCTCGGCAAGCTCGGCACGGTCGGAGTCCATGCCCTCGTAGACCGTGGCTCGGATGCGGTCCCACTTGAGCTGCTTTGCGGCTTCGTACCGATGCCTACCGGCGACTAGCCGAAAACCGTTGCCCTGGCTGGTTCGCAGCACGATCGGCTGCAACAAGCCGTTCTCTTGCATTGATTCAGCAATCTCGGTGACGCGGTCTGGCCGGAGTACCCGAAGGCGTTCGGGAGCAACGGTTATGTCGCCCAGTCCGACATCGAGAATCCCGGTTAGAGAATTCACTGTCATGACTGCAAGTCCGCGTGCGCCTGCTCCTCAATCTCCGAAGTCCTGGGCGACGCGGATGCCCCAGCGTGACCGGGAGGGACGTGAAACCGGGAGCGGAGATGCCCTGTGTGGGTTTGCAGCTTGCGGACAACCACCGCGCGCGAGTCGAAGAAGGGAAGCCTCTGGATTTGGCTACCTGTCTTGTTATCTGTGTGCATGCCGGATGCTCTCTACAGAGCCCGGTGCGCACGCTGATCCCGCCAAGGAATCGTGCCGCCGGGTTTTTTCGGTTTCAAATGTCAGGCGGCGGTGCGGGCTTCTGACGTTGACCGGACCAGTGGGCCGATCTTCTTCTGCGCCCAAATGTCAAGGCCGGAGACCGGATACAATGGGAATCGTCCGGCCAATCGGAACGGGGGGCCCTCAGAACTCACGCAAGCAAGCTTGGCGAGCGTCTTGGGCGAGCAGGGAACGTTGTACATTTCGACAACGTATTTAGCCGCGTCCTTGCGCCTAAGATGGCGCTCGGAGACATCATTCTTGTTAGGAATATCCATCGGTGCCTCGCATCTTCACGGAGCAATCTCCGTCAAACGCGATCAATCCACGATAGGAGAGCAACGTCACTGCCCGACGAAATGGCCCATTAAGATTGGCGTCTAGCAGCGGTTTTGCGACCTCGACTGCGAATCGCATCCCGGTGGCGACCCGACGCACGATATCTATCTGCGGCCTCTATCATCCGCGCCTCGATTAACTTCGGATCGGCATGGCCTGCTTTCGCGATCTCGCGTCCGTGTTCACGGATCCAGCCTTGAACTGACTTCCGGTCGGACAGTCCATATTTTTCGGTGATTGTTTTTATTGGGTGAGGATCTTGGATTAAGCCGTCCTTGGCCGCTTTGACGTATGCGACTGCATACCTCACGTCGCGTCGTTCATCGGGACCGAGCGGGCGCCCCCTGCGTACGCAATGCTTTATTGGCTCCGGAATTATTCCATCGCTGAGATAGTGGCAAAATTTGGCTAACTGTTTCGCAGCAACCGCAGGCAGCGGGGACTGAGGATCGCCGTCGACAAGATTGTCTGGCGAGATGTACCGATCAAGCAGGTAAGCGAACCTTCTGAAATATTCCCGAGATCGTTCACCTCGGCCAATCGTCTCATTCCCAAGTTCTGCTGCATGCCGGCCAGCTTCAATGACCAGATTTGCTGCATGCTGAATTTCCAGCGAAACATCTTTGTCAAAGGCTCATGCGCCCTCTCCAGATAGCCCGCAGGAAGGACGCGGCAGGCCGGTGCGGTACCGGCTGTTCGGGAGCTACCCTAGTCGCGCCGAGCTGGCTTAAGCCGTTCTCAGCGAAACGACCTCTCCGGATCTCTTCCCGTTCATCGTTTCGTCTATGTGTTGAGCAATTTGCGAAGCCGCTGAGATCAGCACGGAATCCACCTTGTGAATGTAGCCCTCGGTCACACTTGAGCCGGCATGTCCGAGCAGCGCCTTGATGGTTGGAAGTGAAAACCCAAGGTCTTCCGCCGTAGATCCGAAAGAGTGACGCAGGCCGTGCGAGGTAATGCCAGGCACCAATTCTGCGGCCACGCCTTTTAGCCATCGCGTCAAGCCGGCGTGGTGCTTCTGCTCGCTGGTGATTGAGGGGAACACGTACTTGGAGGTCGTAAGCGCTGAAGCTTCTTTAATGACAGCCAAAGCCGCTGCACCGACTGGCCGGATGCTCTTTCCAGTCTTGGTATGTTGCAGGCGAAGCACCATGCGCGTTGGGTCAACGTCAGCCTTCAACAGCCCTTCAATCTCTCGAAGGCGGCATCCCGTAAGTGCCGCTGTACGCACGGCCATGATCGGCTGCCAGTTGCCGCCTTCGCTGCGGACTCGGTTTAGGCAGCGCCCCAGTTCGCGATAACCGGCATCCTCGAGTCGCCATTCGCGGGTCTTGTCCTTTGGACGGACCACCCCCGCGGCGGGGTTATCCGGCCTGTAGCCCTCATGCACGGCGTAGGAGAGGATACCGCCCAGCAAGCCCTTTGTCCGGGCCGCGGCTCCAGGCCCACCGCGAACGATTGCGCGCTTGCGCTTTGGGGTTTGCACCTCGCCGGCGGTTTTACCGGCAATGACGTCTTGTACGAATTTGCGAACGTCGGCGGTTGTGAGGTCTTTAACAGTGCGCTTTCCGATGAGCGGAATAATGTGACGTTCGATGCGACCCCGGTCGGTGTAAAGCGTGGACGCCTTTTTGGTGGCGCCGCGGTTCGTGAGGATCAGCCCGCGTTCGGCCTTAGCCAGGTATTCCCGGCACAAATCTGCGACTGTGAGCGCACCTCGCTCTAAAAGCCTGCTTTCCGCCGGATCTTCACCCTTCAAAACAGAGGCGAGCGATAACCGGGCTTTTCGACGGGCTTCGTCGACCGTGAGGACGCCGTATCGTCCCAGGGTGAGACGCCGGCTTCGACCTTGAGCATTCCGGTATTGAATGATGAACGATTTGGCTCCGGTAAGCTTCACTCGAAGCCCAAAGCCGGCAGTCTCGTCGTCCCAAAGGAACACCTCCTTTCCCGACGGCCGGACGGCATCAACGACTCGTTTTGTTATCTTTGTCATTGGCTCGGGTAAGCAATGGGTAAGCAGCAGGCGGAAAACAGAGGTAATTCAGAGAAAATGTCGTAGCCCCTCTTTATGGCTTGTTTTAAGGTAATTCTGCTTCGTATCAATTTCAAGCAATTCCTGGTAAGCATCAGCAATAAGTATGTCTTTGCCCTCTCAAGGCTGAAACAGGGTTTAATTCCCCTAGGGAGCGCCAGGAATTTCAACTGGTTAGCTCGCGGAGCTCGTTGACTGAAAAAGTCAGTGGACCGTCAGGTGGACCTTCAACAACCGAAGTTGGCCTAGAAAATTTCTCAACAAAATTGGGTTTCACTAACCCCCTGCCGACGGCCGGATGGCCGTTTGCGCGAACGCGACCCTCATGTCGGAAGGACAGCTCTGAAGCGATTGTTCACCAAGCTCTTTGATTTAAGGTTCAGGTGGATAGTTCTTTTTTAGCGACGCACGGACAAATTTATCGTCTTGTCGCTTGTAGTCCGCCGCTGCGAGCCGTTGGACGTCAAGCGGAGGTTGTGCGCCCCACGCGCTGAGAGGTTCGCTTTTCAACCTAATCGCGGACTACACCGGCCGTAGATCAAACAATGGACTATCTAAATCAAAGGGTCTTCAGCGGACGTAAGTGGAAATGACTAGCTTAGTGGCATTGAAATCATCCCAGACTTTGGAATCTCGATCCGATCGGTAACGTTGTCGTTGGCTGAACCCTACGCTGCCTGGACGCGCGTGGCTGCACTGTTCCATCCCGTGCCACCGCCGTCCCCGGGCATTAATCCTTCGGCAGTTGTGGTGGCCGGGGCGCTCATCGATCCGTCGGCGGAGGTCGGGCCGCTGTCAGTAATCGAAACCGGAGCGGAGATAGGACCTGGTTCTCGGATAGGACCTTGCGCTGTTATCGGAAGCGGCGTGATTATTGTCGGACTGCCGGATTTGGCGCCCATGTGAGCCACAGCTACGCCCTTTTGGGAGCACGAGTTTACATCTATCCAGGCTCCCGGATTAGACAGGAAGGGTTTGGCTTCGCCTCCACCGCCTCCACTAAGGATAGGTTGATTTCTGTCCGCAGGGTGCCAACACGACGATTGATCGAGGATCATCGCGAGACACGGTGATCGGCGCCGGCTCTCGCCTCGATAACCTCGTGCAGACCGGCCACAATGTAATTCTTGGTCGGTGTTGCGTCATCGTTGCACAGGTCGGTATTTCGGGTTCAGCGGTGCTTGGGGATTTCGTCCGCGTTGGGGACAGGCGGGCATGGTCGGGCATCTTCAAATCGGTCAAGGTGCGGAGATAGGCGCAGTCGGGCGCCATGTCGGATTTGGCTCCAGGGGCCAAGGTGCTAGGAAGCCCCGCTTAGCCGATAAAGAACTTCTTCCGACAAATTGTACGCTCAAGCAGCTGGCGAAGGGTGAGGGGTAAGGCTCCTCGAGAGCGGGAGTAATGCAATACCTGCAAATTCGCTTGTGACTAACATTGCTTCAGCACTGCTTCGTCCTGCACCGCGTGACCAATTCCGCGTACGTGGCTATAGAGACTTGCGGTGACAAGGGAGGCTTTCCACGTGCTAGTGTTGTCGAATTCTGCTTCGACGCTTTATCCGCCAAGGCACGCTGCGGGTCCGCGACACTGATGGAGCATGTCGGCATAGGACATTTTTGACGAGTATTTCCTCAAGATCCGCGAGCTTATGCAGCCCGACGGTTGTGCTCCCTTTCTCACTCGCGGAAGGCCCGATCTGCTTCCGCCCGCAGGTCTTCGGGCCTCTCGAGATACCGCAGCGAATGATGGAACACGGTCATGCGCCTCGCGCCCGCTTGTCGCGCCAATTCGCCAGCCTGGCGCGCAGTCAGATGACAGCGAGCGGCCGCAATGCCAGCGTCCTCGTCCAGGAACGCGGCCTCGATATACAGGTGGTCTGCGTCGCGGCCGATTGCGATGATTCGTTCAGCATTTTCCGGATGGAAAGCAGCATCGGTCACATAAGCGATCCGCTGTCCGGCGGTCACATGCAGCGCATGTTGACGTAGTCGGCCGAGCTCGACCATCCTACCTGGCCCGACCTCTATTGGCGTGTCATCCGGTGCGCCGCCCCTGACCGCGCTCTTCGCCGTATTGAGCCAAGCCCCGACCTCAAGGTTCATGGCGTCAAGCCCCTCCTTCCATACGTTCACACGCAATCTCTCCTGGAGAGCAAAGGCCAGGCACGGGATGCCGTGATCCAGGGTCGTGCAGTCGATGCGAAAATCATACTCGTCCAAAACAGTGCCGAGTGGAGAACGATTTTCATTCGCCGGTTCGGGATTGAACCGATTCCGCGCCCGAAACGCCGTCCAGGGGCCAAGCTCGTCAGCGTCAAACTCCGCCACCAGAATGGCGAAGTCGACGGCCCGCTCGTCGAGCAGGTTCCAGGTGTAGGCCTGCAGCTTTGCCGCTATCCCGTCCGCCATCCCGGGTGGTCCGATGATGCGGAGAGCGCCCGGCCGGTACAAGGCAAGCCTGAGGAGCCGGTCGAACCCTGCAAAATGATCCATATGGCGATGGCTGATGAAGACGTGACTGACCCGGAGCATCTCGCGCGCGACAAGCGGTGTGAGATCGCCAGCATCAAACAGCACAGCCCTACGACCGAAGCGAAAATCGACTAATACGCCGGGATCTCCGAAAGGGTCGTTCACCAGCCGGGTTTGGACCAATCGAGTCATGCAAGAACCACCAGGAGAGCCCCATCGGCAACTGCGGGGGCAGTTCGCCCAGTGAGCAGAACACTATGTGGTGCGCAAAGGGCGACGACGCTCTTTCCGGGATCTGGGCACTCAACCATGTCGCAGTCGCCCACCTTTCGCAATCGGTCCATCGTCGGCAAGCACGACGATAGAACCATCGCTCAGATGCTGAATTTGCCTGCGTGACGAGCGGGCGACAGAAGGCGTTCTTTGCGCGGGAATTGTTCACGAGAATTGTACATTTACTCACCAACCGAATTAGCCGCCTACCCAGATCGCGCCATCTTCCTCGGCCTCAACACGTCGACGTAGTAGGTTAAAGAGAAAAACCTGATCGGACCAGTACGACCTATGACCAACTAGAGGAACGTGATTCCCGACATAAATAGGCTCTTCTCGAAAGCGACCTCGCGATCATATAATTCCTGATCTTCTTGTTCTAAAACTAACATTCCAAAAAAGAGCCCGGATTCACCCGGGCTCATTCCTTCACGACATTTGCTCAAGCTTGCAGACGCGCGCTTTTGGATGCGGTTCTCGCCGAATCCTTCGTGATCCGTGATCCTTTGGGAGTTTCCGCGTCGGGATAATTGATCAACACGCAGAGTTTAATTAGCGTAGATGTGCACCTTGATACCGGTCTGGTTGTGCGACAAGATCACTGCATATCGGTAGCGGACCGATGGTCAACGAAAGCGGCGACCTTTTCTTCCATACGGCAATCGAGTTCTTTGATTCTTCCGAGAATTTTTTTGTCACGTGCCCCTGGAGCACAAAGATCGACACCGAAGTCTGGCTTGAGATCATAGAAAAAAGGCCGTTGGAGCGGATCGTCCTTTCGAATTGAGCCAACGCGAACGAATTCGGGCCACTTTTTCTTTTAGGATTCTGCCAAGAATTCTAAGTCCACGACCGAAGTCGGCCCGCAAGAGACGAAGAAACGCGGGAGCGGCCAGCAAGAAATGTCTTCCGTTAACAAGATAGTACAAAGAATGCTCCAGCACCGAGGCTTTTGCCTTCTGGATCACGTATGATGACAAATCAGGATTTGCTCGAAGGTGATGCTCCACGGTCGACACAAGTGCTCGCGACATTCGCCGTTTGTCGCTCGACATATTGCAAGGATGGACGCGATAACCCACTAAATATTGAGGTAAAGACAAAATCCGATACTTGGAAACGACCTTAAGCTCGAAGTCTAGGTCTTCGCATCCCCCAATCCCGCGCGCATTCCACGCAGGCTCGAAACCTCCCAGTGCGAGTGCGATCTGACGCCGAACCAGTAAAGAACTGCCATTTGCGACCGGCAAAGCGTAAAGATGATATCCTAAGGTGTAACCATCCGACCCGCGAACTGTTTGATTTCCGATTACTCGGTCCTGCTTGTCGATTAGTCGCGACATTCCATATACTGCAACTGCTCCAGGCACAGCATTTAACGCAGCAACTTGAAGTTCTATTTTGGTCGGATGCCAGAGATCGTCAGCATCAAGGAAAGCGACAAAGTCGCCTGACGCTTCCCGAATTCCTAAATTGCGTGCCTTGGCTACGCCAGCGTTCGGCTGGCTAATCAATCGAATGCGAGGATCAGTCGCCCCAATAGCCTCAACGATCGAACTCGTGTGATCGGTCGATCCATCGTCTATAACAATAATTTCGAGATTATCGTAAGTTTGGCGAAGCACCGAGTCCAGCGTACGTTCGATGAACTGGCCAGCATTATATGCTGGTATGATGACGGTCGTCGAGGACGATCTCACAACTTCCCTCCCCTATAATACGAACCATCATGGGCGTTTGCCGGGATCGTCGGAATTGACGGTCTTCTTCACCAAGTCCAGTCTCCGAGGACGCGCGCATAGAAATCAAGTTTTTTCCACATTTCCCGAAATGGCCGTGACATAATGGATACCGGCATGATGTTTGAGCTCCTTGCGCCCGCTGGCGTTCATCGTTCTGATTGATCAGTATTTGTAGCGAACTTCGGCGATGATTTTCTAGCGCCAATTCCCGAGTTACCGGCGAAACCATCTGTCGATTGCTGACAATCCGGGGAATTTAGCGGCGAGCTTGCCCGCGATTTTGGAAACGCCTCATCATGTTCGATGGCTGGGGCGGGCGGCTTCCGTCACTGCCTGAGATCGTCGTCGCACCGTAGAGTGACCGAGGTGTTCGATTGATGCAGCGACCGCGCTGTATCGTCTAGCAGGCTGTTGAAAAAGCCAGTCGCGGTCGAGCTGTGAGCATGATTCATTGGCTCCGAAGCGATTTGGAGATGATGCGCGGTGGTGACAATCTGACTGCGAACGGATGGCGCGAAGCGGTCGACGGCACGCTGATCAAGGCCTGGGCTTCGATGAAAGCCTCAAACCGAAGGATGGCTCTGTATTCGCCACTCGGGCGGCCGTCGATTCCACCCGAGAAATTGCTAAGGACGATGCCCTTGCAGGCGTTCTACTCGATCCGCTCGGAGCGGTTGCTTATGGAGCGGCTGGAATACGATCTTCTGTTCCGCTGGTTCGTGGGCATCGGGCTCGACGATCCAGCCTGGGACCATTCGGTGTTCTCGAAGAACCGCGACCGGCTGCTTGAGGGCGACATCGCGGCAAAGTTCCTGAGTGCGGTGTCGGCCCAGCCCAAGGTGAAGAAGCTGCTGTCGAGCGATCACTTCTCGGCGGCGTCGGGCGCAATGCCGAAGCCAACTTCCACGGCGAGAAGAGGACTAACGACACGCATGCCTCGACCACCGATCCGGACGTAAGGCTCTACAAGAAGGGCAACGGCAAGGAGGCGAAGCTATGTTTCATGGGTCATGGGCTGATGGAGAACCGCCATGGCCTGTTGCTCGACGCCTGCCTGACGCTGGCCGACGGACATGCCGATCGGGTGGCGGCGTTGCACATGATCGAACCTCGTACCGACCGGCCCCAACACTTGGCGCTGACAAGGCCTATGACACGTAGGACTTCGTCAACGAGTTGCGCTCGATGATCGACGGACGCACGACGCGGCACCGCGGCTATGCCATCAGCCAGCGTATCCGCAAGCGCATTGAAAAAGCATTCGGCTGGATCAAGGCGATTGCCCGCCAGGACAAGACCAGCTTCCGCAGCCGCGACCGCGTCGGATGGGCCTCACCTTCGCAGCCGCCGCTTATAATTTGGTGCGGCTGCCAAAGCTCATGGCGGTGCCAGCATGACCGCGCCGTCTCACGGCCACGCCAAACTGCTCGACAGCGGCTCAATCCAGATCACATTCGCCTCTTACAACAGCGATCAAACCATCCATAAAGCCAGACGGAACACTTCTTCAACAACCTGCTAGAGTAACTGTTCAACAACAAAAATACTGACGCTAAATACAAGCCTGCACGGTTTCAGATTTTGTTGGTCGCCAGGTTCTTGATTGGAAATGGCAAGCCGCTGGACCCCGCTCTGGAATACGCGTACGAGAAGAACGCATCGCTTTCCGTGGCTAGCTGCGCGCGCGATACCGCCGAGTGACTTCAAAGAAAAAGACGCGCACGCCAGCTCATTGCTGGCACCAGAAGAGTGATGCTGCGTGCTGCAAGGTCAGGAACCGCTCTCAAACTCGCGGGAGAAACTGTTCGCGCTTCACGGGCAAATGGAACCTAAAGGCCTCCCGAAGCATCCGTCATTTTAATGCTCAATTTCGAAGTAACTGTACTTTCTCTTCAACTGGGATAGAAAACTATCCCGCTCGGAATTATTGCGCGTCCGTTTGAACGAAAATCATCTGTAAACAAGGGCTTAGTTAAGTGTTTGGGCAAACAAAACGCATTTTAGTAACGGGTGGTGCTGGCTTCTTAGGTTCTCATCTATGCGAGAGATTAGTCAATACGGGCAATGACGTGCTGTGCGTGGACAACTATTACACCGGGATTAAGAAGAACCTGGAAGCAATATCGGCTTTGCCTAACTTCGAGATGATCAGGCATGACATTACGTTCCCCCTTTATGTCGAAGTCGACCAGATATTTAATTTAGCCTGTCCAGCCAGTCCTATTCACTATCAATATGATCCAGTCCAGACGACCAAGACCAGCGTCAATGGCTCAATCAACATGCTCGGGTTGGCCAAGAGGTTGAATGCGAAGATCCTTCAAGCATCCACCTCGGAGGTGTACGGTGACCCTGAAATTCACCCTCAAGCTGAAACGTACTGGGGAAGAGTTAATCCGATTGGGCCGCGATCTTGCTATGACGAAGGCAAGCGCTGCGCTGAAACACTGTTCTTCGATTATCGCAGACAGCACAATCTGCCTATCAAAGTAGCACGTATCTTCAACACCTATGGCCCTCGGATGCGCCCGAATGACGGGCGCGTAGTTTCAAACTTTATCGTCCAGGCCCTCAACAATCAGCCAATCACGATCTTTGGCGATGGAAAGCAGACGCGTTCGTTTTGCTATGTCGATGACCTTATCGATGGCCTTATCAAGTTAATGGATACCGCTCATGACATTACGGGACCAATCAATCTCGGAAATCCAGCAGAATTTACAATGATCGAGCTTGCAGAGCTCGTCACCGAATTGACGGGATCAAAATCGAACATCAAATTCAGCGTGCTTCCGATTGATGATCCAAAGCAGCGTCAGCCCGACATCGCACGAGCGCGCGAGACGCTCGCCTGGACCCCGTTCGTGCAGCTGCGTGATGGTTTGACAAGGACGATTTACTATTTTGAGAGCTTGCTAAGCTCTGGTGCGGCAGCATGACGAAGACGGTATTGATCACCGGCGGCGCGGGATATGTTGGCTCCCACTGTTGCAAAGCGTTCGCCGAGGCAGGCTGGAAGGTGGTGACGCTCGACAATCTCTCTCGTGGTTGGCGGGACGCTGTGCATTGGGGCCCACTGATAGAATGCGATATTAGCGATTTGGCCGAGGTATGTGGAGCACTGGAAAAATATAAACCGGATCTGGTCGCGCATTTCGCTGCGTTCGCATACATTGGCGAGTTTGTCGATAACCCGGCTATTTATTATGAAAACAACACCGCGGGCACACTTGCGCTGCTGAACAGTATGCGCGCCGCAGGATGCCGCCATTTTTTGTTCTCTAGCACCTGCGCCAGTTACGGCACCCCTCAATACACCCCGATAGATGAGGCGCACCCGCAAGCGCCGATCAACCCCTATGGTTGGTCCAAGATGATAATTGAGCGCATGTTGGAGGACTATGGCAGAGCCTACGGCATGGCATCCGTTTCGCTGCGTTACTTTAATGCTGGCGGCTGTGACCCGGAGGGGGTGATCGGGGAGAGTCATCAGCCCGAAACACACGCCATTCCTTTGTTGATCGAAGCGGTTCGTCGACCCGACCAGCCATTTACCATTTTGGGAACGGACTTTCCCACGCCAGATGGCACCGCGATCAGAGATTATATCCACGTTTGTGATTTGGCGCAGGCGCATTTGCTCGCGGGGGAGATGCTGATTGCACGAGGAGGTACCCACGTCTTCAACCTAGGTACGGGAATTGGTACCAGCGTGCTTGAGCTGATCCAAGCCGTGAAACGCATTGCAAGGAAGGACCCACTCGTCCGTCGCGGTCCGCGTCGGCAAGGGGACCCGCCAAAGCTCGTGGCTTCCTTTGTCAAAGCTGAGCGAGAGTTGGGTTGGACGCCGCGGCAATCTGAAATCGACTTTATTATAAAGACTGCACTTGCGTGGCGCGATCGTGTCCGCCCATCTCTCGATGTGGCGATATGATCAAGACGGGGTCCATCGGACAACTGCCGTTAGGAAAAGGCGTCGTCCATGTTGCGATCGCGACGTGCGAGGATGTTGCAGAAACGAAACTCTGCGAAGGCATGACTGTCTTTTGGCGTGGTGACCGTCCCATCGGCCATGTACTCGTGCACGAGGGTGAAACGACAAACTGCAAGGTTGGACATATCGACGAGACCTTTCTCGCGGCGATCGACGTCGATATGCAAACGCGTGCGGAGATCAAGCTCTCTGCTAGTGTTGTGATCTGCACGCGCGACCGGCCGGACGAACTCAGCATTTGCCTTTCGTCGCTGCCTCGGCAAAGTTATCCACCGCGAGAGATCATTGTGGTCGACAACGCATCCCGCGATCAGCGAACGCGAAATGTTGCGTTAGCTGCCGGAGTTACGTACGTTCGAGAGGATAGACCCGGCCTGGACATCGCTCGTAATACTGGCGCCCTCCGCGCGGCCGGCGATATCGTAGCTTACACGGATGACGATGTACTGCTTCATCCACACTGGTTGGAGAGGTTGGTTTCCGCATTTGACGCACCACATATCGGTGCTGTAACCGGGATCGTGCTTCCGGCGGAACTCGCGACCGAGGCGCAACGGCAATTCGAAACCTATTGGGGTTTTGGTAAGGGCTATAGACAGCAAGACTTCAACAGTTTGAGTTTCAAATCTCATCGCGTCTTCCCCGCCTGGGACGTGGGCGCCGGCGCCAGCATGGCCTTTCGCCGCGAGGTGTTTCAAAGTGTAGGCTTTTTCGATGAACGCCTCGATGTTGGCCAAGCGGGCTGTTCTGGGGATTCTGAGTACTGGTATAGATTGCTCGCGAACGGCTACACGTGTCGTTACGCTCCGACGTCAGTTGCGTTTCATTTCCACAGAAGAACAATGGATGGTCTCGCCAGCCAAATTTACCACTATATGCGCGGTCATGCTGCGGCATTGCTAGTGCAGCACGAACGGTCTGGAATTAGAGCAAACCGACATCAAGCCTATTATTACATGCCACGCTGGTACATGTACCGGTTGCTCGGCAAGCTGCTGGGCCGAAATGGCTTGCGTGACCGATTCTTAAAGGAAGAAGTAACAGGCTATCTTGCCGGCCTCTGGTTTTATTACCGCAGGAGGAATCGGCGATGACCGCCGATCTACGCACATCGGTGATAATTCCAGCTCGTGACGCGGAAAAAACGATCCCCCAAACGCTCGACAGTTTACTCGCTCAAACTGATCGAGAATGGGAAGCGCTGATCGTCGATGACGGTTCTATTGATCAAACGCCCGCGATTGTTGCCGAGTATGCGGCTGTGGATTCTCGTTTTGTAGCTCTTCAATCATTTGGAAGGGGAGCGTCGACCGCTCGGAACATTGGCATTTCTTGCGCAAAGGGCGAGCGCATATTGTTTCTGGACAGCGACGACTGGATTGATCGGCATTTCCTTGCCAAGATGAATTCAGCGCTGAACAACAATCCCGCAGCAGTTGCGGCTTACTGCAACGACTGCCGGGTGATGCCTGATGGCAGCGAAACCCCCGCCCGCAGTAATCCGCGTATCGGCGAAAATCCGTTCGAAGCTTTCGCGCGTACGTGTGCCACGGCCATCCACAGTGTTCTCGTTAAGCGACGTGCGGTGCAGGAGGCCGGTGGGTTCGATATCAACCTTTGTACTTGTGAGGATTGGGACCTGTGGCAGCGGATTGCGCGTGCCGGGGGAAATTGGGTCCATGTCGATGAGAAGCTAAGCTATTATCGTGCGACCGATCATTCTCTGACGGAGAACGTTGAACAGATGTTGGTCGACGCGCAAATCGTAATTACGCGGGGCTTTTCCCATGATGAACGTGTAGCCCATCCGGCACCAGAACATCGCGCAGGAGCATCGACCACCTATAAAGGCACGGCGGCCGCGGCATATGCATACTTTGCATTTTGGTGTGCAGGGGTTGAATGTGGCCGTGGAAAGTTTGGGGATACTCCACGAGCGCTTCTTGCCGACATACCGCGATCAGAGAGCTCGGCGGATGAGATCGCCTGTACGCTGCTGGACGCTATCACAGTAGGCGCTAGAGCAACGCCGACCCAGTTGGCCAGGCGCTGGACACAGTTTGGTACGTACGCGACCGACCTGATCACCGCGATCGGACAGATATGGAATGACCCGGGGGAAGCCCGAAAAATCCAGTACAGATTTGAGCGTATGGTGCTCGATTTTGATGACCTTTCAGCTACACGCCCACTCGCTCTCACACTCGGCCTACGGGTCGACCTTCGGCAGCTTCCGGCTCTGTTGCCCCCCAATAACATAGATCGCCTTTACGTATATCTTTGTGATGGACCACAAATACTGGCGTTGCTCGATATTGGTCTACTCGGCGCGGTCAATCGCGAGTTTTGGGTGAAGCTGATTACCGAACGTCTTTCGGATTTGCGTATTAAGATCCACACGGGAAGGCTATTTCGGCTGGAGAACGAGATCTCTAGTTTAACGAGAGGCTTTCGACGCTTTTGGTGCGGCAATCCGAAAACCCATCATCAACAGCTGTACGCGTTGCAGAGCTGTATGTCGCGCCAAGCTAGCTCATGTAGCGCTTCAAGTCCTGCAACGTCCAGCAGGAACGAGAGGCATGGAGCCAGCAAGGGCAGTCATAACATCGGGCGTGAGGTGTTCTGGGACGAGTTCTTCGAAAAAGAAGATCCTTGGAACTACGGCTCGTCATATGAAAAGGAAAAATACCAAAGACAACTAGAATTGCTTCCGCCTAAATTGCCGGAGCGGGCGCTCGAACTGGCATGCGCGGAAGGACATTTTACCCAACAACTGGCCACGAAAGTTAAGCACCTCCTTGCGACGGACATTTCCACGAGAGCACTCGCGCGGGCTCGATCAAGATGCGGCGAGAATCACAATGTAGATTTCGCTAAGCTTGATCTATCGGCTGACGTTCTCCCCGGGGCGATGGATCTTATCTGCTGCTCTGAGGTACTTTACTTCTTGAATGACGTAGCTGAGCTGGCGCTCGTCGTAAAGAAGCTGGCGCAAGCTCTGCGCCCTGGTGGTCACCTTGTAACAGCTCATGCTTTCGTCTTGAAGGATAACATTTCTCGGACTGGGTTCGATTGGGAGCACCCCTATGGAGCTGAGACGATCGCGCGAGTGATCGAAAACATGCCCGAGCTTGCCCTCGAGGCTTCGATACAGACGGAACTCTACCGCGTAGACCGGTACAGACGATTGCGGCCTGGAGAGGTCGCGTTAGACCCCCAGGTGGCCGTTGCACGAATTGACGCGCCGATCGAAAGAGAGGTCGCGCGATTTATCGTGCGGAATGGTGCAATCACGCGTCGATCAGAAGTTACGCAGGCCGAGCGCCCGCACGTGCCCGTCTTGATGTATCATCGAATTGCAAGGGATGGTCCGGAAGAGCTCGCGCGCTATCGTGTATACCCGGATGCCTTCGAAGAGCAGATGGTGTGGTTGCGGAGAAACGGTTACCACACGATAAATTCAGAGCAGCTGGCTTGGTTTGTCGTCAACAATCATCCGTTTGTGGGTCGGCCAGTGCTGGTCACCTTCGACGATGGATACGAGGATTTTGCTGAACAAGCGTGGCCGATATTGAAAGCCAATGATTTGTTCGCGGAGGTGTTCATTGCCACCGATCTGGTTGGCAGTCGGGCAGAGTGGGACGCATCATTCGGAATGCCTGCGCCACTGATGGACGCCGAAAAGATTATCACGCTTGCTGCGGAAGGTGTATCATTTGGCAGTCATCTGGCGAGCCACCCTCGAAGCGATCGGCTTTCAAGTTTAGAACTGGCACAAGAACTGCTGCGGTCTCGTATTCAGTTGGAGAAGTGGCTGGAGCGACCGGCGATGTCTCTTGCGGTTCCCTTTGGATGTACTGATCAGCGGCTTAGAATTCTTGCAGCGGAGTGTGGTTACAAGACTGTCTTCAACACCGTCAGTCGAGCTGCCAGGTTGAAGGATGACTTGTTCGACCTGCCGCGAATTGAAGTTAGAGGTGATTGTACGCTAGAGGCGTTTGTCCGCTGCATGGCGCAGTATCAATGAGTACCAGTACATATTTAGTGAGCGTTGTCATTCCCGCTTTCAACGCCAGCTCAACGATTGACGAAACGCTTCGTAGCGTCAGATATCAGTCGCACGAACAGCTCGAAATCATCGTCGTGGATGATGGGTCTACGGATGACACGGTCGGTATCGCGCAGCGACATGCAGGACAGGACTCTCGGATAAAGATCATAAGGCAGGGCAATGCAGGCGTGGCAGCTGCTCGCAATGCCGGATGGCGCGCTGCTCGTGCAGACTTCATCGCGTTTATTGATGCCGATGATCTTTGGACGCCCTGCAAAACCGAGCGACAGCTTCAGGCCATAATTGATGGAGGAGAAAGGACGGGTCTTGTCTACAGTTGGTATGCTAGGATTGATGCTCACAGCCTCGTGAGTGTCAGGTCTGACCCGACCTTTCATGCTGGCGACGTGCTGAACTGTCTCTTTGAAGGTAATTTCATTGGCAATGGCAGCTCCGCCATGGTCCGCCGGCAAGTTCTGGTCGCTGCAAATGGCTTCGAGAGCGGGCTGCGGGCGTCAGGTGCACAGGGCTGCGAAGATTTTCTGTTTTATTGCCGCGTCGCGGAAGGGTTTCACTTCGCTGTCGTTCCTGAATATCAGATTGGCTACCGCTATTTGCCGAACAACATGTCCAGCGACATGGCGCGGATGTGCCGATCCTGGATGCTGGTCGCAGATGAAATGGCGGCTCGGCACCCCAATCGAACAGCTCTCCTGGAAAGAGGGCTCAGAAATTACGGCAGATGGTTGCTTCGGAGAGCTCTGATTCGCGGCCAATTATGGTCCTTTGCGTCCGTCCTTGTGCTCTTAGGCAGACGAAACCTTTTGTTGGCCCTTAGGATCTTCGCTCGCGACGTGCCGCTCGATGCAGTCTCGGCAGTCTGGTGGATGCTGCGCGATCTGCGGAACAAGAGATTTCGACCACCGCCCTCATTGTTTCCAATTGGCGACCCAAATCCATCCCGATGACGGCAAACAAAGATAAAACGGGAAAGCCGAGAGCTGCGCGGCGCGCCGCATTCGTCGAATTGTTGCGACTCCTCAAAGTGGCTCCATTGCCACGTTGGGCGACGCCCCTGCTGATTGTCCTCGGCTTGGCCTCGTCGTTAGCGGAAACGGTTGGGATCACGCTGGTTCTCCTATTCTTCTATCTGGCCATGGGTCAGGTAGAGCTCGCGATGTCGACAAGCGGACTTTTGGGCGATGCGCTCCGTACGCGCGACGAGCTGGTTCCCAAGTACGACGAAAACCGCCTTCGTGGTGTTTTTTCTTATCGTTGTTCGCGGTGGTCTTTCGTTCGCTAATACTCTCATCAGCGCGCACATCGGAGAGCAGATCAATGAAGTCGCGCGCAATCGCGTCCACTTGCAGTATCTGTCGGCTTCATATTCGTCCTTCCAACGCCATGACGAGGCGTATCTCATGGAGGTGCTGGGGACCGAGACGTGGTTGATTTCCGGGGCGTACAGCAGCCTTACTCGGATCATCGTCAGCTCCTGTTCGATTTTTCTCTTCGTGTCTTTCCTCTTTGCGCTCTCGTTAAAAATTGCTGTCACCGCTGTCGCTGCTTCGATGATTGTATCTGTCGGGCTACGCTATCTTGCTAAGCCCATGCAAGCGCTCGGCAGCGAGGTTAAGCTGGTACATCAAACATTGGGCGAGCATATGCTGATGACCATTCAGGGCATGCGCACGATCCGCGCTTATGGCCAGGAAGAGGTGCATCAAGATCGCTTCGAGCGCGCTTCCGCGCATGCGCGCCAGGTCGCGCTGGGACTTGCCCGTCTTTCTGCCCTGGTCTCTCCCCTTACCGAGGTAGGATATCTCCTGGTGCTGTGCCTCGTTATCGCATCCGCTGACCTATGGGAGATCGGGTTTGCGACGAGTCTCGCTGCAGTAGCTTTGCTCTATCGGTTGCAACCGCACATGAGAGAGCTTGAAACAAGCTTGTTGTATATGGCGCAAATCGAGCCTCAGCTACGTTCCATCCGCCTCATGCTGTCAACGGACGATGATGATTATCCGCCCCCCGGACGTATTGCCATGAGTACGCTGAATGAAAGTATCTCATTCCGCAAAGTGACATTTCGTTATGATGCTGGATCAGGTTGCGCGCTCGACGAAGCGTCTTTTGACATTCCTGCAGGCAAGACTACTGCGCTCATCGGAGCCAGCGGGGCGGGCAAGACTACGATTGTTAACCTTCTTCTTCGACTCTATTCAGCTACCGAGGGCATTATTTTGATTGATGGTCGGCCCATCGAAGATGTCCGCCGAACCGATTGGCTCGGCTTGCTCGCGATTGCCGGCCAGGACGTCGACCTTGTCGAGGGCACCGTAATCGACAATGTACGGATGGCCAAGAACGACGCCTCGGAAGAGGAGGTTTTACACGCTCTGCGCGTCGCGGGCATTTCAGAGCTCATCGAAGCATTGCCTGATAAGTATAGTACCTGGATAGGGCAGCATGGCTTGCACTTTTCGGGCGGACAACGTCAGCGTCTTGGACTTGCACGAGCGATTATCCGCTATCCACAATTCCTTATCCTTGATGAGGCGATGAGCGCTCTCGATCGGAACTTGGAGGAAAGCGTTAAGCGCGCGATCCAGCTGCAATTCAGGGGCCGAACCTTGTTACTCATTACACATCGCCTCGAGTCGGTGCTCGATGCAGATCACGTGGTTTGCGTTGAAAACGGCCGGGTTTGCGCAGAAGGATCTCCAGCCGAGCTGCTAGCGGATTCAAACAGTATGTTGTCCCTCAGTCTTCGGCGTTGGCCCAAAAACTAACAACAAGAGCGGCCCCCGCCAAGCCTGGGTGACTATGATGGACCACACCACAGCTATTAAGAAACAAGAGCCGCGCGAGCACACACTCATCAAGAAACACGCAAGGAACCGCACGATAAGACGATCATAAGAGAGGATTACTAGTCATCTGGAATGCAAGTTCGTCACATAGAAGAGCGCTGGGACCTCTGAGGGAGAGCGCTTGTGGCGAATGCAGCGTTGGCATGTCCCTTCGCACGATGACCTCGTCAATCTGAGCCGGCGGCTCATCGCATTCTGGCGCGGGGATATGCAGATGACAACCTCGGCGCTACAGACTACATCGGCAGGGGTTGATCCAGCGAGGTGTTCACACCTCCGGCAGGCAGCTCGAGGCCGACATCCGTACCTTCATCAATCTGCACAACAAAAACCCAAGCCCTTCAAATGGACCAAGTCCGCAGATCAGAATTCTGGCTTCCGTCAAACGCTTCTGCCACAAAGCCCAGCAGATCTTATGTGGTGAACTTTAAATTCACGTGACTAGGGCCCGGACTCATAACCAATAGCTGACGGTTGGCGGCGATGCAGACGGCAGCCATGAAGTTGACGGCAAGACGGTCATAGCGGGTTGTGACACGCCGGAAGTCTTTGAGCCGGCAGAACATGCGCTCGATGGCATTGCGATCGCGGGCAGAGCATGGGCGGAAGCAGTTTTTCCATTTGCGATTGGCCTTGGGCGGGATGTTCGGCATTGTGCCGCGTTGCTCGACCTGCCGGCGGATTGCATCCGCGTCATAGCCTTTGTCGGCGTGCAGGATTTCGCATCGGGAAGATGGTCGAGCAGTGCCGCGCTGCAGTCAGCGGCCGCCCGTGAGCATGAAAGCGAGAGGGCGACATCGAGTGTCGGTCAGCGCGTGGATTTCGTCGTGCGCCCGCTGCGCGATCGGCCGATGGCCTGATTTTTCTCCCCCTTTTCCTCCAGCCGCCGAGCGATGCGCTTTAACAGCGGAACTGTCGATCAGGACTTGTGCGGGTGGACCGCCCGCTTGTGCGAGCGCGTGGAACAAGTCCGTCCACACGCCCTTTTCCGCCCATCGGACAAAACGGTTGTAGAGCGTCTTCCTCGGACCGCATTCGGGAGGTGCGTTCACCCAGCGGCCACCTGACTTCAACACATGTACAATGTCGCTGCACGCGCCGATCATCCACTGTTTGATCCCGGAGTTTGATGGTGCACTCTTTTCACAGGGATGGAGGGGCGCTATGGGCCAGGTTCACCACGGGAGGGCCACGACGACAGCGGCGGTCCGTCGAGCGATACAACATAGTCAAGAAAGCCTGAGGGTTTTGGCGAAGCGCTATGGCATCAACCAGAAGACGGTTGCGAAGTAAAAGAAGCGGAGCTGCGTGGCTGATCTGCCTACGGGACCAAAGGAGCCACATTCCACGGTGCTGTCGTTGGAAGCGGTCATCGTCGCCTTCCGGCGTCACACGCTGCTGCCGATCGATGACTGCCTCTACGCTCTCCAGGCGGCGATCCCGCATTTGACGCGCTCGTCATTACATCGCTGCCTACAACGACACGGCATCTCCCGCCTGCCCGATGTCGAAGGCGACAAGCCTGCAAAGAAGAAGTTCAAGAGCTACCCGATCGGCTACTTCCATATCGACATCGCCGAGGTACAGACCGCCGAAGGCAAGCTCCATCTCTTCGTGGCTATCGACCCGACGTCCAAGTTCGCCTTCGCCCAACTGGTCGAGAAAGCCAATCGCGTCACCGCGTCGGCCTTCCTCGTCGCCCTGATCGAGGCCGAAGATCAATCATCCCTGGACCAATGAACAGGTCGAGAGAATGAATCGCACCATCAAGGACGCCACCGTCAAGCGCTTCCACTATGACAGTCACCACCAGTTGCGCAGGCACCTTCAAGACTTCATCGACGCCTACAACTGCGGTCGCAGGCTCAAGACACTGACCGGCCTCACCCCTTACGAGTTCATCTGCAAACAATGGACTTCAGAGCCTGATCGATTCATCATCAATCCAATCCATGTTGCGCTTCTTGGAATTCATGCGAGGCGCCATCAGACAGGGCGTGGATCAAGCCCTGTAGCTCGGCACTCTCCGCATAATGGCCAAACGCGACATCATCAATGAATTGAGCGTCACCCTGTCCAAGGTGCGCATTTTGGTGTCCGGGTGAGTTCAAGAGCGTTAGGGCAGGATTTTTGAACGAGAAGGAGCTGCCATCCGCCAGGCCGGTCCATCCGGAAAGCCCCGCGGAGAGAGGCTCACCTTCCACATTCAAAGCATTCTGGTCAAAGCTGGTTTGCATTTTCGCAAGGTGATCGGCGTTTAGCGCAAGGTCAGTCGCGACATCAGCTCGTGGCGCACCGGGGTTCAGCGCTTTGGTCAATCCCTGTAGGCCGTCACTGTCGCCCGCGCGGTGCAGGGCAGTCTCGTATAGCTGCTCTACCAATACCGAGTTATTCGATGATTCTTGCGAATGCCCATGCGGCCACGGCGTCCCGTGTTTTAATAATGATGCCAACCCTTCTGAAGCAGGTACACCATAGATGGCCTGAGCACCGTCAATATCTGGCTGCGTTAGGTCGGTGACGGTCGGGTCAATGTATGCATTCATCACCGCGGGGGCGGCGTTGTAGTGGCCGAGACCAATCGAGTGTCCAATCTCATGCAGGGCCACTTCAAACAGTTTTACACTCTCGTTGTTGCTGACGATCTGGCTTCCGGCCACATGCCATCCTTCGCCGCTGTCTAATTCGATAGATGCGGAGGTGAATTGTTTACCGGAGTAGAGGTAGTTCGTCTGTGCAACAACATGATTGAGGCCGTCAATCGCTCCCAAGCTGAAGTCGATTGCGAGGAAACCGTCGACGCCACTTCCTGGAACTGAATATTGGCGTGGTCCGCCCAGTCGGCAAACGCCAATCTAATGTCGGGTAGAAAGCTGGTGGGGATCGTAGCGTCTATTGCCCATGTGACGGTGCCGCCGGCCTTTCCGGGAGCCGCTGAGCCCCACTTCGGACCCTCTAGAACGAAATCTGCCATTGCCGATCTCCAGAGATATTACCGAGGAAAAATTAGAAAACTTTTGGGCAAAATGATGTGTGTCGAAGATGGTCACGATACCATGCTGCGGCGCGCGGGATGTCGCCATGCGGTGCCAATGCGGCGAGGTCCCATAGTGTGAGGTCTCGTCCAACTGACCCAGGTAGGACCAGCTGCCACAGGCGTATTGCTTATCCCAATCTGCCTGTGGGTTTGGAGTGTCGCCCTTATGGTGCCGCAACTCCCAAGCTTGTATCGCTGCAGCCAAGTTGGTCTTACCGGGAAACGCGATCAAACTCGACAAGGTAATGGATCGCCCGTGGTCACTGAATCCATAGTTCGCTCTACTTCTCGAGATCCTAACTTCCTTTTTTGGCGTTTCCTTAATGTGGGCGGTGACCGCGTCCTCTCACAATCCAATCCCGCACCCCTCGGAGCAGATGACGTAGCGGCTGGGGCGTAACTGCACGCACATAAAAGTTTCTCGGGGAAGATGTCCGTGACCACGACGCGAGGCCAAGGTTTGGCATTCAGATACTCGCTGCGCAACAACTCGGCTTGGGTGAAAAGGTCCCAAAGGTAAAGGCTTGTATCTATTTGCACTTTAGTCTCTCCATGGGCGGCTAATTCGGTAGTTAAATGGACCGGATCCGAGGAGCCGTGAAGGCAGAAAAGATCAGGTGCATCGGGATCGGAACCCACAAATGACCTGCGCCGGAATGAAAGTATGCTTCTGAGGAGGCTGACTGAGCTTGTTCATGTTGCCTCCTATACGCGGGCAATCTGATCGTGGAAATACTTCTGAATCAGGATTGGCTTGGCCATGCCTCTCCCGCAGTTTCCGTGCGAAATCAGGTGAGATCGGTAGAATGGCGGAGTCGGTCCCATTGCCGTCACTGCGCCCCTGTTGCCTGGCCGGCGACGAACCATCTCCCGGTTTCGGCGACGTACAGATCGCACTCCAAATGTTTGAAACTCAACTATGCCAGACGGTCGTATCATCCGAACGATTGGCAAGGCGGTGGAGAGCTCGGCCAACAACTTACTCGACGGGCAATAGCCCACCATGGCAGCGCGTGGCCGATGCGCTCAACAAGGCCGCGGCAACGGGCATTCCGTGGATCGCCAGCACCGCAGAGGTTTCGGTCGCAGTGACGCGTCTTCTGTAGCATCGCGGTTAATCGCCGATCGCCGCAACTATCGATGCTGCAGCCTGCGTGCTTCGGCAACGTCAATGCTGTTCTAAAAAGATCATGAAAATCATCTTGGAGGGGCCATCATGTTGTCCCAAAAAAGACCTTGGCGCTAAGTAGTCGAGAGGCGCACTACGTTTTGCTGTCGGAAACGTCCGCACATCTCAAAAAGCCACGGAAATGATCAACTATCCAAGCGAGCAATGGCGCGCGATCGATGACTTCTACGAAGTCTCAAACCTTGGACGCGTCGCGGAGATCGGCGGACGCCTCCTTCACAGGCGGATGAACGATCTTGGGTATTTCGTTGTACGCCTATACTCACCTCGGAGAATCGAGGAAGTGCACCGGCTGGTTGCATTGGCATTTGTACCTAATCCGACCGCATTACCGGCAGCAATCCACGTCAATGGCAATCCAACGGATAATCGCTCGACCAATCTTAAATGGTGCAGCTCCGAGACCGAGATGCTTGCTCACTCGCTCCGTTTCAGACGCAGACTTCCACAACCGACGGCACGCAGCCGATCGGGAGGGAAAGATGATGAGAAAGAGGGTGGAGGCGGCTCAGTCGGCTGCGAACCGCATTTCGAACCCTTGGACCGAGCGCAAATAACACCGTGCGCTGCAGGCATTGTAGACAAACATGGTCCGGCATCCGTTTACGATAGGGGACACCGTGTCAAGCATGTCGCCTAGCTGCGGCACGGGACACACCCGAAGTCACTCTGCTCTCAAATGCTTCGCCACCCTTGTCCTCTTAGCCGTTCACACCGCTCAACTTTCGCCAGTTTGGAGACCTGGTGCAAATCGCGTCCACGATGAACACCTCCCGAATTGACGTTGGGATCAGAAAGATGACCGGACCTGCAGGGCAGAAGCGTTCTGTTCAAATTGATGTCGTTCGCGCGTGTGCCATCCTTTTAGTCATCGGTGCACATCTCCGATTTGAGGAGCCGGGCGGTATCATGGGCTCAATTGCCTGGGCTTGGCACGAATGGGGCGGGTTTGGCGTGCCACTGTTCTTCACGCTCTCAGGCTATCTTGTCTGCGGATTACTCCTCGTCGAGAGGCGCAACTCCGGCACAATTGACGTTGGCCGATTTCTAATCCGACGAAGCTTAAAAATCTGGCCTGCTTACTTCGCATTCGTGGCGTATCTCGTCGCCATGCCTCTTCTAAAAGGAACCGCCACGCTATCTAGTGTGATGTCAGACTACTGGCCGAATGTTGTGTTTCTCAACAACTACATAGGACCGAACCCGGCTCTACACACATGGAGCCTTGCAGTTGAAGAGCAGTTCTACCTCTTGCTTACTGCCTTTCTGGTTGCACTTGTTCGAATGGGGAGAACATCCTGGATCGCTCCGCTATTCTTGCTAGCGCCGCTGGTTTGGAGCGTGATCAGAGCAATCTGCGCCTTAGCCGGCGATCCCTACCTTTCCGACCCGACGATGCCAGCCACTCATTTATGGCTTGATGGCCTGCTGGTAGGAGCTGGCGTCCGTGCAATTTCTGAGTTCAATCCCGCGATGTTCGCCAGGCTGCGCGCTTGGCGCTGGCCCCTTATAATTGGAGGGGGCGCGCTTATCGCGAGCCTAGCTGCCCCCTGGCCCAACTTAAATGACGTATCGCTGTATCGCATTCTCCCGGTGCGAGCCGTGGCCTCAACTTTCATCCTGATTGGAATGCTGCATCTTTCTATGAACACTTGGCTGCACGCCGCGGCGGCATGGATCGGCCGGTATTCTTACAGCATCTATCTCTGGCATGTGACGGTCCTTGGGATCACGTATCGCCTTGTCAGCCCCTTACTCGAAGCAGGCAACCCTATGCACTGGCTAATCGCGGTAGGAGGAACCACCGTAGCAGCAATCCTGTCCGGCGCATTGATGTCCTGGCTCATCGAGTGGCCCATCATAAAAATTCGAGACCGAATATTTCCATCTAGAGCTCAGGAGAGCGAGGCATCGGCTTTGTCTGGCTTTGCGAATGGTCCGGCAATTATCCCGCGGCGCTCGCCGGCCGGGGGCCTTGCTGGGCGGTGGGCAAGTAAGCCGGGTTCCGCGTGGATGCGAACCGAGAGCTGGTTAAGGTTTCGAGCCTAAATTCTGAACTGAATGCGCAGTCTAAAAGTCTTGGCGATTGCAGCAGAGGTGCTCAAGCACGGGTAAAGACGGGCGACTTCGTGGATGTCGAGTTGACAGGTCTGCGCATCGTCTGGTGACCTGCGATGACATCGAGCGGCGCGAGCGGCTATGGCGGCTGCTGATCCGCTCAATCCGGCCTTCTTGGTACCAATTGATCGCGCGCTGCTCGAATCCAGCCGGATACCATTCCAACCGTGCCTGACGCCAAGGCGCGGCGGAAGCTCGTGCAAAAATTGAAAAATTACCCATTCCCCCTGAGAACCCAGCGCCAGTGCGGTGACGACGATCGGTCATCTCCAGAAATCTTTGAATCTAGCCGGCGACAACTCGGTGTATCGCACCGTGTGCTGGATGTTCCTGTGCCCGAGGTAGGCCTGCAGCGCCCGCGTGTCGTGGCCATTGTTCGCCAGCGCGAAGCCACAGGCGTGCCGCAGCATGTGCGGGTGAACCTTCAGGGCGAGCCCGGCAGCCTCGCCAGCGCGCTCCAGCATGCGGGCGAACCCTGCCGTGGTGAAGGGCGAGCCGCGCTCGGACGTGAACACGAATGGTGACCTCGGCTCCTGTTCACGTTGTAGCCGACGCAGGGCGCGCATCTCGTCGCCGATAATGGGATGGGTGGCGGGCGTGCCTTTCTTCGCCCTTCGGACGTGGAGGACTGCATGGTTGAAGTCGACCTGCTCCCAGCGGAGATCGACCAGCTCGCTCACCCTGAGCCCGTGACGGTACGCCACGAGGATCATGGTGGCATCGCGGTGGCCCCAGCGATTGTTCCCGGCGGCCTTGATCAGGCGCTCGATCTCCTTGTCGGTCAGGTGCTCGCGGGTGCGGTATTTGGCGTTCGGCTTGCGCCTCGGCATCGTCACTGTTCGTAAAACAGTGGCTGGCGCTACTGGCTTGGCGGGCAATTTCATCATTGGTTTCAAGGCTCCCGACTAAGCATCTGTTCGTATTTCACGCTTTTTACAAACAGTGTTCAAGTGCGCTGATCAAGGCGGATCCGGCCCTAGCGGAATCCGCCTGGTACGCGACCAGCGTCAGAAACGTCACTGGCCCGCGGTCGGGCCATCCAAGCCGGCACTTCTCGTCGGCGATTTCCTCATCATCGAAAAACTTGAAGATCACGATATTCGCGTTCCGATCCTCGGGATGGGCTGCGAAGTGGCGAGCTCGCGCCACATCCGGGTCCTCGTCGAAACCACGACGAACCTTGACGATCTTCCACGGATGGTTCTGCTGGTTCCGCTTTTCGATCTGATCAACGGCTTGGGAAAGTCGGCTGATGAGCGATGCGGTGGCCATGTCCGTTGTCCATATCTCGTGACAGAAAGACGAGCCGGTGCTGGATGTCAGTCAAGGTCTCTGCCTCGAGGCACGCGCGAATTTCCTTTAGCGCGTAGATGAATCGTGTCATTTCGTCCGATCTGATCTTCCCGTTCAGCCCAAGACGATAGAGCCGGGCCATCTCGCTCCGCACGCCGGCAAGTGTATCCAGCGCAATCGCATTGCGGGGGGATAGGACCTCGGCTTTTGGTCGGTGTTTCAATGCTATGTGACCGGTTCATTGGGACTGAACCCAGTATAACGCAGTTCGTCCGGACCGGCGAATGCCGATAAAAATAGATCAAATCGGTACTGGCGGAATTCGACGGCGATGGTTCGCAGGATTTCACGCTCCAAGTTCTCACGCCCTTCTGGTTAGATCAGATGACGGTGAATGACCTTATCCTCCGATGGAGCCACTGCCGGTGCATACTCCGCTGCTGGAACGGCGCGCCGCAGCCACACGCCGGCCGAGGACGGCAGGGACGTCCGCATCACCATGCGCAAGAGGCGGCGGCACCAGCTAGTCTAAGCCGGTGGCGGCATCTCGACCACCATAACGCAAATCGTCCTGACCGGCGAACGCCCGTGCGTCACTCCCGCAAACTGCGCAAACGGGGACAATGTTTCGGATGTTTCGGACGTTTCGGATGTTTCGCTTCCCCGGCTGACGTCGGCCGCGCTTCTAACGCCGTTCGATAATGTCAAACGCAAGATGGAACATCTGACCGACCGTCCCGCAGAACGCAGCCAGGGCGGATCAGGTCCCACAAGTCATTCCACTCGACGCATCAGCACCGAGTATTCACCGTGGTGAGTGCCATCGAGTGCAGGCAACGGCTCCCAGCCCTCCGCCGTGAACCTCGGAACATCGGCGTGCCGGACGTAGCGAAAGACTTTCGAGGAATCCGATGGGTCAATGGCCGTACCGGGAGAGGGTGTCGGCGTAACGCTAAGCGTAACGCTAAGCCGCTTGTGATGGGCGCGCTGCCTGCACGCTTGCGAGCAGAACCGTGAACTTGACCGCTGCGGCTCGTAACGCTTGCCGCAGCGATCGCATACCCTAGTGCGCCGTGGGGGGATCATTTTGCTCTGGTCGCGGCCGTGGAAGACAGGACCACTCGTATGCCTGACATCGAACCTCAACCAAGCGTGGTTGTCCTTGCCGGTGTGCTTCGAGCCCTCGATCCATTTCACGCGGCCGATGGTCACGATGTCTGAGCAACAGCGCATGTATTCTGCCGCCTGCTTGGTCGCCGACCAGTCCAACTCCAGCAACAGCCAGGTTGGCGCTATACGCTGAAAGTGCACGATCAACTTGTGCATAAGCTCGCGGGTGTATGGCGGGTTCGTGATGATCGCATCTGGCGCGCCGTAATGGTCCAGTGCTAGCGCGTCCTGACCGTTGCGGATGTCGCCTTTATAGACGCAGCGCAGGCCAAGTGATTCCAGATGCCGGACCAGCGCGTCGTCACCTGCACACGGTTCGGCAAAGGTTCGGATGCCGCCGCTGCGAAGGTACGGGTTCAGTGGCAGCACCGCTGGCCGTGGTGTCGGATAGAAATCCGCCTCGCGTCGTTCGAAGTTGGATCGCTTGCCCATCAGCAATTGCCGGTCAGTGGGGGATCCAACTCTCCCGCAAGTCCACGAGCAAGCCCTCGTGCCGAACATCCTCCACGAGGTTGCTGGCCTGAGCGCTGATCAGCCCCGACCATCGCAGTCGGTGTGATGCCCACGACAGTGCCTGGGCGTGGTCATCGTTTTCGGCGCATTCTGGTCCAAAATTCGCGGCTTGAGGCTAATGATTGACAGAGGGCCGATCGCCGAGCGCGCCGCGAGCTGCGTCGATAAGGTCGCATCGAGACAACATCCGCCGCTACAACCGGATTCACGGAAATCGACGCCACGAAGCTTGATTATCGATAGCCGCCTGCGGACTGAACCATATTCCATCCGGCGCTGTTCCAGATTCAGCACGCCATGCACGACGCTGTGCAGGTGAAGCCCCGGAGCAGTCTCGGTAAGGTCATCCAGCACCAGCACCGTGCAATCAATGTTCGAGAAGAAGCGCTTGGGCCAAGCCCTAACCCGACAACTGTTGGCGTTCGCGCGAAGGATGACCCTAGCGCCCGAGCCGATCAATTTCCGAAGTCTGATTGACGGCATGCGTATCCTGGTGGGCGGCGCGCTTCGGGGTGACATTTCTGTCGAAGTGAATATAGAGCCCGCGCTCTGGCCCTTGTTGGCGGATCCGGGGCAGCTTGAGTTAGCCATCCTCAACCTCGCCGTGAACGCGCGCGACGCTATGGTTTCGGGCGGTGTTCTCACCCTCGCAGCGAGAAATGAACGACTCGAGGGTTCCGGCCCGAACGGCATCCGTGGCGAGTTCGTGCGCATTGAGGTGCGAGACACCGGAACCGGCATCCCACAGGAAATTGTGGACCGCGTCTTCGAGCCCTTCTTTACTACGAAAGCTGTCGGTAAAGGCACGGGCCTCGGGCTCAGCCAAGTCTATGGATTTATCAGCCAGTCCGGCGGCGAAATTGAGATCCAGAGCCGGCCCGGGCAGGGAGCGACGATCGTCCTTTATCTGCCGCGGGCAGAATCCGTGGAAACAATAGCACCCCCCCTGCCGATATCCTCCTCAAGTGAGCAGGCGACAAATTGCGACCGGAAGGTTCTTGTGGTCGAGGACAACGACCAAGTAGCCGAGCTCGCGATGCAGATGATGGTGGCGTTAGGCTTCAGCGTGGACCGCGTTTCTAGCGCCAAAGAAGCTCTCGCTAAACTCGGGAGGACGGCCGAGAGGTGGATCTCGTCTTTTCGGATGTCGTCATGCCAGGAGGGATGAATGGGCTTGAGTTGGCTCGCGAGCTAAGGCGCCTACGGCCGCAACTCCCCGTCCTTCTAACCTCCGGGTATTCGGACGCGCTCCGAGAGCTCGGTCCAGATGACAGGCTGCCGCTCATCGAGAAGCCTTATGGACTCGAGACATTGCAAAATGCGCTGCGCGGTTTCACCGACTTGATGCCCAGCTGAGTTCTCTTAGGCCCCTGAACTCCTTGCACTGACGACCGATTTGCGGCGCGTGTCGAAGGTCCGGCATGGCTCACCTCATCAGAGGGCCTGATTGGAAAAAAGGGCCACGACCGAAGGCTTTCGTCCGATAGGTCAAGCTGAGTATGGCATTAGACTTGCGAACACACACGTCACCATCAGCCAAAGCCCGCATGGTTGCGTGGCGTGTCTCAGAGAAATCAGCCGTCAACGGTGAGGATGTCCGAAGATGTTGGTTACGCCCGGACAAAAATGGTTCGGCGAGCGCCGAGCCTTTTTCTCATCACCAACCGTACCAGTACGGGTAAACCGGCGGATAAGGGCGGACCACCCGATACGGCGGACCATAATAATAGGGAGCCGGGCCATACGCCGGTCCATAGTAGACGGGGGGTCCCGCTGCGGCGGCCAGCGTCCCTGCAACCAATCCGAAAGCAACCCCTGGGGCGATTCCCGGACCGCCCCAGTAGTGAGGACGCCAATGAGCCGATGCCGGCGCGACCGTCCAGATGAGGAGCGTTGCTGCCGCGGTGATTCCAAGAGCAAGCTTTCTCATGTCACTTCTCCTTACAAATACGTCCGCGAAGGCGGGCGGCTATGTTTCCTTTCTGAACTTTCGTTTCGCCAAACCGCAGTCCGGCTTGAGGTTCAAGTTAGGAGCGTGAGCGCCCACTTCAAGTCATCTCGCGCTTCCGATCGCGAGATCTCTGTCCATCCGCTCGCGATGAGAGAGGCGAACGCCTAACGAGGCGCGGGCAAAACCAACGCACCCTTAGCCATGACTTCGTCGCGTGTCGAGTCGCTGGGCGCGACGTTATAGTCGTCGACCGGTGCAGGGCAGATTATGGGGGAGAAGCACACCGGAGCCTCTCGGGGATCGCTCGACGGGGTGGCTAAACTGTCCGCAGAGAGCCTTCCGATCATTAGGAACGTTTCTGCGCCAGTGGCATTGAGCGTTGGACGCGCCTCGCTGTCATCCCATGGCCCGCACTCGGCGCGTTCAAATCTTTGATTGGTGAGCAAAGGATTTAATATGACTAAGGCTGAAGAAAACCTCATGGCCTGGCTTCGCGACGCGCACGCGATGGAAGAACAGGCTGAGACCATGCTGAAGGCTTTGGCGGGCCGAACGGGAGACTACCCCGAGATAAAGACGCTCATCGAAAAACACTTAAGCGAGACCCAAAGGCAGGCGGAATCTCTTCAGGAGTGCATTAAGCGTCGCGGCGGCGATACGTCAACGTTGAAAGATGCAGCTGGGAAGCTGGTCGCTTTCGGCCAAGGCATGAGTGGGATGTTCGTCGAAGACGAAATCATCAAAGGCGCGATGGCGAGCTACACCTTTGAGCACATGGAAGCAGCAGCGTATCAAGTTTTGATTGCTGCTGCCGAAGCTGTCGGCGACGGTCGAACGAAAGCGGTCTGTGAAAGCATCTTGGAGGAAGAGCTTTTGATGGCAACTGATCTTGAAAGCCATCTGCCCGGGTTGACGGGCAAATATCTCAGCCGTTTGGATATTTAAAATCTCATCCAAAGCCGCGCGCTAGAGACATCGCTTGGCGGGGTGATCTCTGGTAGGTCACCCGAAGCGATAAGCCTTCTAGTGGTCAGCCGTGACGATCAGCTTTCGGCAAAGGTTCGAACCGAGACGAAGCCGAAATGAGTGAATTGGGCCGGCTTCTTTGCGTCTGTTGGTCACGATGCAACCAACTTCCGCCTCGGAAGTTGGCAGGGTTGATGCGTCGTTCGCGCGACGCACCTTCGCGCTCTTCCAAACGAAGGATTACGGCGTCACACACCTTCCTTTCGTTGGACTGCAGTTTTGGCTTCCGCTTGGACGGCGTTGCCCATCTCTTTTCAAGCATTGCGCCGAGGTTGCGCTGCCTCAGCGACGGTAGTGCGCTCAATTTCTCTGCCAATCGAAACGTCTCGCATGAGCCAACATTCCTGCTATTCCGCGTGATCAATTGAGACGCAATAACGAATAGTTGAGCAATGAGGCAAACGCAACCCACGCCGCATACGGTAGGAACAACAAGGCCACTATCTTGTTCTCACGCCACTGCACGGCGATAAAACCAACAATAAGCGCCAGCATCGTCAGGATGATCACAAGGCCTGATGCGAGACTATGCAGCGTAAAGACAACAGGCGACCACATGAAGTTCAACGCCATCTGCGCGAACCAGAGCTGCATTGGAAGAGTTGGGGTTTTATCCTGCAGATAAGTACGCCAGCCGGCAACAGCAATCATGATGTAGAGAACCGTCCAGGTTGGTCCGAAAATCCAGTTGGGCGGATTGAAGGATGGCTTCTGCAGGCCGACATACCAGGCCCCGGGTAGGTTTGTGACGCCGATCAACCAACCGAGGCCGACGACGAGCACCAGGAACAGGACGAGGGATCTGTGACGTTTTGCCATTCCGCAAATTTGAACATTCGCGCATCAAGAGTTCGATAGCAGGTGATCGGTCGCATTTGTACGGCCTTTCGTGCTAGCTTCGGATCCTGTGCAATCTCCACACCATCACCAAAAGCCAGGACGCCATTCGCAGGTCGGTTTCTATTGCGGCGTGCTCGGCTTCAAATTAACGCAGCGTTTTGGTGACCAGGCGGCGTTCGTTTCCGCCGGCGGGTATCATCATCACATTGGACTAAACACGTGGGAGAGCAAGGGTGGCACGCCCCCAGCGCCGGGCACCACCGGGCTGTTTCACACCGCAATCCTCTATCCCACACGCGCAGCGCTTGCCGATGCGTTGCACCGGCTGCGCGGCGCGGGCATTGGTCTCGATGCCGCTAGCGACCACGGCGTCAGCGAGGCGCTGTACTTGCGCGATCCCGACCAGAACGGCGTAGAACTTTATTGGGATCGGCAGCCGGCGGATTGGCCGCGCGATCCAGACGGTGGCCTTGCCATGTTCACGCGCCAGCTCGATCTCGACGATCTCCTTCGTCATCGTGAAGTTTACTCGAGCTGAGCCTCCACCGTGCCCACGTCCCCTCCAAAGAGGACGCTCACGAATGTGCTCAAACGCTGGAGTTCGCTACCATGCTGCCGCTCACCGCATCTGACGACACCAGGTGCAGATCTGTTCTCAGGCGCCGATGGCAGTCCAAACCTGACCAGCATTTAAAGTCGAGTCGTGTTAGTCTGTAAGCCATCGCAGCGCGCGCCGGAGTTGCGTCGCTCCATCGCGGTCGAACCAACGTCCGTGGGCGAAGATGACGCGCTCCGGCGCGCAGCCCACGAGCTTTCGGGCAGCTGATGCGGCCGCGTCTCTGTTTCTATTGATCGCGAACCGAAGGTGCACCGGAGCTTTCCCGTCTGGAGCCATGGCACCGGCGAACCGCACCAGCGGTCGAACAAGAGGACTGACCTTCTCGGGCTCCAAATTCTGGATGAGATCGGTCAGCACGAGCATGGACGTTGAGACATGGATGAACGCGACCTCATTCACCCCCAGCCCACCGGGCACAATCACCTGGTCGATGTCGCTCGCCCAGGCATTCGGGGCAGAGGGTCCCAGATCCTGATCAAGAGCGACCCCGGACTTCTTCACCTGCGAGCGTTGCCGCAGGCCTGGGGCCGCCCAGGTCACAACACCGGGATAGCGTGCCTGCCAATCCTTCAGGAAAGACCAATGCGCTACGTTTGGCGCAACGAGGTGTCGGACAGTGCCAATTCCGTGGAGCTCCGAGCCGAGCCGCTCGTCATAGCGCGTAGGTGAATGCAGCCAGAGGTCGCCACTCTTCAAGCGTACTATAGTCATCCGAACGGGGATGGCCAATCCGATTGAGTGGAGTGGGCCGCTGTCGACGATCCAGATATCAGGTGCAACCGGCTTTAGGACATCGAGCGGGGGTAGACCGTTCTAGATGATGACATATAGGCCCCGTTAGAAAATTCCGGCCGCTTCTTCGGCAGCCGGCCACTTCAACTTAAACCAGCGTCGCTAGCATGCGTTCCACCTACGGCGCTTGCTGTGAACTCTTGTCTGCCGACTTGTGTATGAGGTTCGGTCATGTCCGAGATCAACATTCCGAAGTGGCAACGTCTGTAAGGTAAAACCCGATCCCGCATATCATCTCCTTGATCAATGGTTGTTAGATCTTGGCTTTCAGTCTCGATAATTTCCGGGGATCAGGCGTGTTTGTTGGGTTTTTTCGCAACCCATCAATCGCCTTGCGTCCACCTGGCTTCGCAGTCGAGGGACGCGGGCGCCAACCTCACCGCCACTTCAGGTAGTTCGATCTGGCCGAGCAACTTCAACAAAATCGCGACCCGTTCGTGCGGTCTCAGGCCGACGACCGCCCATCTAATTTCCGATGATGAAGCCGACAGCGTACCAAGCTCCGGCCGCGAGAACGCTGTCCACGGCGATAACGGCGATAATGGCAATCAGAAGCCATCCCGATTTGCTGCATTCGATAGAGGTTCGAGCGAGTGGAAAAGCCAGAAAGGCCCTGCTGGCATGATAGATGAACATGAGAACTCACAAGTTTTGCCTGTTAGAAAAAGGCGGCCGGCTGACTGCAATCAACGCAGCACATTTATTGGTCTGCCTGTCACGCTACATGACCGGCCAGGGGCGCGCTCTCAAGGAGCGGTACCAGTGGGAAGCGAGGGCGCAGTGGCGCGATAAACCGGTAAAGGGGATGTGCGCGGGAAGCCGAAGGCTGGAATTGTTGGCGCAACTGAAAGATCGTAAGCGGCAACAGCTAACGGTTTGTAAATAGTTCTGAATCGCTGTGAACCGGAGCGGGAATGTCTAAGCCGTTGGCTTCATATTCATTGATCTTGTTGCGCAATGTGCGAACCGCAATGGCGAGTGTCTTTGCTGCCCGCGTCCGATTGCCATCGCAAGCACGCAGCGTCTCAATAATGAGATCGCGTTCAACTTCAGCAACCGTTTGTCCAATCAGTAAGGCAATCAGTCCCGTCTCGCTCACTATAGCGTTCGGAACGGCTCCTTTCTCCCAAATCCAAGCGTTCAATATTTTCCACCCTCTATGATCGAATCAGACTTGCTTACTTGATGCACTAGGATTGTGACGACAGGTGGGCATCTTTTATTACATTCTTTGCCCGGCAGAGAATCCATCTTTAACCCGTCGAAGGCAAAGAGGGGGTTCGCGCAGTGTCCCGCCAACGCCTCTCTAAAAGAGATCGTAGCCAACGCGGAGATCGATGTTTGGCCATCATTTATACGGCACCCGTGCGACAAGATCGGAAGTTGTCACTTGAATGAAAGCTTGCGACCTCTGGTCTGGAGGGAGATCTAAAGCCTTGCGTGCCATTTAGCGGCGCCATATTTCATTCGCCTGTCGCCAGTTAGGACCGGGTTCGCTTCAAGCAGCGGCTACCGCGATCTTCCACTTCAAGGCGGACCCTCGTCATAGTACTGCAGTACGCGTTCTGGCTTGGCACGGGAGCCTCAATGATGGGTCCGCTCATTCGAGCGCGTGATCCGCTGGATCGTTTCCGCGTATATCTCTTGCGCAGTCGGTCGAAGCGCAGAAGACTATGACGTAGCTACGGATACAATCCGGTGCTCACCATGCTGCCGGGCAGCCCTTGTGCTGCAATCAGCCGAAAGTGCGCTCCGGCGAGAATACAACCGGTGAGCGTTTGTCCGGCTTTACCTCCCGGACCAAAGTCTCAACACGCGAATCGACAAAGGCGAACTATGGAACATCAAATTATCGCTGACCGGTTGAACAACTGTATTTCTTAGACACCAGAAGATGCCATCAAATGGTTCGGACAATCTTTCAAAGAGTTTCCTCGGAAGACGGGAGGCGCATGAGGCTTGTGGCCTGAACCGCCGAATCAAAAGATTTCGCGGCTCAGGTAGAAACGATCTCGGAATCCGGGAGTTATGGAGGTCGCGGTCCAAAAGAGGAGCCGCCCATCGGCCTCCTCATATCGTGTGAAGGCAAGTAAGGCGCTGTCGGCAGACCTCATTGACCAGCGACGCAGGGTTGGCCGGGTTAGAGCTAGGGAGCACAAATGCCTGATCTTGACCCGCTCGAGGCAATTGCTGCGTCCGAACTTGCATCTGCCTCCCTCTTTGCTTCGCTAGTTCCTGCGCTGGTAAATGCGGGTGCTTTGTCTTCGCTGGACGCTCGTGAGATTTACGAAAATGCGCTACTCATGATCGAAACGCGTCAGGGCAGCGAGCCTGGCATGCAACGAGTCTATGAAGCCGCACGCGAAATCATCGAAGCGCGTTTGCGCCGGCAATAGAAGACCTTGCGGGGGTTGTGATGATCCGCGTCTTTCAAACAGTCTGTTTGTCCGTTTTCCAAGGGACAAGAGTCGACCTTGCAGAATTGGACTCCAGAAATTTGATCTTCAAAGGCACCTGCCGGAATCCGCGTGAAGTTTAGCTAAGTCTCTGTGACTAACTCGCACCTACTTATCATTTCGAAACACTCGCGATGGCTTGGTCTAACTGAGGCGGGGTCACTCCGACTAGCTGCATCCCAAGAGCTTTTCAGGTGAGTCCTCGACGGTGTGTTTCGGACTTCCCCTCATCAAAGATACAATCTACACGGCAGTCCCTGCTAACATTCAACTTCAAAAAACACTTACGAATGTTAGTTGTCATTTTGTCGTCGCAAAAAAGCCCTCGCTGTTAACTAATCAGCGGCGCGCAATGTTGCGCATAGTTGGTATCGTCGCCCGGGGGACCTCGATGGGGCGCGTGCCATGGGGAAACTATCGAGGCTTCAGGAGAATATAGATGGCAGCCATTCCTCTCAGTTGGAATGACCCGATGTTCAGCGGCGTTACCAGTTCTGGTTCTGTCACTCTGAGAGACGGGGGGACACTTTCGAACAAGAGTATCACCGATAGCGGCAACATTGCATCCGTGGTCGGCCAATGGCTCGTTTACTGTAAACCAGGTCCGCATCGATTCGAGAGAAGGCGTGCGTCTCGGGGGAGATGGCGACATCGTCATCAATAATTCATACATCGAAACAACCGGCAGCTGGTGCCGATCACGCCGACGGCATTCAGGCTTACAGCCCTGGTTCACGTGGCAACCTGACTATCACGAACTCGTCAATCGTATCGCATAATACCGCCGCAAATGCTGGGCTCTTCATCGCCGACAATTACGGCGGCTCGGTCACCCTGAACAACGTGGTGTTCCAAGGAGGGCCAACTGGTCTGAAGATTTACGCAGATGATCAGCCCATCACTGTAGCCCTCAAAGACGTTTATTTTGTTGGGCCGTTCATGTTTCGATCCGTTGGTTATTGAGGAAATCAAGTCGGATATACACATCACCCAATGGGACAATGTGCGTTACGCAACGATCGTGAATGGTGAACTCGTTCCGGGTAATCTAATTAAGGCTCCCTTTGCGGTGGAGGGTGGTGGTACGACGGCGCCTACGCCCGCACCATCTCCGGCACCTGCGCCTACGCCGGGTACGACACTAACTGCGCCCCATATCGCTTCCTACTCGGCCGACAGCGGTAAACTCGGCGACGGTATCACCAACGACAACATCCTGACGCTGACGGGTTCAGCTCCTGCCAGTACTACCGTGAATGTGTTCGATGGCACGAGCAAGGTAGGCACCGCGCAGGTGAACAGCAGCGGTCAGTGGAGCGTGACCACGTCAGCACTGAGTGACGGCTTTCATAAGCTGACGGCGACGGATACTAACTCGGTCGGTAAGACCAGTGCGGCCTCGGAAGCCATTTCCGTTACGATTGATACTCATGCGCCTACCGCACCGAAGATGGGAATCTACTCGACGAGCGGCGCTTCGGTCAGTGGCACGACAGCGAATAACGACTTCATTCTGAAAGGCACCGCTGAGGCATCTAGCACAGTCAAGGTTTTCGATGCTGATAAGCAGATCGGTACCGCTACAACTAACAGCAGCGGCGCCTGGAGCTTTGAGGCGACCGATCTGGCCAATGGCGGTCACAACTTTACCTCTAAGGCAATGGACGCCGCCGGCAATACCAGCTCTGCCTCCGCAGCCAGCGGGATAACGGTGTCAGCGCCAACGACAGCGCCAGCGCCAACGACAGCGTCGATCGACTTCACGAATGTTTATGAGGGGTGGAACGATACAGCCACCATCAAGGGTACGGCCAATTCCTACACCCAGATTAAGCTCCTTGACGGAACCCAATCGCTCGGGTCAGTGAAAGCGGGTTCGGACGGTTCTTGGACCTTCAAAACATCCGCTTTGTCGGACACCGTCCATACCTTTTCGGCCCAGCAGATTGATAGCACCGGCCGAGTGGTCGCGACGAGTTCGGACAAGGCCATCCTGGGCTCGACCCGGAGCGACACTCTGACGAGCACGACTGGCGACGATTTATTGGTCGGTAACGGCGGCTCCGACACATTTGTGTTCGCCGATAATTTCGGCAATGACACGATCAAAGACTTCGAGGCGGAATACGCGGTCGGATGGAGACACGATACAATCCAGTTCAGCAAAAGCGTGTTCGACGATTTTGCGAGCATGCAGTCCCACGCGAGCCAAGTTGGTCAGGACGTTGTCATTTCCACTGGCAGCAACTCGCTAACGCTTAAGAATGCCACTCTGAGCGGTCTCGATCATTATGACTTTCACTTCGCGTAAGCGACTGGGTTCTTAAACCGCCCGCGGTGAACGACATGGTGCACATCGGAGCACGGGTTGCGGATCATCTACGCCGCCCGTTTGAACTGGCGTAAACGGCCGAGTCCCGGCGCCGCTTCGGCGGCGTCGGCTCGTCGCCAACTTCCAACTTAGAAGTCCACGACGCCGGAAAGCTCATCGCATAGGTACTTCCCCGTTTCCGCAGCATGGCCTGCAGCGTCCTGCTATCGGACACGTCCGCACGTCTCAAGAAGCCACGGAAATGATCGACTATCGAAACGAGCAATGGCGGGCGATCGATGACTTCTACGAAGTCTCGAACTTTGGACGGGTCGCCGAGATCGGCGGGCGCCTCCTTCACAGGCGGATGAATGACTTTGGGTTTTTTGTTGTACGTCTGTGCTCACCTCGGAGAATCGAGGAGGTGCACCGGCTGGTTGCATTGGCATTTGTCCCTAATCCGACTGCATTGCCGGCAGCAATCCACGTCAATGGCAACCCGACGGACAACCGCCCGATCAATCTTAAATGGTGCAGCTTCGAGTCCCAGGTTTTTGCTCGCTCGCTCCGTTCAAAACGCAGATTTCCAAAACTGACTGCATATGGCCGATCCGGAGGGAATGGTTATGACGGAGCCGATCGAAGCAGCTCGATCGATTGTGAACCGGTCACTGGAGTCACTACACCGGTCGCAAGAAAGTACATCATCCGCTGCGGGCATTGCAGCCACCTATGGTCCGACAAGGTTCCGTTTACGATAGGGGACACGGCGGCAAGCTTCTGCCCTAGCTGCGGCACGCGAAACACCTGGAGTCACTCTGTTCTCACAAGGGCTCAGCGAGAAGCCCAGGCTGTTTGTGCCGATTGAACAGAGAACAATTCTGGTGACATGCGCGCCCTTGTCTCTCTTAGCCGTTTACGCGGCGTCGATCTTTCACCTTTTCCGCTGTTAGGAGGCAATGGTGCAGATTGCATCCACGATGAACACCTCCCGAATTGACGTTGGCTTCAAACAGATGGTCGGGCCTGTAGGGTACAGGCGTTCTGTTCAAATTGATGTCGTTCGCGCGTGTGCCATCCTTTTAGTCATGGGTGCACATCTCCGATTTGAGGAGCCGGACGGTATCATGGGCTCCATTGCCTGGGCTTGGCACGAATGGGGCGGGTTTGGCGTGCCGTTGTTCTTCACGCTCTCAGGATATCTTGTCTACGGCCTACTCCTCGTCGAGAACCGCAACTCCGGCACAATTGATGTTAGTAGGTTCTTGATCCGACGAAGCTTAAAAATATGGCCTGCTTACTTCGTATTCGTGACGTATCTCGTCGCCATGCCTCTCCTAAAAGGAACCGCAACGCTATCTAGTGTGATGTCAGACTATTGGCCGAATGTTTTGTTTCTTAATAACTACGTGGGACCGAACCCGGCTCTACACACGTGGAGCCTTGCAGTTGAGGAGCAGTTCTATCTTTTGCTTGCTGCGTTCTTGGTTGCATTTGTTCGGATGGGGAAAGCGTCCTGGATCGCTCCGCTCTTTTTGTTGGCGCCGCTGATTTGGAGCGCGTTCAGAGCAATCTGCGCCTTGGCTGGTGACCCCTACCTTTTCGACCCGACGATGCCAGCCACTCATTTATGGCTTGATGGCCTGCTGGTAGGAGCTGGCGTCCGTGCAATTTCTGAGTCCAATCCCGGGATGTTCGCTAAGCTCTGCGCTTGGCGCTGGCCTCTCATAATTGGAGGGATCGCGCTGATGGCGAGCCTAGTTGCGCCCTGGCCCAACTTAAATGACGTATCGCTGTATCGCATACTCCCGGTTCGAGCCCTTGCCTCAACTTTCATTCTGATCGGAATGCTGCATCTTTCCATGACCACCTGGCTGCACGCTATGGCGGCACGGATCGGCCGGTATTCTTACAGCATCTATCTCTGGCATGTGACGGTCCTCGGGATCACGTATCGACTTTTCAGCCCCTCACTCGAAGCAGGAAACGCCATGCACTGGCTGGCCGCAGTAGGAGGGACCGTCGTAGCGGCAATCCTGTTCGGCGCGCTGATGTCCCAGCTCATTGAATGGCCGGTCATAAAAATTCGAGACCGAATATTTCCATCTAGATCTCAGGAGAGCGAGCCTTCGGCTTTGTCTGGCCGCCGGCGCTCGCCCGCCCGAGGCCTTGCTTCGCGGTGGGCGAAGGAGCCGGGTTCCGCGCGGATGCCGAACGAGAGCTGGTTAAGTTTTCGACCTAGATTGTGAACTAATGCCAGCCTTGTTAACTCGACATCCCCGAAGGCGCCCCTTTACGTGCGGAGCACATCTGCACAGCGGCCAACGTTTAGGTCCGCGCATCGTCTGGTGTGTGCACCCTGGGCAGTCCGCCGGATGCTTGCAAAGTCCGTCTCATTTATCGCTCTTTTGGCGCTGATTCCCTACCTTGGCCGGTTACTGCTCGGTTGCAGTTTCTGGAATTCCGCTTAGTTGACGGCCGGTCACGGGGCTGCGCTAAAA
>CAWEBX010000021.1:0-165881 GCA_963807355.1 uncultured archaeon
TAAAGCCATAATCTTCAAGCCTACGCGACTCTACCATATCACGGCCCCGTGATAGCCTCATTAGCTAGGAATACGAGGGGCTCATTACGCGCCGGACAGTCGATTTTTCAACGAAGCTTTCCGTGCCGGAAGTGAACCGTGGCGAGTGACGATCTGCCATCCTTAAATAGATTGTTCCGTAACGACGAGTTGCAACGCGGAATTGACAAATCCGGTGTTGGCATCTGGGATCTTGATCTCTCGACCGGAAGTTGTTCTGGTCCAGCCCAACACACAGGCTTTTTCGGCGTCCCGGAAAATGTCCCGGTCAGTTACGATCTTTTCCTCTCCCTGCTCCAGCCGGAAGATCGCGCGCGCACCGAATCGGCTATCCAACGCTCTATCAAGACCGGATGCAGGTTTGATATTCAGTACCGCATCCCTGGGATCCCGGGGAGTCGATGGGTTCGGGCACGAGGCGGTCTCGTCATCAACGACGACGGAGTGCCGCGGCGCCTGAGTGGCGTGGTGCTCGATATCGACGATCAGAAGTTAATCGAAGAAGCCCTGATCGCGCGCGAAGATCACCTGCGTTCGATCCTCGACACGATTCCCGATGCGATGATTGTTATTGACGATCACGGCATCATGCAGCACTTCAGCACTCGCAGCCGAACGTTTATTCGGCTATTCAGAACACGAAGCCATTGGCCAGAATGTCAGCATTTTGATGCCTGAACCGGATAGCAGCCGACACGACGGCTATTTGGGCGCTATCAATCCACTGGCGAACGGCACATCATCGGCATCGGACGGATTGTCACCGGGAAGCGCCGAGATCGGGGCCACGTTCCCAATGCATCTGTCCGTCGGTGAGATGCACTCCGGTGGAAAGCGGCATTTTACCGGATTTGTTCGTGATCTTACAGAGCATCAGCTAACCCAGGCCAAACTTCAGGAACTGCACTCTGAACTGGTTCACATATCTCGCTTGAGCGCGATGGGTGAAATGGCCTCGGCTCTCGCGCACGAATTGAACCAGCCACTCACCGCGATCAGCAACTACATGAAGGGCTCGCGCCGTCTTCTGGCGGCGAGCACCGACCCTAACATCGCGAAGATCGAAACGGCGTTGGATCGCGCCGCGGATCAAGCCATCCGCGCCGGCCAGATCATTCGACGGTTGCGCGATTTTGTCTCCCGGCGGGAAGTCCGAGAAGCGCGTCGAAAGCCTGGCGAAGCTGATAGAAGAGGCCGTTGCTCTCGGCCTCGCGGGCACCCGTGAACAAAATGTCATGCTACGGCTTGATCTGGATGCGGAATGCGATCGCGTCCTCGTCGACCGTGTGCAGATTCAGCAAGTCCTGGTCAATCTCTTTCGGAACGCCCTGGAGGCCTGTTCGAGACTTTCTTCACGAATAATGATGAATGTAAATTCTCCGCCGGGACCAAGTAGTAAGCCATCTTGAACCCTGGAGGCAGACCATGAAAACCGGCAGTCGATGAAAGCGAGAGGCTGGCGCCGAGAATTATTGCTGCCTCGGTTTTCTTGCAAACACGAGTGCCACGGGTCCGCAAGCAACTGACGTAGTCAGCAACCCTGCACCACCGGCTCGATTACCTTTGTTTCCCGCCGCTCCTCTCGGACAATGACGAATTCTTGTTCGCGACCTGAATCCGTAAACAGCCGACCGCCGATTTGCTCATTCGTGATTCCGTAGTGGATGGCGGCGCCAGTGATGCGGCGCTCGGTCTCCACCGAAGGGTCTTCCAGGTTTACGTACCACACACGTAACGGCTTGGTTGGGCCGTCAGGCAGGAGAGACCGGCCGGTAGTCATGACCAATGTTTCCACGATCGCGTTGCCGGACTTGCCACCGCCGCCCGCACCGAAGGTAGCGCCCATGTATTGGCGCACATAATGCCGCCCCATCAGAAACTCACGGCGCGGGATATCGGCCGGGTCGCGCAGATTGAAAGGTGTGGCGTGGACAGGCGGGTCGTTATCTTTTGCCGGTTGCGGCCGGGTTAGATTCTTCACACCGCCGCCGACGCACCCACGGGCAAGATCTTCAAGAATAAACCCGGCGTCGCCAGGACCGCCTTGAAGCTGTTTGTGCAGAACGTTGTTGCCATCTTCGGCGAGCCACGACGCGAAGAAATTATCATCGCGAGTTACGCGCCAGTCTTTAAACTTCCAGTCGCCGGTGATCACGACGCCGCAAGAAAGATCGTCACCTTCACGCTCTGGACGTAACAACGCGTCTAGATTTCTCAAAGTGAGGTCAGCAGGGTCGAAATCATCGTCAAGCGGGACGTAAATGTCGCCCGCAAGGAAGCCGCCGAGCTGGTCGACCTGATGGTCGCGGCTGATTTCTTGTTTAGGATGCGATGCGATATTCATTCTTTAAATTTCCGTACAAATTGAAGTGGGAAATTGCTGCCTGCGCGATGGCATCAACCATTGCGGGATCAAAGGACATGGATCGCCCGCATCGGTCCGTGTTAGGTCCAAAAACACGGAAGGTCCGGTCTGGCATCTGCGCTATGCGGAGACCGAACAGCTTCACGCCGGCGACGATTTCGATGTCGACATGGCAAAGCGTGTTACCGCCACCGGAAGGTGCCGGTCGGATGGCTAGAATTTTCAGATGATCTTGGGTTTGGTTAGGTTTCGCTCTCAGCAGAAGGGCTGATCGAGCGGTTGTCAGGCGGCTTTAGCCGGCCTGACGTTTTCGTTCGCTGAAACGACGACAATCCAGCGTCAGAAAACACTTTATTGAACTCGTGCGGCTTGTCGCCGAAGTAAAAGAACGCTTGGCCTTGCGTCGGGCTCGCTTTCTTTCCGTCTGGCGACTCAAACCTAATGCGGCCCTTAGTGAAGCAAATCGCGCTGGCCACGTCGGCAAGCGTATGAAACCAGTGCGTGTCGGTGTAATTGTGCGTGAGCATAATCGCGCCAGTTACATTTCCAGCAGAGACTTCCGCGGCCATCTTGTCTGCGAAGTGCGAAATCGCCGGCTGCGCATAAGGCGGGTTACGCCACACGCGGCCCCTCCACTCTTTATCTAGTCCGTTGGTTTCCTCGGTGTAGAATGTGTCGGCCAGAACGGTTTCTTGCGCTACTGGATTGCTGGCGGGATCGAGATCAAACCCGCCAAGGACGGCGCGCGCCATCTCAATGTAACGCGCCGGCGTGTGCCATTCATTCTGTCCGGTGCCCATCGCGCGATGGTTGCGAGGCGTATGTCGTTGGCTGGAATCAGGGCAAGCATGGTCATGCCACCTCCGCGGGCTGGCGGTTATCGTTGGCTGCCCTCAGATCCGCCTTCCACGTCTCAAGGTCGGCCGAATCCCAGCGCACGCAGCCCGGCCTCCGCCATCAGTATCCAGTAAGTTGCTGATCTTGATAGATAATTTTGACGAAAGGCCGCCCACGTCCCCAAGCCAGTCCCCAAACGGTGCGCTTTTGCCAATGGGCTGGTTACGACACTAGGCCCGGCCGCACTATCAGGCGCCCTCCTCATCGTCGTCGCCTAGCATCTTGCGAAGATGAACAATCACGACTTTCGCGCCCCGAACTTCGGGGGTGGGCCGCGAGGTGGCGATCAACCGCGACATTTCGATCCTCCCCACAATCACAACGAACGATAATGACCTTCCCAGTCCCGGGCCGGGCTTCTATCGACGCTTCCAGTTTCGAGAGCCGTCTTTCCAGCAGTGTCACTTCTCAATCGTTCTTCCAGTTTTCGGACGCGGTCTTCAAGCTCTGCTGTCTCCACGATCTTGGCGAACGCTTGCACCATTTTTGTCAGTCGGTCGCCCTGCCCAACGCTTTGACAAGGGCACCCATAGCCGGAACCGCGTCGTTGATTTTGATCTCCGGCAAATCAAAGGCCACCGGACTGTCTTTGCGGGGCGGAGGATTGATCAGGCAGAGACGCAGGGCGGCCATGTCGCCGGCCAGGGCGAGATTGATCGCCTTCTGAGTGACGGCGGTCACTTGACCGTCAAGGAAGGTTTCCAGCGCCAGGGTCGCTCTGTTGCGCGATCCGGCGCCCTTCCATTTGGATTGCCGGCCTGGCCTTTCTTCCACCTGCTATCCTTGCGCTTCTTCCATGGCTGTCACCCGTTGACGTCATCACCTTCCTGCATTCTCCCTGTATTAACAGAGGATGGTAGTAGCGCGTGACGGCATGGCCTCGGCACCACAACCCGGCATCGGTCGCGTCTTCATTACCGGCGCGCGCCCGGAGCGAGGTTGGGTTACTAGTGCGTAACGTTAGTCCCCGAGCATTTGTCCAAGCTTTTATCTGCGCCGGGGTCAGCGGCAAGCACTTCCAACAAGACGGCGAACTGTTCCTCCGTGTCGCACATAGCGCGCATGATCATCGGGCGAGTGAAATACCTGAAAGGGTCTGCGTGGCCGCCGCGTGACCGGTATCCCGCGCTCAACAGCCACGCTCAATCAGCAGCCGCCGTCATCTATGGCTGCGGCGCGTTTATGTTGAACGTCATCGGTTTGCCGTGACGCTGGATGTTGCGAACAACACCCTCTGCAATTTGCCAGGGCTGCCGCAATGCGCGCGTTGATGATTTCGTACGCGGAGGGCTGTCTTTGAAAGAAAAGGAGACTGCTCCGGTCTTATGCACCGCAGATCGAGGGACGCTTGTAGATACTAGAATTCGGCCCGGTTGGCCGAATTGGGAGGACGCTGCACTTCGATTTCCCTGACCCTTGAAGTGTCGCGTCGAGGATTGCCCTTATCTCACTACGGCCGAGGCTGTCAGCGCCTTGGGCGAAATCCTTAGCGGCGTCTGGGCGAGCCCATAAGGGATTCTGGCGCTCAGCTCGTTTCTCATCTTTGAAGCTGCTGCGGCTCTCGCGCGCTTCGCGATAGTCGGGGCACCCCCTATGGCTGCGCTTTTCACCTTCTTCACGTCCGATCCCGCGTGTTTTGAACCGCGGGTGTGCGCGGCATATTCTTGGCCGTCGACCGGTGCGACATGTGGTGGGTCCCTTCCGAGATACGGCCGCCCGATTGCAAACTCCTTCCCATGCGCATCAATCCACTTCCAGAGCCTTTCGGACGAAGCCAATCGCTGGTCGCGAGTTCCGCCCTGGACACTCACGATATCGGCCGCAAGCCCATGCCCATAGCCACCGCGGGAGCTCCCGCCATGATACGATCTGTTGCTCGCCGCCTTGAGGCCGCTTGCGATCGATTGGCGGTAGTCATCACGGAATGCGCTGGTGATGCCGGGGGAAAGGCCCGCTGCCTCCGCCGCGTGAAGCGTATGAAACAGTTTTAGCTTAAAGCTCCGATCCATGCCTCCGATCACGTAGTCCATCATCGACATGCCGGCCCGTTCCGCCGCCTTCGGATCCTTCCACCCAAAATCTTCATCGACAAGCTTGGTGAAAGCTCTGGCAACAGTCACCATCTTGCCCTTCCGCTTGACGGTGACTTTCCTCCGTTCAAGCTCCTTGATGGTATCCTCCTTGGGTGTCCGTTGATAAAGCGCCCACAGATATCGATCGATGCAGTCCACGACCAAGCAATCGTCGACGATTTCGATGGAGCTCACGGCCTTGCTGGCGTCGGCACCTTCGAGATCCGAAGGAGTTGCCATTGCGACTTGCACAGGCGCTGGTTCGGTTGGTGGCACTTCCGTCGAATTGGTGGACGCCGTTGGCTCCGGCTTATTCACAGCAATTGATGCGTCGGCGGCCGCTCCGGCAAGCGATAGCTCGGCCATCGCCACATCCGTTTGACGGAGATCGCCATTGGGCATCGAGCTTGGCTGCAGTGCCCCGGCGAGCCCCTGTTCGCTGGAGAGGGTGGGAGCGCTGATGTCCTTGGGTGGCGCTGCGCCGGTGTTCTGGATTGCTGCAGGCCCGAAGGCACCGAGCAAGCCAACAACCCCGGTCGCGAGAATGACCGATCGCAACCATGGCGCCGGCACTGTCGAAAGTCGCCGCGGGTTCATCATCCCAGCCTCCAAAGGCTTGCATCGGAAACCGGACGCACAGCCAAGCATGCGGACACTGGTGATTGTTCCGAGAACGCAATGGCCGCGCAATGGCGCGAATGGACAAGTCGTGCCCTTTTTCCGGAAGTGTTGCCTCAGTGCAACGGCTGGCGGCAGGGCTGCGAAGGCTAGATGGGCTACGACATAAAGCGGCGGCTTTTCTGATCCAAAGACCACATCTGATCGACGCAAGCGCGGGCAGGCGTATCAACCGGGGGATGGGATGGTGAATTGATTGACGACGGCGCAATCCATTTTGGCGATGCGCCATTGGGGTCGTCCCGCAATGGTGACGCTTGTGGCGATGGCCGCGCTGACCGCGCCCTCGCCTGCCGATGCACAGGCGAAACGGGCGCGCCCCGCGTCGCCCATCGAGGCGACGGCGCCGCGCGAGGCCGGCGAGCCGATCATGGCGATCGTGTCGATCAAGAGCCAGCAGGTTACCTTCTACGACGCCGAGGGCTGGATCGTGCGCGCGCCGGTGTCGACCGGCACCAAGGGACGCGAGACGCCGGCCGGCGTCTTCGCCCTCATCGAGAAAGACAAGGATCACCATTCGAGCCTCTATGATGATGCCTGGATGCCGAACATGCAGCGCATCACCTGGAACGGCGTCGCGCTGCACGGTGGGCCGCTGCCCGGATATGCGGCCTCGCATGGCTGCGTACGCATGCCGTTTGGATTTGCCGAGAAGCTGTTCGATAAGACGCGGATCGGAATGCGGGTGATCATATCGCCTCTTGACGCCGAGCCGGTCGCGTTCTCCCATCCGGCGCTGCTCGTTCCGAAGACGGAGGCCATCGCGGCCGCGCCCGCCAAGGCGGAGGCACTCGCCCGCGAGGCGGCTGAGGCTGCCAAGACCGCCGACGAGGCGAAGAAAGCCGCTGCGGCAGCGGCACGGGAGACGGCGTCGCTGTCGGCGTCGCTGCGCAAGCTTCAGGGGCTCAAGACCCGCGCCGACACCGACCTCGCATTCGCCGGCAAGGCGCTCGCCACTGCCAAGACGGACCAGGCCAAGGAGCGGGCCGAGGGCCTCAAGCAAAAGGCCGCCGCCAAGGCAGCGGACCTGGAGACACAGTTCGACACCACCAAGGCGGACGCGACATCGAAGCTCGACGCAGCCGCCTCCGCAAAAGAAGCGGCCAAGGCGGCCGAGACAAGGAAGGCCGACGCCGCCAAGGCCGCGAGCGAGGCGAAGCTCGCGCTCGAGCCGGTCTCGGTCTACATAAGCCGCGCGACGCAGAAGCTTTACGTGCGGCGCAACACGCATAAGCACTCGCCGGATGGGGGCGAGGTGTTCGATGCGGCAATCGAAGTTCTGGTCACGATCCGCGATCCCGACAAGCCGATCGGCACGCATGTTTTCACCGCGATGGCGCGCAACGACGCGGGCCTGCGCTGGAGCGCGGTCACGATCGACAGCGGGGACGACGCCAAAAGCGCGCTCGACCGCGTCACCATCCCGCAGGACGTGCTCGATCGCATCGCGCCGACCGCGTTGCCGCGATCCTCGATCGTCATCTCGGACGAGCCGTTAAGCCGCGAGACAAACTATCGCACTGAGTTCGTCGCCGTGCTGAACAACCAGCCCAAGGGCGGATTTGTGACGCGCAAGCCCACGGCCGATATCCGCGTTGCGAGCGGCAACGTCTGGAGCGACGAAGGATTCTCTGGACTTCTTCAATTTACCGCGCAATCCGGCCTCCCAATCCGGCAACATGCGCCCGCGCGCCGGGCAGTACTATCGTCAGTGGCAACCGGGCTGGTGGTAAGACGCGGCGGCGACCGTCGCATTGAGGTCGCCGTTCCCTGTTCCGCCGAACTGTATAGCAAGTCCGTGCCCAGCCGCATCGCTCTGGAGTGGGACAATCACATTAGCCGTTAACGTGTCTTCGCCGTCACCGCGGATCAATGCCGTCGAGTTGAATGCGCTATTCAGATGATCATTGCAGCCAGAGACAATATCGCCTTGGGCTTATGCGCTGAGTACGTCGTCGTGATGACCGTGCCTTGCTTCGCCAACGCGGCTGCCAGCGCGCGGTCCGACGGGTCAGGCGTGCTTGCGAAGGAAAGGCTCCAGATCGGCGGCGCGAGCCTGTGCAGCGGCCTTGTTCGCCTCAACCTGTGCCGGGTTGCCGAGCTTGACATCGCGCTTCTTGGCCGCTGCGAGCCACCAATGCGCGTCGAGGCCGTTTTGCGGCGCGGGCAAATCAGTTCCTAGGTGGCGAGCTGCGGCTTCGCAGAGATCGAGCAACCTAGCCTTCGCCTCCGATCGTGCTCATCGCTGGATTAAAGAACGGTTCAGGTGGCAGGATGCTAATGAGGCGGCGCTATTATCGGCTCACACTCGGCAGCAAAATGAAATGGGTCTGGAAACGAAACTTCCTTGTCCATTATCTGTCTACCGCTATGAAAACACACCACTCCGACCTCTCAGGCCTCGCTCTTTTATGCAAGCAATTTCGGTCAGATAACGGTCGTTTAGGCAGGTGGCCGTATCAAGGTCAGCTTGGGCAGTCTCACCGCAACCTGAACCTCCTGAAAGATGTTCGCTTCGAAACCCTCAGTAAGCCCCAGCTTCGTTGAATGCGACCATGGACGAAAGCAAATCTCTGGCCAGTTCATCTCGCCCCGTCCTGCGATAGAGCTTGGCAAGTGAAAGGGACGCCCGAAATTCGAAGGTCCGTGTCTGCTGATCGCGCGCGGTGGTTACGGCCGCCTCCAGAGCCTGCTCAGCCTCACGGTCCGATAATCCGCTGCGAAGAAGTATTTCTCCCCGCAGCCGATGGACCTCCGCAGCGGTCCACCGCTCGCCAGTCCGGTCGATTGTCTCGAGTTGCTCATCTAGTCTCGCCAGAGCGATTTTGTCTTCACCTGCAGCAGCCTCTAGTTCAGCCAACAAGGTCTGATTATGCGGACCATAACTACAAAAACCGATATCACGAGCCTTCGCCAATCCCTCCACAAGAAGAGTTCGACCGGCATGCTCGCCTGCACGCCATTGCGACCAGCCAAGGTAGATCATGCCTGCAGCCAGAAAGAGTGGCAGCTCAAATTCCCGCGACATCGAAATAAGCCGTTCCGCGAGAATGGCAGTTCTGTCGAAATTCCTTCGAAGCGTATCGAATACGAGCGCGTATGTATGGGTAATAGCGATGGTGGGGACATGTCCATTCTGGGATGCCGAAGCGAGAGCATCTTCCATCAAGGAACTCGCGCGCTCCAGCTCTCCCATTGGCCAAAGAACGAACGCGAGACAGCACTTCGCGACTATGTCGGCGCGATAGGCAAATCGAGCCTCGATTTCATCGCCCCATAGTTCCTGGTATTCTCGAACTGCCTTTTCGAGATGCGGCAGTGCGCCGACGTAGTCGCCCTCGAACCATCGAGTGACGCCGTACAATCTGTGAGCGACGTTGGCCTCTGCCGATTGCGGCTGCAGCACCGAATCCATTAGAAAGGATTCGGATATCTGACGCATTGGATCAAGCTCGGCTCGAGCGAAGCTCGCAACCCACGTACCCCAATAAATTGAAAATCGTTCGTTGTCTGCCTGCTCCGATAAAAGCTCGCGTGCCCGGGAAAAAGCTGCGACGGTTTCGGGAGCCGCCTGTCCTTTGACGTGAAACAGCGCTTGGCCGTGCATCCTATTTAGTCGGCCCAGTAGTTTTCGGCGCTCAGAATTCCTGCGGAAGCGCGTTAGAAAGCGCGAGTGCCTGCTCGATGCTTAATATCGCCTCCTTATAGTTCGATCGTTGCAGGCCTCGTTCGCCTGCCCGAAACCACCATTCAATGGCTTCCTCCTTGAGATCTGCCTCCATGTAGTGGAAGGCCACGATCTCCGGCTGTGTACCGCGAGTGTCATGGAATTTGTCCCGTAGGGATTTCGCGATACGAGCATGAAGACGACGGCGCTGGCGCAGCAGCATCGTGCCGTAAGCGGCGTCCTGTAACAACGAGTGTTTGAACGAAAACCTTGCATTGGAAACTCCACCGCCGCGAAGAAGCAGGCCCGCTTCCACAAGTCTATTCAGCGAGGCCTGCAATTCCGCTTCTCCAAGAGACGCCACACTGAACAGTAGATCGTAGGTGAACTCTCGCCCTATTGCGGCGCTGATTTGGGCGACCTCCTTCGCTCCTTCCAGTCTGTCCAGGCGCGCCATTAGCGATCCGTGCAAGGTGGCCGGAACGGCCAGACGGGCGACGGGAGTGGCTGAGATCTGTCGATGCACAGCTTCCTCGGAGGCGCTCTCGATGATCGACCTGACCAGTTCCTCCAGGAAGAGCGGCACCCCATCGGTACGCGCCACGATCTCCTCGACGACTTCGGAGGACAGCGATGATCCGTCGAGCGCCTGCAGAACGAGATCACGGGACCGATCCTGATCAAGCCTGTTGAGGACAAGCAACCCGACATGAGAGCGATCGGTCCAGCGAGGAGCAAATTCTGGTCTGAAAGTTACAACTAGCTGCGCCGGCAGATCGCGGACTCGATCTATCATTCGATCGAGCAGGTCAAGGCTCGACGGATCGATCCAATGTACGTCCTCGAATACAATCAGCAATGGAAGTTGAGCCGCGAACGTCTCTATTCTGCCCAAGATCGCTTCGAAGGTTCGTCGCCGGCGTTCAGGCGGCGATAGGTCGAGGCGCGGAAAATGATCGCCGGGCTGCAACGAGAGGAACTCGGCGAAAATGCTTTTGTCTTCGGCGCTAGTCGAGGTTCCCTCCAACAAGGCGGCGAGTTTCGTCAATTTCGATCCGATGCTATCGTTCGGCTCGAACCCGGCCGCGTGCTCCATGCGCTGAACGAACGGAAATAGAGCACTGTGGGCGTCGTGGGGTGAACAGTGATAGCGCAGGAAGACGTGAGCTTCGGGGCTTACGCGCTCAATTAATGTTCCTGTGAGCCGCGACTTCCCGATACCTGGTTCCCCGGAAAGGAGAACCACCTGTCCCTTTCCTTGTTTCGCACATTCCCAGCGTTGCAATAGACTTTGGATTTCTGCGGTCCGTCCGACGAGCGGCGCGGTCTCGGACGCATGCCGCGCTTCGAAGCGGCTCTCAATCGAATTTTTTCGCAGGGCGACGTAGGCCAGGACCGGCTTCGGTATGCCTTTAAGGTGCACTGCGCCAAGCGCCTGCAGTTTGAAGAGATTCCTAAGCAATCTTTGGGTATTTTCATCCAGCACAACGCAGCCCGGCTCGGCCAGCGCTTGCAGCCGGGCAGCGAGGTTTGGGGTTTCGCCCACCACGCCACGCTCCAGGCTCCCACCCGAGCCGATCAAGTCGCCGACAACCACTAGGCCGGTGGCGATACCGATGCGCACCTGCAAAGGAGGAGTCCCGTTGCTAGCCAACTCGGGAATACCCTCGATCAAGCGGAGCCCGGCGCTAACTGCGTGCTCGGTATCAAGTTCATGGGCGCTGGGATATCCGAAATAGGCGAGCACACCGTCGCCCATATACTTGGCGACATAGCCGCCGCATCTTTCGATGACCTCCGCAGCACGCCGATGATAGGCTCCTATGATATCCCTCAGGTCCTCCGGATCCATACTGGAGGAGAGTGCCGTTGAACCGACGAGATCGGCGAACATCACCGTGACGTAGCGTCGCTCGGCGCCTTCATCACACTTGCCATTTGCTTTTCGGTTCTGAAGCTCGATTTCCCGGATCGACCGCAGCATCTTTCGGCGATGTCCGAGCAGTACGCCCAACGTTTCCAGATCTTCGTCGGTTAATTCCGGCAGGACACCGTACTCGATGGCGTTCTCCGAGAAACGATCGATGTATTCGGACAGTCCGATCGACGCCAGCCATTCGCCAGTAGTTAGCACCGCGCCTCGCTTTCGAGGGCTACAAAACCGAGTTGTTTGGTCGGATCAGAAGTTTTCCAGCACGGAAGCGTTTCGATGCATTCTGTCATCCACCGCAGCAGGTTCGGGTGGCGTTCGAGCGGCAATCGTTGCCACCGATGCAAGTGCATAGGTGCAGCGACTGAAATGTCCGCGATGGTCACGCTGTTTCCACAGAGCCAGCGCTGCCCGATGAGACGTTGATCAATAATCCCGGCAAGTCGGTGCCAGTTTGCCTCCGCGGCGGTTAGAACGGCTTGGTCAGGTTCTTCGTTCTGCAGTGGTTTCACGACGTTTTCGACAAGGAAGACGTAGCAACTTGGATACCATTTTGTGGCCTCCCAAAACTGCCAGCGATGGATATCGGCCCGAACCTTCTTGTCCTTGGGATAGTAACTGCATGCTTCCTTGACCTCCGCAATGTATTGGAGGACCGCGTTGGATTCTGAGAGCACGAGGCTCCCATCGACGAGGACCGGTAGTTCAGCGTTGGGATTGATCGTCCGGAATTTCTCCGATTTGTGAGCGCCTGACATATAATCGACATGCACCAGATCGTAGTCGAGCTGAACCAGGTCTAGGGCCGCGATGACTTTGCGGCAATTGATCGTGATAGGATCGGCATACAACTTCATCTTATGTCCTTTGACATTCCGCGCGGTATTTACGCGGCGCGCGCCGGATGGTCTGTGCCCCCCGTTTGCTGCGGACGGGTAGGCCCCCGCCGTTTGACCAGAAAATGTGTATTTGAAATCTGAAGCAACGGATAGCTTGATTGATAGTACCTTTCGGACGCCTCTGAAAAGTCGGGATTCATCAAGCAGCCGTCCCCCTGTCTGAACCAACAGCTAGGCCACTTCGGTGGCCCGGATGCATGTCAACCTGACTGAAAATACGATTTGATGCAAAGCTAGAGCGGTTCCTCTCTTTACCGGAACTCAAATCCTGACGTATCAATTTGAATCTCGCGGCCTGGAGGAAGAGTAGTGGGCACGGCGCGGTTTCTTCCGCGGTGTGTATAGATCATCAACTATCAGAGAACTGAACGCGCTTGGTCCAAAGCGCGTCGAACTGAAAATTAATCGGCGCCCAACCTTCAAGCCCTCGGCAGGAGTCATATTCACTACCACCGCGGCGCTCATAGCTTTGTGCTGGCGACACAAATTGTCGTGGCTGCCCGGACTACGGCCATGAGCGGTGGAACGCAGAAGCATATCGACAGGGGCATTGCCCGGCGCACTAGCGTCGTCGCAAAGCCCTGTATGAGGTCCGGTCTTATTGCCAAACCACGCGCGCGTGGGTAGTTGTATATAAACTAGATGCCCATATACGTTTTATACAAGCTCGATTTTGGGGCGCACGTCGTGGCAGATAGGGCAATCATCACGTACATTCGGGTCTCGATGTCGCAGCAAGGCCGGTCGGGCTTGGGCATTGAGGCCCAACGGGCTGCTCTGCACCACTTCGCCCAGTCAGAGAGATTCGAGGTCTCCCGCGAGTTCGTTGAGGTGGAGACTGGCAAGGGCGCGGACGCGATCGATCGCAGGCCCCAGTTGAAGGCGGCTTTGGCCGCCGCAAGGAAAAAACGGTGCCACAAAGCAGTAGCGAAACTGGACCGCCTTAGCCGCGACGTCCATTTCATCAGCGGCCTCATGGCCCACAAAGTGCCCTTCTTGGTCGCAGAGCTTGGGCCAGACGTGGACCCGTTCGTGTTGCACCTCTTTGCCGCCCTCGCAGAGAAGGAACGCGCATTGATCAGCACCCGAACCCGGCAGGCCCTCGCGGCGGCCAAGGCCCGTGGTATCGCCCTAGGTAACCCTAAGCTCCACGTAGCCCGGAGGGGCGCGGTAAAGGCTGTGAAGGCTGAGGCCGATAGATACGCAACAAACGTGCTGCCCATTATTCGAGAAGCACAGAAGGCTGGCGCAGCAACACTAAGGGACATTGCGGCCGCGCTGAATGCCCGCGGTGTCGCAACGGCACGTGGTGGCCATTGGTACGCAAAGTCTGTCAGCAACGTGCTTGCGCGCGCTAAGGAAGACAGGGTCGATTGGTGATCCGCGTTAGGCCACTTGGCCCGCAGCATTAGTAAGTGCAGCTGCGATGACGCGGTCGCAGCTGCACTTCCGCGAATCTCTTCACTGATGGGACGATCCTAGTCCCTCCTCCGCGATTTCCTCATCATCGCAAAACTTGAAGATCACGACGTTCGCGCCCCGATCCTCGGGATGGGCCGCGAAGTGTCGAGCTCGCGCCACGTCCCTGTCCTCGTCAAAGCCACATCGAATCTTGATGATCTTCCACGGGCGGCTCTGCTTGCTCCGCTGCTCTATCAGATCAACCGCGTGAGAGAGCCGGCTGATAATGGACGCGGTGACCATGGTGGTTGTCCATATCTCGCGACAGCAAGGCCAGTCGCTGCTGCACGTCGGTCAAGAGTTCCGCCTCAAGGCAGGCGCGGATTTCCTTCAGCGCGTAAATGAACCGCGTCATTTCGTCCGACCGAATCCGACCGTTCAATCCCAGCCGGTAGAGCCTGGCCATCTCACGCCGCACCCCGGCAAGTGTGTCCAGCGCCACCGCATTGCGGGGGGATAGCCCCTCGGTTTTTGAGTTGTGGGCCAATGACATCCGACCGGTTCGCTGGGGGTGTGAACCCAGTATAGCGCAGCTCGTCAGGATGGCGAATGCCTCGTGCTGCGTCTCGTCTCGCACTTACTTTCGTCGAAAGCAGGGTCAGTGTCACCGAGCTCTATCCGCCCAGCATCCTGATCACAGCGGCCGACCGCTTCCGTAGGCTTCGCGCAGCATTCTCCCGTTCAACCAGCGGGTCGTCGCCGACCGCGGGAGAACATCAGCATCATCTTCCCTGTTCGACTCGCCGCATCAGCACACCGCGTGCTCACCGTGGTGCGTTCCATCAAGCGCAGGCAACAGCTCCCAGCCTTCCGCCGCGAATCTCGGGATGTCGGCATGGAGTACATAGCGAAACTCGGATTCTTTGGCGGCTCGTTAATGCGTCCCCGCCGGGGCGAGGCACACCACGGCAGTTTAGCTCGATCTTCGGCAAAATTCGGAAAATAGGCTGCGACTATTTCTAACGAACGATCCGGCTTTGCTGAATGCTCGCGCCGCCGCTCGACGAGCATACTTGACCATTGCGTGCCAGCCGCTGCGCGCGCACGTTGCCACGCCTGCCGACAAACAGAATCCCAAGCGATTCCGAAACCAGTAGCCCGCCCTGTCGACTTCCTTGTCCCACACTGCATGGCTTGTACAGCGCAGCTTCTATCACCGGGACCGTCGCCCATAGAAATAGAACGCAATCGTCGGGCGCAATCGACGAGACGTCGCGCGCGGCGATCACCTCCGTGACCTTCTTCGCGACGGTCCTGGCGCTGACCTTCTCGCCAGGCTTCGCTCGCTTGGTCAGGTATCTCGTGCGTTGGCTGGCAGCTTGATCAGCGCATCGACCTCGTCTCCCTTGTCAAGCGACGTCCCTACCGCCCCTCGATGCCGTCGATTTTCCCTCGCGCATCGCGCGCAACGGTCGCGCGGTGCTTCTTGGCCTTGGCTGCGGTATCATCGATGAAGGCTGACGCTGACTCGTCAGATGTCGCAATTTGCGACTTCTGGCGATGGCCATAGCCTTGCGGCTGCAGGTGGTCGCGCCAGAACTCGAAGGCTTGCAGGGGTCTCCCGATCAGGGTGCTCGGCCATTCGTTTTTTGAAGTGAAAACATGAAACCAACAAACGTTGCAGAGACTAACGTACCAATCAGTCTCAAGGGACGAAGAGCCTAGATCGCGAAAGCAGCAGTAAGGCCCGTGAGCGAAAGTGCCTTGCCGCGAAATATCATTTCAGACGAGGCCATCGCTTCCTTCTGCGTCCGTGCATGATCACATTCAGGCGCTAAGACCGCCCTCACTTGTGCAAAGTGCGGCGGGTTCGTAACCCGTCGCCCAACCCATTAGCATGCGACCGTGCTAATTTCGGCTGATCGGGGAAAGCAGGGCGAGGAGTATTTTCGTAAGCTGGATCTCAGCTTGCCATTTAATCAACTTCTTCTGGAATCCGCAACAGACCTCAGCCACGCAGTCCGACCTCGCGGGAGGACGACGACGATCGCGCCTAACTTCACCCTATTTACCAGATCGATGACATCCTCGTTGGTCATGCGGATGCAGCCAGACGAGATCGCTTGGCCGATATATTCTGGCTGGTTGGTGCCGTGGATACGATAGAGGGTATCCTTATTGCCCTCGTAAAGGTAGAGCGCCCTCGCTCCGAGCGGATTGGCCGGACCTCCCCGAATGCGTTTTGGATAGGGTCCGAGCCGTGCTTGGATCTCCGGCGTCGGGATCCAATCGGGCCATTCAGCCTTGCGGCCAACCGTAGCCACGCCGGACCAAGCCAGCGCCTCCTCCCCGACGGTCACTCCATAGCGGATCGCCTTGCCTTGGGGCAGGACGTAATAGAGGTAACGGCTGTCGGTATCGATCAGGATCGTGCCAGGCTGCTCTTTGCGCGTGTACTCGACAATATGCCGTCGATAGGTCTCTGGAATGCTCACCTGAGCATAAGGCGGATGGGCCAGCAACTGCCGGTCCTTGGAGGTAAAACTGGCAGTCGACGACGGCGCGAGCGTCGATTGCATGCAACCGCCGAGCAAAAACCCGGCCAACCCCAAAAGCAACAACGCCAACCCGGACCTCGCCATGGCGTAATCTCCAAAACTCTAGATTATCTATTTGCCGTTCAAATAGAACGAATGAACCCCTTACAAAAAGGGGCGCGATCGACCGCGATGATCTTGGGCCGACGCCTCACGTTGTGGTGTAGCTCAGGTGTGGCCTGACGAACTTTTAGACATCATGTAGCCTCCAACAAAAAAGTCGGCATTTCTGCCGACCTAGTTTGCTGGAGAAATCGAAATAGCACCAGGTCAGTATCCCCCTGCGACTGGCGTGCCGTAACCGCCCAAGCGGTAGTTGATGCGCAAGGTGACCAAGTCCACGTCCTGACTGACCCGGCCGTTGACAAATGCGGCGGCATTCAGCGGGAGGCCCGTGAACGAATTGTTGGCATCACCCATGAACAAATGGTCGTACTCGACGCCGAACGACCAGTTCGGTGTAAAAGCGTACTCCCAGCCGACGCCCACGGTGCCACCCCAGCGAGTCGCATTTGCCGAGGCCAGTTCGGTGCCGAAAGCGTTCCCAATGATGCTAAAGTGGTTGGTCGTCACCGCCGCGCCGCCCTTTACGTACAACAGCGATTGATTAAAGCTGTAGCCGATCTGGCCGGTAAAGAGGCCGATGCCATCGGTCTGGGTGCGCGTGGAGAACAGAGGATTGATGAGGCTGACGCGCTGGCTGCTGAGATCCGCCCAGTCGCCCTGAGCTTCAAGGCCAAACACCCACTGAGAGGATTGCCAACGATAGCCGATCTGGCCGCCGACGAGGCCCCCGGACCGGTCGCGGCAGCCCGAACGGACGGCAGCGCCAGTTGCACCAACGAAATCCCAACAATTGCTACTCTGGCCCCAGCCGCCGTTGCCGCCGATGTAGAAGCCGGTCCACAAGTAAATCGGGGCGGGTGGCTCCATAGGAGGCGGTGCCTTGGTATATGGTCGAGGAGCCAAATCGGCAGCCATCGCGGGAGCAACCATCCCGAGAACAAGTACGCCGACCGTTCCAAGTAGAAATTTTTTCATCATCTCAATCCCCCTTTTGTCATGCGCTTCGTTGAAGCAAGGTGTCACGACAATGAAGTGCCAAATTGAATCCGGGGGACACTCTAGGCGGGATTGGTCGCGAAGGCTGTATCCGAAGCGCAACACCGGGCGTCTAAGTGACCGTGCTCCGAGTAGATGATTTATTTACTTTTTGGATCCACCGGCAAATGGCGCATGCGAATCATGGACAATCGGACAGCCGTGTGTTGCCCCGTCTTAGCCTCACCGAATGGTTCTTGCAGAGATGTGTCTAAGCTTTCCTTTGCGCTGTGCCGCTATGTGTTTCGAAAAAATGCGCACCAATCGCGTTTCCTTCTTCGATATGGAGTCGAACTGATTGGAATTTGATTTTTGGTCAAACTGTTCGGACGTTATAGCTTCAATAAGGTCGCGATGCGCCTCAAACTCAGCCCGCGGATCCCGCGCCGCGCCGCTCCCACGATCAGCCAGGTCACCAAGCGCCGCTTTGCTGATCTCGCATTGCACAGTTTGCGCGCCATTTCTCATCGTGAACTTGAACACCATTAAGACGGCATCATAGCCAACAGCCTCCCCTCGCGTCAGCGGCATAAACGCGGTTCCTTTCCAATGCCCCGTTAAACGGACCGCGAGGGAGCCTCGCCAACTCAGTATTTAGAGTTGCTCTCTGTAGCGAAGCCCGCCCTCTTCGGGCCAATTGATGCGCTATGAACATTTCGTCGATGACGGCGGGATCGATTTCTACCAGCTGCCCATTTGAAGTATGTAGGGTCTATCGTGCGCGACATTTCGCGGAAATTGTCGGCCAAAAGGGCGCTTTTCGGCTCCTCAGCAAAGGCAGCATTCTTAATAAACCCGAATATGATCATGAGATGTTTCCTTCGAGCTTTTTCCCAGCTTGGCTGTCAAGACAGAACGAATGTCGGCCGCGGACCTCCTGTAGAGGCGAATCATGGCAACCGCGCGGCTACTGGGTCAAGATCCCAAAGACGGCAAGAGATCCCCTGCGCGGTAATATCGCCGGCGCTCCGGCTGCCGATTATTGTAAGAAATCCGTATGTGCTCTGCGCAAGCACTAGGCCGGTAAGAGCCCCTTTACATTTTTCGAACGCCTCGGAAGACGCGCAGTCAAACGCATTATTGTAAATAGACAGCGCTTGGCCATCTCTGATGAGCCGCCAGCGCTGTCGCCTGGGCCGGAGAGAGCGATGGACGTGAAAGAAGATTTTGAATTAGCCGCCCAATGGCGGCGAACGGTAGCAGCCGAACATCCCGAGGACAGTCGAAACCTGAAAGCCGCTGCGATGCTGGACCAGTTGGCTGAAACCGTCGCCACCATCAATCCGGATGTGCTCGCAACTTACGAAGAGATTTTTGAAAGGGGTCCAGGTGACGAGAGAGGATTTCGTGCCGTTGAGGAGCAAGAGGAAATGATACGTCAGATCGGGTTTCAATATTTTCCAGCCACAGCCGAAGAGTTTTGTCGGGATCTCATTTCAAGCCAAGACTGGTAGGTGACTGATGAAACAGGCGTAACCCAAAGACGTTGAACGATCACGCCACCGAAGCAAGTATTCTTTCGGAACGGATCCTTCCGTTCAGCGCAAGTCGATAGAGCCTAGAGAGCCGGCCGAAGCCAAGAGGGAAGCCAGTGCGGGAATAACCAACCAAAGAGAAGGGTCTTCTTCCGAAGTGCAAGGATTAAAGGCCTCCGCTGCAGTGGCGGCATGCTCGTGCATTCGGCAGACTTCCTGAGCTAGCCGGTCAGGACGTCAATTCTGCTCAAGGACTTTTCGACGCGTCTTTTCTTTGTCCTAGTGCCTTTTCCAACCCGGTAATTCTTGAACACCACGTCAATTGCTTCAATGACTTTCTTGTCTGGATTAGCCTTGCAATGAACGATAACTTCGTGTTGCAGCGCCTTCGCACGGTCAACCTGCATTACGTGCTTCTTAGCAAGGCCGTTGTACCATCCGCTGTACCAGGCAATCGCTCCGCGAGCGGATAGATGCGGCGCAGGTGGCCGCGCGGGTGAATGCGTTCGAATCGGTCCGCAGAGAACAGAAACGACGGCTCCATGAGAAGTATGACCAGGCGAAACCCAAGCCGCCATGCGTGTTCGATGATTTCATTGCGATGCTGAACGGCGGATTCGACAGCAGGACGTCGCAGTCCAGCGGCCGATCCGTCATCTTGAGGAAATCGAGCACGGTCGAATCCGGACAGCCGCGATTCACAATGTCGCTGGCGTGGACAGTGAGGCCGCGCTCGCGCATGGCGATCACCAGATTGCCCAGACCGCAGAACGGTTCGCAGACGATGGTTACGCCCGCCAGCAAGGGCTCATGCGCAAACAGCGGGTTCGAGCGCGATTGGTGGGGTGTCGAATTGATCAAGTCCGCGCTCGGACTTCGAACGGCCGAGGGAAGGACGACGCTTAGCCGGACGGCTTTCGAAGCTTGAACTCTTACCCACAACGCTACCCCTATAGATTCTTAGAGAACTAAAGTGAGAGAACAAGAAAAGAGAATAGGACCCCCTTGGGCACGCTCGTTCCTAGTTTGCAAAAATCTCCGGCACGCTCGTTCCTAGTGACTAGGCACGCCCGTTCCTAGTTTTGGGTATTTGGGTGTGGAGCAGGACAACACGCGGCGCCCTGCGCGGCTTGCGCTCCACCTCGATCAGGCCCAGCTCGGCCAATTCGTCGATGGCGTTTCCTTTCGAACGGCCGGACAGCTTGGCCACCCTTGCCACCTTGCCGGAAACGATGATCGGCGCGCCCTTGCCGTACCAGTGTAGGTACAGCAGTTCGTGCGCGAGCCGATATGTACTGATCCGCGAGGCTTCCAGCAGGCGCAGCTCCCACGCCCTCGGGACCACGGTGCAGATTCTTTGCCAGCCCTTTCGCACCGACTTGTGCGCCTGCTGCTCGAGCACCCGCTGCATAAGCTCCGGATCGACGCGCAGGCTCTCAATGTCGATCCCGTCCTGGTCATCCATCACGCCACCGCCTGCTTTGCCGCTTCGCGTTTCGTCACCAGGTTCATCACCCGGTCCCACATCACCGCGCCGCGCGGGTCCTGATAGCGGTCGGGATATCGGATGACATTGACGTCGATCCGGAGTTCGAAGCCGCCGAGAACCAGACGTGAAGCCGTAGCCATAGCTGTCCGCATGCGTTCGATCTCGAGGTCGAGCTGGTCGAGCGGAGCTGCGATCAGCACGGCGTCATGAATCAGCGCGCAAACTTCGACACCTTGCTCGGTCGCGAGCGTCACGGCCAAACGCAGCATTTCGCTGCCATTGGCCTGACAGCCGAAATTTCGCATCGAGCGCGGATTTGGATCACTGCCGGGCTGGACCGGCCAGCCGAACACGGTCGTCAGCGGGAATCCAAGCATCGCCCGATCGACGGCCGCATCCGACCACTTCCAAAACTTTGGATACGTCTCGCGATGCGCCCGCAACAGGCCGCGCGCGACGATCTCCGGCTGGCCAATTCGCAGCGCGAGGCTTTTCGCCTCCATCCCGAACTGCGTTCCCAAGACGCACTGCTTGCATAGTTCGCGGATCGCGCTGTGGCTCTGTTTGGTGGCGTCCGCCGGTACCAGGCCGGCCTGCTTGGCGAACGCGAGGTAGGGATCGCCAGATCGATACGCGGCCTGCATTGCCTCATCGCCGGACAACCATGCGCCGATCGCGAATTCCTGCTGGCTAAAATCGAGGTACGCGACGCCCCAATCCAACGGCGGCTTGATCAGTCCGCGCAACCATACCGACGGCCCAAAAATGTACTTCGTATTGGAAGGCTGACAGCGGCCGGTGCGCGAGCGGAATGCCGACAAGATCGTCCTATTGCGCGCATCGGCGCCGACTGCGAGATCCGACAGCCGCATCTCCGACAATGCGCTGCGCAGCTCGCGCATCGGCGACACTTCGGGGTAGGCCTTCGCCATCGAGCGGAACGTGTCGTCATCGAGCTTCAACCGCCCGGTCTCGGTCGTCGGCCACGGGATTCCGTGCGCAATCAGCCAGTCGCGCCAGCGTTCCTCGCGGAACGAACGCGGCCGTCAAAGACACCATAGTCGCGATCGATCTCGGCGATCAGCTCATCTTGGATGCCGGTCCAATGCTTGCGCAGCAGTTCGAGGGTGACGACGTCGATCGGGATGCCGTTCCATTCGACGCCGCCGCCGCCTTCATGAAGCGACCGCGAAGCAGCGCGCGCGGCAGATCGATGCCCGGCAGCATCGCCAGCAACAGCGCGCTCCAGCAGCCGAACATCGGATTCGCAGTAATGCAGAATCTCGGCCCATTCTTCCGCCGACCAGGGCGGGCCGCGCAGGATCAGCGCGACCATGCTTTTCTTGGCGAGGCTCTCGATGGCGTCGATTCCGAAATAGGCGGCAGCGTCGATCAACCCGGCGCCTTGAGGTAGGCCGTTAACGCGCGCGCGGAACTCGGTGAAGGTGTCAATCACATGTTTGGGCTGCGACCAGCCGAGAGCGCGGAACACGCCCAGCTCGGCGCTGGCGTAGTGCGCAACCAGCACTGTATCGTCGCCAGGGAACGGCGGCCGCGATCCGAATTTCACGCAACAATCGCCAGATCTCCCCGCTACGTAGCTCCCGCGCCACCAGGCAGACCGGGCGCGGGCGCTCGCCGGAGCGGCCCGCGTCGATCGGCGTGGCGTGGCCACCGAAATGGAATTCGGTATCGATGGCCACGACATACGGTTGGTAGGAGACAAGAGCGTCCACACCCGCTACTCGGCGCTCGTCAGCCGCTTAACGACCGGATGGTCGAGGCTGCGGATGATCTTGTCGCGGAAAGCGATGCGATAGATATCCTTGAACGGAATCTCGGGCCACTCGGGCTCGGGAATGCGCCAGTGGCCTCCGTGACTTCGTAAGCGCCCAGACATATTGGACCCGGACCGGGTCCAGGCCTTCGTGGCGTGTTGCGCTGCCATCGCGGCCGAGCTGTGCCACTCTAAAACCTTTTCGCCGTCGACCGGCACCTTGACCGGCCAGAGGAACACCACGCCCGCCCGGTTGATCGCCGTGAACAGCGTGGCGAAAAAGCACTCCTCCCGCAGTCCCGGCACCGCGCGCAAATCGACGGCGAAAATTTCGCGCTCTTTTTCAATTCGATGAAGGCCAGCGTTTCGCGGTATTGCTGGTCCGGGTGAACGCGGATGAATTCTTGTTTGTTTGGCTTCCGCACCGGCACCGTCAGCAGCAATTTGCGAACGCTGGTCGTCCCTCCATAGCCAGGGATCGATCCGCAATTGCTCCAGATCATAGGGATCATCGGAAGCGGCGGCGTCGATCAGCTTCAGGTCAGGTTTCTCACTCATTTCATCCTCCAGCATTGGCCCGGCAGATCGGGGAATAGCGCGTGCGGCCGGAGCGACGAGCGCTGACGGTGAGGATGGCCGCCACATCGGCGGAGACGGATTTGCCGCCGAGCGACCATGAGGGGTGACCATTTTGATATTGAAGGCGCAGCTGCGCGCCTTGGCGCATCGCTGAAAACGCGCGGTTGGCCGCGTTGGCATTGAACTCAGCGCGCCGCTGTTTGAAAAAAGCGGCCGCGGTTCTGGCTTGCGTGTTGCCCATTATGCCGGCAACCGATCGGCCAGGGTGCTCGTCAAATCGACTATCGGCGCGCTAGGAAATTTGTGCCCGCCGCCGATGCTGACCGGCGGCGTAGTGCGCGTGAACAGCACCGGGCCCCGGCGTCCGGTCCACGAGAGGGCGGGATCGGCGGAGAAGCTGTGAAGATTAATCGGGTGGAAGTCCGGTTGGCCGGCAATTATTCGCCATCCCCGACCTGGGTTGGCGTCGCTTTCGACCCTATTTTTGTAGGGTTTGTGTACGCGTTGTGAGCGATTTTGCTGTTTTGCATGGTTATGGAGCGGGAGGAAGAATTGTCTCGGATTAGCCTTTAACGCATAGCGACATTGCTCCCTCCTATAGACCTGACGGCGGCTCGTTTTACGCGAGAACAGCTGCTCGCAGACCCGACATCGGCAACTATAAAACCGCCCCTCGCAGCCCTTGCAGCAAAACGCATCGCGGGGGTTCGCGGCGGGAATCTTGAGGGTGGCGCCGCATCCCGGATTGCGGCATCGCAGGCGGACTTGTGGCGGGGCCGGTTGGTGCCTATACAGCATCGGTGACTCCTATTGCTTTGGCAGGTGATGGGATCGGATTGTTGAAAGGGCAGGATCCGCATGGGCCTGCCTTTTCGGTTGTCGGTCAGGGTTAGGTTTGTGTGAGCCTGCCAGCAGCAGCCTCGCTTTGAATGGCGGGCAACGCGGCCAGAAAACTATCGAGGTCACCGCGGAGAATCACAGTCCTCGCCCCAAACTTCCGAGCGGTGAGCTGCCCAGCCGCGATTGCTTCGTACAGGCGGCTGCGGCCAATGCCAGCGGCGAAGGCGGCTTCTGTAATCGTCAGGCCGAGTTTTTCAACAGCGGCATTTTGCATTGGGAAAAATCCTCCGGTTGCGTCCGCACAAATCGCTTCGGACATCGGAGGAAAAAATCACACCTTGCGTTGCGCCGCCAACGATCAGATCGTCCGCTTAAATGGCGGCTATTTTAACGGACCATTGGTAGGGTCCCTGCCTTGCGATTGATGGTGGCCTTTGCTTCATCGCTTACGGCGATTGTGCGCGCGGATTTCTTTCACAAGGGCTTCGTTGCGGGCTTTCGCCTTCCCGACTCGCGGCGGCTTTTGCTCGAGGCGTTGCTTGAGGCGCGCGACGGCAAATTCTTTTGCCTCGTCTTCGGCACGAACCTGCGACGCGCGCTTGGCCCGCTTCCGCGCAGCCTGGTCACTCATGTCGCCGTGGTCCCGGCCGACTTCTTTCCAACTCGTGCGCGCCGGTTTGCCCTGTCTGGTTTTGCGCGTCTTACTCTTGGTCTCGCGCTGCTCGGATATTTCGCGCGAGAGTTCGAGGGACTCGCCGGACTTTCGGCGACCCCCGGGGTTACCCCGCCCTTTCTCCAAGCCTAGAAATTGGCCTAGGCTTTTCTTGTTTTCCTCCGAGAGGAAAGCCTTCACCGCATCAGCAAACCACCGGAGGCACCGCACATCGGAAAGCCACTGGTGCGCTGCATACGCGCAGCGGCGTAGACTCACGCCATCCGGCAACCGGTACGGGCGGCTTGTGCGCCCTGTATTCCTCAAGGGTCTTCCCGGATGTGCTCGGCTATGGTGCTGAAGCCACGCACGCGCCTCTGTTCGGTTCTTGGGTTTGCCCTTGGCCTGGCGCTTGGCCTTGCACTTGGCCTGCGTGACCCGCCCCACGCTTGGCCTTGCGCTTGATCGCCACGGCCTACGCCTTGCCCCTGAACGGCACGACCTTTTGGGTGGGGTCCGCCGCGCAATAGGACGCCCACGCCTCCATCAGCTGGCGGCGCTTCTCCAATGCGTCGCTGCGGCGATAGGCCTGCTCGGCCTTGTCGCCAATGACATGCGCGAGGGCGGTTTCGATCAGCTCGCGGGGATAGCCGGTTTCGTTCCCGGCCCAATCGCGGAAGCTGGAGCGGAATCCGTGCACCGTGGCGTTTTCGATTTTCATGCGGCGGAGCATCATTTCCATCGCCATGTCCGACAGCGGTTTGTCGCGGCGCTGGCCGGGAAACACGAAGTCGCCCGAACGGTCCTCGTCCTAGTCTGGCAAGGATGTCGGTGGCGCGTTGAGACAGGGGGACCCGATGCTCGCGGCCTGCCTTCATCCGATGGGCAGGCACCGTCCAGACCTTCTTGTCGAGGTCGATTTCACCCCAGCGCATGCCGAGGATTTCGCCGGAGCGAGCGGCGGTAAGGATGCACAGTTCAAGTGCCAGCGCAGCGAGAGCCTCACGCCCGCGAAGGTTCGCTACAAACGCTGCTACCTCGTCGTAAGGCATCGCGGCGTGATGCCCGCGCGCCAGTTTCGATGGCCGGGGCAACAGGTGATCCAGGTGGCCACGCCACCGGGCCGGGTTTTCGCCCTCTCGGAATCCCTTGGCCTTGGCGGCGTCCAGGACCTTTTCGATCCGTCCGCGCACGCGGGAGGCGGTTTCGGCTTTCGTCGTCCAGATCGGCTTTAGAATTGCCAGAACGTCGTCGGTGGCGACGGTATCCACTGACTTGGCGCGCAAGGGGGCGGCGTAGGTCTCCAGCGTCGATTTCCACTGCGCCTTGTGCTTCTCGTTCCGGAAGCCCGCCGAGAGAGCCTCACGCACCTCGTCAGCCACTTCCCCGAACGTAGGGACGCCACCGGTGCGCTTGCGCTCGTCGATGGGGTTCAGCCCCTGGGCGATCTTCCGGCGTGCGCCGGCGGCCTTCTCGCGGGCATCAGCAAGGGACACCGTGGCAGGGGTCCCCAGGCCCATTTCCTTGGGCCTGCCGCGCCATGTGAACCGCAGCACCCACTTGCGGGCACCAGTCTCCGAAACGATCAAATAAAGGTTGCCGCCATCGCTGTATTTGCCCGGTTTCGCGGTCGCCACCTTGCGCGCAGTCAGCTTGCCCGCCATCCGCCCCTCCCTCTCCCGGTCCCCAAGCCAGTCCCCAAAAATAGCACGGCTTGAGGCGGACGGGAATAAACGGTCGCGAACAAGAGCGGAGAAAAAGTCTTGTTTTTATGCTGAATAGCAATCGCTGATGGACAGTGGCGGACCACAGAAATCAATGGTTCGTCGGTCTCCCTCTCCGCCATCTATTTTGCATAAACCGCTGTTGTTGCTGATGTTTTGTATTTTATCGTTTATTTGATTGCACCGTTGAGTGCACATCAGTTTGGCGTGTGCATGAGTGGCGGCCGCGCAACCCGCGCAGAAGTGTCTTCGGGCGGCTGTTGTCGGCCCGCCGGAAGACGACGCCATGACGCAGCAGTGTCTCGGCGATGCTGGAGCCGCTGATCACCGCGAACGCCGCCGGGTCCAGAACGCCGAACGCAACTCTCTCGCGTCTGCCAATGTTCGGATCAGTCTCGCGCCTGACGATCTCGCGGGCAACCTCCTCGGCCGGCGGCTTCAGGCCGATGTTGGGCTTGCCGAGCTGCACCGTCATATTCGCGGTAAATGACCAGCGCCCCGCGCGGCAGGGTTCTGCCGTCATGCCGGAACGTGTCCTGAACCTCGGCCGCCCAATGAATGCGAACGGTCTGGCGCTGCCCCAGTCGCCGCTGCGGATGCGGGTCCAGTGCGACGGGATCTCGAACGGCTCGATGCATGAGTTCTGCCATCGATGCCCTCATCGCTTCAATCCCGCAACTCTGAAAACCTGAAGGCGTTCGCGACAAGGTATGGCGAGCGGGAGGTCTCGTCTTCGAAGGGTTCGTGCGCAAGGTAGGGACGTGAAAGGCATGCATATCGGATGCTGTCCGCCGCATGATCGTCACCGTCCGTGTCGACATCCTCGGCGTTGTGGGGGTCGTGCTGGAGAAGCGGCAGGGTTCGGATGATGTCGCGACATGTCGAGAAGAAGTAGATCAGCGGTCGTCCATCGCCATCGCCCTTCAGGCGGGCGCGGAGCTGGTCCCATCCGCCCTTGCGCCGGTCATGGGAGATGGCCGATGTTCTCGTGTTGGTCGGCCCGCCGGAACACCGCGCCGTGCCGCATGAGGGTTTCTGCTATGCTGGGTCCGCTCTGGACGGCGAAGGCGCTTGGGTCAAGCACGCCATAAGCGATGTCCTCCCTCCTACCGTCCTTGCTGGTCTCGCGCGACACGATCCCGGCAGCAACTTCCTCGGCGGTGAGCTTCAAGCCGACGTTCGGTGCACTTGCTCCGTACCACTCCCTGTAAACGAGGAGTGCGCCGCGCGGAATGGTGCAGCCATCGTGTTCGAAGTTGTCCTGAACGACGGCCAGCCAATGTACGGCGAAGGGCGATGCGGAACCCCAGTCCATCGAACGGAATTTCGTCCAGTGCGCCGGAACCTTGAACGGCGTGATGACGTGCCGCGCCATGAATTCGCTGAAGAAGGCCCCTTCGATGACGTTCCAATCGCCTTCGAGCCAGGCGCGGACGCGCTGTGGGCTTCCGGTCGACTTCAGGCGGTCGATATAGCGCGGATCGGCCTGAAGCAGGGCCGGGTTGTCCTGCACGCGGGCAGGAATGAAAACCCAGCTCAAGCCGTCTTTCCAGGTGACGTTGTAGGCGCCGAGATCGACAAACTTCGCTTTGACCTCGTGGTGCGACGGGCCTCCCGGATTGCAAGAAAATTTCGCTTGCGGCCTGATGCCCTTCGCAGACCTCAGCGTCGCCAGGAGCCGCAGGACGGGGTCGAGCGTCGTCAGCTGCGTCAGCTCGTCGAAATAAAGCCGGGTGAGGCTCCAGCCCTGATAGTTGGCCGCATCGGCTTCGCGTTCGAGGTAGCCGCAGTATAGTTTCGCCCCGGTCATGAATTTGAAGAAGTTCCCCTTCTCCGAGTATCGCGCACTCCCCGCATACGTTCGGCCGGCGGTGTCGATGAAATCCTTTAGGTCTTCACGGGTCTTGCGCAGAATAAGCCCCCGCGCATCTTCGCCATGCCGTTCGGCGTGCAGCCAGAAGTCCAGCGCGATGGCCCACGACTTGCCGCCGCCGCGAGCGCCGCCATAGCAGACGACATCGGCGGTGCACTGGATGAAAGCTGCCTGCGGTCCCGGTTGCGGTTTGACGATCTGGATGTTCATCGCCGGTCAGTGCTCCTTTGGAGACGTTCCGTGCTCATGCTCGATCGATTTGCCGTTGCCGCCGCCGTTGATGGCGGGACCGCCGGCGTACTTTGCCTGCCAATCCTCAAGGCTCATCTCGGCTGGGGCGTTCTCGTCGGCGGATGGTTTTCGCAAGGCATGCTCGACCTGCACCTGCTGCCGGTCGACCATGAACCCGAAGAGCTTTGCCTTCATCGCCGTGGCCTGAACCGCCGCCCCCACCTGATCGACGCGGAGCGCGTGGGCCCTGTTCTCATCGAATTCCCGGGCAAGGCTGTCGATGGTCACCTCGTGCCGTTTTGCCTGTTCGGCACGGAGTTCGGCGAGCCGTGCGGCAACCTGAACCTTTCTTAATGTCCTCGAAGCGAGCACCTCGGCGGAATTACCGCTGCTCGCCGCGAAGCCAGCATCCCTATAGGCCCTTGATGCTGGCATGCCTTCGGCAACCTTCCTGACGAAGTTTTCCTGTCGCTGGGTTAACGGTCTTTGCTGCATCGAGCGGGAGAATACAACAAATCGACGGTCGCGTGAGCAAGAAGAAGCTAAATCTCGCCCTGAGCGACGGCACGGACGACCCGTTCGGGGAGTTTCCCTCCCGGCCAAGTTACATGCACCGGACGACAGCGAGGACGGCCGATCTGGCACGCAAGCACGGTATCTCGGAAGCGACGCTGGGCGAAGGAAGTCGAGGCGCTCTCCGATACCGATACCGGTATCCGAACCATTGTCAGTGAATTCAAGGAACAAATCAGGCATCAGCCGGTGGCTGATTGGGCCGTTATCAAGGACGGATTGCTGCGCAAGATAAAGTATCCGACGATAGACTAATCAACATGGCATTGTGCAACGAGCCCAAAATCGCTCGCCGCCTTTCGTGTACAGAACGCCGGACGTATGTTTGTAATTACGTCAGTCCCACCAGAGCCCCCTAACATTTCGCAAACGCCTCGGAAGCCGCGCCCACAAAAGCATTCCGGGGAATAGGCAGCGCTTGTTTCTCTGGTGGGCGGCCAGCGCTATCGCTCGTCAAGACGGAGGACCGCCGTCCATGAGTGATAAACCAAGCGCGACAGGCCGAGATTTTAATTTTGAGCGATTCCTCGCGCGGGTCGTTGAGTTGAATCGGCGACCTCTTGATGAGGCGACCCGCACGATTGAAATGTCCACGGTGTGCCTGGATATGGCGCGTACTGACGCCGAACGTCGAGAGGCCAAGGAGATCTGACGATCACCTGCGACAAAGCAATTACGCGCTGCAATGCTTCCAACGTCGTGGTGCAGCCATGCACGCCCGCTATTTCGCATCAACTGGGGATCTCAGGAAAGATATTAGGTATAGTCTGCCAGCCTCTTGAAGCTGCCACCGCTGTCCCCGTTGCCCCCGCTGCTAAACCGAGTTTCGTGTCGGAGCATTAAATTTTTCAGGCACTTGCCGTCGCGTACCAACATCAGGTCGGGAAAGCCGTCCCTTGTGCCCCTTATGCCGCGAAAATTTTCGCACATCGAACGGACGATCCTTGCAATACCGGCCGGACTTGTTTCTTCCAGCAGCGCAGCACCACTGTAGTAAATGATCGGAAGCACTATATGCACAAGCAATCGATTTTAGCCGTAATGCTTGTAACAGTTTGCATGTTTTCGGCGAGCGCTTGGGCCTCTGACTGGTGCGATGTAAGGGTGCTTCAGGCTTCTGGCGAAACCACTGCCACTATGGATTGCGCTGCTATGCCGAAAGTGTACTTGGATCCGCAAAATGAGCATAGAGCCCAGCATTGCGTACCTCCTTTGACCTGGGACGACGGGTTGGCGTCTCAAGCCACAGCTTGGGCCCGCCGTTGCAATTTCGTCCACAGTTCCACGAGCGGAGTGGGGGAAAACTTGTACTTCCAGCGCCCATCCATGAAGGATCCAAGACAGGGCATCGACGCTTGGTACGGGGAAGTGGGAGCCCATAAATATGACGCCGCCCAATACTCACCTACGAGTGGGCATTTCACACAGCTCATTTGGAAAAGTACAACTCGCGTGGGGTGCGGAATTGCGATCTGCCCGGGATTGAAAGGAGGCGGCATCTTGATGGTGTGCCGGTACGCCCCTCAGGGCAACGTGACCATGAATGGCGTATGGCAAGGGCCGACGAATGTCCCGCGCCCCTGCAGATGATTCGACCGGGAGGCTATGCCCAGTGAATTTACCGAGGATGGAGATCAGCCATCCCGTCGGTACTGCGCTCTACCGTGCGAACCAGGCCACTAAGCAACTTCCATAAGGATGAAGCCAGCGAGAGCCCGACCTGCAGACAAGACAACCGTCCCGCTGCTGGACCCGGGGCACCATCGGACCAAGAGGGGCAGCTATGGACGTGACAGCACTTCCTCGCCCGCCTTATGCTCCCCCTGCGTCATTCTACATGTTAGGGGTTCTCGCGGTTTTTAGAAATATTCGTCGTTGTCCCCAGGAGCCGGCGGGCTGAAGAGGGGAACGGGCGGCTCCCCAGGACGTCGAGGCCGTGAGGGTCACGTAGCGACCGTCCAACTGATAGGTGAAGGCTCCGCGGCTTCGGTCGTCTGCTGTTTCCAACCTTTTCATCTCGATAAGCTCTTGAATGATCCAAGCCTTCAGACGTGATGTTGGCATACTTGTTATTGGCATGGAATGTCGGTCCAACAGAAGTCGCCTCCAGATTTATAACGGGCTTGGCCAGCATCAGTGTCGTGCAGACGACCGAAGCGAGTTGTTTGCGGATTTCGTTCGGAAAGGTTCGGACGATCGACATTATCACCCTCTATAGGGGTCCGGAGCAGCCCGACAATCGAGGGGCAGAAGCTTCCCCTCGATCACCCCGACAAAGATTTGATGGCAGCATGTTCGCGCACCCACTGAGTGTCGCAAAGCGCCAAACTGCCGCCGGCCAACTAAACGCTCCGCAAACGCTTCCGGATATAAACACGAAGAGTAGCTCCCACTTACGCCGCGTTGATCGTTTTCTCGATGTCTGCGATCGAGTGGCCTGTCAGGTCCTTCGCGATTTCACCAACAAGGGCTTCTTCCAGCTTTTTGTGATAATGCTTGCGCATTTCCCCGAGCGTTTTGGGCGCGGCGATGATCACGATGTCGTTGAACTTGTTGGTGAGCACCTGAGAGTTCAGCATTCCGACTATGCCTGAAGCGAAATCGTTTTCCTCCGCTCGGCTTTGGTCGGGATTGGCGAACTATTATTGCGTCCTCCGCTGCCGCTGGCAGCCTCGACGGTTTCTTCGGGGCCGCGGCTAAGCTCAGAATCTCGGTGCCGGTATTGCGGAATAGGTTCAGCTTTTCGCCGTCTGCGACCGCCACGATGGTGTCCGTTGGGAGGATCATTCGACTTCCTGACATGTTAGGATCATCGCCGCCGTCCATGAACTGGCGATCCTTATGGCAATACGTCCAAGTCGCCGAAGTTCCATGTTCACGACTTCGTCGCGGCACTGACTTGCGGGAGTTTTTTTGTCGGCTACTTCTCTATGCCAGTCGGCCACCGCAGTGCCGCCCGCAACCGGCGCATCCGAGCGGCGCTACCTTCAAAGATAGGTACTGACGGCAATTTAAAAGTGGATGGCGTGCCGACGTGGGCAATCAGACCCTCATGGCGCCGCGCAAGCAACTGGATCAAACGATCGGCGTGCGCGGAGGAATCGGCCCTGCGTTCATTTTTGTAACAATGGCTTTCTCGTCGCTGGAAAGAGGAACAGATGGTCTACTTCCTTCTTGTTCCTTGAGGGCGTGAACTGACAATTAATACGATTGGCGGTTTCCACGCGGCTTATTCCGAAAGATCAAAAATGACCGTCTGGAAAGCAACTGTCGCTCTAGCGCTGATCGTGATCTGTGGGTCAGTGGGATCTGCGCCAGCTCAAATTCCTGATCCGGAGTTAGAATTATGCCGATCTACGGGATTGATCGCTCTTCGAGAGCGCAACCCGGCAATTAAGGACGTGTCACTCGACGTCGAGGGCATGACAGTGGCGAAGGCAAATACGAAGATCGAGGATACGCCAGTTAAAACGATTGTTATCGGTGACGCGTATCTCGAAAAAGGAAAGCAAGACACAAGACGAACATTCCTTTGCCTTATCGGCGAAAAAGGGAAAGTGCTCTTGACCTTCTTTACTGACAAGTAGAGCGGCACTACGTGTGGGTCTCCTCTTGCTTGGCGGAGTCCGGAAGCGCCGGCCGTCGGTCGGCTTATTGGCGGTCGCAGCCGGTGATGAATGGAAGCGCACAACGAGCCGCCGACTTCATGTTAAGTTCCGCGCTGTGATAGCAGAGGTTCGGCGCGGGAGTTGTCATGAACGATAGCCCCACATTGGAGCAGATTGCACAAGTCGAGGGTCTGGCGCTTTGTGCGGCAGGCTCGTGGACGGCGGCCTGCGCTCCAGTGATAGAGCGGCTCGTCGCGGATGCCGAAAAACTGATTGGCAGCGAGTCCAATATCTTCATCGACGTGTCTCAGGTTTCGAGACTCGACACTTTCGGGGCATGGCTGATCGAACGTCTGCGCCGCAGTCTGAGTCACGGTAATGTCGAGGCGAAGATTGCCGGGCTTTCGCTGAACTATTCGAGCCTGCTCGATGAGGTTCGCCGCGTTCCGCCAGTTGATCCGTCTCCGGCGCGTCGAAACGCGCTGATCAGCGTACTGGAAGACGTCGGGCGCAATGTTGTCGGGTTCGCATCGACGGTTACGGGACTGATCGGGATGCTGGGCGCGGTACTGGCGGCAATTGGCCGCGTGATTCGCCATCCGCGTTCGTTTCGCCTGATCTCGACCGTCCACCATCTCGAGCAGGTTTGCTTGCGCGCGGTTCCCATCGTCATTCTCATCACGTTCCTGATCGGCTGCATCATATCACAGCAGGGTATCTTTCATTTCCGGAAATTTGGCGCGGATATTTTCGTTGTCGACATGCTGGGCGTCCTCGTGCTGCGAGAAATCGGCGTGCTGTTGGTTGCTATCATGGTGGCGGGCCGGTCGGGGAGCGCTTACACCGCCGAACTTGGCTCCATGAAGATGCGCGAAGAATTGGATGCCCTGCGCACCATGGGGTTCGATCCGGTCGAGGTGCTGATCCTGCCGCGGATGATCGCTCTGGTGATCGCACTGCCGACCCTGGCGTTTCTCGGCGCAGTTGCCGCCCTATACGGTGGCGGTCTGGTGGCTTGGCTTTACGGCGGAGTTCAGCCCGAGGCATTTCTCATCCGGCTGCGCGACGCGATCTCAATCGATCACTTCGTTGTCGGGATGATTAAAGCACCCGTGATGGCGGCCGTTATCGGCATCGTTGCATGTGTCGAGGGGCTTGCGGTGCAAGGCAGCGCTGAATCGCTCGGGCAGCACACCACGTCATCGGTCGTAAAAGGAATATTCTTTGTCATCGTGATGGACGGCGTGTTTGCCCTCTTCTTCGCGTCGATAGGGATGTAGGAATGGCTGGCAACGTGTCCAATCCCATTATCCGTGTCCGCGACGTCTCCGTTCAGTTCGGCGCCACGAGAGTCCTGGACGGCCTGAGCCTGGACGTGAAACGCGGCGAGATTCTCGGCTTTGTCGGTCCATCGGGTGCGGGCAAGTCAGTGCTGACACGCACCATCATCGGGCTTGTGCCAAAAATCGGCGGCAGCATCGAGGTGTTCGGCGTCGATCTCGACACCGCCGATGCGCCAGCGCGTCGTATTGTCGAACGCCGCTGGGGCGTGCTGTTTCAGCAGGGCGCACTGTTCTCATCACTGAATGTCCGTCAGAACATCCAGTTTCCGGTGCGGGAATATCTTGATGTTTCGCAGCGCCTGCTCGACGAGATCACCATTGCCAAGCTCGGCATGGTCGGACTGCGGCCGGAGGTCGCCGACCGCTATCCGTCCGAACTATCCGGCGGAATGATCAAGCGGGTGGCACTGGCGCGGGCGCTGGCGCTCGATCCTGAACTGGTCTTCCTCGATGAGCCGACATCGGGCCTCGATCCGATCGGTGCGGGTGACTTCGACGATTTGGTGCGGACGCTGCAGCGCACTTTGGGGCTGACCGTTTTCATGGTAACCCACGACCTGGACAGCCTTCATACCGCCTGTGATCGTATCGCCGTTTTGGGGAACGGCAAGATCATTGTTGCAGGAACGATGGCCGATATGTTGGCCTCGCAGCATCCCTGGTTGAGAGCTTATTTTCACGGCAAGCGTGCCCGCGCCGTCGTAGTGGTACCGGAGTAGATTTCGATGGAAACGAGGGCGAATTTCGTCCTGATCGGATCGTTCACGCTTGCTGTGATCGCGGCTGCTTTCGGTTTCGTTCTCTGGTTTCAGAGTCTCCATAGCACTAAGGCGCGCAGCCCGCTCCGCATCGTATTCGAGGGTTCGGCTTCGGGCCTGCGCAACGGCGGCAGCGTGAATTTCAACGGCATCCGTGTCGGTGAGGTGGTGTCGGTCAAGCTTGACGATCCACGCCGCGTTGTTGCGCTCGCGATGGTCGAAAACGCTGCTCCGATCCGGAAGGACACTTTGGTCGGGCTCGAATTCCAGGGACTGACCGGCGTTGCCGCGATCTCGCTGAAGGGCGGCGAAGTTGCAGCGCCACCCGTACCTCTCGATGAGGACGGCGTTCCGATGCTTACCGCCAATTCGGCCAGCTTACAGGATGTCACCGAATCGATCCGCGCGACATTGCAAAACGTCAATCGCGTCGTCGCCGAAAACCAGGCCGCCGTGAAGAACACATTGCAGAACGTCGAGACCTTCACCGCTTCGCTCGCGCGCAATGCGGGGAAAATCGATGACGTCGTCCAAAAGTTCAGTGAGGTCATGAGCAAAGCCGATGGCGTCATGGCCAAGACGGATAACCTGATGCTCGGCCTCGGTACCATCGTCGGCGGTAAGAATGGTGGTGAATTGCTTCAGACGGTGAAGTCGATCCGCGAGCTGGCCGATGACTTCAACAAACGCTCCGGCGCGCTGATGACCGATGGCCGCCGAACCCTTGGCGAGATCAGCCGGGCCGTCGACAATCTGGATCGCAACCCAACCCGCCTGCTGTTCGGCGCAAGCGGCGGCGGCGGCGGTGCGCTGGCTCCGGCGCCATCATCCCGCCCTCCGAAGAGGCGGTAGAGGGAGCCGCGTCGCGCGATCTTTCATCCTGGGGGATAGATATCGCGATATATGAGGGGCGATCTCGTCTTCCGTGGCGGATGGTGTTAGCCGGTAGCGCTGACTTGTTACTGGGCCAAGCAGTGTGCCGCGCAGGGTTCTTGCCGTACATTTTACCGGAAAAAGCGGAAATCATCGACCGGTGGCTGATATTGTAACCGTCGAGCGGCCAGTTGCGGGTGTGTGCGCAGCACCGCGTAGCGGTCAAATATCTATCTGCAGTTTTGCAGTTCGAGCGGCACACAACAGCTTGCTCGGGGTGCTTTGCGCACTCGCAAGCGAGAGGTCATCCAAGTGTTTGCAATAGCCGAGGAATACGTAGTCTTCGCTCAACAAGTGACTGTCGAGAGCGGGGCCGACCGCAGCGTGCGGTTACTGCTCGGTTGCAGTTTTTAGAATTTCGAGGAGTTTGCGGCCGTTCACGGTGCTACGCTAGAATTCACTATCTTGAACTGGTCCTATGTTGACGAAAGTGCGTTGCGGAGCGTATTTCAGAGCACTGAGACGTGTTGCTGCGAACTGCCCGAACACCGCGAATTCGCCATTCGTAATGATGGGGTCCGGTGTTCGAGTCACCTACGCGGCACCAACCATGCAATTGAAAATACTGACTAAATTTGTTCTGTCGGTTGGGTTATCCCGCCTCCTCTTTCGTTAAGGAACCACCGAGGAACCACGCGGGCGTAGCAGATCATTCCCTGCATTCCCTGCCGAAGGCAAAGGTCACACGTTCGAAATCGTGTCGGGTGCGCCCGCAAAACCAAGACTTTAATCGGAATCGGCCCGAACTTTATGATAGCAGTGCCGGCTACAAGAGCTATGACGTTGACAGCATCAGCCGCAGCGGCGGTACCGTTGAGATCTAGGCAACTGACACCGCTACGGGCGAAACCACCACGCTGGAAATGGACAGCGATTAAAGACTTCTCAGCCGTAGCCATTGCGACGCAGCCGCCAGCCAGAGAAACGAGCAGAAAACAGTCATTATTCAAAGGTGGTCTAATTGACGGAAGATGTCAGACGCACCGGCCCCCGTTCTACGACTTACCACGCCGAATCGTTGTCGCATCCGATCGCTGTAAGTGGCCGTCGTATAAATTGGCGCTATGCTTCCGCAGTGGGAAGCTATCATCTGCTCGCATTGTTAGCGTTTGAGCCGTGGTTTTTTAGCTGGACCGGCGTCGTGTTCGCGGTCGTCGGGGTTTATTTCTTCGGCGCGCTTGGCATCAACCTTTGTTACCATCGGCTGCTTAGCCACAGGAGCTTTAGCTGCCCATTATGGCTCGAGCATACATTTGCGATCATCGCCGTCTGCTGTGTTGAAGATACACCCGCTCGTTGGGTCGCCACACATCGCCAACACCATCATCGCGCCGATGATCAGGCCGATCCGCACAGCCCGCTGGTAAGCTTATTCTGGTCCTATATGGGCTGGTTGTTTATCGAGAATACGGACTTGAGCCGGGCGGTCGCATATGACCGATATGCACGAGACATCGTGCGCGACAAATTCTATCGATGGATTGAGCGCGCCTTCGTGTGGATTACGCTTTCACAGTCTCTGGTATTCTTTACGGTTGGTTTTCTCATCGGCCTTTTCTTTGGTGATACGATAAACGAAGCTTTTCAAACTGGCGCAAGCGTCTGGCTGTGGGGCGTCGTCCTTCGAACGATTTTCGTTTGGCATATCACATGGTGCGGCAATTCCTTTCCTCACCTGTTCGGCTACCGCAATTACGAAACGAAAGACAATAGTCGCAACAATATATTAGTGGCGATCATCACGAGTGGCGAAGGATGGCACAACAATCACCACGCCGAACCGAGCTCAGCATCTAACCAGCGGCAATGGTGGGAGATCGATCTCACCTATCTGCTCTTGCAAGTGTTCGTCCTGCTGGGCCTCGCGTGGGATGTCCAATTGTCAAAGCGACCTGCTTCCTAATCTCCACAAAGTTTCGAGGGCCGACACCCAGCAATCGTTCCGCTTCTCATCACGCCTAACAATTTAGGCCCGTTATTTGACGGGATGCTTGGCTCGCTGGCGCTTCCTCAATCTCACCCCCGCCCCACCACCATTCTCCGCGATGAACTCGACGCCGGCTTTTTCGAGGGCGGTGCGCACCCTCTCTTTGGCGTCCTCTGACACAACGAGCCCGCCGGCTTCCCGTTCCATTCGTTATTGGCCCAGCGACGACCCGTGGACGGTTGGATCCGTAACGTCGATAATGGAGTTAGGACCCATCGGTTCGCCGAAGAGTTTGGATCCAACCTCGGCCACGGCTGTGTTCCGCGCTTCATCGTTCTCGGCGTTCGACATCGTTGCCGACGTACCTCCGCCATGCAGCAGCAAAAATTCTTATAAATCAGTATTTTATGGGTACGGCCGCTTTCGTCCCATACTTCAGCCCATATTCCGTTCGTGATGTGAAAGAGCCGTCGGGAGTATCGCCGTCACTGCGTCCGGGCAATCGACCTTTCTTGCGACGAGCACAGAGACATTGTCCCGCCCCCCGGCGCGAAAACCTTGGCCACGAGATCGCGCACAGCTCGAACGTGATCGGGGGCCACACTCAAAGCATGCCCGATCTCATTGTCCTCCACCATGTCGGTGAGTCCGTCGCTGCAAAGCAGCAGGGTTTCGTCGGCTCCCAGCGGCGCGTCGACGTTGACGTGCGGTTCGACGGCAGTCGGAAACGAGGAGCCGCCGAGCGCCTGGGTGATGGCATGCGATCGGCGGTGGCCTGAGTGGTCGACCCCCTCATCGGCAACATCATCATGGCTAAGCTGGATCAGCCGGCCGGTACTGAAAAGATAGCAGCGGCTGTCGCCGATATTGAAGGTGAGCAGCGCCGTTGGAGTGAGTAACGCCCCAACCAGCGTGGTCCCCATGCCGAGCGCTGCCTCCTGCTGCTCCATCAACGTGTACAGATGCTGATTGGCATCCTCGATCGCCTCGGCACACGATTTCCGGATTTGAAATCCGGTCAACGGCTGCAACCAGATAGTTGAGCACCGCACGGCTGGCCATCGAGCCTTGCGCGTGGCCGCCCATGCCGTCCGCGACCATCAGGAGGCAGCCATCGCCCGGTGCTGTCATGGAAACGGGTGTGTTCATATCGCCCGTCAGCACACGAGGGCCGATCGAGATGGCGTCCTCGTTCGCCGGACGCACGCGACCGCGGTGGGTGAAGGCGGCGATGGTCCAGCCCGTCATGTGCAGACCTCCCACGCGCTCGGAGACAACCGTACTGAATTAGCTCAGGAACTTGGCGAGGGGCGACGTGCGACCCGAATAGCTTGGCCTTCAGGTCAGCGCATTCCACTTGAGAGATCGCGCCTCTGGCAAGTAGGCCATGAAGGCGCTCCAGCTCCTGCGTGACGGAAGTTTAGGCGGTGGAGGCGACTCGACGAGCTGAACCCTTTTCACGTCGCTGACAAAGAGAGTAAGGCCAGATTCCCCGCCGCTGCTCGTAGACCCTACGCGGTGAGCCGCCCGCATCGCCCAGACCAATGCAATTCCCCAGCCAATGTGCCGCCGAAGGCCAGATTGATGAGGAGGATGACCCAGCGGTTCGGATGGTCACGGCGGAATGCCACCATGCTCGGGTGCCGGCAGTGAGGAAACCGACGCCGAGAGAGATCAAAAGGGCGAAATCGTCCGGAGGATGCGAGCCCGGCGGCATGTCACATGACTCGCACAATGATCGAGACGATGAACGATGCAATCCAGACAAATCCATAGGTCGGCGTCTGGCGTAGACGCTGTGCGCGCATGAACAGATAGGCCGGGGCCAACAGAAGCGCGAACAACGTCATCCATCCGGAACCGTAGCCGGCGCGCTTGAGTTGCGCCGCGTCGGTCAGGCACAGCGCCGCATTCACCAGAAGCGGAATGAGCCAGGTGAGTGGCGTCAGGAATGCCAGAAACGGCGGATCGTAGACGGGAGCGCCATCCAGGAACTAAACGATATGGGTGAGTTGATGAACAGGTCCGACAGGGCGTCGATGACGTCGGTCGGCCATGAGCGGCGGCAGTTTCCGCGACAGCCTCGTCGGAACGCGGCTCGATGCCATCGAGGCGAAGGTTACAGCGCAAGGCGAGCGCATATCCGTGGAGCGGCTGAGCGCGACGACGCCCAACAGCGGCTGCCTTTTCAACGGGTGTTGTTGTGGCGCAGCAGAGCCCGGTTCAATTAGCCCATGGAATCGATCTAGGCCCCGGCGGGGTCGGAGTTGACCGCTACGGGGCGTAACGCGGACGTAAGAGCCGTCATCCCCATCGCTGATTACGAACGTGTAATCCCTTAGGCCATGAGCCGGATTGTACCGTCGCACGGTCGACCGCTCCCAAGAGACCTCCGTGCAGAAACGGCTCAAGCGATGATAATACGCCAAACAAACACCGAGCCTTCTCACGATGCTCGTGCACCGCCCAACAGCTTGGCCTTCAGGTCATCGAACTTGAGAGATCGCGCCTCTGGTCAAAAGACCATGAAGGCGCTCCAGCTCCTGAGCGACGTGATCTTGTCACCCGACCTGAACGATACGGTATCGGCAACCAGACACGACGGATCGACACCGCCGGCGCGCGAAGGCGGTCGATAACAGAGCGGCGGACGTATTCAGATTTGGTTTGAAGTTCTCGCCGCGCCGCGAGGTCTATCGCTTTTGAGATCGGTTCGGGCGCGCGAAACTGCAGAAGCTTGGTGTGATATTCCATGGCCCAAAGCGGAAACTCGCCGAGCCGAGGTGTGCCATTGTTAGCCGGCTCATCTATCGAATGCAAAGATCCGCTTCCAGTCCTTCTTCATGTCGACCACTGTCCACCTATTCACCGCAGCGGCGTCGAGCGCTACTTCGAGTTTCCCGAAATGCGACTGGCGGTCATATGCGTATTCGCGTTCGGCGTCGGTGTGGTGGACGATCAGACCGAACCGTGCGCCGGTGGCGCCGAGCGTCGTCCATTGCAGCATTTCGAGGTCGCCGTCGGAGTTTCCGAATGCCGCGATCGGACGGCGACCAATGTGTTCGTTGATGCCGACCGGCTTTCCAGCCTTGTCATCGATAAAGTTCATGTCTGGCAGCCGGAAAAGTGTCGGCTCATCGTCCTTCATCTCAAATTTAGTCTTAATCGACGACCCGATGACCTGCTCCGGCGGCACCCCGTAGATTTGTTCGGTCCACGGTCGCATGAACTCGATACCGCCGCCTGACACAATGTGGGTCTTGAAGCCGTTGGCCCGGAGGTAAGCGAGCAATTCGAGCATCGGCTGGTAGACCAGTTCGATATAAGGCCGATTGAATCGGTGATCTCGCGTGGTCGCGAGCCAATCGCTGACGATTTTCTCGAATTCTGCAGTGGTCATGCCGGCATGCGTCACGGCGATGATTTCGACCAATCCCTTTTCGCCGGAAGCCACCACGGCATTCAAGTCACCGTCCAGCACTGCTGCGAACGGCTGCTTGGTCTTCCAGTCCGGATGCATTGGCGCCATCGCTTTCGCGCGATCGAGCGCGAAGGCCATTTGGACATACATCGGCTGCTCGACCCAAAGGGTGCCGTCGTTATCGAAGGTTGCGATGCGTTCGTGGGCCGGAACGAAGAAAGGTCCGCCTTGGGTTGTAACGCGCGCGACGAAATCGAGGATCGAAGCTTTGGTCGCACCCTCGTTCCATGACGGTAGTGGATCGCCCTGTGCCTGTGCCACGGCTGAGGTGAAACGAAGAGAGGCCGCGAGCAAGGGTATCATCGTCAGCGACGAGAGGAGAGCGCGGCGGTGCATATGAGGAGGCCCCGGGTTCATGATCGTTTTTCCTTTCAGGTCCGGAGAGTAAGGCGATCTTGATCTAAATCAATGCATGATTGTGCGTGGACCCAATGTTCGAGCCTCTGGGTTGGTACGCGCGCGGCACAATACCCGGGGCGGAATTCGGATAGGGTGACGAACAATTCCCCGGCGGTAGGCATATGACGAACACCTGGCAGGGTGATTTTCCGCACCAGAATCTCGCGGCTGATGGCTTCGAACGCATTTCGCGCGTCGCCGCATTCCCGGCCGACGGCTCCGGCCTGCACGATATGATCGGCAATGTCTGGGAAGGGACCGGCGATTGGTGTTCCCAAAAGCACGAGCCCTATGCTCTGAAAGTCTGCTGTATCCAGCAAAATCCTCGTGGCGAGGATCGATGGGCGAGCTACGATTCTTGTCAGCCGAAATCTCAGGATTCCCCGCAAGGTGCTGAAAGGCGGCTCGCATCTTTGGCTCCAACTACTGCCGCCGCTATCGTCCGACCGCGCGTCATGTCGAGCCGATCGACACATCAGCAAGCCACGTCGGCTTCAGGTGCATCATTAGGAAGAGGATCACGTCATGAGCAACGATAGGATTCCCGCAAAGCCTGAGCCGAGCACGGGACTAATCGGTGAGGGATTGAAACGCCGCGATTTCTTGCTGAGTGGCAGTTCTCTCGTGGCCGCTTCGGCGCTCTCAGCCGTCGGATTGACGAGTCTCCGCAAAAGCGCAGCAACCAGCTACCGCGCCCGCTGCGGCCGGCCAGCGGCCGAACATCGTCGTGATCATGGGCGACGACATCGGCATCTGGAATATCGGCGCTTACCACCGTGGTGATGATGGCCGGTCGGACACCAAATCTCGACAAGATCGCTGCCACCGTGGATCCGCGCTGGGGCAAGATCGGTAAACAGATGATCGAGGACGCTGGGACGCTCTATCCCAAGCGGATGGAGACCGTAGACGACGAAATCCGCGATGCGGCAATCAAATTCATCGAAAAGGCCAAGGCCGAAAACAAGCCGTTTTTTCTTTGGCTTAATCCGACACGCATGCATATCGTCACTCATCTGTCGGAAAAATACCAAAAATTGCGCAATGCGAAGAACGGCTGGTCCATCCACGAAGCTGGCATGGCGCAGCTCGACGACGACATCGGGATCGTGATGCAGAAGTTGAAGGACATGGGCGTCGACGAGAACACCATCGTCATCTTCACGACCGACAACGGCACCGAAGTCTTCACATGGCCGGACCGGCGGGCAAACACCGTTCGCACAAAGCAAGGGCACAGTTATGGAGGGTGGCTTCCGAGCCCCGGCGATGATCCGCTGGCCCGGCAAGGTTCCGGCCGGCAAGGTCGAAAACGGACTGATCTCAGGGCTCGACTGGTTCCCGACACTTTTAGCCGCTGCTGGCAATCCGAACATCGCCAACGAACTGAAGAAAGGAAAGCAGATCGGGGACCACACCTACAAGTGTCACCTGGACGGCTACAACCAGATGGACATGATTACCGGCAAGGGTCCGTCCAATCGGCATGAAGTTTGGTATTTCGGCGAAAGCTCGCTCGGCGCCTTGCGCATCGATGACTACAAATTCCGTTTCATCGATCAACCTGGCGGCTGGCTGGGGGACAAGACCAAGGTGGACGTGCCCTATATCACCAACCTTCGTCTCGATCCGTTCGAGCGCACGGGGTGGCCCAACAACGGCACCAAAGACGGCGCGCAAGCATACTTCGAATGGTTCAAATACGAGTTCTGGCGCTTCGTCTTTGTTCAACAGCAGGTCGAGAAGCTGGCCGCGACCGCGATCGATTTCCCGCCGATGCAGAAGGGCGCGAGCTTCAACCTCGATGCCGTGAAGGCGCAAATCACGGCGGCCCAAGCGGCAGTAGCCAAGTAGATACCGGGGGCTGGACTGCTGTGATCGCTGGCACCTCGCGACTTAGGCGTCCGTCTGAGCTCTCGCTACTCGGCGGTGTCACCGAGCGCATGAGCTTGTTGACGCCGCTCACAGTCCTTTTGGACCTGATTGGATGCCGGACTGACTACAATGCATGTACAAAAGCGGACTTCGCCTGCCGATTGAGCTTGTGCGTTTACTCCGAAAATGCGGGGCTGTTCAAACCACAGTCATATCAACTCAACGATCTTCCGTTGGGCGTCATGATCGGCATCAATGTATCGCTGGGTGACGCGCAGGCTCGTGTGCCCAGCCAACATTTGGACGTCTCGCAGCGATCCACCCACGAGCGAAATTTTTCTCGCTGCATTGGTGATGAAGGTGCGTCGCCCGCTGTGACTTGAGCACCCGTCAAAGCCGATCTGTTCGTACCATCGGGAAAACATGTTCACGATGGCCTGAGGCGATGTTTGTTTTGATCGTTCGGTACGGATGATGCGCGTATTTGAAACCCGCTGGTGTGTATTCCGTGCCACTCGATGAGGGCTGCCCGAAGCTGAGAATGAATCGGAATCACCCGCCCGGATCGACCTTTGCTTACTTCGTTCTGTAGCGCGATCATGTGACCGACCTTGCCCTCGGCATCGGTGACCATGCTCCATGTCAGGAGAGCGATCTCGCGGGCTCTAAGTCCGGCCCGGATCGAAAGGAGAAAGATTAGTCTGTTCCGGATCGGATAACGGGTCCTTGCGAGATAACCCAGGACGGCTTCAACCTGGGCTTTCGTTAGGGGCTTGGCCTGTTTTCCGAGTGCCACGATTTTGCTCCTGATCGATCTATCAGGATGCAGAACCATACCCGGTCACGGGAGATCGTACAGGGCATATATGGAATCTGCTCTTCGGTTTCGTGCAAAAGCAAGCTGAACGCCGACCTCGGATGGAGGCAACCAGAATAGACCACGACCCGCATCAAGTTTCTTGAGCCGGCTCAAGGTTTGATAGCGTACTCCCTTGTGGCCTTCCTAGCTTGAAAGACGCCAACGCCCGCGCCTCGCGCTCTCACTGATTAACGGTTACACACCTCTATCAGTCGAACATCGGAACCCGCTGTGATGCCAATGAGTGATCAAGCAGCGCCCATCCCTTTCCCCTCCAGCGCGGGCCGCATACTAGGAAAAATCTGCATCGCGTGACTTACAAGCAATCGCGCATGCGCAGTCACGAGAACTCGCATCATCTTCGCCGCGGCAAAATCGCCGGGCAATGTGCTCGCCCAACGCCCTGTAGGCCTCCAGTTGCTCTTCGGAAAACAGTTGCTCCATTGTCGACTCTTGGGGGAACTCCGGATTTCTTCTTTTATAATCGAAGATGTAGTCGTTCTCGTCGCCGCTCATCGATGACTTGATATAGACGAATACTCCTTCCTCCCTAGGCCCGCCCTGCACCGAGGGAGGGTAATCGACGAGGCCGATGGCTACGTGCGGTCCTGCCTGCGAGGGCCTTTCACCTGCGGCAACGCTCTTCGACACCGAACGTGACTGCTCGCTGATCGGCTGCCAGTTGAGTACTATGCGGGTACCGAGATCGATGCGGGCAAAACGTTCGAGCTGCACCAAGGACGAAAAGTTGTAGTCCACATCCGCTTCCGCATCGACAACCACGATCACTGAGCAGCGCCGGCGCAATAGTTCGTACACTCCAAGGTTCTCGATGTGACCGCCATCAGTGAGGAACACAAAACCCGCATCCTTCCCCCCGTTTTTGTTCAGCTCCGCAACATCCGCTCCCGACTTGAAGAATGCCTCGCTCAAAAGACGCGTGGGGCCGGGGCGGCCGCGCCACCATTGCGCAAGCTCGCTTGTTCTTGCGTACTTTACGATGTCGTAGGGGTGTCGCATCCACCGTCCGAGCCTTACGTTGAGCAGTGCTATCGTCGCGGAAAGAGGGCGCATCGAGGCGATACCCATGTTCGGGGCAGCTGCCGCGCCCGATATGGCCATTGCGGTGCCGGCGTTCAGCCCATCCATGGCGGCCTCGGCCAGTCTGGTATCGACATATCCGGTCAGTTCGCTGCCGACAAACCGTTTGCTGAACAGAAAGAAATCGGCGTTTCTGCCTCTGCGATTGGCAAAGCTTGATCCGGGAACATTTAAGGCGACATTGACGAGATGATAAGGCGACGCTTCTGACACGAACTGAGAGAGTGGAAATCTATCTGCTTCCTCCAGAAGGCCATCTACGCCGCGTCTCCGAAAAAGAAAGGCGCTCCCCAATCTATCCCGGTAGAGTTGATGGAGGGAGTTAGAATTGACGTTAATAAGCGGCCAAAGAATCAGTTGAAGGGCAGCTAGCATCGCATAGGCAGCGCTCGCGCCGTAGATCGGGAAAAATGTGTTTACCCGCTGAAAAAGCCAATTGAGGATCGGAGGCGATTGGGTCCACGAAACGCTATCTAGAAACCCATTGCATCCGGCAGTACCCCGCGCTTCGCACGAACTGATGCCGATCGCCCAGTAGGCGAGTTGAAGAGTGACAAGCCATAGAAGTAGCGGAACGACTGCCGCAACCACGATCAGGACAATTCTGCTCGTCCATTTTGATGCCGTCTCCGAAAGCGAAGTCGTTGCCGCTTTGACAGCCTTCTCCGATATCCGCTTTAGGAACGGCATCACGGCAACCGCCACCGGTATTATGAGTCCGACAAGCCGAGGAATATCCGAAAACCACGCGGCAGGTCCGCCAGTATTGGGATCCGCGGCGTTCGACACTATGCCCAGATGCTCCGGCTTGAACATAAGCCGCAGGAGAGCAAAATGAGTTTCGAGCAGAACGGGGGCTATACAGAGTAGGAGAACGATCGTTGCTCCCTTCGCAATATTTTGACGGACGGATTTGCGAAGAATGGGTACGATTGATACCGCAACCGCATAGACTATCAGGAAAACGGCAAATGCTCCGCTCGCGCAAATCGTCAGCGGCCACCCACTTTCAAGTACGCCCTTGGGCAGCCACGACAGCCATGAAGGAGGGCTCACGAGCGCGTGTGTATCCGGTTTGCAGAGCGCGAAAAATGCGGCACCCAAAAGCAAAAATGGAAACACAATGAGCACATTCATTGCGATTCCGCGGAGGTAAATCACCAGGGCGGATAAAGCGGAGGCAATTCCATTTTGCAGAAGATATCTCGAGCGATCTCTCAAATGCCGTGTCTCGTCGGTCTCTCCGATCTCCTCTCCGGTCTTGCCAAACGGAAATCTCCAAGCCGCCCGGTCGTGAGCTTCTGGCTGCACGGCGGACGCCGGCGCTTTCTCCCTCTCTTCAATCTCGGCCGCAGACATCGAGACTGTCATTGAAGTCCCAATGTAGCCGCCGCCCGACACCGTCGAAAGATAGTTGAACTTCTTCAGGACGCCTTCGGCATTGAGAGCTTGCAAGACGCCTAGGCAGAACGAAGCAGAACGGATTCCCCCACCGGAAAGAGCCAACCCGATCATGCCGTCCTGAGCGCTCGGCGACCTAGTCGCGCGCGGTGCCTGTCTGATATCGGCGTATTCGGCCCCATAAACTTCCGCGAAGTTGGTGACAAGGTGCGTCACAGTACCGGGAGCAAACCTTGGAAAAACATTGGATTTTTGGTCACTCACTTTAACCCCCATGAGCTGCACCGGTTCGGTGACTTAAGGAGCGGGGCCCAGCCAATTATAGAACCTCACCTAAGCGCATTTTTGAAATCAGCTGCAATAGCTAGCTAGGAAGGTTCGGAGGAATTATGTTGGTGAGTTAATGGCTTATACAAACTGATGATAAAATGGACCAAGTATCATCAGTTCTTTGAGTGCCGTCGCCTTACATCAACAGGGAGACCGTCCATTCATGATGTTTCCTCGGGGACGACCACCCATAAATTGTCACATCGCACTCATTAAGCTTGATGTGCCCCCGCAGGTTAAATCTGGAACCTCGCTCCGGCAGATCAGTTGCCCGCGCACCCTGGGATAAAACCCTGATTCGACCGTGAGTCGGTCCGATAAGCCCGAGCAAGCGCTGGTGAAACAAAATCGCGTGACGGGTTTTTTGACTATATCAAAGAGAGCCCAAACTAAACGGCGCTCCAGCAGACAAATTTCCGCGTAATCCGCGATAGTGGACGGCCATATCTCTTCGCACCACTCCGGTGGCGTCATCTTCCCGCGTCTTGATGCGGCAACGCGCGAATTTTCCGGTGATCTGGTCACCCTCGATGATGAAGCCGCCGCCTAGACGTCGGACATCTCGGTGAAGGTCACTTGGGAGCCCTTGCGCACGAACACCTTGGTACAGTTTGTCGGCGTCGCTTGCCCACGCACCGTTGAGATCGAAGGCGATGGCGAAACCGGGCATGGCAAGGGATGCGCCCAAAAGCAGCGCCGAAAGTGCAGCGTTCTTGTATGTGTATTTCATCAACTTTTCTTCAGTGACCGCTCAGAACCCGCGTCTTGATCGGCAACAGCAGCGCCTGGATCCGCAGCAGCAGCGCATGCACGAGGCCGGTCGCATCGACGGCGTGCAGGGCAAAGCCCTTCAAGGCACCGGTCTTGGGGTCGGCGATGACGTCATGGTTGTTGGTGTAGGGCATTGACGATGCATTGGTGCGACATGAAGCCCACACTCCGTTCGAAACCACCTCCGAAACCCATCCGGATCGGGAGAATACTTTGAACGGTCAGATGCACCCGGCTGCCCCCATCACCCGCCGTTCTTCGCTCCCGGCGCGGACGGGGCGGACACCTTCATGGTGGTGATGGGCATTTTCCTGGTGGCAACCATTTTTTGTATCTCGGCCTCATCCACGCAGGGTGAGTCGGTCGAAGATGGGACCGAGGAAGCCCTTTGGCTTACCTCGTCCTCGGACACCCCAGAACATCCGAGGGAGAGGGGTGAGGAATCCCGTCTCAAGGATTTGGACGTTCCAGAAGCCCAGAAACCGGGAAGGTCAGACCCTCCCGGCTTTTCGGACAGCCTATTTCTTCCCGATGGCAGGTCTCGACTGGCTCGCATTTGCGAAGAGATCGTCCAACTCACCGGCGCGAACGGCTTCGATCAGCGTGTTGATCACCGTTGGGAGTTTGTCCTTCGACGGGACAGCGATACCAGCCTTGCCCTTCTCAAACTCAATGGGCTTGGCACCGAACTTGACCGACATGATGATCTGGCCTGTGGAATCCACCTTCCACCAGGGCCTAACTCTCTGTCTGCGGACGACGGCCTGCTTCTGGCCGTCCACCTCAGCCAACCTGCGCCGGATCAGGCATGAGAAAGGAATTTCTCAGGAAGAACTCGCCTATGAGGCTGAGGTCAATCGGACGTACATGAGCAAAGTGGAGAAGGGCGATACATGGGTGGGGTTGGAAATCATGGTCAAGCTCAGCAGCGCTCTGGGCATGCAATCTAATTGCAATCTAACTGGCGTTTTTGCTCGATTTAAGCTTGCGCGTTGTTCGGGAAAATTCAAGAAACTGCTGCGGCAGTATGGTTCTGCGCACGTCAAGGCGTCTTCGGCCGACGAGGTCCTGCGAAGCCACTACAGGTTTCAGATTCGAACCTTCTGGATCGGGCTTCTGTATCTGGTCCTCGGCTGGCTCCTCGTCTACGTCTCGATCGGCATTCTGATACTGTTCTGGTGGCTCGTCTGGAGCATGGTTCGCACGCTCATCGCGGGCGCTCTTGGCCGCAACGCCCCGGACGGTGGCCCTATTTCTCCGATGAGCGATCGTTCACGGGCTCGCACACCGTTGTCTCCGTGAATTCTGGCTGGTGGTGTCTAAGCATATGAAAGCCGGATGGCTCCCTTTGACTTCACGATGATCGGAGCTGAGTGCCTCATTTGTTGTGATTCATCGGCTTCCATTTGCCGTCTCTCATCGCCAACATCACTTGCTCGCAATCAGCCTCGGCGCGGCGACCGTGTCCCAGTAGCCGACGACGGAGACGGAGGCGCCGATGATGATAGTCACGTTGAATATTTGATGATGAGTAAAGCGCAGCTTGCTTCTCCTGAAAGCGTAGCACGGCCTATCCAAAGCGTCTGCCCGATCGCCGGCGTGCCGGACAGGTTGGTGGTGAAGGTGATTGCCGCCGCGAGAGCGGTGATCGAGTAGAACGCCACGCCGACCAGGCTATGAAGTCATGCCGAATTGCACGGCGCACGGAATCGAACTCATGTTACCCGTTGCCTGCATGAAGGATGGGACGGCGGCGAACCCTCAGGCTCGTCCTTGCTATCACGCGTGCGTGAGCGTACGCCTAGCCCGGTTGCTGTTCCTGACCATGCGCAGCGTGGTATTGGACTGCATTCCCTCGCAGCGCAATCTGAGTGAATTGAGCTAGTTTCGCAAAAACGAAGCCGCCAGACCCTTCACGGATTCTGACGGCTTCCTCGGCGCTCAGCTTTGAGTGCTAAGTCCGACGCTTAGCGCTTCATCATCGGTTCTTTCGGAACGGGATGATGCGACACTTGTCCGAACTCCTTGTCTTTCTCCCGTACCAGCTCTTCCGGCGTTTTTTCCGGGTCCCGCTTGGGTCCTGCCGGCGGTAAGTTCGAGCTGCTGTTATCGCTGCCCATGCCAGTCTCCTATTCGCTGAGGGCAAGAACATGGGGCGACGGGCGCATGTTCCTAAGAGACTGCATCCCGCGACAACCACGCGTCTCGCTAAGACTCGCGCGACGCATCGCAGCCGCAGAGGAGCTCCATCGCGCGCCGCGAAACTGAACTTTGCCTCCGCCCGCGCATTACCCGGGCACACGAAGCAAGGAGAGTTCGATGTCGAATCCGAATGACAAGGTAGACCACAGCTCGAAGGCCCCGCTGAAGTCGGACATGAAGGCCGGCGTGCAGCCCAACCAGCAGCCCGGCGTGAAGATTCCGAAGAAGGACGAGAAGAACGAGAATCCCTGGTCCGTCATGTAGCGGCGGGGAAACCGGCCGCTGCATACGAGGCCGTAGATGTGCTGCGTTGATTTCGGCTCGCCCGAGAGTACGACGGTCTTCACCGATTAAGTGTAGCACCCGAACGGGCGAAGGGAGGGCTTCTGCGGTCAATCGGCGCCCTGTGCACTTCCTCGCCTTCGAGGTTGGTGGCGGAGATCGCGTAGTCCTTGCCTCTGAGCTCCGGCCGGTCCTTGTAGAGCTCGGACGCCATCCTGTCAGCCTCGTCCGCCGCGGCGATGTCATCCGCGAGATCGCGGCCGCCTTCGTCGGCAAGCGTGCATCCGTCTATGAGATCGAAATGGTAGTGCGCCATACGCCGCTAACGCTGAAGCGGCCGCAGCGTTCCAAAAGAAACAGGGCCGCGCGGGGCCTGTAGGTGTTTATGGCAATTCTGCTTGCGCTTCTCGCGAACCCTGCGGCTGTATCGGATGCGGTCGGCCTCCCTTGCGGAGTACAGGCATGTCCCGTTCCAGGTTTCCCGTCGCGCGCTCGGCGTCGAGGTCGAAGAGCGTGCAGTCGAGCCTGATGATGAGGTTCTCAAGCCGCTTGATGTACGCGTGGGTGATACGGCTTGATCTCCTCGCAAAGATTTTCTCCGACCAGTGCAATCACACATGGCGTCAGGGAAGATTTTGATGTCCTTACGCACGCATAAGAATGTTTATCTGGAGGTTCGCGTCTATCAACGAAAGGAAAATTTTGAGTACTTGACGGATTTGGTCATGCTCGTCGGTCGTTAAACCGAAGCTTGGTCTCGAAGTGGACGCAGGAGCGGGCTGGGTGCCCGCTCCTCTGATTTCGGCGCGTAGGGGTTTCCGGTGACGCATTCAACGAAAGCCGAAGCCATGCGGCTTCAGCAGCCTGTAAGCGGTATCTTCACCGAACGGCAGATAGAAGTGCCCCTTATTCTGCAAGCGCTTATGACCAGCACTGGCATAAATGCATAAATGAAGGAGCTCAAGGCGAACGACACTGTTTCCATGTCCGGAATAGCAGCGGAGGTGTTGAACGCATTGAAAAGCGCGATCTCCACAGCACGAGCTGTGTTGCGGTCGACAGCTCTAAGGCCAAGTAGACTCGCCACGCGAGAGCGCGACGCCTGCAAACCCAGGTGCTCCCAGATCACCGGACCGGCCTCAAGAAGTCAGTATGGTCTGACAATGGTCTCACGTTTGCGAGACGATTGTCCCAGAACCGTTGATGTGTTTCAGCATCAAGTGCAATATCGGGGCCACGGTAGCGCTTCCGGTCGCAAGCAACGAAACGATTGTCAAGGCCAACTCCGGATGTTCGTTCCGGAGCACGCAACATTGCGACGATATTGTCCTCGCCCTGGTCGACTTTTTCTCGATCCTTCAAGGGTGCCCGCCAGTCAATACTCTCGCGAAATTCCCGGCTAAGACCCAAACTATCCGGAAAATCCTCAGTTGAACACGAACTCGCCGCCGACAAGGGCCGCGTTTCCAACGTTGTTCTGTGACATCGTAAGTCTCCTTTAAACAAGCCAAATCCGGAATGGACTTCGGCTGGAGCTACCTACGACCTACGTGTGCGCGGTGCATTGCATTCCACCGGCCCTCAACTCTGGAAAATTGAAAGTTTCGTATGCTCGCATTTCTCTTGACAACGCCGATAGCCGCCGGAACTGCATTGGACTGACTTAAGCGAAGTCTTCTTTCCAGAAATCGTTTTCCTTGAAGTTCCGACTCCACTCAATTGCACGTTCAAAGGCTCTATCTACGAGGGGCTTTTCGGGAGCCGGCTTGCATAGGCTCGCACAAAAAACGAGATAGTCTCGATGGTGACCCGTGAGACCCGTTTGGCCGATTGATGTTGGCGGCTCTTTCTTGAGAAACTTGCCGCGCAACACAAGTAGATCGAAGAAAAGCGATGTAAGTGGATCGTCCGCTAGGCTGTTGAACGGGGCTCCTCTCAGGCCCTCTGTGCGCTCCTCAGATTTGAGCATTTCTTCAGCAAAAATCACGAGCTGATTGATTGTATCGCTTAGAACTCGTTCGTTTGGAGCTGATTGATCACCGACATTCGCCTTCAAAAAATAGTCGTCCGTACGAAAGCGATCGATGCTTTTTACGAGCATTTCAGCGTTTTCGACGGCCTTTCGGATCTCGTCTCGAGTAGACGCCTTAAAGATTTCGAATGGAGCTCGCTCTTCGTATGCCGCGAGGGCCGTTAGAAGTTCAGTCTTGAAACCACAAAGTTGGTCTTCGGTGAGACCTAACGTCGCTAGATCCGATTTCTCCAAAACTTGGTCTAACTGTCCAGGCGCTAACTCTTTCGACATTTCACTTCTCGACATTCAGGGATGTGAAGATGCTTATAGAAGGAAAGAATGATTGAATAATCATCCTAGATAAGCTCGATGATCTTCCGCTGGGCGTCTTGATCGGCGTCGATATATCGCTGGGTGACGCGCAGGCTCGTGTGCCCAGCCAACATTTGGACGTCTCGCAGCGATCCACCCACGAGCGAAATTTTCTCGCTGCATTGGTGATGAAGGTGCGTCGCCGCTGTGACGTGAGCACCCGTCCCAAAGCCGATCTGTTCGTACCATCGGGAAAACATGTTCACGATGGCCTGAGGCGATGTTTGTTTTGATCGTTCGGTACGGATGATGCGCGTATTTGAAACCCGCTGGTGTATTCCGTGCCACTCGATGAGGGCTGCTCGAAGCTGAGAATGAATCGGGATCACCCGCCCGGACCGACCTTTGCTCACCTCGTCCTGTAGCGCGATCGTGTGACCGACCTTGCCCCGGCATCGGTGACCATGCTCCATGTGAGCAGTGCGATCTCGCGGGCTCGAAGTCCCGCCCTTATCGAAAGCAGGAAGATCAGCCTGTTGCGGATCGGATGGCGGGTCTTCGCAAGATAGCCCAGGACGGCTTCGACTTGGACTTTCGTTAGTGGCTTGGCCTGTTTTCCGAGGGACACGTTTTTGCTCCTGATCGATCTATCAGGATGCAGAAACATAATCAGTCGTGAGCGATCGTACAGGGTAAATTCAAATGTCCGTTCCTGAGCGATTGTGTTGAAAAAAACCTCTGCGACGTTGAAATCAATTTTCGAAGCCGCAGGTGCGTTTGGGCGTGAGGGACCGCTTCGACTTGAGCTCGATTCATTCCGCAGCCTTCCAACATACCGAGAATGTTCCGGATTGGGCGTCGTACGGACCTTGATCTAGGTCAACCCTTTAGAGCCACCGATGATACAGCTTAGGAAGATTGCAAAGTAATCGGACGTCCTGACTGCTCTGCTGCAGATGTGATGCTCTGCGGTGCGTTCAGGGGATCTACAATGATTGAGTTACTGGTTGCGATGGGCCTGATCGCTGGAGTTGTCGCTTCTCACGAAATCGGCTTTCGGCTGGGTTTACTGAAGCGCACGGCTGATGAGCCCTTTGATCGACAAATAAGTCTGGTTCGGACGTCTACGGCCGCTCTGGTTGCGTTTTTGGTCGGCTTTGCATTTTCGGGCGCAGCATCGCGCTTCACAAATCGGCAAGATCTCATTGTGAAGGAAGCGAACGCGCTCGGAACTGCCTACTTGAGGGCCGGCACCATAGCCGAGCCTCAACGCGGCGAACTGAAGGCTGCACTGAAGGAGTATTCCGCTGACCGGGTCACACTGCTCAGTCGCGAAGGGCGCGACCAAATTATGCCTTTGCTCGCTAAGGTAGGTGGCTTGCATGAACGAATGTGGAGATCTGCGATCACTGCTACTCAGGACAACGCGCCCCTGATGGCGGTGGTTCTGCCGCCGATCAACGACGTCATTGATCTGCATTCGATGCACCTTGCTATGGCGAGAAGACACCTACCCATTCCGATCATGGCGGTGCTAATGGCAACGGCGGCAATCAGTCTTGGAATCATAGGTTTCGGCAATGGTCGTACCGGGCGCCGGTTTTCCTTGCTTGATGCAGTTTATGCAGCCGTTCTTGCGGCCGCGCTGTGGATGACCATCGACCTGGACTATCCGGGGAGCGGGATGATTGGGGTCAGCAATCGCCCTGTCGTGGAAGCCTTGGCTGCAATGAAATAGGCAATTAGCGTGACACAAGCGTTGGCCAAACGCCAGTTGGACCTCGGGAAAAGGGCATGGGCCTTGAGGCACATGCTCTACGTGAGTCCGGCCTTTGACCCAAGGCGGACATAGCACAACTGAACATCACAAAACTACAAGGGTCAGTAGGATAGCGAGCGAAGATTCACAGACTTAGTGTTCCCCATGAAGAGCAAAGAGGCTATCGCTGCGCTGCTTCGCACTTTTCACTCGATCTAAGCGGACGATCACGACCGGCGACGCGGACGCCATGCCGTACCTTCTTGTCGCGTAGTGTTAGCGCGAGGCTATCGCTATGAGGGCCGCATCTTCAGGCATGAGGTAAACATGCGGATCGCAGTCTTTGGAGCAAAGAATTACGAACGCAGACTGCTCGATGAGCTTAACGCTCGCCATAAACATGAGATCGTGTATTTTGAGCCGCTGCTTGGTCCCGACACGGCAATATTGGCCGCAGGCTCTCCGGCGGTCGCGGTCTTCGTGAACGACCAAGTCGATGCCGACGTCATCCAGCAGCTCGCTGCTGGTGGCACCAAGCTCGTGACGACCCGTTCAACAGGTTACAATCAGATAGACCTCGCGGCCGCAAAGAAGAGTGGCATCAGGGTTACGCGGGTTACGAATTATTCTCCTAATTCGGTGGCCGAGCATGCGGTGGCGCTGCTTCTCGCGCTCAACCGCAAAATTCCACGAGCCTATAACCGGACACGCGACGGCAATTTCGAGCTCGAAGGCCTCATGGGTTTCGACCTCGTCAATCGGACAGTGGCCGTGCTTGGGACGGGGAGGATCGGCACCATCTTTGGTCGGATCATGAATGGATTTGGTTGCAAGGTGTTAGGCTATGATGCCCACCCCTCGCCTGAATTCGAGAAGTTTGGCCGCTATGCCGGGGTGGAGGAAATTCAGGCGGATGCGGACGTCATCTCTCTCCATGCTCCGCTTACGCCGCAAACCAAGCATGTCATCAATGCCAGGACGATCGCCAAGGTGAAGAAAGGCGCACTCCTGATCAACACAAGTCGCGGCGGCCTCGTCGATACCGAGGCGGCAATTGAGGGACTGAAATCGGGTCAGCTCGGCGGGATGGCGATCGACGTTTACGAAAACGAAGCCGGTCTTTTTTTCCGTGATTTGTCCCACTCAATCATCCACGATGATGTGATACAGCGCCTCGTTTCGTTCCCGAACGTGATCCTCACGGCCCATCAGGCCTTCTTCACGCGTGAGGCGCTTGAAGAGATCATGAACACGACGCTTGCCAATGTCTCGGATTTTGCCGCCGGTCGGCCGCTCAAGAACGAAGTCAAGGAAACATAATCATGAAAGCATTCGGTGCGCGCGGCGGGTCAGCTTTGCGTCGGGCATGCTCGTTTCCAAAATGCACCGCGGAACATTTCCCTAATCAGTTCCGGGAGCCCACTCCAAGTGAGTGGAAGAACTATTATGGCGAGTCAATTGCTTATGAGGACTGATGATAGAATGGACCAAGTATCATCAGTTCTTTGAGTGCCGTCGGCCTTACGTCAATAACGAACGAAGAAAAGAACTGCGTGCCTTTGCGTCTTGGTCGCTCGCTACCGGCGAAAGAACGCAAATGCATTGTGCCCGTGGAATCGAGCGTGCGCGATTGACGGTCTCTTGCCCTGCCTGCAGGATCACGGGCGACGGCAGCGTACCACATACCGTCGGCAACTGCGGTTGTCCAAAGAAGAGCGACGGACCGGCGTCATGGTGCCTTCGTCGTTGAACGGGAAGCCGTGATCACAACAGATTGAGACAATGTAGTGCTCGCAATCGTACTTCCTCATTTATAGGAACGCTTGCAGTCCAGCACTGTCACCGCAACTCAAGATCCGACTCAGTCGAATTGCTTGCCACCCGCGTCGATTGCCTGCACGACGTCACGAACTTTCAAGCTCTTGTAACGATAGCTAACGATGTGTTCTTTTTCGTCGGCAGCTTTGGACTTTTAGCGGCTCTCATCGGGTCGGGACTTATTGTGGCAATGGCCACGGTCTAAATTTCTATTCTCCAACTGGATGGAACAGGATGGAGAACCTGCAATGAGTGATGAGTTGGTTGCCGCGCTGGCTGGTCACTGGGCTACCGAAAGCCGAGATCTGCAAACCATTGAGGAAGGAGATGATACGCGGGATCGGGTTTCACCTTACAGAAGTTGCCAATTCGGAAAGTTGATCTCGGACATGACCGAACCTCATATCCGGTTTCGATAGCTACGCAGAATCTCCCATCGCGGACGTAACCAGTTGCGCAGGTTCCACTCTCAGTGAGATAGATATTCTCAGCCAGAGCTGGCGTCACAGACATCAAAACAGCAATGCCAATAATCGTCTTCATGCCACGCCGCTCAAGGTCCAAAAGCGCCGTCCGGTGCTAGGCATGGCCATCCCTCTTATTGCTCGTGCGCCCACGAGGGACGCCGCTCCGAATTGTCGCCAACGGGGAGCGCAAATCTGCACCGTAGTCAACTGGCCTCGTTGCGCCGATCCACTGACATGGCGTACCCCGCCGCGCACATCGTCAGCCCCCGACCAAGCCTGTGAAGCGCTGCCACCGCGAGAAACGTTTCATCATATGTTGCGGCTCAGCGGATCCGAATTTGCCCTGCAGGCCAACCTGGGGGTTTGAGAAAAATAAGATGAAGAGCCTTTTGCTATCAACCGTCCTGCTTGTCGCGATCTTTCCGACACTTGCCCAGGCCCAGCTGTGGCCTCAGTCCCAGGCGGATCGGCAGGCGCAAGCGGGCCAGGGCCATGCCCAAGTCCCGAACTACTGGGCGAATGCCGACGCTCATGAGTGGTCGGAAGCCCAGGTTCAGGCGCTGACGTGGCCTTACTTCAAGCCGACCACGTCGAAGCCGGTGTTCTCACTTTACGACGCACTCGGAAGACCCGAGAATCTCAAGATCGGCGGCATGTTCCGTTCCCGCATCGAAGGAATCAGCAACCAGTTCCGTCCGGCGCCTGTCACGTCCGACGACGTGTTGGCCGCTTTCCGCACCAACATTTTCGCCGAGTACGATACCGGCCACAAGGTGAAGATCGGCGCGGAGCTGCTGGACAGCCGCGGCTATTTGGAGAAGCCGAACTCGTCGGCCTCCACAACAGAGGTGAACGCCCTCGAACTCGGCCAGGCCTATCTCAACTTCGATCTTTCCGACGCCACCGGCGATGGCTCGAAGAGCAGCCTTACCGCCGGCCGGTTCATTAGGGACATCGGCTCGCGCCGCCTCGTGGCGCGTAACGACTACCGTAACACCATCAACGCCTTCACTGGCGCCGCCTTCGACTGGCAGGGTGCGAACAAGGATCAGATGACGCTGCTCTGGACCATGCCTCACACCCGGTTGCCCAGCGACATGGCGGGCATCCTCGACAATGCGATTGTGATCGACCGGGAAAATCTGGACCTGCAGCTTCCCGCTGCCGTCGGCCAGCGGTTGGTAAACGCTCCCGATGCCCCGGATCGACGACGCGCAGTTTCAGCGAAGTCCGGCAGGCTCGCTGCCGTCGCGAGCTGCATGCTTCCAGGGACATCAATTGCCTTGTTGTGCTGTTGGAATACCTTAAGGGTGGATATCCGTGTTTGGCGCTTTAGCGCTGATCCGGCAGGGCTTTCGGCACGTCGCTTCCCAGGGGCGCGCCGGGGCCTATCTTAGGCAAGCCGTCAGTAGCCATCCCTACCCAGTAATCAGCCACGAGCCATTGAGACACGTCACTACGACTCGGTTCGAGCCGCCGCCGGCAACAACAGAGCAATAGTTCGTTGCGGTGGCGTCCGTCACTTCGAACTGAAATCCCTCGACCGCTGACGATCCGGTAGGAAGACCCGAGGCCGTTGTCCTGGGCAAACGAGGGCGAGATGCGAATGTGATGATGTTGCGCGAACCCGCGTCACCAACGGCGGTTAAACCAGTGACCAGCTTATTGACGTAGTTGTCATTAGATCCCGACGTGATGTTGACATCGGTGGTCGTATCTCCAGCTCCTGAGCGACGTGATCTTGTCACCCGACCTGAACGATACGGTATCGGCAACCAGACACGACGGATCGACACCGCCGGCGCGAAGGCTGTCGATAACAGAGCGGCGGAGGTATTCAGATTTGGTTTGAAGTTCTCGCCTCGCCGCGAGGTCTATCGCTTCTGAGATCGGTTCGGGTGCGCGAAACTGTAGAAGCTTGGTGTGATGTTCCATGACGTATCCGCATGATGATGTCGTGCGGATCACAGTACGTGCAGCGCGCTGAGGTCTGATACCTCAGTTCTGAGGCGATGGAATTAATCTGATGGGTTTCAGAAATATTGTTGGCGCCTCATGACAAAAACCCGCCGGCAAGGGAGACCCACCGGCGGGTCTTTGGTCGGAGATCCGCAGCCAATCCTGGATGGACCTGGCCGCGCACCCCATCCGAACAAATAATAGCCGATGCATCCTGTAGCACAAACTCACTGAAGAGTGAGCAACTAACATCAGAGATCGGGATTAGGATTACCTTACAGGTCGCGGCAAGATCAGGTTGGTTGTGCTCTCGCGTCTGGTCTTGATCGTGATCGTTTTTGAAGGGGCGAACTCGCGCCTTCCGGCGGCCAGAGATCGACCCGCGAAAGGGAGACAACGAACATGGCCACTTATTATCCTCTCGAAGGCACGTCACCCCCACCCTCAGAAACTGTCGCCGTAGACGGACCCGTGATCCGCCATATCGGTTTCTCCGACCTTCTTGACGCCTTGCGGCTGGGCTGGGAAGACTTCAAGGCGGTTCCCAGCCACGCCATCGTCCTTTGCGTTATCTATCCCATAATCGGAATTCTGCTGTGGCGTATGGTGCTCGGCTACTCGGTCTTGCCGATGCTGGTTCCGATCGCCGCCGGCTTTGCCTTGATCGGGCCATTTGCGGCGCTTGGACTTTATGAATTGAGCTATCGGCGCGAACTCGGCCAAGAAGCCTCCGCCTGGCATGCGTTCGGCGTGCTACGGGCGCCGTCGTTTGGATCGATGCTTGGGCTGGGCGCGCTGTTGTTTGCTATTTTTGTCGCTTGGGTGGTATCGGCGCACGCGATCTACGTGTCCACCTTCGGTAACACCCCGGCAGCGGCAATTCCCGATTTCTTCACGCAGGTCTTCACCACGTCCGAGGGCTGGCGCATGATCATGGTCGGCGTCGGCGTCGGATTTCTGTTCGCAGCCGTTGCCTTGTGCATCAGCATTGTGTCGTTCCCGCTGATGCTTCATCAACACGCCGACATGAGCGATGCCATTCTGACGTCAATGCGCATGGTGGCGAAGAATCCAATCGCGGCCGCGGAATGGGGTCTGATCGTTGCTGTCTTGCTGACGCTCGGGTCGATTCCCATCTTCCTCGGTCTCACGATCGTCATGCCGTTGCTGGGTCATGCGACGTGGCATCTCTATCGCAAGGCGATCGAGAGCCCCTTAACGTCGTCAGCACACGAGCCCGAGCAAATTGAGAGAGAGAAGCGCTACGCGGCCGATTTCCCGTCCGTCTTGTTGCCCCCATACGGGCGCAAGCATCGGTTCTTCGATAGTTCGGATTGATGGAAAAAGGCTCGCTCTCGCAAGGCCGTCTCGATGGCAATCGAGGCGGCCGGCGCGCGCGGATCGCTCAACACAGACTCCCACCGATTATCGTCTTCAGATAGCCTTGGAAAACCCCGCTCCGGCGGGGTTTTCTATTCCGGCCGCAAATGCGCTTCGATCAACTCCCGAGCTGTTTCGTAGACACGTTGCACAGCAGGATCGGCACCCTGTTGCATTTCAAGCATCATCAGGGCGTTTTCATAAATCTCATTGGCGTCTTGCTGTGTCAGGACGCCGCGATTGACCAGCGCAGGAATGAGCGACGCAAGAAGCGATGACGAAACCAATTCGGACGCCGCGACGGATTCGAGCGGGTCTAGGTCTGTCATCCAGTGGCCCCATGGGTTAGCAGTCGCGGAAGGAGGCGCCGGTCAGCTCGTTTTCTTCGCAAGTGCGTCCCGCTCGTGGGTGAGTCGCTCCAGTTCTTCCGATTGTTGAGCGATCCTATCTGACACCAAGGCTTCGCTTTCAGCTCCTGACGTCGCTGTCGCCTGTTCGATCAATTGCCGGATATTGTCCTGGATGATGCCGATCCGGGCATCAATCTCTGAGAGAGTCCGTGTTCCAGCCATCAGCAATCCTCCGTATTCCGGCAAATCTTAGCTCATTCTTTGGAGGTAAAATCCATGGGCGCCGTTCACAAGGCCTCCACCTTCAAGATTAGGTTTGCCGCGGGGTTCCAGATTGCACAAGGTTTCCGCAATTCTCGAGCAGCCCTTCCAGCCCTTCTCTTCTGAAGTAGGGGACCACGCAGTTGTTGGATCGGTTTCCTTCCTTATGCGCAGTCAACACCACATCATCGCCATCCAGAAACATCGCCAGCGCAACGCTTGCTGACAACCCATTGACCACCACCAACCCGGCGACCAACGCCGTGTTCGATGCACCAGTTGCGTATCGTGCCTGGCCGCGGTCAGCAGGATTTCCGGAGCCTGTTGATCCACACGTTGCCCGGTGAAATGCCAGCAAGCGCCTGTGGAAGGAGGAAGGCAAAGCCGTCCAGATGGCAGCAGATGCCGCGGCCCTCTGCGTGACCGTGCGGCGACAACCTTTGAGAAAGTCGCGCGTCGCGCCGATTTTCGCCACATCTACGGTGTTTTGCCTGACAATCTGTCTCAGCTGTTGGCGTGCGAACCGTCCGTTTGAGAGTTCCGGCGGCTGGGTATGGCAGCTGACCTCACTGGGGACAGCGATGCAACATGGAGGCTTAGTATGACAAGCCCTGAACGTCGCTATTCCCAGCCGAGATCGGCGGGACCGAGTGCAGTTCCCGGTTCTTCTAACAAGGTTGGCAAGATTCGTCTCGCCACCCGATTCGCCGCTGCCGCGGCAGCAGCGTTCATTTTCGCGACGACAGACCCGCCGGCCGAAGCGGCCCCAGGCACGTGCGAGCAGGCGACCGGGTTCTCGATCTTGCCCTCGCCGTTTGCACCTTGGAAGGGGACGCCGCTGCGCGTCATGATCGTCACCGAAAAGCCGCTCCAGGGTAAGATTTCGCTGGTTGCGCCCGACGGAAGCGTCGCGGCCAACTCGTCTGAGCGGCGCGGCAGTGCGCCGTACTTCTGGTTCGCCGAGGTCGCCGCCCCGGCCGCGGGTACGTGGCACGCCACCCTGACGCTCGACCACCCAACGGCGGACTGCAGTACGATCACACGCGATATCTCCGTAAGCGCGCGCAAACCAGACCCTCTGCCTATTCCATCCGGCGCCTTTTGGAAGGTGCGTAACAGCTGGGATCGCGCGACGGAATCCTTGTTCTCTGCGTGGATCGAAAAGCTATTTGACGCGCCCCCCGATCAGGATCTGTCTTGGAAAGTCTGGCATGAAATCCTGCACGACCGATCACGCAATTTCCTGTTCAATTATCTAGGCCGCGGTGAAGATAATGTGCGGACGGGCCTTCGCCCCGACTGCGCAGATTTCGTCTACTTTCTGCGCGCCTATTTTGCCTACAAGATAGGGCTACCGTTCGGCTACTCCAATTGCTCACGAGGCGCCAATGGCAAGGCGCCCAAGTGCTACCAGTGGTTCGACATGGAGCATCCCGAGGTCACACGTCCGCCGCCGCCTCCCGAACAGGAAATTGCGTCGGCTGCGATCACCAATGCCCCGCCGCCCGAGCAACCGCCCATCCTTCTGCCCGGGTTTGCCCGGCCGCAGTCGACCGGAACGCCTGCGGCTCCGCCGAAGGTGCGGCCAAAACGGCCGACGACGTTCAGCGAATACCTGCGGGACGTTGGCGACGTCGTGCATACGGGCGCCGCGCGCGTCGGCGCGAGTGACGACAACACCGATTTCTATACTGTCTCACTGACCCAAGAAGCGCTTCGCCCGGGCACGATGTATGCCGACCCCTACGGCCACGTGCTGATGCTCGTGCATCGCGTGCCGGAGATGAACGGCAAGCCGGGCGTCTTCCTCGCCGTCGATGCTGAGCCCGACGGCTCGATCACGCGAAAGCGTTTCTGGCGCGGCAATTTCCTGTTCGTGCATGATCCTGCGCTGGGCAGCCCGGGCTTCAAGCACTTTCGGCCGATCGTGCGCAACAAAGGCGGCTCGTTGCGGCGGCTGGTCAACGCCGAAATCACCAACAATCCCGAGTACGCCGATTTTTCGCTCGATCAAACAAAGATGAGTGCCGAGGATTTTTACGATCGCATGGATGACGTGATGTCGCCGGAGCCGCTCGATCCCGTGAAAGCGATGACAGACGCCATCGCAAGTCTGAACGAACAGGTGAAGACGCGTGTTACCTCGGTCGAAAACGGACGACAATATCAGGAAAAGCACGCCGGAGAGGTGACTATGCCCAATGGCTCCTCGATCTTCGGGACGACGGGAGCATGGGAGGATTACTCCACTCCGGCGCGCGATTTCCGTTTGTTGATCGCGATCGATGTCGTGCGGGGATTTCCCGATCGCGTCATTCGGCGAGCGCCGCGCTATGCGATGCCGAGCGGCAAGAGCATCGCGGACCTCAAAAGCGAATTGCAAGGGGTGCTGGCGTCCGAGCTTACCTCGCGAAAAATATCCTACATGCGCAGCGATGGCTCGCAATGGACGCTTTCGCTCAAGGAGGTCATCGACCGGGCAACGCACTTCGAGATGGCCTATAACCCGAACGACTGCGTCGAGGTAAGGTGGGGCGCGTCCGAGGGCAGCGAGGAGGCATCCACGTGCAAGCGGCACGCGCCGCAGGCGCAACGCGCGAAGATGTCGTCGGAGTACCGCACCTGGTTCCACGAGCGGCGTTGGCCGACGAAGACCTAGATCGCGATGGCGGTCGGTGGCGGTCTTCCGGATCGCCACCACAATGATATCAGCTATTAGCGATCCCTCACCCTGCCGATCACCGCGCGTGTGGACACAGCATTAAGCCAGCGGAGGTTTGCTTTGCTGATTTTGAAGCCGTCACCATCACCACTTATAGGAGAGACTTCCCGTGATGCGACGCCGGTCGCCGTAGAAGCATGACGTAACAAAGCCGCAGCTTGCGACATACTGGGTGTCGGCGATGTTGACGACGTTGACCGCCGCGCGCCACTGGTTCGCCCATTCGTAGTGAACCGCCAGATCGCCGAAACCCAGCCCGTCCAGGACGTCCGTTCGTCGGTGGTCCTGGAACACGAGAAGTGGTGGGCCTGACAAATGTCGCTGTGTGGATTTAAAGCCGTCCGTGCTGCATTATCATCTTTTTCGCCAGTGAAATTTTTGCCTGCATCCGCGGCGCCCTCGCCTGGAATGTGCTGGTACTACACGGACTCCTCCCGCAGGCAGGGCTTCTGGGATTATTGCCCCCAATAGCCTTGGAGCGGCGGGGCATCACCATGGCGCAGGCCGATGTTCAGAAACCCGGGCGAGCCAGCGCGCCATTGAATGAGATGGTCTGGCTTCCCGGCGGCACGTTCCGCATGGGCTCCGACCGTCACTATCCCGAAGAAGCGCCCAGCCATCGCGTGACGGTTGATGGCTTCTGGATCGACAAAACACCTGTCACGAACCGGCAGTTCAAACAGTTTGTGAAAGCGACCGGCCATGTCACCGTCGCGGAGGTGCTGCCGGATCCCAAGGACTATCTAGGCGCTCGCCCGGAGATGATTTATGCGGGATCGCTTGTTTTCTGTCCGCCCGCGCGCCTAGTCAATCTACCGCGACTGGAGCCAGTGGTGGACGTTCATGAAGGGTGCCGACTGGCGGCATCCTTATGGACCGAAGAGCAACATCAACGTGCAGGACCATCATCCGGTGGTCCACGTCGCTTATGCCGACGCGCTGGCTTATGCAACCTGGGCCGGCAAGGAACTGCCGACCGAGGCAGAATGGGAGTTTGCCGCGCGCGGCGGACTCGAGGGGATGGAATTTGCTTGGGGAAATGAATTCACGCCGAACGGCCGCCACATGGCCAACACCTGGCAGGGCGAATTCCCGCGGCAGAACCTGAATGAAGACGGCTACGAACGCACTTCGCCGGTAACGGCATTTCCGCCGAATGGTTACGGTCTGCACGACATGATCGGCAATGTGTGGGAGTGGACCGGTGACTGGTACACCCCGAAGCACGAAGCCGAAGCACCCAAGGCGTGCTGCATCCCCGAAAACCCGCGCGGCGGCAGAGAGGACGCGAGTTACGATCCCTGCCAGCCAAGCATCAAGATTCATCGCAAAGTCCTCAAAGGCGGCTCGCACCTCTGCGCGCCGAACTATTGCCGCCGCTACCGCCCGGCCGCGCGTCACGCCGAGCCGGTCGATACGTCGACCAGCCATGTCGGATTTCGCTGTGTGACAAGGAAACTCGCTGCGCAATGACCTTCAAATTCCTTGTGAAGAACGGAGAGTGCAATGACGAGCAGTACGAATGACCAAGACAAACCCGCAGCTCCATCGAACAAGGCCGACAATCACGCTCTCAGTCGCCGGAATATTCTGCTGGGCTCGTCGGCACTGGTGAGACTGGCGACAATGGCGAACATCCTGGAAAGCGAGATGGATGGCATCAAACGCCGGGGAGTCGTTCAAGAAAAAAACCCTCGACCGCATTCGCGGCGGGTTGAACAGGATGATCGACGAGCAAATTCAGCAACGCGGGGTCAAATAGCGCGTCGCCCCACCGCGCGTCATCCGGCTCGTCTACGAGCGAGCCGGGTTGGTTCAACCTCTTCAATCTCAAACCTGTGTGAGGACTGCTATGGTTGCGTCCCTTGCGACCGTCGTTCGGAACGCCGTCGTCGTTGTGCTGATGGGGTTCTGTTGCGTCATCCTTCCGTATTCCAACGCCCTCGCACAGAATGACCCGCTGCCGTCCTGGAATAGCGGCGCGGTCAGGACATCAATCACCGATTTTGTCGCGCGGGTCGCGACACCAGGCGGCGCGGATTTCGTGCCTCCGGCCGAGCGTATCGCCGTGTTCGACAATGACGGCACGCTATGGTGCGAGCAGCCGATCTATTTTCAAGCCGCCTTCGCGCTCGACCGCGTCAAGGCGATGGCGCCACATCATCCGGAATGGAAAGGCCAGCAGCCGTTCAAGGCGTTCCTCTCCGGTGACAAGAAGGCGCTCGCCGAGCAGGGCGAGAAAGGGCTGCTGACGCTGGTGACCGCGGCGCATAGCGGCATGACAACGGATCGCCGTGCGCTTTCGTTCGCGACGCAATCAATCGCCGGTTCTTGAGGAGTGTACGATGACCAAATCGCTGTTTGTTGCACTTGTCATTTCGTCTCTTGCGGGAGTCGCGACCGCTCAGACTGCTCCGCAGGAGAGGCTCGTCCAGAGCCGTGCCGTCGAGGCGGTCATCTGGGGCATGCCTGTCGTCAATTATGACCTGATGCTGCAGGAGATGCTGACCAAAACGCCGGGTAAAGTGAATCAGATGATCTATTGGGGTAAGCCGCTCGACTGGAAAAACCAGACGCTGACACCAAATCCCGACACGCTTTATTTCATGTCGTTCCTGAACACGAAAGATGTCGGGCCGATTGTCATCGAGATTCCACCGGCGAGCGCGGAAGGCTCGCTCAACGCCAACATCGTCAATGTCTGGCAACAGCCTTTGGAGGATGCCGGTTTACTCGGCGTGGACAAAGGCAAAGGCATCAAGTTTGTGATGTTGCCGCCGGATTTCACCGGAAAGGTTCCCGATGGCTATGAGCCATTGCAGCCGAATACGCATGGCAGCTACGTGCTGTATCGCTCCAATCTGAAGAGTCATGCTGATGCTGACGTTGCGAAATCGATTGCCTACGGTAAGCAGATCAAAATCTATCCGCTCTCACAGGCGGCAAATCCGCCGCCGACAGTCTTCAGCGACGTAAAGGACATCCTGTTCGACTCAACCATTCGCTTCGACGAGAGCTTCTTCACGCACCTCGACCGGATGGTGCAGACAGAACCGTGGCTCGACCGCGACCGAGCCATGATCGATCAGCTGAAGTCGATCGGCATCGCGAAAGGGAAACCCTTCGCGCCGGATGCGGCGATTAAGGACGCGCTCACAGCGGGCATGAACGAAGCCCATGCGTGGCTGATGACGAAATATGACGCTGCGCCACCGACATTTTTCAAGGATGCGCATTGGACATTTCCGACACATCCCGATCTGGTCAAAGCGGCGTCCGGGGATTTCAAGGACTTGAATGAGTATCCGGTCGATTGGCGCGGCATCACCTACACCTATGGCTACATCGGTATAAGGCGGTTGGGTTCTGGTCAGTTCTACCTTCTGAATATCAAGGACAAGGATGGCCAGAGCTACGATGGCTCGAAAACCTATCGGCTCCATGTACCGCCGAATGTGCCTATCGACCAATATTGGTCGCTCACGGTTTATGACCGCGAGACGCATGCGCTCGTCAGGAATATGAATCGCGCCAGCCGCGCCTCGAACGCGGCGGATGTTAAGAAGAACTCGGACGGCTCGGTCGATCTCTACGCTGGACCGGCAGCCCCTCCGGGGCATGAATCCAACTGGATTCCGACAGACCCGGCGCGTCAGTTCGAGTTCATGTTCCGCCTCTACGGTCCGAAGAAGGAATTCTTCGACAAGGTGTGGAAGCTGCCTGACGTCGAGAAGGTCGCCGCGCAGTAAACAATCCGGAGAGTCCACCATGACCACGAACGCACATCCTGATCGCAGGAAGATATTGCTTGCCGGAACGACGCTTGCAATCACTTCGACCGTTGCCAGCACTACCGTTTCGCGCGCGCGCGCAGAGACGTCGTCACTCAATCCGCAGCCGCTACCCCCTTCACCGGAATGGGCTCGCGCGCTGCCGCCGGGCCGGACTCCAGCGTGAAGATCACCGAGGCCTATGCGGCGATGATCGCACGTGACGCCTATTTCTGGGCTTGGCCGATGGTCAACATCTTCAACAAGCGGCTGAACTTCAAGGACGTGCCGGAGGCGATGATGGTGGGGCCCGGACCGGCCGCCCCGCTCAATCGCGTGGCGATGCTCACCGACTACATCGAGCCCGAGGAGCGGCTAGTCGCCTGCCCCAATCAGGACGTCGTCTATGGCGCAGGCTCCCTTGCACTCGATCTTTCGCCGGTGGTGATCCAGGTGCCGGATTTCGGCGACCGCTTCTGGGTTTACCAGATGGTCGATCTGCGCACCGACGGCTTCGCACAGCTTGGCAAGATGTACGGCACGACGCCCGGCTTCTATCTGCTGGTCGGGCCGAACTGGCGCGGCGACATTCCCAAAGGTATCACCCAGGTCTTCCGTTCCTCCGACCAACACCGGCTTCGCTGCACCGCGTGTGTTTCAGGACGATACGCCTGAAGACAAGAAGGCAATCCAGAGCGTGCTGACGCAGATCATGATGTATCCGCTGGCGGAATACGATGGACGAATGAAAAGCACCGACTGGAGCAAGATCAAGAAGGTACCGGCTGCGACCGCCGGCGAAGCGGAAACAAAGTGGGTGTTTCCTGACAAGTTCTTCGACCAGCTTCCTGATATTCTCGCCGACGCGCCACCCTTGCCGGGTGAGGAATCGCGCTACGCCCAGATGCGTGCGTTGCTTGAAGCGATCAAGAACAATCCGTCGTTGAAGGCGCCGCTGGTCAAGGCCGCCACGGAGGCGGAGGAGCAGATCGTCAAGCCACTGTTCGAATTCCGCAACTGGGGCCAGCAACTTCCGCACCACTGGAGCACGATCTCGAACGAGGCTGCCTTCGGTACTGATTACTTCACACGTACGGCGGCGGCCAAGTCGAACATCCTGGTCAACTCGCCGAACGAAACGAAATATTTCTATCAGGATCTCGACGTGAGCGGTGCGCGGCTCAACGGCGCCAACCGATACACCGTCACCTTCGCGAAAGATCAGACGCCACCGGTCAATGGCTTCTGGTCGCTGACGCTTTACAATGAGCACCATTTCTTCGCGCCGAACGAGATCAAACGCTATTCGACCGGAACAAAGAACAAGGCGCTGAAACACAACCCCGATGGTTCGTTGACGGTCTATGTGCAGGCCGACGCACCGCCAGCCGCGCAGCGCGACAACTGGCTGCCGGCGCCTAAGGGTGGCGATTTCACCCTCTATGTACGTGCATACTGGCCGAAGGCGGTGGTGGTGGATGGCACCTGGATGCCGCCGGCGGTTCAGCGAGTCAGTTAGGCGACGAGGCGGCAAGCCTGGCTCTGAATGGACAATGGAAGGCATCGCTGTTGCAGGTGTGAACTGACCACAAAAGGAAGGGATGTCATGAGAAGCGTCGTTTCGGCGCTCGCATCGGCTGTGGTAATCCCGATAAGGACGCGACCTACGTCAGCTTCACGCCACCGAAAAATGACGGCGCGACCGTCTACAAACTCACCGTCAAGGATGTACCGGTCGATGCGTTCTGGTCAGTCAGTCTCTACAACGCGGACGGCTACTTCGAAAAGAATCCATACGATGCTTATTCCCTCAACAGCATCACGGGCAAAAAGAGCACGGATGGATCAATCGCTATCCAGTTCGGCGGCTGCGACGGCAAGATTCCGAACTGCCTGCCGATCATGCAAGGCTGGAACTACACGGTGCGGCTCTATCGGCCCCGCGCCGAAATCCTCAGCGGCAAATGGAAATTTCCTGAGCCGCAGCCAGCCAGTTGAGGGGTTTCGGGATGAGCGGCTACGCCATCGTTGCATGAATCGTGCTGATCATTCTGCCGGCCAGTTGCGTCGGCGTATTTTGCATCGCCGGCTGGCTGCCCGGACATATCACGAAGGCCCGCGATCATCCGCAGGAGGATACGTAGGGTAAATCGAGAAAAATGCTGTCCCACCCCATATTGGGTCGGACAATCAAACTATAAAACCCAACAATTCAAACTAGAATTTGGGAAATGGCGTCCCGGAAGGGAGTTCGAACCCCTGACCCCAGGTTTAGGAAACCTGTGCTCTATCCAGCTGAGCTACCGGGACTGTACGCCGAACCCTGCCACTTATCCGGCACATCAGCGCCTCGGGCAAGCCGAATCTGTATTGCCGATTCAAGAGGCTGGTGCCGTCGCGCGGCCCACCCCAACCGGACCGGATGTCTCGCCAACATGCACTGCCGGTACGGCTCGCCATTTCATAAGGAAGGCGTCCTAAAAAGAACACGGCGACCCGTTGCGCTCGTCGAGCGCTTTTCCCAGGATCCGCCATTCATCCCCCCAGCCACTCTCGTTTCGCTTGCAGAATGAAGCGGCAGCCTCTTCGCCCGCCAAAAATGCCTTGTGACTGTCATATGGCAACCTTATCTTTTTTGCCGCGGGGCTGGATCGCAACAGGAGATAATCATGGGTTTGCTCGACGTCCTCAACGGAATGCAGAACGGCCCGCGCGGTCCAAGCGAGCCCAATAAGGAAAGCGAAAGCAGCGGCATGTCGCCGCTGACAATGGCGATCCTCGCTGTGCTGGGCTACAAGGCGCTGAAACATCTCACCGGAAGCCATTCTGGAGCCAGCCCGTCCGCGCCGCCGGCTCCCGCGCCCAGAAGCACGATCAATGCGGGCGCACCCGGAGGCACGGTCAATGCTGGTCTGCCCGGCAGCGGAGGCGGCCTTAGTGACCTGCTCAAGGGCGGGCTTGGTGGCCTGCTGGCGGGCGGTGCGGCCGGAAGCATTCTGAGCGGCGGCCTCGGCGACCTGCTGAACCAGCTTCAGAACAAAGGCCATGGTGAGACAGCTAATTCCTGGGTTAGCCCGGGACCAAACAAGCAGATCGCACCGCGCGACCTCGCCGACGCGCTCGGCGCCGACCAGATCAACGCCCTGACAGCACAGACCGGCCTGTCGCGGGACGAACTGCTCGCCGGATTGAGTCAGCACCTGCCCGAGGTCGTCCACCATCTGACGCCCGACGGGCGCCTGCCGACGGAGAATGAGCTATCGCGACTGCTTTAGGATTGCACTCGCTGCGGGAGTGGTCGCCCCCGGGGGCTGACCGATCTCGCGGAGAGTTCACCGTCACGATCATTTTGAGGAAGGACTTTCATCATGGGCGGCATTCTCTGGATCATTCTGGTCGGCTTCATCGCCGGCGTTATCGCAAAGTTCTTATCGCCCGGCCCGAACAATCCGAGCGGATTCATCCTCACCACGGCGCTCGGCATTGGCGGTGCGTTCCTCGCCACCTTCATCGGGCAGTCGATCGGTCACTACAGCCCCGATCAAGGCGCAGGCTTCATCACCTCAACCATCGGCGCGGTTGTGGTGCTGTTCATCTGGAACAGGTTGGTCGCGCGCGGCGCGATTTCCGGTCCTGGATCGAAATAGCAACCTCGTCCTCGGGTAACGTCTTGAGGCGCGGTCAGGCCACGGCCAAGCCTCCTGGCATGTGCAATATTCTGCTCGGATTGGTGCTCTGTGGAATGTTGTTCAGCGCAGCGCCGACACTCGCCGACGGTTGCCAACCGGTCATTCAGAATGACGGCGTCGTGAGCGCCGTCATTGACCCGCGGACGCTCCGTCTCGATGATGGCCGTGACGTGCGCCTCGCAGGCGTCGAAGTGGTCGCGGGGGAGGCCGCCAATCGCCAGCCAGCACTCGCAGGGCTGATCGGTCGGCGCGTGACCCTGCGCGGAGAGCGCGACGATCCGGATCGCTATGGCCGGCAAACCGCCTTCATATATCTTGGGCCATCCGCCAGTTCGGTCCAAAGCGATCTTCTGGCACGCGGCGACGCACTTGTGTCTGCCGACGTCACCGACAAGGCGTGCGCGGCGGAACTCACGGCTGCGGAAACGGCGGCGCGACAGGCCCGGCGTGGAACCTGGGCGGAATCGTCCGTGGTCAAAAACGCCGAACGTCCGGGCGATATTTTGGCGCGTATTGGGCAGTTCACCATCGTGGAAGGCTACGTCCGGTCTGTCAGGCAGGCCGGCGGCACTATATATCTCAACTTCGGCCCGCGCTGGACACGAGACTTTGCTGCGACTATTTCAAGGCGCATACTGCCATCCTTCGAGGCGGCAGGCGTAGTGCCGACGTCTTTCGAACATCGGCGGGTCCGGGTCCGCGGCTGGGTCGAACGGCGCGGAGGACCGCGGATTGAGGTGCTCCGGGTTGGGCAGATCGAAGTGGCCGGCGACTAGAGGGCTCGGTGTTCTGCCGGAGCCAACCGGGCCTACGCTGGACATACAAGATACGGCGGTCGAGTGTCAGCATTTGCCGTCAGATTTGCTGACAGATTGCGACTGCTGAAATCGAAACTTCAGTCCGAGGGAGAACGTTGCGACCATGACGGCGAGCCCAGTATGGCGCGGGACAGGAGTGAGCCGCCTTTTGGCTGCGCCTGTCGTGCTGCTCTGCGCGGCGCTTGCCCTCAGTGGATGCGGCGACATGACCCGGTTCCAGACCGACTCTCCCTCATCCGTCAAACCGATAAAGCCCGCGCGGGCCGCGACCCATACTCCAGCGTCCGACAGCGAGCACGAGCGCATCCTCACCTCTTACGGCGGGGCGTATGACGATCCCAAACTCGAAGCGCTGATCAACAAAACGGTCGAGCGGCTTGTGGCGGCGTCCGAGCGGCCCGACCTCACCTACAAGGTCACGATCCTCAATTCAGGCGCGGTGAACGCCTTCGCGCTGCCAACCGGCCAGCTTTACGTGACACGCGGCCTGATGGCGCTCGCCAACGACACCTCGGAATTGTCCTCCGTGCTGTCGCACGAGATGGCGCATGTTCTGGCCAAGCACGCCACCATCCGCGAAGATCAGGCGCGGCAGGCCGCCCTCGTCAGCCACGTCGTCACCGAAATGGGGACCGACCCGGATCTGACGGCGCTGGCGCTCGCCAAATCCAAGCTGACGCTCGCAAGCTTTTCGCGCACCCAAGAGTTCGAAGCCGACGGCATCGGCGTCGGGATTTCCGCGCGGGCCCATTTTGACCCCTATGGCGCAGCGCGCTTCCTGACGGCAATGGAACGCAATGCGGCGCTCAAGGCCGGCAAGCCCTCGCTGGACCCGCGCTCGCAGGACTTCCTGTCATCGCATCCCGCAACGCCAGAACGCATTCAGAACGCGCAGGTCAATGCGCGGCAATACAGTGCTCCCGCGCAAGGCGAACGAGACCGCGAGACTTACCTCGACGCGATCGACAACGTTGTCTACGGCGAGGATCCGAGTGAGGGGTTCGTTCGTGGCCGGCGTTTCCTGCATCCAAAGCTCGGCTTTACGTTTCAGGCGCCAGAAGGTTTCGTACTCGACAATACGGCTCAGGCAGTGATCGGCGTTCGCGAGGGCGGCAGTCAGGCCATGCGCTTCGACGTGGTCCGGGTGCCCGCGGAACAGAAGCTTACCGAATATCTCAACTCCGGGTGGATGGAGAACGTCAACAAAGCATCGACCGAGGAACTAACTATCAACGGCTTTCCCGCGGCATCGGCGGTTGCCAGCGGCGAAGAATGGCAGTTCCGGATTTATGCCTTGCGCTTCGGCAGCGACGTCTATCGCTTCATTTTCGCCACCCGTCGTAAGACAACGGAAAGCGAACGCAACGCGCGCGAAACGGTCGCCTCCTTCCGCCGCCTGACGCTGGACGAGATTCAGGCAGCACGACCGCTGCGAATCAAGGTGATCACCGTACAGCCGGGCGATACCGTGGAATTGCTGTCACACCGCATGGCAGGCGTCGATCATCCCGCCGAGCGTTTTCGCGTCGTCAACGGCCTTGATCCGCGCGCCCAAGTCAATGTCCGCAGCCGAGTCAAAATCGTGGTGGAGTGACGCGAAGCTCCGCGCACCAAGGCGGTTTAAAACTAGCACAGAATCGCTTGACGCTTCGCTCGCGCTTGCGGGAACCGCCTTCTGACTTCAGGCCGAAATCCGCCAAAGCCGGCTCGCGCAGGCAATTTCTCGCACTGACCTCTCCAACTTTTTAAAAGCGCATTGCCAATCCGCAGGCGCAAGCGGAGTAAGAGTGCTTGAGAGCAAACGAAGATGCGCGCTTGACGGAATCAGAACAGCACACAGCAAAAAGCCCGGCCTCTCGGCCGGGCTTTTTGTTTGTCTTGGTTCGCCAGAACCCGGTTACGCAGCTTCGTCGGCAACCGCAGCATCATCGCCATCGGCTTCCATGTCGCCGTCGGCCTCGGCGTCCATCTCCGCCTTGGCACCGCGGCGGGAACTCTTGGCCAGTTGCCCCTCGATCTCCTTGACTGCTTCGGTCTCCGTGACGTGCTGAACGACCGCGATCTCGCGCGACAGACGATCAAGCGCGGCCTCGTAGAGCTGACGTTCGCTGTAGGATTGCTCGGGCTGAGATTCCGACCGATAGAGGTCGCGGACCACTTCGGCGATCGCAACAATGTCCCCGGAATTGATCTTCGCTTCATACTCCTGCGCCCGTCGCGACCACATGGTGCGTTTGATGCGCGCGCGGCCCTTCAAGGTTTCGAGCGCCCGCTTGACCAGACCAGGCTCGGACAGCTTACGCATGCCAACATTGGCAATCTTCGCCGTCGGCACCCGCAGTGTCATCTTGTCCTTGATGAAATTGATGACGAACAGTTCGAGCTTGGCTCCGGCAATCTCCTGTTCTTCGATCGCCAAAATCTGGCCGACACCATGCGCCGGATAGACCACAAACTCGTTGGTCTTGAACCCCTGGCGCTGGGTCAGAACCTTCTTCGGCTCCTCGACGTGTGCGGCAGCCCTTGCAACAGACTTCGCTGCAGGCGTATTGAACGCAGGCTTATTGGCCATGGTTGCTTTCGCAGCGGACTTTACAGTCGGCTTGACAGAGGTCCTTGAACCTACCTTCGAGGCGGACGCGGTCTTCGAAGCAATCGTCTTCGAACCGGCTTTCGAAGCAGCGGTCTTCGAAGCAGCGGTCTTAGAAGCAGCGGTCTTAGCGGACATCCTGGCGGTCTTGCTTGGCATTTCGCCTCTTTTATTTCTTGAGGATTTTCCGGCCGAGCCCTTGGCAGCCGTCGTTCGGGTGATCGGGGCAGCAGTCCGGGCACGAGCTTTTGCTGCACCGCGGTGAGGGGTAGAGGCCCTCGAGTTCGTTTTTTTGCGTGTTTTCTGTGACACAGCCTGCGCGCGGGTATTCCCACGCCTTCCTGGATGTTCACGCCAGAGCCCTTCCGGACCCATAAGCAGGTAAAAGCATCGTCGAATTCGAAAACCCGCTCAGTTTAGCACATTTTCCGCGAAAATCAATGATTTATGCTCGCCCGCCCGCACTCTGGCGGGACTTCCGGCGCTTCTGGTCGCAAAAAGGTAAATAGTGGCCAGTAAACGCCTGCCCCAAAATCAGACGCCTAAAACACGCCGGAAAGACTCAGTCCCCTGCACCGGGATTTGAAGAAAAATATTTCTCAAATTTGCCATTTTGGCCCTCAAATTCCTTGGCGTCCGGCGGAGCCTCCTTCTTCTGCGTGATGTTTGGCCAGCTCTTGGCGTATTCGGCATTGACTTCAAGCCACTTCTCGAGCCCCGGCTCACTGTCCGGCTTGATGGCCTCGGCGGGGCATTCCGGTTCGCAAACACCGCAATCGATGCACTCATCCGGATGAATGACGAGCATGTTCTCGCCTTCGTAAAAGCAATCGACAGGGCAGACTTCAACGCAATCGGTATATTTGCATTTGATACAGGCATCGTTGACGACGTAAGTCATCCAAGGCTCCGGCACGCTCAGTTTTGCAGGCTGGGGTAGCGCAGGAATAGCACTGCCGCAAGCGGGGGAACCGCTCAGCGGGCGTAAGTTATCCATGAACCGCGACTGAGGAACCGGATCGAAACGGGCGACGACGGTCGCACGCGCGGGTGCAGCTGAATCACAATCTAGCCATCAGCTCCGCCGGAAACATCCGACATGTCGTCATAAAGGGTTCGTGCTGCGGTCGAACCGCCTCGCCGTTCGGCAAATCCCGTGACCTTAAGGATACGGATGCCTCGCTCCAGTCTGATCGTGAGCACGTCAGACATTTTGAGGGAGTGACCGGGGGATTTCTCCCGTATGCCGTTGACACGAACATGGCCGGCCTCGACCAGCGCAGCAGCTTGGGTACGGGCTTTGACCATCCGCGCATGCCACAACCATTTATCGAGACGCTGGCGCTCCAACACACCCAACGGGTCACTCCAATCGCGAAACCACGCCGCTAGCACGTGTTCCGTAAAAGTGGATACCGGTTTTGCGATCAGAATACGCGCAAGTTATTGATTGAGAGCATCCGGATTCCACTCAGCCGGAAATGCTCTCAGGACCGACCGTTCAATCCTTGCGGCCGGCAAGCTGCTCTTTGAGTGCGGCCAGTTTGGCAAACGGCGAGTTCGGATCTATCGACTGCTCGCGCTCGCGCGGCGCGCTGCTGGCGTAGGGACGATGCGAGGGTCCGGCGTCGGAGCGCCCCTCGCGACCGCCCTTGCGGGAACCCTGAACCCGACCCTTGTCCTGGTCCCTGTCCCGACCCTTGTCTTTGAAGCGCTCGCGCGGACGCCCCCCCTTGCCTTCACGCGATTCCCTCTCGTTCCACGCGGGCGCGCTTTCGGCTGCCCCACCGGCAGACTGTCCACGCCGGCCTCGCCCATACCGCTCGCGCCCTTGCGCTCCCTCGGACGTCTCTTTGTCAGCGGTTGCCGGCTGCGGGCCATCCGGCCGCGCCTGTTGCCGGCGATGCCGATTGCGATCGTGACGCGGACGCCGATCGGCGGACCGACCGCCGGGCCGCCAGACCTCAATCATCGCCGGCGCGCCGTCCGCCTCAGCCGGTGCCGCAACATTCGCGGCGATCTCGGCGGAGACCGCATCGCCTTCGATTGCGCTCCCGGCAACAACGGGCGCGGAATCAGTCGGCACACCATTGTTGATGGCCGCCTCGCCGGCGTTGGAAGCCGCCGAGGCCCCGAGGGCTGAGAATGCCGCAGACGACTCCTCGGCAACTTCAGTCGCCGCTTCTAGGGCCGTCGCCGCGACTCCGGATGAACCCGCATCCACCGGTTCAACAGGTCCGATATCGGCTGTATCCGCGCGGTCGGAAACAGACTCCTGACCCTCAAGCACGACATCCATCGCAACCGCTTGCTGCGACACGCTTTCCGGTACTCCGCCAGAAACCGCTTCCGCGGTGACCCCCGTCACAGCACCGCTCTCCGTTGCAGGTGGCGGTACCGAACACCGCTCCATGCGATAGCCGAGGGCGCTCAAGATGGAAGCGAAATCCTCACCAGCAGTGCCCGCGAGCGACGTCATGGCCTGCGTCACGACAAACCCGCGACCATCGAATGCGCCGGCGGGCTTTTCGCCGGGCGCCCCTTCCCGCCAGGACAGCGCCGGACGGATCAGGTCGGCAAGCCTTTCGAGAATATCGACGCGGACGGCGCGTTCGCCACATTGCCGATAGCCGAGGGCGCGATAGGCGTCGCGATCGAGCAGCTTGTCCGCCGGGAACGAAGTGCGGCCACTACTTGCGAGATGCTGCGCGCTGGACAGCGCCGAAAGGTCGGCATTCTCCTGCTTCAGCGCCCACAACAGCGAGGCCAGCGACCGCGCAGCCGGCTTCAAAAGCAAGGGGAAATAGATATGGTAGGCGCCGAAACGCACCCCGTACTTGCGCAAGGACGAGCGCGACGGCTGATCGAGATCCTTTAATTCCGCAGCGACCTTTTGCCGCTCCAGCACGCCGAGCGCCTCGATCAACTGGAAGGCAATGCCGCGTGCGATACCGGTGATATCCTCCGCTTTAGACAACTCGAACAGCGGCCCGAGAAGCTTCTCGATATGGGTTTTCAGCCATAGATCGAGCCTGGCTTGCACCGCCTCGCGCGGAGCTCCGGTCAGCCGTTCGTCGGAAATGATCCGCAGCCGCGGATGCAGCGCGTCGTCTGCAGCCACCAGTCGCGCCACCGCGTCTCCCGTCCAGCGAATGGTGCCATCCGAGGTCAGCACAAACTGGTCGTCCGCCGCCCCCGACAATTTCTCCGCGCGCGCCTCGATTTCGCCAGCTAGCGCCTTTTGCGCGATCGCCTGCAAGGCCTTGGCTTCGGAACCCGCCTCCGCCGCATCCGGCGCGAACGTAAATCCGTCGAGACGGCCGATCACATGGCCCTCAACGATCACCTCACCCGTCTTGCCGATTTCCGTATCCAACATCGTGTTTTCCCGCAGGCGGCGCATCAATACACTGGTCCGGCGGTCAACGAAACGCTCCGTAAGCCTTTGGTGCAGCGCATCGGACAATTTATTTTCGACCTCTCGCGAAATTGCCTGCCAGTGCCCGGGATCGGCCAGCCAGTCCGGGCGATTTGCCACGAAAGTCCAGGTCCGGATCTGCACGATCCGTCCCGACAAGGTATCGATATCCCCGTCGGCACGATCGGCCTGCGCGACCTGGGCCGCGAACCAATCGTCAGGAATCTTGCCTTCACGCATCAGAAAGCCAAACAGTGTCGTCACCAGTTCGGCGTGAGCCGCCGGCGCGATCTTGCGATAATCCGGAATTTGGCAAGCGTCCCACAGCCTCTCCACCGCAGCCGCGCTTTGCGCCATGGCGCGCACCTCGACGTCGCGCGCCGCGTGATCGAGCACCCGCAAATCTTCGGCGATCGGCGCGCGGGTCAGCGCCTCGTGCGAAGGAGTCAGCGCCAGCGAGACTTGCAACCCGCCGAGCGAAGAAAAATCGAGATCGGAATTGCGCCACTGCAGCGTTCTGACTGCCTCAAAAGTGTGGTTCTGCAGCGCGTCCACGAGTTCGGGCTCGAACGGCGCACAGCGCCCGGTGGTGCCGAAGGTGCCGTTGCGGGTGGCGCGGCCGGCGCGGCCAGCAATCTGCGCGAACTCAGCAGGCGTGAGCCGGCGAAACTGGTAGCCGTCGTATTTACGGTCCGAAGCGAAGGCAACGTGATCGACGTCAAGATTGAGACCCATGCCGACCGCGTCGGTGGCGACCAGATAATCGACGTCACCGGATTGGAACATCGCAACCTGCGCATTACGGGTGCGCGGGCTAAGCGATCCCAACACCACCGCTGCCCCGCCGTGTTGGCGTCGGATCAGTTCGGCAATGGCGTAAACCTCGTCCGCCGAGAAGGCGACGATCGCAGTGCGGCGAGGCTGCCGGGTGATCTTGCGGTCGCCGGCGAATTCAAGCTGGGATAGCCGCGGGCGCGTGACGATACTCGCGCCAGGCAAAAGCCGCTCGACGATCGGGCGCATGGTGGCTGCGCCGAGCAGCAACGTCTCGTCGCGGCCACGCCGGCGTAGCAGGCGGTCGGTGAAAACATGGCCCCTTTCAAGGTCGGCCGCGATCTGGATTTCATCGATGGCGAGGAAAGACACGTCAAGATCTCGCGGCATCGCTTCGACGGTCGAGACCCAAAAGCGCGGGCGGGCCGGCTTGATCTTCTCCTCACCGGTGACCAGGGCGACGGAATCCGCCCCGGCGCGGTCGACAATCTTGTTGTAGATTTCGCGAGCGAGCAGTCGCAGCGGCAGGCCGATAATGCCGGAGGAATGCGCCAGCATCCGCTCGATGGCCAAGTGGGTCTTGCCAGTGTTGGTCGGACCGAGCACTGCCGTCACGCCCGCGCCGGGCGCGCGACCGTTGCCGGGCGGAGATATCGAAGATGAAAAGGCCATATTTTCCGAGGGCTTTTGCGGCGCTAGCGGAGCGGGAAGGCGAATGTCAAAATCCAAAGCTCCACTGGAGGCTATTGGCCTGGCTCGATCGATCCCAACATTTGCGTAGGCACCCTGCTTGCAGGGGACGCAACCGCACCACGGGATCGGATGTGTTTCACAATGCGACGCATGCCGAGCCGCAGCTTAAGCTTTGGAACGAGTCCGGAACGAATCGCGCCCGAATCGCTGACTCCTGATCTATCTGGCTTCGTTCACCGCAACATCTCGTGTTTGAATGGACCTATGGAAACTAGATCAAGTTCTGCGCCGCTTAACAAGAGCAGCAATTTCTCTTAGTTTATGAATCCATGGACGCATGAATTCAACAGCAGGAGTCAACAGGCTCTTGAAGCGAAACGACCTGTCGCCGGTCCCGCCCAGTGCCAACTCCTACCGGGTTTTAGCTGCCGTCTGCGGCGGTATGGCAGTCGTGTGGAACTCGGTCGCCTCCAGCTTGCCCGTGCCTAGCGGCGTTGGAATCGTCAGACGATAGGGTACGAGCACGCGTGTGCCGGCGATCGGCGCCAGCCAGATCTCCATGTTGCGCTCGGCGGCGAGATATTTGATCGCGAAGCGGTCCGGGACGTAGCCGGCGATCGGCGAGAAAAAGATCGCACAGACCACGACCGGGCCTTGATAGCCTTTTCCCGACTTCACCATGTCCATGCGCTTGAAGTCGAGGCGCAGGTCGTAGCGCATGCGGCCGTCGAATATCCCGGTCGAGGCATGACAGGCGCTGGGGCCGAGCGGGTCGGTAGTGCCGGGAGCCCGCAGCAGCGTTGCGCTCATTGGATCGAACACGCCGCGCTTATGCGCGTCGTTGACCGGAATGCGCTTGGGGTCGACCGGTGGGCTCGGCTCGATGACGAAATCCTTTACATTGCCGCCCGCCAGCGACATGCGAATGGTCTCGGATTTCTTGGAGGACGAGATGGTCGCAATATAGCTCGCGGGAATCAACGCGCCGTTGACGATGCGGCCCTGCGAGGAGCCAGTGCCGGTCCCGTGGGCGAGCGCCTTAAGAAGCCCCGTGGCGCCCCCGCTTGCCGCGGCCGAATACTGATCGTCGAGGATATCGACTGTCCAGGCGCCGGTGCCGACAAGAATCCCCGCCAAGGTGACGTCATAGCGAGCCTCAAGCTTGCCCTGCGCCGCCGCCGGCGCCGCCACCGTCAACATCGCGGCAAACATGGTAAGCGGCACGCCGGCCAGTTGCCAAATTGAACAAAGAATCCATCGGAGCAATGTCGTCCGGCATAAGCTCACAACGGGTGGCCCTGCATGTCTCCGTCTGGTCCCGTATACTCTAACAGGCTTGGCTTTCCCAAGCCTGCAGACTATCGCCGGTTGTGACGACCGTTGAATCCTCATCTAAGCAGAAGCCACCGAGGGAACCCAGCCCGGCACATTTGCGAACACGTGAAAAAACAGGGTCGGCTCGGGATTACCGCTTCGGGCCCTGACAAATCTCGGCCTCCTCTGCAACACCGTGGTCGATGGCCATCCGTCGATACGGATTGCGCCCTTTATATGATGCAGGGCACGATGCAGGCAACGCGCGCAGAAATCCGGCCGGAATAATGAGGCGGATGGGGTTCATGAGCGCAAATAAGCCGAGTTCGGTCCCGACGCCTTGACGCCCTGCTGCTGTCCCCCTATACGTCCGGCGTTCCTAAAATGGACACGATTTCGAACCCCGAGCCCGCCTTGAAGGCAGATGCCGGGGACGACAGAGGATTTTCGTATGTCCCGGCGCTGCGAACTGACGGCCAAGGCTCCTTTGGTGGGCCACAGGGTCAGCCACTCCAACATCAAGACCAAGCGGCGCTTCCTGCCGAACCTGGTGAACGTCACCTTTGTGTCAGAAACTCTGGCCAGTTCAGTGCGGTTCCGGGTGTCAACCCATGCCCTGAGGAGCGTGGACCATCGCGGCGGTTTCGATGCCTTCTTATTGAAGGCGAAGGACTCAGAGCTTTCACCGAAAGCGGTCGAGATCAAGCGCCAGATCCAAAAGAAGCAGACCGCCAAGGCCGGCTAGAGCCTTTCCGCTTCTTAGCGGGACTCTATCATTCGATCTCACGCCTTTTCTTCACGCGAACAGGTCTCCATCCTCGGGTCAAGCCCGAGGACCACGCTTCGCTCGAAAACGCTATAGTAACAGCAGCTCCGATTGTCCACCTCGAGCGCTGGCCCTTCCACCGCTTCAATTCTCGACCAGCGTGAACTGCATCAGCAGCGTGCGCTGGATTAACGAAAAGTTGTCATCGGATACGAGCGTTAGAACGACTTCGCCATTGTCGTTCACGAACGCACTGAGTCCTTCGAAATTGTCGATCTCTTGTCCGAGATCGGCATCGAAAATCGAGGGGCCATCCACCAGCGCGCCGGGCGCGATCGCATCGATCTTGATACGGCGGATGCGGACACCGATGCCGCCGGTCAGCGAGAATTTGCGTTCGAGGATCAACAGGTCCCCCGCAGGCAGCAAACAGGCGTCGCTGACATCGAAACTCTCGGTCCGATGGATGGCGAACCGGCCAGGCGAGGGTCCGCCGATCAGGAACGCGATGATATTGCGACCCGTATCGAGCCCACGTTCGGAGATCGCGATCAGCGTGCCGCCGAGCGGTCTGTCGCGTGGAACGACCACCATCGCCTCAACCCCCCGGTTAAACGGCAGCCCGCGGATTGCCGCCGGCACCTCGACCTCTTCTCCCCGCGCGCCGGTATATCCCTTGTCGAAGTCGAAGCGCATGATCCGGTTGGCCCGCTCGATGCCGACATAGACCAGCGATCCATCGAGCGCGATCGATTCAGTATCGAACCAGCCGCGCGCGGTGATCGGCCTGCCATCGTGTCCTAGCATCGGCGCGGCCTCGATGTCCGCGAGCCCGACCATCTCACCGACCGTCCCGTAGACGATGCGGCCGGTGAACCAGGTGCCTTTGTCGCTGGCGGAAATGAACTGTTGCCCTTTTGAATCCAACCGCAAGCTCGACAACCCTCCGAAGCCGCGAAACGAGGAGGTGAGGATCAGCCCGCTGCGAAAGGCGAGCGATCCGAAGCGCGTGCGCGAGCGATCACGCAGATCGAACGAGGCGACATGACGGGCGTTAACGGTAATCGACACCGCCGCTGGCGGCGTAAGCTCGTCAGGCGGCGGCTGTTCAGGCGCGTGGGTTGCGAATCTCGCGCTGGCCGCGGAGGGGTCCGTCAACAGCAGGCCGGTTGACATCAGGAAAAGCAGGCTGCGGCGATCGATCAATGGTGCCATTCGCGGAGGACCGATCTGTCCGCGATGCGTCCCATACGCAGCACGGCATGTTGGCACCGCCGGGGACGCTGCGGACACCGGCTGTGTGTAATGGCCCCGCTTTTGCGAAGCAACGCGTTTGCGTCCCGGGAGGGATGCCACCAACGCGCGCCGAGCTACTACGAATGCAGCTTGCGCGGGCGGCGCACTGGCGCCGGCGGCGGATCATGCGTCTCGCTGAACAGTTCGGCGAGCTGTTCGGTAATGGCGCCGCCGAGTTCTTCGGCATCCACGATGGTCACCGCGCGGCGATAATAGCGCGTCACATCGTGACCGATGCCGATGGCAATCAGTTCGACCGGAGATCGGGTTTCGATTTCCTCGATCACCCATCGCAGGTGACGCTCGAGATAGTTTCCCGGATTGACCGAGAGAGTGGAATCATCGACCGGCGCACCGTCAGATATCATCATCAAAATTTTGCGCTGCTCGGAACGGCCCAGCAGCCGCTTATGCGCCCAGTCCAGCGCCTCACCGTCGATGTTCTCCTTGAGCAGACCCTCGCGCATCATCAACCCGAGGTTTTTCCGGGCCCGCCGCCAGGGGGCATCGGCGGCTTTATAGATGATATGACGGAGATCGTTGAGCCGCCCCGGCGTGACCGGCTTGCCGGCGGCGAGCCACGCCTCACGCGACTGCCCACCCTTCCAGGCTCGCGTCGTGAAGCCGAGAATTTCGACCTTGACGCCGCATCGTTCCAGCGTGCGCGCCAGAATATCGGCGCAGGTCGCGGCCACCGTGATCGGCCTGCCTCGCATCGAACCGGAATTGTCGAGCAGCAACGTCACCACGGTATCACGGAAGGTCGCCTCTTTCTCGTGCTTGAACGATAGCGGCTGATAGGGATCGATCACCACGCGCGCCAGCCGCGCCGGATCGAGAATGCCTTCCTCCAGATCAAACTCCCAGGCGCGATTTTGTTGCGCCATCAAGCGACGCTGAAGGCGATTGGCGAGCCGCGCCACGATGCCCTGCAGGTGCGCAAGCTGCTTGTCGAGATAGCTACGCAGCCGCTCCAGTTCGTCATGATCGCAGAGGTCTTCAGCAGCGATGATCTCATCGAATTTTGGCGCGAAAGCGTGATATTCCGGGCCGCGCGGTTCATTGGCGCCCCTCACATTGGGCCGCGTTGCCTCGCCGGGCATCTCGTCCTCAGCAAAGTCGCCATCCTCGAAAGCGTCGCTCGCGGAAGCCTGCGCGCTTTCCATGGCGCCGTCCGGCATTTCATCAGTCGCATCCTGCGCCTGATCCGCATTCATCTCCTGGGCGGCCTCGCTGTCGAGCGAGCCTTCCGCGCCGGACTGATCGTTCTCGCCCTCGCGGTTGTCATCCTGGTTCTCCTCCTTCTCTGTCTCGGTATTGGTGTCGTCACCGAGATCGAGCTCCGACAACAGGTCGTGCACGAGGTCGCCGAACTTCGCCTGGTCCTCGGTAAAATGGCTGAGCTGATCCAGCCGAGTGCCGATCTTGTCTTCCAGGAACGGTCGCCAAAGATCGACCACCTTGCACGCAGCGGTAGGCGGCGGCAGGCCGGTTAGCCGCTCGCGCACCATCATCGCCAGCGCATCCGACAGCGGCGCGTCGGCACGGTCGGTGATCTCGTCGTATTTGCCGCGATGGAAATGATCGTCGAGCATCGCAGTCAGATTCTTTGCGACCCCTGTCATCCGGCGAGAACCAATGGCCTCGACCCGAGCCTGCTCTACTGCGTCGAATACGCCCTTCGCCTGCGGATTACCGGGCATCAGCTTGCGGTGCACTTTCGGATCGTGGCAGGCGATCTTCAGCGCGATGGAATCCGCATGACCCCGCACGATCGCCGCGTCGCGCCTGCTCATCTTGCGCCCGGGCTCGGGCAGCCGCGCCTTACCTGGCGACAGACCAGGCCGCTCGATGGCAAACGTCACTTCAAGCTCAGGTTGTCGGGCGATGGCGCGCAGGCAGGACGTCACCGCACGCTTGAAAGGCTCGGTCGGCGCTTCCTTCGGCGCGGTACGGAACTTGTTACTGGGTGATGCGGTGCTCATAACGCCTTTCCCTGTACCCGCGCGCGGGTAGAGGTATACAGAATCAACTCAACGCCACGTTGACCGCGGATTCGCTCAGTTCGACGTTGAAGCAGCGCTGGTAGAATTCAGCGACCAGCGGGCGCTCGAGTTCGTCGCACTTGTTGAGGAAGGTAACGCGAAAGGCAAAGCCCAGATCGTCGAAAATCTCGGCGTTCTCTGCCCAGGTGATGACGGTACGCGGGCTCATCACCGTGGAGAGATCGCCGTTGGCGAAGGCATTACGCGTGAGATCCGCTAACCTCACCATTTTACCGACAGTATCGCGGCCTTCTGGCGTGCGATAGCGTCGGGCCTTGGCCAGAACAATCTCGACCTCGTTGTCGTGCGGTAAATAGTTCAGCGTGGCAACAATGTTCCAGCGGTCCATCTGCGCCTGATTGATCTGCTGGGTGCCATGATAAAGGCCGGAAGTGTCGCCGAGACCAATGGTATTCGCAGTCGCGAACAGGCGGAACGCCGGATGTGGCTTGATAACCCGGCTCTGGTCGAGCAGCGTCAAGCGCCCCGAGGATTCCAGAACGCGCTGGATCACGAACATCACGTCCGGACGGCCGGCATCGTATTCGTCGAAGCACAACGCCACATTGTTCTGGTAGGCCCATGGCAGAATGCCGTCGCGGAATTCGGTGACCTGCTTGCCGTCTTTGACTACGATCGCATCCTTGCCGACGAGATCGATCCGGCTGATATGACTGTCGAGATTGACGCGCACGCAAGGCCAGTTCAACCGCGCCGCCACCTGCTCGATATGGGTTGATTTGCCGGTACCGTGATAGCCGGTCACCATGACGCGGCGGTTCTTGGCGAAGCCGGCGAGAATTGCCAGCGTGGTTGCGCGATCGAAGCGGTAGTCGGGATCAATATCCGGCACATGCGGATCGGTCCCGGAATAGGCGGGAACCTCGAGATCACTGTCGATTCCGAACACCTGCCGGACCGACACCTTCATGTCTGGCAAGCCTGCGGAGGTCTCGGTTTTGGTCATGGCGGCGGTCGTCATCAATCCTCCGAGGTTCGGGGCGCGCTCCCGAAACCAGGACGCGCATGGCTGCGGATGAGAGGCCCGCGCGAAATTTAGCAGAGAGCAGCAGCCGGCAGAAGCCCGTCAGGCGATCAAAGTTCCATTGGGATATCATCGAGATAAGCACCAAATGCAGATTTTGAAGGACTGCTCCGCGAATCAGGCCCGCTCAGCCAAAATTTTGCCGGAAGAACTCTTGAACCAAGGAGACCTTGGAGACATTTGGTGTAACTAGGCGTCAGCCGGGGCGCGAGGACTTTCGTGACCGATTTCATCGCGCATTTGAGCAGTCTCGTGGCCGCCTATGCAGGGCTCGCCTATTCCGCCGTCTTTCTCGCCGCGTTGCTCGAAGCCGTTCCGGTGTTTGGCTCGCTCATCCCCGGTTCGACAATCATTCTCGCAATGAGCGCCCTGATCGGCAGCGGCGAACTGAAACTTTTACCGGTCATGCTTGCCGCGATCGTCGGGGCCGTCATCGGCGACGGCAGCGCGTTCTGGATCGGGCATCGATCCGAACGCGAAATCCTCGGGGTCTGGCCGATGTCGCGCTATCCCGGCCTCGTCGCGCAGAGCAAAACCTTCTTCAATCGTTATGGCACGCTGGCCGTATTCTTTGCCCGCTTCGTCGCACCGGTACGCGCCCTGGTGCCGCTGACAGCCGGCGCGCTGGGGATGCCGCCGTTGCTATTTTCTGCCGTGAACGTCCCGGCGATCTTGCTCTGGGCTTCCGCGCATATCTTGCCCGGCGCGCTCGCAATATCGGCGCTGTATCATTATGGCGGGCTACCTCATCATTTCGGCAAACTGATCTGGATTGCTGCCGTGATCGTCGTTGCCGCGATCATCGGCGCCGGGACATGGTGGCGTTACCGCGGGCGCGGCTGCAACGTGTCTGCCACTGTGGATAAGCGAACCGGCTAGTGGTCCGGTTCTAACATTCGCATCCCGGTTCAGCAGGCGCTTTTGCGGGGATTAGAACCACGGGACCACTAGCAACTATAAACTTCTAGTGGAGTTTTGGATTCCACATTCGCAATGCGAGCCCGCAGCAGGTGGGGTGCGAATGTCAAATCCGCTCCACTAGCTATCATTGGAGCGATCATGACCAAACCTCTTGTGGTTTCGATTCCACACCGCCTCGGCAAGGATGAAGCCCTGCGCCGGATGAAAGCGGGACTTGGCAGCGCCCGAACGCAATACGCCCAGTTGATCCAGGTCAATGAAGAACTGTGGAGCGGCGACCGCCTGGTTTTTTCCGTCATGGCCATGAAACAGCAGGTGTCGGGAATTATGGACGTCTCCGAAGACCATGTTCGTCTCGAAGTGACATTGCCGTGGCTGCTCAGTCGCCTGGCCCACGGAATTCAGGGCGTGATTCAGAAAAAAGGCACGCTGATGCTCGAGAAGAAAACGGATGAACGTTGACAGGTGACGCCAACGTTCGATGGGAACCCGCGCGAAGCGATGCCTCACGCGCTGCGCACGACCGTCTTCAGGTAATTGTACGCCTTGATGATCTCGATCAGGCGGTCTTCCGTCGAGCGATCGCCGCCGTTGGCATCGGGATGATGCTGCTTCACCAGCATCTTGTATTTCGCCTTCACAGTTTCGAGCGTCGCGTCGGCGCCAAGTCCCAATACCTGTAACGCCTTGCGCTCCGCGTTGAATATCTTGCGCGTCTCGGGTTTGGCTTCGGAGCCTGACCCCGGACCGGGACGCCATTTTCCGCGGCCATTGAGTTCACCGAACACGCTGAAGGGATCGGCCATGCCGTCGAGATCGACATCGCCGGCCTTGCCTTTGCCTTTGGTGCCGTTGGCGCCCATCTTCCAGGTCGGGCGGTGGCCGGTCAGCGCATCCTTCTGATAGCGCGCGACCGCATCGGCATTCATGCCCTGAAAGAAATTGTACGACTGGTTGTACGCGCGAACATGATTGAGGCAGAAATGGAAATACTCGCGCTCGTTGCCGCGGCCTTTCGGCGCACGATGCGATCCTCTGCTCTCACAGTCCGGCCACTCGCAAGCGACCACTTCCTCGCGCGCACGCGGTTGCTTCGCACCGGCCCTTGGCTTGATGCGGATGCTATCGAAGAATTTCGACGTATCTATCGGCATGATGTGTTTGACACCGCAATGCTCTAGGCTTCAAGTCTTGACATCGCATTTATTCCGTTCGGCGTCCGCGCCATTGACGGAAACGAGCGATGAGCGTTAAGTCGCTCGCCATGAGCGTGAAGAATAGCATCTCGCAGAAACTCAACGAAGCTTTCGCGCCAGAAAGCCTCGATGTCGCCGACGAGTTCGTATCTTCATGAGGGTCACGCCGGCCATCGGCCGGGCGGCGAGACGCATTTCCGTATTCATATTGTGTCGCGAGCTTTCGAAGGAAAGAGCCGGGTCGAGCGTCATCGGATGATAAATACGCTGCTCGCCGCGGAACTGGCCGGACCCATTCACGCGCTGGCGATTCGGGCGACGGTACCGGGCGAACCGGGAAGCTGAATGCGGGGCACGCTGACAGCAAGGTCCGTCCCTCGTGGTGGTTTCAACTGGATGTGGATAGTCGGCCGGCAAGGGCCGCTTCGAAGCAGCGTGTCCATCGCCAGCGCACACGCCGCTCAAAATTCACCTTGCGCTTTTATCGGATATTAACCCGCTTTTCAGTACATCGGAGCAGACTACCTCCGTGTTACGGCAAAACGCGAACGCAGTAGGGCGTAACGCATTCGGATTCGACTCGCTGGAATCATCCATGGCCGAAGCAGCCTCGACGGCGCTCATCGCCGAACTGGAAAGTGCGGTGAAGGGCGGCTCATCCGAGCGACGGCTCCAGATGCTTCGCCAGGTCACCGACCTGTTCCTGTCCGATGCCGACCGGCTCAACGAAAATCAGATCGGCGTCTTCGATGACGTTCTCGTCCGGCTGATGGAGCAGATGGAGGCGCGCGCGCTGGCGCAACTCAGCACGAACCTTTCGGGGTCAAGCCTCGCGCCGAAGGAGACCGTCCGGCAACTTGCTTATCATCAGGATGAGTCAGTCGCAGTACCGGTTTTGACAAAATCAACCAGACTATCTGACGGCGATCTGATTGAAATCGCGAGCCTGCGCGGGCCGCAGCACCTACTTGCCATATCGCACCGCGATACTTTGAGCGAGGGAGTGACCGACGTGCTGCTTAAACGCGGCGACTCGCGGATCTCCCATACGCTGGCCAAGAATACAGGCGCGCGCTTCTCCGAAACCGGCTACGCGGTCCTGGTTGAAAGCTCCGAAAAGGACGATACTCTCGCTGAGAAGCTTGGGCTGCGGTTGGACATCCCGCTCAAGGTGCTCCGCGAACTTCTTTCCCGAGCCAGCGCCGCGGTGCGAGAGCGTCTGCTCAAGGCGGCGCCCCCTGAAATGCGCGCGAAGATTCAAGCCGCGATCCAATCAGTGGTCGAACAGATCGCCTCTCCCAGCGTGGCACCGGTCAACTACGCCGAGTCGAAGTCGATGGTCCTTGCCCTGAACCGGGCCGGAAAGCTCGGCGACCAAAACATCAACCGGTTTGCGATACAGGGTGAGTACACCCACATTATTGCCGCGCTCGCGCTGTTGAACTCAGTGAGAACCGAAGCAATCGAGCCGCTGATCACCAACCCTCGCCCCGACGGATTGATCGTTGCCTGCAAGGCAGCGCGGCTGGACTGGTCAACGACCAATATGATCCTTCGCAATCGCCCGCATTGCCGTCCTCTGACCAAGCAGGAATTCGAAAGCGGCCGCGAAGTGTTCGACGCGCTCTCTCTGTCATCAGCGCAACGCACCATCCGGTTCTGGTCCGCGCGCGGCTCGGCGAGGAAAGCCGATGCGCCGGACACGGCGGTCGCCATTTCGGACATCTGAGCCATGAGTTGGGGCAATCGAAAAGACGACCGGGTGACATTCGCTACCGGCTATTCCGTCCTGATGATGGGAATCGACGGAACATGGCAACGGTCATGCACCATGCTGGACATCTCCAACAGCGGCGCGCGTCTTCAGGTGAAAGACTCGATCGAAGGATTGAACCTCAAGGAGTTCTTTCTGCTCCTGTCATCGACCGGCCTCGCCTTTCGTCGCTGTGAGCTCGTCCGCGTCAATGGCGACGAGATTGGCGTCAAATTCGTTGAGGACAAGGTTCCGAACAAGAAGAAAGGCCGGGCGCTTGCCAAATCCGATTCGTGACATAGCGCGTTTTTGAGCGAAGCATGTCCTCGGACTTGAACTCGATGATGGATACCGGTTTGCGTGAAGAAACGCGTCAGATCAAAATCATGGAGCCCCGCTTCTGAGTTCATCAGAAGCCACCAAAAATCGCGAGCCGACGCCCGTTAGGACATCGCTCCTGCCCGCTTCGACCTGTTCTAGATCGTCTCCACTCCGCGCGGCACCGGCTGAATGCGCAGCGCGGTAATGCGATTGCGCTCGCGCCGCAAAACCCTGAAGCGAAAGCCGTAAAAGGTAAAATTCTGGCCACGCTCCGGGATCGAACGCGCCTCGTGAATCACGAGGCCTGCGATGGTGGTCGCCTCCTCGTCTGGAAGATGCCAGTCCATGGCGCGATTGAGATCACGGATCGGCACCGAACCATCCACCACGACCGAACCGTCGGCTTGTTGCCGAACCCCGGCTACGACCACATCGTGCTCGTCGGAGATATCGCCGACGATCTCCTCGAGAACGTCTTCCAGCGTCACCATGCCCTCGACTTCACCGTATTCGTCGACCACCAGCGCGAAGTGAGTTCTTGCGGCGGCGAAACGCCTTAAGCTGATCGGAAACTGGGCGCATCTCCGGCACGAACCACGGCGGCAGCGCAATCGCGTTGACGTTGATCCGGGCAATATCGCCCTCCGAGGCGTGGATCGCCCGCAATAGATCCTTGGCATGGAGCACACCGACAATGTTCTCGGGCTTGTCGCGCCAGAGCGGAATGCGGGTGTATTCGCTAACCAGCATCTCGCGGACCAGATCCTCGGGGGGCAAGTCGGCATTGACCGTCACCATCGCGGTGCGATGAACCATCACGTCTGACACCGCGAGATCACCAAAGCGGAACACATTCTGGATGTATTCGGCCTCACCGCTTTCGATTCCGCCGTGCTCGGCAGATTCACCGATCAGCCCTTCGATCTCTGCACCGGTCAACACGTCATGTTGCGAGACTTCCTTGACGCGAAGCGCACGCAGGATGGCGCGCGAGGCCGAATTGAGCAGCCAGTTCAGCGGGTAAAACAGGATGTAGGATACATACAGCGGATAAGCGATCCACTGCGACACCGGCTCCGGCTGCCGGATCGCCAGGGTCTTCGGCACCTGCTCGCCGATCACGATGTGCAGCGACGAGAACACAAGAAATCCGGTCAGGAACGAGGTCAAATGCAGCGCCGGTTCCGGCATGCCTAGCGGCCGCAGCAGGGGATCGAGCAGGGCGGCGACCGTTGGTTCGCCGACCCAGCCGAGGCCGAGAGATGCCATGGTGATGCCGAGCTGGCAGCAGGCGAGATAGGCCTCGATGTTGCCCATGATGTCGCGCATCAGCCGCGCCCCGAACCGACCGCGTTCCACCATCGCCTTGACGCGATAGCCGCGGCTTTTCACCAGCGCGAATTCCGCCGCAACGAAGAACCCGTTGGCAGCAAGCAACAGCAAGGCGAGCAGTATCTGCAAGAAAGTCGAACTCATTGCGGCCCCATGGCCTTGCCGAACTTATCCGATTCGACCATTCACATCCCCCACACCAGGCATTGCCTGCGAATGTCAGAATCAAAGTTGCTGCAAGGACATTGCGACGTCGGGATCAACACTTGATCACGTTCACGACTTTGAATCGAATCGACCCAAAATCATGACCGTGATCGATTCCAATATTTGGAGCGGGATGCGGGCGGAAAACCGCCCCACACCTCTTCCTCATTCCGCTCTAGGCCGGCGTGTCTTCGAGCTTGCGGACCAGAAAATCCCGCACCATCGAGGGCTCGACGTCCGATGACACGACCGCCTGACCGATCGCCTTCAGCAGAATGAAGGTCAACCGGCCGCGCTTCACCTTTTTGTCCTGCGCCATCAGCGTCATAAGCGCGTCCGCATCGGCCAAGCCTTCTTGCTTGAATCCGGCGATGTCCTGCAAGCGCGTCGGCAGACCCGCCGCCGCTAGGTGCCGCTGGATGCGAGACACATCGGCAGCCGCGATCATTCCGAGTTGCGCCGAGAGTTCGGCGGCCAACACCATGCCGATCGAGACGCCCTCGCCGTGATAAAGGCGACCGCAAAATCCGGTGGCTGCTTCCAGCGCGTGGCCGAAGGTGTGTCCGAGATTGAGCAACGCACGCTCGCCGGTCTCGCGCTCGTCGCGGGCGACGATGGCAGCCTTGGCACGGCAACTGGTGGCGACCGCGTGCTCGCGCGCCGCGCCGCCCTGGACGATGCTTGCATGATTGGCTTCCAGCCACGCGAAGAACGCCTCATCGCCGAGCAGGCCGTATTTGGCGACTTCGGCATAACCAGCACGGAACTGACGCGGCGACAACGTATCCAGAACCGCGGTATCCGCGACCACCAGGATCGGCTGGTGAAAGGCGCCGACCAGATTTTTTCCCTGCGGCGAGTTGATGCCTGTCTTGCCGCCCACGGACGAATCCACCTGCGCCAACAGCGAGGTTGGCACCTGCACGAAATCGACGCCACGGCGTACGATCGCGGCGGCAAAGCCCGCGAGATCGCCGACCACACCTCCGCCAAGCGCGACGACAAGATCGTTGCGCTCGATCCTGGCCTTGATCAGTTCCTCACAGACAAATTCGACGCCTTCGTAACTCTTTGAGACCTCCCCTTCGTCGACGACAATCCGCGAAGTTGCGAGACCGGCGCCGATAAGCGATGCCTCGGTTCGCTGAAGCCAATGGGTGGCAACATATTCGTCTGTGACGACGGCGACGCGTGCGCCGGGACGCAACGCGGCGATTCGCTCGCCTAGCGACGGCAGGATGCCCCGGCCGATGACAATGTCGTAGGAACGCTCACCGAGCGCGACGTCAACGGTGATCGGGTCCGGGTTTTTCAGCGGAGTGGTCATTGCGTGGTGTTAAATCCCTCATCAGGGTTTTTTGCAGTCGTTTCGCCGCGGCAAAGCCCGAGATGAAGCAGGCCGATGCATTCATCGACGATCCGTTCGTACGGCGCGTCGCGCGAGACGACCGTGATATTCGCCAGCTGGTAGATGGGCTCGCGCTCGGCGATCAGACGCTCGATCGTCGCGGCCGCATCGCCCGTTTGCAGCAAGGGTCGATCGGCTCGGCGCCTCACCCGGCGCAGAATCACCTCGGCGTCCGCCTTGAGCCAGATCGAGACCGCCCGCTCGCACAGGCGTGCCCGGGTTTCCTCGCGCAGCACGGCGCCGCCACCGGTCGCGAGCACGATCGGGCCACCATTCAACAGCCGCGCGATCACGCGCGCTTCGCCATCCCGGAAATGGGGTTCGCCATGGGTTTCGAAAATTTCGGGAATCGACATTCCGGCCGCGAGCTCGATCTCGGCGTCAGCATCGACGAATCGCATCCCAAGACGCGCCGCAAGACGCCGCCCGATAGTGGACTTGCCGGCTCCCATCATGCCGACAAGCGCGAGCGACCGCCCGGCGAGCGCCGCGACTATGGCGGTCTCGGGGGATGCGCCGACATTGGTCGGTGAAACGGTTTCGGACGTCAAAGGACACCTGCTGGAACGCGGTTGCACGTTTGAAGTGGATTTGACGGTCGGCCCTTCCACGATTTCCAGGCGGCGAACGTTCGAATCCAAAGCCCACGACAAGTCGGGACCGCTCATCCCGGCCAGCTATACTACTCTCGTCAAGGAGGTTGCCAGAGACTCTTGCGCCTGGCTTGCGAACATGTTGGTACTTGTTGCGCTCGCCTAAAGGTAAATACCGTGCTCGGGACTGCAAATGCCCAGCCTGTTCCGCTTTCTGACAATCGTCGCGGCGCTCGGTGCGATCGGCTACGGCGTGATTTTCGGGCTGGCGAATTTCGTCGACCCGACGCCGCGGGAAATGACGGTGACCATCCACCCGGATAAATTTCTCAAGAAATAGCTGCTACGCCTGCGGTATGAAATCCGATAGCCCCCGACGCGAAGCTGGCCACCCTGTTCCTCGACATGCTGGCGGCCGAGCAAGGTGCCGGCGACAACACGCTCGACGCCTACCGCCGGGATCTCGAGGACTTATCCGCATTCCTCGCCCGCTCGCGGCAGAATTTCGTTATCGCCGGTACCCAGACGCTACGAGACTATCTCAATGACCTCGACCTTAGGGGGTTTAAGTCATCAAGCGTCGCGCGGCGTCTGTCAGCGATGCGTCACCTGTTTCGTTTTCTGCTGAGCGAACGCGTCAGGAGCGACGATCCCGCGGCCATCCTTTCGGGTCCAAAGCGCGGACGCAGCCTGCCGAAAATCCTGACGATAGCTGATGTCGACCGCCTGCTCGCGCGCGCAAAGATGGATGCCGAATCTCCGGACGTCTCACCTGCCCGGCGATTGCGCGCGGCGCGGCTTTATTGCCTGTTGGAAGTGCTATATGCCACCGGTCTCCGCGTATCTGAACTGGTCTCGCTACCGCTGTCGGCGGCGCGGCGCGATGCCCGCATGATCGTGGTGCGCGGCAAGGGCAACAAGGAGCGATTGGTACCGCTCAACAACGCGTCACGGCAGGCGATGGCAGACTATCTTGTCGCGATGGACGATCAGCGCGGCGCAGGCAAAGCCGCAGGAGCACGGCCAAAATGGCTGTTTCCATCGTTCGGCGAAAGCGGTCACCTGACACGCCAGCACTTTGCACGTGAGCTGAAGGAACTCGCGGCGGCGGCCGGTCTCGCGCCCCGGCTGGTCTCACCGCACGTGCTGCGCCATGCTTTCGCAAGCCATCTGCTGCATAACGGCGCAGACCTGCGAATCGTACAGACGCTGCTCGGCCATACCGATATCTCGACCACGCAAATCTATACGCACGTCGTGGAAGAGCGCCTGAAAAGCCTGGTACGCGACCTGCACCCGTTGGCGGAGGCCTGACCGGCGCTCATGCGCAGACGCCATCGAACAGACCATCGCGACCCGACCCTGACTTCAAGTATTCCGCTTCACCCTTGACTTAACGCCCATCAGCCGCGAAAGAGCGCTCGCGCTCAACTGTACCTAACCAGCCATCGGGCCCCCAGCCTCACCCGCTTTCTAAATATTTGAACAAAAAGACTTTTCTCTATCCGATCGATAGATTTCGCCTCCACGCGCCTTCGTCTCTATACTGCTGGAATGCCCGATCCCATGCGTAGCTACCTCGATTTCGAAAAACCCGTCGCCGAACTCGATTCCAAGATCGACGAACTCCGTGCGCTCGCCGCCTCCGGCAGCGACATCAGCGAGGAGATTTCCAGTATCGAGGAGAAGGCCGCGCAAGCTCTGAAAGATCTCTATGCCAGCCTGACTCCCTGGCAGAAAACCCAGGTGGCACGGCACCCGCAGCGTCCGCACTTCTCTGATTTCGTCAAGGGGCTGATTACCGAGTTCACGCCGCTGGCCGGCGACCGCAAGTTCGGCGAGGACGAGGCGCTTATCGGCGGCTTCGGCCGCTTCCGAGGCGAAAGCATCTGCGTCATCGGACAGGAGAAGGGCGCAACCACCGAAAGCCGGCTGAAGCACAATTTCGGGATGGCGCGCCCGGAAGGCTACCGCAAGGCGGTCCGGCTGATGGATATGGCCGACCGTTTCGACATTCCCGTGCTCTCGCTGGTCGATTCCGCCGGAGCTTATCCCGGCATCGGCGCCGAGGAACGCGGTCAGGCCGAGGCAATCGCGCGCTCGACCGACGCTTGCCTGTCGCTCGGCGTCGCCAATATCGCCGTGATCATCGGCGAGGGCGGCTCCGGCGGCGCCATCGCGATCGCCACCGCAAACCGCGTTTTGATGCTGGAACATGCGATCTATAGCGTGATCTCGCCGGAAGCGGCGTCGTCTATTCTCTGGCGCGACGGAAGCAAGGCACAGGAAGCAGCGACCAACATGAAAATCACCGCGCAGGATCTGCTGCGGTTCGGCGTGATCGACACCATCCTCAAGGAGCCGCGGGGCGGTGCACATCGCGATCCCGCCGCCACTGTCGCACTTGCCGGGGACGCTATCGCCGACGCGTTGAACGATCTGCGCAATCTCGACCGCGACTCGCTTCGCAAGCAGCGCCGCCAGAAATTCCTCGAAATCGGGCGCAAACTGGGCTGAATAGGGTCCAGCACTTTATCCACGTCTCGGCGACACGAATCTGTGCCTCTTTTCGATTGTCGTGACCGGGTTCGGTTTCTGGCAAATCCCATGGCTTTGGAACATGGCTTTTCCGGAAGCCGCCGAGCCGCCCTAATTCAGCCCCGTCCGGAATATTTAGTCTCCATTCACCACTCGAAGTCGTAGTTCATCTTGTTCGGTTCCACTTGGCTTGCGGACACGGAGGCTTAAGGATAATATTTTATTCAATGGCTTGGGGCACGATGCCATGAATTTGGGGTGCAGCTTGCCCGTCCTTTGCGGAGCTTTGCTTTGATCAATCGCTCGGCTGCTCGCGCGATCGTGACCTTTGCCGTGCTGACGGGCGGTGCGCTTCTGGCCGGCTGCAACACCGACGACGCCTCACTCGCGAGCAACGCCAAGGCCAACCAGCCGGTGCCGCCCAAGGTTGTCGCCGCCATGACCGCGAAGGACATGGAACTGCAATCGCCGATCCTGATCCGGCTATTCAAGCAGGAGGCCGAACTCGAGGTTTGGAAGCAGGACCGGTCCGGCAAGTTCGCCTTACTCAAGACCTACCCGATCTGCCGCTGGTCCGGCGATCTCGGCCCAAAGACACGCGAGGGGGATCGTCAGGCTCCGGAAGGATTCTACAGCATCTCGCCGGCGCAGATGAATCCGCGCTCCGCCTACTACCTCTCGTTCAACACCGGCTATCCCAACGCCTACGACAAGTCGCTGGGTCATACTGGTTCCGAATTGATGGTGCATGGCGACTGTTCCTCGCGCGGCTGCTACGCCATGACTGACGAGCAGATCGCCGAAATCTACGCAATCGGACGGGAGTCATTCTTCGGCGGTCAGCGCGCCTTCCAGTTCCAGGCATATCCGTTCCGCATGACGCCTGCAAACTTTGCGAAGCATCGCAACAACCCGAACATGCCGTTCTGGAAAATGATCAAGGAAGGCAACGATCATTTCGAGGCGACGCATCAAGAACCGAAGGTCGCGTTCTGCGAGCACAAGTACGTGTTTGATCCGGCGCCCCCGCCGGGCTCCGCCAGACCGCTTGAGTTCAACGCCTCGGCGAAGTGTCCGGCCTATGCGGTGCCTGACGATATCGCAAGCGCCGTGCGCGAGAAGCAGCAGCGCGACAATACCGAAATAGCCAACCTGATCTCGAAGGGATCGCCGGTCGCCAAGCTCAACACCGGAATCGACGGCGGCATGAACCGGGTGTTCGCCGCCAAGCTGCCGGAGGGTCAGACCGGGCTTTCAGACCCCGTGGAACCCGGCCTGAAGGCCACAGCGTTTTCGCCGGCGCCTGGCACCATTCCACCGACGGTCAACCCGCCACGCAATTCGGCAGCAGCAACAGTCGCGACCTCCTACGAACCGGAGGCCGACGCGACAAGGCCGTCGTCATCTTTGCTCGCCCCTTCCAAGCCGAACAGCATCTTCACCAATCTTGCCCGCAAGATGGGTTTCGGAGACGCCGACACGACCGCCACGACCAAAGACTCTGTTTCGGCTTCGGCCAAACCCAAAGAGTCCGCTCCGGCCAAGCCGAAGACGGCAACCCCGGCGCGCAGCGTTCCGCTTCGCCCGGCCGTGGAGAAGCACACAGCGCCCAAAACGGCAGAGAAGACGGCTGAAAAGGGAGCTAAGCCAGAACACGTCGCAACCGCGCGGCCCCCTCTCAAGCCCGCAGTCGACGCCCCCGCGACGGCTTCGATTCCGAGCGCAGCACCGGTGGCGTCATCGAACTCGTTCGATAGCCGCTTCTCGGTCTCCCGGTAATATCCAGACCTGTCGGACAGGTGTTATTCCGAGCGCGGCGACGAAGGCCTCAAGAGCTTTCCGTCTTCTGACAGAATCAAAAGCGCGGCTCTCAATCTGACGCGTTCTTCACGCGAGCCAGTGTCCATCCTCGGGTCAAGCCCGAGGACATGCTTCGCTCGAAACGCTCGGGGTCGCTCGCCGGCAGGAAATGACAGCCACGTCGGGAGGGCTTCAGGCGTAGCGGCCGTGGCAATGCTTGTATTTCTTGCCTGAACCGCAAGGACAGTCCTCATTACGGCCGACCTTGCCCCAGCTCGCCGGATTATTCGGATCGCGGCTGGAACGGTCCGCATGCGCTGCCGGCGCCAGCGAGGCTCCGGTAAAACTGCTTTGCGCAAACGCCATCTCGTCCTCACCGGTATTCGGATCGAACTTATGGGCTTCCATCACAGGCAGCGCCGGCTGTTCCTCCTCGGGCGGCACGATCTCGACGCGCATCAACTGCCCCGTCACCGCCTCGCGCAGATTGGCAATCAAGCTTTCGAACAGGGAAAAGGCTTCCGACTTGTATTCCTGTAGCGGATCGCGCTGGCCATAGCCGCGCAGGCCGATGACCTGACGCAGATGATCCAGCATCACCAGGTGTTCGCGCCAGAGATGGTCCAGGGTCTGTAGCAGGATGGTTTTCTCGACGTAGCGCATGACGTCAGGCCCCCACTGCCCGACCTTCGCCGCCATATGCTCGTCGACACGGCTTTCGATACGCGACAGCAACTCCTCGCCGGCGATGCCCTCTTCCGCGGCCCATTCATCCACCGGCAACTCGATATCGAGCACGCGGTTCAGCTCTTCTTTTAGGCCGGCGACATCCCACTGCTCAGGGTATTGGTTCTCCGGCACATGCTTTGTGACGAGGTCCTCGACGAACGCATGGCGCATGTCGACGACGGTTTCGGCGACGCTTTCGTTCTGCATCAGATCGACGCGCTGTTCGAAGATCACCTTGCGCTGGTCGTTCTGCACGTCGTCGTACTTCAGCAAATTCTTGCGGATGTCGAAGTTGCGCGCCTCGACCTTCTGCTGTGCTTTCTCCAGCGCCTTATTGATCCAGGGGTGGGTGATGGCCTCGCCTTCCTTGAGACCAAGCCGCTGCAGCATGGTGTCGAGCCGATCCGACCCGAAGATCCGCATCAGGTCATCGTCCAGTGACAGGAAGAATTTCGAACGGCCAGGATCGCCCTGGCGGCCGGAGCGGCCGCGCAACTGGTTGTCGATGCGCCGCGACTCGTGGCGTTCCGAACCGATGATGTAGAGCCCGCCGGGGCGGGTCACGGTCTTGGCCGGCTTTGAACCCTTGGCCGGCTCGATCTCGACGATCTCCTCCGCCTTAAGCACCATTTCGCGGAAGCGCTCGATATCGGCCTTGACTTCCCCTATTTTCGCTTCTCTTTCAGCTTCGTCTGCGATGTCAGCCGTCTCGACTTGAGCGCGCATCTCCAGCGAGCCGCCGAGTTTGATATCGGTGCCGCGACCGGCCATGTTGGTCGCGATGGTGATCGCGCCGGGCACGCCGGCTTCGGCGACGATATAAGCTTCCTGCTCATGGAAACGGGCGTTCAGCACCGCAAACAGCTTTGCCGGTTTGCCGGCGCGAGCCGCAGCGTACAGCTTCCGCATCGATTTCGGATCGCTGAAGTCGATCTGCTTGTAACCATGCTTCTTCAGATAATCGGCGAGCACCTCGGATTTCTCGATCGAGGCGGTGCCGACCAGCACGGGCTGCATCCGCGCATTGGCGCGCTCAACCTCAGCCAGGATCGCGGCGTATTTCTCGTTCTGGGTGCGGTAGACCTCGTCGTCCTCGTCGAGACGCGCAATCGGCAGGTTCGTCGGTATCTCGACGACTTCGAGCTTGTAGATGTCGGCCAGTTCGTCGGCTTCCGTCGACGCCGTGCCGGTCATGCCCGCGAGCTTCTTGTACATCCGGAAGTAGTTTTGGAAGGTGATGGAGGCGAGCGTCTGGTTCTCCGGCTGCACCGGCTGATGCTCTTTCGCTTCCAGCGCCTGATGCAAGCCTTCCGAATAGCGGCGACCCGGCATCATGCGGCCAGTGAATTCATCGATGATGACGACCTCGCCGTCGCGGACAATGTAGTCCTTGTCGCGGGTGAACAGCGAATGCGCGCGCAGCGCCTGGTTGATGTGGTGGACGACGGAGACGTTCTCGACATCGTAAAGCGAGTCACCTTTGAGCTGGCCGGCCTCGCGCAGCAGCGTCTCGATCTTCTCCATGCCGGCTTCGGTGAGCGCCACCGAGCGCTGCTTCTCGTCGACCTCGTAGTCTGTCACCTTCTCGAGATTCGGCATGAAGGTGTCGATGGTGTTGTAAAATTCGGAGCGGTCGTCGAGCGGGCCGGAAATGATCAGCGGCGTCCGCGCTTCGTCGATCAGAATCGAGTCAACCTCGTCGACGATAGCGAAGAAGTGCTCACGCTGGACCATATCCTCCAGCCGGTACTTCATATTGTCGCGCAGATAGTCGAAGCCATATTCGTTGTTTGTGCCGTAGGTGATGTCGCAGGCATAGGCTACCTTGCGCTCGACGTCGTCGAGGCCGTGCACGATCACGCCGGTCGTGAGGCCGAGGAAGGAGTAGATCTGCGACATCCAGCCGGCGTCGCGGCGTGCGAGATAATCGTTGACGGTGACGACGTGAACGCCATTGCCAGCGAGCGCGTTGAGATAAACGGCAAGCGTGGCGACCAGCGTCTTGCCTTCGCCGGTCTTCATCTCGGCGATATCGCCCTCGTGCAGCACCATGCCGCCGATCAACTGCACGTCGAAATGCCGCTGGCCGAGGGTTCGCTTGGCTGCCTCGCGCACTGTGGCGAAGGCGGGAACCAGAATGTCGTCGAGGGTTTTGCCGCTCGCAAGCTGCTGCTTGAATTCGGCGGTGCGCGCCCGCACCGCCTCGTCGGACAGCGCGGCGATTTCGGGCTCCAAGGCGTTGATGGCTTTGACGCGGGATTGATATCCCTTGACCCGCCGATCGTTGGCGGAACCGAAAAACTTGCGGGCAAACGCGCCAATCATCCCAAATTCCTGTCTTCGCGGTTCGCCGTTGCAGCCATGTGGGTAGTCTCCTGAACCCTCCGCTTCTGATGGATCAGAAGCGGCAACGAGTTTGCTTCACGCGACCGGTCATCCCGCTCGAGAACGCTATAGTGTCCGAACCCGAAAGTTCGCCTTGGTTCTGCACAGCGAACTTCGCAACCACCGCACAAGCCGCCTATCAACTCAACTCATCGTGACGCATCAGGGCCGTAAGTCCCGAAAGCCGAGCGTCCGCATAGGGGTTGAGATTCGGTGACCCGGGGTTCAATCGCAAAAGCTCAGCCAGAACCCGCCTTTGCCGTCGACCGTCCGGCAGAAATATGGCCGGCCCCGTGGGTTGTCAACGGTGGCCGGAGCACCGATCCGAAGCGTTTGCGACAAAAGCGGCAGCGTCCACCGGCCCGGGCGTTCATGATTTTGACAGAGTTTTCGCATTGCCAAGAACCCACGATTGAGCGAGTGTCCGCCCACATCCTTCTCCTGGAGATCAAGGATCCCATGACCATCTCATTGCCCGCAACAAAATACAGTCTGCGCGTTCGCCTGGCTTCGTCCGCTCTCGGCGGCTGCCTGGCCGCGGTCTTGTTCGTCGGCACACCGCTCCGCGCCGATGCGGATCCTGTGCTGGCAAAGGTTAACGGCTCCGAGATCCACCAGAGCGACGTTAATCTTGCTGCGGAGGAACTGGGTCCGAGCCTCGCGCAGATGGATCCGGCGGCGAAGCAGGAGAATGTGCTGTCTTTCCTTATCGACATGAAGATCATCGCCAAGGCCGCAGAAGAAAAGAAAATTGAAAACAGCGAGGAGTTCAAAAAACGGCTCGCCTTCGCCCGCGACCGCCTGCTGATGGACCGACTGCTGGCATCCCAAGCTAAAGCGGCAATCACCGACGATGCCATGAAGACGGTCTATGCGGATGCCTCCAAGCAGATCACCAGCGAACAGGAGGTTCATGCGCGCCACATCCTGGTGCAGACAGAGGACGACGCCAAGAAGATCGAGGATGAGTTGAAGAAGGGCGCAGACTTCGTCGAACTCGCCAAGAAGGAATCCAAGGATCCCGGCGCCTCCGACGGCGGCGACCTCGGCTTCTTTACCAAGGAGCAGATGGTACCGGAATTTTCAAAGGTCGCCTTCGCGCTGGAGCCCGGCAAGATCTCCGACCCGATCAAAACCCAGTTCGGCTGGCACATCATCAAGGTCGAGGAAAAGCGCGCCCGCAAGGCCCCCGACTTTGACGAGGTAAAGCCGCAAGTCGAGCAGTTTGTGACACGAAAGGCGCAGGCGGAATACGTCACCAAGCTGCGCGAGGCCGCCAAGGTCGAGCGTATGGACAAGCCAGCCCACCCCGCGAATGCAAGCGGGGACAAGGCCAACTCTGCCAAACCCGCGGACGGCAAAACGCCAGCGAAGAAGTAAAATTCGCTGTCGCGTCGTTGAAACCGATAGTATTGACAATCGTCATGGTCGGGCTCGTCCCGGCCATCCACGTCTTTGGAATCCGCTCAGCGCAAGAAAGACGTGGATGGCCCGAATAAATCCGGCCATGACGACGAAATTTGCTGTCGACAGGCCTCACACATGTCCACCGGCATTTCTCCCCTCGCCCCGACCGATGTCCCCGATATGCCCGAAATCGCGGGCGTGCGGCTCGCGACCGCCGCTGCCGGCATCCGCTACAAGGGCCGCACCGATGTACTGCTGGCGCTGCTGGACAAGGGCACGACGGTGGCCGGGGTGTTCACCAAATCCAAATGCCCGTCGGCGCCGGTCGAGTGGTGCCGCACGCGGTTGAAGGGTGGGCGCGCGCGGGCCTTGGTGGTGAATTCGGGCAACGCCAACGCCTTCACCGGCAAAACCGGCCGCCAGGCGACCAAGCTGACCGCCGACGTCGCCGCCAAGGCGGCCGGCTGCAAGGCAAGCGACATCTATCTCGCCTCGACCGGCGTGATCGGCGAGCCGCTCGACGCCACAAAATTCAACGGCGTGCTGGAGACATTGGCGCGCGACGCGACGCCAGATCGCTGGATGGACGCGGCGCGCGCCATCATGACCACCGACACTTTCCCCAAGGTTGCAACCGCCAGGGTGAAGCTCGGCAAGGCGACCGTCACCATCAACGGCATCGCCAAGGGCGCTGGCATGATCGCGCCCGACATGGCGACCATGCTCTCCTTCGTCTTTACCGATGCGCCGATAGCGGCGACAGCATTGCAATCGCTGTTGAAAAGCGGTGTCGAGGACACCTTCAACGCCGTCACCATCGACAGCGACACCTCCACCTCCGACACCCTGCTAGCGTTTGCGACCGGCGCCGCAAGCGCCCGCGGCGCGCCGAAAATTACCCGCGCCAGCGATCCGCGCCTGAAAGCGTTCGCGAAAGCATTTCACGGCGTGCTGGCCGATCTCGCCGAACAGGTGGCGCGCGACGGCGAAGGCGCGCGCAAGCTGGTCGAGGTCATCGTCGAAGGCGCGACGTCGAAGACATCGGCGCGCAGGATCGCCAAGTCGATCGCCAACTCGCCTCTGGTGAAAACCGCGATCGCTGGCGAGGACGCCAACTGGGGTCGCGTGGTGATGGCGGTGGGCAAGGCTGGAGAGCCGGCCGACCGCGACAAGCTGTCGATCTATTTCAACGGCATTCGCGTCGCCAAAAGCGGCGCGCGGGATCCGTCTTACGACGAGGCGGAAGTCTCGAAAGCCATGAAGAACGACAAAATTCAGATCAAGACGACCCTAGGTCTCGGCAAGGGCCGCGACCGCGTGCTGACCTGCGACCTCACAAAGGAGTATGTCGCGATCAACGGCGATTACAGGTCGTGAAACTCACACTCGTCGTCGCCTGCGCCCTGATCGACACCGACAACCGGGTGCTGATCGCGCAGCGACCGGAAGGCAAGCAGCTTGCCGGCCTGTGGGAATTTCCCGGCGGCAAGTTCGAGCCTGGAGAACGCCCCGAAGAGGCGCTGATTCGTGAGCTGCACGAGGAGCTCGGCATCGTCACGCAGGAGGGGTGCCTGGCGCCGCTGACCTTCGCGAGTCACGCTTACGAGAGCTTTCATCTGCTGATGCCGCTCTACATCTGCCGGCGCTGGGAAGGCACGGTGACCTCAAAAGAGGGGCAGGCGCTGAAGTGGGTTCGGGCCAATAAGCTTCGCGACTACCCGATGCCGCCCGCGGATATCCCCCTTATTCCGCCGCTGGTCGATTTGTTGATGTGAGTTTGCGCCCCGGACGCAGCGCAGCGCGAAACGGTGCTGTGCAGAGTCGGAACTCATGCACGGAATACGGTTCGGCCAGTCCCGGTTCTGCGGAGCGGCATCGGGAATGCCGCATCGCGCCCGGGACACTATTTTTCAAGTCTTGCCACGCCCCTTTACCGCTTGCTCCAGGCTCGCTTTCGCCGAACCGGGCTGCAACGGCTTCTGCTGGCTCTCATGCGGCGCCCATCCCGAGAGCCAGACGATATCGAAGGTGGCGCGAATGCGGCCGTCGGGATCAGTGAAGCGTTCATGATAGATTTGCGCCATCCGCAACAGCGTCGCGCGGCGCAAAGGCGTCCGCCGCCGTTCGGCCATGATATTGGTCGCGCCCATGCGGCGCAGATCATGCATCAGCGCAAAAGCATCGTTATAGCGCACCACGACGCGGTCGACGTCCGTCACCGGCAGTGCGAAGCCCGCGCGTTGCAGCAGCGCGCCGACATCGCGAAGGTCGGCGAATGGCGCAACGCGCGGCGACATGCCACCCTCAAGCTCCGCCTCGGCTATAGCGAACGCCTGACGCAGCTCGGTGAGCGTCTCACCGCCGATGGTGGCTGCCAGCAGAAAGCCGTCCGGCTTCAGGGCACGGCGGATCTGCACCAGCAGGCCCGGAAGATCATTGACAAACTGGAAGGCAAGTCCGGAGACGGCAAGATCGAGAGAGTTCCGGCGACAACCGCACGGCTTCGCTCTCGTCAATCGGGAGATCGACGCGGGCAAGCTCTCTGAGACGAGCCGCGAGCGCGCCGCGCACCTGATCGCCCGGCGTGCCGATATCCGCCGCGTGTTGAAATTCGCGCAACACGGCATTCAGCCGCTCCGCCATATCCTCCGCGACGCGATCGAGCAAAAACGGCACCGCTCCCACTTCGGCCGCGCGTCTCTGCCGCACGCCCAGCAGGGTGCGATCGAACAAAACGGGCGGCGATGATTGGTTCGGAGCCATGCGGCTTGGTACGCCGATCATCCCGTCGCTGGCAATCCGCCGTAACGCGATTGCAAAGGACCTGCTTTGTCTGGCTTGAGTACCGCCACCTCGAGGAATAGCCTTCCGCTATGGATACCACAACGGACAATCTTGTTTCGCCGCAGCGAGCCAATCCGCTGCGCGGCGCGTGGCGCGCGTGTCGCGACCTCATGTCCCATGCGGCGCGCTCGGCGCTGGACATCGCGCTGCCAACGCTCTGTGTCGCCTGCCGCGAACCGGTGGCTGGCGTCGGCGTCTGTGCGGATTGCTGGACGCAATTGTCGTTCATCGAACGTCCTTATTGTCCTCGCCTCGGCACGCCCTTTGTTTATGATCCGGGTTCCGGCATGCTGTCGATGGAGGCGATTGCCAATCCCCCGGCCTATCAGCGCGCCCGCGCTGCGGTACGCTATAACGACGTCGCCAAGGTCCTGGTTCATGCACTGAAGTATCAGGACCGCACCGATCTCGCGCCCGCGATGGGCCGCTGGATGGCTCGTGCGGGCTCGGAATTGCTCGACGGCGCCGACGTTCTGATCCCGGTGCCGCTGCACTGGCGACGCGGCTGGAGCCGCCGCTACAACCAATCGGGCGTGCTGGCGCGCGTCATCGCCCGACAATCCGGAATTCCGGTCGCGCCAGACGCGCTGCGGCGCACCCGTCCGACCCGGCAACAGGTTGGTTTGTCGCGAAATGACCGCGCCCGCAATGTGCAGGGGGCGTTCAAAGTCGCGGCGGAACGCACCAGCCAGATCCAGGGCCGCCGCGTCATCCTGATCGATGACGTCCTGACGTCTGGCGCCACAGTGGATGCCTGCGCGCGCGTCCTGCTGCACGCGAAGGCCGCACAGGTCGATGTGCTGGTATTCGCGCGGGTTGTCGACACCATGAAAGCCCCCATATAATTGAGCTTTGACCCCGGAGCCTTGTTCTGTTTTCGCGGGCGAAAGGCAAGGACATGAACACCAAGCCCACGTTCATCGCCGCAATGATCCAGATGCGGAGCGGTCTTTTTCCCGAGCCGAATTTCGATCAGGGTTCAAGGCTAATTCGCGAGGCGGCGGCGCAGGGTGCTGACTTCGTGCAGACCCCCGAAGCCAGCAACATTATGCAGGCCGATCGTGTCGCACTCTTTGAGCATCTTCGGACCGAGGACGACGACCGCTCGCTCAGCGGTTATCGCGATCTTGCGCGCGAATTGAGAATTTACCTCAACGTCGGCTCGCTCGCATTGCGGCTCACGGCTGAGAAAGCCGTCAACCGCTCGTTCCTGATCGGACCGTCCGGCGACATCCTCGCGCGCTATGACAAGATTCACATGTTCGACATCGATCTCGGAGGCGGCGAAAGCTATCGGGAGTCGGCCAACTATCAGCCGGGCGAGACTGCCGTGATAACGGACCTGCCCTGGGGCAGGCTGGGCATGACGATCTGCTACGACGTCCGTTTTCCTGCGCTGTATCGCGCGCTGGCCGAAGCCGGCGCGTCGTTCCTCACGGTGCCAGCGGCCTTCACCAGGAAGACCGGCGAGGCGCATTGGCACACCCTGCTGCGCGCTCGCGCGATCGAGAACGGTTCCTTCGTGTTTGCCGCCGCCCAAGGGGGAATGCACGACAACAACCGCGAAACGTTCGGCCATTCGCTGATCGTCGATCCGTGGGGCACAGTGTTGGCCGAAGCGAGCGGCACCGAACCCGGCATCGTGTTGGCTACGATCGATCCGGCCAACGTCGCGACCGCGCGCAAGGCCGTACCCTCATTACAGCATGGGCGGCGCTTTTCCCTCGTCGACCATAAGTCGGCAAGCGACCATCTGCATCTTGTGCGAGGCTCTGCATGATCCGCTACACCCTGCGCTGCGAGCGGGGCCACACTTTCGAGAGCTGGTTTCAGAGCTCCTCGTCCTACGACGCGCAGGTCAAACGCAAACTCGTCACCTGCGCGCTCTGCGGCTCGGCGAATGTCGAGAAGGCGATCATGGCGCCAAGGATCGCCGGCTCCAAGCGCCGCTCGCCGAGACTCGCAGCCGCTCCCGCATTTACGATAGACGAGCCTCCCGAGCGAGGAGGTTCGGCATGATCCGCTACAACCTGCGTTGCGATGGTGGCCATACCTTCGAAAGCTGGTTTCAGAGCTCGTCGGCCTATGATTCACAGGTCAAGCGCAAGCTTGTCACCTGCGCGATCTGCGGCTCTGCGAAGGTCGAGAAGGCGATCATGGCGCCGAGGATCGCCGGCACCAAAAAGCGCGGATCGGCGGCGCCTGCGGACTCATCCACATCGGCAACAATGGCCGAGGGGCGCGAGCTGCGTGCCGAGCTCAAACAATTGCATGATCATCTCGTCAAGAACGCCGACAATGTCGGCGCACGGTTTCCGAACGAAGCTCGCAAAATGCACTACGGCGATATCGAGCATCGTCCGATCTACGGCGAGGCCTCGCCCGAGGAAGCGAGATCGCTGATCGAGGAAGGCGTCGAGGTCGGGTCGCTGCCGGTGCTGCGGGACGACCGGAACTAGCTTTGCGTGGCACCAGGGGCGACGCGGCTTATCTACATTGCCACCAGCAGCCCGACGCCGATCGCGATCAACACGATACCGCCGAACTCATGTAACGAGAGCGGCTGCTTGAACGAATAATATGACACCGCCTGCGCGAACAGCACCTCGACCAGCGCCAGCGTGCGAACGTTGGCGGCGGCGGTGAGCGCGAACGCCAGGAACCAGAATTGCGAGGCGAACGCGCCCAAAAAACCCGCGAACAGCGACGGCCGCCACAGGCCGAGAATTCTTTTCGGCACGTCGGGCGCGCGCAACAACAGATACGCCGCCAGCACCGCCGTCTGCACGAATAGCCCAAACACCAGCGTGTAGGACGCCGCGGTGACGAACGACACGCCCGGCACGGCGATGATGGCACCGCGAAAGCCGACCGCGGACAGGGCGAAACAGGCGGCTGCGGCCAACCCCAACGCCGTCGGCTTGAGATCGGCGAAACCCTTGGCGCCGCCGGGACGGAGCGCGGTAATAACGACGCCCACGGTGGCGATCAGAATCGCGACCACCTTTAACAAGGTGAGATGATCGCCGAGAAACACAAATCCAAAGATCGCGGTCTGGATCGCTTCGGTCTTGAGATACGCTATCGTCACCACGAACGAGTTGCCGTTCATCGCGAGCAGCATCAAGCCGGTGCCGACGATCTGGGTGAGCGCGCCGAGCAACAGCCACAGCCAGAAGGCGACGACAGGCCATGGGACTGGGTCCCCGGTGAACCCGATCACCATGGCGAAAAAGATCAGCGAGAACGGAAAGCCGAACAGGAAGCGGATGTTGGTCGCGCCCCACGTGCCGAGCGGACTGGTCAGCGACCGCTGCATCGCGTTACGCGCGACCTGTCCGAACGCTGCCGTGACGGTGAAGGGTATCCAGAGCGAGGCGACGGTGAACATGGAAGATGTCTTTCACGTTCCCGAAAGTGGTGAAGGCCGAGGAAGCCTTACCCCACCGCTTCCGCCACCACCATGTAGTTGACGTCCATGTCGGATGACAGGCTCCACTTGTCCGCGAACGGGCTGTACACCACGCCGGACTGCTCGGTGATGCCGAGCCCGTTGCGCTCGAGGTGGCGCGCAAGTTCGTCCGGAGTAACGAACTTGTCCCACTGATGAGTACCGCGCGGCAGCCAGCGCAGCACATATTCGGCCGCGACAATGCCCAGAGCAAAGCTCTTCCAGTTGCGATTGAGGGTGGAGGCCACCATGATGCCGCCCGGCTTCAGCATCGCGGCGCAGCGATCCAGAAACAGCCCGACGTTAGCGACGTGCTCCACCACCTCCATCGCGAGGATGATGTCAAAGCGCTCTCGTACGTCCATGTCTTCCACGGTCGTGCAGCGATAATCGATCGACAGATGGGCTTTCTCGGCGTGGAGCTTCGCCGCCGCGATATTGGACGCGGAGGGATCGACCCCGATCACCTGCGCGCCGAGCCGCGTGAACGGCTCGCATAGAAGGCCCGCGCCGCAGCCGATATCAAGCAGCCGCAGGTCCGCCAGACAGTTCAGGCTGCGGACGCTGCGCTCGAACTTGCGGCAGGCGGCGTCGCGGATGAACTGGAGCCGCAGCGGGTTGATCCTGTGCAGCGGCGCCATCTTGCCGGTGGGATCCCACCACTCCTGCGACAGTTTTGAGAACTTCTCGATCTCGGCGCGATCGACGGTCGTTTCGGATGTGGCTAAAGAATTCGCGGAAGGGTCGGCTTGCATCATCATTGCCGGGCGGCTCCTTGGGCGACGTGATGGGATTGCGGAACGCCGGCCGCGGCGGCGATGATTCTGATCCTCTCAGCCGAGTCGCCGACCCCACATGGGGTTTCGTGCAAAACCTGCATATGGGTCACCTCGGTCTTCATGGTCCGGCGGGCTGTGCGGTGCACATTGTTCGAATACAACATCGTCTCGTCCGGTTGCAGAATCGTTGATATGGCAGCCCATCGGCCTGCCTCACGCCATTCCCTGGAGCGGCCGCCCGCCCGCAGGACGACCGAAAGCCGGGTTGCCTGCCCGCATCCGCGCCGTTATGTATACGCGCCTTCTCGCCCGTGCGCCCCCGCTTTTCGCACTTCATCGAGTTGGCTTGTATCCAGAGCCTTCTTGTAGAGAGCCTTAGGAACGCACACCCGTCATGATCCGGCTTGTGATGAAATTTGGCGGCACCTCCGTCGCCAACCTCGACCGTATCCGCAACGTCGCGCGGCATGTCAAACGCGAGGTCGATGCCGGCCACGACGTCGCGGTGGTGGTGTCGGCGATGTCGGGCAAAACTAACGAGCTGGTGGCATGGTGCAGGGACGCTTCGTCGATGCACGACGCGCGCGAATACGACGCCGTGGTGGCATCCGGCGAGCAGATCACCTCGGGGCTTTTGGCGATCGCGCTACAGGCGCTCGGCATTCAGGCACGCTCATGGCAGGGATGGCAGATCCCAATTCAGACCAGCGACGCCCACGCCTCGGCCCGCATTCTTGAAATCGACGGCAGCGAACTGGTCAACCGCTTCACGGAGCGCAGAGAGGTTGCCGTGATCGCCGGTTTTCAGGGAATCAGCCCGCAGACCGGCCGGATCACCACGCTTGGCCGCGGTGGCTCCGATACCTCGGCGGTGGCGATCGCCGCCGCCATCCGCGCCGACCGCTGCGACATCTACACCGATGTCGACGGCGTCTATACCACCGATCCGCGGGTGGTCCCGAAAGCGCGCCGGCTCGACAGGATCGCGTTCGAGGACATGCTGGAACTGGCATCGCAGGGCGCCAAGGTGCTTCAGGTTCGTTCCGTGGAACTCGGCATGACCCAGAACATGCCGATTTTCGTCCGCTCCAGTTTCGACAAGCCGGAGGACATCGACCCCCATGGCACGCCGCCGGGTACGCTGATCTGCGGCGAGGAGGAAATCATGGAAAGCCACGTCGTTACCGGGATAGCCTTCTCCAAGGACGAGGCCCAGATCTCGGTCCGCCAGATCGAGGACAAGCCGGGCGTCGCCGCCTCGATCTTTGTCCCGCTTGCCGATGCCAATATCAACGTCGACATGATCGTCCAGAACGTCTCAGAGGATGGCAAGACCACCGACCTGACGTTCACGGTGCCCGCCTCCGACTATGCCCGCGCCAAGGAGACCATCACCGGCGCCAGGGACAAGATCGGCTATGCGCGCCTCGACAGCGCCACCGACGTCGCGAAGATCTCGGTAATCGGGTCCGGCATGCGTAGCCATGCCGGCGTCGCGGCGCAGGCGTTCAAGGCGCTGTCCGACAAGGGTATCAATATCCGCGCCATCACGACCTCGGAGATCAAGTTCTCGTTGCTGATCGATACCGCCTATACCGAACTCGCGGTACGGACCCTGCATACGCTCTACGGTCTCGATCAGACCTGAGACGCGCGCTTGCAGCCACCTCCATCGTCCTCGGCTGAGCCGGCGCGCGCGGCCCCGGCGAAGCCCATTGTAGCGCGAACGCCGTTGCCGTTTTTCAGACCTTGTGCTCCTCAACGGCAGGCGTTTTGCTTGGCAAAATGGACGTTGATTGGCTATACGGCGAATGACATGGCCGTTGCGGCTGGGGCAACGGCTTCAGACAATCGCGCTACGCTTCTGACGCGGAATGTCGTTTTTTTAGGCTAATCCAAAAACTAGCTCGCAGGGGAAGGACCGGGATATGCGGAGCGCGTCGAGCGGCCCCCGCGTCTTGTTGAGACGGCTCCGCGAGGTCATGGCGGAGCGGGTCAGCGCGCAAGAGCGTCTCGACAAGGTCGTGGTGCTGATCGCCGCCAATATGGTGGCGGAAGTATGCTCGACCTATGTGCTGCGTGTCGATAACACGTTGGAACTCTACGCGACTGAAGGCCTCAATCGCGATGCCGTGCATCGCACCGTTCTGACCGCGCACGAAGGCCTCGTCGGCCTGGTCGCAAGCGAAGCGACGCCACTGAATCTGTCGGACGCACGCAGTCATCCGGCATTCTCGTTCCACCCTGAAACCGGCGAAGAAATCTACAATTCGTTCCTCGGCGTGCCGATCCTGCGCTCGGGCAACACGCTTGGCGTGCTTGTGGTGCAGAATCGCGCCAAGCGCACCTATGTCGAGGAAGAGGTCGAAGCGCTTCAGACTACGGCGATGGTGCTCGCTGAGATGATCGCTTCCGGCGAACTGGCTGCCCTCGCGCAGCCCGGCCTTGAGCCTGCCACCCGCCACACGATCCACCAGGTTGGCGCGATCCTGTCCGACGGTATCGCGCTGGGCCATGTTGTGCTGCACGAACCGCGCGTCGTCATCACCAATTACATCGCCGACGATGTGCCAAAGGAAATCCGGCGGCTGGATACGGCGCTCTCCAAGCTGCGCGCCGATCTCGACCACCTGCTGGAGCGCGGCGACGTTGCTGACGGCGGCGAGCATCGCGAGGTGCTTGAGGCTTACCGGATGTTCGCCAACGACCATGGCTGGTCGCACAGGCTGCAGGAGGCGGTTGCAACCGGCTTGACGGCCGAGGCCGCTGTTGAGCGTGTGCAATCGGACACCCGCGCGCGAATGTTGCGCTCGACCGACCCTTATCTGCGTGATCGCCTTCATGACCTCGAGGATCTCGGCCACCGTTTGATGCGACAGCTGGTCGGGCAAGATCACGCGCCTTCCCGCGAGCAGCTCCCCGATAACGCGATCCTGATCGCGCGCGCTATGGGACCGGCAGCCCTGCTGGATTATGACCGCAAGCGGGTGCGCGGACTGGTGCTGGAAGAAGGCACAGCGACCTCACACGTTGCCATCGTCGCGCGCGCGCTGGGCATCCCCGCCGTCGGCGAGGTGCCGAACGCGGTCGGAATCGCCGATCCCGGCGACGCCATCATCGTCGACGGCACCTCTGGTTCGATTTACCTGCGGCCGTCGGCGGAAATCAAGTCGGCCTATGCGGAGCGCGTGCGTTTTCGCGCCCGGCGACAGGCGCAGTACATCGCCCTGCGCGACAAACCCTGCGTCACCAAGGACGGCGAACCGATCGATCTCATGATCAATGCGGGCCTCGTGATCGACCTTCCGCATATCGAGGACACCAATTGTTCTGGCATCGGACTGTTCCGGACCGAACTCCAATTCATGATCGGACAGAGCCTGCCGCGCGCAAGCGAGCAGCTTGCACTGTACCGCACGGTGCTGGACGCCGCCGGTGACAAGCCGGTGACGTTCCGCACCCTCGACATTGGCGGCGACAAGGCGCTTCCCTATATGGAAGCCGCAGTTGAGGAAAATCCTGCGCTAGGCTGGCGCGCGATCAGGCTCGGGCTCGACCGTCCCGGCCTGCTGCGCGGCCAAATTCGCGCGCTGCTGCGCGCCGGAGGCGGTCGCGCGTTGCGCATCATGTTCCCGATGATCTCGGAAGTTGCCGAATTCGATCAGGCCAAAGCCATCGTCGAGCGCGAACTTACCTATCTTCGCCAGCATGGCCACACGCTGCCGGAACGGGTGGATGTCGGCACCATGGTCGAAGTCCCCGCGCTGTTGTACCAGCTTGACGAATTGCTTGCGAAAGCTGATTTCGTCTCCGTTGGATCGAACGACCTGTTTCAATTCATGTTTGCAGTCGATCGCGGAAACAGCAAGGTGTCGAACCGCTTCGACACGCTCTCCTCCCCGATCCTGCGTGCGCTGCACGACATCGTGGTCAAGGCCCGGGCCGCGGGGAAGAGCGCTTCGCTATGCGGGGAAATGGCATCGCAACCGCTGGGCGCGCTGGCTCTGATCGCGCTCGGCTACCGTTCGCTCTCGCTCTCGGCCACCGCGCACGGTCCCGTCAAGGCCATGATACTCGATCTCGATACCAAAAAGGCGGAGGCGGCCATCATGCCGCTGCTCGAAGCACCCTCCGGCAGCATTTCGATCCGCGACAAGCTCAAGAACTTCGCCGACGCCGAGGGGCTGTCGCTGTGACCTTTTTTTCGGTGATCGTCTCCCGAACCGGAACGTCGTTTTCCCTCCCCGCGGGAGAGCGTGCATAGGCGGCCAATGGCCGCCATCACAGAACACGCCGATGCTTTGTATCGGCCCGGGAAAAGCGAATTTGCCCTGTCACTACAAAAACTTTCTCACCCGGCACGGACGTGGTCCGCGTCATCCTCTCCCGCAAGGGAAGAGGGAAAGAGGCCACTTCTGACAATGCTACCCGAAGCCAAACTCGACCTCCTGCTGGTTCGCCACGCCGCGCTCGAAAACGAGCTGCTGAGCCAGGTCAGTGCTGACAGATACGTCCAGATGACGCGCGAATTGGCGGAACTCAATCCCATCGTGGATGCCGTCAGGAACTGGCGCGCTGTCACGACCGAGATTGCAGGAATCGACGCGATGATCGCCGATCCCGCCACGGACGCTGAGATGCGTGCGATGGCGGAGGCCGAGCGCCCCGCGCTGGAGGCGCGCAACAACGAACTTATGCAGAGTATCCGAGTAGCACTGCTGCCAAAGGACGCGATGGACGAACGCAACGTCATGCTCGAAGTCCGGGCTGGCACCGGCGGCGACGAGGCCTCATTGTTCGCTGGAGATCTGTTTCGGATGTACGAGCGCTTCGCAGCCCTGCTGGGATGGAAGGTGGAGGTGATCTCTGCAAGCGAGGGCACCATGGGCGGCTACAAGGAGATCGTCGCTCAGGTGCAGGGACGCGGCGCCTACGCCAAGATGAAGTTCGAATCCGGCGTGCATCGTGTGCAGCGCGTGCCGGATACCGAAGCGCAGGGACGCGTCCATACCTCAGCGGCCACCGTGGCGGTGTTGCCGGAAGCCGAAGAGGTCGATGTGGAGATCAAGCCCGATGATCTGCGCATCGAGACCATGCGCGCGCAGGGCGCAGGCGGCCAGCACGTCAACAAGACGGAATTGGCGATCCGCATCACCCACATCCCGACTGGCATCGTCGTCAACATGCAGGACAGCCGTTCACAGCACAAAAACCGCGCGTCGGCGATGAATATCCTGCGTTCCCGCATCTACGACGCCGAGCGGCAGCGCATCAATGCCGCGCGCTCGGCCGACCGCAAGGATCAAGTTGGATCGGGCGATCGTTCCGAGCGCATCCGCACCTACAATTTTCCGCAAGGCCGCGTCACGGACCACCGCATCAACCTGACGCTTTACAAGCTGCCGCAGGTGATCGCCGGCGACGCGCTGCACGAATTGATCGATGCGTTGACCACAGAGCATCAGGCCGCGCAGCTGGCAGCCGAAGGTGGCCGGTGAACATTCCCACGCGGCGTCTTTCTTTCCGTCTTCCCTGGCGGGAGAGGGAAAAAGCGATCACATGACCGCTTCGTTTGCCATTGAAACGATAGAGTCCGCGCGGCGGATGCTGGCGGCACGCTTGGCGGCCGCGGGAATCGACAGTGCCGCGCTCGAAGCCCGCACACTCACCGGCGAAGTGCTGGGCCTCGATCTTACTGGACTGATCGCGCAAGGCTTGCGGAGACTCAACGAGGATGACGCGGCGCGCCTCGATGCTTTTGCGCAACGTCGGCTTGCGGGCGAGCCCCTGGCGCGCATTCTTGGAACAAAGGAGTTCTGGGGACTACCGCTGAAGTTGTCGGCGGACACGCTGGTACCTCGGGCCGACACTGAAACCGTGGTCGAGGCCGCGCTCGACGTTCTCCGCGCTGAAGGCCGGATCCAAGCTGCGCTCCGCATCGCGGACCTTGGCACCGGCAGCGGTGCGATCCTGCTCGCATTGCTGACCGAACTGCCGGCTGCCACCGGCGTCGGGACCGACCTGAGCGCCGCGGCACTCGACACGGCCAGAACCAATGCGCAAGGCGTCGGCCTCACGACGCGCGCGCAATTCCTGGTCCGCGATTATGGGGATGGTCTGTCCGGCCCATTCGACCTGATTGTCTCGAACCCGCCCTACATCCCATCGGCCGACATCGCGATGCTGTCGCCGGAGGTACGCGACCACGATCCGCATCTCGCACTGGACGGCGGCCGCGACGGGCTTGATGCCTATCGCCGGATCGCGCCGCAGGCGGTGTCGCTGCTGGCGACCGACGGCCTCCTGGTGTTGGAGATCGGGCAAGGTCAGGACAGCGCCGTCAGCCGGCTGGCGACCGCGGCGGGGTTGGCGGTCATGGAATCGGCAAGGGTTGATCTCGCGGGTATCGGCCGCGCCATCGTGGCCCGCAAGATTGCCCTTAGAAAGCCCGATTGAGCCATAAAAAACCACTTGGAATATCCCTCGGGAGCGATTACGTTTCATGCACAATCATCGGTCCCGGGTTGGCCCCGCAGCTTTGCTGCTGGTGAGCCTTAGAGTTCTCGGACGAAAACCGGCCCGAGTGAACGGTTCCTAAAGGCAGGTCATATCGAGCGCGATGGCCGAGAGCTGCGCCGCTTGCGACCGCGAAGCGAACGAAAGCCTGAATACTGCGCTTGAACACTCACGCGAGAAAACCTGAGTTTGAAGTCTCTGGCTGAATGATCTGGCCGTGCTGGCGCCATGCGCCTGCCGGCGACCCGGGAACGCGTCTTTGCTATGGAGATGAGTGGCGGCCGATACGCGCTTTGCGTAGGCCGCGTCGAGGGGCGGGAAATCGCACCAAAACGACAGGGCAATACCCAAATACCCAAGCGAAAACTTCAAAGCTGGAACTTCAAGGCTGATAACTGAAGGCGGGACATGAGAAACGGTCAGAATAACAACAAGCGGATGCGTAACCGGAACAACAATAATAATAATAATAACAATAACAACCGGCGCGGCCAGAACCCGATGACACGGGTTTTCGAATCCAACGGCCCCGACATCAAGATCCGCGGCACCGCCTCTCACGTCGCCGAAAAATACGTCCAACTCGCCCGCGACGCTCGCTCATCCGGCGATCCCGTGGCCGCCGAAAACTACTATCAACATGCGGAGCATTATTTCCGCCTGATCGCCGCAGCGCAGGAACAGTTTCGCCAAAGCCAGCCGCAGCAACAGCCGCGAACCGACGTCGATGTCACGGATGAAGCAGGTGACGACGACAGCGAAAACTACTCGAATTTTGGAGCGGAGCCCGGCTTCGTTCCGGTTCAGCAACCGCGTGACAATCATCAGCGCGAGGCGCAGCCCTACCAGCGCGATCAGCAGCAGCCCCGAGAATACCGTCAGCCGCGGCCGGCGATGGAGCCTGCCGACAATGGCGGCGTCGATCGCCTCCCGTCGTTCATTACGGGATCTCAGCCGCAGGTGAATGGCGGCCGGTTCGAAGGCAACGGCCATCAGGGCGGCGAGCGCAGCGACCGCTTCCCGCCACGCCGTCGCCGACGTCCGCATGGCCCGCGTCCGGACGGCATGGTGCAGCCGCCGGCTCCGAGCGAGGACTTCAATCCCGGAAACGAATAGCGACTCACCTCACCTCTTCTGGGCGGGTGAACCACTCGGATCACGATCGGATATATCACTCCTCGGCGTTACACGAGGACGGCGCGAGCGTTGGCTGCAACACCGTGATCAGCCGGCTGTGCTCCCGTTTCGCGGCAATGGGTCGGTAAACTTGCTTGGTCGCCTCAACGATGTGAACGCCGGCAAACGGCAGCGACAGTGCCGCGCCGATGCGCTCCCACGCCGCGGCGGAGCGCAGGAACCAGCCGCCATTGATCGGCGGGACGAATAGCGCCTCGCCCCAGGCGGACGGCGTGAACCATGTCTGCCGCAGCAGTTGAGTGATCTGCGAGCGCGAATAAGGCTGACCGTGGCCGAACGGCGTTGTATCGGTACGGGTCCAGATACCCCGGCGATTGGGAACGATCACCATCATTCGGCCAGACGGCGAAAGAATTCGCCACACCTCGCGCAGGAGACTTTCCGGATCGTCCGACACTTCCAGCGCATGAACCAGCAAGATCCGGTCTGCGACCGCGTCCTGCAGCGGTAACGAAAATTCATCGACCAGGGTCGCCAGCGCCGGCCGCGCCGTCGGCCATTTCAAGACGCCCTGGGCCGCCGGCATCAAGGCGATACAGCGCTCGCACTCCTCGCGGAACAGACCGAGGTAAGGAGTGGGATAGCCAAGGCCGACCACGCACTGCCCCTCCAAACTCGGCCAGTGTGCATGAATGGCGCGATTGATCAGCCGCCGGGCCACCATGCCGAGACGTTGCGCGTAGAAATCACGAAGGTCGATGACGTCGATCGCCATGTCCACATCTACCATGTTGCCGGCAGGCCGGGCACCCCCGCCCTGCCGATTTGTGCAATCGTAAACTGCCGTTAACGGCTTGTTTCGCCACGCAATTGCCTATGCTATAGCGTTTCCGAGCGAGCATGTCTTCGGGATCGACCTGAGGATGTCTACGGATCCCGCAAGATCAAGATAACGTGTCAAAACAAAAGCTCGAGCGGCTCGATCCCCTCAAAGCCGGAATAGTTCTAGTCTGGCTTTCCCGGAGTTCGCGTCATTTTCCCCACAAGTCCGACGAACGACCTTCGCGGCCGGGACACTCGCGTCGACCTCTCGGACTCTACGGAGACGACATGACCGCCGACATCCGCCTGTTCACCTGCCTCACCGATAATTTCGGCGCGCTGATTCACGACCCCGCAACTGATGCGACCGCCGCGATCGACGCGCCGGACGCCGAACCGATCATCCAGGCGCTGGATCGCGAGGGCTGGATGCTGACCGATATTCTGGTCACCCATCATCACAGCGATCATGTCGGCGGCATCACGAAACTGAAACAGAAATACAACTGCCGGGTGGTGGCACCGCATGACAGGGGCGCCGGAATCGCCAACGTCGATCTGCGAGTTGGCCAGGGCGACATCGTCAAGGTCGGAACGCTGCTGGGACGCGTGCTGGAAACGCCCGGTCACACGCTAGACCACGTCAGTTACGTGTTCGACGACGAGAAGGTGGTCTTCGCCGCCGATACCCTGTTCTCGATCGGCTGCGGCCGGGTTTTCGAGGGCACCTATCCAATGATGTGGGACTCGCTTTTGAAGCTGCGCGCGCTGCCCGACGATTTCCGGCTCTATTGCGGCCACGAATACACCGCATCAAACGTGAAATTCGCGCTGACCATCGAGCCGAATAATCCGGTTCTCAAGGCCCGCGCCGAGGAGGTCAACAGGCTGCGGGCCGAGGGCAAGCCGACGGTGCCGACCCTGATGGGCGAGGAGAAGAAGGCCAACGTATTCCTGCGCGCCGACGATCCTGCGGTGGCGGCCGGAGTGCACATGAAGGGAGCCAGCGGAGCCGACGTGTTCACCGAGTTACGCGAACGCAAGAACAAGTCGTGAGCGCATGATGTCCATGCCCGCGCCGGGCCGACACCACCAGCTAAAATAGCGTGCGCTGTCGCATCGCGGCCGACAGCGTCCCTTCATCGAGATAATCGAGTTCACCCCCCACTGGAACGCCGTGGGCGAGCCGCGTGACCTTCACGTTGGCGTCGCCAAGCAGGTCGGTGATGTAATGCGCGGTGGTTTGGCCGTCGACGGTCGCGTTCAGCGCCAGGACGATTTCCGCTACACGCGGATCATGCGCCCGCGACACCAGCGCATCGATCGTCAGGTCCTGTGGACCGACGCCATCGAGCGGTGAAAGCGTCGCTCCCAGCACGTGATAGAATCCGTTGGTGGCGCCGGCGCGCTCCAGCGCCCAGAGGTCCGCCACATCGGCAACCACGACGATGATAGACGGATCGCGCCGGGCATCCGTGCATACCGTGCAGGGGCTGCGGGTGTCGATGTTACCGCAGGTTTCGCAGACCCGGATCCTGTCGATTGCAACCTGCAGCGCGCCTGCCAGAGGCGTCATCAACGCCTCGCGTTTCTTGATCAGATGCAGCGCCGCCCGCCGCGCCGAGCGCGGGCCAAGCCCCGGCAGCCGCGCAAGCAACTGGATCAAACGATCGATCTCAGGTCCGGTGACGGCGGTCGGCATCTCTTAGGGTTTCCGAATCCGAAATTCGCCAAAGTGCACTGCGCCCCTTCGCGAATTTCGATTCGAAGGACACTAGCGCCTTTTTCACTTCTGACAGAATCAGAAGCATGGCTCTATGATTGATCTGACGCGTCTTCTTCACGCGCACCTGAGTGGCCCGATTCCAACATTCGCATCGTGCTACCGATCACGAGAACCCCAGGCCGGGCGGCAGACCAAGCCCGCCGGTCAATGCCTGCATCTTCTCCTGCATTGCGACCTCCGCTTTACGGCGCGCATCGCCAAGCGCGGTCACGACAAGATCTTCGAGAATTTCACGTTCGTCTGGCTTAATTAGAGACGGATCGATCGAGATCCCCTTGACGTCCATCTTGGCGGTCATCCGCACAGTGACAAGACCACCGCCGGACGTGCCCTCGACCTCAATGTGGTCGAGCTCGTCCTGCATCGCCTTCATCTTGGATTGGAATTGAGCCGCCTGCTTCATCATGCCGAGAAAATCAGCCATCAAAAAGTTCCTTTTCTTGCTGGAGCCTTTCCGCTTCCTGGTACCAGAAGCGGAAAAGCCCTAATCGTTGCTGTCGAGATCGTCGGCCGGCTCGTCAGGAGCGGCATCGGAATCCGGCGACGACAAAGCGAACTTGCGCACCTCGACCACTTTGGCGCCGGGAAAACGCGCCAGCACATCCTGCACGCGCGGATCGGCCTCAGCGGCGCGCTCCCGCTCGTTTTTTTGCAGCAACGCCTGGGAGCGCAATGTCGGCTGGCCCGGCTCGTTGGAGACGATCACCGTCCAGCGCCGGCCTGTCCACTGTTCCAGCTTGCGCGAAAGATCGTTCACCAGCGTGCGCGCCGCACTGCGCTCCAGCGCGATCTCAAGCCGGTCGTCCTCCATCCGGACTAACCGCATGTCGGCCTCGAGCGCCGCCTTGATAATCAAATCGCGTTTTTCGCCGGCGAGCGCCACGAGTTCGGTAAAGCTTTCGATGGCCGTCGCCGGACTCGCATCCGCTCTATCGGCCACCGGCGCGATGGCTTGCGGGCGAGCCGGTTCTGCTGTGGCGCGCGGCGACAATGAACGCGCAGCCGACGATCGGGCGGATGACACCGATCCTGAGCTCGATCTGGGCGGCGCGGCGTTGTTCGGGACAACTGGCGATTCGCCGCCATTGCGATCCAGCAGCCGGATCGCCTCATCGGGCGGCGGAAGGTCCGCGACATAGGCGATGCGCACCAGCACCATCTCGGCCGCGGCCGCCGGCCGCGTCGCGCCCTGAACTTCTGCGATCCCTTTCAGCAGCATCTGCCACATCCGCGACAACACGCGCATCGACAGTTTCACGGCAAAATCGCGAGCGCGCAGACGCTCCGTTTCCCCGAATGAGACATTGTCGGCGATCGCCGGAACGATCTTGACGCGGGTTACGAAGTTGACGAACTCGGCCAGATCGCTGAGCACCACGACCGGATCGGCGCCGGTATCGTACTGGTCACGAAACTCGCCGAATGCGCTCGCGATGTCGCCTCGCGCCAGTGCCTCGAACAGATCGATGACCCGCGTACGGTCAGCAAGCCCCAGCATTTGCCGTACAGCATCGGCCCGAACCACGCCAGCCGCATGGGCGATGGCCTGATCGAACAGCGACAGGGAATCGCGCACCGAGCCTTCGGCCGCCCTCGCCACGATGCCGAGCGCCTCCGGCTCCACCTCGACGTTCTCTTTCGCCGCGATATTGGTGAGGTGCGCCATCAGCACCTCGGCTTCGACACGTCGGAGATCAAACCGCTGGCAGCGCGACAGCACCGTCACCGGAACCTTCCGGATCTCGGTGGTCGCGAACACGAATTTCGCGTGCTCCGGCGGCTCCTCCAGCGTCTTCAGGAACGCATTGAAGGCCGCCGTCGAAAGCATGTGAACTTCGTCGATGATATAGACCTTGTACCGTGCGCTCGACGGCGCATAGCGCACGCTGTCGTTGATCTGCCTGACGTCATCGACGCCGGTATGAGAGGCCGCGTCCATCTCCAGCACATCGATATGCCGGCTTTCCATAATGGCCCGACAATGAACGCCGAGTTGCGGCATGCGGATCGTCGGTCCCTGCACCGAGCCGTCCGCAAGCTCGTAGTTCAGTGCGCGGGCAAGAATACGCGCGGTGGTGGTTTTTCCCACGCCGCGCACGCCGGTCAGGATCCAGGCCTGCGGAATCCGCCCCGTTTCGAACGCATTGGACACCGTGCGCACCAGCGCTTCCTGCCCGATGAGATCGTCAAAACTTGCCGGGCGGTATTTGCGCGCCAGCACCCGATACTGCGCGCTCGTTTCCGATGGCATCACGCCGAGGTCGAGGCCGGTTTGACCGGCGGCGTCATCGGGGAGCGTTGAGGGATGGCCAGCATCGGTCATTGAGCGATCCGCAATTTTCTCTCTCGAAGCCGGCTTGCGGAACAACGAAGCGAACCTTCGGACCGCGCCGATCCGGCGCTGGCAAGATTTCCGAAAAACATGGTTCGCCCAAAAGAGGTAGGAGACTGACGAGCGACCCGATCCGGACCTCGTTAGGGCTGCTTCCTTCCGGATCTGACCCGGTTGGCGAGTGGCTCGTCCACCGCCAATCTCCCAACTCCTATTTGGGGCCAAAAGCCCAGGAAAGCAAGCAGCGAGGACAACCCCGAAACGAGCCGTCTGAACCATTGACCTCGACGGATCGCCGCGCCAGTTTGCATTGGCCGTCCTCAAAAAGTGTCCGCGAACGATGTCCGAAGCCTGGTCGCTTCATCCGCAGCTCGAGGAGGACACGGTCTCCATCAGCGACCTACTGCTCAGCCGTCTGCTGCTCAGCAAGGATGCCAGCTATCCCTGGCTTATTTTGGTGCCAAGACGGGCTGGTGCGATCGAGATCATCGACCTCGATCGCGACGACCGCGCACACCTGATGACGGAGATCGGTCAGGCGTCAGAAGTGCTCAAGGACATCACAGGTTGCGACAAGCTCAACGTGGCCGCGCTCGGCAATCAGGTGCCCCAGCTTCACGTCCATATCATCGCGCGTCGCAAAGGAGACTTTGCATGGCCCCGCCCGGTCTGGGGCGTGGCACCCGCGCTCGCATACAATGCGACAGAACTCGAAGCATTCTTGGGTGCTATCAGGCGCAGGACAGGGTTCGGCGAGACCATTGTCAGAATTCCGGCCGACGGAACCTGAGCAAAACCTGCCGGTTTAACCGCTTGTCCCGATCTTCCTCATTGGCAAGGATTTCCGCATGATGAAAAAGCCACGCATCCTGTGTATCGGCATGCCAGTGCGCGACCTGACCTTTCACGTGCAGGGCCTGCCGAAACGCGGCTTGAAGATCGGCGCCGAGCGCTTCGAGGAAATCGCCGGCGGCAACGCATTCAATGCGGCGGTCGCCATTTCCCGGCTCGATGGCGGAGTGGCGTTTTGCGGCCCCATGGGGGACGCCGGCGAAACATCCAGCCGCTACATCTTCGACAAGGCGGCAGAGCTCGGCATCGCGATGCAGGACATCGTTCACATGCCTGGTCTGGTGACGCCGATCTCCACCGTCATGATCGATCCGGGCGGCGAGCGAACCATCATCACCTTCCGCGATCCCGAATTGTGGAAAGTGCGTTTACCCGAGGCTGACAAGATGCTCAGCGATTGCGACGCCATCCTTGCTGAAAGTCGATGCGCGGCGTTCTGCACCGGTCTTTGCGCTGAAGCGCGGCGCCGCGGCATCCCGGTCGTGATCGATGTCGATTCCGCCATGTCAATGCGCGAGGGTCTGCTCACTGCATCCTCACATCTGATTTTCTCAAGTGAAGCCCTTCAGGCCACTGCCGACATCGCCGACGACGCGGCGGCATTGCAGAAGCTCGCCAAGGTCACTCCAGCCTTCCTAGCCGGAACACGCGGCTCCCAAGGAACAGTGTGGCTCGATCCGAATGGCGGCGGCCTCCGCCAGACCGCCGCCTTCCCCGTCCACACCGTGGACACATTGGGCGCCGGAGACGTCTTCCATGGCGCTTTCGCTCTCGCCATGACCGAGAATCAGGATCTTGAAGACGCACTCAGGTTCGCCTCCGCCGCAGCCGCCATCAAATGCACCCGCTTCGGCGGCGCCTTCGCCTGCCCGCAACGTGCTGAAGTGGAAGCCTTTTTAGAGCACGGCGGTTCGAACTGAGCCGATCCCCGCTGACGACACTTGCATTGGAATATTTTTCTATATATGAGCTTGAACACCCTCAATATTGGAATAATGTTCTAGTCATGAGCGATCTCGCCCTTCAGACCATTGAATCCGGTCGTCGCCTCGACGCCATCGACCGCAAGATTCTCACCGTGCTCCAGGAGGACGCATCCCTGTCGGTGGCCGAGATCGGCGACCGGGTCGGTTTGTCCTCGACGCCCTGCTGGAAGCGTATCCAGCGGCTCGAAGCCGACGACATCATTCTGCGCCGCGTGGCGCTGGTCGATCAGAACAAGATCGGGCTCGGCATAACAGTGTTCGTATCGGTTGAAAGCAGCGACCACTCAGATGCGTGGCTAACAACCTTCGCCAATGCGGTCCGCGCGATGCCCGAGGTGATGGAGCTCTACCGCATGGCGGGCGACGTCGATTACATGCTGCGCGTCGTGGTCGCCGACATGGCGAGCTACGACCTCTTTTACAAGAAGCTGATTAGTTCGGTCGCGCTGAAGAACGTCACCTCCCGATTCGCGATGGAGAAGATCAAATCGGTAACGGCGCTGCCGGTACCAGCGGCAAGCGCGGTGTAGTCGGCACGGCCTTCGTCGGAAATGCTCTGCCACGTCATTGCGAGGAGCGTTGGCGACGAAGCAATCCAGTTCTTTTTTTGCCGCCTGGATTGCTTCGCTTCGCTCGCATGACGGACGACCTCAAATCTTCTGATTGTATTCGCCGACCTCGGGATGGGTACGCAGCACGCTGTCCATCACCTCGAACATATCGCGCATCCGCTGCTCGGAGACCGGGCTTTCAACCACCACAACAAGCTCGGGCTTGTTCGATGACGCCCGCACCAACCCCCAGCTTCCATCCTGCGCCGTCACCCTGATGCCGTTGACGGTGACAAGATCGCGGATCGGCTGGCCGGCGATCTTGTCGCCGTTGGCCTTGGCCGCCTCGAAATGCTTCACCACGCTGTCAACGATGCCGTACTTGGCCTCGTCGGCGCAATGCGGCGACATGGTCGGCGAGGACCAGGTTTTGGGCAAGGCGTCCTTCAGATCTGCCAGCGATTTGCCAGCTGCGCGATCGAGCATCTCGCACACAGCGATCGCCGAGATCAGTCCGTCGTCGTAACCGCGGCCCATCGGCGCGTTGAAAAAGAAGTGCCCGGATTTTTCGAAACCGGCGAGCGCGCCGAGCTCATTGGTGCGCCGCTTCATGTAGGAGTGGCCGGTTTTCCAGTAGGTCGTCCGCGCGCCCTGCTGCTGCAATACCGGATCAGTGACAAACAATCCTGTCGACTTCACATCGACCACGAAATGCGCATCCTTGTGGATCGCCGACATGTCGCGCGCCAGCATCACGCCGACCTTGTCGGCGAAGATTTCCTCGCCGGTGTTGTCGACCACGCCGCAGCGATCTCCGTCACCGTCGAAGCCGAGACCGACGTCGGCCTTGTATTCAAGCACCGCGTCGCGGATGGCGTGCAGCATCTTCATGTCTTCGGGATTGGGATTGTACTTCGGAAAGGTGTGATCAAGCTCGGTATCCAGCGGGATCACCTCGCAGCCGATCGCCTCCATCACCTGCGGCGCAAAGGCGCCGGCGGTACCGTTGCCACAGGCCACCACGACCTTCAGCTTGCGCTTCAGTTTCGGCCGTTTCGTCAGATCGGCGATGTAGCGCGCCGGGAAACTGTCGTGAAACTCATAGGAGCCGCCCGCCCTGGTGGCGAAGGCAGCGCCGAGCACGATTTCCTTAAGCCTCGTCATCTCGTCTGGCCCAAACGTCAGTGGCCGATTGGCGCCCATCTTGACGCCGGTCCAGCCGTTGTCGTTATGCGAGGCCGTCACCATGGCGACGCAGGGGACGTCGAGTTCGAACTGCGCGAAGTATGCCATCGGCGTCATGCAAAGTCCTATATCGTGAACCTTGCAGCCCGACGCCAACAGGCCGGAGATCAGCGCGTACTTGATGGAGGACGAATAGCTGCGGAAATCGTGACCGGTGACGATCTCCTTCTTCTGGCCGAGTTCGCCGATCAGCGTGCCAAGGCCCATGCCCAATGCCTGGATGCCCATCAAGTTGATTTCCTTGCCGAACAGCCAGCGCGCATCATATTCGCGAAAGCCGGTCGCCTTCACCATCGGCTCGGATTCGTAGGCATAGGTGTTCGGTGCCAGAACGGGTTTCGGCTTCGGAAACATGCGGATGGGCCTCTCAAGGAAAGGACATGACATAAGGAAATGCAGCGCTGGCGATACCACTGCTGCTGGAATGCGGGAGCTAGAACTATTCCGGCTTTGATGACATCAAAGCCGGGCTCAAGCTTTTATTTTAACGCGTTTTCTTGACGCGAACCGGTACCCACTTCGCTCGAAAACGCTACAGGTCTGTGAACGGCAATTGCGGCATAATTCGCGACGGCAAACAACACGCATCAGCTCCGACGCCGACGACGAATTATTGTTCCAGCATCATCCGCCCGTTCGCGAATTCGAAGCGCTTGAGTTTGGATAAAAAAGATAAACCAAGCAGATTTTCAGACAGCGCTTCGTCGGGCAGCACCATGGCATCGACATCGCGCACGATGAGACCGCCGATGTCGACCATGGCGAGCCGGGTACGCGCCGCCTTGAGCTTGCCATTGGCCGTGGTCACCGTGGTCGTGTAGTCGTTCTGCGAGGGCCGCACGCCGAGCCGCGCGGCCGAGCTTTCGTTGAGCGCGACGACGGAGGCACCGGTGTCGACCATGAAGCCGATGCGCTGGCCGTCGATTTCGGCCTTCTGTCTGGAAGTGGCCCCGGCCGTCGCGTGCAATGCTAATGCTGCGGATGCCGGCCTGGGCATTATCCTGAAGCGCGGCGAACGCTGTCGGATGCGTCGACGTGGTGGGCCGCGCGGCTGCGGACGTGGTCATCTCGTCAGCCAGTTGCGCCATATAGGAGCCGGCACCGATCAGAAGCGCGGCAAGAATTATCAGATTACGCATGGCGCATACTCACTGACAAATGACGACGCGGCGATCTCGCGACCGCCACCAGCCGGCTACGAGCAATGGCGAAGCTGCTATTTGTGCCAAAAGGATGAGCGAAGGGTTAACACGCGCGCGGAGCTGTGCGGCCAATCGGGGAAGACCTATAGCGTTTTCGAGCGAAGTGGTACCGGTTCGCGTGACGAAAACACGTCAGGTTAAAAAGCTAGAGTCTTTCACGTGAGCGTTGAAAGACGCTAGCGACCATCTTCCGTCGTCAAGGCGAATGCCACGACCGCATAGCGCCTGTGGATCAGCATCAATAGTTCGGTCGGTGACGAGGACCGCCCAGCGCGCCGCCACGAGATGTCGAATGAGTAATCGATCCATCCGTCATCGCGGCGCTTGGCTTCGGCAAAACTAGCCTGGTAGCCCACTTCTTGGATCATCACAGGCAGTTCGATGACCGCCCGCATCTGCGTATCGTCCGCGACGATCAACCGGGTCCTGCGTTCACGGGGAATGAAATAGTCGATCCACTTGAGCGCCCCCAGAGTCATGACGGCCAGTGCAGTGGCAGTCATGCCGAGCACGAGTTGGCCTCCACCCAGCGCGAGCCCGATCACGGTCATCAGCCACAGCGTCGCCGCGGTGGTGACGCCGGCGATGAGGTCACCCTTCTTGAAGATGGTGCCGGCGCCGATGAACCCCACGCCGGTCAAAATGCCGAGCGGCAAACGCATGACGTCAATCTGGACAAAGGACTCAACCGTTTTGCCGCTGGTCGATAGCAGGATGTTCGCCTGGATCATGGCGATCGAAGCAGCAAGACCGACCAGAATGGTGGTGCGAAATCCGGCCGCATGCCCTTGCACGCCCCGGTCAAACCCCACGATGCCCCCCGCAACCATTGTCAGAGCGAGACGGATCGCGATATCCGACCAGGTCGGCTGCAGAGGCATGTCCATGAAGGGCCTCAAGGTGGGTCACGGCGCGAGACGTCACGTCAACGCCTCATCAATGGCACGAGTTCTCCGCTCAATCGGCCCCTTCAGGTCCCACGCGGCTTAACCCGCCGTGTCGGCGGCGCATTCGCCGGATCGTCCGGCCAGGGATGCCGGGGATAGCGCCCGCGCAGATCAGAACGAACGGCGGCATAGCTGCCGCGCCAGAAGCCCGGCAGGTCGCGCGTCACCTGCACCGGGCGATGCCCCGGAGACAGCAATTCCAGAACCAGCGGCACCTTGCCTTGCGCGATCGACGGATGCGTCGTCAGGCCGAACAATTCCTGCAATCTGACGGCGATGGTCGGCCCCTGCTCGGCTTCGTACTCGATCGCGAGCATCGTACCAGTCGGCGCCTCAAAATGGGTCGGCGCCTCGCGCTCCAGCCGCGCGCGCAAACTCCAAGGCAACAACGCCATCAGCGCTTCCGACAGATCGCCGGCTGAAAATTCCTTCAAAGCGGTCTTGTCGAACAGCGCGGGCGCCAGCCACATTTCGGTTGTGGCCACAAGCCCGGCATCGGACAGGTCCGGCCACTCCTCGCCTTCCGCCGCGCGCAGGAACATAACCCGGTCGCGCCATTGCTTGAGCGGCTTCGACCATGGCAAGCGATCCAGACCCGCTCCTATCAATCCTTCGGCGAGGATGCGCGCTGTCGTAACCGACGGCGCGACCGCCACCGGCGCTTCGGCAAGCGTGATCGCATGCAGCCGCTTGCGCCGCCGTGCCCGCAAACTCATCGCCGCGCGATCGAATGAGATCTCCTCGTCGGTCTCGATCTGGTCGGCGAAGCGCAATTCGATCTCCGCCTGCGCGATCGGTGCAGCCAGCAAGATACGGCCGTTCGCGGCGGTACCGGTCAGTTCAGCAACCGCGATAAAAGGCGACCGCGCCAGCGCCGAGGCCTGATCGGCCGACGCGCCACGGCCGTTGGCGAGCACGAACGACCCGTTGCCGCGATTGCGCGCCACGCGGTCGGGAAACGCGAGAGCGAGCATCACGCCGCTGGAAGGAAAGGTTTCTCCCTCCCCACCAGAGGCGGGAGGGGTAACAGGCACCGCTACCTGCGACGCCCAACGTTCCGCAAGCTGTCTCGCGCCGGCGGCGCGTGGCGAGCGGTCGCGGCGAAAGCTATCGAGCCTCGCATCGAGATCGACGCTGTCGCCGCCCAGACCCCGCTCGGTCAGCACCGCCGCAATGTCCGCAGCCTCCCGGCCTGCGCCGAGACGGTGCGCGCCCACGATCATGCGCGCGAGCCGTGGGGGCAGCGCCAACGCGCGCAAACTTTTTCCTTCGTCGGTGATGCGGCCATCGGCATCCAGCGCGCCAAGCTCGCGCAGCAGGCTTCGCGCCTCGTTCAACGCGGGAGCAGGCGGCGGATCGAGAAACGTCAGTGTGGCGGGATCGTGCACACCCCATTGCGCGAGATCGAGCACCAACGACGACAGATCGGCTGAGAGGATCTCGGGCTGGGTATAGGCGGACAGCGAGGCGGTCTGCGGCTCGTCCCATAGCCGATAACATACACCAGGCTCCGTGCGGCCGGCGCGGCCCCGGCGCTGGTCCACTGCGGCGCGCGAGGCACGCATGGTTTCCAGCCGCGTCAGGCCGATGTCAGGCTCAAAGCGCGGCACCCTCGCCATGCCGGAATCCACCACGATGCGGACGCCCTCGATGGTCAGCGAGGTCTCGGCGATCGATGTGGCCAGCACCACCTTGCGACGCCCCCTCGGCGCGGGCGCGATGGCGCGATCCTGCACCGCCGCGTCGAGCGCGCCGAACAGCGGCACGATCTCAATGGATGCATCGTGAACCCGTTCAGCGAGCATATTTTGCGTGCGCCGGATTTCGGCCGCGCCCGGCAGGAACGCCAGCACGGAGCCTGCATCGGCGCGCAGCGCTGTCGCGATCGCGTCAGCCATCTGCCGCTCCAGCGGCGTATCCACCTTGCGGCCAAGATATCGCGTTTCAATCGGGAAGGCGCGGCCCTCGCTTTCGATCACCGGCGCGCAGCCAAGACGTTTTGCGATCCGCGCACCGTCGATGGTCGCGGACATCACAAGAATCCGCAAATCCTCCCGCAGTCCGGTCTGGACGTCGCGCGCCAGTGCGAGCCCGAGGTCTGCATCGAGCGAGCGCTCATGAAACTCGTCGAACAGGATCGCGGCAACGCCGTTCAGTTCGGGATCGTCGAGGATCTGCCGCGAGAAGATCCCTTCGGTGACGACCTCGATACGCGTTCTGCGCGAGATCTTGGAGCCGAAACGCACGCGATAGCCCACGGTCTCGCCAGCGCGCTCGCCCAGCGTCTGCGCCATTCGTTCAGCGCTGGCGCGCGCCGCGATCCGGCGTGGCTCCAGCACGACGATCTTCCTGCCGGCGACCCAGGGCGTGTCGAGCAGTGCCAGCGGCACCCGCGTCGTCTTGCCAGCTCCCGGCGGCGCCACCAGCACCGCGGCGTTGTGCGCAGCAAGTGTGCGTCCAAGTTCGCCGAGCACGGCGTCGATCGGAAGCGGGTTGGCGAATGTTTCCGTCAAGGATTAGGTCCGCGCGTACGGCATGGTAACGGGAAGACCGTCCTATAGCGTTTTCGAGCGAAGTGGATAACCGGTTCGCGTGGAGAAAACGCGTCAGATCAGAATGATAGAGCCCCGCTTCTGATTCCATCAGAAGCGGAAGGCTCTAGCGCACCACTTGCCAAACGGCCAGGCGATACCTCTGTCCGATCACTTTCCCGGGAAACCGGCACATTATTTGATTGGTGAAAGGAGAACGCAACCGATCCGCCTGTAAACAGGCCCCATCGCGCCGAAAAGAGACAACCATGACCGGAAACGGCACAGCTGCGCAGAAAAACGAACGGGTCGACTGGGTCGACTATGCCAAGGGCATCTGCATCATCATGGTGGTGATGATGCACTCGGTGCTGGGCGTTGAGGCCGCAGCCGGACAGACCGGCTTCATGCACCTCGTGGTCGAATTCGCAAAACCGTTCCGGATGCCCGACTTCTTCCTGCTTTCGGGCCTGTTTCTGCCGCTCGTCATCAATCGCGACTGGCGCACCTATCTCGACCGCAAGGTCGTACATTTCGCCTATTTCTACGTGCTGTGGGTCACGATCCAGTTCGGCTTCAAGGCGCCGGCCTTCGCGGCCGACGTCGGATGGCCCGGCGTCGCCAGGCTCTATCTGCTCTCGTTCATCGACCCGTTCGGCACGCTGTGGTTTATCTATTTGCTGCCGGTCTTCTTCGTGGTCATCAAGGCCACGCGCCGGATCGCGCCTTGGGCGATCTGGGGCGCTGCGGCGGCGCTCGAGATGACGCACATCTCGACCGGCTGGACGCTTATCGACGAATTCGCCGCTCGCTTCGTCTACATCTATTCCGGATACCTGTTCGCGAATTACGTATTCGCATGGTCGGCCCGCGCCCGCGCTTATCCGGGATTGACGCTGGCGGCGCTTGCGCTGTGGGCTGTTGTCAACGGCGGCCTGGTCCGTACTGGCTTCAGCGAATGGCCGATCGTTTCGCTCGCGCTCGGTCTCGCCGGCGCCAACGCCATCATCGCCGTTGGCACGTTGCTTGCGAAAATGCGCTGGCTGAACGCCGTGCGCTATTGCGGCGAGCACTCGATCGTCATCTATCTCGCGTTCTTCCTGCCGATGGCCGCCTCACGCACGATCCTGCTGAAAGCAGGTTTGATCCAGGATGTCGGCCTGATCTCTCTGATCGTCACCATCGCCGGCGTGATCGGCGCGGTGCTGATCTGGTGGGCCTGCCGCAACACGCGGGCGAACTTCCTGTTCGAGCGTCCTGACGCCTTCTGGATCGCGCCGAAAAAACGAGCCTCCGCGATTCAGGCGGCGGCCGAATAATCCGGCTCAGTCGCCCGGTCAAGGCCCGAAGCCCCTGCGATTTTGTCGGTCATGAGAACGCTGCGGGGGTGCCATTAGCGGGAAAACTCCTTAAGTTGCGGCCATGCCGAAAAAGCCCGCCGCCAAGCCCGCTGCCGTGATCGACGCAGCCGAGATCCCAGCCACCATCCCCGCGACGATTCCTGCGGCGAAAGCTGAAGCTGGGACCAATATGCAGGGACAGCACGTCTTTCTGGTCGACGGCTCATCCTACATCTTCCGTGCTTATCACGCTCTGCCGCCGTTGAACCGCAAATCCGATGGGCTGCAGGTCAACGCGGTGCTCGGCTTCTGCAATATGCTGTGGAAGCTGTTGCGCGACATGCCGAAGGACGACAAGCCGACACACCTCGCGATCATCTTCGACAAGTCCGAGGTAACGTTCCGCAACAAGCTCTATCCCGACTACAAGGCGCATCGGCCGCCCGCACCCGACGACCTGATCCCGCAATTCGCGCTGATCCGCGAGGCGGTAAAAGCATTCGACCTGCCCTGCCTCGAACAGATCGGCTTCGAAGCCGACGACCTAATCGCGACCTATGTGAGGCAGGCGTGCGAGCGTGGTGCGACCGCGACCATCGTATCCTCTGACAAGGACTTGATGCAGCTCGTCACCGACTGCGTCACCATGTACGACACCATGAAGGACCGCCGTCTCGGTATACCCGAAGTGATCGAAAAGTTCGGCGTGCCGCCGGAGAAGGTGGTCGAGGTGCAGGCTTTAGCCGGTGACAGCGTCGACAATGTGCCGGGCGTGCCGGGCATCGGCGTCAAGACCGCCGCGCAACTCATCACCGAATACGGCGACCTCGAAACCTTGCTGGCGCGCGCCACTGAGATCAAGCAGCCGAAGCGGCGCGAGACGCTGATCGGGAATGCCGAGAAGGCCCGCATCTCGCGGCAACTCGTATTGCTCGACGATAAGGTCGCGCTCGATGTGCCGCTGGACGACCTCGCGGTGCAGGAGCCCGACGCCCGCAAGCTGATCGCCTTCCTGAAGGCGATGGAATTCACTACGCTGACGAAACGCGTCGCGGACTATTCCGAGCTTAACGCGGCCGAGATCGAGCCGGACAGAAAAAACGCCAGCGGGGCCTCTTCGACAGCGCTCAAGGCGTCCGGAGCCGCCGTCACCGGCGATCTGTTCGGTAGCAGCGATAGCGTCGTGAAAAGCTCGCCGATCAGCAGGGCAAAGGCGACGGGCGACGCGGAGATCAAAACGCCTGCGGCCCTTGCCGCCGCCCGTCTTGAAGCGGTGCGCAAGCTGCCGGTCCAGCGCGACACCTACGAAACAATCCGCACGCTAGAGCGGCTGCAGGACTGGATCGCCCGCATCGATAACAACGGCAGCTTTGCCTTCGAAGCCTTGGCGCCGACGATTGATCCCATGCAGGCCGAATTGTCGGGCCTCACTCTGGCTCTCGCGCCGAACGATGCATGCTACATCCCGCTCAGCCACAAACAGGCCGGCGACGGAGCCGGCCTGTTTGCCGCCGGTCTTGCGCCCGGTCAGATCGCGGTCCGCGATGCGCTGGAGAATCTGAAGCCGATCCTTGAATCCAGCGGCCACCTGAAGATCGGGCTCAACGTCAAGTTCAGTGCCGTGCTGCTGGCGCAGCATGGCATCGTCATGCAGAATCAGGACGACGTCGAGCTTATCTCCTACGCGCTCGATGCCGGGCGGGGCTCCCACGATCTTCAATCGCTGGCACAACGCTGGCTCGGGCACACCGCTCTGAGTTATGGCGAACTGACCGGCAGCGGCAAGAACAAGCTTGCCTTCGATCAGGTGGCGATCGATCGCGCCACGGGCTACGCAGCGGAACATGCCGACCTCACCTTGCGGCTGTGGCAGGTCTTAAAGCCACAGCTGGTCGCCGAGCGCATGAATGCGGTGTACGAGACGCTCGAGCGGCCGATGGTCGCGACGCTGGCGCGGATGGAGCGGCGCGGCATCACCATCGACCGGCAGGTGCTGTCGCGCCTCTCGGGTGAATTCGCGCAGACCGCGGCCCGGCTGGAAGTCGAGATCCAGCAACTTGCCGGCGAGCCGATCAACGTCGGCAGTCCGAAGCAGATCGGCGACATCATGTTCGGCAAGATGGGCCTGGCCGGGGGCAGCAAGACCAAGACCGGCGCGTGGTCGACCTCGGCGCAAATCCTCGATGAACTCGCCGAGCAGGGCCACGCCTTCCCGCGCAAGATCCTTGACTGGCGACAGGTTTCCAAACTGAAATCCACCTATACCGACGCACTGCCCGAATACGTTCATCCCCAGACCAAGCGCGTGCACACGACCTATGCGCTCGCCGCCACCACCACCGGCCGATTGTCGTCGAACGAGCCGAACCTGCAGAACATCCCGGTGCGCAACGAGGAGGGACGAAAGATTCGCCGTGCCTTCATCGCGGCCCCCGGACACAAGCTGGTGTCAGCCGATTACTCTCAAATCGAACTGCGGCTGCTTGCGGAAATCGCTGATATCCCGGTGCTGAAGCAGGCGTTCCGCGACGGCCTCGACATCCACGCCATGACCGCATCGGAAATGTTCGGTGTGCCCGTAAAGGGAATGCCCGGCGAAATCCGCCGCCGGGCCAAGGCCATCAACTTCGGCATCATCTACGGCATCTCGGCTTTCGGCCTCGCCAATCAGCTCGGCATCTCCCGCGAAGAAGCAGCTGCCTATATCAAGAAGTATTTCGAGCGCTTTCCCGGCATTCGCGCCTATATGGATGCGACCCGCAATTTCTGCCGCGAGCACGGCTATGTCACGACCCTGTTCGGCCGCAAATGCCATTACCCCGACATCAAGTCGCCGAACCCGTCGCATCGCGCCTTCAACGAGCGCGCCGCGATCAATGCGCGTCTGCAGGGGTCGGCTGCCGACATCATCCGCCGCGCCATGGCGCGGATGGACGATGCGCTCGCGGCGAAGAGGCTGTCCGCACGGATGCTTCTGCAGGTCCATGACGAACTGATTTTTGAAGTGCCGAACGAGGAGGTCGCGGCAACGCTGCCGGTCGTGCAGCATGTGATGCAGGATGCACCATTCCCGGCGGTATTGCTGTCGGTGCCATTGCAGGTCGACGCCCGCGCCGCCGATAATTGGGACGAGGCACATTAGGACCATCCCAGCGGCCTGACCTGACAAGAACATAACAAGAACTGCGCGACGACGCTGATGACTGCACGCGCCGCCTTCGACTCGGAACGTTTAGCCGCTCGTGATATTGAATCCCTTTCTTCAGTTTTCAGCCCGTTGCGTATGGAGTTTTCGATGGCCCCGCGTGCTAACTGGAAGGGCTTTTTGCGCCTTTCGCTCGTGACCTGCCCGGTAGCCCTGTTTCCGGCCACCTCGAAGTCCGAGAAGGTCAGCTTCAACCAGATCAATCGCAAGACCGGGCACCGCATCAAGTATCAGAAGGTCGATGCCGAAACCGGCGACGAGGTCGACAACGACGATATCGTCAAGGGGTACAAGATCGATACCGATACCTATCTCGAAGTCACGAAGGACGAACTCGACAACATTGCGCTGGAATCCACCCACACCATCGATATCGACCGGTTTGTGCCGCGCGCAGAGATCGACGATCTTTATATCGTCAGGCCGTATTATCTGGTGCCGGACGGCAAGGTCGGACACGATGCCTATGCCGTGATCCGCGACACCATCAAGGCGACTGGCAAGGTCGCGCTGGCTCGGGTGGTGCTGACCAATCGCGAGCACATCATTGCCCTTGAAGCGCGCGACAACGGGTTGGTCGGGCTGCTGCTGCGCTACGCTTACGAGGTACGCGAGGCATCGGACTATTTCGACGACATCATGGAGGTAAAGATCACCAAGGACATGCTCGATCTCGCCAAACATATCGTCGAGCAGAAGTCCGGCCGCTTCGAGCCGACCGCCTTTAAGGATCATTATGAAGCGGCGCTGCTGGACCTGATCGAGCAGAAGAAGGCAGGTCACCCGATCGCAAAGGCCAAGGTCAAGACCGAAGGCAATGTCATCAACCTGATGGATGCCTTGCGGCAGAGCCTGAAGGGCGGCAGGTCCGAGCGGACAGAAACAACCGCCGCTCCCGCGAAGGGCAAGAGGTCAAAGAAGCGGGTCGAAGGTCAGCGCGAAATGTTGTTTCCGATCGAAGGCAAGAAAGCCGCGAAGGAACCGAAGCGCGAGACTGCGAAGCGGCCAGCCAGGACGCGCGCCGCAAAAAAGGCACCCGCGGCAAAGCGCAAGGCCGGATAGCCGGGCGCGGACATGCGCAAGCTGATCGCCTTCGACGACCAGACCATGACCGCGCTGACGCAACTTGGCCATAGCTGCATGGCGAACCTCCAGGATCTGGCAGACGAGGCGTTCGCCGACCTTTTGAAAAAGCACGGCATACCAATCGATTTGAAAGACGCGCTACGCAGAAGCGCAGGCGTCAAAAGGAAAAGAACGTGATCTTAAGGCACTCGCGCACCGGACAGGACGTTGGAGCGATGTGATACTTGGAACCCTTCCGCTTCTGACGGAATCAGAAGCGACGTTTCATGATTTTGATTTGACGCGTTTTCTTCACGCGAACCGGTATCCATTTCGCTCGAAAACGCTCTGATTGGAACCGACGCCGTGGCCTCGCGAAAACTGCGTACCTATCGCGACAAGCGTGACTTCTCAAAAACCGCCGAGCCGAGCGGCGCGGCGCGCGTCGTGCCCGCTAGGCAACTGCGGTTCGTGATCCAGAAGCACGATGCCACCCGGCTGCATTACGATCTCCGCCTTGAGTACGACGGGGTGTTCAAATCCTGGGCTGTGACGCGAGGCCCCTCGCTCGACCCCGGCGAGAAGCGGCTGGCAGTCGAGGTGGAGGATCACCCGCTCGACTACGGCGACTTCGAAGGCACCATCCCGAAAGGCCAATATGGCGGCGGCACGGTGGAAATCTGGGATCGCGGCTACTGGTACGCCGAAGATCCGGCGAAGGGCCTCGCGAAGGGCGACCTTAAATTCGCGCTGATGGGCGAGAAGCTCCAAGGCGAATGGGTGCTGGTGCGCATGAAGCACGACCGCAGCGGCGGAAAGCGCACCAACTGGCTGCTGATCAAACACCGCGACGACTACGCAAAGCCGGGCGGGGGCGAGGATGTGCTGGAAAAGGACCGGTCGGTCGCATCGGGTCGGACCCTCGAACAGATCGCCAAAGGCAAGGGCAAGGCGCCGGAGCCTTTCATGATGACCAGGCGGATCGCCGGCTCTGACGCGGTTTGGGATTCGAACAAGGGCGCTGCCGCGGAGGCGCGCGCCAGGGAATCGAAACGGTCGGCAAAGCCGAGCGCAAAGCCCGCGTCGACCGGCAAGAAGGCGCCGAAGAAAGCCCGAGTACAAATTGCCAAGGCTCGCGCGATCAAGGGCGGGATGCCGGACTTTGCCGGACTTCAGCTTTGCGAAACGGCAACGCGCCCGCCATCGGCGGAGGGCTGGGTGCATGAAATCAAGTTCGACGGCTATCGCATCCAGATACGGATCGAGAACGGTGACGTGACGCTGAGAACCCGCAAAGGCCTCGACTGGACCGACAAGTTTCCAGCCATCGCAAAGGCGGCCGCGAAACTGCCCGACGCCATCCTCGACGGCGAGATCGTCGCGCTCAACGCAAAGGGCGATCCGGATTTCTCGGCGATGCAGGCCGCGCTATCCGAAGGCAAGACGGATGCGCTGGTGTACTTTGCTTTCGACCTTCCGTTTGCCGAAGGCGAGGATCTGCGCCCGCTGCCGCTGCTGACGCGCAAGGACCGGCTTCGCAAGCTGCTCGGGCGCTCTGCAATATCCGACCGCGCACCGATCCGCTACGTGGAGCATTTTGACGTGAACGGCGAACAGATGCTCGCAACGGCGCGCGAATCCGGCCTCGAAGGCATCATCTCCAAACGCAGCGAGGCGCCCTATCGCGCCGGCCGCGGCGGTAACTGGGTCAAAACCAAGAGCCGTCCCGGCCATGAGGTCGTGATCGGTGGATGGAAGACAACAGGCGGCAAGTTCCGCTCGCTAATGGCGGGCGTCTATAACGGCGACCACCTCGTCTATACCGGCATCGTCGGCACCGGCTACGGCCGCGATACCGTGAAACGCATCATGCCAGCATTGAAAGCCGCGGCCGCATCGAAAAGTCCTTTCACCGGCAAGAATGCGCCGGCCGGCGGTCGCAACGTTCATTGGCTGAAACCTGAACTGGTCGCCGAAATCGAATTCGCCGGTTGGACTGATGACGGCATGGTCCGGCAAGCAGCCTTCAAAGGGCTGCGCGCGGACAAGCCGGCGCGCGAGGTCAGGGCGGAAATGCCGGCTCGTGCGGCCGCCCCAAGGTTCAACAAGGCACGAACTCGACAAGACAAAGCTCAACACAACACAGCCCAACGTGCGCGTCACACCAGCAGCGAACACCGACACGACCAGATCGCGGCAACCTCGCACGACTGCGGCGCGCGATCGCTCGACGGTGATGGGCGTAGTGATCTCGCATCCAGATAAAGCGCTATGGCCGGATGCGGGGGACAGGCAGCCGGTCACCAAGCTCGATCTTGCCGCCTACATGGAAGCCGTGGGCGGCTGGATGATCGGCCACATCCGCGGACGGCCGTGTTCGATTGTTCGCGCACCAGATGGCATTGATGGCGAAACGTTCTTTCAGCGCCACGCCATGCCGGGTCTCTCGGATCTGGTCACGCAAGCGAAGGTGTCAGGCGACCGAAAGCCTTATCTGCAGATCGACCGCGTCGAGGCGCTGGCGGCGGCGGCGCAGATCGGCGGTATCGAATTGCATCCGTGGAATTGCGTGCCCAACGAATACACGGTGCCGGGACGGCTGGTATTCGACCTCGATCCCGCGCCGGGCATCGCATTCCCCGACGTGATCGCTGCGGCCAAGGACATGAAGCAGCGGCTCGAGGCGCTCGGGCTCGAAACGTTCTGCAAGACCACCGGCGGCAAGGGGCTGCACGTCGTCACGCCGCTTGCAATCAAGCAAGAAGACGGATTGAACTGGAAGCAAGCCAAGATGTTCGCCCAAGCCGTCTGCGAACAAATGGCCGCTGACGCACCCGATAAATATCTCATCAACATGTCGAAAAAGCAGCGCGAGGGAAAAATCTTTCTCGATTATCTTCGCAACGATACCAAATCGACGGCTGTCGCGCCGCTGTCGCCGCGCGCGCGTCCCAGCGCCACTGTATCCATGCCGCTGAGCTGGTCTCAGGTGAAAGCCGGTCTCGATCCTAAACGTTTCACACTCCGCACCGCGCCATATCTCTTGAAAAAGAGTAAGGCGTGGGCGGACTATGACAAGGCCGCGCGTCCGCTAACCACCGCAATCAGCAGGCTCGTGCGATGACGAACATGACAGGTAGTAGCCGAAGGGTCGCGCTGCTCGGCATTCCCATCGACATGGGCGCATCACAACGCGGCACCTTGATGGGGCCAGCAGCACTGCGGACCGCGGGAATCAAGCCGGTGCTGGAAAACCTGGGCATCGATTTCCTGGATCATGGCGACATCTCCATTGCTCAGGTCGTGCCGGCAACCGACCCAATTCCCGCGAGGGCCAACAACTATCGCGATATCCAGGCATGGATCCGCGCACTCAGCCCGCGCGCTTATGATCTGACGACGTCCGGCGCGATCCCGATCTTTCTTGGCGGCGACCACAGCCTATCGATGGGTTCGATCAACGGCGTCGCGCGCTATTGGCATGAACGGGGACGCGAGTTGTTCGTGCTTTGGCTCGACGCTCACGCCGATTACAATACACCGCTGACGACCATGACCGCGAACATGCACGGCATGTCGGCCGCTTTTGCGTGCGGCGAGCCCGGGCTTGAGGGCCTGCTCGGCGGCGAGCCCCGCGCCTCTATCTCACCAGCGCATCTGAACCTGTTCGGCATCCATTCGATCGACCCGCTCGAGAAGAAGCTGGTGCAAGACCGTCGCATCGCGGTCGCTGACATGCGCGCGATCGATGAGTTCGGCGTGGCCGTATTGATTCATCGCGTCATCGAGCGGGTCAGGGCGCGCAATGGCGTGCTGCATGTCAGCTTCGATCTCGACGTCCTGGACCCCGGCATCGCGCCCGGTGTCGGCACGACCGTTCCGGGAGGGGCGACCTATCGCGAGGCGCATCTCATCATGGAGCTGCTACACGATTCCGGACTGGTCAGCTCGGTCGACATCGTCGAGCTCAATCCGTTTCTCGACGAACGTGGGCGGACCGCGCGGGTTGCGGTGGAATTGATCGCGAGCCTGTTCGGGCAGCAGATCACCGACCGCCCGACTCCGAATAATACGCTAGAGTCGGACAGAAGCTGAACACGCGCCGGAGCCTTGCGGACATCATGCAAATGCGATCGTGACCGCGCGTCCGACGGCCGCGATGACAGCGTTTTGCCGATCCGCCGAGGCGGTGGCGCCCGTGAGATAGGCCGTCACAATAAACGGCGCCCGATCCGGCGGCCAGATCACAGCAACATCATTCGCCGTTCCCCGCTCGCCGGACCCGGTTTTGTCGCCGACGCGCCACGCGGCCGGCAATCCGGCGCGCAGGCGCTTGCCGCCAGTCGTATTGGCGGCGAGCCAGCCCGCGAGTTGAGCGCGCGACTCCGCCGACAGCATGCCGTCCAACACCAACGCCCGCAAATCGGAGGCCATCGCGTTCGGCGTCGTGGTATCGCGCGGATCGCCTGGCAGCGCTTCATTGAGTGCCGTCTCGGCGCGGTCGAGACGCGTCATGTCGTCGCCCAGACCCCGCACAAAAGCTGTCAGGCCCTGCGGGCCGCCAATGCTCGCGAGCAGCAGATTTCCCGCGGTGTTGTCGCTGAGCGTAATTGCGGCCTTGCATAGTTCTGCGACGGTCATGCCGTGCGGGCCGACGTGCTTCTGCGTCTCCGGCGAATGGGCCACGAGATCGGTCTCACTGAAATATATCCGCCGCGAGAGATTTTCCTTGCCGACATCGACCCCTTGAAGAACGGCGCCCGATGCTAGCACCTTGAAGGTGCTGCACATTGGAAACCGCTCGTCCATCCGCTGGCCGACGCGCTGGCCGGTACCGGTATCGAGCAGCGTGACACCCAGCCGCCCGCCGCCGCTTTCATTCTCCAGCCTTTTCAATTCGTCGACAAACTTCTCATGCAATGCCGAGGCCGCCCGGGCTCGGCCAGCCCGGCCCATGACGACCAGCCCCGCCAGGCCCGCACCCGTCGCACGCAGCAATCGTCGTCTGCCGATCATTTTTTAATCGTCCTCATATTTGGCTGTGCCGAGATAGTTAGATATGCCGTAGCGCGGCGTAACTATCGAAGAATGGATGGGCGAGCATCGAACCACTCTTCAAGACATCGATGTGCAGGCTTACTCTGCCACCTCCTTGGCCGCCGGAGCCGCGGCCTTGACCTCGGCATCGACGTCGTTCTCGAATCTACCGAAATTCTTCCGGAACATGTCGACCAGGGCGCGCGCGGTCCTGTCGAACTCGACCTTATCGGCCCAGGTCTTGATCGGATCGAGGATATGCGGCTCGACGCCTGGTACCGAGGTTGGGACTGCGAACCCGAAATATTTGTCATTGTGAAACTGGACGTCGCGCAAGGAGCCGTCGAGCGCTGCGCCGAGCAGAGCGCGCGTGACCCTGATCGGCATGCGACGCCCGGTCCCGTATTTGCCCCCGGTCCAACCGGTGTTCACCAGCCAGCAATCGACCTTGTGCTTCGCGATCAAGGCGCGCAGCATATTGCCGTAGACGCTGGGGTCGCGCGGCAGAAACGGCGAGCCGAAGCAGGTAGAGAATTCTGGCTGCGGCTCGTTGCCGAGGTCGCGCTCAGTTCCCGCTACTTTCGCGGTGTAACCCGAAAGAAAATGATACATTGCCTGCGCGGGCGTCAGCCTGGCGATGGGCGGCAGTACGCCAAAGGCGTCAGCGGCCAGCATGATCAGATTTTTAGGCTGGCCGGCACAGCCTGTTAAAGACGCGTTCGGAATGAATTCGAGCGGATAGGCCGAACGGGTGTTCTCGGTCTTCGAGTCGTCATTGAAATCGGGTACCCGCGTGGCTTCGTCGTGTACGACATTCTCAAGCACTGCGCCGAAGCGATTCGAAGCGGCGTAAATCTCGGGTTCGGCCTCCTGCGACAGCCTGATGCATTTGGCGTAGCAGCCACCCTCGAAATTGAAGATGCCGTCCTTGCTCCAGCCGTGCTCATCGTCGCCGATCAGCGTGCGTTTGGGATCGGCGGACAGCGTGGTCTTTCCCGTTCCCGAGAGGCCGAAGAAGATCGCGCTGTCACCGCCGGGGCCGACATTTGCCGAGCAGTGCATCGGCAACACGCCCTTGTCGGGCAGATGGTAGTTCAGCGTGGTGAAGATGCTTTTCTTCATCTCCCCGGCATAATGAGATCCGCCGATGAGAATGATCTTGCGGATGAAATCGATGGCCACAACGTTCTCCGAGCGAACGCCATGCCGTTTGGGATCGGCGCGGAAGCTCGGCAGGTCGATGACGGTCAGTTCAGGTACGAAATTGGTAAGTTCCGATATCTCCGGCCGGCGCAATAGGGTGCGAATAAAAAGCGAATGCCAGGCCAGCTCGGTGAAAACGCGGGTCTTGATGCGGAAATTTGGATCGGCACCGCCATAGAGGTCCTGTGCGAACAGCGTCTTGTTCCCGGCGTGCTCAAGAAAGTCGGAATACAACGCGCCGAATTGCCCCGACGTCATCGACTGGTTGCCTGCCCACCATATATTTTTATCGGTGGTCACATCGCGGACCACGAATTTATCCTTGGGGCTTCGGCCGGTGAAGATACCGGTCTCCGCGCATAACGCGCCATCCGCATTCAGCATCGCTTCGCCTGTACGTAGGGCATGCTCGTAAAGCTGCGGCGCGCCAAAATTCCAGTACACGGCCTTGAGATTTTTTAGGCCGAACTTTTCGGCGCCGAAGGCGCCGTTACGCACGCCTGTCTCAGGCACGGAAAATTCCTCCTCGTCGAATCCGCATCGCAGGGCGCGATCATAACCAATCGCGCTTCCGCAGCGATGTCTAAATTATAGCCGTCCAGAGCCGGCATCGATCAAGGCCAAACTCTCTGGCCAATCCCGGCTTACTCCAAGGGGATTCGGATCAAGGCTATGCTGACGCGCGGGCCTTCTCCGCCAGTTCCTTCAAGACACCGCGAAGTTCCTCGGGCGCGACGATCCGCCGCGGAAAATCAAGGCGCAACGCATCACGCTTGTCTGCACTCATGTCCAAGCCGTCGGGATCGCAGCCGGTGCAGCGCCAGTCGGCCGTCTCCGCGCCGAGCAACCGCGTTGCATAAAGATTCAAGGCGTCGCGATGATCGCCATTCATATGTTCGATCGCAGCTTGTTCGGCCGCGACTAACGCGTCCGCGCCCTCAAGGCTGGTCAGAATCTTTTCCGGCCTAAGATCAACAATCCGTCCGAAACCGGCCACCAAATGAACTCCGGTTAGCCGAATCCGGAAGAACGAAAAATCATTGAAATCCGCGAAAGATTCCGCCGAGGGGTGAACGTTCAGATAACGCCTTCGCAGGATTGCCTTGAGTTCCCCATCCGCCTCCTCGGCTGTTCCCGCGACCATGATTCGCGAGCCTTCCAGAGGGTCGCCCGCTGCGCGCTCGTCCAGCATCAGCGACACCCTAGGGTCGGCGAGCAGATTTTTCGTATGCACAGCAAGGCGTGAAATCAAAAGAATTGGTGAACCATCGTAATGGCTTGCGACATTCACAAGAGAGCAATAGGGGTCGCCGCTACCGGTCATTAAGGTTGCAAGCGCGCCTTGCCGGCTGCGGCGTAGCAGGGATCGGGTCAGGTTTGCGGCTGTGAAATTGGCGGTCGGCTGCATGGCTTAAGTCCTCAAATTTGAAAAACCACCTTTTCAGGCTAAACTGATAACCGAACAGAGTGGGAACGGTAGGGCCTTTCGCGCGTTTACAGGGCTTCGGTCACACTTCAGCCTCGCTTGCATTGCTCGTTGACTGCGTTCTTAAGGTCACACCAATGGCAGACGGTCGAATTGTTCGCCTCTCGCCACCCGCTTCGGAAAGCAGGCATATGCCCACAATTGCTTTGGTCGATGACGACCGCAACATTCTCACATCGGTGTCGATTGCGCTCGAAGCCGAAGGCTATCGCATAATGACTTATACCGATGGAGCGTCGGCACTCGACGGCTTCCGCACCAGCCAGCCGGACCTTGCGATCCTCGACATCAAGATGCCGCGCATGGACGGAATGGAGACACTGCGACGACTGCGTCAGAAATCTGACCTGCCCGTTATTTTCCTCACCTCCAAAGACGAAGAGATTGATGAACTGTTCGGCCTCAAGATGGGTGCCGACGATTTCATCCGCAAGCCGTTCTCGCAACGGTTGCTGGTCGAGCGCGTCAAAGCGGTTTTGCGCCGAGCCTGCCCGAAAGATCCTGCCGCCGTACCCAAGGAGAGCGACGCAAAGGCGCTCGACCGTGGCCTGCTGCGCATGGACCCGGAGCGTCACACCTGCACCTGGAAGAACGAGCCCGTCACCCTGACCGTCACGGAGTTCCTTATTTTGCAAGCGCTGGCGACACGCCCCGGCGTCGTCAAAAGTCGCAACGCGCTGATGGACGCCGCCTACGATGATCAGGTCTACGTCGATGACCGCACCATCGACAGCCACATCAAGCGGCTGCGCAAGAAGTTCAAGGTCGTCGACGACGACTTTGAAATGATCGAAACCCTGTACGGCGTGGGTTACCGCTTCAGGGAAACCTGATAACATCGTTATGGGCGCGCGGCCCGCGAACCGGATGTTCAATGACATGTCCGGTTTGCTTTCGGTGTGAATGCGAACGGTCGTCGTCCTAGCCGCATCTTCAGCGACAAACGCGAAGCGTTTACGCGGGAATGACAGCAATAGTGAATTTGGTGCAACCGGGCAGTTTCAGTCCTTGCTTGATCGAACGCAGCCTGATTTGAATCCCGAGACCGAGGACACCTCACAAGTCCTGGCGGCGGAAGGTCTTGCCGATCAGGCCCAACGGACGCCGCCCTGGCAACGGCCGCTTGGCTGGCTGAGGAGCGCAGGCCAGTTTCTCTTCACGCTCAGCTTTTCGAGCCTGACCCGCCGCATCGTATCGCTTAATCTCGCCGGTCTGATCGCGCTGGTCGCCAGCATTCTCTATCTCTCGCAATTCCGCGCCGGCCTGATCGATGCGCGCGCGCAAAGTCTGCTGGTACAGGGCGAGATCATAGCCAGCGCCATTGCCGCCTCGGCCACGGTCGAGACCAACACGATTACAATCGATACGGATCGCCTGCTCGATCTCAAGCCCGGCGAGAGCTATGGGGCACCGGACGAAATTTCAGGGCTGGACTTTCCAATCAATCCTGAGCGGGTCGCTCCCGTGCTGCGGCGGCTGATCTCTCCGACCAAGACCCGGGCGCGCATCTACGATCGCGACGGAGTATTGATTCTCGACAGCCGCAGCCTCTTTCGCCGCGGCGACGTCATACGTTTCGAACTGCCGCCCCCGACCGCCGTCAAGCCGGGTTTCATAGAACGCACCACGATCGCGATCCGCACCTGGCTCAATCGCGGCGATCTTCCGCTCTATCGTGAGCTCGGTCCCGAAAACGGCAACGGCTATCAGGAGGTTGCGCAGTCGTTAAAGGGTGAGAAATCCAGCATGGTGCGCATTAACGATCGGGGCGAAATCATCGTTTCGGTCGCCGTTCCGGTCGAACGCCCCCGCTCCACCATTTTCGGCTCGCTGATGCTATCCACGCAAGGCGACGATATCGACCAGATGGTCATGGCGGAACGGCTGGCAATCCTGAAAGTATTCGGCGTTGCCATGATCGTCATGATCGTGCTGTCGCTGCTGCTCGCAAGCACCATCGCCGGACCGGTACGACGGCTCGCAGACAGTGCGGAGCGTGTGCGACGCCGTATCAAGACGCGCATCGAGATTCCCGACTTCACTCGCCGCCGCGACGAAATCGGTCACCTATCCGGCGCGCTGCGCGACATGACCGACGCGCTCTACAACCGTATCGAGGCGATCGAGACCTTCGCGGCCGACGTTTCCCATGAACTGAAAAATCCCCTCACCTCGCTGCGCTCCGCGGTGGAGACCCTGCCGCTCGCGAAGACCGACACCAGCCGCAGCCGACTACTGGAAGTCATCGAGCACGATGTCCGCCGGCTTGATCGACTGATCTCCGACATATCCGACGCAAGCCAACTCGACGCCGAGCTACAACGGCAGGATGAGGCGCCCGTCGATATCCAGCGTCTTTTGACCATGCTTATATCGGTCGCGAACGAAACCAAACTCGGCCGCGACATCAGTGTCGACGTGCGCTTCGAAGGCAGTCGCACCTTCTCGGTGCCGGGGCATGACTTGCGACTAGGGCAGGTGATATCCAACCTCCTGACCAATGCTCAATCGTTTTCGAAACCCGGCGGCCGTGTGCGCATCGTGTGTCGCCGCTTGAAATCCGAAATCGAGATCGTCGTGGACGACGACGGTCCCGGCATTCGCCCCGACGCGTTGGAGCGCGTGTTCGAACGCTTCTACACCGACCGACCCGACCAGGGTTTCGGTCAGAACTCCGGGCTTGGCCTTTCGATTTCGAAACAGATCATCGAAGCGCATCGCGGACGGATCTGGGCTGAAAACCGCCCCGGACCGACTGATGCCCATGGCGACATCCGGATCGCCGGCGCGCGTTTCATCGTCCGGCTTCCCGCGTCATGATCGCGTCGTCCGGACCGACGATCCATGGCTCCGCGGTTCTGGTGGGAGATCGCGCCGTTCTGATCCGCGGCCCCTCCGGCGCCGGCAAGTCTCGTCTCGCCTTCGACCTCATCCTCGCCGGCCGCAGCCGCCAGCTCCCCGTAACGACGCTGGTCGGCGATGACCGCCTCTTCGTGACGCCGCTTCATGATGGGCTACTCGTCAGGCCCGCGCCTGAGCTTGAGGGAATGATAGAAATCCGTGGGTTCGGGATTCGCCGGTGCGCTTTCGTTGCGGAGGCGCAGGTCGGCCTGGTGATCGATCTCGAGGCGCCCGACGCGGAGCGCTTGCCGCCGCCAAAAGCACTGCAAACCACCATATTAGGGGTCGATCTGGCCCGAATTCCGGTTGCAGCTACTTTTTCGCCACTTCCGATAGCCATCGCCGCGCTGACGACTATTCCGGGTTGCAGCGACACTCGTTCCACCACCGATTGTCCGGAGGAATCCGGTAACCATATAAGTCCTACTACAGCCATGGAGTAAACCATCCCGGCTTTCAGAGCGGACCCGCTTTTCAGGGAAAAACCTAGCACTCCCCCTTGCGTGAGAGCTCTGGATGGTCAAAGTGGCCTGTTCGTGCGGTGCACCAAAAGCACCCGCGAGGAGTTTTCAATGATTGGTCTGGTACTTGTGACCCACGGGCGCCTTGCCGATGAGTTCAAGGCGGCACTCGAACATGTAATGGGCCCGCAAAAGCAAATCGAAGCCATCACCATCGGCGCCGAGGACGATGCCGATCTGTGCCGGGGCGATATCATCGAAGCCGTCAATCGCGTCGACAGCGGCAACGGGGTTGCCATTCTCACCGACATGTTCGGCGGTACGCCTTCAAACCTCGCGATCTCTTGCATGAGCCGGCCCAAGGTCGAGGTGCTCGCAGGCATCAACCTTCCCATGCTCGTGAAGCTTGCCAAGGTGCGCAACGATCTCCCGTTGCCGGAAGCCATCGCGGCGGCGCAGGAAGCCGGACGCAAATACGTGACGATCGCCAGCCGGGTACTCGCCGGGAAATGACCGGGCAGCCTGACGACGCAGCCTCCTCGGGTCCCCCACCGACGGTGAGCGAGGCATCTCCTACCGGAACGGTCTCCTGCGAAATTTCGATCATCAACAAGCGCGGCCTTCATGCGAGGGCGTCCGCGAAATTCGTACATCTGGTCGAACGCTTCGACGCCGACGTTAGCGTAACGCGCAATGGCGAGACGGTCGGAGGCAATTCGATCATGGGATTGATGATGCTGTCCGCGGGAATCGGAACGACGATCATCGTTTCGGCAACTGGTCCTGAGGCGAAAGCGGCGGTCGACGCGATCACAGAGCTCGTCGGCAATAAATTCAACGAGGACGAGTGATCGTCTTCTCACTCTTGCCCTTAAGACAGTCGTCAGAAAGCGTTTCCCGAGGTTGACGCTTGCTTGCCCGCCGTTCGGGCGGGTGCTATCCCGCGCCCCATGACGACCAGTGCCGCCGGTTTGCAGTTCCTGCAGCAATTGCAGCGTTTTTCGAGCGAAGTTTGCGCCGGTTCGAAAACGCATCAAATCACAATCAAGGAGCCCCGCTTCTGTTTCCATCAGAAGCGGAAAGGCTCTAGAGGTTGCCGTAATGTCTGACGAGCTTCAAAAGCAGGGCACGCCCCCCACTGCAAGCATCCGCAACTTTTCCATCGTCGCCCATATCGATCATGGCAAGTCGACGCTGGCTGACCGCCTGATCCAGATAACCGGCGGCCTGACCGATCGAGAGATGGCGGGCAAGGAGCAGGTGCTCGATTCGATGGACATCGAGCGCGAGCGCGGCATCACCATCAAGGCGCAAACGGTGCGCCTGAAATACCGCGCCAGAGACGGCAAGGATTATGTCTTCAACCTGATGGATACGCCCGGACACGTCGACTTCGCTTACGAGGTTTCGCGTTCACTCGCTGCTTGTGAAGGTTCGCTACTGGTGGTGGATGCGAGCCAGGGCGTGGAGGCGCAAACGCTCGCCAACGTCTATCAGGCGCTCGACAACAACCACGAGATCGTGCCCGTCCTCAACAAGGTTGATCTGCCTGCGGCCGAGCCCGATAAGGTGAAGCAACAGATCGAGGACGTGATTGGAATCGACGCCTCGGACGCGGTGATGATCTCGGCCAAAACCGGCCTTGGCGTGCCCGATGTCCTGGAGGCCATCGTCACCCGGCTGCCGCCGCCGAAAGGCGACCGCGACGCCACGCTGAAAGCGCTCCTGGTCGATAGCTGGTACGACGTCTATCTCGGCGTCGTCGTGCTGATCCGCATCATCGACGGCGTGCTCAAGAAGGGCAGCCGCATCCGCATGATGGGCACTAACGCGGCTTACGATGTCGAGCGCGTGGGCTTCTTCACGCCGAAAATGCAACAGGTCGACGAACTCGGCCCCGGCGAGATCGGCTTTATCACAGCCGCCATCAAGGAAGTCGCAGACACCCGCGTCGGCGACACCATCACCGACGACCGTCGACCGGTGGCGGAGATGCTGCCCGGCTTCAAGCCGGCGATTCCCGTGGTATTCTGCGGCCTGTTCCCGGTGGACGCCGACGATTTCGAGACGCTGCGTGCCGCGATGGGCAAGCTGCGTCTCAACGACGCCAGCTTCTCATTTGAAATGGAAACCTCCGCCGCGCTCGGCTTCGGCTTTCGCTGCGGCTTCCTCGGCCTGTTGCATCTTGAGATCATCCAGGAACGGCTCTCCCGGGAGTTCGATCTCAACCTGATCGCGACCGCCCCGAGCGTCATCTACAAGATGAAACTGACCGACGGCGGCGAGATCGAGATCCACAATCCGATCGACATGCCGGACGTGGTGAAGATCGCCGAGATCGAGGAGCCGTGGATCGAGGCCACCATCCTTACGCCCGACGATTATCTCGGCAGCGTGCTGAAGCTTTGCCAGGATCGCCGTGGCGTGCAGAAAGAACTCACCTACGTCGGCGCGCGCGCGATGGTGAAATACGATCTGCCGCTCAACGAAGTCGTGTTCGACTTTTACGACCGGCTCAAGTCCGTCTCCAAGGGCTACGCCTCATTCGATTATCACCTCACCGATTACAAGCCAGCCGATCTCGTGAAGATGCAGATCCTCGTCAACGGCGAGCCGGTCGATGCGCTGTCCATGCTGGTGCATCGCACCCGCGCCGAAGGCCGCGGCCGCGCCATGGTCGAGAAGATGAAAGAGCTGATCCCGCCGCACATGTTCCAGATTCCGATCCAGGCGGCAATCGGAGGCAAGGTCATCGCGCGCGAGACGGTGCGTGCATTGCGTAAGGACGTCACCGCGAAGTGCTACGGCGGCGATGTCAGCCGCAAGAGAAAACTTCTCGAGAAGCAGAAGGAAGGCAAGAAGAAGATGCGGCAGTTCGGCAAGGTCGATATTCCGCAGGAAGCCTTCATCGCCGCGCTAAAGGTCGATAGCTGATGCTTCACATTCAGCCCCAAAAGATGGTGGGGCTATAGCGTTTTCGAGCGAAGTGGATACCGGTTCGCGTGAAGAAAACGCGTCAGATTAGAACCTGGGAGCTCCGCTTCTGATTCCATCAGAAGCGGAAGGCTCTGACACCGCAGCGCGACTGCCAGGAACCCTCGCAACCGCCGGACGTTTCGATTCCGCCAAAACGCAACCCAGAGAATCATCATGCCGCGCGGTGACAAGTCAGCCTATACAGGCAAACAAAAACGCAAGGCCGAGCATATCGAGGAAGGATACGAGAAGCGCGGGGTGAAGAAGGAGGAAGCCGAGCGCCGGGCGTGGGCGACCGTCAACAAGGAGAGCGGCGGCGGCAAGAAGAGCGGCTCGGGCCGCGGCCGCAAGACCACGAACGTCTCATCGAAGCGCGGTGGCAAACGCGGCGGTAAGGCTTCGGCCACCCATCCCGCAGCCGATCGGTCGCGCTCAGCGAAAAAGGCCGCGGCGACCCGCAAGCGCAATGCCGCAAAGCGCTCTCCGGCCAGGAAAGCCGCCGGCAAGCGATAACGGCCCTTGCCACGAGCCCGGATCGACAGCCCGTGGTGGCAACCGGGGCACCTACGGCGCGGGGCTATGACTGACCTGAATCTTGGCGGTCGCGGAACTGAAGTCCGACGGATTCAGCCAAAGCCGTCCGGCATCGTTCGACGCGTTTCGATATGCGAACGGGGTATCCACATCGCTCGAAAGCGCTATAGAATCGCCTCTCATGAATGGCCGCGCGATTCTATTCGTGTTTCTACTGTCCACGTTCGCCGCCTCCGGCGGTGGCGCGCTGGTGCCCAGCGCGATCGCGCAAGACAAAGGCACGCTGCACCCGAAACCGCTGCCGCCATTGGCCAATCCCGAAGACCCCGCATTGGCCGCCAAGCAACTGTTCGGCCGCAAGACGCTTCCGGCTGCCGGCGCGCCATACGTCATCGGCTATTATGCGCGGGGCTGCATGGCCGGGGCCGAGGCGCTGCCGATCACCGGGCCGACCTGGCAGGTGATGCGACTGTCGCGCAACCGCAACTGGGCGCATCCGGCTATGGTGGCGTTGCTTGAACGACTATCGGGGAAGGCGCGCAAAGACGCCGGCTGGCCGGGGCTTCTGGTCGGCGACATGGCCCAACCGCGCGGCGGTCCGATGCTTTCCGGTCATGCCAGCCACCAAATCGGACTCGATGCCGACGTCTGGCTCACGCCAATGCCGGACCGGCTTTTGTCGCGCAACGAGCGCGAGGAGATGTCCGCGGTCATGATGGTGCGCCACGACCGCCTGGATATCGATCCCCACGCCTGGACGCCGAGTCATCTCAGCGTCATCCGTGCCGCCGCCAGGGAGCCGTCGGTCGAACGCATTTTCGTCAATGCCGCGATCAAGAAGGCGCTGTGCCGCGAGGCCAAAGGCGACCGCAGTTGGCTCTCGAAGATTCGCCCCATGTACGGCCACGACTATCACTTCCATATTCGCATCAAGTGTCCGCCGGGCAATCCTCAGTGCGAATCCCAAACTCCGCCAGAGCCGACAGACGGATGCGCCGCGCACGATCTGGCCTATTGGTTCAGCGACGCCGTGCTGCATCCGAAACCGCCGAAGGTGCCGCCGAAGCCAAAACCCCCGATCACGTTGTCACAACTACCCGCGAACTGCCGTCAGGTTCTGGCTGCGCCGGATGCCAGCCAATAGCAGTCGCCACGAAGGATGTGTCCGGGGAATTCATGACCGCCCACGGCCGTTGGCGGAACAGAGTCGGCTCGCCTTCTTGCGCCTGGAAACGCTAAAGGTTAGCGGCTCAGCCAGAGTCTACATCCACCTCGCCTTTCAAAAAAACCAGTGGCCACCGCTCTTTACGTACGCATCGTACGGCTGATACTGTCGTCAAAGCGATCTTTCCGGCTGGCCGTAAGCCTCCTGGAAACCATGGAACGGCGCTTCCACTGATCGTTATGTCAATCCCTTGCATCGTCTGCGCGGTCACTCGCGTCGGACCGATTTGGAGCGCCTTATGACGATATTCACCCGTTCATTGTTCTCGGCATTGCTGATCGGTGCCCTCCTCGCCGTGCCGGCCGCTGCCAAGGATGCCAAACCCTCGGCCATGGCGCCCGCCGCCGCACAGGACAAGACGCTGACCGTGTTCGCAGCCGCCTCAATGAAGAACGCGCTTGACGAGGTCGACAACGCCTACACCGCAAAGTCCGGCGTAAAGATCATTGCGAGCTATGCGGCGAGTTCGGCGCTTGCCAAGCAGATCGAACAGGGTGCGCCGGCCGATGTTTTCATGTCAGCCGATACAACGTGGATGGACTACGTGAACAACAAGAAGGCCATCAACGAGCCGACGCGCGTTGACCTGCTCGGCAACAGCATCGTGCTGATCGCGCCGAAGGATTCGAAGATCGACAAAGTCACCATCGACCAAGGCTTTGATCTTGCCAAGCTCGCAGGCGACGGCAAGGTCACGACGGGCGATGTCAAGTCCGTACCCGTCGGCAAATATGCCAAGGCGGCACTGGAAAAGCTCGGCGCATGGGCCGCGGTAGAACCGAAAATGGCGATGGCGGAGAACGTTCGCGCAGCGCTGGCGCTAGTGGCGCGAAAGGAAGCCGTGCTTGGCATCGTCTATTCAACCGACGCCAAGGTCGAACCCGGCGTGAAGATCGTCGCCACATTCCCGGCGAACTCGCATCCACCGATCGTCTATCCGGTCGCGACGACCTCCACCGCTCATAAGGACGCAGCGGATTATCTTGCTTTCCTGCGCAGTTCGGAAGCCAAGGCGATCTTCGAGAAATACGGCTTCTCGTTCCTGGTCAGCCCGACAACCTAAAACTGAATACAACCCAAAACTGAATAATGTCGCCATCGCCCTCCCTCCCCCGCTTGCGGGGGAGGGTTAGGGTGGAGGAATGCTTCGTCGCAGTCAGGACGGCGCTAGCGCATGATCTGCCAAAGTGTGAGCGGTTGGTGAAAAGATCATGCGCATTCTGATATTTTTTGAAGCGCGATCGTATGCGAAACCGGAATCCACTTTGCTGATCGCGCTCCAGGTGTCGTCCTTGAGCCAAAAGCAAAATTGGAAACCAATTTTAGTTCGACCTCGTCATGACAAAAACATTACCGAGTCCTCATGTTTGATATCTCGCCAACCGAATGGATAGCGATCCTGCTTTCGCTCAAGGTCTCGGTGGTCGCGACGCTGTTCGCGACACCGATCGGCATCGGATTGGCGTGGGCGCTGGCGCGGTATGAGTTCTGGGGCAAATCGATTATCGACGCCGCCGTTCATCTGCCGCTGGTGCTGCCTCCTGTCGTGACCGGCTATCTGCTGCTTCTGACCTTCGGCAGGCGCGGGCTGGTCGGCGAATGGCTTGCCGATCACCTCGGGATCGTTTTCGCATTTCGCTGGACCGGCGCAGCGCTTGCCTGCGGCGTGATGTCGTTCCCGCTGCTGGTACGGCCGATCCGGCTGTCGATCGAAGCCGTCGACCGGCGGCTGGAACAGGCCGCGAGCACGCTCGGGGCTTCGACATGGCAGGTCTTCGCCACCGTGACGCTGCCGCTGGCGTTGCCGGGCATTCTGGCCGGCATGGTGCTCGGCTTTGCGAAAGCGATCGGCGAATTCGGCGCGACCATCACATTCGTCTCCAATATTCCCGGTGAAACCCAGACCATTTCCGCGGCGATCTATTCGCTGATCCAGACGCCAGATGGGGATACGGCAGCGCTGCGGCTGGTGGTCGTGTCGATTGCCCTGTCCATGGCGGCGCTGGTCGCCTCTGAGCTGTTCGCACGGCGCGCGACACGTCGGCTGCACGGAAACTGATCATGCTGCGTGTCGAGGTGTCGAAACAGCTTGGCAATTTCTCGGTCGATGTCGCATTTGCGAGCGAAGGCCGCGTCACCGGCCTTTTCGGGGCATCAGGCTCGGGCAAGACATCGCTGATCAACATGATCGCGGGGTTGCAGACACCGGATCGCGGCGTGATCTGCGTCGACGGCGAAGTGCTTGACGATACCGACCAACAGCTTCATCTCGCCGTGCATCGCCGGCGCATCGGCTATGTCTTCCAGGATGCGCGGCTTTTTCCGCATCTCGATGTGCGCAGGAACCTCGACTACGGGCGCCGGATGAACCACCTCACCCGCGACACCGCGCAAGAAGCCCGGCTAAACGAAATGCTCAATATCGGTCATTTGCTGGATCGCCGGCCCGGCCAGCTCTCCGGCGGCGAGCGCCAGCGAGTGGCGCTCGGCCGTGCGCTGCTGACGCGGCCCCGCCTCCTGCTGATGGACGAACCGATGGGAGCACTGGATGAGGATCGCAAGGCGGAGATCTTACCCTACCTGATCCGGCTGCGCGACGAAACCGGCGTGCCGATGGTCTACGTCACCCACGATCCGGATGAATTGCGCCAGCTCGCTTCGCAAGTCGTGATTCTGAAGCGCGGACGCGTCGCCGCCTTCGGCGGCCCCGAGGTCCTGCCCGCCTAGCGCGTATTCCGCAAAATTGCGCTTCCGGTTCTGCGATGTGAATGCACGCTAGTTATTGATTGAGAGCATTTTCGGTCAAGTCCCTGCAACCGACGACCAGGCCTTTGCCGCCTTCTGCCTGAACGCGCCCATTCTGGTCAGCGGCGGCAGCTTCTCCTCGTCTTCGGGTAAACGAAGTCCGACTGCGTTGACGCGGCCTTCGCTGATATTGCGTGCGACGAGAACGATGGTGTCAAGCGGCACGACCGCACCCTCTTTCGGTGCGTGGTCGAGATGAACATCGAAGTAATCCGCCAGCGTCAACTGCCCGGCGGTCGGATCGACGGAAATGCCATAGATCTGCGCGATATCGCCAAGGGTGATTTCGCCCGAGACCAGGAAATCGCCAAGCAGATGCGGGTCTGGTGACGCCATCGGCTGCATGTCCACAAAAAAGCGGTCAAGTGCCTCGGCCTTTTCCGGCGGCGCCAGCAGATAGAGGTAGTCTCCCGCTGTGATCGGATCGGCCTCGGCGGGTGTTAGAATTTTTTCATTGCGGATCACGAGCGTCGGCTTCGACCATGACGGAATCAGCCCGCGCCGAAGGAACAGGCTCATTGGTCGCACTGCATAGCCGACTAACTGCTGTTCGAGCTGTCCTGGCAAATCAAGTTCGACCCGGCGTGGCCCGCGGTCGGCACGCGGCAGCGCCACATGCAGCAGCCGGGCAGCCGGAGCAAGCGTCCAGCCCTGCAGCAAAAGCGAGATGATCACCACGACGAATGCGACGTCGAAGTACAGATACGCCTTCGACAGCCCGACCAGCATCGGAATCGAGGCAAGAAAGATTGCAACCGCGCCCCGCAGCCCGGTCCAGGCGATGAACAGCTTTTCCCGCCAATTGAAAGGAAATGGGGCGAGGCAGAGGAACACCGCGAGCGGCCGCGCCACCAGCATCAGCACGAGCGCGACCATCACCGCCGGCACGACGCTGTCCAGCAAGCGGTGCGGCGAGACCAGCAAGCCGAGCAGCACGAACATCACGATCTGCGCCAGCCAGGTCGCGGCGTCGAGGAACGTCACCACGGAGTTGTGGGCGCGGGTCGGACGGTTGCCGATGATAATTCCCGCGAGATAAACCGCGAGAAACCCGGACGCATGGGATATCTGCGCCACCCCGAAGATCACGAGCGCTGCGGTCGTGACGAACGGCGCATGCAGCCCTTGGGGAAGCGCCACCCGGTTAAGCGCCACCACCACGAGCCGCCCGCCGATCACGCCGACGATGCCGCCAAGCATGGACTCCCGGAGGAACTCAAGCACCACATGCCAGACCGAACTGTCGCCGACCGAGATCAGCTCGACCAACATCAACGTAAGAAACACTGCGAAGGGATCGTTGGTGCCGAACTCCGCTTCCAGCGTCGCACCGACGCGCGGACGCAGCCGTAGCCCTTGCGCGTGGACCAGCAAAAATACCGCGGCCGCGTCGGTGGAGGCGACGACCGCGCCGATCAGCAGCGCCTCGGTCCAGTTGAGATCGAGCGCATATTTAGCGACTGGCGCCGTGACCAGCGCGGTCAGCAGCACGCCGAGGGTAGCGAGCACCATCGAGGGCGCTAGGACCGTGCGGATGCTCTGGAACCGCGTCTTCAGACCTCCGTCGAACAGAATCAGCGCCAGTGCGGCCGACCCGACAAGGTAGGTGTTTTGGACATCGCTGAACGTCAGGCCCCCAGGTCCGGAATCACCTGCCAACATGCCGATGAACAGAAAGACGAGCAGCAAGGGGGCGCCAAACCGCAACGCCAACAGGCTCGACAGAATTCCGGCCATGACCAGAATCGCGCCGAGCAGGATGGCCAGACTGACCGAATCCAGAGATGCCATCAGACGTCCGAAGCGGTAAACACTAGCATTTTCATCCTTATCGCCGCCGCCGCGGCGCGCCAATCGATTTCTGCCGGTCGGCGTCGATTGTGCTGAAGCGCGCGCAATGCGCCAGCACCGCATGATCGAGCTGATCTGCTCGGTTTCGGTCACCGAAGCCTGACGGCGTCACCACGACCCGGCCGAGAGCCCGGAAGATTTGGAATCGTCGCCCGCCGCGGCGAACCGAAGTGAACCCCTGATAGCGCCGCATTAAAGGCTTCAGCTTGCGCTGGCAGCGCCATCCATTAGATTAGGAGGCAACAACTCCTTTCATCCGGACTCAGACCACCTGATGAGCTACGTCGAAGCCTCCGAAACCCCCCTGCGAAAGACCGGACAGATTAAACTGCACGGCCCGAGCGGATTCGCCGGGATGCGCAAGGCCGGTGCTCTGACGGCACGCTGTCTCGACGAACTCGCCGATCTCGTGAAGCCTGGCATCCTCACCTCGCAGATTGACGATTTTGTCCGTGAATTCGCCTTCAGCCACGGCGCCTACCCGGCAACGCTGATGTATCGCGGCTATCGCTACTCGACTTGCACGTCGGTCAATCACGTGGTCTGTCACGGGATGCCCGGCGATCGCATCCTGAGAGAGGGCGATATCGTCAACGTGGACGTAACTTTTATCGTTGATAGCTGGTACGGCGATTCCAGTCGCATGTACTCGGTTGGCCCGATTGCACGCAAGGCCGAACGGCTGATCGAGATAACCTATGAAGCGATGATGCGCGGCATCGCGGCGGTCAAGCCCGGCGCGACGACCGGCGACATCGGTCACGCCATCCAGAGCTTCGTCGAACCCCAGGGCATGAGCGTTGTCCGCGATTTCTGCGGCCACGGACTCGGCCGCATATTCCACGACGAACCGAACATCATCCATGTCGGCCGACCCGGCGAGGGCGTACGGCTCAGGCCCGGGATGTTCTTTACCATCGAGCCGATGATTAACCTGGGCAAACCGCACGTGAAAATCCTGTCGGACGGCTGGACCGCCGTAACCCGCGATCGCTCGCTGTCGGCGCAGTTCGAGCATTCGGTCGGCGTGACCCCGACCGGAGTTGAGATCTTCACGCTGTCGCCAGGCAAACTCGACAAACCGGCCTGCGGGGGCTGAACCTCGGGTCTGGAAACAGATCGCGTTGGATCGCGCACGCTTTCGTAACTCGCATTCCCGAATGGGGGTTGCAAATATCGCGAGCCACGGCAAGGTTGCGGAAACTCGTGGAGTGAATTTGCCATTCGCGGCCCCTGGCGGCGTACCCCGAATGCGAATGTCAAATTCAAAACTTCTAGCAACTTGTATTGCTAGTGGTCCTTCGATTCTAACATTCGCAAGAAGGCTCGCTGAAACGGGGCGCGAATGTTAGAATCGGACCACTAGGACTGGTTCGCTCCATCCATGCCCGCAAACGCCGACAACCCCGCAGGATTTGCCGAAGCGCCGCACTATCACGGCCATCGCGAACGATTGCGCGAGCGCTTCCGCGACGCCGGGCCGGACGCGCTCAGCGATTACGAACTGCTCGAAATGGTGCTGTTTCGCGCGTTGCCCCGCCGCGACGTCAAACCACTGGCCAAGTCCCTGATTGGCAGATTTCGGATCATTCGCCGAGGTGGTTCATGCGCCCGACGCTCGGCTTCGTGAGATCAGCGGTCTTGGTGAGTCGGCGATCATCGAGCTCAAGCTGATCGCAGCAACTGCCAGCCGTGTGGCCAAAGGACAGCTGAAGCAGCGGACAGTGCTGTCGTCGTGGGCCGCGGTGATCGACTATTGCCGAACGTCGATGGCATTCGCCGACAGGGAACAGTTCCGGATTCTTTGACAAGCCATTGAATTCGCTTGTCCACGTCCCTGCCCGTCGGTGGCGAAACCTTTCGTGTTCCCTCGCCGATTTTCGGGTCCGGCTGATTTTTCATTTTTTTCCGCAGCTTTTCGCGGCTCGCGTCTTATCTATGAAAACAAACGGAAACCAGCGCCATTGCTCGGGCTTCCGTGGCCGCCGGCACTGGCACCTAGCCGGGGCGTTCTCTTCTCCCAAAACGGGAGTTTTCTATGAAGTTCATGTCGATTAACGATGTAGCCGCGCTTACCGGCCTCTCGCGCTCAACCCTCGCCAAGAAGCGATGCACCGGCAGCGGCCCGGCTTATTTCAAAACCGGCGGCCGCCAGATCAGATATGACCGCACCGACGTCGAATCGTGGATCGCGTCACGGCGGCGTACCTGCACGTGGCGTGGCGTGAACGATAACGTCAGGCCGGCCAACGCCGGCGCCCGGCGCAAGCCGAGGCCGTCTGGCAGCCAAGAGCACCGACCATCAATCGACGAGATTCTTTCGTACCGACCGGCGCCTTCAGGCGGCGGCACAATCGGTTTTGCTGAAATCGAGGCCGCTCCTGGCGTTCGACTGTTCGACGTCAAGATCGTGCGCACCCACGACGGCAGTATTCGGGCCTACGCGCGCAACACCGCATTTGATCGCAGTGCTATTGCGGAACTTTCAAAGTCCCTTGCTGAAGGCGTGTGCCTTGACCTCATTGCAAGCTAAATCTTTCGATCCGGCCGACAAAATTGACCAACTCGCATTTTCGATCAGCGGCGACATGTCTCGTGCCGAACCGTCCTAGCGTCGATATCGACAGCCTCACGATGGAAGATATTGGCTCCGCTCTGCGGCGTGAGGAACCAGGCGAAGATATTTCCAACGGGGTCGTCTACACGGATAATTGGAATTACAAGGACCGACGCGTCGGCAATCACAACAACGTCTTCCTCTCGTATTTCTCGATGACGGCGAAGCCGTGTGCATCGCCAACTTCAGGGCGATTCGGCCGACGCTATATTCATCTTCGAGGATCTGCGGCGTGCATGCCGGAGGAGAGGTTCGCTATCGGCCTGAACCGAATGCGTTCAATGAACTGGTTGCGGACGATGGACAACAAACCCTCCCAGCCAGCCAGCACCAAACCCAAACTGACTGCCGACGAGGAACTGGAGTATCTCCAAAACTTCCAGCGCGAACAACTTCTGCCCGGTGAGCGCGGCGATCTTGTCTTTGAGTGTGCCGCGTTCGCGCACTCGACCGGCCAGTTCTGGCACATCCGCAATGCGATCATTGAAGGCTTTGCGGGCAATGTCTTTATCGGTGCGAAGACGGCGCACCGAAGTTTGCCACGCAGATGGTATCGTCAACCGATCACGCCATTGCACCATTTCCGCTGGTCGATCCTTCGGAATGGCACGGGACTGTCGCTAAGGCGCGGGAGTGGTTTCTCGACCGGCCTCATTCCGCACCGCCAGGTCACATTGCTACGGGCGACGGCGGCATGGGCAAATCACTATTGGGTTTGCAGATCGGTGCCGCATCCTCATTAGCGATCAAAACGCTTGGCTACAGCCAAGACCGGGTGGTGTCTCTATCTGGGCGCGGAAGACGAAGCCGAGGAATTCCATCGAAGAATCGATGACATCTGCGCGGCTCATGGCCACGAGATTGGCGATCTTGCTGATCTACGTATTCTGCCGCTTGCGGACCAGGACGCGATACTTTCCGAACCGGATCGCAAGGGCGATATGAAAGCGACGCCACTATGGCAACGCGTCGAACGGTTCGTTCAGGAGTGGAGACCTGGCCTTGTCGTTCTCGACATTGCGGCCGACTTGTACGGCGGCGATGAAATCAAACGATCGCAAGTTCGCCATTTCGTCGCGATGCTACGCACGTTGGCGATCAGATACGAGTGTGCAGTGCTTGCTGTTGGCACATCCCTCAGTCGACGGAATGACGACAGGACGCGGCTATAGCGGATCGACTGCGTGGAATAATCAGTGCGGTGCACGCCTGTATTTCACCAACGGTGAGGGCGACGTTCGCGTCCTTGAAAAACGTCAAGAGCAATTACGGCAAGACGGGCGGCGGAACTTCACCTCGAATGGCACGACGGTGTGTTTGTTACGCACGATCCTTCTGAGACGGGTGTCGCGGAAGGTTTGATCAACAAACACACTGACACTGTCTTCGTGGCAGTGCTGTCGAAGATGCGTCGGCTTGGACTGATGTGCGGGCCGACCAAGGGCGTTTCCTACGCACCGAAGCTGATGTCGCGCCAGCCCGACGCTAAAGGATTTCAAGTTTTCGATCTTGAGAAGTCTATGCACCGGCTGCTCGACAACGGCACGATCAAGATCGTAACCGAAGGTCCGCCCTCAAAATCGCGGCAATGATTGATCGTGTCGGCCGAGGATTATGGAGGAGGCGACGAAGGGTAATATGGTAGGGTTACCAAACTCCTTCCAAGCCTTCCAACCATCCGCTAAGTCATTGATTTTATTAGGTGTACCAAACTTTTTCCAACCTTTCCCAGCGTAGCTTAACCCATTGAAATCGTTGACTTCCAGGCCCTTCCAAGGGTGTTCTTCCTTCCCCCCATACCCCTAGCGCCCTTATGGCGCGCTCTTTGAGAGAGCGCACCTCGGCCGATTAGATAAAGAGACCGCCAAGTCCGGCATCACGTTGCGCGGCCATCATCTCGCCGAGACGCGGGTTCTTTCCGCAACCCGCGTGTCCTATTGGTTACTTCCGGTGCCTTGCGCCTGTGTCCAGAAGGCCAGCGTTGGAACCAACCAGATCTGGCGTAATTGAATCAAATTCTTGGGCAGCCCAACTTTGAGGCTTGATGCCGTTTAGGAGCCTCCCATGACCAACGCTGAAATTCTTGCGAAAGTTATTTTGGATATTGACTTGGTTTTGGCTGAACACATTGAGCCGTACCGCACCGAAGATCCATACGGCGCACTGGAAAAAATACTGACGATCCTGGTGCACGCCAGGGCAGTTGAAATCGCAGAGCGGGTCGGGGCGGGTTCTGGCAGGCTCGCTCTCGTGAAGTAGGCTACGCCTGAAGGACGAGACTGATATTGGGGTCCGCAGTATGGAGAGGCACGATCGGCGGAATTTGAGGCCGAGTTTCTTGTTAAGCTACTAGAAAGCAATCCAGCTATGGCGGACGCCAAGACGGTTTTCCACGCCGATCATGGCAACCTACTGACCGCGGCAGCGCTTTCTGTCGATGCACTGTCGGCTGCTCGCCTCGCGCTACGGACGCAGAAGGGACTTGCCGGCGAACCGATTGCTGTTGCGCCGAAATTCCTGGTAGTTCCGGCCGCCTTGGAAACCAAGGCTGAACAGGTGCTTGCAACGCAAGCAGCAGCGACGGTTGATGACGTCAATCCTTTCGCGCAACGCCTTTCCTTGATCGTCGAGCCACGATTAACGGACAACAAGGGGTGGTACATCGCAGCGGATCCGGCCGCCGTGCCGAGCATCGAGTTTTCATATTTGGAGGCCGCATCCGGGCCGCAGATTGATACGCGACATGGATTCGATGTCGACGGACTTGAAACTCGGGTCCGTTTGGATTTTGGCGCGGACTTCCTTGATCATCGCGGCATCGTGAAAAACCCCGGCTTGTAACGCTAAGGGCGGGCTTCGGCCCGCCCGCTTCTCGTGAGGGAATTATGCAAACGAGAACTGAAACGCTTCGACGAAACACCGCGGATCCGTCGCAACGAACTGTTGAAGTTGTCTGGACTACGGGCGCGCCGGTTCGTCGATATCATATCGATGGATACGAGGTGGTGCCTTACGAGGAGCGGCTCGTCGTCGCAGATAAAGTCGTCGACCTATCGCGTCTCAATGCTGGCGCACCTGTGCTTGATGGCCACAAGGCGGGCGGCGTCGCGGACCAACTCGCCGTGGTTGAGCGCGCGTGGATCGCAGGCGGCAAGGGCATTGCATTGTTGCGCTTTCCTGAGGCGAGGACTAGTGCGCGCGCCGATCAGGTGTTCGGATTGATCGAGCAAGGCATCGTCCGAAACATCAGCGTTGGTTACGAGCAAGTCGAATATAGCGACGAGCCTGCGACGAGCGTGGACGATGTTGCGGTCCGCCAAGTGACTCGTTGGACTCCATACGAAATTAGCATCGTTCCTATTCCTGCTGATGCAAAGGCTCAGGTGCGAAGCAGCGTTGTAGCGCGTGGCGCTGCAGCGCGGCGTGTGGCGCTACGGCAGGCTCTGCTGGCCTCAAGAATGGCTCCTAACCCCCTCCAATAGGTTCTTTTTCCAACCCCCTCAGGGTGCGGGGGCGCGCCACCCCAAATCCTCGCTCGTTGCAAATTTTTCTGTAGGCCGCTTCCTTCCCGTTCTGATCGGAGGCGACATTGAAGAATCGAACGTTTGTTCGGCTGAGCAAGCACGCGCGCTCATTGCAACCACACCGCGCGCATTCGAAGAATAGGAAATCGAAGATGGAAGATGTGCAGCGCGATGACATTTTTAACCGAGCAAACCTGAGGCGCTCCCTGCGATTTGTCCACCTGAAGACTTTTCGGCGAGCTGGCGGCATTGGAACAATCGCAGCCTTTGAGGTTACGATTTCCTGGTTTGCTTAAACTCAGAGACTGCAAGCTGCGACGGCGAACGGGCGAGCCTTTAAGGCTAGTCACGGGCCGACTGGAGTGTGGCGGCTTCGCCGTTGAGCTTCGCCCATGGCTTTGCGAGGCAATCCTTGAGGGCGCGGTTGCCGCTTTGCGGGAGAAATTGCAAAACGACCTGGCGGCGCTGGCGATAGATGCGGCGAGGGTGGGAGAAGTCGACACGCTTCCGGTCGCTATGCCGCCACCGGACGCAGCCGCGCTCCCGGAGCAGTTGATGGGGCAGGTGGGGGTTTAGGCGATCTATGCACGAGTCATGCATACGTCGTTTTTCGAAACAGCATCGCGTTGCGGAGTTGAAGCCTCATCTGTTGGATAGCCGCCATTTCAAGATCGAGTTTGTGCTGTTGAATGGCGAGTTGGGCGAGTGAAAGAGAAAGAAGGACCTGTCGTGCCTGGTCGGTTGAGGGGATACTCATGCATTGCTCACTTCCGGCCCCCCGTTGGTGAGATTTACAACCGCGCCAAGAAAGCACGGGGCTTCTGAATGTCGCCTGAATGCTCGCGGCGGTGAGACGGAGGTAAGGCGGAGGCGGGAGCGTTGAGCTTGCAAAAAGCCCCGCCGGTCTGAGGCACAGCGGGCCAATTCGGGTTCGGGGATCAGCGGTTGGAGATGATCAACCCGTTTCGCTGATTTAATGCGGTTGGAAGAGGGTTGTTCCTGCGCCTCGCGCGAGGAAGGGCAGGCAGGGACCATCAATAAAGACGAACTATCGAGCAAGTCCTGGCGGCCGCCAAAGTATAATCCGGTTCCGCGAAATCAAGGTACGGATTCGCGTACTTGTTGTCCTAATATTTACGTCACTAGGTTACTGGTGACGCTTCGGATGGGAGGGCCGCAAGCCCGATCAAGAGATTTCTAGTTCAACGGGCGAGCAGCATCAAGCAATGGACCAGGTTATCGTCCCCGTTTTGTTGTTTACCAGCGCATTGATAGGTGCGGCCGCAGGATCGCGCTTTAAAGTCTTCGCTCTTGTGCCCATAGCGATATTGATCGCTCTCGCCTTTGCCGCGGTCCTACACAAGAACGATTTCGGGACCGAGAGCGGCATTGCCACTATAATCGCGTGTCTGGTCGTGAACCAAGCTGCCTATATAATCGTCCAGATATTCACTCCGGCAGCCAATCTACTTTCCAATGAGGTATCCGACAGCGACCCAAGCTCCGGTCGCGAGCAGGGTGTCCGCAGCGATAACGGCGATTATCGCAATCAGAAGCCATCCCCATCGGGTGCCTTCAAAGCCAGCTTTTATATCCGCAAAAGGTAGCAAGGTCTTACTGGCTTGGTCGATGGACATGAGAGCTATCGATCCTGAGTAGAGGGGCGACAGCAGAGGGCGGTCTGATCGGAGCGCTTCTAACTCAGTTTCCTTATGTTAGTTCCATTAAATTAGCTGAATTGAACCTAAAATGCGTCATTTCGCCCCTCACGGATTCTCGTGGACGGTAAATCATTCATCCCTTGACCAGCTTCCGTTTCGCCCACCTGTGGCCCTTCTTACCTTCAGAGTTGCCGATCGGGGGCAGTGTTTCGCCATATACGGCCCGATAGAAATTGATCCGCGCAATGAACACGAACGGGCCGCCGTGCTACGCCGCCTGGCACACCTTGACGAAACAACGTTTTGGGCTTGTACGTTCGTTCATGACATTGGAGAGTGACTATGGCCTCACCGCGACGAATTTACTTAACGGTATTAACAATATCATTAGTGTTCATTGGAGGCGCTATTGCCGAGGGGACATATATGCTCATTAAGAAGTCTATGAACGTTCCGCAGAGGGTATCGCCAGTACCGCCCTCATAGGCTTCTTCGGTCGCCAAACTCCCCGCCGCTCAACCTTGCGTGTAACGTCCATCAACGCCCAAGTTTACTGCCGGAAACTTTGCGATGGCATTGGCATACCTATTCAAAGGCAACGCCAATCCGGTTCTGCTTGATCGAGAGGGATTCGGCAGTTGAGCACGACGCGCCCATGCTCGGTCACAAGTCGAAACCGATGGGGACGTGGCACGCGTCCGGCACATCGATAGCGGCTCCATCTGCGGAGATATTCGCGACACTACAGCCGATGCTCATCCCATTGTTATATATTTGCGCGGGATGATCGACTGCTGTTCTCTTCCAAATCTCGGCCATAACTGGTGTGCTCCGTGAGCCGCCACCCAATTAAGGCAAAGGAGAAGTGGCAGGACAAGTACGCGAATCCGTACCCTGAACTATCGGATAAGGTTATGTCTGAGCGCAGTCGCGACGGTCTGGGCGCGGTTCGTGGAGTTCAGTTTGGCGCGAAGCTGACGTGCGATCTTGTCGACTAAGTGTTCTGAAACCTTCAGAATGACACCGATTTCCCAATCGCTTTTTCCTTCCGCCATCCAATTCAGGATATCCATTTCTCGCGGCGTCAAATTCACCGGGGCTGGTTTGTATTTTCGCGCGAGGGCTCGCGCGAAAGCGTGGTCAAGTGTCCTTCGCGACATCGCCCGTCCGCCGTCCGTCATCGCGGGAATCATAGGTGCGCAGGTCCCGTTCCATGGGATTCGTAATGGCGTTGTTTGGAAAGTCGTTCCAGTAAGACAAGCGCGCAAGAGGCGAAGAAGCTACTTCCCAGATATGGAAACCGATCCGTTACTGCGCGTTGTTTGAATCAATTCAATATGGTCGCGGAAATTACGATAAATCGCGCAGCGAGTTGCCATGGCTCCGTGTTGCCGACCTTCTTTGGCAGGCTCGTCGCATATTCGACCGCATCGCCAATGGTGCGGATGATCCGGCCGTCTGCGTGGTGATCAGATGGCGAGTCGAAGCGGCGGGACCAGTCGGTCATTTTGTTTTGGTCTTTAGTGCTTTTCTTATTAGCTTCCGCACCGCTTCCGGCCTTGTTGGCGTGTCGTCTTGCTCGTCTCGCCAAGCATCTACCGCAGCCAAATCGTCAGGCTGAAGCCGCACTTGAATTTGAGTACCTGTTTCGGGTGAGCGCCGCCATCGTGGCGTTGTGGTACCACTGCTTGCTTTCTTCATTTCGGCGTGATACCACAAGGACAGGCCAGAACAAGGTTGCAGCCTTGTTCCGGCCCTAACCCCAGCGCGAAAGGATCTTCTGCGCCATGGCTACCCAAACCAATACCACAACGCACATCGCCAATCGCACTAAGTCATTTTCTGACAGGATGTGCGAACTGACCATCGGGATCAATTTAGTGATTGCGCATCTCGACAAAGTTTACGACGCCGGCTTTGAGCTCGACCTTGAGATGGGCAGGGACGTCATGGACGCCTGCATTGCGGCGCAGTGGATCGCGAATCACCAGCGAGGAGATTTCCACGGTTGGGAACGAGTTCGATCAGGA
>CAWEBX010000022.1:0-142091 GCA_963807355.1 uncultured archaeon
GCCGCCGCGCTCGCGATCCATCTCGGTTGTGTGGCGCTGGCGGTGGCTCACATGCAAGCCGATAAGTCGGCCGATGACCTCGGCGCGCCGGCCGAATGGGACTCGATCTGTCCTCGCCGCATCGTGAGGCGACCGACCTTCCGCCCGGGCCGGACACCGACGCATCCGTCGCCTCGCCCGCGCTTGCCGAGCAGAAGGCGGTCGAGAAGGAAACCGATCTGCCCAAGGACACGCCGACGGAGACCGCTGAACCGGATCGGATCGTCACCAACACAACTCAAAAAAGCCGGTCGATGACGACCCCGAAAAGGCTGCGAAGCCGACGACGGCCTCGCAGGAAATCGGCGGCCTCTGAAGCGACGGCGATGCCGAGCGTTGAGAATGCCCAGAAATCGGAGCGTTCGGTCGCGCCGCAGCAAGGCACCGGCGCAAGCGCGCGCCGATGGCCACCTGGCAGAAGGAATTGGTGGCTCATCTCGACAAGCACAAGCGCTATCCGCCTGAACACATCCAGAAAAACGTCGAGATTCTCGTCAACTTCGTGCTCGATCGCCTCGGCCATGTCGTGTCGGCCACCATCGTGAAGGGATCGGGTGATCCGGTCTTCGACAACGCCGCACTCGCCATGATGCACCGGTCCGATCCGGTGCCACCGCCCCCACCGCTGATAGCGGACGAAGGATTGAGCTTCACGCTGCCCATCGTCTTCCCGCGTCAAAGGCAAAGGATAAGGCGGGGCAGAAACCAGGCGCATTGAGACACTGAGCCTGGAAGCGACCGTAGCATGTTAATGCGTGGCGGGGATCTCGCCGTGAATTAGGAACGAGTCAAACGAGAAATCTCAGGCCAAACCATTGTGAGCACAGCACGGGCTCAGATCCAAAGCGTTGATCCAGATCAAATACCTACAGTTGGCAGGATGTTTGTTTTTTCGCTCATAGATACTCCTCGCGCTTAATTCCAAAGGGTTGGCGGCGGTGAAGGGTCGACGTTAGGAGGAAGTGCATGCGCAAGCGGTTCCTAATCGCTGTCGGGCTTGTGATTGTCAGTGCCGCTTATGGACAAGAATGGAAGCCGGCTGTTGAAAAATGGCGAAGCTGCGGCGACGCAGCGGCCGCTAGGTACTCAAGGAGTAGCGAAAGTGCTCAGGAGGTCGCGCGCTTGGCGGCTTTAGCGTGTCATGCTGAAAAGAAACAACCCACCCAAGCAGTCTCGAAAATCGGAGGCGTTCTCCTTTGCCGAGCAATTTATTGAAGCGGCCGAACGCCATTATATTGATCGGCTTTCTGTCAACGTCATCGAGATGCGGCTTCATGGAGCAGAAAAGCGCTAATGCAGCCTAGGTCGCTCATGGCGCGCCCTTCTTCGAAACTCAACGACTACGACAAGACTCAATGGTCTGCGGCGGTTGTGTGAGAACCTGGCTGGTCGCAAACCTCGCCTTGATCCGTTCGCGAAGGTCCTGGAAGAGAACGTACAGCGGAGGGATAGCGAAGACGCCGATCAACGATGCCGCTAGCATACCGCCGAAGATGGGAGTGGCGACGTTGCGAAACGCAAGTTTGGAGGCACCGGACGCGATGACGAGGGGAACGGTCCCTAAAATGAAGGCAAACGACGTCATCATGACCGGCCGAAATCGTAACCGTGCACCTTCGACCGCCGCCTCATGCAGGGGGTGACCTTGCTCGCGCCGCGCCTTGGCGAATTCAACGATCAGAATGCCGTTCTTCGCTGCCAAGCCGATCAGAACGATCATTCCGATCTGCGCGTAGAGATCGAGCGTGCGAGTACGATGGAAAGATAGGCGCCCGCCACTCCGACCGAGACCGACAACAAAACCGGTACCGGTATGGTCCGACTCTGATAGAGCCCGACAAGGAAGAGATGCAAACAACAACGCGAACGCGAGGATGACGGGAGTGCTCGCCCTTCCGCCCGCTTTTCCTGGAACGAGATGTCGGTCCACGACCCCCGATATCCGGATGGCAATGTCTTCGCCGCCACCGCGTCCATCGCAGCGAGCGCTTGCCCTAAGGATACGCCCGGAGCCGGCCCGCCCAGAACGGTCGCGGCACGTGTATTATTGTAGCGGATCAGCCCCTGCGGGCCGAGCGCGATGCGCACCTCAACGAGGCTGCGCAGTGAAACCATCTGTCCGTCCTTGCTGCGTACATTGATGCGATAGATATCCTCGACGGAGGAACGGTCCTCGCTTTCTGCCTGCACCTGGACCTGCCAGGTACGCCCGAACAGGTTGATGTCATTGACGTAGAAGCCTCCGAGCGAGGTCTGCAGCGCCTGGAATATCGAGTTGATTTCAATCCCGAGGATGCGCGCCTTGTCGCGATCGATCTCCAGGAACACCGATGGATTGGTCGCCGAGAAGGTCGTGAACACCCGCGAGAGCTGCGGGTCCTGGTTCGCCGCGATCACCAGCCCGCGCAGCGCCTGAGCCATGTTGGCAGGTTCGCCGCCCTGCAAATCCTGCAGCACGTAGCTGAAACCGCCGCCGGTGCCGAGGCCGATGATCGGCGGCGGCGCCAATGGAACGGCGCTGCCTCCCCTTACGCTGCGCAGCGCGGATGCGAGCCGCGCGATGATTGCATCTGACGTTTCGGTAGCTCCTGTACGCTCCTCAAAATCCTTGAGCGTGACGACCATGAAGCCGGAGTTGGGCTGGGAGTAATTGTCGACGAAGTTCAATCCGATGATAGAGTTTACATCGGCGATCGAGCTTTCCTTCTTGAGGATATCCTCGGCTTGCCGCACCACCTCCGATGTGCGCCCGATCGAGGCGCCGTCGGGCAATTGGACGACAACGAAGAATGCACCCTGATCATCGGACGGGATGAAGCCGGTCGGGGTCACCCCTACGCAAGCAGCCCAATGCCGGCAAACGCTGCCACAACGACGACGATCCCCACAACTGCAAGCCGAACCAGCCGCGCAACGGCCAAACCGTAGCCATCGCGGACGACGTCAATTCCCCGGCTCAACCTCCCCATCAAGCCGCGTTTCGTGCCGTGATGAGGCTTCAGCAGGAATGCACAAGAAAGCCGCCGGCGATAGCGTCAGCGCGTTGATAGCCGACAGGAACATGGAGACCGCGACCGTGACGGCGAACTGCCAGGAACAATTCGCCGGAAATCCCGGAAATGAAGGCAACCGGCACGAACACCGCCGAGCAGCACTAGTGTGATTGCGATGATGGGCGCGAAGATACCCTGCATCGCGAGTTTGGTTGCTTCTCCTGCCGACAGCTCGGGATGCGCCTCCATCGTCTGTTCGACGGCCTCGACCACCACGATGGCGTCGTCCACCACAATGCCGATTGCCAGGATCATCGCGAGAAGCGACACGGTATTGGCGGAGTACCCGATGGCGTTGAGCACGATGAAGGTGCCAATCAGGCTGACGGGAACGGCGATCATTGAAATCAAGGTGGCGCGGATGTTCCCCAGGAAGATGAAGACCACCAGCAGCACCAGCAGGGCGGCTTCGAGGAGGGTGTGCTTTACCTTCTCGATCGTCGCTCTGACGAAGACAGTTGGATCATAGGTGACCTTCCAAGCTACGCCTTCGGGAAACGACTTGGCATTGTCCGCCAACAGCTTGTTGAGCGCGCCGACGCTCCTGAGGGCGTTCGCGCCGGAAGTCTGATAGATTCCGATCAGCGTCGCCGCAGCGCCGTTCAGGCGCGTCGACCTGTCCAGATTGGCGGCGCCGAGTTCCAGGCGGGCGATATCGCCGAGGCGCAGGACCGATCCGTCGGGATTGCTCCGGATGATGACCCTTTCGAACTCCTTCGTCGAGGAGAGCCTTCCCTTGGTCTGGATGTTGAGATGCAGCTGCTGGTCGTCGGACACCGGACGCGCACCGATTCGTCCGACGGCCGCCTGCACGTTCTGCGTTTGGATGGCCGAGATCGCGTCGCCGGCGGTCAGCCCAAGGCCGGTCAATTGATCCGTCTTGAGCCAGATCCGCATCGAATAGTCCTGCGGACCGAACAATTGGGCATCGCCGACACCGGATGTGCTCCGGATCTGGTCCAGCAGATTGATCGTGACGTAGTTGGACAGGAACAGTTCGTCGTAGGCCTGCGTCGGCGAATACACCGCGACAACCGCGAGAAGCGCGGACGACTTCTTCTTCACCGTAATGCCCGATCGCTTGACTTCTTCCGGCATCTTGGCGAGTGCGATCTGAACACGGTTATTGACATTGATCGTGTTGATATCGGGATCGGTGCCGAGTTCGAACGAGGCCAATCATCGAATAGCTGCCATCGTTGCCGGAGATGCTCTTCATGTAGATCATCTTGTCGACGCCGACGACCTGGAATTCGATCACCTGGGCGACCGTGGAATCGACGACCAGCGAGGATGCGCCTGGATAGACGGCGGTGACCGAGACTTGCGGCGGAACGATGTTTGGAAGCTGCGCGATCGGAATCACACGCAGCGACACCAGCCCGGCGATGGCGGTGACAACGGCAATGACAACGGCCAGACGCGGACGCTCGACGAAGATGGATGACAGCATGGCTAGAGCCCGCGAACAGGGGGCTGGGCCGGCGAAGCGGTGACGGCGGCGCCCTGTCTCAGGCCCTGCTCGACGATCCATCATCGTGATCGCGACCAGGCCGAACGATTGATCTCGATGGCTCGCGCGGAAGCACGAAGGCTCGAGCGTCTGTTCAGCCTCTATGTAGAAACTCCGACCTGGTGCGGTTGAACCGCAGCGGAATCCTCGTGAACCCGGCCCCAGAGTTCGTGGAGCTTCATCAAACGTCACTCGGGTATGCAGAGCTGACGGGCGGCATGTTCGATCCGACGGTACAGCCATTGTGGGAGCTTTATGCAAACCATTTCACGAAAGTGGCTCCTGATCCCGCAGGACCCGACCAGTCATCCGTCGAAGCGGCGCTCGCACGCGTAGGATATCACCGCCTGTTGGTCAGCAGGGATCGCATCGTCGCGCCCAAAGGGGCCGCGCTCACGCTCAACGGAATCGCACAAGGATACATCACCGACAGAGTGGTCGACTTGTTGTGCTCGCAAGGCATCGCTCACAGTCTCGTCGACATGGGCGAGATACGCGCGATCGGCGCGCGTCCGGATGGCCGCCCCTGGGGGGTCGGGATCGCCGATCCTGCCTCCTCAGCGCGAATCCAGAGCGAGATTCCGATCGTCGACCGCGCCGTCTCGACCTCCGGTGCGTACGGCTTTCAGTTTGATCCAGCAGGCCGCTTCAATCATCTCTTCAATCCGGTGTTGGGGACTTGCGGCCATCTCTATCGGAGCGTCACCACCATTGCAAAAACTGCGACGGCTGCGGATGCGTTGTCCACGGCCTTCAGCCTGATGGATCAATTGCGGATACGAACGCTGATGTCCCGGGCCGGCATCGAACGGACTCATCTGATCGATGCCGGAGGAACCGTTGTCGACATCATCGCCTGAAGTGCTGCGTTATCCGAGCGATGATCAGCTCCTCCGGCGGCTCTCGCTGATCGACGAGACGGGAGGAAAATATATACGCATGGCGCATCTCGCCAGCGTAGGCAGCCACGCGATTAACGGTGTCGCCGCCCTCCATACCGAACTTCTGAAGCAGACGGTGCTGAGCGACTTCTACAGAGTGGCGCCGGAAAAATTTTTCAATGTGACCAATGGTGTGACGCCGCGCCGCTGGATCGCTCTGAGCAACCCGAACCTGAGCGCGCTGATTACCCGGAAGATTGGTGACCGAGTGGTTAGCGGATTTGGAGAAGGAGCTTGAGCATCTCGAGCCGTTGGCCGTTGACGGTGACTTTCCAAAGAGATTGGCGAGCCATTAAGGCCGATAACAAACGTGTGCTAGCGGATCTCATCAAGGAACGAACCGGCGTCATCGTTGATTCCGCGCTCGCTCTTCGACATTCAGGTCAAGCGGCTGCACGAGTACAAGCGTCAGCACCTCAACGTTTTATACCTGATCACTCTTTTCAACAGACTAAGGCGTGCTCCCAGCGCCGTGGAAATTCCCCGAACGGTCATCTTTGGCGGCAAGGCTGCTCCTGGATACCGCATCGCCAAGCTCATCATCAAGCTGATTAACTCAGTCGCGACAACCATCAATCAGGACCCGGTCGTCTCTCAGGTTCTCAAGGTGGTGTTCCTGCCGGACTTCAACGTCAAAACCGGTCATCGCGTATATCCCGCCGCGGATCTGTCGGAGCAGATCTCCACGGCAGGCAAGGAGGCGTCTGGCACAGGCAATATGAAATTCGCCATGAACGGGGCATTGACAATTGGCACCTTGGACGGCGCCAACGTCGAGATCCGCGACGCCGTGGGTCCCGAGAATTTCTTCCTGTTCGGTCTGACGGCCGCAGAGGTCGAGCGATTGAAGGCTGGGGGCTACGCGCCGCGCGAATTCTACGAGTTCAAATTCGGAGCTGCGCGAAGCGATCGATCTCATCAGTTCGGGGTTCTTTTCGAACGGTGATCGCGCACTCTTCCAGCCCCTCGTCGAATCGCTGATCACCCGTGACGATTACATGCTGCTAGCCGACTATCAGGCCTACGTGGAATGCCAACAAAGCGTCAGTCGAGCCTACTCCGATCAGAGCGCATGGACGCGCATGTCCATTCTGAACTGCGCGCGAGTCGGTCGCTTCTCATCCGACCGCTCGATCCGGGAGTACTGCCGCGACATCTGGAACGTTAGGCCAATTGTTCCTGACGAGCGTTGAGCAGGATACCTTCATCGGGGCCGCCTTGCACAGCGTCTTCGCTGAGCATCAATCGTCCCCGCACCAGAGTGCAGCAGGGCGGTGGGTACGTTTGAGAACGGCCGTCGACAGACAGTTGATCTAGATCAAAGTCGACGATGCGATTCCTTCCCTAACATGTACCATTGCGACACCGGCGCAGCCGGCCACCGCACTCATCGCGGCCCGCTTGCAGGCGGGGACAGATGCAAACCAGACAAGCATGCTGCGCGGTTTGACCTGCAAGGTCGCGATTGCCGACGCCAGGCTGACCTGCGGCCGATAGCTTGGCGACGGTATGTCCGCCCTCAAAAAGAGGTTGCCCTTGAAAACCTTTCGCCAGTACTTGCCCGGAGACGACGTCATTCAGCTTATGATCCGCCTCGGGTTGCTTGCTTTCCTGATCTACTGGACGATCCTTCTGATCCGACCTTTTGTGCCCATCTTGGCCTGGAGCATCGTGCTTGCTGTTGCGCTCTATCCTGGCTTCAGTTTTCTTTCCAAGATTCTTGGCTGTCGTCCAAAGCTCGCAGCGACAATTCTCACCGTCATCAATCTCGGAATTGTTATCGGACCAGCAACCTGGCTTGGCTTGAGTGCCTTGGAAGGAGTGAAGGAGTTTGCTGGAAACCTGGGTGCTGGTAACCTCGTGATTCCATCCCCGCCGGAAAGCATTAATAACTGGCCGCTCATCGGCCCGAGATCTTTACGAGTTCTGGAATCAGGCATCCAGCAACATTCGAGCTGCTTTGCGTGAGGTGGCTCCTTATCTGAAGCCACTGGCAGGCGTTTTGCTAGCTCTTGCCGGCAATGCCGGCGTGGGCTTGCTGAAGTTTATTCTGTCTGTAGCGCTGGCCGGGTTTCTCTTCCCCTATGGCTCGCAGCTTGTAGAGGCAGGCAAGAGCTTCCTCTATCGCATCGTGCCTGAGCAGAGCGAACATTTCCTCGAACTAGCGGGTGCGACCATCCGCGCGGTATCCCAAGGTGTCATCGGCGTCGCAATCATCCAGTCCTTATTGGCCGGCATTGGCTTCAAGCTGGCAGGTATTCCCAGCGCCGGTTTGTTGGCCTTCGCAGTTATGATCCTGTCGATCATTCAAGTCGGTGCGGCAATCGTCCTGGTTCCGGTGGTCATTTGGATATGGACGGACAAGGATTTCACCACAGCGCTTCTGCTGACGGTGTTCCTGGGTCTCGTCGGCGTAATAGACAACATCTTGAAACCGCTGGTAATGAAGCGTGGCCTGACCACCCCGACACTCGTCATCTTTGTCGGGGTGATCGGAGGAACGCTCGCGCATGGAATTGTCGGCCTCTTTGTCGGACCGATCATTCTCTCTCTGGCTTGGGAATTGACGGTGGCCTGGATACGTAGCGATCGCGCCGACACAGCGCCATTGTCGGGCTGAATATCGAACGTTGACCTAAATCAACGCTCGATACCTCGATGCTCCTTGAATGAATTGCACGATAGCGAGGTCGAGACATCAGGGCAGACAATGAAATTGGTGTCGCGATGAAAGTGGGTCATCCCGGCTATTTGATCGGCTTCCTGCCCGAGCTGATACCTGGACAAACGATCGAGCGTATCGCGCGCCGAAGCATGTTGATCGAGAGTGTCATCAGCCGTTACCCGCAAGCCGCCGGCAAGCCATGTGTGATCGAAGCTACCAGGCCGAACTCGCTGCGGCTCTCGATGCGAGTGCTAGACGTTAGAAAACTTCAACAGTTGCCGCGTGATCGCTATGGATACTATCCTCGTCGTCAATGCAGGCTCCTCAAGCGTCAAGTTCCAGATCTATTCGATCGAGGGAGAGGGGAGGCTACGCCGGCAGATCAATGGCCAGATCGACGGAATTGGCAGCCGTCCCCGCCTGCGTGCGAGCGGCGTGCGTGGCGAACCACTGGCCCACCGCGCCTATCCGATCGAATTGGTTTCGGACGTCTCAGCCGCAATGAGCGTTGCTGGCGGATGGCTGCGGGATGAACTCCGCATTAGCCCGATGGCTGTCGGCCATCGCGTGGTCCACGGCGGTCCGGACTTCGTCGGGCCGGTGCTGATCGACCATGGCGTCGTAGCCCAGCTGGAGCGGTTTGTAGCGCTGGCCCCGCTTCATCAGCCGCATAATTTGGCTCCCGTCCGGTCACTTCTCGCTAATTCTCCAACACTCCCACAGGTGGCTTGTTTCGATACTGCGTTTCACCGCACGCATGACGCTGTTTCTGACCACTATGCAATTCCTCACCAATTATATGCCGAGGGTGTGCGGCGTTACGGATTTCACGGTCTCTCATATGAATATGTCGCGACAACCCTGCCGTATGTTGCCCCCGAAATCGCCAAGGGGCGGGTGATCGTTGCTCATCTCGGCAGTGGAGCCTCGATGTGCGCGTTGAAGGGTGGACGCAGCATCGAGAGTACCATGGGGTTCACGGCACTCGACGGGCTACCTATGGGAACGCGTCCAGGCCAAATCGATCCCGGTGTCGTGCTCTATCTGATCTCAGAGAAGGGAATGTCACCTGCTAAAGTACAAGACTTCCTTTACCGGGATTGCGGACTGAAGGGAATCTCGGGCGTCAGCAACGATATGCGCGAACTGGAGGCGAGCGAGGATTCCAAGGCAAAACTGGCGATTGATTATTTCGTCTATCGGATTTGCCTCAACACAGGCATGCTTGCAGCCGCGCTGCAGGGTCTCGACGCTTTCGTCTTTACCGCCGGTATCGGCGAAAACTCGATGCGGATACGGGCGCGCATCGTCGATCAATTGAGATGGCTTGGCGTTACGCTTAGTGCTGACGAGAATTCCCGCGATGCGCAACTCATATCACGTTCCGACAGCCGCATCCCGGTTTACGTCATACCGACCGACGAAGAGTTGATGATTGCGAAGCACACATTGTCGCTGCTGCTGGAGAGGCCATCGCCGGGTGTTAGGCATGAGAGAGCATCATGATTCCTGAATTTCGGATACCAGGCAATCGAAGTACCGCGCGCGATCTCGTCAGCATCGGGGACGTCGGAACGCAAGCATTTCTGGAAGGTGACGATGCTAAACTCTCGGGTGAAGTCGCGGCAGGATGCATCCGTTGACGATCGTCGAATGACCCTTCGCGGCGTGCTGCATGGCGACGATAACGCGCTTCGCGCGACTCATGAGGTCCATGGTCCCGCCTATTTCCGGTATATCGCAAGATCCTCGACTACCTCGCGTCGATTGGCGCTCAAAGGAGTCAGTTTTGCAGATCGAGGGTAGCGAGCTGCCTTCGATTCAGAAGGGTGATCTGACGTCGATTGGTGCCTATGAAACCGATGACGCCGAGTTCATGCAGTCGCGATAGGGCACGCGATACCGTTTCCAGCGTCAGCCCGAGATAGTCGGCAATGTCGCGCCGCGACATCGGCAGTGGCATCACGCCGGCTGCTGCAAGTCGTCGATCCATCTCGACCAAGAAGGCCGCGACCCGCTCCAGAGAGGTCTTTCGGCCGAGCAGGAGCATGTGATTTTCGGCATGCTCCAGATTTTCCGTGGTCATGCCGAGGAGATTCCGCGAGACCATGGCATCGCTCTCTGCCATCATCTCAAGGCTCCGCCGTTTGATCAAGCGAACCGTGGTGTTCACGATCGCCTCTGCCGTAAACCGATGCTCGCTTCCGTTTTCCAGTCCGAAGATGTCGCCGACGAGGTGAAACGCGCCGATCTGGCGGCGACCGTCTGGAAGCAATTTGTAGCTTCGCACCGAGCCCGCCTTGACCTGATAGACATAGTCCGCAGGCTCCTTTTCCCCATAGATTTCAGAGCCTTTCTTGTAGGTAAATTCGTTTAAACTTACTTTTTGATTTGAATCACCCGCTATTCCGAGTTCGCCGAAAGAGATGGCACGATACGCCAAATCGTTGGTGATGCGGACAAACATGGCCAACTCCTGTGTAACTGGTTGTTGGATATGGTCTGCCTCTAAGAATATGTTTCCGTGGGAGGAAGGCTCTTTGCCGTGGCCGTGGCCGTGGAGCTTCCGCTAAGACATGTTTCTTGACCATTGTCTGAAGGGACATTGTACCTAGGGACAGGTCTGCAATAGGATGTCCGAAAAAATGAAAACCGGACCCCTTTGGCCGCAAATGCCCTGGGTGATTCTGGGAACCCGATATCGGCCAGGGTGGCGGCTGGGAGGCGGACTTGTCTAGCCTTGTTTACATTGTGGACGACGATGCTTCGTTTCGTACAGCAGTCGAACGCCGCCTGAAGCTTGCTGGCTATGAAGTTGAGAAGCATTCGTCGGCTCAGACACTGCTGGACCGCCTGCAGGGCTCTGAAGGACCTGGTTGCGTCTTGCTCGACGTTCGAATGCCCGGACTGAACGGGCTGGAATTGCAAAGCCGTCTCATCGAGCTTCATTCGATGTTGCCTGTCATCTTCGTCACCGGCTATGCTGACATTCCGACGACCGTACAAGCTATCAGAGCAGGTGCCGAAGATCTCCTGATCAAGCCGGTGTCATCAGAGCAGCTGATAGGGGCGATCGAGCGCGCCTTGGCGCGCCATGAGTTGGTCCGCAGCCAACGAAGCAAGCTTGATGCGAGTCTCGCACTTCTTGCGAGATTGACGCCCCGCGAGCGACAGGTCTTCGATTTGATCGTGCGCGGAAAGATCAACAAGCAAGTTGCCAGAAAACTTGGAACAACCGAACGCACCGTGAAAGCGCATCGCCATGAAGTGATGGAAAAGATGCGAGTGCACTCGCTCGCAGAACTGGTCTCGATCGCGGAACGGCTTGGCTTGATCGATCCAAACGAAAATTCAGGCAGCTAGCCTTTGTTCGCAGAAAACATTTACGTCGCGTACCATGTACGAAAGGACAAATCGAATCGGGATGCACGCGTATCTAACCAAGCCATTTTCGGCAAGATCGCTAATCGAGCCGGGTCGAAAAAGTGCGGGAGGCGTCATTCTAGCGCGATCGGTCGATTCGTTTGTTGGCGTCCTGCTCGAATGTCTGCTCGCCGCGCTCTTGCCGATGGAAGCGAAACGATCGAGTGGCAGCGACGTCGTAATTCCAGCCGCAGCTCCTTCCAGAAGCCATTTCCTTGATCATCGCGGGTATTCAGGAAATTCGTCGAGAGCTTGATCCAGATCAATCCGCGTCGGGCTCGACGCGCCGCCTATGCCGTCAGGACCTGCTACAACTCGTGTAGGGCGGCTGTGGACGTCTGTGCAACGAAGGGCGTACCCAATCTCGTTCCTGGTCTCCCGGCGGGTGCCTTGCTGATCGTCTTGTTTCGCTGCGAGATACATCCCAACAAGGAACACCTATGACGTTGCGCGCGTTTCAGCGAGCGGGTTGGATAGGGGTTTTCCCGCCGTTGACGTGGCTTGCCGAATACAGATTGTCCTGGTTGCGTTATGATGCCATCGCCGGAGTGACCCTCGCCGCCTACGCGATCCCGGTGTCACTGGCCTATGCAGGCCTTGCCGGGTTGCCGCCGCAGGTGGGCATCTATGGCTATCTGCTTGGCGGTTTAGGTTATGCTCTCATGGGGTCATCCCGCCAGCTTGCTGTCGGTCCGACCTCCGCAATCTCGCTCATGATCGCCAGCAGTGTCGGGGCCCTGGCAGGGGGGGACGCGATGCGTTTCGCTCAGATCGCGAGTCTTTCGGCATTCGCTGTGGCGTTGCTTTGCCTGATTGCCTGGCTTTTCAAGCTGAGCGTTCTTGTGCGCCTAGTTAGCGACAGTATTCTCGTCGGCTTCAAGGCGGGGGCGGGGCTTACAATTATAATGAGTCAGTTACCGAACCTGTTCGGCGTAGCTGGTGGCGGGCACAACTTCGTTGACCGTGCAATTCGGCTTGCAGGTCAGATCGGCAACATCAATCCACTTGTATTGGCAATAGGAATTGCGGCGGTCGTGCTCCTGCTCCTTGGCGAGCGATTCCTGACGGGCAGGCCCGTCGGACTCATGGTGTTGGCATTGTCGATTCTTATGGCAACTTTGTTAGGGCTTCCGGCAATGGGTGTCCCTGTCACCGGGAAGATACCGCCAGGATTGCCTGCCTTCGAGGTGCCAACTTTCGGAATGCTGGATTTCCAGGAATTATTTCCAATAGCAGCCGGATGTCTGCTCCTGGCCTATATAGAAGGCGTTTCGGCGGCGCGGAGTTTTGCGGCGAAGCATGGATATAGTATTGACGTCCGACAAGAATTTCTGGGATTTGGGGCTGCCAACCTCGCAGTTGCATTCGGTCACGGCTATCCCGTCGCAGGCGGATTGTCGCAGTCCGCCGTCAATGACACGGCTGGTGCGCGAACGCCCCTGGCATTGTTGTTTTGCTCGCTAACCCTCGCGCTCTGCCTGCTTTTCTTTACGGAGTTGCTGACCAACCTTCCGCGGGCAGTATTGGCTGGAGTTGTCATTGCTGCAGTTTACAGACTGGTCGACGTCCGCGCGCTGCTTCGCATGTGGGAAGTGAGTCGCATCGACTTTTATGCCGCGGCCATTGCCCTCGTATCCGTGTTGCTGCTTGGGATTCTCCAGGGTGTTCTGCTTGCAGCTCTCGCATCCATCCTCCTGCTGCTTATCCGGGCGTCGCGGCCCAACATAGCGTTTCTCGGACGGCTTCCTGGATCGGGCCGCTATTCCGACAGCATCAGGCATGAGGGCGTGACGCCGCTGGCTGGCGTTATTGCGTTCCGCCCTGAAGCCTCGTTGCTCTACATCAATGCCGAGACGATTCTGGAGGCCGTTTTGGAAAAGCTGCGAATGGTCTCTGACGTCAGGCTGGTTGCCTGCGATCTTTCGGCATCTCCCTACATCGATCTGGCGGGCGCGCGGATGTTACTTGATCTTTATAATGAGCTGGCGTCGCGTCAAATAACGTTCTGCATTGTCGGCGCTCACGCGCAGTTGCGCGAGTTGCTGCGAGCAGAAGGGCTGGCGGAGAAGACGGACAGTAGCGAATGGCTCCGTACGCTCGACAGCGTGCTGAGCGAAGGACAATGTTAGCGAACGATCCGGTCTCCGGGACGAACGGCCACCTGGATACGTAAGCTCCTCCCGAGTTTGACGGTGGTCGAACCCGATGACTCCAGCACCGGTGACTCCTGCAGCCAAGGATCTCCGGCTGGATGTGTCTGACACCAAGTTGCATGATGCAGCTTGGCATTTGCTGCAGCTTGGCCAGTCGTGTCACGAGATTGACAAGCACATTGACTTGGATCAAGGTGGCGGAAGGCAAAAAGTAAAATCTCCAACGACACCAGCCCGCACAAAATGTGTCGATCAATTTTCGTCCCGGTTTGCTGGTTCACCAGAGTGTGAGTCATCAGAGGGAAAAGGAAAAAGACATCATGAAGAAATTTAGCGTGAGCTCTGCCTTGTTAGTCTTCCTCGTGGGCATGGCTGCCATCAGTGCGCCCGCTCGCGCTGAAACAGGGCGCGTCGCGGTGATCTTCACCAAAGGCGGGTTTGTTGTAGGAGTCGGTGGCGGCGAGGGCGTACTGACGCTCCGGGGCAGCTCACTATCCATTCACTGTCTCGGGCATGAGTGTCGGCTTTACGATCGGAGCCTCGACGACCAAGCTTGTTGGACGAGCCCTTAATCTGAAAGGGCCGGCTTCGATCGAAGGCAGGTACACCGCCGTCGGAGCCGGGGGCGCCTTAGCGGTTGGCGCGGGCGGAGTTCAATTGCAAAACGCCAATGGCGTGATTTTGCAGCTGAGTGGCCCGAGGGTAGGCGCCGAAATGTCGGTCGCTGTTGGCGGGATATCGATACGCTTGAAACAGATGCGAACCAGTCGGACCGCGCAGTAGGCGACTTGGTCCACTCAGTAACGTTCAGCCACGAACGTCATCCCACGCAGGCCCGCCTGGTCGTCAAAGCGCTCCTTCACGGAGCGTTTTGGCAGCTTGACCTTGTTTTTACGCATCCGTTTATACGGAATTAACTCCAGCAGATGCGCGATGCAGTTCAGTCGAGCTCGACGCTTGTCGTCGGAGCGAACGATGTACCATGGCGACTGCTTCGTGCTGGTTGCCTTCAGCATCAGGTCCCGCGCTTCTGAGTAATCGTACCATCGTTGGTAAGATGCGGTATCCATCGGACTCAACTTCCACTGCCGCAGCGGATCGTCGATTCTCGCTTTGAAGCGACGCTCCTGCTCGTCCATTCCGACCTCAAGCCAGAGTTTGATCAGGATGATGCCCCCTTCGATCACATATTTCTCCATCTGGGGGCAGAGAGAAAGGAATCGTTTGTGCTCGGCGGGCGTACAAAAGCCCATCACATATTCCACGCCGGCGCGATTGTACCAACTCCGGTCGAAGATCACAATTTCACCTGCAGCCGGAAAATGCTGCATGTAACGTTGAAGAAATAATTGCGTCTTTTCCCGGTCGGACGGAGCTGGCAAGGCGGCAACGCGAAACACGCGCGGACTGACCTTCTCCGTAATCGCCTTGATCGTGCCGCCCTTGCCGGCGGCATCCCGACCCTCGAACAAGACGATGACTCGAATCTTGTTCGCCTTCACCCATTCCTGAAGATAGCAAAGCTCGACCTGGAGCTTTTCCAGCTGTTTCTCATAGACCTTGCGCTTCATCCGTGGCGTGTCCGCGTCGGCTGACATGTTTACCTTCCGCTGCTTCAGACCAAACTCCACCAACGGTTCCTAGTCTCCCCAGGAGATAGTGACGGCGATGTCGCCAGGGACACCTCCGGGGTAGTCAATAATCTGGTAACTGATGCGATAACCCCGCGGTTTCAGATAGTCGCGCCAGAGCTCGAAGATTTCTTTCGGAATCCCCGTCAGTGTGTTCTCCCAGCCGGCCTCCTGCTGATTGATGGCTCGGCCTTTATCCGTGCATAGCGAGTTGGGGAACCGATACACCTGCACTTCGGTTAGTCCGTTTCGGACTGCTCGCTGGATGACGGTCGAGGCGAGCTGGATTTTTTCTTCCTCGGATTTGCCGGATGAACGACTGAGCCGCTCGATCAGTGCATGTTTCTCGGCTTGGGCGGCTGCTGCCAGGCGGGCATATTGATCCGCCTTTTCGGCTTCCTTGAGGGCCGCTTCTTTCCGGATCTGTTGCGCGCTGGGGATGAGGTCATCAATGCTGCCTGGCATGACGAGAAACTCCTGACGAATGTATTGTCATGATGAGGCTAGGTCGGGTCGACGTCGTTACCTTGATTCAAATCAACAAATTCGCATCCATGGTTACCGGGCACGCTAAAGTCTGAGGCCAAAGTCGGGGAGAGGAGAGTTGAACGAGGCGATACATTCCATGGTGCCGCACCCATGTGCCCTTCTATCTTGCCGCCGCGAGCGCAACCGGTGTTTGTTGGCGGTGGTGGGTATCTTGGTGATTGCCGACTGATGTGGGTCGGCGCGCTGTATTTGCGATTGCACGGCGTGCCGCGGTGGAAAGCAATTGTATCAGGCAAAGAATGAGCCGACCGTCACCGTAACGTTCGCTGCAAAGCTACTCTGCAACGACGGCAACGTCCCCGGACCGTTGCGGTCGGTGCCACAGGCGCATATTCATGATGCCACTTGCGTAAGGTCGTGGATGCCCACGGTCGGGTCGCGACGCTTTGGTTGACGGTCTCGTCCGGCCCGGCTGAGACCGTTGACGGTAGTGCGCCTGCACTGAAACTTGCTGCAAGACAGTCGTTCGGGCAGCCGGGTACGAGGATGAATGGACGCGCCCCGATGGCAGCGACTAACCCATCCTGGCTGGGTCTTGTTACCCGTCTATGTGTCTGTCTGCTGGTTTGGACGATCATCCCGTCCGAGTTTGCGCGCAGCGGTCAGACTCGCGAGATCAAACGGGTATTGATCCTGCATTCCTTTGGACGAGATTTCAGACCATGGGGGACGTATGCAAAAGCCATTCGGGAGAATCTGGAGCAGTTGTCGCCGTGGCAGATCGATATTCAGGACCACTCGATGGTTTCCGCACGCTCTGGCGATGAAAATCCTGGGCCACCGTTTATTGCCTACCTGAATGCGCTCTATTCCGAACACCCTCCGGATATTGTCATTGCCATCGGCGCTCCTGCCTCGAATTTTGTTCAGCATCACCGCCGACATTTGTTCACTCAAATTCCCCTGATACTGACAGCGGTCGAGCAGCGTCGTATCCAGTTCTCGGATTTGCCGGATAGTGACACCGTCATTGCTGTTTCTCACGATTTTCGCCTTTCTTTCGAGACGATCCTTCGTGTTCTTCCCGGCACGGAGCGAATTGTCGTTTTGAACGGAACGTCGCCCAACGAGAAATTCTGGCTCAGCGAACTCCGCAAGGACGCGGCATCTGTCCAGAAGAAGGTTGAGTTCATCTGGCCCAATGATATTTCGTTCCAGGATTTTCTGAAGAAAAGCGAAACGTTGCCGCCGAAAACAGCTATTTTCTGGCATCTGATGAACGTCGACGCAACTGGAGTCTCTTACGAGGGGAATACCGCGCTTCAGCAACTTCACGCAGTGTCCAATGCTCCGATTTTTTCTTACGACGATGGTTTTTTTGGCAATGAGACTGTCGGCGGGCCGATGTATTCCGTTATCGAAATTAGCAGGCTCACAGCCGCTGTGGCTGATACGTATTCTGAACGGAGAAAAACCTCGCGATATAAGGCCGGCTGCGATCAAATATTCCAATCCGAAGTTCGATTGGCGCGAAATGCAGCGCTGGGGTATCAGCGAGAGCAACCTGCCTCCAGGAAGCGAAGTCTTGTTTCGCGAGCCCCGCATATGGGAGGTCAATCATTGGCAGTTGTTGTTGATTGCGACCGTAATCCTGATTCAGGGAGCATTGATCAGCGGACTGCTGCATGAGCGTCGTCGTCGCCGTCTTGCCGAAGTCGAATCGCGTCAACGCTTGACTGATCTTGCCCATATCAACCGCAGTTCGACTGTCGGAGAGCTGACGATTTCTATCGCGCATGAGTTGAACCAGCCGCTTGGTTCGATTCTCACCAACACCGAGACAGCCGAGCTCATGCTGAAGAGTCGCTCGCCAAATCTCGATGAGGTGAAGGAAATTCTTGCTGACATCAGGCGTGACGATCAGCGCGCCAGCGAGGTGATACGTCGGCTACGCAGCGTGCTGAAGAAAACACCATTTGAGATTACCTGTATCGACTTGAACGAGACGGTACGGCAAGTGATGGGGTTTATCGCGACCGTCGGCAGCGAGCGGAATATCGCATTGAAATGTAGTACGGAATCGATCGACCTGAAGATCATGGGAGACGTTGTTCATTTACAACAAGTCTTTCTGAACTTGATGATCAACGCGATGGATGCAATATCCGAAGCGGAGGCAATAGAGCGAGAAGTCAGCGTAACCACAAGGCGCTCGGGCGCCTGGGCGGAAGTCAGTATCAGCGACACCGGCCCCGGTATCACGATCGCCGATCTTGCGAAGGTTTTCGATCCGTTTTTCACGACGAAACCGCAGGGCATGGGTATGGGACTTGCAATCGTCCGTTCTATTGTCGAAGCACATCACGGACAGATTTCTGCGGCAAATCAGTCACCCGGCGGCGCACTTTTCACGCTTAGGCTTCCGATTCTTCGGGATCAAGCTACTTCGGTCTGAGACTTGCAGCCAGGCAACCCTCGCCCCGCAGAAGAACGGTGCCGTTCGTTTCGTTGATCTTTATCAAAGAACGAGCTCGGCTTTGCTCCATTTTTGCAGCGATGAACCCGAGGAGAGGTGTGATGTTTCGCTGCGGCAAGGCCCTGATCGCGCTCGCATTGCTAATGGCGGATCCTATCGCCATCTCGGCCCAAACGGCCGATAATCCGCCGGGTCCAAACGGTACGCCACAGCAAGCCACCAAATCTGTGCCCGATGCAGAGCTGTTGAAACCTGAGCAACTCGAGGCGCTGGCTGCCCCGATTGCGCTCTATCCCGATGAACTGCTGGCGAATGTACTGGCGGCATCAACCTATCCGCTGGAGGTCGTGCAGGCCGATCGCTGGCTCAAGGAACGCAAAACCCTGAAAGGTGATGCGTTGAAGAAGGAGGTTGAAAAGCAATCGTGGGACAACAGCGTCAAAGCGCTTTCAAGCACTCCAGATGTCATTTCAATGATGAGCGACAAGATCGACTGGACCAAGAGTCTCGGCGATGCCGTTCTCGCGCAGCAAGCCGATGTCATGGATGCAATCCAGCGCCTTCGCTCCAAAGCCTATGACAACAAGAAGCTGGTTACCAACAAGCAGCAAAAGGTGAGCGTTCAAGCGCAGGAAAGCAAGCAGGCGATTGTCATCGAGTCGACCAGCCCCAATACGATGTACGTGCCGTACTACGATCCCGCCGCGGTTTACGGAACTTGGCCCTATGCAGCGTATCCACCCTATTACTTCGGGTATCCGTCCTACATCGGTGCGGGAGTGATCGCGACGGGGCTCGCGTTCGGTGCAGGCTGGGCTATCGGACGCTGGGGTAACTACTGGGGTGGCGGATTCAATTGGGGTAACCGCAATCTCTACGTCAACCACTACAATCGGATAAATAACGTCGGAAACAGCTGGCAGCACAATTCGGCGCATCGTCAGGGTGTGCGGTACAATAACGCGAATGTTCAGCAGCGCTTCGGCAACAACAATCTGAGGGCCGGCGCATCGAACCGCATGGATTTTCGGGGCCGCGGTGGGCAGCAGGTGCTTCGTCCAGGGCAGGATCGACCTGGCGGCGGAGATCGTGCAGGCGACCGTGCGGCCTCACGCGACCGGCCGGGCGGCGATCGTGGAAATCGACCGGGCGCAGCGGATCGCGCCAGGGGCGGTGGCGACCGTGCCAAAGCAGGTAACAGGGCTGCCAACCGAGCTGGCGGCGCGGCGCGCGGTGGCGGCAATCGTGGCGGTGCCATGAACATATCGTCGGGCAGGGCTGCTTCCGCGGCTTCTGCTCGCGGTCATGCAAGCCTCGGCGGGCGAGGAGGAGGTGCTGCCAGCTTCGCCGGACGTGGCGGTGGCGGCTTCCGTGGCGGCGGCGGTTCCGTGGCGGCGGTGGTGGTTCCGTGGCGGCGGTGGACGGCGGTCCGATGTCCAACTGAAACATCACCTCGTACTGCTGGGTTATCTTGCCAACGGCCTTGGTTACTACCGCTTCAGCTATCTCGGTAGCAGCAAGTCATATGTTGGCGTGATCGCGCAGGAAGTGCAGAATCTGATGCCGCAAGCCGTGACCCGTGGTAGCGACGGTTACCTCAGAGTCTACTATGAGAAGCTTGGATTGAAGCTGCGAACCTACAGCGACTGGCTTGCTGGGGGCGTAAAAATTCCTGCGCTGCGGGAGGTGTCGCCATGATCGCATCAATGTGGATGTTCCGCGCCGCCTCGACGAGCGCGGTGGCAATCGTAGCGGTCGCGCTGTCGATCGGTGTGGGTCAGGCTCAGCAGGCTTTTTCTTCGCCGGATGATGCGGCGGCGGGATTGGCAGCGGCGGTCAAGACCGGCACGACAAGCGCCATTCTGAAAGTCCTTGGAAGCCGTGCCGAAGACGTCGTCGAATCCGGCGATAGCGTTGCTGACAAAGAGACACGTGAGCGTTTTCTTTCCGCTTACGATGCCAAGCACTCGATCAAGACTGAGGGAAACAAGAAAGCCACGCTCATTTTGGGCGCCGACGAATTTCCGTTTCCAATTCCACTTGTCAACAGCAAGAGCGGCTGGGAATTCGACACCTCCGCTGGACGTCTTGAGATTCTTTATCGCCGCATTGGGCGCAATGAGTTGGATGCGATTCAGGCCTCTCTCGCCTTCGTGGATGCCCAGAACGAATATGCCGAGAAGGATCGTACAGGCGAAGGTGTTGGCGTTTACGCGCAACGCATTGTCAGTACCCCAGGCAAGAAGGATGGACTTTTCTGGCGCGACGATGGCGATCCAAGCCCGCTTGGTGAGTTGGCGGCGCGAGCATCATCGGAGGGCTATAAGGTTGATGGGCAAGGCGCCCCGTATCACGGTTACGTCTTTCGAATATTGAGGGGGCAAGGGCCAGATGCACCGGGAGGCGCACTTGACTACGTCGTCAAGCGCAAGATGATCGGTGGTTTCGCGCTGATTGCCTATCCTGCCGAATACGGAAACTCTGGTGTCATGACCTTCATGGTCAATCATGCCGGCACTGTCTATCAAAAGGATCTTGGTAAGAACACGGAAGTAATCGCCAATCGCATCAGTTTGTTCGATCCCGATCAGACCTGGAAGAGGGTGGAATTCGGCGAAGCCTTGAAGGTGGGTATTTAACAACCATACCCAGCGCAACACAGGCCTTGGCGGCCTTGGCAATTGGTGCCGCTTCAGTTCCAGCGGCATGAATCTCGGCAATGATGAGTTTGATTGCCGGTTCGATGCTGCCGCTTCCATCGGGCTTCCCGTAAAAGTTGGCCCCCTACCGCTCGGATGCCGCGTAAAGTCGAGCGGATACTGGATCATCTTGTGGCGAAGATCGAGGGCGCTTGATCACAATGTGATTGCAGGGGTCACCCCCGGAATTGATGCTGAGACTGAAAATCCAGCAACAGCCAATTTGAGAGAGGCTCTGATCGACGAAGTCACGAATGTCTCCATCTTTAAAACTTGATCAGAAAATACACCTCGGATCCCGTCAGGGTGACACGCTGCGACCGCGACGAATTCTCCTCAAACTAGCCGCGCGACCTAATAGTTTGGCAAACGATTAAATGATGCCTTAGCTATCTGGTGTTGCCTCTACTCGTCGCGATGCGTGAGAAGAGAATTTTCTCTGTCAAAATCTGGACGGCGCCGAGTGTGAATCTCAGCGCGCAGGTCTCGTCTGAGTTTCTGAAGAGTCGTCGACGAGCTTACAGGGCTTCTGAGTAGGGCCGGACGAACTGATGGTCTTCACAACAACATTTTCGAGTAGGTTCAAGATGGCGATGTGACCCGCGAGCGGATCGGCGCGGTACAAACCGCATGACGTCTTCGTATTTAGAACTACACTAATTCAAAATTATCGGTACGCAGAAATGCCTGTGCGGCAGGCATAAATGCAACATTTTGGATTTAAGCTGCATGTTTATAGATACTCTAATCGTTGATCGGTCGACAGCGCAAATTGCAATGCTAGTGAAACATGCAGAGGCTCCGGATAAACGGGCGAGATGTTGGGCCGGTCACGATGCTGTTAGCGAATTTGATGCTGAGAGTGAATTTAAGATCCGTATGTCTGGGAACGGTCAGTATCGTCGCACTGTTGATCGGTTTGCCGGATGAGGGCCTTGCGCAGTCCGAACTGCCGCCGGTCACGGTCGTCGCGCCGCAGCAGCGGCCGGTGCATCGGGCGAAAACTGCTCGGCATACGGCACGCTCTGCGCAAACGAGACGCACGGTCGCTGCGCCTGCACAGCGTCAGGTGGTTGTCCCGCAGAACAATGCCGGCGCCGGCATCGAACGCGCAAGGGGGCATGTGGACGGTTACCTTGCGAATCTCAGCGCGACTGCGACCAAGACCGATACGCCGATCCTGGTGACACCGCAGTCGATATCGGTGGTCACGCAGGACCAGATCACCGCACAGGGCGTACAGAGCGTCAACGATGCCTTGCGCTACACGCCCGGCGTCTCGCTTCAGAGTTTTGGCGCTAACACCTTCTTTGACTCCCTAAAGCTGCGCGGCTTCGACGCGCCGCGCTATCTCGACGGGTTGCGCTTGCCGAACGATTCAACGACGTTTGCCGTGCCGCGAATCGAGACTTATGGGCTCGAGCGACTGGAGGTGCTGAAAGGGCCGTCGTCGGGGCTCTACGGTCAGTCCAATCCCGGCGGTCTTATCAACATGGTCAGTAAAAGGCCGACGGAAACGCCGCATTACGATGTCTTAGGCACTTTCGGTTCGTTCGGTCGCTTGCAGGGGGCGTTCGATATCGGCGGTCCTGCCGATCAGAACGGTGAGTTCCTCTATCGGCTCGTCGGTCTTGCTCGCGATTCCAACACGCAGACCGACTTCATGACCGACAACAAGATATTCTTTGCGCCAAGCCTGACATGGCGGCCGACCGCGGACACCAGCTTCACGATCCTGTCGCAGTATTCGAAGATCGACAACAAGGGCTATCAACAATACGTGCCGGGGCAGGTGTCGTTCCTGCCGAACCCCAACGGTCACGTCCCCTACAGCCGCTATATCGGCGAGCCAGGCCCGGACGGCTTCAAGCTGGAGCAGTGGTCGGTCGGCTACGAATTCGTGCACCGTTTCGACAACAACCTGCAATTAAGGCAGAACTTCCGATACTTCAACGTCGACAACAACCTTGCCTCGACCCGCAGCGAAGGAATGCTGAGCGACCGACTTGTCGCGCGCACCTATAACTACGTCTTAGCTAGTGCGAGCAACTACACGCTCGACAACCAGTTGCAGGCGGATTTCAGAACCGGCGACCTGGTACACAAGGTTCTGGCTGGGTTCGACTACTTCAATCTGTCGGCAAACACCGACTACCGTAGCGCTGGGATCGCGCCGATCGACGCCTATGCCCCGGTCTATGGTGCGGCAGTTCCGTCGTTTGCCTCACTGTCGCCATTCATCCTGCGCTCTGACAGCCAGAGTCTAGGCCGGTCTCTATTTGCAGGACCAGATCAAGTGGGATCGCTGGACCCTCGCGCTCAGCGGTCGTCAGGACTGGGTTAGCACCGGCTTCACCAGCAAAGCGTTCTTTCCGCCGGCGGGTACCTACACGTCCTTCAATTCCGCGCAGACCGGCCGCGTCGGCCTGAACTATCTGTTCGATATCGGGCTGGCCCCCTACGTCAGCTATTCGACCTCGTTCACGCCGAACCTCGGCGCGGATCGCTTCGGCAATGTATTCAGGCCGACCACGGGCGAGGGCAAAGAGATCGGCGTCAAGTTCAAGCCGAACGACATGAACCTCATGCTGACAGCTGCCCTGTTCGATATCAACGAGAACAACATCCTAACCGGTGACCCCGTCAATCCCTTTTTCAGCATCCAGACCGATGCGGCGCGGGTGCGCGGATTCGAGTTCGAGGCGCGGGGCAACGTGACCCGGGAATTTGAGGTGATCGCGGGGTACAGCCACATCGATCCTCGGGTGACCAAAAGCCTTGCAGGCAATGCCGGCAGGTATTTGCAGGGCACGGCGCTCGATCAGGCATCGCTCTGGGCCAAATACACTTGGTACAACGGGCCGCTGGCCGGATTTGGCGTCGGCGCGGGCGTGCGCTATGTTGGCGATAGCTATGGCGATGCCCGGAACACCTTCGTCATTCCGCCCTACACCCTGTTCGATGCAACCGTGAGCTACGATCTCGCTTATCTGCGACCGGATATGAGGGGCTGGAAAATGCAGGTCAACGCAACTAATCTCGCGGATCGTTTCTATGTCAAGTCTTGCCTGACTGGACTGCCGTATTGCGCAATGGGCACGAGCCGCACCGTGCTTGGCACCCTGAGGTATAGCTGGAATGCGGATGACCCGCATCCCGCGCTGATCTCGAAGTGAGTGAGCTAAAGGATGACACCAAGAGCCTTGCGCAAATGGAGCTGGACCCACAAGTGGTCCAGCATCATCTGCACCTTGTTCATGCTGATGCTGTGCATCACCGGCCTACCGTTGATCTTCCACGAACAGATTGACGAGCTGCTGCATGGCCAGGTCGAGGCGGCCGTCGTCCCCCAAGGCACGCTGCCGGCGAGTCTCGATCGGTGGTGGTGGCGATGCCCGGGCAGGTGCCGCATTTCCTGATCTGGGATCGCGACGACCCGAACGCGATGCTGGTCAGTGTCGGCAAGAGCATCGATGCCGATCCGGCCGACAACCGTATCGTCCGGGTCGATGCCCACACCGGCGCCTATCTCGACGCGCCTGACGTCACCGGGCGCTTTACGTTCATTATGCTCAAGCTGCACACCGATATGTTCGCCGGCCTGCCCGGGAAGCTGTTTCTCGGGCTAATGGGGATTCTGTTCTGCGTTGCAATTATATCAGGTGTCGTCGTCTACGCGCCGTCGATGCGCAAGCAGAGGTTCGGCGTTTATCGTTCTGAGCGCCCGCGCGTTGTGCGCTGGCTCGATCTGCATAACCTCGCGGGCATCCTGCTGGTGATGTGGACGCTAGTTGTGGGATTCACCGGCGTCATCAACACCTGGGCCGACCTCGTGCTCAAGATGTGGCAGTATGGCCAGCTCGCCGAGATGACGGCGCAATATCGCGACCGCACTTTGCCCGCGCACCCGACCCCGGTTCAGGCGGCGACGGATGTGGCTGCGAAGGCCGTGCCCGGCATGATGCCGTCGTTCATCGCGTTTCCCGGCACGATTTTCTCAAGCAAGAGCCACTATACGGTATTCATGCGCGGCGATACGCCGCTGACCTCACGGCTGCTCAAGCCGGCGCTGATCGATGCAGAGACCGGCAAGCTCACCGACAGCCGCGATATGCCCTGGTACGTCACTGCACTGTTCATCTCGCAGCCGCTGCATTTCGGCGACTATGGCGGGATGCCGCTAAAGATCATCTGGGCGCTGCTGGATGTCATGACCATTATCATCCTCGGAACGGGCGTCTATCTCTGGCTGCGGCGGCGCAAGCCTAGCGAGAGCAGCGTGCGCGAACCCGCAGGCGCCGCCTTCAAGCGGCCGATGTTGTCGCCATGATGCCAGCACGTACCCGACATCGGACCCTTCGCGAGATTTTTGCATGGCCGGCCATCATCGCCGTGCCTGAGTACGGTTGGATTGATGTCAGCGTTACTTGGCGATGGCATCTGGGACGGCGTTTCGTGGATCGTTCTGGCCGTTCCTGTGGCGCTGTATTGCGGCTTCTTCCAGCGCGGAACGTAGGCGGTCGCGCGGCGTGTGTAATAGGAGGACGGCCCAGGCGCATCTTCGGCCGGCCGCACTTGGCGCTCGGCTTCACGCCTCGACTGCGGCCGGGCTTCCACTTACTGCCCACATGGACTAAGAGACCGCGATACTTCTTTCGCGCAAAAAGATCGCATGATCCGTCTCGACAACGTCAGCAAGCAAGCTGGCCACCAGATCCTTTTCATCGAAGCCTCGGCGGCGCTCAACAAGGGCGAGAAAATCGGCCTCGTCGGTCCGAACGGGGCCGGCAAGACCACGCTGTTCCGGATGATCACAGGCCAGGAACTGCCCGACGAAGGGCAGGTCTCGATCGATCGCGGCATCAGCATCGGTTATTTCAGCCAAGACGTCGGCGAGATGTCCGGCCGCAGTGCCGTAACGGAGGTGATGGATGGAGCGGGACCCGTCAGCGTGGTCGCCGCCGAACTCCGCAAACTCGAGGCCGCGATGGCCGCCCTGGATAGCGCCGACGAGATGGAGACGATCATCGCGCGCTATGGAGAGGTGCAGCATCGTTTCGAGGAGCTCGACGGCTATGCACTTGATGGCCGAGCGCGCGAGGCGCTCTCAGGCCTGGGGTTTAGCCAGGAGATGATGGAGGGCGATGTCGGCGCGCTCTCTGGAGGCTGGAAAATGCGCGTGGCGCTGGCGCGTATCCTTCTGATGCGCCCCGATGTCATGCTGCTGGACGAGCCGAGCAACCATCTCGATCTCGAAAGCCTGATCTGGCTTGAACGCTTCCTCCGAGATTATGAAGGCACGCTGTTGATGACTTCGCACGATCGCGAGTTTCTCAACCGCGTGATCGCCAAGGTCGTCGAGATCGACTTCTGGTTCGCTGACGACTTATTCGGGCAACTACGAGTTCTATGAGCAGCAGCGTGCACTGAACCAGAAGCAGCAGCAGGCCCAGTTCGAGCGCCAGCAGGCCATGCTCGCCAAGGAGATTAAGTTCATCGAGCGCTTCAAGGCGCGTGCCTCGCACGCTGCGCAGGTCCAAAGCCGGGTGAAGAAGCTCGACAAGATCGAGCGGGTGGAGCCGCCCCGGCGCCGCCAGACGATCGCATTCGATTTTCCGCCAGCGCCGCGCTCCGGCGAGGATGTTGTCGCCTTGAAGAACATCCACAAGGGGTATGGCGGCAAGCGGATCTATGGCGGGTTCGATTTCATGATCCGCCGGCGCGAGCGCTGGTGCGTGATGGGTGTCAACGGAGCCGGCAAGTCGACGCTGCTCAAGTTGGTAGCCGGCGCGAGCGAGCCCGACGCCGGCACGGTAGCCGTGGGGGAAGCGTCAAGATGGGCTATTTTGCCCAGCACGCCATGGATCTGCTCAATGGCGACCGCACGGTATTCCAGTCACTGGAAGATGCGTTTCCGACCGCGGGGCAGGGTAGCCTTCGCGCGCTCGCCGGATGCTTCGGCTTTTCAGGCGACGACGTTGAGAAACGGTGCCGGGTTTTGTCGGGCGGAGAGAAAGCACGGCTAGGGATGGCGAAGATGCTGTTCGATCCGCCGAATTTTCTGGTTCTAGATGAGCCGACCAACCATCTCGATCTTGCGACCAAGGAGATGCTGATCACAGCACTGTCGGATTTCGAGGGCACTATGCTGTTCGTCTCGCACGACCGACATTTCCTCAGCGTCCTCTCCAATCGCGTGCTGGAACTGACGCCCGAGGGCATCCACCAGTATGGCGGTGGCTACACCGAATACGTCGCACGCACGGGCCAGGAAGCGCCGGGGCTGCGCAGCTAAACGCGGCGGCCCGTTTCTTGACGCGAACCTGCCGCTCAACAGCATGGTGCCCCGGACTCTCCTTCAGCCAACACCGAGGAGTGCTTTGCAGCGGCCTACATTTCCTGCGGCGTCGGGCAAGTGCCGGACGGTCTCGATCCGACAAAAGCCACGCGGCTTGGTTTCTTCACCCTGGAGCGGAGAGACACGCTTCATTCTCGGGCTTGCTTTTGCCTAACGGAAGTCTCGACCCCTGCACGGCCAGTCTCGACCATGCACACGGCCAAGACCCAAATCATTCGCCAGCCACACGGGAATCGTTGTCTCCTGAGCCCCATATCGCACGACCGGCACGACCGGTCCGCCACACGGATCTACTCGATCGTCCTCGGGTCGATATCGATATCGCGGAACGATATAGGAGTCCCAGTAGGGTTGCGGAGTTGGAGGCGTGACGATGATAACCCGCCTGGGCTTCGCATCGGCTTCGGTAATGAATGCCCCCGAGCAACACAGCAACAAAGCCGATACGAGAGCGAACGCGACGGTCAGTATCTTCATCCTCGATCTCCTTTGCCGAGCACTGCCTCCAATCCGGCGAGCATATGCCTATGGTATCATTTGGCAATGACGGCAGTACCGCCCCGGCGGGGAAAACCGGAATATTGACACCCCAGTCGCAGTTTCGGGAAATTTGTCATTGGACAATAGCTACGGGAGCGCAGCCATGACTTTTGAGGAGGCAATGAACTATGCGCTCATCTCTCCCCGGCACCGAGCGTTCGGCCAGCTATGGTCGACCTTGCGTCAAGGCGAATGGCAGCGGCTTTCTTTTTGTCGGGCACGAGCCACAGGAACCCTTGCGCTGCATATGGAGATGACCACCAAGCAGATTGTTCCCCGAGACTTTTTTCCAGACGGCACACTATGCCGGCCATCCGACCGTGTTGGTTCGTTACGACGCATCGGATGACGATCTCATCCGTGAGATGATCGGCGGGCTGCAGACTGGGCGCGAGCTAAAGCGCCGCCCCGGCCCCGTAAGAAGCGGCGATTGTCGCGGAAGCTATGAAACCCGCTGCCGCAAGTTTTGGGAGCGAAGGCTCAATCGAGGGTCGCGAGGCGCCGTCACAGCGTCCTTGCATCCGGCCGGAAGCGCATCGTGAATTTGGCGCCACGGCCGGGCGCGTCTTCGACGGAGACACTCCCCTGGTGCGCTTCTACAATTTTTTCGACGATCGATAATCCCAGGCCTGCGCCTCCGGCAGTGCGCGGGGATCGCCGCCAGAATCGCTGGAAAATTGATTCGCGATCCGCCAACGGCACGCCATCGCCATTGTCGATGACGCTGATCGAGCCATCCGCGGTAACGATGATCTCGATGGTCGTTTCCTGGGGAGTGTGATGAAGAGCGTTCTCGACGAGATTTCGTGTTGCGCGCCGGATCATCTCCGCGTTTCCTTTGACGAGAACGGGCTCATCGGCGCACATCAATTCAATGCTCTTTCCTTGCTTCAGAGCCAATGGCGCGATGAATTCCGCAACTTCGACGCAAACCTCGTGAATATCCGCGACCGCATCCGGATCGACCACGGCTGTCTCGAGCTCCGTCGCGTCGAGCAACTGGCCAACAACACGGCTCATGTTGTCAACGTCCCGTCCTAAGGCATGGCTTGCCCCTCCATGCGGTAGGGTTTCGATCCTCGTGCGAAGGATGGCAAGTGGCGTTCGTATCTCATGTGCTGCATTGGCAGCAAACTCGCGCTGAGCGAGGAAGCCATGCTCAAGCCGATCGAGGGCCTGATTGACGGCTTCCACGAGCGGCAGAATTTCGGGAGGCATGTCGTCGGTTGGTAAACGGACGTCAAGACGTGTGGGACTGATATGTCTCGCTCGGCTGGACGCGCGATGTAGCGGTCTAATCGCCAGACGGAAGATGATGATGTCAGCAGCAAGCAGGAGAAGAAGAACTGGAACGATGATCCAGACAACCTGCCGGAGGAAGTTGACCAGGATATCGTCGACGACCACGTCGCTATGCGACAGCTCTTCTGCAACTTGTATCCAGACTGGATGGTCGCCAATATCCTTGCGCGCGCTGGCACCGGCGATCGTTTTGGCTTCGCCCCGGGTCAGGGCGTTGTGCGGAATAATGCCGTTCGCGTTCAAATCGATGGTAAACAACGGATTCTTGCTGGAACTCGATGAGAAGATCACCGAACCCGTGTCGTCAATGATTGCATATTTGTAGCGGCCATAGGCTTCCGAATACTGATCGCGTGCGCCATCAGGAAGGCTAAGCGACCATCCTCCCGCCGACGAAGGCTTTAGATTTCGGGCAAACATCTCGATTTGGGCCGTCATCTTGTTCAGCTGGAATTTGGCGACGTCCGTTGCCAGCGACCAGTGCAAGATGGACCGCAATACAAGCGCTGCAATGATGATCGCGACAACATGAAGGACGACAATGCGGGACAGGATTGATCTTCGCAGCGGCACCTAGTCGCTCTCCATCATCACATAGCCGACGCCGCGAATGGTGCTGATCTTGACCTTTGCACCAATGTCCAGGAGCTGTTTGCGCAGACGATGTACATAAACCTCGACGGCATTGGAGGCGACATCTCCGGTCAGGCCGAAGATCTGATCTTCGAGAAGCTTCTTGGAAACGACGTTGCCCTTGCGGCGCAAAAGCAACTCAAGCACCGCGATCTCTCGGGCGGATAGGTTCTGAGGCTTCATGTCGACAAAAGCTTGCCGGCCTTCGCTGTCGAAGGTCACGTTAGCAAGCCGCAATGAGCTGCCAAGCAACTGCCCCGGCCGCCTGAGCAGCGCTTCGAGCCGCGCCACCAGCTCGTCAAAGGAAAAAGGTTTGACAAGATAGTCGTCTGCTCCGCTTCGGAGCCCGCTGACTCGATCCTCCACGCCCCCACGTGCCGTGAGTATAAGGACAGGGATCGGATCCTTGCGGTGCCGCAGTTCACGCAGGATCGAAAGTCCATCGCCATCGGGCAGACCGAGATCCAGGATCAATGCCGCGTAACGATTGGTTTCCAGTGCGCTGGAGGCATCGGCGACATTGGTGAGAAGATCGACCCCGTACCCGGCCGCCTGCATTCCCTTCGCCAGAAGGTCGGCCAGTTCTTCGCTGTCCTCGACGACCAAGATTCTCATGGGCGCGAACGCTCCCTTGCCCCTTCTGCTGCCGTGACTTGCAGGGGGCGAGCGGGTACTGGTGTCTTTCCGGCCGCGCTGAAGCCCGACTGTAAGCTCTGTGTAAGCGTCATCATATTGCCGTTGTAAGGCTGCCGTAAGATGTTAAATCTATATTATATACGGTCGCGTGATGAGGATTCATCGCCCTCATCGGCGACAAGCGCTGGGACAGGCAAGGCCTTGGGCCAGCATAAAAATCATTGGTTTTTGAGGGGACAGGCTTGCCTCACCAATCGGCGGGGCAAGGGGATACGGGATCATGCGTAGTCTGGCGTCACTCTGGCGTGCGATGACAATCCCTCGGATTGTCATCGGTCTCACGATCGCATTGGCCCTTGTCGGGACGGCTGCAACCGTCCTGAGAGTCGATCGCGGCAGCGCCGCCCGCAATTCAGTGCTGGACAGCGAAATCAAAGGGTCTGACGGAAAGCTGCGTTTGACGGCATCGCAATGGGACACCGTGTCGGTGCAGCCGGTCGAGGAACACGTGTTCCGTTCCGAATTCCGTACCGAGGGGAAGATCGCGCTCGATCAGAACCTGTCGACCCGCATCTTCGCACCCTATGCGGGCCGGGTGACAGAATTGATGGTCGCGTCCGGCGATCACGTCGAGAAAGGCCAGCTTCTTTTTGTGATCGCGGCGGCCGATTCTGTGGATGCCCAAAAAGATTTCGTCGTCGCCCTGACCACCCGGAACAAGGCAGTTTCCCAGGTCAACCTCGCGCAGATCGTCGAGCGAAGAATGTCGAGCCTGGCGAAGGATAGGGCCGCGTCGCAGAGAGAATGGCAGGAAGCTCAGGCCAATCTCACTTCTTCGGAGAACGATTCCCGATCAGCAGAAGTTGCGCTTGAGGCCGCGCGCAACCGGTTGCGGCTCGTTGGGAAAACCGACGCGGAGATTGAAGCGTTCGAGAAGACGGGCGCGCTCACGCCCGACGCTCCCGTATACGCGCCGCTGGCCGGAACCGTTCTGCAACGCAAGGTCGGGATGGGACAGTATGTCAATGCGGGGGCAAGCGAGAGCGATCCGGTGTTCCTGATCGGAGACACGTCGAAAGTCTGGATCGTGGCCTATGTTCGCGAGACCGATGTTGCCAAGGTGCAGATCGGCGAACGCCTGATGTTCAAGGTCCTGACGCAGCCCGACCGTATGTTTGAGACCCGGATCGACTACGTCGCACCGGGAATCGACCCGGACAATAGGCGGCTTCTGGTCCGCGCCACCGTCGATAACGCGGACGGACTGCTCAAACCCGAGATGTTTGCGAGCGTTACGATCGTTGACAGCGACGGAGAGCTAATGCCGGCGGTGCCTCTTGAGTCAGTGATCTATGAAGGAAGCAATGCGCATGTCTGGGTCGTTGGTGACGATCAAGGCGTCGAATTGCGTCAGATCAAGTTAGGTCAATCAAGCGCTCGGCTGATCCAGGTGCTGGATGGGCTCCGTCCGGGCGAAAAAATCGTCACCCGCGGCAGTCTGTTCATCGACCGGATGGCAGTCGCCAAACAGACCTGACGAACACGGTAGCTCGTCATGATCAATCCGATCATCGCGTTTGCATTGAAGCAGCGCGTTCTGATCCTGGTCCTCTTCATTATGACCCTGGCCGGCGGGATCGCCGCGTTCAGGGTCCTGAATATCGAAGCCTATCCCGATCCCGTTCCGCCTATGGTGGACGTCATCACTCAGAGCGCCGGACTTTCGGCCGAAGAGATCGAACGTTACATCACGATTCCGATCGAGACGCAGCTGTCCGGTGTGCCGAACCTCCGGGTAATGAGAACCATTTCTCTTTACGGACTGTCGGACGTCAAACTGCAGTTCACCTATGCCTATACCTACGATGAGGCGCTCCAGCAGGTTCTCAACCGTTTGGCGCAGCTCTCCGGATTGCCGGATGGCGCTCAGCCCACCATCAGTCCCGTCAGTCCCGTCGGCGAAATTTATCGTTACAGGCTAGTCGGCCCGCCCGGCTATAGCGTGCTCGATCTGAAGACTCTTCAGGATTGGGTTCTGCAACGCCGCTTTCGCGCCGTGCCCGGGATCGTGGATGTCATTGGCTGGGGGGGAAAACCAAGACATTTGAACTGCAGGTCGACCTCGATAAGCTCGTCGCCTACAGGCTGACCCTGCCGCAATTGCTGCAGACGCTGCGCGGAAGCAACCTGAATGTCGGCGGAAATATCGTCAATCTGGGCACGCAGTCGGCAGTTGTGCGGGGTGTCGGGCTGATACGGTCGAGCGATGACATCAACAATACCATGTTGACGCAAGCCGAAGGCAATCCTGTTCTGGTTCGAGACGTTGCGACGGTTATCATCGGGCATCAGCCTCGCCTCGGCATTGCCGGCCAGGACAACGACGACGATATCGTCGAAGGCATCGTTCTGATGCGCCGCGGCCAGCAAAGCACTCCGACCATCGAGCGGTTGAAGGCCGAAGTCGAGCGTATCAATATCTCCGGGATTCTGCCGCCCGGCGTACGAATTGAGCGCATTTATGATCGTCAGGATCTCATCGACACCACGACGCACACTGTCTTGCACAACATGACAGTCGGCATTCTGCTGATCTTTGTATTGCAGTGGGTGTTTCTCGGGAATCTTCGCAGCGCGTTGATCGTGGGCGCGACGATTCCGTTCGCGTTGTGCTTCGCCATCGGGATCATGATTCTGCGCGGCGAATCCGCCAACCTGCTATCGGTCGGCGCAATCGATTTCGGTTTGATCGTCGATGCCACTGTGATCATGGTCGAACGAATATTCCGGGAACTTGGGCATAGCGGCGAAAAGACTTTGCCTGAGGACGACAACGCGTCCGGATTGCGCGGAAAGCTTCTCGCGATTTATATTGCGGGCATCAGCGTCAACCGCTCAATTCTGTTTGCGACCGGCATTATCATTGCGGGGTTCATTCCGCTTTTCACCATGAGCGGCGTTGAAGGGCACATCTTTGGCCCCATGGCCAAGACTTACGCCTACGCCATCGCGGGAGGCCTGCTCGCAACCTTTACCGTGACACCGGCGCTCAGCGCACTTCTGCTGCCGGAGCACGTTCGGGAAACGGAAACATGGCTGGTGCGCACCCTTCACCGTTTCTACAGTCCGGCTTTGCGAGTCACTGTTGCGAACAGAAGGTTGACGGTCGCCGTGACGCTGGCGGTGTTCATTCTGGCGGGGATCGCGATACGATTTCTGGGGTTGGAGTTTCTTCCCAAGCTGGAGGAGGGCAATCTGTGGATACGCGCCACCATGCCGGCAACGATCTCCCTTCAGGAGGGGAATGGCTATGCCAACCGGATGCGCAAGCTGATCCGCAGCTTTCCCGAGGTAGATACGGTCGTGACACAGCATGGCCGCCCCGACGACGGCACGGACGCCGCCGGTTTTTTCAATGTCGAGTTCTTCACTCCGCTAAAGCCGGTCAGTCAGTGGCGTCATGGCGTGGACAAGGAAAAGCTGACCGAAGAAATCCAGGGGCGGCTTAAGATAGAATTTCCGGGAGTCGAATTCAATTTCTCGCAGTATCTGCAGGACAATGTGGCCGAGCAGGTGTCGGGTGTTAAGGGCGAGAACTCGATCAAGGTGTTCGGCAATGATTTGCAGGAGCTGACGGACACAGCCGACAAGATCAAGGCCGTGCTCGAGAGGGTTCCGGGTGTGACAGACCTTGGCGTTTTCACGTCGCTTGGCCAGCCGACGATACAGATCGATATCGATCGTGAGCGTGCCGCACGCTATGGACTCTCGCCGGGTGATATCAATTCGATGATCCGGACGGCTGTCGGCGGAGAGTCAGCGGGCGACGTTTACGAGCACGGAAGTGATCGCCATTTTCCGATCGTCGTGCGGCTGGCTCCCGAGTATCGTCAGAGCGCGGAAGCTATCAGCAAGCTGACGATCGGCGTATCAGGGGCTAAAGGAATAACCCAGATCCCGTTGGGCGAGGTCGCGCACATCCAACTCGTCACCGGACCTTCGTATATTTACCGAGAACAACAGCAGCGTTACCTGCCGATCAAGTTCAGTGTTCGTGATCGCGATCTCGGTAGCACCATCAAGGAAGCTGAACAGCGAATTGCGCAGGACGTGCAATTGCCTGCCGGAAACCAGCTTCAATGGGTCGGCGAATTCCGCAACCTGCAGGAAGCGATCGCGCGTCTGGAGATTGTCGTGCCGCTCAGCCTTGGCGTTATCGGGCTGCTGCTATGGATCAATTTCACATCTATACGGGACACGTTGCTGGCGTTGAGCGTCATTCCGATGGCAGTGATCGGTGGTGTCTTCGCGTTGTTCGCGACGGGCATTCCTTTCAGCGTCTCGGCCGCCATCGGCTTTATCGCACTGTTCGGCATCTCGGTGATGAACGGGATTCTGATCCTGTCGCAATACAATCAGCTCATCGAGTTCGGGCCTGCAGCGGATCGATGCGATCATAAGAGCCGGAGAGGCTCAAATGCGCCCTGTCCTGATGACGTGCGTAATTGCGGGAATCGGCTTGCTGCCCGCCGCCATGTCGACCGGAATAGGATCGCAGGTGCAGAAGCCGCTGGCTGTCGTTGTGGTCGGCGGAATGATGGTGGCTCCACTTGTGATCCTCGTCGCGCTGCCAGCTCTCATCGCGCTGTTTTCCCAACGAAAAACGGTGGCGGCTGCTCCCGAAATCGGCGTTCGATCCGGCAGAATAGAAAGTCGTTTCGTGTGAAACCGTGGTTGAAGGGGCATCTCGTGCGGTCAAGCCAACAGAATGGATCGGTGGTTCATTCATCGAAAACAGGATGGGGGTTGGCGTTTTCCCGTGTGCGATGTTTCATCGTGGCGTTTTTGGCTGCTGCGCTGTCGGGCTGTGCGGTTGGACCTGACTTCAAACCTCAGGCGCCTCCGGAAACTTCCAAGTATTTGTCCGATCCCGCCGGAGATCGTGTGCCTGGACATCCGATCGTGCGCACCGCAGAGGTTCCTCCCCAATGGTGGGAGTTGTTTCGTTCGCCCGCGCTGAACCGAATTGTAGAGGATGGTATCACGCACAATGCGGACCTCGCCGCTGCGGAGGCTGCGGTCAGGATGGCGCAAGCCAACGCGCTCGCCCAGCGCGGTTTGCTGTTTCCCAACGTGACGGGAGGCTTCAATTCGTCGCGCCAGCAGGTGCCGGTCGATCTGCAGTCGCCCCTTGAGTCCAACGCCCACCTTTTGAAGTCTGCACACTGGCCAAGTGACCGTGTCGTACCTTGCCGATGTGTGGGGAGGGACGCGGCGTTTGGTCGAGTCAACGGATTCGCAGGCCGAGATGCGCGCATTCCAGCGCGAGGGAGTCTATCTGACATTGGCCAGCAACATCGCACTTGCGGCGATCGAAGAAGGCCGGGTACGGGGACAGATCGCGGCGACCCGTCGCGTCCTTGGTTTGCAGACCGAGGTTTTGAAGTTGCTGCGACGGCAACAGGAGCAGGGGCAGATTGCCCAGACTGATGTTGCGGCGCAAGAGACCTCGGTTGCGCAGACCCGGCTGTTGTTGCCGAATCTCGAGAAACAGCTCGCGCAACAGCGTCATTTGTTGTCATTCCTGACCGGTCGTTTGGCGAGTGACGCTCCAAAGGAAACATTCGATCTCGGGTCATTTCGAATGCCCCGCCGTCTGCCACTCAGTCTTCCGGCCGATCTCGTAAGACAGCGTCCTGATATTCAGGCTGCCGAAGCGAACCTTCATTCGACCAATGCAATGATCGGAGTGGCGATCGCCAATCGCCTTCCGCAGATAACCTTGATGGCAAGTGGCGGTGCCGCGGCTGCCAAATTTTCGCAATTGGCCACTCCAGGAGCGGCCCTCGGGATGATCGCTGGCAATGCTGCGCAGACCATTTTTGACGCAGGGACGTTGGCAAACAAGCAGCGTGCGGCGGAAGAGGAAACGAATCAGTCACTCGCTCAATATCGCAGCGTTGTTCTCGCGGCTTTTCAGAACGTTGCGGATGTCTTGCGAGCCCTTCAGGCGGGCACGCGTGCGATCAGTGCGGCGACGGACGCGGAACGATCGGCGACAGAGAGCATCACGTTAGTGCGTAAACAGGTCGATCAAGGACAAATCAGCGTGCCGCTTCTACTTGCCGCGCAGCAGGCGTATCTGCAGACCTCCCTTGCGCGTCTCGATGCGCAGGCCGCACAACTGGCAAATACGGTCGCGCTGTTTCAAGCGCTTGGCGGTGGGTGGTGGAACCGAGACGGTCATAAGCAGGCAGACCTGGGTCATGGACCCATAAAACGGGATTCCGTTTGAAGTCATTGTAGGAGATGCGGGCCTACGGTGCCCAGGCCCGGATAGTCAGTGGCAACGAATCACGGCCCTGTTCGAGTTAGCCGCGCCTTGTCGATTCGATCTGATCGGGTCCGAGTTCGTTCGAAAATTGAAGCCGGTGCCGGGGCGTTTCCTGTAAAATCTTACGCTTTCCGGCGGGGCGCCGCGCGATCGCTTGCCATCGCGCCGCCGCTCGGATTTTATGCCATATGTGATTGACGGGAACGCAGGCGGAAATTATTGCCGTGCAATAAGCAAGGAGACAAGCGATGACCGCGTTTCGGCACCTGACCCTGGCGGTTGCTGCTATGGGCAGCCTGATGCTCTCGGCCACGCTCGGTTTTGCGCAGCAGGTTACGCAGCAGGTCGACGGCGATCAGCCCGGTCTCGTTGCCGATGATTCGTTCCAGCTCGACCCGGAATTTCGCAAGCAGGTGGTGCTCTATCGCACGACCGAGCCGCCTGGCACCATCATTATCCAGACCGCAGAACGTCATCTTTATCTCATTCAGGGCAACGGCCGCGCAATTCGCTACGGCATCGGCGTTGGCCGCGCGGGTTTTCAGTGGCAGGGTATTCTCAATATTTCGCGAAAGGCGGAATGGCCGGATTGGACCCCGCCTCCGGAAATGATCGCGCGCCAGCCCTACCTGCCGCGTTTCATGGCGGGCGGGCCCGGCAATCCGCTCGGAGCACGCGCGATGTATCTCGGCACGACGGTATATCGCATCCATGGCACCAACCGGCCCGATACCATCGGAACTGCGATCTCCTCGGGCTGCTTCCGTCTGGTCAACGCCGACGTTGTCGATCTCTATGGTCGCATTCCGGTCGGCACGCGCGTGATCGTGCGGCAAAAACCCAGTCTCTAATCATCGTCACGTCATTTGCGCCGATACTTTCCGATATTGCGAGAGGGGCTATCCATGCGGACATTTCGAGGCGGCCTCCTGATAGGCCTCGCCATCGCCACCGCTATCGCGGTGATGGCGATTACCTATGAGCGCTACGATACCAAGACCCTGAAACGAACGCTCCGGCGCGACGCCGTGCTGTGCGGCGTCAACACCGGCCTGCCCGGGTTTTCGAATTCGGACGAGAAGGGCAACTGGTCAGGCTTCGACGTGGATTTCTGCCGCGCCGTGGCAGCCGCCATCTTCGACGATCCGGCGAAGGTGAAGTTGGTTCCGCTTGAGGCCGACGAACGGTTCAAGGAATTGCAAAGCCGCAAGGTCGACATCCTCGCGCGCAACTCGACCTGGAGCATGTCGCGGGAAACCAATTACAACCTCTACTTCCCGGCGGTCGCATATTATGACGGCGAGGGCTTCATGGTCCGTACCTCGCGCAAGGCGGACTCAGCGCTCGATCTCGATAATACCAGGATTTGCGTACAGGATGGCACAACGACGCAGCTCAACCTCGCGGACTTTTTCAAAAGCAACAACCTGAAGTATGAGGAGATCAAGTTTGGTAAGCTGGAGGACATGCTAAGGGCCTATGACGAGGCCAAGTGCGATGTTCTGACCGCAGATGTTTCTCATCTCTATGCGTTGCGACTGCGGCTGACCAAGCCGAACGAGAGCTTCATCCTGCCCGATGTGATCTCGAAGGAGCCGTTGGCGCCTGTTGTTCGCCAGCGCGACGACGACTGGATGATGATCATCAAATGGACGCTCTATGCGATGATCAATGCCGAAGAACTCGGCATCACTTCGAAGAACATCGATGAGGCGATGAAGTCGAAGAAGCCAGATGTGATGCGGCTGGTCGGTACCGATGGTCAGTATGGTGAGGGCCTCGGATTGACGAAGGACTGGGCGTCGCGCATCATCCGCCGCGTCGGAAACTACGGCGAAGTCTACGACCGCAATATCGGCAGTGATTCAAGGCTGAAGATTCCGCGCGGCCTGAACCAACTCTGGAACGCGGGCGGCATCATGTATGCTCCGCCGCTGCGGTAGTCTCGCAGGCCACTGAGGCGGCTGCGACGCTCATCCCTGATTTCGTTCGAACGCAAGGATCAGATTATTGGCGGGCATTTCGGTGATGTCCGTCAGCGTCAGGCCATTTTGCTGCGCCAGCGCCGCCACCTCGTCGACGTCGCGCACGCCCCACTCTGGATTGTTATTGCGAAGGCTGGCATCGAACGCTTCGTTGCTCGGCGCGGTGTGCCGCCCGTCTCGCTTGAACGGTCCATAGAGAAACAGCCGCCCATCAGGACGCAGACAGTGAGAGGCGCCCGCGATCAGGCCCTCGGCGACGCGCCACGGCGCGATATGGATCACATTGGCGCAGAACACTGCGAGCAGCGCGCCCGCGCCGTGGCCATCGCTCATTTCCGCCAACTGGCATGGATTCGATAGGTCGATCCGCTGGGGCGGCCGCACATTGGCTAGGTTCTCGTTAGCGGTCCACGCTGCGATGCTCCGGAGATGATGATCGTTAAGATCGGTCGGCCACCAGGTAATGCCGGGCGAGTGCCGCGCGAAGAAAACGACATGCTGCCCGGTGCCGCTGCCGGCCTCGAGCACGTCGCCTGTCTTGCCGCGCAGGAATTTTTCGAGAACCGTCCAGATCGCGACATGGTTGCGGTGAAACGCTGCCGCGTCGAGCCGTTCATCGGAGGCTCCACGCCGGCTGTCGTTGCGGAATTCACCGTAGTCGGGCATGGGCGGATACCTTTCATTCCGAGGGATCCTGCAGGATTGCTGGTCCGGGCATCATTCCAGCTTGCCAGTCATCCAGTATAACGCCGACGGAATTGTCGATGCACTGAGCGATCCAGATCTCACATGCGGGCCGTAAAGACGGAGATCAAGTCGGGGATTATGCCGAAACTACTCGGCCCCGTTCCGCTGTAATTTGGCAGGCTTGCCTGCACGGCGGTTCGCGCAAGCTGGTTTTTCGCAAAGGTTGGTCGGTGACTGTGCGAGATGCCGGCAGGGCCGATGCCATCACTCGCACGCGGGCGGTATGGATGTCGCTCTCGAGCTGGTTGGCTCAGAGTGGCGCGACGCCGTCATCAATGCCGGACCGATTGCAGAAATTGCTCAACCTTGAGCTTGCCAAAGGCAATGTGCGCGACGTACGCTACTGTTACCGGTGTTCTCCGTGCTGCTCGAGCCTGATCCCGCGAGGATTTGTTCGAGAACACGCAGGCGCCGACACAGCGACCGTGCCCAGAAGATCGCGACGGCTACAGGAGGTATCTATGCGCCGATTTATGCGTCCTATCATCGCCGCAGCAGGGCTGTTGATCGCATTCACCTCGCATGGTTTCGCCGCCGAGCCGCAGCATCGCCTTGTGATCCAGGTCGACCAGAACGATCGGCGCACCATGGACTTCGCGCTGAACAACGTCACAGACGTGATCGAGCACTATCGCGGACTGGACCAGACGGTGGCCGTCGAAATCATGGCGTGCGGCCCGGGTCTCCACATGCTGCGCATAGATACGTCGCCTGTGAAGGAGCGGATCAAGCAGATCCGGGAAACGGCATCCCCCAGCAGGATCCAGTTCTCGGCCTGCAACAACACCAAGCAGAGTATGGAGAAGAAGGAAGGCCATCTGCTTGAGATGCTGCCCGGAACAACGATTGTGCCCTTGGGCGTGGTGCGGCTATTGGAGTTGCAGGAACAGGGCTGGAGCTATGTGCGGCCGTGATCAACGGCTGACGGCGACGCTCTGAAGCACCGCATTCGCGGCTGTTGTTGATCGCTTCGGCCTGCTGAGGGTGCTGCGTAACCGTTATGCCCGCCGCCGCGCTGTGATCGAAACCAGTTGACTCCGTGGCGATAGAGGCCAGCGCCAGAGCGGTGGTGGAGTGATTAGCGAGCTGGACTTGTGACCGGTTGCAATCGCCCGCCGGCAGCATAAATTTGCTGGAATACCTCACGGTAAGAAAATCTGCACAGGAGGAGGGTCGTACGATAATGATCTTTCGCCAGTTGTTCGACAGCGTTTCCGGCACCTACAGCTACCTGATGGCGAGCCGTGCTGGCGGCGAGGCGTTGATTCTCGATCCGGTGCTGGAAAAGGTCGACCGTTACTGCCAGTTGCTGCGCGAGCTCGATCTCAAGCTTGTGAAGGCCATCGACACGCATCTTCATGCCGATCATGTCACCGGACTAGGTGAGCTGCGTGATCGCACCCAATGCGTCACTGTGATGGGCGAGCAGACCAAAGCCGACGTGGTTTCGATGCGCGTCAGCGACGGTGATAAGATCAAGATCGAGGGCATCGGCCTCGACGTGATGTACACGCCGGGCCACACCGACGATTCCTACAGTTACCTGATGGGCGATCGTGTCTTCACCGGCGACACGTTGCTGATCCGAGGCACCGGCCGCACCGATTTCCAGAACGGCAGTGCGCGTGCGCAATACGATTCGATCTTCAACCGGCTCCTGAAGCTGCCCGACGAAACCATGGTGTTTCCCGCGCACGACTACAAGGGCGATACGGTCTCCACCATCGGAGAGGAGAGGCGCTACAATCCGCGGCTTCAGGTGCGCTCGATAGACGAATATATTGAACTGATGAACAATCTGAAATTGCCGAATCCGAAGCTGATGGACGTGGTGATTCCCACCAACATGCATGTCGGCCTCAGGCAGGACGATCTGGCGAAGCAGGGACTGGCGCTGACGCCGCGCGAGGCGATTGCCCGGCTCGGTCTGCCCGATATCCTGCTGGTCGATCTTCGCGAAGCCCATGAGCGCGCCAAACACGGCACACTGACCGGCGCGCTGCATGCGCCCTATCCTGATATCGCCGACAGCCTAAAACCAGGCGGAATGCTGCGCGAGGTAGCCGCCGCGACCGGGCGCCGCATCGTGTTCTTCTGTGCCTTCGGCGAGCGTTCAGCCATGGCCGTTACCGCGGCGAAGGACGCCGGCCTGACCAACGCGGTGCATATCGAGGGCGGGATCGATGCCTGGAAGAAAGCCGGCGGACCGGTGGTCGCGGGCTGACCGGTCACGGTGGGCGTGCGCACAAGGCCATGACGACCGTTGACCGTCCAAATTCCTCAGCAAGGAAGGTCATCGCCCGTGTCGAACAGTCGACGACTGTCACAGCGCTTATTCGGCCTCTATTGCTTTCTGAAGGTCCGAGCAGGCGTCGTCCGCAGCGCGATTGAGAATGAAGATGCTGTCTGCCGGTCCGAAAGCAATGTACTCGCCCGGCCCCTCCGTTACCCGCGCCTCTGTTCGCATGTTGATGTCGTCATCGATGTAGACCTTCAGTCCGTTGTCGATGGTTTCAATCATGAAGATGCCGCCTTCTGCATCGAGAATTCTCGCCAGTCATGTGGCAAGCGATGCCGTCCGCATGTGGATAGCCTGAGACGATGGCGTGCTCGTCGGCGCGGTTCGCTTGCTGGTCAAACGCGCATTGCCCGATAGCCCGCCACGGACGGGCGTCGTTACGCCGCATGATTTCCAGCCGGGCGAATGTTTGGAGCGGAGTGTCAACACTGTCGGGATAAGTTTCGCGCCGCAGCGCGAACCGCATGGACGTCGTCTTCTGAGTCGGTTTTTTTGCCAGATGAGCAGCATCGTAACTGCGGGTGAAGCAGGCCTGAGAGCCGGCTGCGTCGTCAATAAGATCGGGCGCGGCGTGGACGTCAGGGGCCGCAACCAAAATGGCGATTAAAACGAAAAGTGCTTGTTTCTCCACGCTCGTCTGCATTTTCATCCCTGCTTACCAACTCCATTCAGGGGACGGAATATAACGAAGAGAAGTTAGCGGGGCAGCCGTTATTTATAGCGCTTCGAGCGAAGACCGGTTCGCGTGAAGAAAACATGTCAGATCAAAATCATGAGCCCCGCTTCTGATTCCGTCAGAGCGAAAGCCCTAATAGAAAGTGGTTCTAGCTAGAATGTCTTTTGCGTCAGCCGGCGACACTGCCGCGATTGTCAAACGTCGACAAAGTGTTGAGTTCGGTGCGCAGACGATCCGGGTCTGAGAGCTCTTTTTCGATTTCCGCATGAAGATGTCGCCAGATCGGCACCGCCACGGCCAGAACGGCCCGGCCATTAGGCGTCAGCTGCAACAGTCGGGCACGCCCGTCCTTTGGGTCGGCCATTGTTTTGACAAGACGCCGGCGCTCCAGCGGCTTGAGATTGGCAGTCAAGGTTGTCCTGTCCATCGCCAGCAGCGCCGCTACGCTGCTGAGGTTCGGTGGCTGCGGCCGGTTGAGCGACATGAGCAGGGAGAACTGTCCGCTGGTGAGGCCAGCCGGCTTCAACACGATATCGAAGCGGCGTGCGATCGCTCGCGCTGCCATTTGGGCATGGAGGCATAAGCAGGTGTCGCGCACCAGAATCGTGGTTTCAAAAGCAGGATCCGAAAGCGTACGCATCAGGGAGCTTGACTCCGCGGCTACATTACGTTGATATCAACTTATGTAGGAGGTCGTCAATCGGCGTCGGCGGCGTGTCCTGGCAGCTCAATCTTTCGTATTGCGAGTCAACACCCCTGTCAGAAAGGAGCCAACATGAAGATCGTGACCAGCCTCAGCTTCCGGGGCCAGTGCCGCGAGGCATTCGAGTTCTACGCCAAAGTCCTCGGCGGGACGATCAAGGCGGCCATACCCTATGGCGATGCGCCTCCGGGCATGCCGATCACGGACGAGAAGTACAAGACCTGGCTGATGCATTGCTGGCTCGATGTCGGCGATCAGGCGCTGATGGGCGCCGATATGGACGTCGGATGGGCATCCAACATCGACAAACCTAAGAACGGCTTCGACGTTACTCTGCACACAAATGACATGGCCGAGGCCCGGCGCTGGTTCGATCATCTCTCTGAAGGTGGCAAAGCAGGCATGCCGTTTGGCGAAACCTTCTGGTCGCCCGGCTTCGGCACGCTGACCGACAAGTTCGGTATCCCCTGGATGATCAACGTCATTCCATCGGCTGACTGGAAACCGCCGCAAGGCTGATCGCGTTCCTATAGCGTTTTCGAGCGAAGCATGTTCTCGGGCTTGAGCCGAGGATAGGTACCGGTTCGCGTAGAGAAACGCGTCAAACAAATCATGGAGCACCGCGTCTGATTCCATCAGAAGCGGGGTTCTAAACACCAGCAATAAAAAACAGGCGGCTGTCGGCTTCGGCCGTGCTGATGCGTCCTTGGGACGTCGGGCAGGCTGCCCGAATGACCACGGGGTAGGGGCGTCGGGCAAGGACCATGAATCATTACTATCGTTGGGTGATCGTTGCGGCGGGTGGCCTCTTGGGCTGCGTCGCAATCGGCGCCATGTTCTCGTTGCCTGTCTTCCTGCGGCCGATGTCGCAGGAGACCGGCTGGTCCGTCACCGGCATCTCCACGGCGATGACGATCGGTTTCCTCGCCATGGCGGCAGCCAGCATGGTGTGGGGCAACCTCTCCGATCGGTTCGGCCCACGCCCGGTGGTGCTCACGGGGGCGGTCGCGCTGGCGGCGAGCCTGGCGCTTGCCAGCCGGGCGGAATCGCTGATCGCGTTTCAATTTCAATTTGGTCTTTTGATCGGTGCGTCAACCGCCGCCATCCTCGCGCCGATGATGGCCTGCGTGACCGGTTGGTTCGATACGCAGCGCGGTCTTGCCGTCTCGCTGGTCTCCGCAGGCATGGGCATGGCGCCGATGACCATGGCGCCGCTTGCAGCCTGGCTGATCACGATCCACGACTGGCGGACATCGATGCTGATCATCGCCGCTCTCACCGCAGCGCTGATGATTCCCGCCGCACTGCTCGTGCGTCGGCCACCGGCGTTGGAAGGCGGAGCGGCCGGGATGACGATGAGCGACCCGCAATCGGACATGACCGTCCGGCAAGCGGTGAGTTCACCGCAATTCATCGTTTTGATGCTGGCGAATTTCTTCTGCTGCGCCACCCATTCCGGCCCGATCTCTCACACGGTGAGCTATGCAGTGACCTGCGGCATACCGATGATCGCTGCGGTGTCGATCTACAGCATCGAGGGGTTGGCCGGCATGTTCGGTCGCGTCGGGTTCGGCCTTACGGGAGACCGGTTCGGCGCGCAACGCGTTCTGGTGATCGGACTGATGGCGCAGGCCTTCGGCGTGCTCGCCTATGCCTTCGTCAATCAGCTCGGCAGCTTCTACGCCGTGGCGGTGGTGGTCGGCTTCCTTTACGCCGGAACGATGCCGCTCTATGCCGTGATCATCCGGGAGAATTTCTCGTTGAAGATGATGGGCACGATCATCGGCGGCACCGCGATGGCCGGTAGCCTTGGCATGTCGACCGGCCCGCTGCTGGGCGGGCTGATCTACGACCATTTCGGCAGCTACGCGCTGATGTATGTCGGCTCGTGGGGCATGGGGCTGATGGCCATGCTGATCCTGATGAGCTTTCGGCCGTTCCCGAGGAGGGAGGCCATGGCGGCGGCTTAAGCTAGGCGCGGTGCTTCCGGTTCATCCGGTCGGCATTCTGCGGTCCTGTTAATCCCACGCAAGTGCGCCGCCATTCTGGTATTCGATGACGCGGGTCTCAAAAAAGTTTTTCTCCTTCTTGAGATCCATCGCCTCGCTCATCCACGGAAAGGGATTGTCGGCCTCGGGAAACACCGGCGCGAGCCCAAGCTGAGCGCATCGCCGGTTGGCGATGACGTGCATGTAGGTCTCGCACAGCGCGGCATTCAGGCCAAGGAACCCGCGTGGCATGGTGTCCCGCCCATACGCGGCTTCGAGCTCGGCGGCATTCTTCAGCATGGCGCGCACCTCTTCCTGGAAATGCTTGCTCCAGAGATGCGGGTTCTCGATTTTGATCTGGTTGATGATGTCGATGCCGAAGTTCAGGTGGATCGACTCGTCGCGCAGGATGTATTGATACTGCTCGGCGATGCCCACCATCTTGTTGCGTCGGCCGAGCGAGAGGATCTGCACGAAGCCCGTATAGAACCACATCCCTTCGAACACGACGTAGAACGCGACGAGGTCGCGCAGGAACGCCTGATCCGCTTCCGGCGTGCCGGTCTTGAAGCCGGAGTCGTCGAGATGCTGCGTATGTTTGAGCGCCCAGGCCGCCTTGTCGGTGATAGAGGGCACCTCGCGATACATGTTGAACAATTCGCCCTCGTCGAGACCAAGGCTTTCGACGATGTACTGGAATGTGTGAGTGTGGACGGCTTCCTCGAACGCTTGACGAAGAAGATATTGCCGGCATTCGGGATTGGTGAGGTGGCGGTAGATCGCCAGAACGATGTTGTTAGCGACCAGCGACTCCGACGCCGCGAAGAAGCCCAGGTTGCGCTTGATCATGCGCCGCTCGTCATCGGTGAGGCCGTCCTTCGATTTCCACAACGCGATGTCGGCCTGCATCGACACTTCGGTCGGCATCCAGTGGTTGTTGCAGCCGGAGAGATACTTCTCCCAAGCCCAACGGTACTTGAGCGGCAGGAGCTGGTTGACGTCGGCGCGGGCGTTGATCATCCGCTTGTCGTCGACGCGCACCCGCGCAGCGCCGCGATCGATTTCGCCGAGACCGGTGGCATCGACGCGGGTGTCGGTCATTGTCACGCAAGGCGATGAATCAGACGCCACGTCATTAAGCGCGAGCGTCTGCGGCGGAGCGGATCGTGCCGGTGCGGAAGAAGATGTGTCGGACCAATCGAGCATGGGGGTGTTCCTGATTGTTTCTTCTTTGTGCAAGCGACGCGCACGAGCACGAAATGAGGCTACTGACACGCTTCGCAGGTGGGATCCTCGATGCGGCAGGCTTTCCAGCCTTCAGCGTCGTCGGAACGATTGACACGTCCATTCGCATGTCCGTCCAGCGCTGCGGCGGAAACGGCCACGGACACGGCGTTGAGCTTGCCGTCGGTGCCTTTGAGCGTGGATTTCTCGACATGCGTCGCTGACCGCGAGCGCAGATAATAGGTCGTCTTCAGGCCGCGTTTCCAGGCATGGCGATAGAGCGCGTCGAGCTTCTTGCCGCTCGGATTGGCAATGTAGAGATTGAGCGACTGCGCCTGGTCGATCCACTTCTGCCGGCGCGACGCGGCGTCGATCAGCCAGCCTGAGTCAATCTCGAAGGCGGTAGCATAGAGTGCCTTGAGATCATCGGGAACGCGGTCGATCTGACCGACGCTGCCGTCGAAATATTTGAGATCCGAGATCATCACCTCGTCCCATAGGCCGCGTGCCTTGAGATCACGCACAAGGTGTGCGTTCACCACCGTGAAGTCGCCGGACATGTTGGATTTGACGTAGAGGTTCTGATAGGCGGGCTCGATCGACTGCGACACCCCGCAGATGTTGGAGATCGTCGCGGTCGGCGCGATCGCCATGCAGTTCGAATTGCGCATCCCGATGGTCATGATGCTCTGGCGCAGCGAGTCCCAGTCGAGACGGCTGGAACGGTCGATCTCGACCGCCGCGCCGCGCGCTTCATCGACCAGCGTGAGGGAATTGAGCGGCAGGATACCCTTCGACCACAGCGATCCTTGATAGGAGGGATAGCGGCCGCGCTCGGCCGCGAGATCGACCGACCCGGAAATCGCGTAATAGGCAATTGCTTCCATGCTCTCGTCTGCGAAGGCCACGGCGTCGTCCGACGCATAAGGCATGCGCAGGATGTTGAGCGTATCCTGAAAGCCCATGACGCCGAGCCCGACCGGCCTGTGCCGCAGGTTCGAGGTCCGCGCCTCCGGAATGGTGTAGAAATTCACGTCCAGCACGTTGTCGAGCATGCGCATCGCAATCTTGACCGTGCGCGCGAGGTGTTCGTGGTCGAGCTTACCGTCCTTGAGGTGGTTCATCAGGTTGACGGAGCCGAGATTGCAGACCGCGATCTCCGTTTTTGAGGTGTTGAGCGTGATCTCGGTGCAGAGGTTTGAGGAATGCACGACGCCGCAATGCTGCTGAGGTGAGCGCAGGTTGCAGGGGTCTTTGAAGGTGATCCAGGGATGCCCGGTCTCGAACAGCATGGTCAGCATACGCCGCCACAGGTCGACGGCGCGGACCTGTTTCGTCACCCGTAGCTCGCCGCCCGCAGCCTTCTTTTCGTAGTGAGCGTAGCGTTCAGCGAAGGCCTTGCCGGCGAGATCGTGCAGGTCCGGCGTTTCGTCGGGTGAGAACAGCGTCCAGACGCCATCTTCTTCGACGCGCTGCATGAAGAGGTCCGGCACCCAGTTCGCCGTATTCATGTCGTGAGTGCGGCGACGGTCGTCGCCGGTGTTCTTTCGCAGGTCAAGAAATTCCTCGATGTCGATGTGCCAGGTTTCGAGATAGGCGCACACCGCGCCCTTGCGCTTGCCGCCCTGGTTGACGGCGATCGCGGTGTCGTTCGCGACCTTCAGGAACGGCACCACGCCCTGGCTTTCGCCGTTGGTGCCCTTGATGTGGGCGCCGAGCCCGCGCACGCGCGTCCAGTCGTTGCCGAGCCCGCCCGCATACTTGGAAAGCAACGCATTGTCCTTGATCGCCTTGAAGATGCCGTCAAGGTCGTCGGCGACAGTCGTGAGAAAGCAGGACGAGAGCTGCGGGCGCAGCGTGCCGGCGTTGAACAGCGTCGGCGTCGAGGCCATGAAGTCGAACGATGAGAGCAGGTCGTAAAACGCGATCGCCTTCTCCTCACGATCGATCTCGCGTAGCGCGAGTCCGCAGGCAACGCGCATGAAGAAGACCTGCGGTAGCTCGAAACGCACACCGCGGACGTGCAGGAAGTAACGATCATAGAGCGTCTGGAGTCCGAGATAGTCGAATTGCAGATCGCGTTCGGGCTTCAGTGCCGCCGAAAGCCGGTCGAGGTCGAAACGGCCGATCTCCGGATCGAGCAGTTCGTTGTCAATGCCAGTTCGCACATAAGCGCGGAAGTAATCCGCATAGCGCTCTGTCATCTCGGCTTGCGTGGCCTGCTCGGACCGTCCCGAGACAAAGCTCAAAGCCTCGCGGCGCAGCTTGTCGAGTAGCAGCCGGGCGCTGGCCTTGGCGTAATCGGGATCGGTTTCGACCAGCGTGCGGGCGGCAAGGATCGTCGCCAGCGCCAGTTCGTCCACGCTGATGCCGTCATAAAGGTTGCGATGGGTTTCAGTCAGAATCGCTGAGGAGGAGACATCCTCGAGCCCCGCGCAGGCCTCCTCCACCACGGTGGCGAGGCGTTTGGTATCGATGGGTACCATCGATCCGTCGGCCAACTTCATCCGCAGCACTGGCGTCACCACTGCCTGGATGCCTTTCTTTGCCTTCGACCCTTGCGCCTTTGCCCGTTCGCGCGCGCGCTCCTCGCGATAGAGCACATAGGCGCGCGCTACCTTGTGATGCTCGCTCCGCATCAGCGCGAGTTCGACCTGATCCTGGATGTCCTCGATGTGGAAGGTGCGGCCGGCGTCGGAGCGCCGCGACAGGCTGGCGACGATCTGGCCGGTCAGCTCAGTGACGATGTCATGGACCCTGCGCGAGGCGGCTGCGCTGGTGCCCTCGACCGCAAGAAACGCCTTGGTCAGGGCGACGGCGATCTTCGATGAATCGAACGGCGAGACCGAACCGTTGCGCCGAATGACCTGATACGCGGGTTCGCTGGGCGGCATCGCAGCCGCAGCAGGCAAAGACGGACGCACAGCACGCGCAGCTTCGGTTGCGAGAGACATCGGCTCAAGACCCCAGTTTTGTTGCGAGCCGGGGTCAGGCGGAGACGCGCGCAGGAAATCCCACGGCGGACGCCGCGATTCCCGTCAAGCGGCCCGCTGGGACACCCCGCCCAGGGAACGTTTCGGCTGTCACGGCAGGTTTCCTGGCTTGCGGGGTCTCAGCGTCCGTCCGGTCTTCCCAGGGCCTTGCGATCCCAGTGACACTCAATGGACTTTGGCTCGCCGCTTAACAGTTGCGGGGGCAGCGCCGGCACTACCGGCTTCCCTCTTTAGCTCTCGGTGTTGCGACTCGAGAGACCGTGACCACCATATCTAGTAGCCGCACCAAATTCCGAGTCAACAGATCGTTTCGACTCCGGCTCCACAATTCTCGTAATTCACAGTCCGGCGAAAAACGCTGTGCACCCATCGCTCTGTCCAACTCTTGACGCTTCGATCATACAGACCATTATCCAGAGAGATATGCCGCGGCGTTTGTCTCGCGGCGCAACCCCCGAGTCCGCCGTGACCGAACTTGTCCGACCGAACCTGACGCCCCCGAACGGGCAAAAGAAGGTGTTGCTGCATTCCTGTTGCGCGCCCTGCTCGGGCGAAGTGATGGAAGCGATGCTCGCATCGGGGATCGATTACACGATCTTTTTTTACAATCCGAACATCCATCCCCTGAAGGAATACCTGCTGCGCAAGGACGAGAACGTCCGCTTCGCGGAGAAGCACGGCGTGCCATTCGTCGATGCCGATTACGACAAGGACAACTGGTTTGCCCGCGCCAAAGGGATGGAGTGGGAACCTGAACGCGGTACGCGCTGCACCATGTGCTTCGACATGCGCTTCGAGCGCACCGCGCTCCATGCGCATGAGCATGGTTTCCCGGTGATGACGTCGTCGCTCGGCATCTCCCGCTGGAAGAACATGGCGCAGATCAATGACTGCGGCCATCGCGCGGCCGGGCGTTATGACGGCCTGTCATATTGGGATTTCAACTGGCGCAAGGGCGGCGGCGCGCAGCGAATGATCGATATCAGCAAGCGCGAGCAATTCTATCAGCAGGAGTATTGCGGCTGCGTCTATTCGCTGCGCGATACCAATCAGCACCGCCGGGATCAGGGCCGGTCGCCGATCGTGATCGGGACGCAATTCTACCGGCACGGCGAGGATTCGGACCCGACATAAGATGCGCGGTGCCGGTTGACGGCCCGTGGACGGTGGCCCATAGGGTTGGCGTCGAGGTTCTCCGGGACAATTCAAGCCCGGAGCTAAGAGGGAAGCCGGTGCGCTCTGGTCCATGGGTCTTCGTCCATGGATCTGGGTAATGCCGGCGCTGCCCCCGCAACTGTAAGCGGTGAGCCGTGGTCCATCAGTGTCACTGGGAGCAATCCCGGGAAGGCCGGACCAAAGCTGAGACCCGCGAGCCAGGAGACCTGCCCCGACAATATAGTCGTCCTCGGGCGGGGTGTCCCGGTGGTGCGCTTGCGGTTTTCATGGCGAGTCCGCCATGAATCCCATGACGCGTCGCTAAGGCCCAGCCCCCAACATACGGGGTAAGCCGTGTCAGTTTCCTCTCTTCCTGTTGCTACGCTCGGCACGCCGCGCATCGGTCCGCGCCGTGAACTGAAAATCGCGCTTGAAAGCTACTGGTCGGGCAAATCCGACGAATCCGCGTTGCTTGAAGCGGCAGCGGGATTGCGGGCCGCGAACTGGGCGCGCCAGAAATCGCTCGGCGTCACCGTCATTCCGTCGAACGATTTCACGCTCTACGATCATGTGCTCGACACAAGCGTGATGGTCGGTGCGATCCCGGACATCTACGGATGGAAAAGCGGGCCGGTGCCGCTTGCAACCTACTTCGCGATGGCGCGCGGCGCGCAAGGCGAAGATCACGATTCGAGCTGCGCGCATGGTCATCAGGGCGACGGTCACGCGCATGGTGCGCCGGCGCAGGAGATGACCAAGTGGTTCGACACCAACTACCACTATATGGTCCCTGAATTCACCAGCGGCCAACGGTTTGAACTCTCTTCGCTCAAGGCCGTCGACGAATATCGCGAGGCCAAGGCGCTCGGCTATCAGACAAGGCCGGTGCTGCTCGGTCCGGTCACTTATCTGAAGCTCGGCAAGAGCAAGGACGTGAATTTCGATCCGCTGTCGCTGCTCTCCGGCCTGCTGCCGGTCTATATCGATCTGCTCAAGCGCCTTGCTGCGGAGGGCGCCGCATGGGTGCAACTCGACGAACCCTGTCTCGTTCTCGATCTCGACGATGCGACCCGCAAGGCGTTGCGCGCGACATACGAACAGCTCGCGAGCGCGCTGCCGAAGCTGAAGATCATGCTGACGACCTATTTCGGCGGTCTCGGCGATAACCTCGATACTGCATTGTCGCTGCCGGTCGCGGGCCTCCACCTCGACCTCGTTCGTGCTCCGGAACAACTCGACACCGTGGTGGTAAAGGCGAGGCAGGATCTGGTCTTGTCCCTCGGCGTGATCGACGGCCGCAATATCTGGCGCGCCAATCTCCCGGCATTGCTCGACCGTCTGGAATCCGTGGTCGCCAAACGTGGCATCGATCGCGTGCAGATCGCGCCGTCCTGCTCGCTCCTGCATGTGCCGATCGACGTGGCGCTGGAAGCCGATCTCGATGCCGAGTTGAAGAGCTGGCTCGCGTTTTCGGTGCAAAAGATGGCTGAACTGGCGACGCTGGGTGAAGCCCTGGCCAGAGGCCGCGCGTCGGTTGCCGATGCGGTGGACGCATCCGCGAAGGCCGCGGCGGCCCGCAAAATGTCGTCGAAGGTCCATGACGCGAAAGTCTCGGCGCGGATCGCGGCCGTCACCTCGGACATGGCACGGCGCAAGCGCGTGTTTGCAGATCGCGCGAAGTTGCAGCGCGAACGCTTCGGCCTGCCGTCGTTCCCGACCACCACGATCGGCTCGTTCCCGCAGACCGCCGAGGTTCGAAAGGCGCGTTCCGCGCACGCCAAGGGGGCATTGAGCGACGCCGACTACGAGACGTTCCTGCGGGAGGAGACGGCACGAACCATCCGCTGGCAGGAAGACATCGGCCTCGACGTGCTCGTGCATGGCGAGTTCGAGCGCAACGACATGGTGCAGTATTTCGGCGAGCAGCTGTCCGGATTCGCTTTCACCAGGCATGGTTGGGTGCAGAGCTACGGCTCGCGCTGCGTTCGTCCGCCGATCCTGTTCGGCGACGTGTCCCGGCCCAAACCGATGACCGTCGGCTGGTGGAAATACGCGCAGTCCCTGACGTCGAAGCCGATGAAGGGCATGCTCACCGGTCCCGTCACCATTCTCAACTGGTCGTTCGTACGCGATGACGTGCCGCGTAGTCTCGCCTGCCGGCAGATTGCGCTTGCTATCCGCGACGAGGTCGCGGACCTGGAGGCAACCGGAGCATCGATGATCCAGATCGACGAGGCCGCGCTGCGCGAAGGACTGCCGCTGCGCCAGTCCGAATGGAAGACGTATCTCGACTGGGCGGTCGAATGTTTCCGTCTGTGTGCGAGCGGCGTCGCCGACGCAACGCAGGTTCACACGCACATGTGCTACTCGGAGTTCAACGACATCATCGACGCGATCGCGGCGATGGATGCTGATGTCATCTCGATCGAGACGTCGCGCTCCAAGATGGAGTTGCTCGACGCCTTCAAGACCTACAAATACCCGAACGAGATCGGTCCCGGCGTCTACGACATCCACTCACCGCGGGTGCCTGCGGTTGATGAGATGACCGGCCTGCTCAAACTTGCACGCCAGCGCCTTTCCGACAGGCAGATCTGGATCAATCCGGATTGCGGGTTGAAGACCCGCAAGTGGGAAGAGGTCAGGCCGGCGCTCGTCAACATGGTGGAGGCGGCGAGGCTGATGCGTTAACTCGCGGGCCGCGGACGATCGGCTGCGCCGAACGCGCATATATAGGGAGAGAGATGGGCACGGCCGTCTCTCTCCCGGCGGTTACGGCGTGTGCGCTCCGTGCAGTGAGCGATCGAAAACGCGGGAAACCTCGTATGAGGACGAAGGATTGAGCGCACACGGCGAGACCTGACGATCTGAATGCACAAGACAATGCCGCTAGAACGCACTAGGCGTTCAGCGACGTCTTGTGCCTCTAAGTGTACTGTGTATTGCCGCGGGGTATAGGAGGGATCGGTCCTCTGAATTATCCGGTGCATTCCCATGGCTAACCCGTTGATCGCGGCCAAGTGGTCCGCGTTTGCAGCTCAGCAGCTTCGCTTCCCGCGTAATTGCCCGGACCGGAAGCGTCGTTGGCATTTGTTTGCAACCTCATCCCTTTCCACGGCGTCGGTTGCCGTGGCTTTGCTGACGCTTCAGCCTGCTGGGCCGGCACTGGCGGATGGTGGAGCCGGCGGCCAAGGGTCAACGTTTAGCTCGAACGGCGCCGGTGGCGCCGGCGGCACCGGCTTCGGCGGCGCTGCCGGCAGCGCTGGCGGCGGTGGAGCTTCATATGGCGGCGGTGGCGGCGGTGGTGGAGCAGGGGGTGGCGCCGGCGGCGCCGGTGGAAACTCCAACTTCCACCCTGGTCGAAATGGCGGTGCTGGCGGTGGAGGTGGCTCGCACGGTTTTTCAGGCGTGACCATCAACAACGTGGCGCCGCTCACTGGCGGCAATGGTGGCGATGGCGGGGCCACCGGCAGCAGCATGGGTGGTGCGGGCGGAGGCGGCGGTGGTGGTGGCGCCGGCGGTTATGGCGCCGTCATCACCGGGACTGGCGTCAACAATAACAGCAACACGCTCGCGGGTGCAATGGCGGAAACGGCGGAAGCAGCGGCTTCGGCACCGACAGCAGCGGCGGCGATGGCGGAGTTGGATTGCTTTTCAGCAATGCCGGCGGTGTCACCTTGAACAATAGCGGGAGCATATCGGGCGGCAATGGCGGCGCGGCGGGCGCGAACTTTGGTCTCAGTGCTCCAGGTCAGGCTGGCCTTGGCGGCGCTGGCATTGTTGGCTCCGGTCTCACCATAAACAATAACGGCACAATCGCGGGCGGGCTCGCGAATGGCGGAGCAGGCGTGCGCTCCAACGCGATCACGTTCACAGGCGGGACCAACGTCCTGGAGCTGCAGGCGGGCTCGATCATCACCGGCAATGTGGTTGCGTTCAGTGCGGCCGATACCTTGCGGCTCGGGGGCGCCAGCAATTCAAGCTTCGATGTCTCGCAGATCGGGCCGGGCGCGCAATACCGGGGCTTTGGCAGTCTCGTGAAGACCGGGACCAGCACCTGGGAGCTTACTGGCACGAGCAGCGAGGCGACACCGTGGACGATCAGCCAGGGCACCCTCTCGGTCAACGGTTCGATTGCATCGTCGTCGCTGACGACGGTGAACCCGGGCGGCACGCTGGGCGGCAACGGCATCGTCGGCAACACTACAATCAATGGCGGCACGCTGTCACCGGGCAATTCGATCGGCACGCTGACGGTGGCCGGCAATCTGGTGCTGACTGCGGCGTCGACCTACATGGTCGAAGTGTCGCCAACCGCGTCAGACTTCACTCATGTGACCGGTTCGGCGACGCTGGGTCGCGCGACGGTGGCGGCGCAGTTCGCTCCGGGTGCTTACGTTGGGAAGCGCTACACCATTCTCACCGCCGACGGCGGCGTCAGCGGCACGTTTTCAGGCCCGGTGAACACCAACCTGCCGACCAACTTCAAGAGCTCGCTGGCTCATGACGGCAACAATGCCTATCTCGATCTGACTTTGGACTTTGTCCAGCCCAGCGGTCTCAATCGCATCAACAAGCGGTTGCGACCACGCTGACTAACTTCTTCAACAGCACCGGCGGGATTCCGTTGGCGTTCGGCGCGCTGTCGCCGCAGGGGCTGACGCAGGTTTCCGGCGAACTGGGCACCGGCAGCAGGCGACATTCAACGCGATGAACCTGTTCATGGGGGTGATGACCGACCCGTTCATGGCCGGACGTGGCGGCGATGGCGCATCAGTAATTCCGACGGCCTATGCAGACGATACCACCGCACTCGGCTATACCGCCAACGGGAAGACGCGCAGCGCTTCGGAGCGCGATGCCTATGCCGCGATTTACCGCAAGGCGCCACCGTTAGCGCCGACCTTCGGTCAACGCTGGAGCGTTTGGGCGGCGGGCTTCGGAGGTTCGCAGACCACCGACGGCAACAGCGTTGTCGGCTCTAACACCGCGACCAGCAGTGTTTATGGTGGCGCCGTCGGCGCCGATTACCGGGTATCGCCGGATACGTTGTTCGGCTTTGCAATGGCCGGCGGCGGAACCCAATTCCGCGTCGACAACGGGTTCGGCACGGGCGTCGACGTTCCAGGTCGGTGTCGATGCGCGTCACCGTATCGGCAATGCCTATTTCAGCGGCGCGCTGGCCTATGGTTGGCAGAACGTCACCACGGATCGCATCGTGATGGCGAATGGCATCGAGCGGCTGCTGACCTGAGCCCCTGAACTTCCTCCAAAAATGGGTAAAGTCCGTCACCTTGAGGGAGACGGAGATGAAGCAGTCGAGGTTCACGGAAGAGCGGATCATTGCGATCCTGCGAGAACATGAAGCGGGTTCGAAGACGGGGGATGTCTGCCGCAAGCATGGGATCAGCAGCGCGACGTTCTACAAATGGAAGGCCAAGTATGGTGGCCTGGACGTATCAGAAGCTCGACGCCTCAAGATCCTGGCCGACGAGAATGCGAAGCTGAAGAAGCTGTTGGCCGAGGCGATGCTCGACAACGCCATGCTGAAGGACCTCAATTCAAAAAAATGGTGACCCGTCGCAAGGCGGCAGGCTGTGGCTCACCTTTGTACGAGTTTTGAGGTCAGTCAGCGGCGGGCGTGTGAAGTGATTGGGGCTGATCGATCCTCGGTGCGTTATCTCAGCCTTCGGCCTGACGACGCGATCATTCGTGTCCGGCTGCGTGAGCTGGCGTCGGTACGCCGGCGCTTTGGCTATCGCCGTCTGCTTCTCATGATCCGCAGCGAAGGCGTGCTGATCAACCACAAGAAGCTGAGGCGGCTGTATGCCGAGGAGCGGCTGCAGGTTCGCCGGCGAGTTGGACGTAAAAGAGCTCTGGGAACACGGGCCCCGATGGCGTTGCCGCAGGGACCGAACCAGCGTTGGTCACTGGATTTTGTCAGCGACACGCTGACCGACAGCCGGCGCTTCCGTATCCTGGCTGTCGTCGATGACTTCACCCGGGAATGCATCGCATTGGTCGCCGACACTCGTGTCGGGGATCCGGGTCGGTCGTGAGCTCGATGCCGTGATCGCCCGACGAGGTCGACCAACGATGATCGTCAGTGACAACGTCCTAAGAGCGGAAGGAAATAGAGAAAGCAGTCAAAGTCTCTCTGTACGCCAGCATGCTCTCGCAGCATAACGCTCGTCAAGTTGCAAGGTCGAACCAGGCGGCTTCCACGAGTAAAGGAAAAGATCTCGTCCATAGCAAACACAGGGTACGCCGATTGCGGCCCTCACCGTCCTCAACACGAGCTTCTGATCCAGGTGGAAGACCCAAACATTATCTACAGGGTCATCGAAGCGATGCCCTCACGGCCCTAACTGACAGAGGTTCTTCCACCTGGCACCCGCCCCTCAACGAAGGGCCGGTAGTCGGAATCGCCTTTGACGACGGCGTGGACGACACGCGCCATCTTGGCGGTAATAGCGGTCATCGCCTTGCGGCGCAGATCGGGATTGTCGCGATCTCTCGCGATGTAGCGTTCGAACTTGTGCCGGAATCCGTTCTCGCGCTGACGGATGGCGACCTGTCCGGCGAGCCACAGGGTGCGGCGCAGTCGCGCATTGCCGAACTTGGAAAGGCGGGTCTGGCCTCGATACTGGCCTGACTGCTGTGTCGAAAGATCCAGTCCGCAGAATTTAAGAAACTGGCGATGATGATGGAAGCGGCGAAGATCTCCAGCCTCAGCAATGATCGTCAGCGCATTGATCGGCCCGATACCTGGGATTTGCCGCAGGAGCAGATAATCCTTGCTATGCCGCAGCAGTTCGTCCGCCTGCGTCTCGATCTCATTACGCTGTCGGATCAGGCTACGTGCTTCGGCAATGACCATCCGGAACATGCGGATGGCAGGTGCCTCCAGCGGCAACGGCAATCCGATTGATGTGCGCGCCGTCTCATAAATATCCATTAGAATTTGTGTCTTGCTGACTTTACGACCGACGACATCCCAGGCTCCGGCCACAAACGCCTCCTTCGTTAGCGTCGTGATACTTGCCGGCGTTGGAAAGGCATCGAGGAAAGCGAAGAACCAATCGCTGCGGCTGTTGCCCCGGAAACGATCGATCTCGGGAAAATACAGCGGCAGATAATGCGTCAAGATACGGTGCTGAATCTCGGTCTTGGCCCTGGCGATCGCTTCATGCGTCTTCGACAGTTCCTGCACGTCGTTGATGCCGGCGCGAAGCGGATCATGATAGACCTGCGTCGCCTGGATCTTGAGCATGTGCAGAATTACCTGCGCATCCTTGGGGTCATTCTTGTCCCAGCTGTTGTGCAATGCCTCCCGGGTTCGGGCGAGCGCCAGCGACGACACCAGCCGCACCTCGAAGCCGGCTTCCGCCAGGCGCCATGCGACGGGCCGGTGATAGTTCCCGGTCGCCTCAAAGGCGCAGATCACGGAGCGGCCATACGTCTGCAGAACCTCAACCAGCCGATCATGCTCCGCACGGTTATTGAGGACCGACAGCCGGCGCCGACGTTTACGGCTAGGGGCCTCGATCAGGACTTCGTTGCAAGCCTTGGCAATATCAATGGCTACCAACACCGCATCGGCGGGTATAGCATTTGGGCTGGTCATGGTCGGTCTCTCCCGAATGGGTTGTGAACATTCGCATTCTAGAGAAACCTTGATCGGCCATGGCCACCTCAGCCGGTGCGCGCTTGCAGCGAAAGGCTGCGCACACCGCTGCTCAGTGACCTCTCCTCATTCCTTCCGTAGGTGCTACGGCACCGAGCTCACCAGCATGGCCATCCTGCGCTGGTCGCAGCTCACACGGATCGAGTGGCACTACATCGCACCGGGCAAGCCGCAGCAGAATGCCTTCGTGGAAAGCTTCAATGGGCGACTGCGCGACGAGTTGTTGAACGAGACATTGTTCTCGTCACTCCAGCATGCTCGCGAGCTGCTTGCCGAATGGCAGGATGATTACAACACCGTTCGTCCGCACAGCGGGATCGGCAACCTGCCGCCATCAACCTATGCCAGGCTAACAGCGTCCGACATGCAACAGGACGGAACGCTGCGCTGTGTCGAGGGCTCCGCGCCCCGTCCCGTTGCATCACCGAGCCACTCAGGCTCAAATGACCAAAGGATTCTTCCCATCGCTGGATGATCTTTGGGGCTCAGGTCACTGCGTGCGAATTTCAACGCCAATGCTTTCTCAGGGCGGCTCGAAGGCGGCTACCGCATTGCCACCCCATTGGCGGGCATCACGCCCTATGCCGCGGGGCAGTTCACCAGCTACGATCTGCCGGCCTATGCCGAGCAGGGCGGCGCCGGCGGCAATCTGTTCGCGCTCAACTACGCGTTAAAAAATGTTACCGCATCACGCTCCGAACTGGGCTTGCGCACCGACCGGTCGTTCGCGCTCACCGATGCTATCTTCACATTACGTGGCGCGCGGCCTGGGCTCATAATTTCGGCACCAATCGCTCGATCTCAGCGACGTTCCAGTCGCTGCCCGGCGCGTCGTTTGTCGTCAACGGCGCGGCGCAACCCGCCAACGTTGCATTGGTCACGGCTGCCGGCTGAAATGAGCTGGGCAACGGCTTCGCGGTCGCTGGCACCTTTGAAGGCGAGTTCGCCAACACGGTCGAGAGTTATGCCGAAAAAGGGTGCTAAGGTACTCTTGGTAAGCGGCATCGTTTCAGAAGCCGCATCTGAAGAGGGCGCTTTCCAAACACCCTCGAACTCGGCTTTCGATCGCGCCAAGGCCAGGGTGGCCAGAAGCAATCGGTTCATGGGAACGATGATCGATCAGGCCGTCCGGTTGCGGAATACGACAACCACAAACAGCGGCTAGACACGATTCATTTTTTGGGATCGTTTCGACGGGCGGTGGCTCGCAGCGAAAGTCTTCTATCGAAAAATCGGCCGAAGGCTTGCCGGTGCGTCGTTCAGCCGGTCGATATAGATCGGTTTGGACGACGCCTGATGAAGAGATAAGTTAGTTTGTGAATGAGCGAACGATGGCGCCAAGCGGACGGTGCTAAGTCTCAATCATGGTTATCCATTCAGACGGCATCAATAGGAGAAAGGACAATGATCGGATCATTGATGATGTGCGTGAGTGTAGTGATTTTGCTTGTAGGCATGATTGCTGGCATCGCAATGGGGAATTCAGCAGAACTTCGTCCTTGCGCCGGCTCATGCCCACCTCAACCTAGTCGGCGTGCGCAAATGCTGCGAGACGTGATGCCGAGCAGTGGCGTGGGCTAAGGGGCATATCGATGCAGTGGAAGCAGTACCGACGACGCTGACAGCGGTGAGTTCGCGAGTGCGCTCTTGCTAAAAGTATATGGTGAACTGCCAAGGGATCATCGCACTTTAAACGGCGCGCGACGTACTGCTCTCCGCTCGCGCCGTTCAGGTGCTATCAGGGTAGACGCCGTAAATCACCCTACCTATATCGCAGCGCCTCACAACGTAATCTGCTTGCCAGCGTCCCAACTTCGTTGAAGGGCAATTCCCGTGAATACGGTGAGGCCGATACGGCAGTTAACCTATTCACTCTTTAGTGCCCTGGTTCGGCCGTGCTGCCAACTCGCGAACATGTTCACGGTCCGCTTCATCCGATCTCAGATGACTGACTCGGGCTATGGATGCGTTCGGCAAGTTCGTGCAGGCATTCCACCGCGTGGCTACGTTCCACACCTTGCAAAGTGGTCAACCAATCTTCAACGGCGCACATCACACCGAATTAAACTTCGTGGTCCGAGAACTTCTCGAAGCTCTGCAACTTGCTCAGAAATAGCTTCGTTTGATCTTCAACGATCTCTGAGTTCCAAACGATATCTGAGTTCCGTAGCATTCGATATCGATTGTTACTTCAAAAGGCAAACGTGGCAGAACAATAGCGACGTAGTCGATGAATACTCACGAAATATTACCCGAGTACCCTTTTTATGCAGCAGAGTTATGCAACGATTTGGTTAAGTGCTCGTTCCATCTGGATCTGGAATCTCTTAGCGGTTCAAACACCCGTCGGCGTTTCTAAACCAATGCTCGTTGCAACCGGAACGGTTCCTGGCGTCTTTATCCGTGGCAGGATTATTGGCGAAACGTGCCCGCGTTCCGCCGCTTTCTCCAGCCCGGCCGCACGAGAAGGCGGACAGAACGCAGTCACTTACAGGCAATGCTGATGGGTGCCGACCCAGGAGGCAATCTTAATTCTTGATTGCCCGATGTCTGAAGTGGCAGCTCGGTCCAGGAGCCGCTGATTGTCAAAGGTCCACGTGCAGCGGATAAGTGAGAGGTCGCAGGTATCGTTACGGTGACTGCGGTTATAGTTGTCTGTTCAGATTCTGCCCATAGATAAAGACTTAATAGCAATGCAACGATAGCGATCATCCCGAACCCTGATTGCTAATTTAGCTTGCCTACAATGGGCACCGTGGACCACGGATCGCCAACCATGCCATTCCGACCGTCTTGTGCCGGTCTGATGGAGCCGCATCCTCCACGGATCGGTAGTCGTTGTTCAGCGTATATGAGGGCTTGATGAACGAACACCACGCACTGGTCTCTATCAAAAAAATGATAAAGGCGGCGAGCGGCCTCGATGATATCGAAGCCGTTCGGGATCAACTCCATACAATGCTCTAGTCGCGAACTATGCGCTTCCTCCTGTTCAGCGCAAGCCGACGAAGAAATAGAAAACCTGTGCCGGGAACGTTGTGGCGGTGAGCGCTCGTTTCGACGCCTTCATCGTTCAGATGGCGTTTGGCGTCTGTTGGATCGTTGCTCTGAGAGAGAACCTGCCTGATCGGGACTGCCGGCCCGGTACCAACACTGGGGGGATGGACCGGCAGCCCCTAGCCGGACGCCTCCCGGCTCTCCGATCACATTCGAAAGATCACCAGAGAATCCATGCGACGATCCGTCATCTTGGCGGCGATGGTTCGTGATGACGGCCGCGCAACTGCGCGGCGCTACATACTTCAAGGTGATGTCTGCGGCGACCTGTCAGTGTCACGATGGCCCCGCGATGCAACATCCGTAGGGATGTTGCGATGATGTCGGTGCTTTTGATGTCGGTGCAATCCATGTTCGCAATGCGGTAGGTCTTGATCGACCGCAGCACCTGAGTTTTCGTTTTACCGATTTCCTTCCGTGACATTGCGATGTACTTGTCAATCGCATCGCCCAGCGTGGAGTGCGTTCAAGTCCACAGCGCTTCTTCATCTGCGCCTGTAAGATATTGGTTAGAATGAAAAAATCTGCAAAGAAATATGAATCCATATTTAGTGTCGCCCCGATGATGGAGTGGACCGATCGGCATTGCCGCGTGTTCCATCGCCTGCTCGCGCGCAAGGCGCGGCTCTATACCGAAATGCTCACGACCGGCGCGGTGATTCATGGCGCGCGCGATCGGTTGCTTGGGTTCAGCGACGTCGAACACCCGGTCGCGCTCCAGCTTGGCGGATCGAATCCGGTTGATCTCGCTACTTCAGCAAAGATCGGCGAGGATTTCGGTTACGACGAAATCAATCTGAATGTCGGCTGCCCGTCAGACCGGGTGAAGGACGGCCGGTTCGGAGCTTGTTTGATGGCTGAGCCGGACGTCGTTGCCGAGACTGTCAACGCCATGAAACGCGCAGTGTCTATTCCGGTCACTGTGAAGTGCCGAATCGGAATCGACAACCAGGATCCGGAAACAGGCCTTGACACATTCGCGCGCGAGGTCAACGACGCCGGCGTCGATGCGCTGATCGTCCACGCGCGGAAAGCCTGGCTCCAGGGACTATCTCCGAAGGAAAACCGCGATATCCCGCCGCTGGATTATGACAGGGTTTACCGGTTGAAAGCCTCGCTTCCCGACCTGCCTATCATCGTCAACGGTGGCATCGGCGGGATCTCGGAAGCGAAACAACATCTAGCGCATGCCGATGGCGTCATGCTGGGTCGCGCCGCCTATCATGAGCCGTGGCTTCTGCTGAAAGTCGATACCGAGCTCTTCGGCGAGGCAGCTCCACACGCGACGATGAAGCGTGCGCTGGAGGCCATGATACCCTACATCGAAGATCAACTTGCAGGCGGCGCGCGGTTGCATTCCATCACCCGGCATCTTGTCGGCGCGTTTCATGGCGTGCCGGGGGGGCGGGCGTTTCGGCGCTATCTTGCCGAGAACGCTGTGAAGGCCGATGCTGGTGTCGATATTCTGCGGGAGGCGATTGCGCTGGTGGACGAGCTTCCGGCGTATTCCGTAAATGTGGATAGCTCGGGGTCGGAACGCGCTACTCAAAGCGCGCGCACGATCAGGACCATCACCAGCACGCCGAAGCTCGCCACGTCGGCATAGCTGGTCCGACATAAAGCGGAAGGAATACATCTTCGGGCGACTGCGAGGCTCTCGGCCTGCCGAACGAAATTCAAAATCGGAATCCTTATCCGCGCGACATGCCACTACGTCGCGTTCGTGAAGTATGACGACGTTTATATTCCAGGTTCGTCAACAAAGGCGGCGATCTGACGATTACGCCAGCATGGCATCGAGAGCCGGTGTGGTCAGTTCAGTGACGGCATCGCCGTGCCTAAAGAGGACAAGCGCCGCAAGCTCGTGCTTGACGGCGAAATCGACACCGGCGTCCGGTCCCAGCACCATCAGCGCCGTGGCGTAGCCATCGGCTTCCATGCACGAGCGATGCAGGACCGTCGCAGTCATCATGCCGTTAGCGATCGGCCATCCGGTTCGCGGATCCAGGGTGTGGGAGAAGTGGTCGGCGCCGCGTGTGAAACCGCGTTCGCATCCGGACGTCGCGATCGCAAGCTGGTGCAATGCGACCAGAATCGGTTCGGCGGCGACATCGGTCGTCGACCGCACCGGTCGGTCGATCTCGACCCACCACGGGCTGCCGTCCGGTTTCACGCCGTGGCCCCGCAATTCGCCGCCGATCTCCACCAACGCGTTGTGAATCCCAAGCTCGCCCAACGTTTCCGCCACCAGATCGACCGCAAATCCTTTAGCGATGCCACAGAGATCAAGCGGTCCGCAATTGGATCGCCGCAGGCGTCGGGCGCTGGTATCGAGGTCAAGCTGTTGCCATCCGCATTCTCGGTGGCGTCGAGCAACCTCATCAGACGGTGGCGGCGAGGCGCGAGAGCCACTCGGGCCAAAACCCCAGAGATCGACCAGCGCTCCCATGGTGGGATCGTAGGCGCCGCCGGATTCCGCCGCGATGCGCAGCGCGCTCGCCATGACGCGGCCGAATTCCAGTGGCAGATCCTGCCATTGGTTCAGCGCCAAGCGGTTAAACCGGCTGATGTCGGACTGGCTTTCCCACGGGCTCATCTGCGCGATCACGCGCTCGAGGGCCAGCGGAATCATCCGATGCACCGTTTGCACGCTGGTCGACGAGCCAACAAACTTGACCGACCAGGTGGTGCCCATGGTCGAGCCGGCCAGCTCTCGGATGCGCTCGCCCGCAGGTGCAGCGTGCGGCATCTCCGGGATTGTCGGGATAGCCACACGCCGCGTGATCGACGCCGTCATTGGCGTGGTTACTGCGGCAGCACTTCGACCGTGGTGATGTAAGTGCTGCGGCGCTGGGCGTCCTTGATCTTGCTCTTGTCGTCTTGCACTGATGCTTTCATCCAGTAGAAACCGGGATCCGGGAAGGTGACGCTGAAGGTGCCGGTTTCGTCGGTCGTTGCCTTGCTCTCGTTCAGCGTATCGCGATAGCGGATTCCGCCGGGAACGATTTCCACCGCGACACCAGTGGCGGGCTGGCCGTCCATTACGAGGCGGAACGTCGCCTTCTCTCCAACCATCAGACTGTTCGGGTGCGTCACCGGGATCATCTCGAGTCCGACGCCGGTTGGTTTTAGTGTGTCAACTGAGGGCTTCCCCGATGTGACGAAGGATTCGATTCGGCTGCGGTTTTCCGTGACCTTTACGTCGGTCGCCTTGGCGGGAATGGCCTTGGCTAGTTCGTCAGACTTGCCGCGCCAGCGCTTGTTCTCTCCGTCCAGCTTATAGCTGGCGAACAGACCCTGGTTGGTCAGGATCATTTTGTAGGTGCCGGGTTGTGCCAGTTTGAAATCGAAGGTGTTGCGGAAGTGGCCTTTAGTCAGATTCTCCGGCGCGACGGCTTTGCCGTCGGGGCCCTCGATCGTGAGGTTGTCGAGTGGCAACGGGTTATGTTCAAAATAGAAGAGGTCGTTGGAGATGGCGCCATCGACCGTGACCCAGAGGTCAGAGCCGGACAGCACGGTTGCCGATGGCAGCAGCCAGGGGCGGTGAGCCTGCGCGGGCAGGGGCAAGCAGCGAGACCGCCGCAGCGATCAATGCGAGCTTGAGGTGGTTGGTCATGGCGAAATCCTTTCCATGAAAGCTGTGAAAGCGACAAATGCACGGCGTCTTCGTGGGCGCGGATCAGAGCGTTTTCGAACGATGAATACCGGTTCTCGTGAAGAAAACGCGTCAGATCGAATTGAGAAATTCCGTTTCTGATTTCATCAGAAGCGAAGCTCTATGGGTTCAATTTCAACGTGACCGTGCCAAGCTCACGTTCACCCTTAGCTTCGCTGGTTGCCTGGGCTTTCGGCGGCCACTCGAATGGGATTTTCAGCAGCTCACGGCCGCCGACTTCGCGAGCGGCCTCGATGACGAGCTGGTATTTGCCGGGGGGCAGTCCTTCAAGCGGCTTGCCGGCGCTATCAAACTTGATCTGATGGGTACCGGGCGCGCGGGTTGGACTGGACAATCCATCGACGGGCATCGTCAGTTCGCGGCCCGAGCGGCGCCACCACTGCCGCATGTCCTTGAGCCACTTCGTACCCTCGTTTTTCTTGTGGTTGACGTCGTACCACACGGCGAGGTTGGTGATCTTGCCGCCGTCTGCCTGTTCCACCCACATGGCGACATAAGGCTTGTGGTATTCGGCGACGGCGAGCTGGGGAATATCTATGCTGATCGTCGCCTCGGAGGCCAGCGACGAACCTGCGGCAAGGGTCGAGAGTGCGGCGGAAATCAGGAGACGCATTGTTTACCTTCTAGCCATGAATGAGAAGAACAACGAGCAGGGTCGGAATAATCAGTCCCATGGTCACGACGGGCCAGGTGGCCGGGCGCCGTTTGGCATGAAGCTGCAGAAGCAACAGGCCGGTAAGACAGAAAATGATCGCGGCGGCGGCAAACACGTCGATGAACCAGCTCCACGCCTTGCCGGTGTGGCGACCCTTGTGCAAATCATTGAGATAGGCGATCCAGCCGCGGCTGGTGACCTCATACGACACCGCACCACTATCGCGCTGGATGCTGAGCCATGCGTCGCCGCCAGGCTGAGGCAGGGCGACATAAACCTCATCGGGCGACCATTCAGTGTCGCGTCCGGCGGTGTTGACGTTGACCTCGCGCCGCAACCACTCGCTGATACTCGGCGGCAGAGCCGCCTTGGTTTCGCCTGGATCAGACGTCAGGTCGGCGATCAGCGCTTGTGGCAGTTGTGCCTGACGCATCGCAACCGCGGGCTTGGATTCGATTTGACCGGCATTGTTCAGCGTAATTCCGGTTAGGGCGAACAGCAACATACCGATCAAACAGAGGCCTGAGCTGATCCAATGCCACTGATAGAGCTGATTAATAAAGAAAGCACGACGCTTCTTTCGCTGCCAGAGTTCGTTGCCCTCGACAGTCAATCGATCCGGATTGTCCATTTATCTCGTCGCCGGGCCAGAATTCCGCAAATCCAAAAGGCGCGGGCGGCACCCCTCAGGTAGACGAAAATTGTTTAGCGAAGCCGACCTAGCTTTACTACAGAACAAAATTAGGTTTGTTCTAAACTGATTGCCCCGTTCCGAGGCGCACGAGTTTCCCTGAACATTGGCTGGCATAGTTTTGTTCCGGTTTGACGATCGAAGAGGGGTTCGATCGAGCCCCTCACCCTTCCCGTCCGGCTGACAGGCCGAGGCTAAGCGCAAGGCGCGACGCACTGGAATGACGCCCGCATTTTTTCTATATCATCCCCGGTTTCGGTTCCAGAATTCGCGTATCCTTTGCAAACCTATGATGGGAACTTCAGTCTCAAAGAGACACCAGCATCTTATCGTGTGAGTGGTTCAGAACTTCGCTTGACCGGATCCGCGGAAACAACAATTTCAAGTTTCCTAATCACGCTGATTTTTGCGCCAAGATGATCAAGGGTAAACGAATATGACTTCGACAATCGACAAGGATGGTGCGGCCGAGAGCCGGGTGTTTGAAGCGGATGTCGCCAAGCTGCTCCAGATGATGGTGCACTCGGTCTATTCCGATAAGGACGTGTTCTTGCGGGAGTTGATTTCGAATGCGGCTGACGCCTGCGAGCGGCTGCGCTACGAAGCGATCAGTGATCCCGCATTGCTGGCGGACGACGACCAGGCCGCGGATTACCATAACCATCGATGCGGAACGGCGGCAACTGACGGTCGAGGACAACGGTATCGGCATGAGCCGGGACGAGATGGTCGACGCGCTGGGAACGATCGCCCGGTCGGGCACCAAGGCTTTCATCGAGCAAGCCAAGGCCGCCGAAGCCGGGCGACGGAGTGACTCTGATCGGTCAGTTCGGGGTCGGCTTCTACTCGGCCTTCATGGTGGCGGACCATGTCGATGTGATTTCACGGCGCGCGGGCGCCGACGAGGCCTGGCGCTGGTCATCGGACGGGAAGGGGACGTTCACGGTTACGCCTGTGGATGAGAGCGAGGCCCCGCCGAGGGGCACTCGTGTGATGCTTCATCTCACGGAAGAGGCCAAGGGATATACGGATCGGTTCAAGCTCGAGCAGATGGTCAAAGAGCAATCGGGTCATGTGCCGGTCCCGATCGCACTTGTCGAGAAGCCCGGAGCCGCTCCGACCGAGATTGCCGATGGCGCGGCGCTGTGGACCAAGCCGCGCGGCGAGATCAGCACTTCCGAATACGCCGATTTCTACCGCAGCGTTGCGGGCCATTTCGATGAACCGGCGCTGACGGTGCATTTCCGCGCCGAAGGACGACAGGAGTTCACGGCGCTGCTGTTCGTACCGCAAACCCGGCCTTTCGATCTGTTCGAGACCGGATCGCAGAAGCGACCGATCAAGCTTTACGTGAAGCGCGTCTTTATTACCGACGATGTCGATCTGCTGCCCCGCTATCTGCAGTTCGTGCGCGGCGTCGTCGACTTCGGCGGATCTTCCGCTCAATATCTCGCGCGAAATGATTCAGGAAAGCGCGATCCTGGCCGCGATCAAGAAGAGTGTCACCGGCCGTATCCTGAGCGAGCTCGAGAAGCTCGCCGAGAGAGACGCGGCGGCTTACGGAAAGATCTGGGAGGCCTTCGGTCCGATCTTCAAGGAAGGGCATCTACGATGCCGACGACCGCCGCGACGCCATTCTCGGGCTCTCCCGCTTCAAGACCACGGCGGGATCGTTGCGAAGCCTCAAGGACTATGTCGGCGCCCTGAAGGAAAATCAGACCTCGATCTATTATCTCGCCGGGCAGGATGCCGCGCGTCTCGAAGTCTCGCCCCATCTGGAGGGTTTCCGTGCTCGCGGCGTGGAGGTCCTGCTGCTGTCCGATCCGGTCGACAGCTTCTGGGTCACATCCGGACCGAGCTTCGAGGGGAAGCCGTTCAAGTCCGTGACGCAGGGAGCGGCGGATCTGGCGGCGATCTCGCGCGTCGATGCGAGCACCGAACCTTCGCAGGACGTCAGCGCCGGCGTCACGGAGTTTCTCTCCTTCCTCAAGACGACACTCGCGGACCTGGTTTCCGACGTGCGCTCGTCCGAGCGTCTCACCGATAGCCCTGTCTGCCTTGTCGCGGCCGAGTCGGGGCCTGATCGGCAACTGGAAAAAATTCTCGTCGGTGTCGGACAATTGTCCGACATATCCAAGCCGGTTCTCGAGGTGAACCCGCGTCATCCGCTGATCGCTTCGCTGGCGGCGCTCGGGGATAGCGATGGCGCGTTTAAGGAGGACACGGCGCGAATGCTGCTCGATGACGCGCGCGTTCTCGATGGCGACCGCCCCAGCGACGCCCTTGAGTTTTCCAGGCGCCTTGCGCGCCTCGTTGAGCGGGGACTGCGTCGTTCGACCGCGGAGGGTAGCGATTGATGGATGCCCGATGTGAGCGATCAAACCTGTAATGACGGTGCGGCGGGCATGGCTATGGCGTTTTCGAGCGAAGCATGTCCTTAGGCTGACCCGAGGATGGAACGGTTCGCGTGAAAAAACGCGTCAGATTCCATCAAGAGGAAGGCTCGAACTGATACGGCCGAGAAGAACGTCTCTCAAGACAACCGCATTGTTGCGCGCTTGTCGTGGGCCGCAAAGACCAGCGTTATCCGGCCCGACCGGGCGCAAGCACGCAGCTCGTCGAGCTGTTCCGGGTTTCCTGTGATCTCATCCGCGTATCGTCGCCGAAATTCCTGCCAGCGTGCGGGATCATGCCCGAACCAATTGCGCAGCATCAGTGCTGGGCGCGATGGCTTTTATCCACTGATCGATAGCGGCGTCCGCTTTCGGACGACCCCGAGGCCATAAGCGGTCAACCAGTATCCGAGTGCCGTCACCGGCCGCGGGAGGTTCATAGGCTCGCTTCAGTTGATGTTTTTGACCGCAAGTCGCGTCATTGACCTCTTCGTTTAATCATCACTCCGGCGATGCGCGTCCCAGAACCGACGCTCTAGTCGCCTTGCCCAGGATTTGCCGAGAAATATTGCTCCAGCTTGTCCGCAACGCCGTCGAAGGTCTTCGCGTCAGCGGGAGCATCACGCTTGATCGTAATGTTCGGCCAGACCGAGGCATATTCGGCGTTTAACTTGAGCCAGTTTTCCAGGTCCGGCTCGCTGTCGGCATAAATGGCCTCCGCCGGACATTCGGGCTCGCACACGCCGCAGTCGATGCACTCATCGGGATGGATGACGAGCATATTGTCGCCCTCGTAGAAGCAGTCGACCGGACATACCTCTACACAATCCATGTATTTGCACTTGATACAATTATCGGTGACAACGAAGGTCATCTCGAAGACTCCGCCGAAGGCAGGAACAGATGCGCAGACCGGCATCGGCGGAAACTGACGTAAGCGCGATTTCCGCGAATACCCATGCCCGATATAGGTCGTATACCTAAACAAAGACCGCAGCCAAGATGATCATGTCACCCCGCCAGCAGGAACGCTGGCCGACCCGGTGCGGGACTACGACGATATAGGACCGGATCCAATGCCTTCCGGTCGTTCCAGGGCGAGATTTCCCGGCGAGGCCGAAATCCAGAACGCTCTTCTATAAGATAGATTTAGAATAGCCTTATATGCTCGATTCAGCCAGGAAGCAACATGTAGTTTTTGCGCGTGGCAGATACCGCTTCGCCCGAAAAACGGGTCAATGTGAAGCGAGCGAATGTTCCAATCGCAAGAAGGAGACAAATATGGCAAAGCGGCTGTCGGCGGAAGAACAAAGAACAGCGCTCAAGGAGCTGTCGGGTTGGTCGCAGGTCACGGGCCGCGAGGCCATTACGCGGACTTTCACGTTCCGGGATTTCAACGAGGCTTTTGGCTTCATGACGCGTGTCGCGCTGGTCGCCGAAAAGAGCGATCACCATCCGGAATGGCGTAATGTCTACAAGACGGTGGAGGTCGTGCTCGCGACCCACGACGCCGGCGGCGTCACCGAGCGCGACATCAAGCTCGCGGAGGCGATGAACGCGATCGCAAAACAGCCCCAGGGGGCGTGAACGGGCCAATGCCGATCTTGCAACGGAGAAACAGAGTTCCCACGTGGTAAAGACGATTTGGCGAACCGCACCATGACGTTTCAGGAACCTGGATGATGGCATCGAAACACAGTGTGGGATTTGAGCCAGCCGATCGGCTGGCGCAGGATCGCGACAGCGTGCGCCGGCGGTTCTGGAGCAAGCTGAAGCGTGTCGTGGCTCATGTGCCGTTCGCCGAAGACCTGTTGGCCGCCTACTACTGCGCGTTCGACAAGCAGACGCCGCGTCATGTGCAGGCGTCGCTGCTCGGCGCCATCGCTTATTTCGTCCTGCCGCTCGATTTTGTTCCCGACATGTTGCCGGTGCTCGGCTTCACCGACGACGCCGCGGTGCTTGCGACGGCGATCAGGATTGTGGCTGCGCATATCACGCCAGAGCATCGTGAGGCCGCGCGCGCGGCATTAAAGCGCGGAATAGAGAACGAAGTGGCGTAGCCGCCTCGAACAATGCTGCCTTCATTGCGAAGGCGGCTCTTTCGTTGCGGTCGCTATGGACGCCTGATTCCTCACGCGACCGTGTGCGACTTTATTGCTGCAGCCGAACGAGGCGAGGCGGAGAGCTTGCGAATCGTGACGCACGCCGCAAGGATGGACCGCCTTCTCAAATCAGGTTTTTCCAGTTATTCCCGAGGCTGCCTGACCGCGCACGTCAAGCCATCTTCCAGTCACAAATGATGAAGGACGAGATTTGATGATGTCTATGCGGCAATTGCTGACAGTTTTGGTGGGAAGTCTGCTCGCAGGTGGGCTGGGTCTTGCTCCCGCATTCAGCGCACCGAGCAGCCGGCAGTTGCGGAGCCAACGCTGCTCGGACAGTTCGGCTCGTGGGGTGCCTACACCGCGTCGCCTAATGGCAAGAAGGTGTGTTTCGCTCTCGCCAAGCCCACATCCTCAAAGACCAATCCGCCGAATCGACCGCGCGATCCGGCCTACGCCTTCGTTTCGACCCGGCCGGCCGAGAAAGTGACGAACGAAGTGTCGATCACGATCGGCTATGCGCTCAAGCCGGGCTCGGAAGCCACGCTCGAAGTCGGCGGTGCGAGCTACGAGATGTACACCCAGGGCGATGGCATCTGGATCAAGAACGCCGCCGAGGAAGACCGGATGATCGATGCCATGCGCAAGGCCGCCGATGTGACCGTCAAGGGCGTGTCTGCCAAGGGGACGCAGACCACGGACGTCTTTTCCCTCAAGGGCCTGTCCCAGGCGTTGGACAAGATCGCGCAGGATTGCAGGCGGTAGACGCTATCGTTACTATTGCAGCATTTGTCGGCTTTTCAGCAGGGCCGTGGAAGGCTTATGTCATGCTGCATGAGCGAAACACCCCGCAACCTGAGCACCGTTTCGACTGAGGTCGCCACCGCCGCAGAGCGTGCTCGGTTGCGCGCGGAATAGCGACCGGCGACGCTCCTCTGGAGAAAGTCGCGCTCGAAGTCTATGTGCCGCCCGGCGAAGCCGTCGCTGATCGGCCTGTCGCGCGCGGAGATTTCCGATCGGCTCGCCACCATCGGCGTCGCGCCTGCGCAGCGCAAGATGCGGGTGCAGCAGCTCTGGCACTGGATGTATGTCCGCGGCGTCCAAGACGTTCGCCGAGATGACCAGTGTCTCGAAGGACATGCGCGCCGAGCTCGAAAAGCACGTCACGGTCGATCGGCCCGAAGTGGTTGCTGAACAGGTCTCGAGTGATGGAACACGCAAATGGCTGCTGCGGCTGCCGAGCGGCAACGATCTCGAGAAGCCGCATGAAGTCGAGTGCGTCTATATTCCCGAGACCGATCGTGGTACGCTGTGCGTCTCGTCGCAGGTCGGCTGTACGCTGAACTGCTCCTTCTGCCACACCGGCACCCAGCGCCTGGTGCGCAATCTCACGGCGGGCGAAATCGTCGGCCAGATCATGGTCGCGCGCGACCGGCTGAATGACTGGGCCGACCGCGAGACGCCGCACGGCAATCGCCTCGTCACCAACATCGTGATGATGGGAATGGGCGAGCCGCTTTACAATTTCGACGCGGTTCGCGACGCGCTTTTGATCGTCGCCGACAACGAAGGCATCGGCATCTCGAAGCGTCGTATCACGCTGTCGACGTCCGGCGTGGTGCCGAACATCATTCGCACCGGCGAGGAGATCGGCGTCATGCTGGCGATCTCGCTGCATGCGGTGCGCGACGAGCTGCGCAACGAACTGGTGCCGTTGAACCGCAAATATCCGATCGCCGAACTGATGCAGGCGTGCCGCGATTATCCGGCAGCCTCCAACGCCAAACGGATCACGTTCGAATACGTGATGCTGAAGGGCGTCAACGATTCGCTCGACGACGCCAAGCTGCTGGTGAAGCTGCTCAAGGGTATCCACGCCAAGATCAATCTGATTCCGTTCAATCCGTGGCCGGGTACGCGCTATGAATGCTCGGACTGGGATCAGATCGAGAAGTTTTCCGAATACGTGTTCAATGCCGGCTACTCCTCGCCGGTGCGTACGCCGCGTGGTCGCGACATTCTCGCCGCCTGCGGCCAGCTCAAGTCCGAAACCGAGAAGCTGTCGGCTCGCGAGCGTCAGGCGCTTCGTGCCATGGCGATGACGGATTGAGGCATGATCCCGAAAAGTGGAAACCGGTTTTCGGATAAGATCATGCCCAAAAATCGATTGAGTTTCTCATGGCCCTGATCGGCCGGCTGTTCGCGATCCTGTTCGGATTCCTGGCCGCCTGCTTCGTTGCCGGGACGATCATTGTCGTCGCGTTGCTGTATCCCGAGTTCAGCGATCTCGACATCGCAGCCGCCCGACCTCGATACGCTCGACATCGTGCTCGGATTCGGCTTCATCTTCGTCAGCGGCTTTGCGCTTGTGCCGGCGATGATCGTGGTCCTCCTCACCGAAGCCTTCTCTATCCGCGGCATACTGGCCTACGCCGTTGGCGGCGCGATTTGCGGTGCCGCCTGTTACCTCGGCCTGATTCCGTTCGATCCGGCGACCATGCATTTCGAAGGCATCGTGCGCCGCCATCTCGAAATCATGACCGGCGCCGGGGTCGTCGCTGGCTTTGTTTATTGGCTGATCGCGGGACGCAATGCCGGCGCGTGGCGTGAAAGCTCCACGCGATCCACAGCCTCCTGATTTGCCGTCGCGGACCTGAGCATGCGCGGCCTTTTCATGCCTGTTGTCGTCGGCTAAACCGCGCGTCATGAACCGCGCCGGATTAGTCATCGCGCTCGGACTTGCGCTCGTGATCGGAGTCGTGTTCGGGATCCATCCCGAATACGATCTTCGTCTCGCGGCGCTGTTCTATGATTCCGCGACCAAGACTTTTCCGCTCAAGTCAGATGCGCTCGCCTCGTTCGCGCGCAATGCCGCGATGTGGGTGGCGTGGGGGTTCGCATTGCCTGCGATCGTCGCGCTGGTCGTCAAGATGTTCCGCCCGGATCGCCCGCTGATGATGTCTGGTCGGACCGTCGCGTTTCTACTCATCACGATGCTGCTCAGCGCAGGAATCCTGACCAACCTGACGTTCAAGAGCTACTGGGGGCGGCCGCGGCCGGTGATGGTGACGGAATTCAATGGCCCATGGAAATTCATGCCGTGGTGGGACCCGCGCGGCGAATGCGGCAGGAACTGTTCCTTCTTCTCCGGCGAGGGTGCGACCGCGTTCTGGACCCTGGCGCCGGCGGCGCTGACGCCGCCTGTGTGGCGTCCGTTGGCCTATGCGGGCGCGGTCACGTTCGGCGCAGTCACCAGTGTGCTGCGGATGGCTTTCGGCGGTCATTTCTTCACCGACGTGGCGACGGCGGGTCTGGTGGCATTTTTGGTGGTCTGGCTGGTTCACGGCTACATCTACCGCTGGCCATCGACTCGCAAGAGCGACGCAGAGATCGATGCCGCGTTGACGCGCTTCGCCTGGCCCGGCTATCGGGCGCGGCAGCGATGGCGAGGCCGTGATGTCGGCCCCGCACCCGCGCCGGAGAAGCCGGTATGAGCGTTCGGACCTTGCACGGGGTCTGGTTCCGCCTATAGTCCCGCCGAATTCACGTCATCCCACAGGATTTCCATGAGCAAAAAGGTGAAGAAGGTCGTGCTCGCCTATTCGGGCGGGCTCGATACCTCGATTATCCTGAAATGGTTGCAGACCACCTACGACGCCGAGGTTGTGACCTTCACCGCCGATCTCGGTCAGGGCGAGGAACTGGAGCCCGCGCGCAAGAAGGCGCAGTTGCTCGGAATCAAGGACGAGAACATCTTCATTGAGGATCTGCGTGAGGAATTTGTTCGCGATTATGTATTCCCGATGTTCCGCGCCAATGCGGTCTATGAGGGTCAATATCTGCTCGGCACGTCGATCGCGCGGCCACTGATTGCGAAGAAGCAGATCGAAATCGCCGAGAAGGTCGGCGCTGACGCAGTGTCTCATGGCGCGACCGGCAAGGGCAACGATCAGGTCCGATTCGAACTCGGCTACTATGCGCTGAAGCCTGACATCACCATCATCGCGCCGTGGCGCGAGTGGGACTTGCGCTCGCGCGAGCAACTAATCGCATTCGCTGAACAGCACCAAATTCCGATCGCCAAGGACAAGCGCGGCGAAGCGCCTTTTTCCGTCGATGCCAATCTTCTGCACGCTTCCAGCGAGGGCAAGGTGCTGGAAGATCCGGCGCAGGAGGTGCCGGACTATGTGTATTCACGCACCATCGACCCGGAGGCAGCGCCGAATCAGCCGACCTACATCACGATCGATTTCGAAAAGGGCGATGCTGTTGCCATCGACGGTATGAAGATGTCTCCCGCCACCTTGCTTGCGAAGCTGAACGAACTCGGTCGCGCCAACGGCATTGGCCGGCTCGACCTGGTCGAGAACCGTTTCGTCGGAATGAAATCGCGCGGCATGTACGAGACGCCGGGCGGAACCATCCTTCTCGTCGCCCATCGCGGCATCGAGCAGATCACGCTGGATCGCGGCGCGGCGCATCTGAAGGACGAATTGATGCCGAAATACGCCGAGCTGATCTACAACGGATTCTGGTTCTCGCCGGAGCGCGAGATGCTGCAGGCTGCGATCGACCAGAGCCAGCGATACGTCACCGGTCAGGTGCGGCTGAAACTCTACAAGGGCAACGTCATTCTTGTCGGCCGCGACAGCGAATATTCACTGTACGATCAGGACCTCGTCACCTTCGAGGAAGGAGCTGTGGCTTACGACCATCGCGACGCGGCCGGTTTCATCAAGCTCAATGCACTGCGGCTGCGCACGCTTGGCCAGCGCCGGAAGAAGCTGGGCTTGTAGCAATGAGGCTTGCCCGCCAACTGTATAGCTGAGCCCGCTGGCGGGTTGTATCATGAAAAAATGGCCGGGACTGTTCCCGGCCATTTTCATTTTAATATTGTCATCGATCAGTCGCGCGGCGGCGGGGACGCCGAGGCCTGCCCGCCGTTCAACAGCGGCGTGATGCGACGCGCCGTGACGCGCCGGTTCTCCCGAGAGGGACCGTCAGTCTGCACCTTCAGGTTCTGCTCGCCATAGCCCTGCGTTACCAGGTTCTCCGCCGGCACCTGGAATTGCTGCGTCAATAATTCCGCAGCCGATTGCGCCCGGCGATCCGATAGCGACAGGTTGTCCACGTCGTTGCCCACCGCATCGGTGTGGCCTTCGATCAGGAACACTTCGCTCGGATTGCGCGCGATCGCACGGTTGATGCCGTCGGCAATCACTTGCAGTTTCGCGGCCTGATCGTCCGGGATATCCCACGATCCGGTCTCGAAATTGATGGTGTCGAGATCGATGCTCGGCATCCGCGCGCGCACCATCGGGCTGTAGCGGACTTCGTCGAGCGTATAAGGACGCTCGATCGACTCCACGGGCGGCGCCATCAAGGTGTCGTAGATCACCTCGGGCGGCGCACCTTCCGCCTCGACAATGTAACGATCCTGCGGAATTCCAATTTGAGGCGGAGGCAACGATACGAAGTAGCCGCCGATCGCACCTGCCACCATGCCGGCGGCGACGCCTGCAGCGAGCGAACTGCCTCCGCCGCCGTAGCCGCGACGCCCATTGTCGATGATAACGACTTCCTGGCCGCGCTGGTCACGGCGGATTCGTCGCAGCATCCGCCCATCGCGATCGTTGACGGTGATGATCTGCGTGCCGTCTGGTCGCACCACAATGTTGCGAGTGTCGTTGCCGATACGCTCCTGCCGGAAATCCCGCGCGCCGCGACGGAAACGATCACTTTCGTTGTGCTGGATGAACGAACGCCCGCTCGGATCGCGCACGATGACGCGGCCCGGCTCGGTGATGATGGTGCGGCCATCCTGCTGGGTCTCCCGCCGCGCAGAGCGGAAATCCTCGATGCGGCGTGGCCCCTGTGACGACGCTCCGGGCGCAACGACCTTGTCGGCGACCGGCGGCGGCGGCGGCAAAGGCGCCGCGACGGTTGGCGGTACCTGACGGGAGTCGGGCACGCTCGCCGGTTTTGCGGTCCGGCCGCCGGGGGTGGAAGGCTCGGATCCGGCCTTGGTCCCGTTCGGGCTGGTGGCAGGGGCTGCCGGAGCGGCCAAGGGTGGAGTCGCCGGTGCGGATGACGGCGAGGCCGGTGCCGCGCGAGGCGACGTCGGAGCTGCGCTTGGCGCTACTGGAGTCGTGCCGGGTGTCGGGGGCGTCTGCGCGGGCGCTACGCCCTTTTGGCGGTCACCGGAAGCTCCAGGTCCGCCGGAGTCGCGGCCGGACCTACCACGGCCTCGTTCGTCGCGACGCATCGTATTCGGCTCCGCGCCGGCAGGCGGCATCAAGGGCTGCGCGGTCGGAGCAGGGGTCGTCGGTGCCGATTTTGTCGCGGCCGGAGGCGGCGCGCTCTTTGACTGAGATGGCGGTGCGGCGGTTGGGGGCACCGGTGGCTTCGGAGCTGCCGGAGGTGTAGCTGGCTGCGCCGTCGGCGCAGCTTTCGGCGCGGGCGGAGGAGCGGGAGGCGTTGCGTGTTGAGGTGGTGTCGCCGGCCGCGACGGCGCAGCCGTCGGCGGCGTAACATGCGGTGGCGGCGGCGCGGTCGGCCGTACGGTAGCTGGAGGTGGTGGCGCTGGGGGCGGCGCTGCATGGGGCGGGGGAGCCGCGGGTCGCGCAGGTGCGCCGGGCGGCGGGATCGGATGAGCAGGTGCTGTTTTCGGCGGCAGTTCTTTCCGCTTTGTCTCTTGCCCGCTTTCAGTGGGTGGCGCAGCCTGCGCAAACTGGACCGGCGCGGATTGAGCGTGCGATGGCGTCGTCATCAGCGAGGAGACAGTGAGAGCCGACGTGGCGAGCAGGACCAAGCGAAAATTCGTCATGACAACTTTTTTCCAAGAGAAATTTCGGCAACAGACTCAAGCCTGCTGCCAGTGGCAGGATAACCGATAGCGATAAGGCTGCAATGTGGCAGCCATCATGAGCAACGCTCGATTTATTCATGCCTACGGATCAAGCGCACGCGACATCATCGGCCCATATGATCGAATCTCCATCGCATTCACTTTTGTTCGGCGACTACATCGTGGCGGGAGGTTGCGCTGGCGGCGTCGGAGGACTCTGCGGCGGCAATTCGTCCGGCTGCTGACCGGGTAATTCCTGCGGAGGCGCGGGAGTGTCCGGTTCTTGCCTCGGCGGCGGAATGTCTGGACCTGGCTGGGGACTTCCGGGCGGGTCTTCGCGAGGCGGCTCCGTCGGACGGCCTGGTTTCGGGTGCGGCACTTCCGTCGGTTCATCACCCATCAAGCTCTCCATTCGCGCTCATTGTCCAAGTAGCTAACAACTTCCGCGGTGTGATGTTCCGAGGCCGCGTATTGCAGTCGCAAGTGCTGGTCATGAAACTTACAGGGAGCGTTGGTATGAAGGCTTCCTGGCCATGGCTTTACCGTCGGCGATGATTGCGAACTGCTATCGACTTAAGGTTGAGATCAGGCGCTTACCGCTGCACGCGTGGGCTGTCAGTCGTGCTTGATGAGGATCGCGCAACAGCAGCAGGCCACGGCGATTAGCGCGGGGCTGGCAGTCACAGGGTGAATGGCGATGCTTTCATTCGGATCGCCCGCGTTCGTGCGGCCGACCGCGGATTTTCTGACCTGCACTGAAACGGTCCAGACAACGTGTGCGGGCGTCGCCCGGCGACGAATCCGTTATCGTGCTATGAGTACTTTTGGCTCATGGAGATCGCTGCCCGCGGGGACCGCATCGGGCGGGAATCAAACCTGGCGCTCGACCAGCTTCAGCTTCAGCATGGCGATGGCTTCCGACGGATTCAGATTCTTCGGACACGCCTTGGTGCAGTTCAGAATGGTGTGGCAACGATAGAGCCGGAACGGATCCTCAAGATAGTCCAGCCGCTGGCCGGTGGCCTCGTCGCGCGAATCGGTGATCCATCGTGCCGCCTGCAGCAGCGCGGCGGGACCGAGAAAGCGATCACTATTCCACCAATAACTCGGACATGATGTCGAGCAGCAGGCGCACAGAATACATTCGTAAAGACCGTCGAGCTTTTCGCGGTCCTCGCGGCTCTGCCGCCATTCCTTCTGCGGAGTTGGCGTCGCGGTCTTCAGCCACGGCTCGATCGAGGCATACTGCGCGTAAAAATTTGTCAGGTCTGGGACGAGGTCCTTCACAACCGGCTGATGTGGCAGCGGATTGATTTTCACCGCGTCGCCGGAAATGTCGTGGATTGACTTGGTGCATGCCAGCGTATTCTGGCCGTTGATGTTCATGGCGCAGGAACCGCACACGCCTTCGCGGCAGGAACGGCGAAAGGTCAATGTCGGGTCGATGTGGTCCTTGATCCAAATCAGACCGTCGAGCACCCTCGGGCCGCACTCATGGACATCGATATGGAAGATATCAACTCTTGGATTTTCGTCGTCGTCCGGGTTCCAGCGATAGACCCTGAATTCGCGCGTTGCGGTCGCGCCTTCCGGCTTCGGCCAGGTCTTGCCGCTGGTGGGCTTTGAATTTCTCGGAAGCGCGAATTTAACCATCGGTGCGTCCTTGCTGTCTGTCCGTCATTGCTAACTTGATCCGGCAATCCCTCTGCTTGCGAAGGTCATGGATGCGCGGGTCAGCGCGGATGACATTTGGTTTCAGATCAATACACCCGCGCCTTCGGCGGAATGTATTGAACGTCGTTGCTCATCGTGTAGTCGTGTACCGGTCGGTAGTCGATCGTGGTAAGGCCGTGATCGCTGAGCCGGACCAGCGTATGTTTCATCCAGTTCTGATCGTCGCGATCCGGGTAGTCCTCGCGCGCGTGGGCGCCGCGGCTTTCGGTCCGGTTAGCGGCAGAATCCATTGTCACCACCGCTTGAGAGATGAGGTTGTCGTATTCCATCGTCTCCATCAGGTCCGTGTTCCATACCAGCGAGCGATCGAACACGGCGAGGTCGGCACTTCCCTCGTAGACTTCGTGAATCAGCTTCTGGCCTTCCGTCAGGATATCCCGGGTGCGGAAGACTGCGCAGTTGGCCTGCATCACGCGCTGCATATTCTCGCGCAGCCTGGCGGTCGGCGTGCCCCCGGAGGCGTAACGAAATTTGTCGAGGCGGCCGAGCGCCATCTCGCTGGAATTCGCAGGCAGATCGGGTTGCTTGTCCTTGGCCGTGAGCTTTTCGGCGCAACGCTGGGCGGCGGCGCGGCCGAACACCACGAGGTCGATCAGCGAGTTGGAGCCGAGGCGGTTAGCGCCGTGCACGGAGACGCAAGCGGCTTCGCCCACCGCCATCAGGCCCGGCACGACCGCATTGTCGTCGCCGTTCTTCTTGGTGACCACCTCACCGTGGAAGTTGGTTGGGATGCCGCCCATGTTGTAGTGAACGGTCGGCAGGATCGGTATCGGCTCGCGGGTAACGTCGACGCCGGCGAAGATCTTCACCAATTCTGAGATGCCCGGCAGCCGCTCGTGCAGCACTTTCGGGTCGAGATGATCGAGGTGCAGGAAGATATGGTCTTTTTTCTTGCCGACGCCGCGGCCTTCGCGGATTTCGATCGTCATCGCGCGCGACACGACGTCACGCGAGGCGAGGTCCTTGGCGGAGGGCGCATAGCGCTCCATGAAGCGTTCGCCCTCGGCGTTGACAAGGTAGCCGCCTTCGCCGCGCGCACCTTCTGTGACGAGACAGCCCGAACCGTAGATGCCGGTCGGGTGGAACTGGACGAATTCCATGTCCTGCAACGGCAGGCCGGCGCGCAGCGCCATGCCGCCGCCGTCGCCGGTGCAGATGTGCGCCGAGGTGCAGGAAGCATAGGCGCGTCCATAGCCGCCGGTTGCGAGAATGGTGGTCTGGGCGCGAAAGCGATGTAGCGTGCCGTCGTCGAGCTTCAGCGCGATCACGCCGCGACAGGCGCCTTGATCGTCCATCATCAGGTCGATGGCGAAGAACTCGATGAAAAATTCGGCATCGCGGCGCAGCGCCTGGCCATACATTGTGTGCAGCATGGCGTGGCCGGTACGGTCGGCGGCGGCGCAGGTGCGCTGGGCCTGGCTCTTGCCGTAATCGATGGTCATGCCGCCGAATGGGCGCTGGTAGATCTTGCCGTCTTCGGTGCGGGAGAACGGAACACCCCAATGCTCGAGTTCGTAGACCGCCTCCGGAGCGTTACGCACCATGTACTCGATGCTATCCTGATCGCCGAGCCAGTCCGATCCCTTCACGGTATCGTACATGTGCCAGCGCCAGTCATCCTTGTGCATGTTGCCGAGCGAGGCGGAAATACCGCCCTGTGCCGCTACCGTGTGTGAACGGGTGGGAAAGACCTTGGTGATGCAGGCGGTGCGCAGGCCGGCCTGACCGCAACCCACAACGGCCCGCAGGCCGGCCCCGCCGGCCCCGACGACGACGACATCATAAGTATGGTCTTCGATGGGATAAGCCTTGCCGTTGACGGCCGCCGCCGCGTTGCCGTTTCCGGCCATGAACTAAACTCCGGATGACAGTTTGAAGATGGCATAAGCGGCGGTCAGCGCCAGGGTGGCGGAGAAAAAGTTGTTCGCCATGATCGACGCCAGTTTCAGCTTCTCGTCGTGCACGTAGTCCTCGATAATCACCTGCATCCCGATCTTCATATGCCAGATGCTGGCGACTGCGAATAGCAGCATGATGATGGCAATCGGCGGCGAGCCAAGAATCTGCGCTGCGCCTGCCTGGTTGCGGCCGAGCAATATCATCATGACCACGACCATCGGTACGATGAGCAAGATCATGGCGACCGAAGTGAGCCTCTGGCGCCAAAAATCCATTGTGCCGGAATGGGCCGAGCCAAGGTTACGAACCCGCCCCAGCGGCGTCCGCATGGACTTCGCGCCGGGTGGCGGCTGCACGGTCATCGTCCTCCGCCTCCGATCGCATAGGCGGCGATCCAGAGCAGTACCGTGAGTAGAATGCCGCCGATCAACGCTGCCCGGGTCAGCCACTCACGCTCGGTCGGCTTGAATCCGTAACCGAGATCCCAAACGAGGTGACGAACGCCGCTCAGCATGTGATGCATCAGCGCCCATGTGTACCCCAATGCGATCAGACGTCCCGCCCAACTCGACGTAAAGGACTGGACCGCGGTGTACGCGCCCGGCCCGGATGACACGGCCATCAACCACCAGACCAGCAGCAACGTTCCGAAATAGAGCGCCACACCGGTGGCGCGATGAACGATGGACAATGCCATCGTCAGGGTCCAGCGGTAAATCTGAAGGTGCGGTGAAAGCGGGCGTTCGATCCTGACGGTCATCGATGGCTTCGCTGGTTGCGGGCGAGCGGCGCAAGCCCGGTTGGGATCCGCGACAAGCAATTCTGTTCATATATTTATGGAGTTAATCCAGCCTGTGCAACGTTCAAAATCGCCATTTACGAATAGCCGTTCAGAACTATGCCTTCACATTTCATTAACATCATGCGGCCGAAAGCTGCCAGAGTCTTTGGCTAGTGACGGCTTAGCTTTGCTTGTATAGACCGGCATAGGCGTCACGCAGGACGTTCTTCTGCACCTTCCCCATGGCGTTGCGCGGCAGTTCATCGACAAAGATCACGCGCTTCGGCATCTTAAACTTCGCCAGCCGTCCATTCAGGGCTTCCAGCACCTGTCTCTCCGCGAGACCTCCGTCCTTGCTGCGAGCTACGACCGCCGTAACGCCCTCCCCGAAATCCGGGTGAGGTACACCGATGACGGCGCTCTCGATCACGCCCGCCAGCGCATCGATTTCGCTTTCGATTTCCTTCGGATAGACATTGAGGCCTCCGGTGATCACGAGGTCCGTGCCGCGGCCGAGAATATGCACGTAATCCCTCTGATCGATTTTGCCGATGTCGCCCGTTATGAAGAAGCCGTCGCCGCGGAATTCGGTCCTTGTCTTCTCCGGCATCCGCCAGTAGCCCTTGAACACGTTCGGACCCTTGACCTCGATCATGCCGACGCTCTCGCGCGTCAGTTCCTTTCCGGTCTCCCGATCGGTGACGCGGACCGAAACTCCTCGCAGCGCAGGGCCGACAGCACCGGGAACGCGCTCGCCGTCATAGGGGTTTGATGTGTTCATGCCGGTCTCGGTCATGCCGTAACGTTCGAGCACGGCATGACCGGTGCGGGCCGACCACTCGCGGTGAGTGTCGGCGAGTAGCGGAGCCGAGCCGGAAATAAACAGTCGCATGTGCCGAGTGGAATCTTTCGTCACTGCCGGATATTGCAGCAGGCGAGTGTAGAAAGTTGGAACGCCCATCAGTACGGTGGCTTTAGTTATCATCCTGATGACAGCATCCGGATCGAACTTCGGAAGAAAAATCATCGAAGCGCGTGCAAACAGCGTGACGTTGCTGGCAACAAACAATCCGTGAGTGTGATAGATCGGCAGCGCGTGGATCAGCACGTCCTTCTCGGTGAAGCGCCACGCATCTGCCAAGCTTAAAGCGTTCGATGTCAGATTATCGTGCGTCAGCATCGCCCCTTTGGATCGCCCGGTTGTGCCTGACGTATAGAGGATCGCTGCAAGGTCGCCGCCCCCGCGCACAACCGTGATGAAGTCCGGCTTTGTTGCCGTGGCGGCGTCGGTCAGTGATCCCTTGCCCTTGGCGTCCAGCGTCTCGACCGTGGCGTTCACCTTCGATGCGATCACCTGGATGCCCTCCGCCTTCGAGGGGTCGCAGACCACCAGCGACGGCTCGGCGTCGATGATGAAGAAGTCGAGTTCGTTGAGCGTGTAGCTCGGGTTGAGCGGCAAGTAGATCGCGCCGGCACGAACGGTCGCGAGATAGAGCGCGAGATTTGGCACCGACTTTTCGACTTGTACCGCCACGCGATCACCTGGCCTGACGCCACGGGCCACCAGGACGTTAGCCAGCTGTCCCGAGAACGCGATCAGATCGCCATAGCTAATGCGCCGTTCTTCCAGGGGTTCGATCGCGAGTCGGTCCGCGTCGTCGAGATCGTCGAACAGGCACGAAAACAGATTGGCGTTCATGACGGTTTCCCGTTAGCAGATCATACATCTGCGGCGCGATCACGGTGGCGGCGGCAGGTTTGGATAACAAGGTTGTTCTTTGCAAGACAGCCCGGTGAGCGGGCAGGCGGCCCGGCTCCCGTTTTTGTGAAGCGGATATCTCGCACGCCGGAGATGATGTGCGGGAATGCTGTCGAGTTCTATCGTAGAATATCTACAGGCTTCCTCACCCGACGGGGCAAGTGAAATATCTGGATGGAGCCATGACGAGAATTTCAGCCGATGATCGCCTGGCCGTATCGCAACCCGCCAAGGCGATACAGCCGGCGTGGGTGCGTATTTTTCACTGGATCAATGCCGCGGCGATGATCGTGATGATTCTGTCGGGCTGGCAGATCTACAACGCCTCGCCGCTGTTCGATTTCACCTTCTCGCCTTTTGTCACGCTTGGCGGATGGCTCGCGGGCGGACTGCTGTGGCACTTTGCGGCGATGTGGCTGTTGATGGTCAACGGCCTGATCTACCTCGTGCTTGGTCTCGCCACCGGACGCTTTCGTCGCAAGCTGCTGCCGATTACGCCCTCGGGCGTGGCCGCGGATGCCAGGGCTGCGCTGACCGGCAAGCTGCGGCACGACGATCTATCGCGGTATAACCAGGTGCAGAAGCTCTTGTACGTGCTCGTCATCGTCGTCGGGATCGTGGTGGTGCTGTCGGGTCTTGCGATTTGGAAGCCGGTCCAGTTTCAATGGCTGACGGCCGTGTTCGGCGGTTATGACCTCGCGCGCTATGTGCATTTCATCTGCATGGCGCTGATTGTGGCCTTTCTCGTCGTACATGTCGCGCTCGCGCTGCTGGTGCCAAAGAGCCTGCGCGCCATGATCATCGGGCGTTAGCGTGTGTTCCGCAAAAGTGGATCCCGGTTTTGCGATCAGAATACGCGCAAGTTATTGAATAAGAGCATTTCTTGCGGCTACCCGGAGTCCCGTTAGCCGGAAAATGCTCTAGGAGAATTTGAGCCATGCGCCGTTTCCGTTCGCTTCTGATCCCGGGCGTCGACAAGCAGCTTCTGGTCCAGGACGCCACGAAATTGCTGCCAGATCCGGCACGCCGCCGCTTCATCTCGGGCGGGGCGAGCCTCGGCGCACTGACGTTGCTGACCGGATGTGAGGTATCCGACAGTTTCTCGGCGGAACGCCTGCTGATTCAGATTTCGAAATTCAACGACAAGGTGCAAGCCGCGATTTTCAACCCGAACACACTGGCGCCGACCTATACGAAGGCCGACATCACGCGGCCGTTTCCGTTCAACGGCTACTATCCCGAGGCAGAGGCGCCTGATATCGACGGCGAGGACTACAAATTCGAAGTGCGTGGCCTTGTCGACAACAAGAAATCATGGGCGCTCGATGAACTTTATCAGCTGCCGGAAGCCACCCAGATTACGCGGCACGTCTGCGTCGAGGGCTGGAGCGCGATCGGAAGCTGGAGCGGGACGCCGCTGCGCGATTTTCTCAACTTGATTGGCGCTGATACGAGCGCGAAATATTGCTGGTTTCAGTGCGCCGACGTCGACGGCTATAACAGCCCGCTGGACATGGCGACAGCTTTGCATCCGCAGACCCAAATGACCTTCAAGTTCGACGGAGAGATCCTGCCGCGCAAGTACGGCTATCCGATGAAGATCAGGGTCCCGACCAAGCTCGGATTCAAGAATCCGAAGTATGTGATCGCGATGGAAGTCACCAACGACTACAAGGGCGGCTATTGGGAAGATCAGGGTTACAATTCCTTCAGCGGTCTTTGATGTGACTGGTCGCCGTCGGTAGCTGCTGCTATACAAGGGCGACAACATCGACGTTTTCCCGAAGTCCTGATTCCGCAGCGGAGATTTCCATGATCGCTCGTGCCCTGTTCGCGACGACGGCTTTTCTTGCCTTGAGCGTGACCGCGGTTTCTGCCAATTCGGCCAAGGCTCTGCTGAAGAACGCCGAAGGCGCCGACGTCGGGAAGGTTGAACTGATGCAGGTCAATGACGGTGTTCTGCTCAAGGCCACTCTGAAAGGCCTGCCTCCCGGCAATCACGCGTTCCACATTCACGCGGCCGGCAAATGCGAGGCGCCATTCACGTCGGCAGGGGGGCACTTCAATCCGGATAGCAAGAAGCACGGCATGATGGCGGCGGATGGCCATCACGCCGGAGACCTGCCGAACATCGTCATACCTGCCTCCGGCGAATTAAAGCTCGAAGTGGTCAGTACCGCCATCACACTGGACAAGGATAAGCCGAATTCGGTTCTGAAGCCGGACGGCACGGCCATCGTCGTTCACGCGGCACCCGACGACTACAAGACCGATCCGACCGGCGAGGCCGGGGGCCGCATCGCCTGCGGCGTCATCGAGTAGAACTGCCAAAGATTGCGACCGAGCGTTTCGCCGCGACGGCTCCAATTCTTGCCGGCCATAGCGATGTTGCGCGCATTGTGACGGCTCCTCACGGCAGAACAATACGGCGCAAAGGCGTCTTGCCAACAGCGCAACACCGTCTTAGCAATCGGCACAACATGCGATGTCATCATCGGCCTTGCGTCGGGCATCCAGGCCGTCCTGGCTTGCAGGCAGGTGGTTAGTCTGGGTTCGGCGGCAATAAGCGCTCGCTTTCCCGGTCATGACGAAGTTCTGAGGATTTGTGATGGCGACCTACAAGCTGCTCCTCCTGGCCGGCGACGGCATTGGCCCCGAGGTCATGGGGGAGGTGAAACGGCTGATCGGCTGGCTTGACGCGCAGGGGATCGCCAGGTTCGAGACCGAGGAAGGATTGGTGGGCGGCGCATCCTACGATGCCGACAAGGTCAGCATCACTGACGCCACCATGGCGAAGGCGCTCGCCGCCGACGCCGTGTTGTTCGGCGCGGTCGGCGGCCCGAAGTGGGATCCGGTGCCCTACGAGGTGCGGCCGGAAGCCGGCCTGTTGCGGCTGCGCAAGGACCTCGCGCTCTATGCCAATCTGCGTCCGGCGATCTGCTATCCGGCGCTCGCGGAGTCTTCGAGCCTGAAGCCCGAGGTGGTCGAAGGTCTCGACATCATGATCGTGCGCGAACTGACCGGCGGCGTGTATTTCGGCGAGCCGAAGACTATTACTGATCTCGGCAACGGCCAGAAGCGTGCCGTTGATACGCAAGTCTACGACACCTATGAAATCGAACGTATCGCGCGCGTTGCCTTCGATCTCGCGCGCAAGCGCCGCAATAAGCTGACCTCGATGGAAAAGCGCAACGTCATGAAATCCGGCGTGCTATGGCACGAGGTCGTGACGCAGGTTCACCAGCGCGAATACAAGGACGTCGCGCTGGAGCATCAACTCGCGGATTCCGGCGGCATGCAACTCGTGCGCTGGCCGAAGCAGTTCGACGTGATCGTCACCGACAACCTGTTCGGCGATATGCTCTCGGACATCGCGGCGATGCTCACCGGCTCGCTCGGCATGCTGCCGTCCGCGTCGCTCGGCGACATCGACCCGACAACCAAAAAGCGCCGCGCACTCTATGAGCCGGTGCACGGTTCCGCGCCCGATATCGCCGGTACGGGGTGCCGCGAATCCGATCGCGATGCTGGCCTCGTTCGGCATGGCGCTGCGTTATTCCTTCGATATGGGGGAACTGGCGGACAAGCTCGACGCCGCGATTGCTGCGGTGCTGGCCAAGGGTTTGCGCACGGCCGATTTGAAGTCCGAAGGTTTGACCGTGGTCAGCACATCCCAGATGGGGGAAGCGGTTGTGAAGGAGCTTCAGGCGCTGCATGCCTGAAGCCTTGCTGCTATGTCTAAACAAAGATACGCCCGGGCTATCCCGGGCATTTTTGCATGTCGTTGCCGCCGGGGTGGCTCCGGCACGCGGCGTAGAACGATCAGTAGAGCGGGAATCTGGTCGGATATCCGCCGAGATCGGCCGGCGAACTGAGTGGCTGCCGGTCGATCGGCCGGTTCAGGTTCTCGCGGGCGAACGAGGGATAGCCGACGGCAGGCGGAAAGGCATAGTCGGTGTATTTGCGCTCGCCCGGCAACACCTCGGTGCCCGCATCCAGCCATGAGCGTTTTGAAATGTAGATACGAGTGCGAGGGCCGGACTGGTACGACACGTTGGGGCCGCTCGGACCGTAGGCGTCGCCGCGGTCGTGCCTTGGCTGGGCACTCGCGCCGGAGGCGCTGAAACCGACGAGGGCGGCCGCCGCAAGCAACAGCGCGATGGTTTTCGCAGCCCCAGTCGCGGTGGAGTATTTCAAGGTCATCACGCCCTCATAGAATCCGTGTGATCGCCTTTTTACCGTCCAGCGGCCTCGCGCCACAAGCCCAATCGGGCCACACATTGCGAGAATAATGACGATCAGGACGAAATGTTGCTTCGAACCCGGCGCGGTCCTGGTTCAACAGTTTCGGAAGTCCGCCTTGAGAACTCGCCGCCGCCTTGAAGTGGATCGCCGCCCGATTGGTCGATATGATTTAAATACCTGTTTTCAATGAGCTATCGAGCTTCGGCACGGGCGTGTGTCCGTGAATTCGTCCATCGCTCACAAAGTGCGTCCTGTATTGGTGAGCTGATGCCCGGGGACCGTGCGCCCCGGACGGAGAAGCCGCGCTAGCCGGGTGGACTTTGTCAGATGCGCCGGTTGAATCGAGCACGTCGGAACGAGGGCCGACGTTGTCTTAATGACGTTTCTCGCTTAGAAGTGCAGCGTCTTCCCTTGTTTCGCGCCGAGGCGACAAGGGGGTGATTTTCTTCGGAGAGTGAACGATGGGTTACAAAGTCGCGCTGGTCGGAGCGACCGGCAATGTCGGGCGTGAAATGCTCAACATTCTGGACGAGCGGAAATTCCCCGCGGACGAGGTGGTGGCGCTGGCCTCGCGCCGCAGCGTCGGCACCGAAGTCTCCTACGGCGACAAAACCCTGAAAGTCAAAGCGCTGGAAAATCACGATTTCGGCGACACCGATATTTGCCTGATGTCGGCTGGCGGCGCCGTGTCGAAGGAATGGTCGCCCAAGATCGCGGCGGCCGGCGCGGTCGTGATTGACAACTCGTCAACGTGGCGGATGGACCCCGATGTGCCGCTGATCGTGCCCGAGGTCAACGCGGATGCGGTCGCGAGCTTTGCCAAGAAAAACATCATCGCCAATCCGAACTGCTCGACGGCGCAGCTTGTAGTGGCGCTGAAGCCTTTGCACGACAAGGCCGTCATCAAGCGCGTCGTGGTCGCGACCTATCAGTCGGTTTCAGGCGCCGGGAAGGACGGGATGGACGAGCTGTTCGCGCAGACCAAGGCGGTCTACACCGCGAGCGAGCTCGTCGCCAAGAAATTCCCGAAGCGTATCGCCTTCAACGTCATCCCCGAGATCGACGTGTTCATGGAGGACGGCTACACCAAGGAAGAGTGGAAGATGATGGCGGAGACCAAGAAGATTCTTGATCCCAAAATCAGGCTGACCGCGACCTGCGTTCGCGTGCCGGTGTTCATCGGCCACTCGGAAGCGGTCAGCATCGAGTTCGAGAATCCGATCACCGCGGACGAGGCGCGCCGCATCCTGCGCAATGCGCCGGGTTGTCTCGTCATCGACAAGCATGAACCCGGTGGCTACGTCACGCCGTATGAATCGGCGGGAGAAGATGCCACCTACATCAGCCGCATCCGCGAGGATGCGACGGTGGAGAACGGTCTGTCGATGTGGGTCGTGTCAGACAACCTGCGCAAGGGCGCGGCGCTCAACGCCATACAGATCGCCGAGTGCCTGATCAATCGCAAGCTGATCAGCGCCAAGCAGAAAGCCGCCTGAGGTCTGGAGTCTTTCGCCGTATGGAAACGGTGAAAGACTTTGTCTTTTGATTTGACGCGTTTTCTTCACGCGAACCGGATTCCACTTCGCTCGAAAACGCTAATAGGAGCGTTTTCGGGCCGAAGCGTTTGTTTCGACTGTTGAGCGGATATTCCACGCTTCTGATTCAATCCGAAGCGAGGCTGTGTCGTGGAACCGGGTGATCGACTCCGTGTTGCCGGCGGAAGCGGTTAGGCCCAGGCGCGTTCGCGCTTCGCCTTCTGCTCGTAGGCGTCGATCGCCGGCTTCTTTTCCATCGTCAGGCCGATGTCGTCGAGACCGTTCAGCAGGCAATGCTTGCGGAACGGGTCGATTTCGAATGTCGCAGTGCCGCCGTCCGGTCCCCGGATTTCCTGCCTGACCAGATCGATGGTCAGCGTCGCGTTGGCGCCGCGTTCGGCGTCATCGAACAGCTTGTCGAGGACGGCTTGCGTCACACGGATCGGCAGGATGCCGTTCTTGAAGCAGTTGTTGTAGAAGATGTCGCCGAACGAGGTGGAGATCACGCAGCGGATGCCGAAGTCGAGCAGCGCCCACGGCGCGTGCTCGCGCGACGAGCCGCAGCCGAAATTGTCGCCGGCGACGAGGATTTTGGCGTTGCGATAGGCCGCCTTGTTGAGAACGAAATCCGGATTCTCGGAGCCGTTCTCCTTGTAGCGCTGTTCCGAGAAAAGTCCCTTGCCAAGGCCGGTGCGCTTGATGGTCTTCAGGTACTGCTTCGGAATGATCATGTCGGTATCGACATTGATGATCTTCAGCGGCGCCGCGACGCCTTCCAGCGTTGTGAACTTGTCCATGACCGGAGTCCTCATGAGTAGGCCGTTCTAGCCCGATCCCGGCCTCGATCCAAGGTCCAATCATGCAGGGCTAGAGCTTGCTCAACCGAGTTGGACCAGATCCTAGCTTGCCGCCTGCGCCTCGATCGCTTCCATGTCGGCATCGGACAGCCCGAAGTGATGGCCGATTTCGTGAATCAGCACATGGGTGATGATATCGTCGAGCGTTTCATCGTGCTCGGCCCAGTAGTCGATGATCGGACGGCGGTAGAGCCAAATCAGATTGGGCAGCCTGGCAATGTCATCCTGGCTCTGGAACGGCAGACCCGTGCCCTGGAACAGTCCCAGCAGATCATATTCACTGTCGGCTTTCATCTCGTCCAGCACCTCGTCGGTCGGGAAATCCTCGACGCGGATGATGAGGCCTTCGCACAGGCGCCGGAAACGCCCGGGCAGGCGCGCAAACACCTCGTGCGCCCTAGTTTCCATGTCAGCCAGCGAGGGGGCTTTGGCGGAGGTCCACATGGCGTTTGTTTAACTCGCGTTTCACCGTGAGAGCAGGGTTTTTTGCGGTCCGGGCCGTCTTGCGGTTGACGCGGCCGCGGCAATCGGAGACCGTTCGCGGGGAGCAGGAGTGATCGGGGCGCAGCCATGGATGTCAGGATGACAGCGGGGGGCTTGTGACGGGAGCTGCAACGCTGCTGCTGGTGCCGGGGACGTTGCTGTTTATGTACAGCGCTCAGGCTCAAACCACCGCGCGGAGCACGGATCGCGCCGTATCGTCTGACACGTCGGCCCACGCCCGCAAGCGGCGACCGCGCGTGCGGATCTATCGCGAGGATGAGCGCGGGGTTTATCCGAGCTATAATCCGGGTTCCGACGCGGTACGCGACTGCACCGCGCATTACGTGCAGGAATTCCGACCGAGCGGGACAGTGATCGTTCCGAGAATGAACTGTTACTGGCGCCACGGCTGACTTCTTCGATCCAAGCGCGGTTTTGCCGGATGGCCGTGAATCGCGGGAATTTGGTAACGCTAACCGCACATACAATGCATGTTTGCCGCGGGTATATTCACGTCGCGTTCACTTCCCCGCTCATAGCCTGTCACTCGCGTCTCGCTCGCGCGTCGCGGCGGCGATGGAATGATCTGCTGACGTCGCGGTTACTTGTTCCACCCACGGAGGTCTAAATGTTTTTGAAGAAAATTCTAGGATTGGCCGCTCTCGGCGCGCTTCTGATTGTCGCGGGTCCCGCGCAGCAGGCGCAGGCGGCGACTCCGGTCAGCCCAGGCATCGCCGTCGGACAAAGCGACGCTGGCAAGCTGACAACCAAGGTGCACCACATCAACGGGCAGCCCCACCATCACCACCATCAGAGCGACCATGGGCGGAACCTAAGCCATCGTCAGCAGCATTGGCGGAACCATCACCATAATCACCATCACCATCATCATAATCACTATAACCACCATCATCACCATCATAACGGTCACTGGCAGTGATGATACCGGTTGGAGCTCATGGCAAAGCCAGCTCCGTACATGGTCGAACAGGCCCGCTATGCGGGCCTGTTTTTTTGAAGCGGCGCGGATCTCCTGAGAAAGAGTGTCATAACGACAGTACGCGTCGACCCACGGAGAAATCGCCATGAAAAGATATCTGGGCGTGAGTTTCGCTGCAGCAATCGTTGCGTTGTGTGGCATCGCATTAGTTAAAAGCGCGAAGGCCGCCCCTCGCTTGGGCGCTGTCGCCACGCAGCCGGTGACACCGACCGAGGTCGGCTCGGCTCGGAGCACCCATCGTCCGCACCATGAAAATCGCCACAGGCATCATCGCGCGCGCGTGTATGTACGTGGCCCTAATCGACCTTACTATGGACGGCCAGATTACTACGTGCCGCGAGGACCGGCTCCGTTCTTTCCGTTCGGCTTCGGCTACGGCCTCGATCCGTCCTGGTGAGCTGAGGGCTGCTGTCGCAACTCATCCAAATCGCGACCGCATATTTTCTCTGTAGGCTGGAAAAAAGCTGAAATATCCGACGCCAGGTAGTCGGAGTCGGTGTCAATGCCGATCAGATCGGTAACCGCGCTTTCTTCGCCGCATCGTAGATTTCGATACGCAGGATCGGGAAACGTGACTTTAAGTCGGTCGCGGCCTGCTTCGCCTGGGCCAGCGTCTCGAACTGGTTTTTGAAATGCCCATCGACCTGCAGCGTAAAGCCGGCTTCGGGCGGCACGTCGGCACGCAGGGCCGGACGGGATATCGGTTTGGTCGTCGTAGCGGCAGGCGTCGGCGGCACGGCCGTGGGCGCCGGAATCGGCGCGGTGATTGTGGGAGCCGGTTTCAGCGGCAAGGTCAGAGCATCGCGCGGCATGGTCACAATCGGCTTCTCAGCCGCACGCGGCGCGGCCTTGCTGCTGCTCTTCACGACCTCCACCGGCCTCGCGACTTTGACTTTTGCGGACGCCAGCTTGGCAGGTGTCCTTGTGGGCGTCTTTGCCGATGCCTTCGTATTGGCCGGATGGGCGCGACATTTTTTCTGCCTTGCGGGCAGGGGTTTTGGTCTTGGCTGTTTTCATGACGTCGTTACGACTGACGGAATTTTCCGGCGAAGGCAACCCACCAGTTGAGGCAAGCTTGATTCGCCGTCGCATCCTCGTTGATAGCTTTTCGATCGGCTGATCGAGCGGCAACCTGATCGGAAGTCCCGCCTTGCCAGACAATGTGCACGGGGTTTCCGGACACCTGTTTCGTTCGACAGAAAGCGACGCGGCACGCTCGCCTCGATCACACGATTGTGTTGTGCTTCATTGCGGTGTCGAGTGCAAGACCATCGCGCAAACTGCGGCAATAACTTTCTTTCGAGTTATCGATCCCTCCGTCGTCCGGAGCCGGCATAACGCCACTGAGCGAAAGAACGCTCAATGCCATTCGCGGATATCGACAAAATGTCCTGCGATTGCGGCCGCTGCCGCCATTGAGCGGCGACACGAGATGTGTGCGGCCCTTGAAACCTTGCCGACCCTCGAAATTGCGATTCGAGGTCGAAGCGCAGCGTTCATCCGGCTTCAGCTTGTCGGGATTCATCGCAAGGCACATCGAGCAGCCAGGCTCGCGCCATTCGAAACCAGCCTTGATGAAGATCTTGTCGAGGCCTTCTGCCTCCGCCTGTTCCTTCACCAATCCTGAGCCGGGTACGACCATGGCATTGACGTTGCCGTTCACCGTCCGGCCATCCGCGATCTTCGCGGCGGCGCGCAGAGTCTTCGATGCGACCGTTGGTGCAGGAGCCGATGAAGACGCGGTCGAGCTTGATGTCGGTAATTCTCGTGCCAGCGGCTCAAGCCCATGTAGTGCAGCGCACGTTCCTTCGAAAGCCGCTTGGCTTCGTCCGCGATGTCGGCGGGGTTCGGCACCTTGCCGGTCACCGCGATCACGTCCTCAGGACTGGTGCCCCAGGTCACGATCGGCGGCAGCCTGGCGGCGTCGAGCCGTATCTCGTGATCGAAGTGCGCACCGTCGTCGCTGCGCAGCGTCTCCCAGTAGCGCATTGCCGCATCCCAGTTGGCGCCCTTCGGCGCTTTCGGCCGGCCTTTCAGGAATTCGTAGGCCTTCTCGTCCGGCGCGATGAGGCCGGCGCGCGCACCGCCTTCGATCGACATGTTGCAGACCGTCATGCGGCCTTCCATCGGACAGCGCGCGGATCGCCTCGCCGGCATACTCCAGCACGTAGCCGGTTCCGCCCGCGGTGCCGATCTCGCCGATGATGGCGAGGATGATGTCCTTGGCGGTGACGCCGTCCGGCAGCTGGCCGTCGACGACTGCGCGCATGTTCTTCGCTTTCTTCTGGATCAGCGTCTGCGTCGCCAGCACATGCTCGACCTCGGAAGTACCGATGCCGTGCGCCAGCGCACCGAATGCGCCGTGGGTCGAAGTGTGGCTGTCGCCGCAGACGATGGTGGTGCCGGGCAGCGTGAAGCCCTGCTCGGGGCCGATGACGTGAACGATGCCCTGTCGCTTGTCGAACTCGTTGTAGTATTCGATGCCGAAATCCCTGGCAGTTCTGTGCCAGCGTCGCGATCTGCTCGGTACTCTCGGGATCGGGATTGGGCTTTGTAGCGATCGGTGGTCGGAACGTTGTGATCGACCACCGCGAGCGTCTTCTCCGGCGCATGGACCTTGCGGCCGGTCATGCGCAGGCCTTCGAAGGCCTGAGGCGACGTCACTTCATGGACGAGGTGACGATCGATGTAGAGCAGACAGGTGCCGTCCTCGGCCTCGTGGACCAGATGATCGTTCCAGATCTTGTCGTACAGGGTTGTCGGTTTGGACATGGACGTGAACCTATTGGAATTCTTTGAGCGGGTCGCGCGAGGAGGCGCGCGAGACAATCACCGACGCGAGTGAGCGGCCTCAGGTCGCCGACGTCGCGAACCGTTCGAAGAAGCGTCCGGGCAAACGGCTGCGGTCGTCGATCACGATGCGGGCGACGAACCGGCCGATGCCCATGCTGGTCTGATCCGTAACCATTCTATCTTCTACCATGGTCGTAGCCGCCGCGACAATCGAACGATCCGAGGCGGTCGCATCCGCGATAGATAGTCGTGCTCGCGGCAATAAAAAAGCGCGGCCGGCGCCGCGCTTTCGGAAACCTTTGGAAGGTGAAGCGGCGTGCGCTCAGCTCGCCTCGGCCGCGCGGTCCGTCTTCTTCTCAACAATGCGGGCCGACTTGCCGCGCAGGTTGCGCAGATAGTACAGCTTGGCGCGACGCACCTTGCCGCGGCGCACCACCTTGATGGAGTTGATCATCGGCGACATCACCGGGAACACGCGCTCGACGCCTTCGCCGTAGGAAATCTTGCGAACGGTGAAGCTCTCGTTGAGTCCGCCGCCGGAGCGGCCGATGCAGACGCCTTCATAGGCCTGCACGCGGGTCCGCTCGCCTTCGACCACCTTGACGTTGACGATCACGGTGTCGCCGGGGCCGAACTCCGGAATGGTCTTGGTTGCCGACAGCTTGTCGAACTGCTCTTTTTCGAGCTGCTGAATGATGTTCATCGAAGTCTCCGTCGGCGGCGCGCCCTCCGGCCGATTGAGGGGGCTGCGCGGAATTCATCTATCCAGTGGCGCGTATTCCGCAAAAGTGGATACCGGTTTTGCGAAAAGAATACGCACAGCTCAATGAGCTAGAGCATTTTCTAACGGCAAACCGGATTCCACTTTGCCTGAAAATGCTCGCTGCGCGGATTTGGCGCTCCTATACGGCAAAGCCGGAGCGTTGTCACCCGTCCGTCGTGTTTTTTGGCGGATTTTGATGGTTCCTTGCTGCCCAGAGGTCGGGACGGCGGGCCTCCGTAAGCGCTTCCGACGCTCAACCCGTCGCCAAGCGGCCACCTTGGCGTGGTCGCCGGACAGCAGGATCGTCCGGGATCGGGCGGCCCTCGAACTCCTGCGGGCGCGTGTATTGGGGATATTCCAGAAGTCCGTGCGAAAAACTTTCGTCCGTCGCCCGATTCCGCCTTGCCCATCACCCCCGGCAAAAGCCGGACGCAGGCGTCGATCAGCGCCATCGCCGCGATTTCGCCCCCGGACAGCACATAGTCGCCGATCGAGACTTCCTCGAGCCCGCGGGCCTCGATGACCCGCTGGTCTACCCCTTCGAATCGTCCGCAGACGATCAGCGGCCCGGGCCCGGCCGCCAGTTCCACTGACGCGGGACTGGGTCAATGGCCGACCTCGCGGACTCATCAGCAGGCGCGGTCGGTCCGGCGAGATGTCCGACTGATCAATGGCTTTGGCCAGCACGTCGGCACGCAGCACCATCCCGGGGCCGCCGCCGGCTGGGGTATCGTCGACGCTGCGGTGGCGGTCGGTGGCGGAGTTGCGGATGTCGCGTGATTCAAGCGACCAGATGCCGGTCGCCAGCGCTTTTCCGGCGAGGCTGATGCCGAGCGGCCCCGGAAACATCTCGGGAAACAGGGTCAGGACAGTCGCGCGCCACATGGACTAGCACCAGGGAGATCAATCACGTAACGGCGTCATACGCGGGCTTGATCCGCGTATCCATCATCTTTCTAAAACGATGGATCGCCGGATCAAGTCCGGCGATGACGGCAGAATACGAAGCACCGGCTGAGTATGTCACGCCTGATCCGGCTCCTCGCCCTCGATCTCGCCGGGCATCTCGATCACCACGCGTCCGCCGGCGATATCCACGGTCGGCACCACGGCATCGGTGAACGGCAGCATCAGCGTCGGACCGTGCGCGGGCGCGATCTCGATGATGTCGCCGGCGCCGAAATTGTGGATGGCGGCGACGGTTCCGAGCGGCTTGCCGGCCACATCGACGGCGGCGAGACCGATCAGGTCGGCGTGGTAATATTCGCCGTCGTCCGTCGCGGGCAGCTTGTCCCGCGCGATGTAGAGTTCGACGCCGTTGAGCCGCTCGGCCTCGTCGCGCGTGGTCACGCCCTTGAGCGTTGCGACGAGGTGGTCCTTGGCCGCGCGTGCGCGCGTCACTTCAAGCTGCTCGCGCGCCATCCTTCGTCGAGAGCGGGCCGAAATGCTTCACCGCCAGCGGGTCTTCCGTGAACGTCCACAGCCGCACTTCGCCGCGCAGGCCATGCGCGGCGCCGATCCGGGCGACGCAGACGCGCGCTGTCATGCCGCTTGCAGCCTCAGGACTTGGCAGCGGCTTCGGCGGCGGCCTTGCGTTCCTTGCGCGGCACGGCCTTCTCCGGGTTGTTGCGCGGTGCGCGCTTCTTGACGCCGGCGGCATCGAGGAAACGCACCACGCGGTCCGACGGCTGCGCGCCCTTGGCGAGCCAGGCCTTGACCTTGTCGAGGTCGAGCTTGAGCCGGTCGGCGTTGTCCTTCGGCATCAGCGGATTGAAATGGCCGAGACGTTCGATGAAACGGCCGTCGCGCGGAAAGCGCGAGTCGGCGACGACGACATGATAGACCGGACGCTTCTTGGTGCCGGCACGGGCGAGGCGGATCACGACGGACATGGAGTTCTCCTTTGGGGTGTAAGTTGACTGGATGTATCGATGTTTGTTGATATTGAGCCGTCATGTCCGGAGGCGCTCCGTAGTCCGAACCCGGTCCTGACGCAGCGTCTGGGAGTATGGATATCCGGTTTCGCGGAGATGCACGTCTCGGAATGACGCTTGGTATGAGGGACAAACTCATTTCTTCTTCCTCGGGAAGCCCGAGGCCGGGCAATGTCGGCTTGCCGCCAGTCCGGTGAGGCCGGGAAGATTGGGCAGGCCGCCGCGCAATCCCGGCCGGCAGATCCTTCGGCAGTTGCGGCAGGCCGTCCGCGCCTTTCGGCAGCTTGTCCGCGAGCGCCTTCATCTGTTCGGGCGAGGGCGTCGCCATGCCGCCGCCGAAGCCCATGGCCTGCGCGATGCCGGCGAGGGGGCCGCGCTTGCCCGTTCCCATCGTCTTCATCATATCGGCCATGTTGCGATGCATCTTGAGGAGCTTGTTGATCTCCTCGACCTTCTGGCCGGCGCCGGCAGCGATGCGCCTCTTGCGGCTGGCTTTCAGGAGATCAGGATGCTTGCGCTCCTGCCGTGTCATCGAATTGATCACCGCGACCTGACGCTTGAGAATCCTGTCGTCGAGACCGGCCGCGGCGATCTGGTTCTTCATCTTGGCGACGCCGGGCAGCATGCCCATCAGGCCGGATATGCCGCCCATGTTCGACATCTGCAGCAATTGCTCGCGCATGTCGTTCAGATCGAACTGGCCCTTGCGCATCTTTTCGGTGGTGCGCGCGGCTTTTTCGGCATCGATATTGGCGGCAGCCTTTTCGACCAGCGAGATCACATCGCCCATGCCGAGGATGCGGCTGGCGATGCGGGAGGGATGGAAGTCCTCCAGCGCGTCGGTCTTTTCGCCGGTGCCGATCAGCTTGATCGGCTTGCCGGTGACCTGACGCATCGACAGCGCGGCGCCGCCGCGGCCGTCGCCGTCGACGCGGGTCAGCACGATGCCGGTGAGGCCGACGCGCTCATCGAACGACGCGCGCGAGATTGACCGCGTCCTGGCCGGTCAGCGAGTCCGCGACCAGCAGCACTTCGTGCGGTTGGGCGGCGGCCTTGATGTTCGCGGCTTCGCTCATCATCTCGTCGTCGAGCGTGGTGCGGCCCGCGGTGTCGAGCAGCACCACGTCGTAGCCGCCGAGCTTGCCGGCTTCCATCGCGCGGCGCGCGATCTGCTCGGGTTTCTGGCCCGCGACGATCGGCAGCGTCTGGATTTCGAGATCGCGGCCGAGCACCGCGAGCTGCTCCATCGCCGCCGGACGATAGATGTCGAGCGAGGCCATCAGGACCTTACGCTTGTCGCGCTGGGTCAGGCGGCGCGCCAGTTTCGCAGTCGTGGTGGTCTTGCCCGAGCCTTGCAGGCCGACCATCATGATGGCGATGGGCGGCACCGCATTGAGGTCGATGGTCTGACCGTCGGCGCCGAGCGTGGCGATCAGTTCGTCATGAACGATCTTCACCACCATCTGGCCCGGCGTCACCGATTTGACGACGGTGGCGCCGATCGCCTGCTCGCGAACCTTGTCGGTGAAGCTGCGTACCACGTCGAGCGAGACGTCGGCCTCGAGCAGCGCCCGGCGCACCTCGCGCATGGCGGCATCGACATCGGCTTCCGTCAGCGCGCCGCGCCGCGTCAGCCGATCGAGAATGCCACCAAGCTTTTCCGACAGATTGTCGAACATGCCTGTCTTCCTTTTTACCTCGCCCTGCTCTTTTGCGGGGAGAGGTCGCCGCGTCTTCGCGGCGGGTGAGGGGCCCAGGTACCGCGCTCACCTCGTCCGCGGCATTCGCGGGAGAAAGCGCCCTCACCCCAGAGCGTCTCGCGCGCATGATGCGAGGCGATCGTGAAGATCAACGACATCCAAAACACGTTCACGCCCGAGGGCGCACAGCGCTGTCGGGCGTTGACCTCCAGCCTCCTGCGGCTGGTCGGCGGGTCGAAACGAACGTCTTTTCGACCGCAACAAGGCATTGTGGGCGAGCTTTTGCTGGAGACGCCGGCCGGCAAGATCTACATCGTCTGCGATTCGGTTACGGCAGCGGGATTCACTTCCGCCGCGTCGCGAGATACATGGGCCGCTCGCGCGGCAATTTTACCCATCGGTGCCTACGAGCCGCGCTGGTTCATGAAGGATCAGCACATGAATCCGGCGGATGCCGTGAAGGCGCTGGCCGATTGCGGCGCCGAACTGGCGCTGGCGCATCATCACGGCACGTTCCAACTGACCGATGAGGCGATTGACGCGCCGGAGAAAGCACTTGCGGTCGCGCTCGACGAAGCCGGCGTTCCGCGGGAACGGTTTGTCGCGCTCAAGCCGGGACAGGTGATGGAGATATAGATCGTCAGTGCGAGCGGAGCGCAGCAATCCAGAAGACGTTTAAGACTGGATTGCTGCGTCGCTGTCGTTCCTCGAAGATGAGGAACGAACTCTCGCAATGACGACGGCTCGGGCGTCCTACGGCCCCGTCTTGATCGCCCAGGTGACACTGACGGCGACGCGCAGCGTTTCCTCGCCCGGCGCGATCGGAACGCTCGCCGCCATGGGCACCGCCCGGCGATACATCACCGGCCCTGGTGACCCGTCTTCTGCAATGCTCAACGGCGCGCCGAGCGTGACGTCCGCAGCCTTGGCATAGATCTCCGCCTTGCGCCGCGCGTCGGCGATTGCCTGAGCGCGCGCGTCGTCGAGCAGTTTCGACGCGTTGGACACCATGAAATTGATGCCGCCGATGTCGTTGGCGCCGGCCGCGGTCACCGCGTCGATTACGCCGGCGATCTTGCTGACGTCACGCAGTTTGACGGTGACGCGGTTGCTGGCGCGATAGCCGACGATCTGCGGCGCGTTGTTGCTGGAAACGCGGCAGGCGCATTTCAGGCTGCAGCGACAACCGCGAGGTCTGGTAATCCTTTTCGTCGATGCCCGCGCCCTTGAGCGCCAGCAGCACCTTGCCCATCGCGGCGTTGTTGGCGTCGGAGGCTTCGCGCGCGGTCTTGGCCTCGGTCGTGACGCCTGCCTCGATCTGCGCAAGATCGGGCGGCGCGGAGATCGTGGCCTCGCCGGTCACCGAAATCGCCGGCGGCGGCACATCGGCTTGCGCCGGCACCGCGACCAAAGCGGCGACGATGAGCAGCGGCGATGGCGAGAGGATCCGGTCCTGCATGACGGTTCTCATTTCAGCGGGCACATAGACGTTGATGACCAGATTGTCTTCCTCGGTCTTCAGCGGATCGGTCATGTACTCCTCGATGAAGGTATCCTTGGCCTCGAGCTTCTTGTCGTCGAGGTGATTGGTGATCGCTTCATAGGTGTTGTCCATGTTGTCGTAGGAGCCGCGATGCACGAACTTCAGCGCCTTGCCCTCCGGTGATTTGCCCATGCTCGATGTCCTTGGGCAGATTTTTGAGGTCCTGATCGACCGGGACTTCCGCCAGAAACGAGAAGCCGTTGTCGTCGGTCGAGGTATAGACGATCATCATGTTGCCGGCGGCCTTGACGCCCTGCTTGTCGAGCGCCGCCGCCAGCGACTTGAAGGAATTGATCAGCGTCTCGAACGCGGTGTCCCAGGTCGCGTTGCTTCTGAAAGTCAGGACGGTCTTCGACGTCAGCGTGATTTCCTCGCCGAAGGGATCGGCGGTCTGGACCGGTGCCGTGGCCGGCGGCTTCGGGGCCTCGGCGGTCGGGTTCGCCGGCGTCTGCACCTCGGCCGGGGGCGGAGATCGGCGTGGCCGGCGTTGCCGTTCCCGGCGGGGTCGGTGCAGCCGGCGGGGCGGGGGTTGCCGGCGCCGTCGCGCCGGGAGGTGTCGCAGGCGGCGTCTGGGCCAGCACGGCAGAGAGCCCCAAGGATCAAGGCCGCCGGGATCACTGCGATCGCGAGGCGGCGAAAGGGGCGGGGACAATTCATTTAAGGGTCTCCTTGGTCGTGCTGGCATGACTCTCGCGAGTTTCGGCCTTAGCCGGCATAACAGGCGGAATTGTGCAATGCTAACACGCGAGCTCAGCATTCGTCCCATGACAGATATGTCATGTCGCTCCGCGGCGGGTGTGGGACGCCGATACAGATTTGCCTTAACAGTCGCGAGTGACGGTCACACTGGCCAACCGCCGCGGCATTCGCCATATAAAGTGGCGGAAGATGGATGCCGGAAAATGGACGCCGGAACATGGGCGCGCTCGCAAATCACGCTTTCAGCAAGATGAACGGCATCGGCAACGAGATCGTCGTCGTCGATCTGCGCGACCGCCCCGCCGCGGTGACGGCCGAGGAGGCGCGCGCGGTCGCATCACCGGCCGGCGTCCCTTATGATCAGTTGATGGTGCTGCAGCCCCCGCGGCTGCCTGGCACCGAGGCCTTCGTTCGCATCTACAATAATGATGGCTCGGAAGCGAATGCCTGCGGCAACGGCATGCGCTGCGTGGCACGGCAGAGCGTTCGAGGCCACAGGCAAGGCCGCGCTGACCTTCGAGACCCGCGCCGGACTTTTGAACTGCTGGCAGGGCTCCGCGCCCGACCTCTACACCGTCGACATGGGGCCGCCAAAATTCGACTGGCAGGACATCCCGCTCGCCGAGGAATTCCGCGATACCCGCTATATCGAATTGCAGGTCGGGCCGATCGATGCGCCGGTGCTGCATTCGCCGTCGGTGGTCAGCATGGGCAATCCGCACGCGATCTTCTGGGTCGACGATGTCAACGCCTATGATCTCGAACGCTTCGGTCCGCTGCTGGAGAATCATCCGATCTTTCCCGAGCGCGCCAACATCACGCTGGCGCATATCGTCGATCGCGATCACATCGTGATGCGGACCTGGGAGCGTGGCGCGGGCCTGACGAAGGCCTGCGGCTCGGCGGCCTGTGCGACGGCGGTGGCGGCGGCGCGGCTCAAGCGCGCCAACCGCATGGTACACATGGCGCTGCCCGGCGGCAGTCTGACCGTCGAATGGCGCGAGCGCGACGATCATGTGCTGATGACCGGTCCGGCCGCGTTCGAATATTCCGGCACCTTCGATCCGGCGCTGTTCGCCGTAGCGTGCGCGTAATGACCGTCGACGTCGTCACCTTCGGCTGCCGGCTCAATGCCTTCGAATCCGAAGTCATTCGCCGCAACGCGGAAGATGCCGGCCTTGACGACGTCGTCATCATCAACAGTTGCGCCGTGACCAACGAGGCGGTGGCGCAGGCGCGGCAATCGATCCGCAAATTGAAGCGCGAGCGGCCGTCGGCGCGCATCGTCGTCACCGGCTGTGCGGCGCAGATACAGCCGACGATGTTCGCAGAGATGGCCGAGGTCGATCGCGTGATCGGCAACGATCGACAAGATGCGGAGTGAGGCCTGGCGTGCCGCGCAGAGTCGCATTCGCTGCAGCGGCCGATTTCGGTATCGCGAACGACGAAAAAATCGCGGTCGCCGACATCATGGCGGTGACCGAGATGGCGCCGCATCTCGTCGAGGGCTTTCAAGGCGGACTGCCGCGCGCCTTTGTGCAGGTACAGAACGGCTGCGACCATCGCTGCACCTTCTGCATCATTCCTTTCGGACGCGGCAATTCGCGCTCGGTGCCGATGGGCGCGGTGGTCGATCAGGTGCGCGCGCTGACCGAGGCCGGTCACGCCGAGATCGTGCTGACCGGCGTCGATCTCACGAGCTACGGCGCCGATCTGCCGGGCGCGCCGAGACTGGGCGGACTGGTCAAGCAGATTCTGCGGCACGTGCCGGACGTGAGGCGGCTTCGAATCTCGTCGATCGATTCGATCGAGGCGGATCGGGATCTGCTCGATGCCGTCGCGAACGAGGAGCGGCTGATGCCGCATCTGCATCTGTCGCTGCAATCCGGCGACGACATGATCCTGAAGCGGATGAAGCGGCGGCATTCGCGCCGCGACGCCATCGACTTCTGTGCGCAGGTGCGGCGGCTGCGGCCGGACATCGCCTTCGGTGCCGACATCATCGCCGGCTTTCCGACCGAGACCGATGACATGTTCGCGCGATCGCTCGATCTTGTCGCGGAATGCGATCTCACCTTCCTGCATGTATTTCCATACTCGTCGCGCCCGGGTACGCCGGCGGCGCGGATGCCACCGGTCGCGGGCGAGGTGATCAGGGATCGCGCCAGGCAGTTGCGCGCGGCGGCGCGCGCGGCGCTGCGGCGGCGGCTTGCTGCGGAGGTTGGCGCGACGCGCCATGTGTTGATCGAAAGCGCCATCCAAGGCCGTACCGAGCATTTTGTGCCGGTCGCGATTGCGGGAGAGACGCCCGGCACCGTGCGAACGCTGATGATTGCAGGGCACGATGGTACGCGACTGCTGCTTTGATGATTGGTTCACGCCGAAGTCTGGTTATCAGGATCGATTGCGAGTCTCTCGCGCCTCGCGGAGACGCGCATCGCGGCAGACGATGGCGGCGAGCGGACCTTATCATGGTGAATGGCAACGGTCCGGCTGGCGGCTCCGTTAACGATCGATCGGCAGTTTTGCAGCTGGGGTCGGAACCGATTGCTGGCGCGATTACTGATTCAGAGGTCGATGCATCGTCACGGGCGGTCGACGCTGCTCGTTAATCGAGTCGAGACGCGGCCAATTTTTGCGACAGGCTTCATTCTCCTGATTTCCGGGTAGACGCGTGGTTCGGCTGGGTTTCATTATTGGCGTTGTCGCGATCATCGGGGTTTTTCTCTCCGGCCTTGCGGCTTGGCGCGCTCATGATCAGGAGTTGACGATCGACGGCATCGCCCTGTCGCGCGCCATCGACGTCAACGCCAGTCTGGTTCAGGACCGACTCACCGAACGAGAACTGCTGGCGCGGGTCGCCTCGGGATTGTTCCGGTCGCCGTCCGCGGTGAGGGCCAACGTGCTCCAGCCCGTTGCGCGCTTCAATCTATGCTTTCAAGACTGATTTCGTTGTTGCCGGCTGGGTTGCACGTCTTCAGCCGAGCGAACTTCCAGCAGGCCCATGCAGCCCTGGCAGCGGCCGGATTTCCAAATCCGCAAATCCGGAACTTTGACGATACGCCGCGCGATCTGCGGTTCGCTCGACCATCCGATCGACGTGTTGATGGACGTTGAGCCGCAAAACGCGGAAACCGCCGCATTTCCGGGCCGCTCGCTCGACCAGCATCCGATCCTGGGGCCGATGTTCGCCCGCGCGATGCAGACCAGAACTTCGGTCGTATCGGATCCGATCAATCTGCTGCGCCCGGACGGCCCGATCGGGCTGGTTCTCGCAACGCCGGTTTTCCAGGAGGGGACCGAGACGCCGGCGGGCTTTGTTACATTTTCCTATCAACTCGCGTCATTGATGCTGACAAATGACGAACTGTCGCTGTTCTCCGTTGTCCTGCAAGATCCGCGTAATCCGGCCTCGGAATTTATCGCCGACGACAGCGGCAATGTCACGTCACGTCTCAGGCTGCCGCGCTGATCCCGTTCCGCTGTTGCTCCGGACGGTGACCTTTGGCGGGCGGGACTGGTCGCTGGGCTATTACCCGAAAACCAACGCGATCCATCGCGCGCAAAAACTGGCCGCGGTGGTGGCCACGATCGGTCTTGCGCTGACCAGCATCCTTTGCGGATTGTTCGGATATGTCGCCTATAATAACTTGCGGCTGAGCCGCGAAATCCAGGTTCGGATCGGCTTCGAGCGGCGTTTGACCGCCGTGATCGATGAACTCAATCACCGGGTCAAAAACATTCTTGCGGTGATTCAATCGATCGTCACGCGTACGCTGCGGCACGGCTCCGACATCGAAGTCGCCCGCGAACTGCTGATCGGCCGGATCCATGCCATGTCCAACGTGGTCTCGCTGCTCAGCGAGAGCCAGTGGCAGGGTGTCAAACTGAGGGGATTGTTCGAGGCGCGTGCCATCCCCCACGCCGACCGCATCGCGGTCAATGGTCCGGATATCTCCGTGAGCGCGCGCGCGGCGCAGAGCCTCTCATTGCTGTTCTTCGAACTGGCATCGCATTCAGACGAAGGGCTGTCGCTGGTCGGCAAGCATCCGCATATTGTCGTGCATTGGGGAGTGGAGGGCGAGGGCAGCGAGACAATGTTTCGTTTTCGGTGGGAGGAATTCAATACCAGCGCTGCGACCCGCCGCGAGGACAGCGATTTTGGCATCATCCTGCTGGACCGCGTTGCGCCGGAGGCGCTGGGCGGCGTTTCCAAGCGGTATTTTACCGACGTGAGCTACGTCTATGAACTCGCCGCTCCCATGGATACCGTCGTGGATATGACCGAGAGAGATCGCACGACGCAGATATCCGCACCAGCCTCTGAAGCCGGTCAAATGAGAAGCAGGTACGCCAGCCGGTCGCCGAGCGTCCTGCTGTTCCGATCACTCGCCTAAACCTTTGATCGCTGAACCTACCGGCCGCCTGCCGATTACGGCCCGGACGGTGTCGTCCGGGCCAAAATCCTCCGTGCCCTCGACGTAAAGCAGGGCGCTCAGCTTCGATCGCGCGCGGTTGACGCGACTCTTGATGGTGCCGACTGCGCAGCCGCAGATCGTTCGCTGCGTCCTCGTAGGAAAATCCCGAAGCGCCCACGAGGATCAAGGCCTCGCGCTGATCCTGCGGCAGTTTATCGAGCGCTGCCCGGAATTCTTCGAATTCCAGATGAGCGTTCTGGCTCGGCTGCGATTTCAACGTTTTCGCATAGCTGCCGTCGGAATCCTCGACCTCGCGCCGCCGCTTGCGGTAGTCCGAGCGGAACAGGTTGCGCAGGATCGTGAACAGCCATGCCGGAAGGTTCGATCCCGGCTGAAATGAATCGATATTGGCAAGCGCGCGAAGCAGAGTTTCCTGCACGAGGTCGTCCGCTCGATCGCCATTTCCGCTCAGCGAAATCGCGAACGCGCGCAGGTTCGGTACCGACGCCAGAATGTCGTCGCGCAGTGAATCTGTGAGAGGCATTAGTCCCTCCCGTCATTTTTTGCATCGAAGTCGCCCGCGTTGCTTACTTGTGGATTGCCGGGCTCCGATGCATCGAGCTTTCGGATCAATTCTGCAAACCGGTCCGGGACACCTTGCCTCACGACATCGTCATACATGGCGCGAAGCTGATGTCCGATTCTGGACTGGATCTCAGCGTTGAGACCGTCTTTGCCGGGAGGTGGCTTTTCATCTTTCATGATTTCTTTCAGCCTCCCAAAGTTTCATGATATTGAAAATCGAGAAATTCCCGTATTTCGCGCCATCTTCACGGAACTCGTATGAAGCCTAATTCAAAGCCGGATGCGAAAGTTCCGGGGCCAGGGAACTTTTGTCATGCTGAAGCGTAGACGATGCGGCCGGGACCCGGCGTTCGCAGTGCCTACGCCATGGTCGTCGTCTCGAAGATGCAGTTGTCTCAAAAAGGATGGATGGGAATGTTTCGATCACAGGTCGTTGCTGAACATTTGCCGCTCTTGCGACGTTATGCCCGCGCCCTGACAGGAAATCAGGCGTCGGGAGATGCCTATGTCGGCGCCATGCTGGAAGCGCTGCTCCAGGACCAGACGCTGCTCGACGAGCGCCACGGACCGCGCGCGGGTTGTTCCGGCTATTCACCCAAGATCTGGAATTCGGTTTCGATCAACGACGACGCCGACGACGTACCGACCTTGGCGCCGACAGAGCGGCGGTTGACGAATATCACGCCGCTGCCGCGTCAGGCATTCCTGCTGCTGTCGCTGGAAGGTTTTTCCGAGGAGGAGGTCGCGTTTATTCTGGAGGCGGACATTGCCGAAGTCCGCAAGCTGAGCGGTATTGCCGGCCGCGAAATGGCGGCGGAAATCGCAACGGACGTCCTCATCATTGAGGATGAGACGTTCATCGCGATGGATCTGGAAAGTCTTGTCAAGAATCTCGGACATCGTGTGATCGGCGTCGCACGTACGCACGCCGACGCGATCGCCCTCGCCAAGACCAAGAAGCCCGGCCTCATTCTGGCGGATATCCAGCTCGCTGACGGCAGCTCCGGGATTGGACGCCGTCAACGAACTTCTGCGCGTCTTCGAGGTGCCCGTTGTCTTCATAACGGCCTATCCCGAACGCTTTCTGACCGGCGAGCGACCCGAGCCGGCGTTCCTCATCTCGAAACCGTTCCAGCCCGCCATGGTCTCCGCGGTAGCCAGCCAGGCGCTGTTCTTTCAGCGGAATTCGCGCAACCGGGAACCGCGCGCCGCCGCATCCTGATCGCGAGTCCCGTGCTGTTAAACGAAGGCGACATGGATCAAATCCATGTCGCCTATTTTGGATCGGGCTCTCAGCGGCAAAAGCGGAGGACGCGGCTGGCATCACCAGCAGCCGCGTCCTCGTCGCCGGTCGATCGGGGCAGGGGGAAGACCGGCTGTCAGGACAACGCACGGCGCTCAAAAGCGTTCCGGCTCCTGCTCTTTCTCAGAAACCGTCAATTGAACGATGTCTGTCCGAACCGCGTTATTGCCGTCGCGGTTCCGCATCCAGTCGCAGTGCGCGATGGATGTCGCCGCGAGAGGACAAGAGGCGAGGCAACCATGTTTCAGGTATCTGCAGGAGTTCTCGGTGTACTGGCGGTGATCCTGTCCCTGGGCGCGGTGCATCTTGCATCGGGCCGGATCACGCCGCCAGCCATGACGCGACCGTTTCGCGTCGTCAATCGCGCGGTCAAGTCCGATCGCGGCAATGTCTCAATTTCCACACGCGAGGGCCGAACCGTTTCCATTCGGCTGGAAAGTCTGCCGGATACGTCGATTGTATTCCGGATTCCGAGAAGCTCCGGTCAGGAAGTGACGATCACACACGAAGCGAGATTGGCATCGACGCGCCCGCGAGGCGCGGTCAGGCGAACGATCGCATGCGAACCGGTGGTGAGTGCTCTGACGGACGTTGCCAAGCAGCTTCAGCCTGGTCGCTGCGTGACATGAGGGTTGCCGTCAGCACTTAGTTTCCTGGCGGACACTAGTCTCCGTTATCAGTCCCGTCATCGCGGTTCGTCCCCGAGCGAACAGTCCGAGCGCCAGGCCGCCGACGGCCAGGATCGGAATCAGCTTCTTGACGCCGACTGCGCGTACCAGCTGAAGTCCCGCCGCCACGACCATCGGATCGGCGAGAAAGTTCTGCGTCGCGACTTTGCCGTGCTCGGCCGCTCGTTTCTTAGCGGCCTTTCGTCGAATTCATAGGTCACGACAGCGATCAGAGTGATCAGCAAGAAGATCGCTGCCCCGCTCAGACACGCTTCGATCAAGCCGTAGTTTTGAAACACGAAGACAAACGCGGCTGCACAAAGGAACAGGATCGTGACAAAGGCCGCAAACGCAGCCACCGGGCCAGCACGTGAGCCGCATGGCATTGCCTGCGCTTTCCTTGAAGTCATCGATCGTCCGCTGAAACATTCAATGCCTCATCTGAAACGAAATCAATTGTTGAAAACCATTGGCGCGATCGGCCGCGGTGCCGGGCCGATCGGCAGAATTTCGACTGAAATCATCGTCTAGACGGTCATCGACGCCACGTGACGCCGATCAGAAATCCCAGATCCATCGCGAGCCCCACTGTCGCGAGGGGGCGCTGCTGGATCGCTTCTTCCAGCGTGTCCTCGATGGTCGTGACGGCGCTTTGCGCCGCATCAAGGGCCGCATTGCCGCGATCGGAGACATCGGAGAGAACGGAATCCACATTGGCCCTCGCCTGCTTATACCCGCGGCGGGCCTGCTTCTTGGCGGAGCCGGTCAGCGTATTGAGCGCGTCCGAGACTTGATCGGTCAGTGCAGAGATCTCGTTCTTCACGGCTGATAAATCTTTCTCGAGCCTGTCGTAGGTTGCTTTGTCGGTCAGGTTTTTTATCGCATCCCATCGCTCGCCATCCAACGCTCCTGAAAACTGAGGGATATGAACCCCAACGTGCTGTTGCGGCTAAAGTTCCGCGACGAGGCTGGCGGTCATGGGCAACGGATCGGGCGAGGTTTTGTTAGGAACTTTCAAGCTTTGCCAGGGATTGGCTCGCGCGCCAAATGTCGTGAGGGCCGCTTTCTCTTGCTTGAACGTCTGCGGTCAATTTGAGGGAGCCACAATGCTTATCACCCTCCTGATTACTTTTTTGTCGTTATTCTTGTTTTCTATTTCATCAGCGTGGCGCCGCTCGGTGGCAGCGGAAAGAAGATCGCCCGCACCGCCGTGATCGTAATCGGCGTCGTCGCGGCCCTGAAATATTTTCCGGTGTTCTAGAAGTTGACTTGCCGGCGCTCCGACTCCAGCCGACTCGTTTAGTTGGAGCAGACGACCGGGTCGAAAGGTATGGATCGGCCTGCCAATATCGGCTGCAACTGACGCGACGAGTGAGCTGCCCCGGGAGACCCGCTAGGTCATTCGCAGGATCGTACTGTCGATCCAACGCGCTCCGTCTTGGCCTCGCGCCGCCGTTCGGTCAGGATGTATTCGGTATAGCCGTTTGGCTGCTCGCGGCCCTTGAACACCAGATCGCAGGCCGCCTTGAAAGCCACGCTGTCGAAATTCGGAGCCATTGGCTTGTAGAGAGGATCGCCTGCGTTCTGTTCGTCGACGATGATGGCCATGCGCTTGAGCGAGTCCATCGTCTGATCGCTGGTGACGACGCCATGATGCAGCCAGTTCGCCAAATGCTGACTGGAAATCCGCAGCGTAGCGCGATCTTCCATCAGGCCGACGTCGTGGATGTCCGGTACCTTGGAGCAGCCCACGCCCTGATCGATCCAGCGCACCACATAGCCGAGAATGCCCTGACAGTTGTTGTCGATTTCCTGTTTCACGTCTTCGGGCGCCCAGTTCGAATGAGACACCGGGATGGTGAGGAGATCGGACAGTGTGGCGCGCCTCCCGCTCGCCTCCAGTTCCTGCTGGCGCCTTGGCACGTCAATCTGATGGTAGTGCAAGGCGTGCAGCGTCGCCGCGGTCGGCGACGGCACCCATGCGGTGGTGGCACCCGCTTGCGGGTGACTGATTTTCTGCGCGAGCATGTCCGCCATCCTGTCGGGCGCGGCCCACATGCCCTTGCCGATCTGGGCACGACCGGGCAAGCCGTCGATCAGGCCGATGTCGACATTCCAGTCCTCATAGGCCTTGATCCATGGCTGCGCCTTCATCTCGCCTTTGCGGATCATCGGGCCCGCTTGCATCGAGGTGTGAATCTCGTCCCCGGTGCGGTCGAGAAAGCCTGTATTGATGAAGCAGATGCGTTTCGATGCGACCTGGATGCAGGCTTTGAGGTTGACCGTGGTGCGGCGTTCCTCGTCCATGATGCCGATCTTGAGCGTGTTCTCCCGCAATCCGAGCATCGTCTCGACGCGGGCGAACAATTCGCAGGTCAGCGCTACCTCGTCGGGGCCGTGCATCTTCGGCTTGACCAGGTAGACCGAGCCGCTACGGGTATTCCGCGTCTTCGAAACTCCATTGAGATCGTGAATTGCGAGCAGGCCTGATACGGCTGCGTCAAGCAGGCCTTCCGGAATCTCTGCGCCGCTCTGATCGAGCACCGCGTCGGTGAACATGTGGTGACCGACATTGCGGATCAAAAGCAGGCTGCGTCCGTGCAACGTGAGTTGCCCGCCGTCCGGCGCGGTGTAGAGGCGGTCGGGGTTGAGGGCGCGGGTGACGGTCTTGCGGCCCTTTTCAAAAGTGTCAGTGAGGGTGCCGTTCATCAGGCCGAGCGTATTACGATACACCTGAACCTTGTCGTCGGCATCGACAGCGGCGACGCTATCCTCCATGTCGAGAATGGTGCTGATGGCAGCCTCGATGATCACGTCGGCGACGCCGGCGGGATCGTCCTTGCCGATGGGGTGGGCGCGGTCGACCTGGATATCGATGTGCAGACCGTGATTGACGAGCAGGATCGCGGACGGAGTACGCGCATCGCCCTGGTAGCCCGCGAACTGCGACTCCCTCATGAGACCGGTCGCGTCGCCGTTTTTGAGTTTGACCGACAGCTGTCCGTTGAACACGCTGTAGCCTGCGACGTCAGCATGAGCACCATTCGAAAGCGGTGCTGCCGAATCGAGGAAAACCTTTGCCTTCGCAATGACCTTATTGCCGCGCGCCCTGTCATAGCCTTTGGCCTCGTCGGCCTCGTGCGCAATGGCGTCGGTGCCGTACAGCGCATCGTAGAGGCTGCCCCAGCGCGCATTTGCGGCGTTTAGCGCGTAGCGCGCATTGGTCAGCGGCACCACCAGTTGCGGGCCGCAGATTTTTCCGATCTCGCCATCGACATTGGCGGTCTCGACCCGCTGCGTCTCCGGCTCTGGTTGCAGATAGCCGATCTCCGTCAGGAACGCCGTGTAGGCGCCCATGTCGAACGGCGTGCCTTTATTGGCGCGATGCCACCCGTCGATCTTCGCCTGTAGTGAATCGCGCACCGCGAGCAACTCGCGGTTTCTCGGTCCGAGATCGCGGACGATGGCGGCAAGTCCGGCCCAGAACGCATCGGGCGTAATGCCGGTCCGCGGCGTCGCTTCCTCGGCGACAAAATCGAACAGGACGGGCGCGATCTTCAGTCCGTGGGCGTCAATGCGGGTCATGTCGGCGGGCTTCTCGCGAGAAACGGCTGCGCTGTTTCAAGGCCGGGTCGGTCGCCCAAATACGGGCGCTCGACCGTCATTTAGCGCCAAAGCCGACGCCGTGAGAAGCCCTTCACACTAGTTGAATGGTCTTAGAGCCTTTCCGCTTCTGATGGAGCCAGAAGCGGAACTCTACGATTTTGATCTGACGCATTTTCTTCACGCGAACTGGTATCCACTTCGCTCGAAAACGCTATAGACCGAGACAAGCCGATACATAGCCGCGCAGGGTCCGCGGCGATGGCCCAGTATTCGCAACCTCAGATGTTGGCGGCGACGTCGGTCAGTTCGTCGAACAGAACGCCGGTTCTGATCAGCATCCGCTCGATCTCATCGGCGGCATCAGCTTACCGTGCGGGACGAGGTATCAATCGTCAGTTCCACCGTCTCCGGGGGCTGATAGTCGTTTCCGATGCCGGTGAAGCCATGCAGCACACCCGCGCGCGCCTTCGCATAGTGCCCCTTGGGATCGCGGCGCTCGCAAACGTCAGCCGGCGTTGCGACATAGACTTCGCGGAAGGTGCTGTCGGCGATGCGCCGCGCCGCGGCGCGATCCTCGCGCGACGGGGAGACCGCAGCGACGATCGCGAGGTGACCATTGCGCGCGAGATGCGTGGCGACTTCGGCGAGCCGGCGGATGTTCTCAGTGCGATCCTGCGGCGAGAAACCGAGGTCGCCGTTCAGTCCGGCGCGCAGCGTGTCGCCGTCGAGCAGGATCGGCGAGCCGCCGTCGCTGAACAGCTTTCGCTCCAGCGCGCGGGCCAGCGTGGATTTACCGGAGCCCGGCAATCCCGTCAGCCAGACGACGGCGCCGTTGTGACGATAGCGGGCGGAGCGCTCGTCGGGCCGCAGCGCGGATTCCACCGGCACGATGTCGACCGGAACCGCGCGCTGTCCTGCGTCGACGCTGAGCACCAGCCCGCCGCCGGCGATGCGGCCGTTGACCTCGATCACGAGGCGGCCGGTTCGCGGGTTGTCGACATACGGGTCGGCGGCGAGAGGCTGCGCCAGCGAGATGTCGATTTCACCGACATGATTGCGCGCGATCGCCTTTGTTTCGGCGCTCGAAAGTTCGCCGGGATCGACGGCTTTCTCGATGGCCACGACGACGGCTCGCGTTTCCTTGTTGCCAAGCCGCAGCAGAATGGATGCGCCAGCTGCGAGCGGTTGCTCGTGCAGCCAGAAGATGCGCGCCCGTATCCTTCGGGTATCGCGCGGTGCCGACCCAACATGGGCAATGACATCCCCGCGCTCGACGAACAATTCGCGGTCGAGCGTGATGCCGACCGAGCGGCCGGCCCCCTGCGCACTTTTCGGACTTGAGGGCCAGCCTTCGACGCTGCGGATCTTTGCGATCTTTCCGGCCGGCATGATCACGATCTCGTTGCCCACGGTCAGGCTGCCCGAACTCGATACGTCCGGCCACGATTCGCCGATCGTCGAATTTGTAGATCGCCTGAACGGGGAAGCGCAGCGCCAGTTCGTCGAGCGGTCGCGCAGGGTCCAGCGCATCGATGGCTTCGACCACGATCGGACCGCTGTACCAGCCGATCTTGGCGGTTCGCTCGGCGACGCCGTCTCCATCGCGCGCCGAGATTGGAATGACTGCTGTCGGAATGAGACCGAGGCCGGTCAGGTGTGCGGAAATTTCGTCTCGAATGGCGCCGAAGCGTTCCGCGCTGAAATCGACGCGGTCCATCTTGTTGACGACGACAGCGACCTGTTTGATGCCGAGCAGATGCAGCAAATAGCCGTGCCGCCGCGTTTGGTCGCGCACGCCTTCCAGCGCGTCGATGATGAGCACTGCGCCGTCGGCCTGTGCCGCGCCGGTGATCATGTTACGCAAAAATTCGGCATGGCCGGGAGCGTCGATCAGCACTACGTCGCGCGAGCGCGTACGGAAACGGATCTGCGTGGTATCGATGGTGATGCCCTGATCCCGCTCGGTTTGCAGGGCGTCCAGCAGGAACGACCATTCGAACGGCATGCCGCGTCGGGTGCTGACCGCTTTCAGCATCTCAAGTTTGCCGTCGGGCAGGCTGCCGGTCTCGTGCAACAGCCGCCCGACCAGCGTTGACTTGCCGTGATCGACGTGGCCGACAATGACGATGCGGACCTGGGGGCGGGTCGTGCCGTTGGGCGTCGAGAGGGCAGCGTTCGACGCGAGGTTAGGTGCGATCATGTTCATCGGAAAAGCGCTCGATTCGATTCAGATCAGAGATAGCCGGCGACACGAAGCCGTTCGAAAGCGTCTTCGGTCTCGTGGTCAAGCGCGCGCCCGGCGCGTTCGGGAATCTTGGTGCCCTCGAGTTCGATCAGAATCTCGTCGATGCTCGATGCGGTCGAAGGGACGGGAAAGGTGATGTCGGCGTCGCCGAGCGAACGATAGCGTTTGCCCTCCTTCGCCAGATAGAGCGGAATGATCGGGATGTTCTCGCGTTTGGTGTAGGCCCAAATATCCGCCTCGGTCCAGTGCAGGATCGGATGGATCCGCAGATGCGCGCCGGGAGGCGGCGAGGCATTGAACTGATCCCAGAATTCGGGCGGTTGGTCGCGCACATCCCATCCGCCTTCGGTGCCGCGTGGCGAAAACACCCGTTCCTTGGCGCGGGTCGCTTCCTCATCGCGGCGGATGCCGGCGATCAGTCCGTCGAAGCCATATTTGTTGAGGGCGAGTTTCAGCCCCTCGGTCTTGCGCGCCGCGGAGCGTGCGGCGGGCGGCAAGGTCGGGTCGATCGCTTCGACCGGCGGGCAGTAATCAACCTTGAGGTCGAGGTCCCACTCCTTCGAGTAGCGATCACGAAATGCGTACATCTCGGGGAATTTCTTCTCGGTGTCCACGTGCAACGCCGGGAACGGCACCCGGCCGAAGAAGGCCTTGCGCGCCAGCCAGATCATCACGTTGGAATCCTTGCCCAGCGACCACAGCAGCGCGAGCTTTTTCAGGCGGGCAAACGCTTCCCGGAAAATGTAGATGCTCTGCGCTTCAAGCGCATCAAGATGGTCCATTCCAGGCTGCATGGCCTGCTCCTTAACTTCGTTTTCGTCGTTCACAGTCGACGGCTGTGCCGCTGATCGTCAAAGTCAGCGGACGCCAGAATTGCGGATTCCGGAGGCTGAGAAGATGCATCTCGCCCGGGTGGTGTTTTGAAGTAGGAAATTCTATACTTAGGTCTTCGCATAGAAGAAATAATTTTCTGTTTTGTGATCTTGTCAGATACATAAATAGAAAATAATTTCAGTCAACCCTATCCAGGGGAGTAGAGAACACCAGATGAAGTTCCTCCCGATCTTTCTCGATCCCAGTGCCGGTCCGATCCTTTTGGTCGGAGCGGGCGACCCGGTTCGGGCCAGGTTGCGCCTGTTGCTTGCGGCGGAAGCGCATGTGCGCTGGCACGCCACCGACGGTGACTTCGCGGTTCCCGGTCTCGAGACGGCTACCGCTTCGCGGATCGAGAGAGCGGAAGCCGATCCGCGCGTGGTTGATCTTAGCGGCATCATCGCGGTTTTCTGCGCGAGCGCCGGGGAGATCGGCGAGCGCGTGGCTGCGCGTGCGCGGTCGGCCGGTGTGCCGGTCAATGTGATGGACGATCCTGCGCATTCGAGTTTCATCGTTCCTGCGATCGTGGATCGCGGCGACGTGGTGGCGGCGATCGGCACCGGCGGCGCATCACCCGTGGTGGCGCGTCGTGTACGCGAACGTATCGAAGCAGCCTTACCGGCGCGAATCGGCCACCTGGCGACTATGATTGGGCGCTGGCGCAGGTCAATTCATGACCACATTCCCGACCTCCCATTGCGTCGTCGCTTTTGGGAGCGCGTGATCGACGGCCCGATCGGCGAGGCGGTTCTTGCCGGCCGTTCCGATGAGGCCGAAGGCTCACTGAAGGCGATTGTCGATCCGTCTATTTATGCGGGTGCATCTGTTCCGGGCGATATCGAAGGGCGCGTCACGCTGGTCGGTGCGGGGCCGGGCGATCCGGATCTGCTCACCATCAAGGCGCTGCGGGCGCTGCAGGATGCCGACATCGTATTCTACGACGAATTGGTCACGCCAGAGATTCTCGATCGCGCGCGCCGCGACGCGGTGCGTGTGCCGGTGGGTCGCCGTGTCGGCAAACCCGGCATCGGGCAAGACGCCATCAACCGGCTGCTGATCGATGCCGCCAAATCCGGTCAGCGGGCCGTCCGCCTCAAGGGCGGCGATCCCTTCATTTTCGGCCGCGGCGGCGAAGAGGTAGAGGCGCTACGAGAGGCCGGTGTCGCCTGTTCGGTTATTCCTGGAATTACGGCCGGGCTCGGCGCGGCTGCGGAATTCGAAGTGCCGCTCACCTACCGCCATGAAGCGCTGCGCATCACCTTCCTTACCGCGCATAAGGCTCACGACGCTTCGAACGTCGACTGGTCGGCACTGACCGACCGCAAGATGACCATCGTGGTCTATATGGGAATCACGGCGGCGCCGGCGATCCGCAGCGGGCTGCTGGGGGCCGGGCGTTCGCCCGAAACGCCGGTCGGCGTGTTCGCCCGCGCCACCCGTCCCGATGCCAAATCCGTCATCGGTATACTGGATCACCTTCCGGCGCTGGTTCGCGATGTCGAGGGTGGCCCTGCTATCCTTGTGATCGGTGATGTCGTTTCGCACTCCGCGCCGTGGCGCAATGCGAGCCAGAATTCCTCCCTCCAGACATTTCAGATGGCCGCAGAATGACTTCTCTGCTTGAACGAAAGAGCGCCGCGACGGGTGCGACGGCGCAATCTGCTCCAGCGGCAGAGATCCCCGCATTGCCTGCTGCGGCCGCGCTAAACGAGTCCTTGCGCAGCGCTTCCCCCGCGGATGTGATCAGTGCGGCGCTTCGCACGGTTGGTCGAGACAGGCTGGCGCTGGTATCGTCGTTCGGCACCGAGTCCGCTGCGCTGCTCAAGGTGATGGCTGACGTCGATCCTGCCATTCCGGTCATCTTTCTCGATACCGGATGGCTGTTTGAAGAGACGCTGACCTATCGTGACACATTGATCGCGGCGCTCGGCCTGACAGATGTTCGTTCCATTCCGCCGTCCGAGGATGCGTTGAAAGGCGAGGACCCTGATCGCGAGTTATGGCACTCAGATCCTGATGCTTGCTGCCGGATTCGGAAAGTGGAGCCGCTCGCGCGCGCGCTTCAGCCGTTCGACGCCTGGATCAACGGCCGCAAGCGGTTTCAGGGTGGCCTTCGCGCCGACATTCCATTCGTGGAAGACGACGGTGCTCGGCTCAAGTTCAATCCGTTCGCGAACGCCTCGCGCGCCGACATCGAGGCGATCTATGCATCGGCGAAACTGCCGCCGCACCCGCTTATCGCGTCGGGATTCCTCTCCGTCGGCTGCATGCCATGCACCTCGCGCGCGACCGCGAATGAAGACGCACGCGCCGGCCGCTGGCGCGGCAGAGCCAAGACGGAATGCGGCATCCACACGATGAAGACTTCGTAGAGGAATAACTCTGCACCGCCGCAAACATTGAAATGTCGTTTCGTTGACTTGAAGCTGCCCTTTGACGAGTTTCTTCATGGGCTCTGGCGCTAATAGTCGTCGCGTGAGCGGGCCTTATGGAGATGGGAATGCTTCGTCGAATTTTTATGGTTTTGGCTGGATTGATATGGGCTGGTTCTGCCTACGCGGCCGACGTGTCGTTGCTGAATGTCTCATACGATCCGACTCGAGAGCTTTATGCTGATTTCAACAAGGCGTTTGCGGCGCATTATCAAAAGGAAACCGGCAAGAGCGTCGAGATCAAGCAATCTCATGGCGGCTCCGGAAAGCAGGCGCGCGGGGTGATCGATGGTTTGCAGGCTGATGTGGTGACCCTTGCGCTCGCCTATGACATCGATGCGGCGGCGGAGCACGGTCTGTTGGCAAAGGACTGGCAGAAGCAGTTGCCGGAGAACTCATCTCCCTATACGTCAACGATCGTTTTTCTGGTGCGTACCGGCAATCCCAAGAGCTATCAAGGATTGGGACGATCTGATCAAGCCCGGTGTCAAAGTCATTACGCCGAATCCCAAAACCTCCGGCGGCGCGCGCTGGAATTATCTCGCAGCATGGGGTTTTGCGCTGAAAAAGCTGGGCGGCGAAGACAAGGCTAAACAGTTTGTGGCCGACATATACAAGCACGTTCCGGTGCTCGATACCGGCGCGCGCGGTTCTACCGTCACCTTCGTCGAGCGCGGCGTCGGCGACGTGCTGCTGGCATGGGAGAACGAAGCCTTTCTCGCGCTGAAGGAGTTCGGAAAAGATAAATTTGAGATCGTGGTGCCGTCGATCTCTATTCTGGCGGAACCGCCGGTTGCTGTCGTGGATAAAGTGGTAGACAAAAAGGGTACGCGCGCCGTTGCCGAGGCGTATCTGAAATATTGGTATACGAAGGACGCCCAGGATATCGCTGGGCGAAACTACTACCGTCCGACTGACCCGGAAATAATCCAGAAATATGCCGATGCATTCCCCAAGGTTGAACTGTTCAAGATCGACGACGTGTTCGGCGGTTGGGCCAAGGCGCAGAAGGTGCACTTCAGCGAAGGTGGCATCTTCGATCAGATCTACCAGGACTGATTCAACGGGGCGGAGCGGGACGACGTGAAAGGAGGATTGGGACGACGTCGGACGCTGCCGGGATTCGGCCTCACCATGGGGCTGACATTGACCTGGCTTTCGATCATCGTTCTGATCCCTCTAGCGGGATTGTTTCTTAAGTCATTTGAACTGAACTTTGCTCAGTTTCTCGATATCATCACCAGCCGGCGAACATTGAACGCGCTCAAGATTTCATTCGGACTCGCGTTCCTTGCCGCGCTGGTCAATCTGGTGATGGGCAGCGTCATCGTCTGGGCGCTGGTGCGCTACCGGTTTCCGGGTCGCCGCATTCTCGATGCGATCGTCGACATTCCCTTTGCGTTGCCGACCGCAGTGGCCGGCATTGCGCTGACGACGCTGTTCGCGCAGAATGGCTGGCTCGGTGCACCGCTGGCCGAGCTGGGCGTCGAAGGTGTCGTTTACACCCCTCGGTATTTTTGTTGCGATGGTGTTTATCGGGATTCCTTTCGTGGTGCGCACCGTGCAGCCGGTACTGATCGATCTCGATCCTGAGATCGAGGAGGCCGCTGCCAGTCTTGGCGCCAGTCGATGGCAGACAGTGTGGCGGGTTGTTCTTCCAAGCCTTGTGCCGGCACTGCTCACGGGGTTTGCGCTCGCATTCGCACGCGCGGTCGGTGAATACGGCTCAGTGATTTTCATCGCCGGTAACCTGCCGAACGTGTCGGAGATCGCGCCGCTTCTGATCGTGATCCGCCTGTCGGAATTCCGCTACGCCGACGCGACCGCGATCGCCGTGGTCATGCTGGTGGTGTCTTTCCTGGTGATCTTCGTCATCAATCGCTTGCAGCGCTGGGCTCGGTCGCAAGAGCAGGCGTACTAGAGGTGGCGTTGATGTCTGAAGCCGCGATCGCGATTCCGCTTGACCGGACCGATGCCCGCTCCGAGCCGCGCTGGGTGCGTGGACTGTTGATCGGCCTTTGTATCCTGTTTCTCACGCTGTTCATCTTGTTGCCGCTGACGATCGTGTTCGCCGAAGCGTTAGCCAAGGGCGGGCGGGTGTATCTCGCGGCGCTTGTCGAGCCGGAAGCGTTATCGGCGATCAGGTTGACGTTGACGGTTGCGGCGATCTCGGTGGGTCTCAATCTGGTGTTCGGATTGATTGCCGCATGGGCCGTCGCCAAGTTCGAGTTTCCCGGAAAGACGCTGCTCATCACTTTGATCGATCTGCCGTTCTCGGTCAGCCCGGTCGTTTCCGGTCTGGTGTTCGTGCTGTTGTTCGGCGGACAGGGTTTTCTCGGACCTTGGCTACAGGATAACAACATCGAGATTCTGTTTGCGTTGCCTGGCATCGCATTGGCGACAACGTTCGTGACTTTTCCGTTCGTGTCGCGGGCGCTAATTCCGTTGATGCAGGAGCAGGGGACGGCGGAAGAAGAAGCCGCGCTATCGCTCGGCGCCTCCGGACTGCAGACTTTCTTTCGCGTTACGCTTCCGAATATCAAATGGGGCTTGCTCTATGGCGTGTTGCTCTGCAACGCGCGCGCCATGGGCGAGTTCGGTGCGGTCTCGGTGGTTTCCGGTCACATCCGGGGTGAAACCAATACGATGCCGCTGCTGGTTGAAATCCTGTATAACGAGTATCAATTCGTGGCGGCGTTCGCGGTAGCATCGCTATTGGCGTTGCTCGCATTGATCACGCTGGTTGCCAAAACGATTCTCGAAGGGCAACTCGACGAGGGACGGCAGGCGCGTGAGCATTGAGCTAAAAAATATCGTCAAGAGATTTGGCGCATTTTCCGCGCTTGGTGGTGTCGACCTGACGATCGCGGATGGAGAATTACTGGCGCTGCTTGGCCCGTCGGGTTCGGGCAAGACGACGCTGCTGCGAATTATCGCCGGGCTCGACTGGCCGGACGGTGGCTCGGTGTCATTCGACGGCGAGAACGCCCTGGCGCGCGGGGCAGGTGAGCGGCAGGTGGGCTTCGTATTTCAACATTACGCTCTGTTCCGCCACATGACGGTATTCGAAAACGTCGCGTTCGGGCTGCGGGTGCAGCCGCGCGCCGTTCGCAAGGACGAAGTCAGCATCCGCGCGCGAGTCAGGGAATTGCTCGATCTGGTGCAGCTCGACTGGCTCGCTGACCGCTACCCGAGTCAACTCTCCGGCGGCCAGCGTCAACGCATCGCACTTGCCCGAGCGCTGGCCACCCAGCCCCGCATCCTGCTGCTGGACGAGCCGTTCGGTGCGCTCGATGCCAAGGTGCGAAAGGAGTTGCGCCGCTGGCTGCGCTCGTTGCACGAGGAAATTCATGTCACTTCGGTGTTCGTGACTCACGATCAGGAGGAAGCGCTCGAAGTCGCAAACCGCGTCGTGGTGATGGACAAGGGCAGGATCGAGCAGATCGGCAGGCCGGGTGAGGTTTATGACAGCCCGGCGACCGCCTTCGTCCATGGCTTTATCGGCGAATCGATTGTCTTGCCCGTCGATGTTCAGGACGGTGTGATTCGGCTCGGCGGCACACCGCTGAATATCGCAGCGGAGTGCGGTGTGTCCGGGCCGTCGAAGCTGTTCGTTCGCCGCCACGATATGCAGATCAGTCCGCCCGGCTGGGGTGGCCTCGAAGGCACCGTGCGGCGGGTGCGGACCTTCGGTCCGATCCAGCGCGCCGACGTCGCATTGTCCGACGGCCAGGGCGAAACCATCATCGAGATCGATGCGCCGCGTGATCGCGAGCTTCGGGATGGCGAGGTCGTCGGATTGCGGCCCCGGCGTTATCGTATTTTCGCGGATCCGGCCTAGTGTGGTTTTGGTTCAGACCTTCATTGTCTCAGCGAGTCCGTCAAACGAACCAAAATCTGGAATCGTGCGGCCGCTTATGTCCCTTTGATCCGGCGTTCATATCAAAGATTGCCGCAAGACAGGCGAAAGCCGGTGTCGGGGCGCTAGGGATTTATTCACCTTTCAGCCACCATTGATGTGCAACACCTGCAACTGATTGGGGACTAGTGGCCCGATTCCGACATTCGCATGCCGTTTTCAGCGCGGCTTTGGCGAATGTTAAGATCGATGGACCTCTAGCGAGTATAAGCTGCTCGCGTCCTTTCGAATCCGAAGTTCGAAGGGCGCAGTGCAGAACTTCGGATTCGGGATACGAGGATGATCCGCACCTTTGCCATGCTTCTTGGCCTGCTGACCGTGGCCGGATGCGTTACGGATAAACCGCCTTCTGACGAGCAGCCGGCGTTCTATCTCGACATGGCCCATGGCGGAGCCAAGCTGGATGCCGCGGTGGCGGCCTCCATGATTTCCGGCTATCGCGCTAATAACAGCCTCGGTCCTGTGACGGTTGATCCCGAACTCATGAAGGTCGCCGAAACGCAATCGATGGTGATGGCCAAACGCAATAAAATGGATCACGACGTTGCCGGCACGCTGCCCAAGCGGCTGGCGGCGGCCAACTATCCGGCAACGCTGGCGGTCGAGAATATCGGTGCCGGTTACCACACCCTCGCCGAGGCCTTCTCGGGCTGGCGCGATTCGCCCCCTCATCGGGCCAACATGCTCAAGAACGGCGTCACGAAATTGGGCATCGCAGCGACCTATGCTCCGGATACCAAATACAAGGTGTTCTGGACGCTGGTATTGGCGTCCACCGACGAGCGATAACGACTGCGTGGAGCAGGTGTCGCCGTGCGACCCGAGCGCGAACCGACGTCACGGTGCCGCCTCAGGCGGATTAGCGTGGAGGCGCCGCGGGCCGGCTTGAGCGGTGACACTGTGACCCCGTGATTTGATACAAATACCGCCGTCGATGATCCGCTGTTCCGACAGGAGAAGACGATGACGAACTTGAAAGGCAAGACCGCGGTCGTGACCGGATCAACCAGCGGTATAGGGCTGACCTATGCCCGCGCCTTCGCCGGCGCCGGCGCCAATGTCGTGATCAATGGGCTTGGCACTGCGGCAGAAATCGACAAGGAACGCTCCGCCATCGAGACGGAGTTCAAGGTCAAGGCGGTCTACTCGTCTGCCGACATGACTAAGCCCGCCGAAATCGCCGGCATGATCGAACTCGGCGAAACAACCTTCGGCTCGGTCGATGTCCTCGTTAACAACGCGGGCATCCAGTTCGTTGCGCCGATCGAGGACTTTCCCATCGAGAAGTGGGACGCGATCATCGCCATCAATCTGTCGTCGGCCTTCCATGCCATCCGCGCCGCCGTGCCTGGCATGAAGAAACGCGGTTGGGGCCGCATCATCAATACCGCATCGGCGCATTCGCTGGTGGCCTCGCCCTTCAAGTCGGCCTATGTGACCGCCAAGCATGGAATTGCTGGCCTTACCAAGACGGTGGCGCTTGAGCTCGCGCCGCACAAGAATCACCTGCAACTGTATTAGCCCCGGCTATGTCTGGACGCCGCTGGTCGAGAAACAAATTCCCGACACCATGAGGGCGCGCAACCTGACCAGGGAGCAGGTCGTGGACGACGTGCTGCTCGCGGCGCAACCGACCAAGCAGTTCGTCACCGTGGAGCAAGTCGCCGCGCTGGCGCTCTATCTCTGCGGCGACGATGCCGCTCAGATCACCGGAAGCAACCTGTCGATCGATGGCGGCTGGACGGCAGCGTAGGCGATCTTCTCCGCTGAACGATGGATTTGTTTCGTCCATGTCCCGGAATAAATCCGGCCACGACGGGGTGACGTTTTTATACAGAGGCCCGCTTTCCAAACGCCAGCACATGCAATCCGAGTCTTCGGCGCACGATCCAGAACAGCAGTACCGTTTCGAACACGAGCGAGATTGAAGTGGCGGCGGCGGCGCCATGGCCGCCGTAGCGCGGGACGAGCGCGAAGCACAGCGCGACGTTCATGCCGAACGCCAGCGCATAGGCGGATGCACAGGCGTGCTGATGGCCAAGCATGTTGAGCAGCCGCTCGACCGGGCCGATGGCGGAACGGACCACGAGTCCGATCGCGGCTACGAACATGATGCTGTAGCCGGTGACGAATTGCGGACCGAATAGCCACAGCATCGGTTTGCCGAGTGCGAGCAGCAGCAGCGTTGCTGCAAGCGAGGGCCAGAACGTCCATTTGATCGCATGGGCGACGTAGGCCGCCAACCGCTCGTGGTCGCCTGCGGCATGATATTCGGTGAAGCGGTGCGCTGTCGTCGCCGACATGGCGTAGTGAATGAACGACACCAGCGCCAAGGTTTTGACGACGGCGAAATATACGCCGACCTCGTCCGACGAGCGAAACTGCTGCAGCACGAGTACATCGGTGTAGGACAACAGCAGATAAAAGCTCTCGACCAGCAGAATCGGCAACGAGACCGAGAGCCAGCCGCGAAAATCGTGGACTTTCGGCCCGGCCGGGACGAGTGCCCAATCTGCGATTGAGCACGATCATCTGTCCGATCATGGCGGTCCAGACCGCCGCTACGCTGGCCAGCATGGCGATGGTGGCGCTGAGGTGGAATCCCAGCGCGAAAGCGCCGGCGGTGAAGCCGATAATCAGCGATTGCCGCACGATGAATTGCGGCATCAGTCCGAGCCGCATCCAGTCGTGGGAACGTGCAATGCCGTCCTGGGTGTTGGCGACCACGAATGCCGGTAGCGTCAGGCAGCCGATATAAAGCGGCACGACCGTCGCCGCATCGATCCACGGCGACAGTACTCTGACTAGGGCCGCGAGCGATATCGAGATCAGTGAGGCAACGATGAATGTCATCCAGCGGCTGCCGCTCAGGAATCCGCGCAGCCGTGCGTCGTCGCCGCTCGCGCGATATTCCGGAATGATCTTCTGCGCCGAGGCCGAGATGCCGAAATCCATCATGCTGCCGAGCAGCAGAACCCAGGTCCAGACATACACATAGACGCCGTAGTCGGAACCGCCCATCCACCGCGCGAGAAGGATTTGCGCCACGTATGCAAGGCCGGCGCTTATGACCCGGATGATGAAGATCGTGCCGGCGAGCCGCTTGGTCAGCGAAGCCTCGCTCGAACCGCCCATTATCGCGCGCAATCGTCCGGTCAGTAAGGACGATCGCTTCGCAGGGGCGGGTTGGGCGTCCGTCATGGCCACGGCGAAATCCTCGGCGCGGGAAGCGCGCCATGATCCGGACTTAAGCAACAATTCGTTAAGATTCTGTTGGGTGAAACAGATAGGCTTGCATCGCCTCTGACGGTTCGCCGTCAATTCAGATTGATATTGAATTCATAGGCGCTCTTGTCGCCGACCAGAGTCAGCTTCAACGCGGCGCCTTCAGCGTTCGCGTTCGCCGGTAGGCCGTCGAGCTTGAATGAAAATCGTTTCACGCCGCGCGGCGCGTGCTCGTGCCGGGTCGGAATCGGCAGCGACCAGTCCGGCGTCGGGCCTTCGACGAACAGGTTGACCTCGTCCCTGGGATTTGAGGTTGCGACATCGACGATCACGGTGGATTTCTCGTCGCGCCTGACGTCACGAATCGTCAGCGGATTAGGATCCCCGATCCGGGCCGGCTTCGGCACCGTATCGAGCGCCGCGGCAAGCGCGCTGTCCTCTGCGCTGGCGACGCTGGCGAAAGCAAGCTCGATAGTGGCTTCGGCGGGAATGCACAGCTTGGCGCATACCGCGAAATTGACGGTTGCGCGCAGCGTGATCGGTTTCTCGGCATTGGTAGCGGCGATCCGCAGCGGCAGCACGATCTGCTCCTTGTAGCCGAGCGCATGGCCGCCCGCGCCGTCGGGAAATTTCGATGGCGCGGGCCACAGCACAGTCACGGCATCGACGTTGTCCGACCGTGAGAAGTCGAAACCGCGGCGGCACGCCCGAGTCGCCCGGTGTCCGCCAGAAGGTTTTCCAACCCGGCTCGAGCTGAAACGCAATGCCACCGAGCAGTACCGCTCCGCTGCGCGAGCCCGCGAGCAGGCGGACCGCGGCGTGGCTGCCTTGCTGCCATGGCGAGGAATCTTGGGCCGTCGCAGGAGTTGAAAGCGCACAAGCCAGCAATGCGACCGCAACGCAGGGCACCGCGTAAAGAGGAACTTTGATGATCATGCAGCGTCTTTTTACAGGTTGCTTCGAAGCCAAACTATTGAATTGCTTGTGATGTGCTGTTTAGCCGTGGCGGGATGGTTGATTGACAGAATGGGCACCCAATATCAGGATGGAAGGGCAACATGAGGGTCATTTGCTGATGAATCCAGCGCGTAAAGGGCCTGGCAGGGACCGTCGTCACACCGACGATGCAGATACGGAGACTGATGACCGCAACTATCTGGACGGCCAGCTGCTGATTGCTATGCCGGTGATGGAAGATGAGCGGTTCGCACGATCCGTGATCTATGTTTGCGCGCACTCGTCCGAGGGAGCGATGGGTATTATCCTCAATCGCCCTGCCGGGAGCGTCGACTTCACTGATTTGCTGGTGCAACTCGACATCATCAAGCGAACCGACCAGATCAAGCTGCCGGAAACCGCCGAGACGATGAAAGTGATGAAAGGCGGCCCGGTCGAAACCGGCCGCGGCTTCGTTCTGCACTCGAGCGATTTCTTCATCGAAGATGCGACGCTGCCCATTGACGAGGGCATCTGCCTGACCGCGACGCTCGATATTTTGGAAGCTATTGCCAAAGGCGCCGGCCCAAAACACGCGATCCTGGCGCTTGGTTATGCCGGCTGGGCGCCGGGTCAGCTGGAGACGGAAATCCAGGACAATGGATGGTTGCATTGCCCGGCTGATCAGGACCTGATCTTCGGCCACGATATCGAGGACAAATATATTCGCGCGCTGCACAAGATCGGCATCGATCCGGGCATGTTGTCGAACGAAGCCGGTCACGCCTGAGCGAGCCGAGGTTTTGCCTTTCGGGCGTTACGCACTGGCCGGTTTCAGCTTGCCGCCTCAAGCCGCTCCTGGGCCAGGAGCCGCATCGTCGCATCGGCGTCCATCGGCTCGCCGAATGCGAAGCCTTGCGCGTATTCGCAGCCCATCTGATAGAGTTCTACCGCATCAGAGTCGGTTTCAGCGCCTTCGGCGACAACGTCCATGCTGAGATCGTGCGCCATTGCGATGATCGACTTGAGAATGACAGGCCGCGTGCCCCGGGTTGTGGTGCGCACGAACGATTGGTCGATCTTGATGGTGTCGAGCGGGAAACGCTGCAGGTACGATAGCGAGGAATAGCCCGTACCGAAATCGTCAAGCGAGAGCCCGACGCCAAGTTCGCGAATTCGTTGCAGCATCTGCGCTGCATGTTCGGGATTTTCCATGACCAGCGATTCCGTCAGTTCAAGCTTCAGTGTGCCGCGCGCAATTGATGAGCGCGACAGCACCGAGCGGATGTCGTGGATCAGATCATGCCGCAGCAATTGGCGCGAAGAGACGTTGACGCTGGCGAAAATCGGTGGTTGCGACCGGATGGTGCGCTGCCAGACCGCGAGTTGGCGCGTGGTCTGGTCCATCACGAACGTCCCGAGATCGACAATCAGGCCGGCTTCCTCGGCGATGGTGATGAATTCGTCCGGCGCCATCCGCCCAAGCTTGGGGTGATCCCACCGTGCCAGCGCTTCGAAACCCGCGATCGAGCGGTCCTCCAGCCGGACGATAGGCTGGTACAGGATGGCGATCTCACGCCGCTCGATGGCGCGCCGCAACTCCGCCTCGAGCGATAGCCGATCGTTTTTCCGGGCGCGCATCGCGGGTTTGTAAACGTCGATCCGATCGCCGCCGATCCGCTTGGAATGGTACATCGCAAGTTCAGCGTCCTTGATGATCTCCTCCGTCAACTGCGTCTGAGGGTCGCTCAGCGCGAGACCGATCGACGCGGTCAGGAAGATTTCGCGGTCATTGAAGGTGATCGGAGCGCGGATGGTCTTGCGGATGGTTTCGGCGAACGCGGTGATGCGGGGCGGGTCCTGCTCCGACAACAGGATGAGGCCGAACTGGTCGCCGGAAAGTCGCGCCAGCGTATCCTGTGGCTTCAGGATGCGCGTCAACCGCCGTGCCAGCGTCAGCAGGATCGAATCCCCGACCGCGATACCGACGGAATCGTTGACCTGCTTGAAACGGTCGAGGTCGATTACCATCAGGGTCGGCCGCAGGCTCGGCATGGTCTTGGCGAAGGTCGCGACCGCGTTGAGACGGTCGATAAAAAGCTTGCGATTTGGAAGGCCGGTCAGGTTGTCGTGCACCGAATCGTGGAGCATCCGCTCCTCGGCTTTCCTGGTCTCGGTGACATCGGTGAGAGTTCCGACCACGCGTGAAACCTCGCCGTCGGACCCGACCACCGGGCGCGCTTTCAGTGCGAACCACATGAAATGGCCGTCGGACATGCGCAGCCGGAAGTCCTGCACAAGCCGTCCCCGACGCTGTTCGAGTACGCTGTCCAGCGCCGCGCGGAACCGGTCCTGATCGAGCGGATGCAGCACCTCCAGCCAGGTCGCCGCCGGACCCTCGAGCGCACCGCGTTTAAGGCCGAGCAGGCTTTCGGTCTCGGGACTGGTGAAGACCTTGTCGGCGGAGACGTCCCAGTCCCAGACCAGATCGCCCGCGCCGGTCAACGCGAGAGCGCGGCGCTCGACGTCGGATACGACGCCCGAGGTGCTGCCTCCGCCAGCGAAAGCATGCTGCATTACCGTGAATCCGATCAGCATCACGATCAGCACGAGGCCGCCGAGCAGGGCGGGGCCCACGATGTCGTTGATGACTTTGCCTTCGATCGCCATTCCGGCGGCGCTGACCCACACCACCAGCAGGAACCAGGTCGGGATCAGCAATACGGCGCGATCGAAGCCGTGAACCGCGAGATAGACGATCAGTCCGAAGCCGAATATGGCGATCAGCGCGAGCGAAATCCGCGCGATGCCAGAGGCCACCGCCGGATCGAACAGGGCAAGCGCCACCAGCGAGCCGAGGAAGGCTAGCCAGCCAAGGGTGATATGCGAATAGCGGACGTGCCAGCGATTGAGATTGAGATAGGCGAACAGGAATACGAGCAGCGTTGCCGCGAGAATCGCCTCGCCCGAGGCGCGCCAGACCCGCTCAGCGCCGGCCGACATGTCCAGCACCTTGCCCCAGAAGCCGAAATCGACGCCGATATAGACCAGCACCGCCCAGGCAAGCGCCGCGGCGGCAGGAAACATGATGCTTCCCTTGACCACGAACAGGATGGTTAGCACCAGGGCCAGCAACCCGGAGATGCCGATGACGATGCCCTGATAGAGGGTGAAGGAATTGACCTTGTCCTTGTAGGCGTCGGGCTCCCAGAGATAAAGCTGCGGCAGCTTGTCGGTGCGCAGTTCCATGACGAAAGTAATGACGGCGCCCGGATCGAGCGTGATGCGGAAGACGTCGGCGGTGGCGCTCTCCTGCCGCTCCGGGCGATCACCGGTCGATGGCGTGATGGTCGCGATGCGCGATTGTCCGAGATCCGGCCAGAGCAGTCCCGAAGACACGAGGCGGTAATGCGGTGCGACGATCAGGCGATCCAATTGATCGTCGGTGTTGTTGGCGAGCGCGAAAACGACCCAGTGCTGGCCGCCTTCCCGCGCGCGCACCTCAATGCGGCGAATGATACCGTCGGTGCCGGGCGCGGTCGAGACTTGAATGCGGTCTGAGTCGCTGTGCTGATGATCGAGGATGGCGGTGAGGTCGATGGCGGGCGCGTCGCTGCGGACGCTGACGGCGTCGACTGCGCGTGCCGGCGATGCCGCGACGAAAATCATGAGGGCCAGCGAAAGACACGCAAGCCACCTGATCGCACGCAATGTCATTTCCCCATGCTCAACATACAGTCCCGCCTTGTTGCGCGGGAGGAGATCGAGACCCGCGCGGAGACGATCTTGGATGTCACAGACCTGGATTTCACAGAAATGAAAGCGAACCCGTGCAAACCCGTCACCTGCTCTCGCCGAACCAGCCGACCGCGCGAGATAGATGACACAATTTCAAAAGGAATTATAGGCTCCCGCAGGTTCGCAGGAATTTAAACTGTCAACACAATTTTGCCCACATGCGCGCTGGTTTCCATCCGCCGATGAGCTTCCGCTGCCTTGTCGAGCGGGAAGCTGCTGTCGATCAGCGGCTTGATTCGTCCCTCGTGCATCAAGGGCAGCACTTTGGCTTCGATGGCACCGACCATCAAGGCCTTGTCTGCAACCGACCGCGGCCGCAGCGTCGAACCGGTATGGTGCAGCCGCTTCACCATCAGCTTGGCGAAATTAACGGTTGCCTTCGCACCATTTAGAAATGCGATCTGCACGATGCGGCCTTCGAGCGCGGCGGCATCGTAGTTCTTCTCGATGTAGTCGCCGCCGACCATATCGAGGATGAGATTGGCGCCTGCGCCGGCCGTCATCGCCTTCACCTCCGCGACGAAATCCTGGAGCTTGTAGTTGATGGCGTGATCGGCACCGAGGCTAAGACAGGCGTCGGCCTTCTCCTTTGATCCGACGGTCACGATCGTCCTTGCACCGAGCGCCTTGGCGAGTTGAATCGCCATAGTGCCGATGCCCGATGAGCCGCCGTGTATCAGCAACGTCTCGCCTGCTTTCAATGCGCCGCGCTCGAACACGTTGTGCCACACCGTCATCAGGGTTTCCGGTGTAGCGCCGGCTTCAATCATGGAGAACCCGAGGGGGATCGGCATCGCGATCGATTCATGCGCGACGCAGTATTGTGCGTATCCGCCGCCCGAGACCAGCGACATCACTTTGTCGCCGAGTTGATACTTGCTTGCGCCTTCGCCAAGCGCAGCTATCTCGCCGGCGACTTCCAGGCCGGGCAGATCGCTGGCGCCGGGTGGTGGGGGATAGCTGCCGGAGCGCTGTAGGATATCCGGCCGGTTGACGCCGGCCACCGCGACCTTGATCAGGATTTCGTTTGTGCCGGGTGAGGGAACCGGACGAATCTCCGGCAGAAGAACCTCCGGGCCACCGGGCTTGCTGATGCCGATGGCGGTCATTTGCGCTGGTGGCTTATCCATGGGTCGTCACCGGGGAAACCGCGGGAAAGACGGTCCGACGCTGACTATAGCGTTTTCAAGCGATGTGCGTACCAATTCGTGTGAGAAGCCCGTCACCAAACAAACTCGTCACGGTCGGGCCTCGGATTGCATGAGAAGCGAATAAGCTCTGGACAGCCGGCCGCGAACTGGAAAAACCTGTGACGACGGGCTCTTGAGCCGCAGCGGGACGGGCGCATGACCATCGACGACGACGAACCCAGGAAAAAGATCACGCATGACATCGGGCAGGATCTCTCGCTGCTTTCGGTGAACGAACTCGAGGAGCGTATCGGGCTGCTGACGGCCGAGATCCAGCGCCTGCGGGAGGCTGAAGTGAAGAAGCGCGCCTCGAAGGATGCGGCTGACCGTTTTTTCAAGTCTTGAGATTTAAGTCTTGAGAGATGTCTTATGTCCGGCTCTGAAGCCAGGACGAGCGAAGTTGCTCCAAATGTGCCGAGCAGCAGACGCGAAACGGATAAGGAAGGATTGTCGGTCTGGACTGGTCCGACCGGTTCCCCCGGTGCCTGCATGGCCGGGGAGCGCCCTGCCCAAACTGCAAACAAAAGCTGAAGAAATTCGTTCGTTTACGATTAATTAAGCTTTCCCGACTATGACTGAAATGTCCTTCATTGGACACCGAGTGGCTTCCTGTCCACTCTGTTTGACGCCTCCCTGTTATCAACTTCAGGCCGCCGGAAACGGCGGCTCTTTTTTTGTTTTGCCTGCGTCATCTTACTGCGTCATTTTGCTTGGCGTTATCCTCGCAATGTCGCCTTGAATATTAACCCTTATTGATCCTTGCCGATATCTGGCGCTGGACTCCCGCTCCGCGGCGCGCAATGATTTGTTCATCATAAGCCGGCGCGAAGAAGCCGGCGGGCGGCCAAAGGTGTATTCGCAAAATGGATACCGGCCGTCGCGATCAGGATGTACGTAAGTTATTGATTTAATGAATTTTCTTGCGGTAACCGGATTTCACTGCGTGAGGCGTGAACCATGTTCGATCCATCGGCAGGCGACACCGGTCTTGTCCAGTTCAGCGAACATCTCGCCGGCTCTTCCGTCTTCACCGCCTTGTTCCGGGAAGGCATGGATCTGGTCGAGGAAACCGCTGCCTATCTCGATGGTGATGGCCGCACCGAGGCGAAATCGCTCGAACGTTCAGTCAGCCTGACCTACGCCACCGAAAGCATGAGGCTGACAACTCGGCTGATGCAACTCGCTTCGTGGCTCTTGCTGCATCGCGCCGTGAAGGAAGGCGAGATGACGCTGGCACAGGCCAATCGCGAAAAGACCAGGGTCAAGCTGTCGGCGGCGGATCCCGGTGCGCAGGACATGATCGCAAAATTGCCGTGGCAGTTGCAGGATCTGATCGAGCGGTCGATGAATTTGCAGGCGCGGGTACGGCGCCTCGATACCACCATCCATGCGCCGCCTGTAGAGCATGGGACGGCCGGTAATCCGCTGGTGTCGCAACTCGACCGTCTCAGGGAAGCATTCGAGCGCCAGACCGGCTGACCCCACCGAGAAAGTCGCAACGGGACGGTCTCGGCTGTCGTGCTTTGATGCCGCATGTTTTTGAAGGCGCAGCGCAACGAGAGCGCTTCACCTCTTGATGGAACGCGCTCATTTCCGATGTCATGCGAGCCGGCGGGCCGGCAAGCCGATAAAAGATCCGCTAAGCGGTCTCCTCAGAACCTCCGGATTGTTTCGGCGTGATGCGCCTCGCAATGACGCGATCTCGGATTGAGTTTTAAACTCAGTCCTTCTTGAGGAAGCCCGAGAATTTTTTCTGGAACCGGGAGACGCGGCCGCCGCGGTCGAGAATCTGTTGGGAACCGCCGGTCCATGCTGGATGCGACTTGGAATCGATGTCGAGGTTCAGCGTATCGCCGTCCTTGCCCCAGGTGGAACGGGTCAGGTACTCTGTTCCGTCGGTCATCACGACCTTAATTGTATGATAATCCGGGTGAATTTCGGCTTTCATGACGTGTCCTTGCAGGGCGGATGGTTTTGGGCGGATTTGGTCCGCTCTATATCGCACCAAGGTTTGACGGACAAGCGCGCCTGTGCATTTGCCAGCGTGCGCGGGGGGGCATATTAGGTTGCCTTATCAGCAATAGCGTGGTCAGGCGATGAGTCCGGTAGAAGTGCGTGAGAATACCTCGAAATCCGCGGCCGTCACCCTGCCGCTCGATGGTCCCTCAAAGGCCGGACCCGAGCCGGCCGGACCTGTCATAGCGGATCAGGCCTCGCCGCCGGACGCCGGCGCCCGCGGCGGCGCCCGGTTGCGCCCGCTTCTCGCGCTCTTGCCTTATATCGCCCGCTACCGCGGTCAGGCGCTGCTTGCGCTTGTCGCCCTGGTCGTCGCTGCGCTGACGACGCTGGTCGTGCCGCTCGCAGTGCGCCGGATCATCGACTTCGGCTTCACGTCCGAAGGCGTCGCGATGATCAACAGCTACTTCACCATGATGATCGGCGTTGTCGCTGTCCTCGCCGGCGCCAGCGCGGCGCGGTATTTTCTGGTGACCACCACCGGCGAGCGCATCGTCTCCGATCTGAGGCGCGACGTTTTCGCCCACCTGATCTCGCTGTCGCCGGTGTTTTTCGACACCGCCCGCAGCGGCGAACTGGTCTCGCGGCTGACGGCCGATACAACCCAGATCAAGTCCGCGGTCGGCTCCTCGATATCGGTCGCGTTACGCAACGTCGTGCTGTTCCTCGGCGCGGCCTCGATGATGGTGATCACCAGCCCGCGCCTGTCTGGCCTGGTGCTGGCGGCGATCCCGCTGATCGTCCTGCCGCTGGTCGCATTCGGACGCTGGGTGCGCCGCCTGTCGCGGAGCGCGCAGGATAATCTTGCGGAAGCCACGGCCTATGCCTCCGAACTGGTCGGCGGGATCAGGACGGTGCAGGCCTATACCAACGAGCGGCTTGCCGATGTCCGTTTCGGCGGCGAAGTCGAGCAGGCCTATCTGGCGGCGCGCAATTCGGCGCGCGCCCGTGCCGTGCTGACCGCGATCATCATCTTCATCGTTTTCACCAGCGTGGTCCTGATCCTCTGGATCGGTTCGCGCGACGTGCTGAGTGGCGACATGACACCGGGCCGCCTTGGCCAGTTTGTGCTGTATGCCGCGTTCGCCGCGACCGGTCTCGGCCAGCTCAGTGAAGTCTGGGGTGAGGTCGCCGCCGCATCCGGTGCGGCCGAGCGCCTCTTCGAGTTGCTTCGCGTCAAGCCAGTGATCGCGGCGCCGCCATCACCGCGCGCTCTGCCGGCGCCGGCGCGCGGCGATGTCACGCTGGACAACGTCAGCTTCGCATATCCGTCGCGCCCGCAGGTCAAGGTGCTGGACGGTGTCTCGCTTGCCGTGAAGGCCGGTGAGAAGGTTGCCATCGTTGGCCCGTCAGGCGCGGGAAAAAGCACAATATTTCATCTGCTGCTGCGGTTCTACGATCCCGCCGCCGGCACCATCTCGTTCGACGGCGTTCCGCTGCGCACCGCCGATCCACGCGAGGTTCGCGCCCGCATCGCGCTGGTGCCGCAGGAATCGGTGATCTTTGCCGCGTCCGCCCGCGAGAATATCCGCTTCGGTCGGCCGGATGCGTCCGATGCCGAGGTCGAGCGTGCCGCCGAGCTGGCCCATGCCACGGAGTTCATCTGCCGGTTGCCCGGTGGCTTCGAGGCGCTGCTCGGCGAACGCGGCGTGACGCTGTCCGGCGGACAGCGTCAGCGCATCGCCATCGCCCGCGCAATCCTGCGGGACGCGCCTCTCTTGCTGCTGGATGAGGCGACGTCGTCGCTCGACGCCGAATCTGAGACTTTGGTGCAGACCGCGCTGGAAGAACTGATGAAGCACCGCACCACGCTGGTGATCGCGCATCGTCTCGCCACGGTACTTTCCTGCGACCGGATCATGGTCATGGATCAGGGACGGATCGTGGAGCAGGGCACGCACGCCTCGCTGGTGGCGGCAAATGGACTGTATGCCCGCTTGGCGCGGCTGCAATTCGAAGGGGTGTGATTTTCCCTCTCCCCTTGCGGGAGTGGGCGTGATCTGAACGTTGGAAATTCCATAGTTTTTCTAATTGGTTAGTCAAACGGCAGTTCCGGCCTGTGTCCTTATATGTGTACTATTAGCCGCCTTGAGGTCCCCGGAAATGCCCGCTGAGTGGCCTTCCCGTTCGCCGCGTTGATCCCTTACCACACCACGCAAACCGCCCCTAGCCCCGCCGCTGGCCCGCCTGTGCGCTGGGCGGGCCTGTCCGCTGTCCTGCTGGTGGCCCCGGCGCTGGCGGCGCGCTGTAGCGCCTTCTTACGGCCCTCGACGCTGACGGCCTGCCGGTTACGGTAAGCGGGATGGCCTGCGACTGGTGATGCTCCCGCAGCAACTCCGGCTTGAAGAACCGGCTCCCGATGGCCGCCAAGATGATCGGTGCCGCAGTGATCGGCTTCACAATAGACCAGCAGGCCCGCACTGCCGATCACCCCGGACTTGAAAAGCCCGTAGCCGGATACGGTGGTGTCGCCACGGAATGTGTCTGTCATGAGCAGGACGGCGACCATCACAACCGCCCCACCCAATCCTATGAACGGCCAAACTGTGTAGAACCAATGTGTTTGCACCGTTGCTCCTGACATCGGACGGCGCTGAACGCACTTAACAAGCTGTCAGATTACATTCCCGTCCAAAGTCAGCGGCATTGACGCATATCAACATTGCAGCGGGCCGGTTGTCTGGGTCCTTCTGAGGGCGTGAGCTTGTGCGGGGACGGCGCGACCCTGAGGTATAATCGTATTGGCAATTTCGCAATGTGATCTAAATTACACGGTCAGTGTACCCAAGGCGGCGCGCCGATGACCCCGAATGCAGCCCACAAACGGAAGTTGTAAACCCTTTCATGCCCTCCCACACTGGCATAGCCTTTAGGCGTCACGAGTGAGAACGCCGCACCGATAGAGATGGACTTGGGAGGTTGCAGATGAAGAGGATTGCCTTCGCGATTTGTACTTCCATTTGTCTGACAGCATCAGCGCAGGCGCAATCGCCATCCAGAAACGCGATCCCCGTCACCGTCGATAACTTCAAGCGCGCCGAAACCGACATGTACCTCGCCGGTTTCGTGAAGGAGGGTGCGTTTAGAAAATTCATTCACCACCGCGAACTGCCGGTCGAAAACACGGGCGTACGGCCCAACCGCGACACTCTCTATTCCTTCGCGGTGTTCGATCTCGAGGCCGGGCCGGTGACGATCACGTTGCCCAATGCCGGGAAGCGTTTCATGTCGCTGATGGTGATCAATCAGGATCACTACGCGCTGGAGACCGTCTACACCGCCGGAGACCACACGTACACGCGCGAGCTGATCGGCACACGCTATCTCTTCGCTGCGGTGCGCACGCTCGTCGATCCGGCGAATTCCGAAGACGTGAAGCAGGCGCAAGCCCTGCAGGATGCGACCAAGATCAGCCAGCCCGGCGGCACCGGCAGCTTTGAGGTGCCGAATTGGGATCAAGCGAGCCAGAAAAAGGTGCGCGATGCGCTGTTGGTGCTCAACGAGATGTTGCCCGAGGTACGGAATGCGGGTGGTCGCAACGGCGAGGGCGCCAACCCTAGGGACAATGCGAGCATTGGCTTCGTGACGGCGGAATATCTCGAAGGTCTGCTGTCATCGCGCGATGCGGATTATTACTTCTGCGGCCCGCAGCCATTCATGGTTTCCATCTACCACGAACTGCTCAAGTGGGGCATTCCGGCCTCGCAGGTGCATTTCGAATTCTTCGGACCACGGCAGGAACTCGAACGGGCGGCCTAGGTGCGAGTTTGGAGCATGGTGGGCTTCACTTCGCTCAAACGAGCGGGTGAAGGCCCATTTCTTTGCTCTTCACGCGATTTGCGTAGGCGGAGCCGACGACTCCAAACTCAGCGGCATAGCTGCGTGAACTAACAGACGCTGCCGGTTTCCGTCATGTGCGCGGGCTGTCGCAGTCGAATCACGGCACTCAGTCGTGCACGAATGCGCCTTCTTCGCCGAAGAGGAGCACGCAGAGATCCCACGCCTGTATCGACCGTACGCCAGAGGTCCGCTTGAGCATTAAGTCCTAAAAGGAATCGGAGCAGACCGTCAGTCTGGCTCAACCGGATAGGCTAGCCAAACTGCCAAAGTCTCGGCTGAAATTTCTTCTTTCGAGATGCACATAATCGCTTTTCACGCCGGCCAATTCACGCTCGTCACTTGGCTCTGAAGTCCGTTCGACTGGCTTCTAAGCCGGTCTAAGAGCTCGAGCAATGGCAAGTTGGGCTTCCTTTTGAATCTGCCGCAGATGAGCGGGGCTGCAAAAGCTCTCCGCATAGATTTTGTAGACATCTTCAGTCCCGGATGGCCGCGCAGCAAACCAGCCGCTTTCCGTGATGACTTTGATTCCGCCGAAAGGTTGGCCGTTGCCGGGAGCGGTGGTCAACGTCGTGCGAACGTCTTCCCCAGCAAGTTCATCGAGGGCGAGTTCAGCGGGCGAGAGGGTTAGCAGCCTTTTCTTTTGCGCCGGCGTCGCGGGCGCGTCGATACGCTCGTAAAACGGTATCCCCAATTCGGCGGTGAGTTGGTCGAATAACTGGCTGGGGTCTCGTTTTGTCTTCGCGGTGATCTCTGCTGCCAACAGCCCCATGATCAAACCGTCCTTGTCCGTGGTCCAAACTGATCCATCGCGCCTCAAGAATGAGGCACCGGCACTTTCTTCACCGGCGAAGCCGAACGACCCCCCGTTGAGACCGTCAACAAACCATTTGAACCCGACCGGCGTTTCCATCACGTCATGGCCAAGCTTCTTGGTGACGCGATCAAGGATGGCGCTGCTGACAATGGTCTTGCCCACGACGCTATTCTTGGCCCAATTTGGGCGGTGCTCGAACAGGTATGCGATGGCGGTCGCAAGGTAGTGGTTCGGATTCATCAGGCCATTTGAATGGGTGACAATGCCATGGCGGTCCGCATCGGTATCGGTGGCGAATGCAACATCGAATTGGTCGCGTATGTCGATCAGCCGGACCATTGCGTAGGGCGATGAACAGTCCATCCGGATTTTTCCATCCCAGTCGGCGCTCATAAACCGAAATGTCGGATCGATTTCGTGATTAACGACGCTAGCCGCGATACCGTAACGGTCGATGATCGGCTGCCAATAATGCACGGCCGCGCCGCCAAGCGGGTCGATGCCGATCTTCACGCCAGCGGACCGGATCGCTTCCATGTCAATGACGTTTGCGAGGTCAGCGACATAAGGTTCCATGAAATCGTAGCGATGAATGAACGGCGAATTGCGAGTGCGTTCATAGGAAATTCGCTTTACGACCCTGAGATCGCCTTCCAGATACACGTTGGCAGCGCGTTCGATACGCGTAGTTATAGCGGTATCGGCCGGCCCGCCATTAGGTGGGTTGTATTTTAAGCCGCCGTCCTCAGGCGGATTGTGTGACGGCGTAATTACCACCCCATCGGCTAAGCCGTTTTCGCGGCGTTTATTATAGGTGAGGATCGCGTGGGAGATAACTGGCGTCGGCGTATATCCGCCGTGCTCGTCCACCATGACGTTGATGCCGTTTGCGGCGAATACTTCAAGCGCGCTGACTAACGCGGGCTCGGCCAGTGCGTGGGTATCGATACCAATGAACAGCGGACCCGTGATCCCGGAGCTTATCCGGTAATCGCAGATGGCCTGACTGATCGCCAAAACGTGGCCCTCATTGAAAGCGCAGTTGAACGGCGAGCCGCGGTGCCCGGATGTGCCGAAGGCAACACGCTGCGCCCCGACCGCCGGATCGGGCTTGCCCGCGAAATAGGCCGTCACCAACCTGGGCACATTGACCAGCATTGACGGATCAACCGTCTTGCCAGCGAGTGGGCTTACTTCGGCAGCCATTTCGTCTCCATCAAAATAGAGTTCCCCGCATCCACGTCTAGGCAGCGGCGGAATGCGATGTTTCGAGCACAACGCCCAATTGATGTACCATGCAGGTCATCCGCAAGCGGAATCTGAGCCGGACTGTGTTTTGGCGTGGAATAAGGACCCCGTTTTCGGGGTGATCGGCATCCAATCGGGACCCCGGGGCAAGGGTCCACAGTGGCTTCCATCGAGTCATGGAAGCCGAGGTTGGAATGCTGGTGGTGGATTGCCAAGATCCGTCGCGCCTATTTTGTGGATGGTCGTCCGATCAAGGCGATTTGCCGAGAACTCGGCGTGTCGCGGAAGGTGGTTCGCAAGGTCATCCGATCTCAAGCGACGGAGTTTCGGTACGAGCGAGAGACGCAGCCTCAGCCGAAGATGGGCCCTTGGAATGCCGAGCTTGACCGGTTGCTGTTGGCAAACGAGAGCAAGGCGGCGCGAGAACGGCTGACGCTGATCCGGTTGTTCGAAGAGCTTCGCGGTCTGGGCTATGTCGGGGGTTACGATGCGGTTCGTCGGTATGCGCGGCGCTGGAGCCAAGAGCGTGGCGCTTCGACCACCTCGGCCTATGTGCCACTGAGTTTTTCACCGGGGGAAGCCTACCAGTTTGACTGGAGCCACGAAGTGATCCTGCTGAGCGGGGTCACGGTGATCGTGAAGGTGGCTCACGTCCGGCTCTGCCACAGTCGGATGCTGTTCGTGCGGGCCTATCCGCGCGAGCGCAGAGATGGTGTTCGACGCCCATGATCGGGCGTTCGCACTGTTCAAGGGGGCCTGCAGGCGCGGCAGGCATCAGCGCGATCAGCCGCATAGGCGATCTCCTCTGCACGCGCAGGCAAGGCCACCGTGAGGTCGATGATCATTACGTGGCGAGTGCTCAACGCATTAACCTATCCGAAGCGCGATAAATATTCTAGCAGGACGACTCTATTGTTGCGCCTGGGCTGACCGTGAATGATCCTTTGCGGGTGCTGTGGCGAGCCTGACAACTACTACCATGCTTTCTCCCTTTGCTTTTCCAAAGCGTTACGGCACAAGCTTAACCTCGCCGACATCTTGATTGAGAACTGGCGCAATGCGCGGAAGCGATGAAGCCTTTACACGCCGGGGCCCGGGGAACGCTGCGCGGGCTTCTCTGATCAAGCCGCCGCGTCCGAGCAGCGGATCGTCTTCGCGAATGGCTCGGGCGACTACCCCTTACCCCTCGAGAGCCGACAGAACAGGATACGCAGGCACCTCCGTTTCAGGCCACCCCTCCTCACTGCAAAGGTCCTCAATCACCGGATGTGTGTTGCCGGTAGAACCGGGTGAGCTGGGCGTATTCATCGCCCGCGCTCAAAGACGTCGCCCGATTGTAGTGTTCCTCGGTGACGCGCGGGTCGCGATGATTGAGAAGCGCGCTGGCGAGGTGCGGATGGTTGCCACCATAGACGGCAGCGGTCGAGGCGCCGGCCGTTCGGAATAGATGGGGAGAGACGTCAACACCGATCGTTTCGCGGGTGAGCTTCGAGATCAGGGTACCGAGGTTCTTGGTGGTCAGTTGCTGCGCCGGTGGTCGAGGAGACCCAGAGCGCAAGGTGTTCGGCGTCGCCACGGCAAAGGACCTCACGGTGCGTGTTGACGTAGCTGTTGACCGCGTCGGTGATGAACTCTGGTACCTGACGTTCATCGACGCGATGGGACTTGGTGTCTTCGGATGGAATGTGGAGCCACCAGCGGCCGTCGATGTTGATGAAGGTGTCCGCGATGGTGAGGGCGGCAAAGTTCTTGATCCGGATGGGATGCAGGGCCAGGAGTGCGATGAGCAATCCGTTGCGGACACCAACGGCGCGCGCCAGCGCTGTCTTGCCGAACATCTCCGCTTCACGGATCAAGATGAGACCGGCTTCGACCAGACGCTCGGTCAGGACGAGCCGGTCGGCCTTTGACCGGGGTACCATGACCAGCGCGATATCCTTCTCGATCTCGGTCAGCCATCCGAAGTCGGCGCCGGGCGCGATCAACTGCGCGGCGCGGCGCAGCTTGTAGACCGAGTTCCAGACGGTGACGGAGCGGACCCGGGCCTGCAGTTCGCCAATGAAAGCCGTTGACGTTGTCGGGGGTGACGAGGGTCATCGCGTCCTTGGCCGGGTCGAACCGTCCGTTGCGCTGCAGAAAGTCCAGATACAAACCATAGCGGTTGGCGATGTCGTCCTGGCTGACGGTGGCAAGATGACTCGCCGCCCCGCCGCGCTTGAGCCTCTGCGCCGGCTGGCACGCTTCCGCCCACCCAAGCCGATCGGCTGCCGGCCATTCGGCGATCGGCAACGAGCGCGGCTTGCCCGACACGGCGCCACGCCGGCCACGGCGCCGGCCGTTGGTGACGAGGGGCGCTTGTTGAAGCGGCGTATTCATGTCACGTCGCATTGGGCCTGAAGTCCACGCGGTTGCGGACGATGTCGGTGAAGATCTCGCTCGCCTGTGTGGTCTCCAGTTCCAGATAGAACTTGATGGTGGTCTGGACGCTCTTGTGACCGAGAAGGCGCCGCACGAGTTCGTATTCGCCGGGACGGTGTTTGAGGATCAGCGCGCCCGCCGCATGGCGGAACTGGTGCACGGTGATGCGCAGCCCGGTCGACTTCTCAACCCGGTCGACGATCTGGGTGCTGAACGAGATCTTTTCCTTGTGCTCGCCGGACTCGCCGGGGAACAGCCAATCCGCGTTGCTGCCGCGCATCAACGCGGGGCGGAAGTCGTGCACGTACTCATTGATGATCGTCGTGACCGATCTCGTCGAGCTTGAACTGGAGCGGGATCCTGTTCTTGACGTCGTACTTGTTGAAGCGTCAGGAAATAGTTGGACTGCGGTCCTCCCGGCTTGATCAGGTTCTCGCCAAGGCGAATGCTGGCAAGGTTACCCAGCCGGACCGGCGCCACCGTCAGGATCGCCACCGCGACCGCGATCTGGGCCAGGACCGCGGCCCTGACCGGCGCGTGACGCCGCTCCAGCCGAGCTTGTCGCATGAGCTGATCGGGCAGCTTCGTGACCCGCGACCAGACCTCGTCCGTCAGCACGCATCGGATCAGGGCGAGGTTCTTCGGGGTCATTCCGTCTTCGCGGTGCTGTTCGAGCGCGAACCGAGCGTCTCCGAGCCGCCGGAGGGCATCTTCATCAAGCCGCCGATCGTATGCGCGAGGGCAACGAACCGGCAGCTGAGATTGATGGTATAGGTCGTGGGAATTTCCCCATCCTTGCGCCAATAGCCGTCGAGGATTTTCTCGGCGACATCGGGATGGATCAGCGCGCTCAATGAGGTCAGGCTGGCGAGCGGGACGCCCACCTTCACCGCCATCCTGACCGCGGCGACGAGTTCGCGCCGTCGTGTTGTGATGGTCGATGGTTTGCAGGGCCGGATGCGCTGTCCGGCCTTGTTGCGGCGGATACGGTTGAGGCCAGCCAGGTATCCTTCGATGTCCGCGCGAAGGCCGTCCGGGAAGTCGTCCCACCCTGGTCCTTCGGCGGCTT
>CAWEBX010000023.1:0-98479 GCA_963807355.1 uncultured archaeon
GCCGCGACCCGCTCCGCGATCGCGCGGGCGGCACGTGCGTCGGGATGGCGATCCCACGGGATGCGCCAGGCCGGATCGATCTCCACGAACACGTACGCTAGCCCCGTCCCGTCGAAAATGCTGCGCCGAAGCGCCTGATCACGTTCGTCGTCGTGGCCGAACTGCGGCACGAGGATGATCGGCGTCGCGCCACGTGCCGCGGCGAGCGCCGCGGTCGCGCGAAGCACTTCGCGCGTCACTCGCAGGCCGTTGTCGATTGACGCATTGGTCCGATATGGGACGAACACTTGCGCGAGCGCCCTCAGGCGAGCGCGCGGGAACGCCGGCCGCCACACAAGTCCGGGGTCGAGATGCGGGCGGTCGTGATCGAGGTTCCGGCCGAACAGTCCCGTCATGAATAACGAAACCACCGCGACCGGGCGGCGGAAGCGCGGAAGTTCATGTTCGAGCCTCAGGTACGCCTGATCGGTGCTGTAGCCGTGGACGGCGATGTTTGCGCTCTGGATGCCCAGTGCGGCGCCCACCTGCGCCGCGATGCTCTCGTCCCACGTCAGTCCTTCGCCGACCATCACCGATTCGCCCGCGAAGAGAATCGAAGGCTGTTCGAGATCGACCGGTTCATCCAGGCTTCGAACGCGATAACCGTGCGCGTCAAACGTATAGGTGATGTCTCGCCCGCCAATCGTCTTGTGGCCGGAGCGCGAGGGGACAAACGTCCATCCGAGCCGCGAGTCTGGCAGGCGTCGCGGTTCTTCGTCGGGGAACAGCCATTCTGCCGGCTGAACCTTCACGTACTTCAGCGCGACTTCGCCAGCGCCGAATGCGAGCCCGATCGCAAGTCCGATGCTCAGCGCGAGCGCGGGCTCACGATGAGCGAACCGGCCGGCACGCGTGCGCACGCCGGTCGAGATCCACGCGCCAAGTGCTCCGAGGCCGACGCGAACGGATGTTTCGATCAGCGTGTACCAGTGACGCGGCCAGAGAAACGATGGAAGGAAATGACGATCGAGCCAGCGCTGATTCGCGCCGATCGCAATCGCGATGCATACGACACCAATCGCTGCGACCGCAAGCTCAGCGACGGAACGCGTAACCGTATTTTCGGATTGCGACGCACGCGGAACTGACGAAGCGATCTGATTCACAGGGTCGCAACACTATGCTACCTTCGCGCCTTCGAGATGGCTGCGTCACCTGGCGCGCTCGTCGATCGGATGCTTCAGCCGCTTCACCGCTGGGTGTGGGGCGACTTCGATCGCCGCGTGCGCAAGCTGATCGCGTTCGGTGAAGTCGAAGGCGACGGCGGCCGCGACATCCTGCGCGCCTCGGAGCTGACGCCCGATCCGCTGCTGCGGCGCCTCTATCTCGCGCACGCGATCGACGAGCTGCATCACGCCGATCTGTTCCGTCAGCGCAGCGCGGCTCTCCTCCGTACCCGTTCCGCTCGTTTCAGCGGGCTGTTCAACGCGACGCCGCTTCCCGGCGGCCACGGGCTCGACGATCTGACCATCGAGGGCGAACCCGATCATCGTCTGCTCGCCTTTCTCCATATTGCGGAAAAAGCGGCCGCCGGCCGCTTCGCGATCTATCGCGAGGTCGTCGACGACGATCCACCGACTCGCGCCATCTTCGAAGAGATTCTGCGCGACGAAGTCTTTCACATGAACTACACCTACACGCAGCTCGCGCGCATCTCACCGGCCGCGTACCGTCGCCACGTGTGGCGCGCACGTGCGAGCCGCCTGTGGAAACGGTACCTGCGCCTCGCGGCGGTCATTGCCGGCGTGTTCGGCACCGCGATGCTGACGATTCAGTACTTCATTCTTCTTCCACCATTCGCGTGGATGGCGCGCCGCGCCGAGAGGCGCGAGTCGCCGGGCTGGGTGCCGATCGCGCGCGACCGCATCGAATCGCCCACGAGTCAGTACGAGAATGAAGATCCTCGGCATTTCCGCCCACTATCACGATTCGGCCGCCGCGCTTGTCGTCGACGGCGTCCCGGTGTGCGCCGTCCAGGAAGAGCGGCTGTCGCGGCACAAGAACGACGCCGGGTTTCCGGCAGGTGCGATCGAATGGTGTCTGAACGAGGCGGCGATCGATCCGGCGGAGCTCGATGCGGTGGTCTTCTACGAACGCAGCATGCTGAAGTTCGAGCGCATCCTGACGTGCGCGCTTCGATCGTTTCCTCGCTCGTGGCGTTCGTTTCCGCAGGCGATCAAAAACTCGCTCGGCGAAAAGGTATGGGTACGCGGCATCGTCGCATCGCATCTCGGCGTGCCGCGGTCGAAGATCTTCTTCACGTCGCACCACGCGTCCCATGCCGCCGCCGCGTTTCTCACCGCGCCGACGCGGCGAGCGGCGATTCTGACCGCGGACGGCGTCGGCGAGTGGGCGACCCTGACCGTCGGCCACGGCGAACGCCGCCACGATGCGCCGGCGGCGATCACGCTGCTCCGTGAGATCCGCTACCCCCATTCGCTCGGCATGCTGTACCTCGACCTTCACCGCGTATCTCGGCTTCGCGGTCAACGAGGACGAGTACAAGGTCATGGGCCTGGCCGCCTACGGCCGTCCGACGATGACCGAGCAGGTGGGGAAGCTCATTCGTCGCACGCCGGATGGCGCCTTCGTGCTCGCGTCCGAGTATTTCGAATACCACACCACCGCGGCTCGATCGTATTCGTCCCGGTTCATCGATCTGTTCGGGCCGCCGCGCAGCGCGTACGACCCGATCGATCTCGAGACCGCCGAAGGACGCCGCTTCGCCGATTGCGCCGCGAGCGTCCAGCGCGTGCTCGAGGACACCCTGGTCGACATGACGCGCACCCTCCAGCGCGAGACCGGACTGCGCGACTTGTGTCTTGGCGGTGGCGTCGCGCTCAACGGCCTCGCTAACGCACGCATCCTCGCCGAATCCGGATTCGAACGCGTGTTCGTGCCGCCCGCGCCAGGCGACGCCGGGTGCGCGCTGGGCGCGGCGCTCTATGCCGATCGCATCTACTTCCGGAACGCGGACCGGGACGTGCCCGATCATCCGTTCTGGGGTCCGCGCGTCGACGCGCAGGAGCTCGCACGCGCCGCCCGCGAGGATGGCCAGGTCGTCGAAGAGCTCGACGAGCCAGCCTTGCTCGATCGCGTCGCCCGCGAGCTCGCCGCCGGCCGCATCGTCGGCTGGATGGACGGCGCGTCGGAGTTCGGCCCGCGCGCGCTCGGCCATCGCAGCATTCTGGCCGCGCCGCATTCGAGCGAGATGCGCGACCGTCTCAATCGGGACATCAAGTACCGAGAAGAGTTCCGGCCGTTCGCGCCGGTCACAACGCTCGACGCGGCCGACCGCTATTTCGACCTGCCGCCGGGCGGTCTGCGGCTGGCGCGCTTCATGTCTGGCGTCTTTCCGGTGCGGCCCGAATGGCAGTCGGCGCTCGCGGCCGTCACCCATGTCGATGGCTCGGCGCGGCTCCAGGCCGTTGATCGCGACATGGCGCCGCGTTTGTGCGGACTGCTCCAAGCCTATGGGCGGCGGACGGGTGTACCGGTGCTGCTCAACACATCGTTCAACGTCGCCGGCGAGCCGATCGTCAACCGCGCGCTCGAGGGTTACTCGACGTTCAGGCGATCCGGGATCGACATGCTCGTCGCCGGCTCGGCGTGCGTGACCAAGCGCGCGTCGGCACGGCCGGTTCCGCTCGAGGAGGAGATTGCATGCTCGCAAAGCGCAGCGGCATCAGGCGCCGTCTGATCATGCTCGCGACCGCGGGCAGCTCGATTGCGGATCTCGCCCGTGGACTCTCGAGGCGCGACTCGGGCAAACGCTGGCTGCTGCCGCTGGCCGTCTTCATGTGCATATTCGGTCTGATCCTGATCCTCGCGACGACCGTCGAGGCGCTGGCGCCGTTCATCTACGCCATCTTTTGATCGATGGACAGCCGCACCGAGGCGGTCCGGCGCTTCTATCAGCACGCGCCCTTTCCGGGATATCCGCGCGCGACAGCCTGCAGGCCCTCCGAAAACGAGCGGAGCGAAGCGTGTTCGCGCGCCTGCTCGATCGAGCGATTCCCGGCGATGCGCGGATCGCCGACATCGGCTGCGGGACGGGCCAGATGTCGTTATATCTGGCACGCGCCGATCGCGTCGTTGTCGGCGCCGATCTGACGCGTGCGTCGCTGCTGCTCGGCGCCGCGGCGGCGCGGCGCTTCGGGCTCGAGCGCGTGACGTTTGTCGAGACCGATCTTCGCACGCCCGGCTTGCAGGCGGGCGCGTTCGACGTTGTCTATTCGTCAGGAGTGCTGCACCACACCCCCGACCCGCGCGCCTCCTTCGCGCGTCTCGCGACGCTGGCGCGCCCCGGCGGAATGATCGTGCTCGGCGTCTATAACGCCTTCGCGCGTGTGCCGTCGCGGCTACGTCGCGTCGCGGCGAGGTTGTCGGGATTCCGCTTCGTCCCGTTCGATCCGGTCTTGCGAGAGCGCGGCAGCGAGCCGGCTCGCCGCGAGGCGTGGCTTCGCGATCAGTATCAGCATCCGGAAGAGCACTGCCACACGCTCGCCGAGGTACAGCGGTGGTTCGCCGAGAACAACGTCGAGTACGTGAGGAGCTATCCGAGCGCTGTCCTTGGCGATGAACCGGACGACGTGTTTGCACCGGCAAACGACAACTGGACCGTCGAGGGATGGCTGGCGCAGCTCGGATGGATGTGGACGCTCGGCCACGAGGGTGGCCTGTTCTTCACCATCGGCCGCCGCGCTCTGTCTTCATGGGGAGTCGAGCAGCCCGCGGGTACCGCGCTCCAGCGCCAGCAGACGTTCCTTGATCGCCAGCCCGCCGCCGTAGCCGGTGAGCTTGCCGTTGCTGCCGATCACGCGATGACAGGGAATGACGATCGGCAGGGGGTTGCTGCCGTTGGCGAGACCGACCGCGCGGGACGCTGACCGCCGGCCGATGCGCGCGGCCAGCTCGCCGTACGAAATCGTCTCGCCATAGGGAATATCGAGCAGCGCCTTCCAGACGCGCTGCTGGAACGGCGTGCCGTTGGGCGCCAGCGGTAGATCGAATTGACGGCGGCGCCCATCGAAATACTCCATCAACTGCGTACCGACGTCGTCGAACGCGTCGTCTCGCTGCTCCCACCCGGGGTGCAGGACGCTCGACATTCCGTCCGTTCTGGAAATGAATCAGGCGGAGACCTGCGGCATCGCGCGCGAGCAGCAGGCCTCCGATGGGGGTTTCGAGGACGCGGTACTTCACACGTTGGCGGCGTTGAGCGCGGCGAGCACCCGCTCCTTTCTGAACGGCACCCGGCGGAGGCGAACGCCCGTCGCGTCGAAGATCGCGTTGGCGACGGCAGCGATCATCGGCTTCATCGCCGCCTCGCCGGCGCCGTAGGGCGGCAGGTCGGGGCGGTTCGGATTCGGGTCGCCGTTGACCAGGACGACGTCGATCTGCGCGGGGGCGTCCATATGGGTGAGCGTCGGGTGGGTCACCCAATCCCGGCTCAACACCTTTTCGGTATCGAACGCGACCTCCTCGTAGAGCGCGCGACTGATGCCGTGCTGCGTGGCGCCGTCGATGGTGCGATGCAGCGCCTCGGGGTTGATCACAAGGCCGCAGTCGTGTCCCACGACAACGCGCTTGACCCACACGCGTCCGGTCTTCCGATTCACCTCGACTTCGGCAATCTGCGCAATGACCGTCTGGTTGCGGAACGCGTACGCGACACCGCGTCCCGTCAAGATGTCGCCGGTGCCGCGATTCGGGTTCGGCGCCGGCCGCGGCTGCCACCCGTATTTATCGGCCGCGGCTTTGAGCGCCGCGATCGACCGCGCGCGCTTGAAGCCGCCGTCCTCGCCGGTGCCTGCCATCAGCATCCGCAGACGGAACTCGAGGGGGTCGGCTTTCGCTGCAAATGCCATCTCGTCGATGAACGACTCGGCCGCGAAGGTGGACTGCGGCCCGTTCGGATCTCGCAGGTTGCCGGTGCGCAACGGCGTTTCCCAGACGAGCGGCAGCCCGACGACCTCGAGCAGCGTCCGCCGGTTCGGGATTTCGTACATGTCATTCGGAAACGCGGAGCTGCCCGCTGCCGGCTTGTCGCGCCGCTGTCCGAACAGCTGCGCGATCAGCACGGTGTCGGGTTCGTTGTATCCGAGGTGGTTGTAGTCGGCGGATCGCGCAGCGTAGTCGAGCGCGGTCATGTGGCCCTGAGCGTCGAGCGCGCCGCGGATCCTGAAGGTGAACGCCGGGCCCTTCGTGTCCCACGCCTGTTCTTCGTCGCGCATCCACTGCATGCGCACCGGGCGACCGAGCTCCTTCGCGATGTACGCCGCCTCGAACCCGGCATCGTCCGCGGCGGTGCGGCCGTAGCCCTGCGGCCCTTCCATCCACATGACGCGCACCTGCTCGCGCGGGATGCCGAGGAAGGTGGCGACGCCGTTGCGCATGCCGTACGACTTCATGTCATTGGAATAGATGGTCATCTGGCCGTTCGACGGATCGGCGACCGCGTGCGCAGGGCCGATGGAGTTGTGCCCCTGGAAGGGCATCTCGTAGTCGGCTTCGATCATCTTCGCGGCGTTGGCGAACGCGCCATCGACGTTTCCGATGTTGATCGGCGTCTGGCTCGACGTCGGCGTCGTCGATCGCATGTACTTGAAGAGGCCGTCCGAGCCGTCCGGCAGCTGCGGCGTGGCCGGCTTCTGCCAGGTCGCCTTCAGCTGCTTCGCCGCGGCGATCGCCTGCTCTTCGCGCTCGCACACGACCGCGACGTAGTTGCCCTTGCTCACCACCTTCACGAAGCCGGGAAGGTTTCGCACGGACGACTCGTCGATGCCTACCAGCTTCGCGCCGGCCACCGGAGGCTTCACGTTCCGCGCGTGCACCATTCCCGGAAGTTTCACGTCGACGGCCCACTTGAGCGATCCGTCAACCTTGGCCGGGATGTCGTAGCGCTGCGGCGACTGGCCGACGATCTTCAGCTCCTGCACCGGCTTCACCTTCGCCACGCCGGTCGTCGCGTCGATGTTGTTGCCGGTCAACGGCACGTTGAACTTCTTCCCGCCGACGAGCTCGCCGTACGTGATCCGCTTCGTCGGGTCCGCCTTCACCGTGATCACCGCATCGCTGACCGCGAGCCCCGCGACCGGAACGCCGAACCGCTGCGAGGCCATCTCGAGCAGCACGCGCCGCCCCTCCGCTGCCACGCGGCGCATCGGCCACCCGTCGGTCTGAATCGCGTCCGATCCGCCCGACCCACCCTGGTCAACGGTGATGTCGGTTGTTCCCATGACGCAGGTCGTGTCTTTGTAGGCGATGTCGAGCTCGTCGGACATCATCTGGCGGAAGGACGTGCCGGTGCCCTGGCCGCAATCCGTCTTGCCGACGTAGAACGTCGCGGTGTTGTCCGGGTGAATGACGATCCACGAATCGAGCTGGTGGTAATCAGGATCCGGATAGAGACCCCTCGCCTGCGCGTCGACGTCGATCGCGAATGGCCCGACGATGGCGCCGGCGCTCACGCCGACGATGAGCATGCCCGACGTCTTGAGGAAGTCGCGGCGAATCATGCGTTCCTCCCTGCCACGCGCTTGATGGCTGCCTGGATGCGGAAATACGTCATGCAGCGGCACAACGTCCCGGCCATCCCCTGGCGAATCTGTTCGTCGGTCGGGTGCGGGTTCTTATCGAGCATCGCCTTGGCGGTCATGATCTGACCGTTCTGGCAGAAGCCGCACTGCGGGACCTGCTCGTCGATCCAGGCCTGCTGAAGCGGATGAAGCTTGCCGTTCTGGGCCAGTCCTTCGAGCGTGGTGACCTCGCCCTTGACGCTGGAGGTGGGCGTGATGCACGAGCGCACCGCGGCGCCGTTGATGATCACCGTGCACGCGCCACACTGGCCGAGGCCGCAGCCGAAGTGCGGCCCCTGCAGGCCGAGGTCGTTACGAAGGATGTACAGCAGCGGTGTCGAGGGTTCCACGTCCACGGTGTGTGCGCGTCCGTTCACCCTCAGGGTGATGTTGCTCATCGCCTCTCCTTCTGAAATGTTCGCCTGCATACGTATAATCCCACCCATTCGTCTCGTCAATGAAGGAGGCACTGATGGCAAGGCTCGTTCGCAACATCGCGCTCATCGGCCTCATCGCGCTGGCGATGGGTCGGCCGGCGTTCACCGCTGACCCGGCGATCCCGAAATTCCAGATCGACCCTTCGTGGCCGAAAACGCTGCCGAACCAGTGGATCTTCGGTCAAATCGGCGGGATCTTCGTCGACGCGCAGGATCACATCTGGGTCAACCAGCGCCCCGGCACCCTCGACGCCCGCGAAAAGCGTGCCTCGACGACGCCCAACGTCAAGTGCTGCAAGCCCGCGCCTTCCGTTGTCGAGTTCGACCAGGAAGGAAATGTCGTGCAGGCGTGGGGCGGGCCCGGCCAGGGGTACGACTGGCCGGCCAACGAGCACGGCGTCTTCGTTGATCACAACAACTTCGTCTGGGTGGCCGGCAACGGCATGACCGACGGGATGGTCCTGAAGTTCACGCGCGCCGGGAAGTTCGTCCTGCAGATCGGCAAGTCGGGCCCGATGACCGACAGCAAGGACACGACGCAGCTCGGACGCGCCGCCGACATGGTGGTCGATCCCGCGACCAACGAGCTGTACGTCGCCGACGGCTACTTCAACCACCGCGTCATCGTCTTCGACGCCGCGACCGGCGCGTTCAAGCGGATGTGGGGCGCCTACGGCAAGCCGCCGACGGACGACAAGCTCACCTACGATCCGAAAGCGCCGCCGGCGCAGCAGTTCGCCAACCCGGTGCACGGCATCCGCCTGACCAAGGACGGACTGGTCTTCGTCTCGGATCGCGGGAACAACCGCGCGCAGGTGTTCCGCAAGGACGGGACGTTCGTGCGCGAATACATCGTGTTGAAAGACGGCCTGCCCGGCTCCGTTGGTTCGACGATGCTGTGGCCCGACGCGGCGCAGAGCTATTTCGTCGCCTCCGACGATCCGAACGGCGAGTTCCACGTCGTGCGGCGCAGCGACGGCGCGATCGTCGCCGATGGCGGGCGGGTCGGAACCAATCTCGGGCAGTTCATGAACCTCCACAACCTGGCGATCGACAGCAAGGGGAACATCTATACCGCGGAGGTGCAGGGCAAGCGCGTGCAGAGGTTCCGCAACATGAGCGGCCTCTGACGGACCCGATCAGATCTCCGGACGCCCTCTCGTTGTTTTTTCCGATGTACAACGAAGAGGGGAACATCGAACACGCTGTCACGTCCGCGGTCGCAGTGCTCGCGGGCGTGACCGATTGCTATGAGGTGATTGTCGTCGACGACGGTGGTCGCGACCGGACGGCAGCGATCGCCCATCGTCTGGCCGCCGAGAATCCGCGCGTGCGCGTCGTTCACCATCCAGTCAATCGCGGGTATGGCGCCGCGCTCCGCAGCGGCTTCGCGGCGGCGCGCTACCCGCTCGTCGTCCTTGCCGATGGCGACAACCAGTTCGACCTCGGCGAACTGTCCGTGCTGCTCCGGGGACTTGGCACGTTCGATATCGTGAGCGGCTACCGCATCGCACGGCACGACCCTGTCGTCCGGAGGTTGTACGCATTCATGTACAACCGTCTGGCCAGATTCCTCTTCGATATCCCGGTGCGAGATGTCAATTGCGGCTTCAAGGTGTACCGCCGCGATCTGCTCGAACGGCTGCTTCCGCAGCTTCGCAGGTACTGGCGCGTTGATCAACGTCGAGATGCTGGCGCGCGCGCGGAAGCTTGGCGCGACGGTGACGGAGGTCGGGGTCCATCACTATCCTCGCGAGACCGGCCAGCCGACCGGTGGAAACCCTCGCGTGATTGTTCGCGCCTTTCGAGAACTGCTGGAGCTGTGGCGTGAGCTTCGCTGATTCGCCCGCGGACCTGGAAGGTCCGCGCCGCCGTGGGGGTCCGCGCCGCTCGAGGCTCATAGCGTGGGCCGTCACCGTGATCATGGCCGCGACTGTCTGCTACAGCGTCCTGGGGATTCCGCTGCAGGTCACCGACAGTCTCGTGCCGCTGCTCGACGCGCAGCGCATCCCCTCGGTAGTCGCCGCGTTCGCCGCCGGCGCCACCGACGCCGGTTATTTCCGTCCGCTGCGCGCGGCGCAGATCCAGGCGCTCCTCGAGTTCTCACACGGTCATTACTTTCTCGCGTTCAAAGGTTTTCAGGCGGCGATGGTGATCGTCGTGTTCGCGTTGTTCCTGCTCGCACTCGAGGTCAATTCGCGAGCCCGCGTAGCCGCGCTGCTCTTTGCGTTGACGGTCTTGATGGGGCTGCACACGTTCAGGGGAACGGTGTGGGAGGCCTATCCAGTCAACCACTCGCTCGAGGTCGTTGCGTTCTGTTTGCTGGCACTGGTGTTGTCCCGCTCGAAAGGCGGAAGGTGGGTCGACATCGCGGCGTCGTTGACGTTTCTTGCGGCGGCATTCACGGTGGAATCCGGGCTGCTGGTCTGGGTCGTGATCGTCGCGGCCCGGCTGACAGGCGCCCGCGGCATCTCGCGCCGTGCCCTCCTCGTCGTGACACTTCTCGCGGCTGGGTACCTGGCCTTGCGTTTCGGATATCTGCGCACCGGCGTTCCCGCCTTGTCGGAGCGCAGCTCGGGCTTCGGCCTGCGGCAAGTGGGTCCCGACGAGCTCCAGCGCCGCTTTGGCGCGTGGCCGTACGGCTTCTACGCGTACAACGTCGTCTCGTCGATCCTGACGGTGTTGTTCTCGGAACCTCGCGCAGGCATCTGGACGATCCCGGCGGAGATCGCGCGTGGAAGGATCGCCGCCGGCACGATCGTCAACGTCGTGTCGTCAATCGTGACGACTGCGGCGATTGGATCGTTTGTCGCAACCCGCGCCCGGCTGTGGCGGCGTCTACCCCTCGAGCGGGATGACCAGCTCGTATTCGTCTCCCTTGCCGTGATTGCCGCCAACGCGGTCATCAGCTATGGCTACACCAAGGACGAAATCATGGGTCCTGCCGGGGTGTTCTACGCGCTCGCCGCATTTGTTGCTGTGGCGTTCCTTCTTCGCAGTTCCGGTGCGGACACCCAGCGCGGCACCGACTCTGTGGGTCCGCGAAAGCAGATGGCTGCACTCGCGCTCGTCCTGGCGGTCGCCTCCTCCGGGTGGCTCGTGCGGACCGCGGGGCTTCACTATCAGATGAATCTGATGACGTTCTATGACCGGAACGAGTGGGTGTTTGTGGATGACTGGCTGGTGAAACAGCAATCGTCTCCCACAACCGGTGCCGGCAGAGCGCTCGTGCAGCAGCTGCGCGAGGACGCGCTTGAACACACGACCGTGAATCCGTACCTCCTTTCGCCTCGACTCGATCAATGGTTCCGATGAAGCGGTCGCCTGCCGAATGGTTCCTGCTCGCCGTCGCGATTCCTCCGGCGGTGTGGGTTGTGTTCTGCGTCGTGTGGCTGGCCGCCGCGGCCGTCGGACTTCCTCGCGGCTTTGATGGCCGGACGATGACGTTGTCGGAAGCGACGGCAGTTGCGAGTTACGCGGATGCCGCGCGGCTGCTTCGCAGCGGAGTCGATCCGAACGCGCCATCGCGCCTTCGCGCCGGCATTATTCGCAACCGCGAGAGCACGATGACGCCGCTCGAAGCGGCGACGGGCGCGATTCGAACCGGTCCGGTCCAGATGCTGGTCGAACATGGTGCGATGATCGACGCGCGCAATTACTCCGTGCTGTGGTGCGGAGCGGTGGCGCGGCGGAACAACGACATGCTGCGGTTCCTGGAATCGCGGCGGCTCAACCAGTCGACGATTGACTGCACGGCCGTTCGAGCGCTGTGGTAGAAGCAGAAGCCGTCATCGAATGGAATTGACTCGGAAGGGGTCCCTGAAATGCCGCAGATATACGACGCGATTATCGTAGGCGCGCGCTGCGCGGGTTCGCCGCTGGCGATGCTACTGGCTCGAAAAGGTTACCGAGTGCTCGTGGTGGATCGCGCGACGTTCCCGAGCGACACGGTATCGACTCACGTGGTGCAGCCGCTCGCGGTCGCCGCACTCAGGCGGTGGGGACTTCTCAATCGCCTTACGGCGACCGGCTGTCCGCCCATTCAGACGTACACCTACGATTTCGGTCCTGTTACGCTCTCCGGAACGCCCGGCACGAAAGAGTCTCCGATCGCGTACTGCCCGCGCCGCACCGTCCTGGATAAGTTGCTTGTCGACGCGGCCGCAGAGGCCGGTGCCGAGATTCGCGAAGGTTTCACCGTCGAGGAGATTCTCGTCGAAGACGGACGCGTGGTTGGAATACAAGGCCGGTCGCCAGGCGGAGCGGCGATTCGCGAGGCAGGCCGGGTCGTCATCGGCGCGGACGGACGATATTCACGCGTCGCGGAGGCCGTCCGGCCCGAACGATACAACGAAAAGCCGCCGCTGCTCGCCGCCTACTACACCTATTGGAGCAATCTTCCCGTCGACGATCGATTCGAAACCTACATCCGCCCGTATCGCGGGTTCGCAGCCGCCCCAACCCACGACGGCTTGACGATGACCGTTGGAGGGTGGCCGTACACGGAGTTCGAAACGAACAAGAGGGATGTGGAGGGCAATTTCCTGAAGCTGTTCGATCTCGCCCCGGAATTTGCAGATCGTGTGCAGGCGCGCCAGGCGTGAAGCCCCATTTTCGGGCGCTGCCGTCCAGAATTTTTTTCGCAAGCCGTACGGGCCGGGCTGGACGCTGGTCGGCGACGCCGGGTACAACCGCGACCCGATCACCGCGCAGGGCATCAACGACGCGTTCCGAGATGCTGAACGCTGCGCGACCGCGCTGGATGAAACCTTCCGTGGCTCACGTCCGTTTGACGAGGCGATGGGCGATTACCAGCGCAGCCGCGACGAGCATGTGCTCGGGACGTACGAGTTCACCTGTCAGCTCGCCACGCTGGAACCGCCGCCGCCGCCGATGCAACAGATGTTCGGCGCGATCCACGGTAACCAGCCGGCCATGGACGCGTTTGCGCAAATGAATGCCGGAACCATTTCACCGGCGGAGTTTGGTGCGATTGTCGCCGCGGCGCACCGCCCGGCCTGAGCCGCTCGCAGATCTAGAGCGATTTCAGGTCACTCGAGCAGCGCGCGCTTCTGATCAGGGGCCAGCATCGTGCCGTATGTGTGGCCGGCGTTGCTGTTGCCCGGCTTCGTTACGTCGAACGGCGTGCCGATCCGTTTCGCTTCAGCGCTCATCGATTCAAAACCGACGCGCGTACCGTCGAAGACGTCGTATCCGCGCCAGAACAGGCGTGGGCGCTTGTCGACGGGCTCGAGCAGGTCGGCGAGCGACGGGACCGATCCGTTATGCAGGTACGGCGCCCGGAGCCATAGGCCGTCCAGTGGCACCGATGTGTACCCCTTCGTGCTGCGGAAGTGCGAGAACTTCCATGGGTGCGCGTTGCCGTAGGCGTTGTACGCGGCAGCGGATGCAGGCGTCCACATCGCGAGTCGATGCGGGTCGGTGCCCACCTCCGTGGTGTCAATCAGCGTGCCGGTGCGCGCGCCACCGAACGCGTGGCACGAGGCGCACGCGCCCTGGAACACCGAGGCGCCAGCCGCCGCAAGCGCTGGATCGATCGACAGCGGATATGCCGGCGGCTTCACCGTGCCAATGTAGTTCTGAATGCGTCGCAGACTCGACATCGTGTGCGGATCGGTGCCGTTCCACCTGCTGTAGTCGCGGTCAACCCATTTCGTCGTCGCGCCATCGCCGATAGCGGACGAGAGCACAACCTCCTGCAGGTTCGTGTTCAACCCGTCCCAGTGATAGACGTACCCCGCGTGCGCACATTGCGATGAACGGCCTTGGTCGGAATCCCGTCTGTCCCGCCAGGATAGCAATTGAGCAGCGCCTGCTCCAGGCGATCGCCTTGCGGCGCTTTCCGCTTCTTTCGCTTTCTCGGCAGGTGCTGCGGCGCTGGCTGAATGACAAGAGCAAAGGTGGTTAATTCGATGCGACCATTCGGTTTGGAAATAACAAGATGATCGGTTCTGGCATCTTCGAGCCACTTGCGGCCGGTGAATGCGCACCACGTCGAAGACCGAACAGGCTCGATACCGCCGGTGCAGACATCGAATTTGAACGCCTGCCACTGCCCTGACACCAGGCAATCTCGAGTGATGTCGTGGCCAAACTCCTGCAGGACATCCGCAAGGCCGCGATAACCAGGCGGAACCACCCATTTCGGACCGGGGTTCACGAATTGCCCACCTTTGCCGGCCTAGCGGCATTGCCGATCACGGTGCCGACGCGCTCGACTGCAGCGCGCTGCGAATCATCGAACAGGTGGGCGTAGCGATGCGTCGTAACCGGGTTGCTGTGACCGAGCAGTGCGCCGATCAGTGGCAACGAGGCTCCCCCGCTCGCCAGTTGGCTAGCGAACGAATGCCGCAGGTCATGAAGCCGCAGCCCGCTGATCCCGGCGGCCTTGCAGATCGTCACCCAATCCTTCTGGATCGCGACCCGGTGGCCGGGGGCACTATCGGCCGGGAACACCCATTCGGAATCCGTCCGCGCGCGTATCTCGGCCAGCAGCTGCCGCGCGGGCGCGGACAGCGGCGAGACGTGATCGGTGCGCTGCTTGGTGGAGCTTCCCGGCTTGATCCAGATCCCGGCCGTCAGGTCGAGGTCGGCCCACCGCGCGGCCATTGCTTCGCCGCGGCGGCAGCCGGTCAGCAGCAGCAGGCGAACGATATCGGCCGCCTCGCGGTCTTCGTGGGCCGCCAGCACCTCGGTGAGCCGCGCCAGTTCTTCGCCGCTCAGATAGCGCTTGCGCTTGTGTTCCTGATTTCGCTCGACCCCCTTGACCGGGTTGTCCGGCCGCATGCGCCAGCGAATCGCGAGCGAGAACATCTTGCTCGCCGTCGCGATCACCCGGTTGGCCTGGTACGGATGGCCCGCCTTGGTTATCCGGCGGTGCATGGCGTCGATATCGGACCACGCGACCGCAGCCACCTTCATGCGCCCCAGCGCAGGGCGGATGTAGAGCCGGACCAGGCGCCGGTAGTCGGATTGCGTCGATTCCCGCTTGCGCGGCAGGTGCTCGGCTTCGAACCGGTCGCACAGGTCGTTCACCGTCGCTGCGCCGCGCTCGTCCTCGAGCTCGCCGAGCGGGTCGCCGCCCTGGTCCACGCTCTGCTTGAGGCGCTTGGCCTCGTCACGGGCCGCAGTGCACTGCCACTCGGTTGCCGAGCCTATCGTGAAGCGCCGCTGCCGCCCTGCCCTGATCCGGTACGTCAGGACGTAGGCTCTTGCCCCGGCCGCGGTGACACGGGCGCCAAATCCGCCCACATCGGAATCGTAGTGGATCTTGTTGCCGCTGGATCGGCAGGGGCAGCCGCTTGACGATTGCGTCCGTGAGCCGTTGAGCCATGATCAGGCTTTCTCCGTGTCCACGCTATGTCCACACCGACAGCGACATGCCGCTTCCGAGGGAAGACACACGGTTTCCTGACTTAGGTCAACGGTTTCCAATCACCTCAATCGGTTGTGCTGTGGACATTGAGAAATCGGTGGAGCGTCAAAGGGTTGGCAAATATGCTCTGAAACGACTTTTAATCATGGGGTCGAGGGTTCGAGTCCCTCCGCGCTCACCAAAAAGAAACCCCACTGCCACATCCGTTTTTTGAATTTCTTCAAAATACCGCTGGCTGAATTCGACCAAAAAGGCCAATCAGGCAGCAATTCAGCAGCGATTTCGCCCCGACAATAGCACCGCGCCAGCAGCATGCCGCACTGCCCAATCAGAAACCGGCGTTCCGAAGACCTCACTGCGCAAGGCCGCCAGCACGCCGATGCCGAAGTCGGTTGGACTGGCGGTTTTCCGCAAATTTCTGGCGTGCGTTTCACGAAGCCCTGCGGCCAGAAATGATAAGCGGCTCGGCCGCTAAGAGTAAGGGCATTCAGCACAGACAGCGCCTGTACCGGCGCATTTCGTCGGTCGCGGATCAAAAAGGAGTTCGCAAAATGTATCGGCTAATCATCGTCGGCGTGTTGCTCGCCAGTCTGACAACGTGGAACGCCGATGCGCAGACGGTTGTCAGCCCGGAGCGGCCCGACGTTCGAACAAATCAATGACGCGCGATTGCGCGCATTGGCCGCCACCGTCGTTCAATCGCGACCGGACTACGGCAGCCTTACGGAGGCGGACAGGCGATATCATGAACAGATCGTTAGACACCGGCAGGTTTGCCTCGAAGAAGCCAGCGCCTTTCCGGGGATGCCGCCGAAAACCGCTCGTCCATCTGCGAGTGCTATGTGACATATACCCACGTGAGACTGACGAATGGCGAACTCCACACCATGATGGATGGCACGGACATCAATGCCATCACGCCGAGCATCCAATCAAAATACGCACAGCAGCCAAAACTTGCTTTTCAAATTAAGCATTCTGGCGCGCAACCCATGACAGCGGCACAGAAAATCGCCGCACTTTTGCTCGCCTCCTCACGACCGAAGCCTGGGTTGGGTCTGCGGCTTTAAGGGCGGCACCTGTCGGAAGGAAACCGGCGACGGACGGACTGGACCCGTGCAGGGCAAGGTCGATGTAATCGTGTATTTAAAAAGGGTTGGTCCGGATTGGACGGATTTTGCAAAGCTAAGTACGAACACCTGCTATTTTATGAGCACGCACGGCCCCTTATTAGACGGGAAAATACAAGTCAAGCAGCGGCAGCTCGCCAAGCTGATGGGAAGCCCAAGACATGGCGCGCCATCCAGTACGGCAACCATCTAATCGGCGACGACCCGGATCTTCGCGCATGTTCAGTTGCGATTAGGGCGCGTACTCACCATGCCTGCCCGTCGCCGGCGACCTTTGGCGCCTTGCAGGGGGTACCCCGCCTGGTGCGGGCATTGCATCTCGGGGTGGCACTGGAAATCGGGTGTGCAGGCCCCCGCCAACGTCGCTCCTGCTACGAAGGCAGCGTTCGCCCTGCCGCGGGGTGGGGCCAACTCTGGATGTTGTAGCCGCAGACGTTGGTAGCCTCGCCGTTGGACGAATAGGTCGCAGCCGCATACCCCTGCTTCTCGCAACCATCGGCATCCTCACTTGCTGTGCGGGGAGGTGGGCTAAACATATCATGACCTCTGCACCGCTGAAGAGAAGGGCCAGCTTGATCCATCATGCCGGCGGTCGCATCGGCTATCGGACTCTGGCTCGATCTCGACCGACGACGCCATGATCATCCTCCGCGGGCTGCTGCTCGATCGACGGCGGATTTGTTTGGTACATAGCCACCTGGCACCATCATGATGGTCTTCTTCCGGTTACCACCACCGCAGCATCAGCCCGCTCGCCGTCCGCACCAGATACGGCTCGTCGCGGATCCTAACCGGCCACGACCGATCCACTCGAACAGGTCGAGTTCCGCTAACGCGGCTTCGAGCCTCCCGCGGGGGTCTGGAACCTTGACCGGGTCAATCCAGGCCAACCGCACCGCGGAGCGCTTTCCTTCGGAACGGTATCTGACGCCAAATTGGGGACATCCTCTTATAGAGGACTATTATAAGTGGATGTCCCCAATTTGACCCCCTGCGGGGTCTCTACCAGCTTCAGCTTCACCCGCGAACCAGAGCCCAGCATGCGCAACAGCGGCGCCAGTTCTGGTATCAACGGGGCGAGCTTGTCCGATGATGGCGTCATCGGCGCGCCGACTGCGGCGCTAACCGGCACCGCAATTCGTCCGGCTTAAGGTCTGCGTTTGCGGTAACTTGCAGGGCGGCAACTGCTGGGGGGCGGCGAGGACACAAGGTCGGCCGCTATCACGTCGCCACCAAGCGGGCCGACGATGGCCTGTACACGATCGAAGAAGGCAAACGCATCGCGGTCCGTGATCGCCCTGACCGTGACCGTGGTGTCCAGCTTGGTGCCGTCGTGCCAATCCCACTTGAGAACCTCGAAGTCGTAGTCGATCTCGAGCAGTTTCTGGATGAGCTGGACAGTGGGCCGTCCGTTGAGAGAAAGATGATCTCGGCGGACATTCGTTGAAGCATGTTGCATCCTCACGATGTTGGTTGCCGGCTGCCGGCCGGACGCGGTTACAAGCTCGTTGTGCTCAACTGGGCGAGTCGAACACGGTGCTGTTGGTGCGGGAAGCGCTGGAAGAACAGGAGATCGGCCTGCGTCGCGGTCAGCGTCGTCCTGCTTCTGCATCAGCCAGCGCTTAACTCGGGTAGCCGAAGCGTGCTCATTGTGCCGCTGTCCGCGGCTTGTCGTTGCGCTTGAGGCTCGCGCGTGTTCCCCTGTGCACTCAGATGAGCGTGACGCTTCGCGTGTCCTTCAGCCGTTGGCGCATCGATGAGTTTGCAGGCGTTGCGGCGTTCCTGTTCGGCGTCACGCTTGGCGACAAACCCCAGTAGCCATTCGATTACTTCGCTCCTGAGAAACAGCGCGACCTTTGGGCCCGTTTTTATAGGAAGCGGGAAACCCAGGTTTCTCTGCTTGTCATGCAGGTCGCTGCGCGAGCTGACGATCTTAAGTTTTTGGAGATCGCCATAACGCAAGAAGCCCTCGGCGATATCGTCTGCGGTCGCCATGTAATCGTTGTCCCATGCCTGTTCGGGCGCATTCGGAAACGATCAAGAGCTACCTGCAAAAAACCCAACGCATTAGTCTGTGTGTGAAGAAATTTTTCGCACACACTGTGTGAAAAAGGCTTCAATTTCACACACTATCAGCGCGGCTTGCTTGGCGGAGGCTTGGCAGACCCAGACTTGGGTGACCGAGGCTTGCGTGGCCGAGTTTTTTTACGAACGACCAACGCGTACCGAATGGCCTCCTCGTCCTCTCCGGAATTGCTCGCTACGATCTGTGCGGCCCTACGCTGGCGCATTCCGAAGAAATCCGTAAGAATACGAGCATGCAAGGTCGATTCCTTTAGCCGCCCCCCTCGAGGCCTTGGGGTCACGTATAGCAACACAGCCACCATGTAATCGACAGCTTCCGCTGGAATGCGTACCGTCTGTCCGCCATAATCAAACTCTGGCTCGAGAAGTCTCGTCGGTTCGGCGCCGTGTTCCAAAAGTAACGTGGCAAGCGTCAACGCTTTGCCTTTCACCCATTTTCCCTTCTCGCGGAGTTTCAGTTCTCAGATCTTTGCGGTTTTTCATGCGATCACCCGCATCGGTTTGACGATCCGCGCGAGCGCAGCGGCCCACATCGCCAGCGCTTCGGCTTTTTGCTTCTCAAGTTCGGACCGCAGGTAGACGCCTCCAACACCCGGCACCGCGTGATTGAGGATCGACTGCACCACCTCGTTGCGGATGCCCAGTTCCTGCATGTTGGTGGCCGCGGTGCGGCGCAGGTCATGCAGCCGCCAGTCCGAGACACCGGACGCCTTGTCGAGTTCGGCCTTCAGTTTCGAGAAGCCGGACAGCTTGCCGCTGCGACCGGCGAAAACGTAATCCTGCGCCCCACCCTCACCCACCAGGGACTTCGCGAGTGGCGGTAGCGTGAGGCTGTGCGGCCGATCTGATTTGTTGGTGGCCTGTCGCCATGTGCCATCGAGGATATCGCCAAAGCGAAGCGAGGCCGCCTCGTCGCGGCGCTGCGCTGTCACCAGCAGAAAACTCACCAAGCGGCCGAAGTTCTTTGCCGCTTCGCGACTGCCGAGATCGTCGCAGGCCTTCCAGATCGTGGCGATTTCCTTTTTGGTCAGCACTCGGCTGCGCTTTTCCTCCGGCGCGCGGCGGATGGCCGGTACAAAATTGACCGGGATCAGGTCCTCCTCTGACGCCCATCTCAGCACGGGCCCGAGGTAGCCGAGCATTCGGTTGGCGGCGATGACGTTGTCGGCCTCGATCATGGCGTCACGCGCGGCCCGTAGGTCCGCCTTGCCAAACTGGTCGGCAGGCAGCGACAGACAGGGTTTCAGATTTCGCCGGAGCGACCTCATCGCTTCGGGAAGCGATTTGGTCCGCTGGCCTTCCCTGGTTCGTATCGCCTCGTAGCGGTCGAACAGCGCGCTGAGCGTGAGTGCTGACGATCCGCGTGGGTGTGGTACCGATACTTCGATTGGCACGCCCTTTTCTGCCCGACCAATCAGCTTGCGTCCGGCCTCGCGGGCATCCGCCAATTCCATTGCCGGGAAATGGCCGAGCGGTTTGCGGTGGTAGGAGCCGCCGGCGTGATAGCGGAATTGCCAAGTGCGGCGCTTAGTGCCGACACGTAGGATCAGGCCTGGCAGCAGGCGTCGTACCATTCGCGGGTGCCGAAGTGGGGATCAGAAGAGCGGTGAGTTTCTTGCGGGCACGTCATGGGTCCGATATTTGGGTGCAAATTGGGTGCAACCATCGGATCATACGCCCGAACACACTCGAATGCCACCGAAGAGAAACAATCTGTTTGTGACAGGTTAGGAAGTCTAAGCCCTTGATTAGAAAGGACATGCCACTGACTTTTAATCATGGGGTCGATGGTTCAAAGTCCCCTCCGCGCTCACCAAAATTACCTATAAAATCAAGCTGATGCAGGATCGAGCAGGTGACTGCCGATATTGTCGAGACTCTGGGGTAACGTTCGGGGTAACAGAAAACATGATCGGCGTTACCCGGCGTCGAGCGGCGCGACCTCGGCCCGCCCTCCTCCACCAGCCATTGGTTTGTCCGTTGCGTGAAGGGACGCCGGGTGTTTTGTCTACCTCTCCGGGCGAGGTTCGGCGGGCTGCCGAGACCAAGCCGCGAAGAGGAACGCGATTTATGGGTGAGGCATCAAAGCCAACAGCGGAGTGAGAGCGAACGCAGCCGTTGCGGGAGGCGTGGGACGAGTTGCACGAGGCATTTCTTACCGTGGTGCTTCAAGTGGCCGTTGAGGCTGGAGCGCAGGCGGCTGGCGCGCAAGCGGTGCAGGCATTGACTGAATGCACGCGGCGGCTGCGTGACATTGCTGCAGATGGCGTTGAGGGTCATGAGGACGATGAAGAAGCGGAATCGCCATGACCAACATCCTGCTCACCCTGCTGACGCTCGCGCTGATGACCAGCGCGGCCTCGGCGCAACAGCGCACGTTTTACGATTTACGCGGCAATGTCGTCGGCCGCTCCGCAACCGACAGCGGCGGCGCGGTCACCAATTACGACAGCCGTGGCCGGGTCATCAGCCGCGAGACGACCAGCGGTAAGACAGACGACGATCTATGACTCGCGCGGTCGCAACGTTGGCAGGGTCACGACGGGCCGCTAATGCCTACGGTGCTGCGTCGTCCCACTGGCTTCGTCGAACCGTGCCGCCCTCCAAGGTTGCCATGGTGACCCCTTTTAGGAGCAATTCTTCAAAGGTTTTTTCATAAGTCGTAGATCGATTCCCGCTCGTGGACGAGCGAGCCGACACGCTCGGATCGAGACACTCGAGTCCTGGCAGTCGGTCGTGGAGCGCCTGGCAGCGCGTCCGGACGAATCGTAGTAGGTTGAATCATAGTAGGGCCGCGATTGCGCGAGCGCTTGAGACGCGACCAGCGTGAAGGCGAGGGCGAGTAAGGTCCGCTTCATTTTACTTCCCGATGTTGTTGAGGCCTAGCCCGTTCCATGCCTGAAGCGCGTCAAGCCGGTTTTGCGGGCTTGTCGTCTGCTCAGTCAACGCCTTCGCAATCTTGGTCTTCACCCCGGCAGGCACCAGCGTCTTCAGTTTCATGAGCCACTTATCCGCCTCTGCCTGCAAGGTCTTATTCTTCTTCTTAAGCGCATCGATTCGGCGAGCCGCCTCGCTATCGGGATCGAGCGGCGGCACCTTGACGGGCTTAACGATCTTCGCCTTCAGCTTCTCGATCTCGTCGCTACGCCACAAAATCTCGGTTCGAGCGATGCGTAGTTCCTGCGTCAGCCGCTTGATCTCGGCTTTCGCGTCGTCCAGCGCCTGCGACGCCTCTGCTGCCTCAATAGCTGACCGCTGATACGTTTGCGTGGCGAGTTGCCGCTCGAGATGCCAGATCTCCGCGCGCGCCTTGGCGAGGCGCGTTCGGTCCGCACAACTCGTCACTTTAATGGCGTCGCGATTGGGCGGATTGGCTTGGCGAAGACGCTCGCGGCGTTTCCGCTGGCGCTCTGCATCCGTCATCGCCTGATCGCCGATAGGATGGCGGGGCATTCGGGGCTCCCTTATTTCGTGACGGACATTAAGTCACGAAATAGAAGCCGTTGGAAGCCCGGCGAGGCCACTAAAAAAAGACCCGTGAACGACTCAGGGGCCTTTCTGAGGATTCACACACAAAAGGCGGGCAGCTGATGAAGACGGCCCGGCGCTGAGTTTATCACAGGGAATTCCATAATCTTCGGGCTCACCCAAGGCCCAAACGGCACCACGGGTAGGTCATTTTCGCTAAATTCCCCGTTGACGGAGATTTTCAAGTCGAACACGTCGCTTCCTGAATCAAATCGCTCGTTAACGCCCCGCCAGGGGGAATTTAGCCTAGGCGTTGCGCCTTCTTTGGTGCCGGTCCGGCCCCGACGGGGTGTGACGGAGTGAGGGAGGTTGGGAAAACGCGCGCTAGTTTACACAAAGATTTGATTAAGAGTGATTTACTCACTAACCGGAGTTGACTTTATGTTCAAAGTACGAAGTTTTCTAAGGTGACATTCAACTTCCGGACCGGGAGATCGCTAAGGGTCTCCCAAGAGGCGGTGTTCGAATGGATATCGCTCTTGCTTTAATGGCCGCCAGCGCGCTGATCGGCGCAAGCGTAGGCTTGCGTTTGAAAGTCTTCGTCCTTGCGCCCATCGCAATACTGATTGCTCTCGTCGCGGCGGTCGTTCTCCGCATGCACGGTTTCGAAGCGTCGAGTGGCATCCTCATAATTGTCGCATGTCTGGTCCTGAACCAAGCTGCCTATATACTGGTACAAATTTTTGGCCTCGGCCCATGCGCTTCTTATCTATCTTTGGACGATGTTTGCGACGGCAACCCAAGCCCCGGCCGCCAGCAGGATATCCATGGCGATTACGGCAAGCAGACGCCACAGCCACCGAGGCCCCCTTTTCCGCAGGAGCATTAGCCGCTTGAGGCGACCGATTCCTTGCTCCCTCCTGTACCACTTTCGTTCGAAAGACAGGTATGTTGGGTGTTCCTGAGAAACCGGTGTTTGTGTCATTAAAAGCACTTTGCGTTGGGACTTCGTTTCAGTGATGGAACGTCAAAACCGCCCCGAGTTGAAAACTCGCCTGTTAATCATTTTATGACGCTATTGTGCCAAATTTAAACCGATCCTGCTATCAACCGAGGGTATTAAGTTTACTATACGCCTGCAACTCCCGCGAGATGATCATCTGGTAGCGTTGCTGCAGGCTGAGCTGCGCCTCGGCCCGTTCCAGATATTGATGCTCATTGCCGCAACCTGCTCGCCCATGGCGTCTCGTCGACATGCTCGTCCTTGAGCCGGGCTCGATCCGCCACGCGGGGATCGGACAGGCGTTGCTGGCTGGTCAGGCGCATCCTGATCATCAAGCTCGTCGTGGCCCGTCCCTCGCGGTCGTCGCATCCGAATCAACTTCTCGATCCGGTCGAGTTGGTCGTCATCGGTTGCGGTCGAGCAACCCGGCTCGCACTTCCTGCAAAGCGGCACCAAGCCAGCGCGCTTGAACGATGTGGCGGCACAATTGCGCCAGCATTCCCCACGTCTCCGGAGGAAACCAGTCCGGCGGCATCCGGGTCGTGAATTTGACCCACTCGATCCTCTCCTCGGCGTTCAGCTCGTCCAATACCGCCGGTTGTATTCCGGGAATTGTCGCGGCGGAACTTCAGGTTCCAATACGCGCGCAGGTTGTGCTTCTGAGGGGTGTTTTGATACCTTGGCATTTGGAATAACCCCACTGTTTGACCCCTAGTCGTAGAATGATTTGCTTTTATACCGGCAGCGCCGCCGCGCGGGAACTTTAGTTCCATTTCAAAATCCGCGATCCCCCTGCCCGGCTGAAATACCGCTATCCCCTCAATGACTTACAGCCGTCTTCCGATAATACCTCCAGCTAAGTGATTATGCCTCGCTTTCGGTCGCGCCAAATAGATCAATCCCATCAATGGCTTATCTGGCACGAAACGGCCTAGAATATCCTTCTCTGGCCACGGAACTTGGATCGAATTTGGTTGTATCGCCAAACTCATCTTTTGCTCGCATACTAGAGGTTGTATCGACCTCGAACAAGGCGGCGGAGCAGGTACGCCGCGGTCGGGTGGGTTCATCTCGGCGTAGAACCGGGACAGCTCGGCGCAATCGGCTTTCAGGTCGGCGACGGTCGCGTGCCGCGTAAGGATTCGCGCCTTCGTTGCTCAGGCGGTCGTCAGCCATGGCGCGCCCTCAACGGGCTCGGCAGGTCAATAATCTGGGCGTCCTTCGTCCGGCTGCCCTGCGGCGGCGCGGCGTTACTGATCTTCGGCGTGCAGCTCGGCAAGTTCGGCGCGCTTGGTGGCGATCCTCGCGTCAACCTGCAACTCGTTGATCTGCTGCTCGAATCTTCTCAACGACTTTGCCGAGCTGTTGCCCAACGCCAGACGCGCAGTCGGTGCGCGACATGGGATTTAACCTGAGTTCCCGACGAGCTGACGACGGTGAGAACAGCGATGGCCATCCATGCCTCGTCGAGACAGCCGAAGCTGACGTGGACCGGCTGGAAACAGATCGCACTGGCGCTCTACATCGGTGCCAAGCACGCCAAGAAGGCCAGCGGCGGCAAGACCGCAACGCCACTCTATATTCGCGCCACCAACGAATTCCTAAAAAAGAGCGGGTTCGCTTTCCTCAACAACAACGACCGCGCCGCCGTCGTTCGCCTGCTGCCGTACTGGGACGAGATCGATGACTGGCGCAGCTCCCTGAAGCCGCACGAGCGACAGCGCCTGAACAATCCGCGCGAAGTTTGGGACACCTATGTCGAGCACCGCCGTAAGCTGGGCGACCCCGACGTGGCGAACCGCACGCCATTGCGGAGCGGCAAGCGCCGGGAAGCGGTCACGCTGTTGGAGCAGTACACGGCGCTGCAGGAATTGGTGCAGACGCTGGAGGGGCAACGCGACCTAGCCGAACACAGGGCAGAGTATTTCGCCGCGATGGCCGACATTATCGCCAAAAAGGCCAAGCTGAGCGATGACGAAATATCGGAGATCAGGGCCAAGTTGCGGGCCGAAGTGGCGTGATCGGACTGCTGGCCTATTTGCCGAGCGTTGCCAAGCCATTGTAAACCCCGCCGGAGCCGGTTGAACTCAGTAGTAGATGCGGACCCTTCCCCAGCACGGCCTCGACTACGCGCGGGTAGCGATCCGTCCAGTCGTGGCCATTGCGGGTGAATAGCCGCACCCGTTTGCCCTCGCGATAGACGATCAGTCGGTAGCCGTCCTGCTTGACCTCGTGGAGTCAGCGACTCAGGCCGAGTCCGGGACTTCGGTGCGCAGGACAGCATCGTGGAGCTTCTCTAGGCAGGCTAGCTCTAACCGGATCGGCATGCTTCGAATCCACACCTCGCGGAAGGGGCGACAAACACTGTCAGAGCCCGATACGTTTCAATCCTCCCCACAAAGAGGCCACCATGAATGCAGTGGACCCTCGTGACGCATTGCGATGTTGGAGATGCTCAAGAGCACAGTCGCCTCCTTCGCTGGGAGTAGATTGAAACTTTGATTTGGAACTGACCAAGTGGAAGCGTCGCCCCGTTCGAAAGGGCGGGATGGAAACCTAGATGACGTTTCAATAGCCCGCGAAGGGGCGAAGATCAGCTTTCTGCATTCTCTCGGAGGGATCGAGGTTCCGTCCATGTGGCTGTCTTGGAAGGCGCGGGTTTTGGCTCATTACGCGGATATTAGATGACGAGCGGTACCAGCAATGCCGCCGCGGCAACGATGATCACGACGGCAAGATCGGTGAACCGGGCTCTCTTCCGGCAATGACTTTGAAGTGGCTGTGGGCCATCGCTATGATGATGCGATCTCATTCCCGCGCACGCGAGCGCGGGAATGAAGAAGGCGTCCAGACATGGATCATCTCGTAGAAGAGAACGACATGCGCTTGGCTTGGCGGCCGCAGGACTGACCATTTCTTCTTCGGCCGTGCGATCCGCCGATTTCTTCGCCCCCACCCCCGGCATTGCCTCCAGGCGCGCCCATACACGTCGTGTGCCGCAGTCCCGATAAACTCGATCTGTTTGCCACTGACGCTAGTGGCGTCGTGCGTAGCGCTGCTTGGGAACCAGCGTTCGCAGACGGCTGGCACGGTTGGTGGGAGATCGCTGGCGGACGTGCTACGCCAGGGGCCGCAGTCACGGCAGTCTCCCGCAGTCGCGATAAGCTCGACATTTTCGTTGTCGGCACCGATGGTCGCGTATGGACGGCGGCGTGGGATCCTACGGTCTCGCCGAACTGGCGAGGATGCTGGGTAATTGGGAACGTTCACTTTCCCGCTGGCGCGACCATTCACGCGGTGTCTCGCAGTCAAGACAAGATTGACATCTTTGGTACAGATGTTGGCGGCATTGTTCGAAGCGCGGCGTGGGAGCCGTCCTTTGCCGACGGCTGGCATGGCTGGTGGGAAATTGCAGGGGGACGTGCAAACCCCGGAACACCGATTTCGGCCGTCTCACGAGGACAGGACAAGCTAGATATCTTCGTAGTGGGAATTGATGGCCGCACCTGGAGTGCCGCCTGGGAGCCAGCTTCGACTGGTGGATGGCACGGATGGTGGACAGTTAGATGAGCGACACGCATTAGAGTTGTTCGGTTGTTCCATTTCGACCCGTGAACCAGACCACCGCCTAGATCGTGCCCCAAGCCTTCAACGCTATCCGGAATTTGGTGTTTCAATCCACGCCCCGCGAACAGAGCGAACCGGATTCGGCGACGCCGATCTCGTCCATCTGTTCGAGAGTTTCGGGCTCGATGTTCGAGCAGAAACTTGATGTCCTGGTTCGGCTGCAGCGCGTTCAGCTCGTCGCCCCTGCGCGGGGTCGTGGATTGAAACACTTTGTTGGCGATGTCCGTGTCCTTACGATCTGGTCGCCCCCCCTTCGCGGGGGCGTCGGGTGCTGCCAATAAGCGTTGACCCGCCGCATGGATGAGATGCGGCAAGGGTGAAGTTGGGTGGTGGCGACAAGAGATCAGATCACCCGTCAAGCAAAACCACTCATCCCTCGCCGTGACGCCGAGTTGTCCGACGACATTTGCGCGGGCCTGCCAGCGGGTGTCGTGCGCTTGAGGCTGCGATGCAGCCTTGCCGGATCGGGCGCGAGTTCGCGTTCGGCATCAATCTCGAATTCTCCTAGAAAGTGCGTTCAGACTGTGTCGCCGTGCACAACACGATACTGCATCCGTAATTGCGCGCCAGTTCGCCAAGCGCAGCGACGCAAGGTCTCAGGACGTGGAGCGGAATTGTCTGCGCTTCATCCAAAATGATAACGGCATTGGCGAGGTTGTGTAGCTTGCGGCAACGCGAACTTCGGTTAGCGGAAAGGCTTTCGAACAGCTGCACGTTGGTGGTAACGATTACCGGTGCTTGCCAGTTCTCCATCGCGAGCCGCAGCTTGGCGTCCGGGCCTCGATCCCGGAAGCCCTTCTCCTTTCCGGCCGTAGCCGGTTCTATCGACGAATGATGTTCTGAAAATTTGCATCCTCGCCCAAGATGTTAGCGTAGCGCTATTAATTCGGCCATCCCTTTGTCTCCGTTTACACCAAGTTGTAACACCTGCTGCGCACCGGCGGTCGAATGATCGACCCCATTCGGGCCATGCCCGGGAGGCTTCCGAGTATTTTCCGAGATCATGTAGCCAACCGGCCAGGGCAGCCGCCTTCGCCGCGCCGAACTTGATGTCGAACATTTTGGCTCCAAGCGCGGTCTGCAAGAGGTGACCTCGCAGGGACTGCCAGTCGGAACCGTTCGAAGTTGCCGTTGAATGCGCGTAATGCAGGGTTTCCCCCGAAGCCAACGTTATGTTGCAACTTTGCTGTTCTGATTGTTTAATATCACACAGTCGGATTTATATGTCTGCGGCATCAATTTAGAGCATTGGCGGTGTGCTAAATCCCATTGTCATCCCGCCATACCGACACGAACGCCGAGGCGTCGGAGGCGATCGATTCAGGCCGTCGACTGCCAATCGGCCTTTGCAATTGCATGGAAGCGGGCCCTAAGAGGCTAAAGCCAAGATCACAGCTTGGATCCCACGCGGCGATCGACTGCCGACTGGCCATATCCAGCGAAATGTCCCGAGTAGGCGCCCTGGGAAAGCTCACCGAGCCGAAGGCGGTGCGGTGGTGGAGCAGATCGAATTCCGCGTCGAGCTTGGCGCGCTCGGTGCTCAATTGGGCAGGTTGATCGATCCGGACAAATTCCGAGATTGGTTCGTCAAGGGCGAGGCCCAACGTGTCTCGAAAACCGACGGTACCCATTCGACCTTGTTAGAGCAGCCGAAGCTTTCATCAAAACTCGTCGGGAGCGCCCTGCACGCCTCGCATTCGGAATAGGTTGATTCAAACTACCGCACGTGCGGTGAAATCAATTGCTGACCCTAACGCTGGGGCGTTATCATGCTCCTCAGATCTGCGCACTTCGTTAGGAAGTTTGATGGAGTGCTTGACCGGTAGCGGGTTCGCCTATCCTAGTAGACCTGCGTCATTGGAACGAGCCAACGAACGAAGGTTATTCAGAATGCCGGTCTGGCGGCTGGCCTGACACTCTTCAGTCAATGGGCAGCGCCAGCTCCGCGGAGAGAAGCTACGACCTATGGACCCAGCCAATCGTAGGCTTTGCAGAATTAGCCGGCGACTAAAGGAGTTCTGCCTGCCTTCAAGATCTATGGCTCATCTGAGCCGCCGAGAGCCATGCAGTAAGGCAACGCAACGTACTTTCGGTGCTTCCAACCTGATCAGAACCGCAGCCTCAGCAGTCAGTCTGCTCGCTTCGTCCGACACGCTCATCAGACTGGCGCATCTCCGGCACACAGGCCGTGCGCATTAGTGCACCTGCCGCCTACCTCCTTCTTTATGCCACCTTGTACGCCGCTTTCGGCGTAGCGTCGCCGTTCTGGCCAAGATTTTTCGAAACGAGAGCCGTAAGCTCGCAACAGATCGGCATTGTGCTCGCTCTCGGGATGCTAACGCGTCTACTCGCCGGACCGATGATTGGGATGTTTGCAGATCGAGCAAGCTCGCTGCGCCTTTCTCTTGCAATTTGTATCGCATTAGCAGCTGCATCTGCCGCCGCTTTACTGTGGGCGCACTCTTTCGTGTGGCTGCTCTTTGTAACCATGATCCAGGCCGCTTCTCTTGCGCCGACGACTTCCCTCGCCGACGCGTTGTCGGTCAACGCAGCAAGACCGCGGTTAGCAGGTAAGGAATTTGAGTACGGCTGGATACGGGGCTCGGCGTCGTTATCCTTCATATTTGGCACACTGACGATCGGCCAGCTGGTAAGTCGAACCGATGTTACGCCAATCATCTGGATGAACTTGTCGCTTCTCCTGGTAGCGGCCGCCTCAACCGCATTGTTACCGCCGGTCGTTGCTCGCTCTTCGCCGTGCAACGGCCAGATTTCTTTGATTGGCGAGCTTAGGGAGCTCTTTCAGATCTCCCGCTTTCGTATGATGATCCTAGTTACATCCTGCATCTATGGCAGCCATGCCATGCACGACGCATTCGCCGTGATTTGGTGGAGCGCAGCCGGAATCGAGCCTTCGGCCGTAAGCATCCTCTGGTCAGAAGCCGTAGCAGCGGAAGTTGTGGTGTTCTTTCTGATCGGTCCCTTTCTACTCCACCGGATCGGGCCGCGAGGGACGGCCATTCTGGCGGCCGCGGCGGGCGTTGTGCGGTGGTCCGTTGCCACCTTGACGACCTCCGTTTTGGCACTTTCAATTATCCAGCCGTTGCATGGGTTTACCTTTGCCATGCTTCATCTCGCCTCGATGCGCATGATGCAGGCGCTCGTACCAACCCGTCTGGCAGCAACCGGTCAATCGACCTACGCGTTTGGCTCGGGTTGCTTGACAGCCTTGCTGACCATGTTGTCAGGTATTCTCTACGCCAAGTTTGGAGGAGTGGCATTCCTTCCTATGGCTTTTTTATGTGCCGTCGCACTCCCTCTCGCGTGGCTTGGTTTTGCTGACAAACGGAAACGTTCGGTCGATAGCCTTTGATCACTCCTGCGGGCGCACACACCAGAGCGCGAGATGCATAGACAGATGACAGGCCATTGCACCTGCCGATTTAATCCTTTCACGGACCGCCAACACCAAGCCATTTGCCCGAGCTTCTGGCGCGGCCGTAGGGACGCAGAGGCAAATAACCTCTACATAAGTAACAGCGCAGCGGGCGCACGCCGGAAAGCTCTTTTATGGTCATCGGCTCTCCCCCGCTAGCCTCCGAGCGAATTATTCGCAACCTGATCGCCGCGAGCGACAAACGTTACATCCGCCGTGACAAGGCTGGCCGCATCAGGGAAAGCGACGACGTGAGCCGCTCCCATTTCCATGACCGCCTCAGGATCGCAAAAGCAGCGGCGAAGCCTGGACACGGTAATCCGGCGATCGCAAAGTAGCCGCAAAGACCTCGACCCGGAAACCATCGCATGCCACGCGATAGCCAAACGCTTGATCTTTTCGAAGACGACTCTCTTCCTCAGGGTTTCAAGTACCAATCTGATTTTCTCAACCGAGAGGAGGAGCAATTCCTTCTGCAGCGTATCAAGACCCTGCCTTTCCGCGAGTTTCAATTTCACGGCTTTACCGGAAAGCGCCGGGTCGTGTCCTTCGGCTGGCGCTATGATTTTAACGGCGGCGGGTTGACCAAAACTGAAGATATTCCGGAATTCCTCTCCGGCTTTCGCGCGCGGGCGGAAAGATTTGCTGGTATCGGGGCCGGAGACCTTCAGCAGGTTCTCATCACCGAATACTCCCCTGGGGCTGCCATAGGGTGGCATAAAGATCGCCGGGTATTCGGCGATGTCGTTGGCATCTCGCTTCTTTCGCCTTGCACCTTCCGGCTGCGGCTGAAAGCAGTCGGTCGCTGGCATCGGCGTAATCTCATTGCAGAGCCTCGCTCGATTTATCTTTTGCGCGGTCCCTCGCGTGCCGAATGGGAGCACAGCATTCCCGCAGTGGAAAGTCTTCGGTATTCCATCACGTTTCGCAACGTTCTCGAAGCGGCTGGGTGTCCATGAGCCAGGACATCGACCTTACCAAAGCGTCTTCAGCCGATGCTTGCCACTTTGACCGATGGCCCGTTCGATGATCCCGGGTGGGTTTTCGAGGACAAGTATGACGGATTTCGCATGGTCGCTAAAATCGAGAACGGAAAGCGTCAGCCCTGTATAGCCGCAACGGCAAAGTCATCAGCCACAGCTACATTGAGAGTCGCCAAGGCGCTTGAAGGCGTAAAAGGCGACGCCGTGATAGACGGCGAACTTGTCGCACTGGACAAGGAAGGAGTTTCACATTTCCAGCTGCTGCAGAATGCGCTTCGTCGCCAGGCAAAGCTCCTCTACTGCGCTTTCGACATTATGTTTCTGAATGGCCAAGATTTACGTGGGCTTACGCTACTAGAACGCAAGAAGCGCCTCAAGGAAATCCTGCCGCGCCAGAAGCTCATAGCTTTCAGTCGTCACCGCAAGACATCCGGCACGAAATTCTTTGAGGAAGCGGAGCGGAAGGGCCTCGAAGGCATCATGGCCAAGCGTGCCGAAAGCACCTACATCTCGGGCGGTCGAACCACTGACTGGCTCAAGATTAAAACTGCGAAACGCCAGGAAGTTGTCATTGCAGGCTTCACGGCACCCAGGCGGACGCGGCCTTTCTTTGGAGCGCTGGTCCTCGCATTGCACGAAAATGACGGCTGGCGGTATATCGGCCATGTCGGCACCGGGTTCAGTCACAAGACCCTTGAGGAACTCTACGGCAAACTCATGAAACTAAAATCCGCTAAGTCTCCCTTCCCAGCAAAAGTCAAAGATGAGGCCGCAACCACATGGGTCGAACCGTCGCTGGTGGCCGAGGTGAAGTTCACCGAGTGGACACGCTCTGGCGAGATGCGGCATCCCGTATATCTGGGGCTGCGCGCCGACAAGCGAGCTAAAGATGTTGTTCTTGAGCGCGAAAAAGCGCGCAAGAAATAATCATGCGCCTTTTGTCTGGAGAGCCTTCACCAATCGGTCGATGAAAACCACCTGACCCTTTAGAACCTTGACCCTCGCGTCGGCAAGGCCGAACCATGCCGCTCGGTCAAGCTCGGGGAACGTCTGACGCTTTCCTGATCGCGGCGGCCATTCCATTTCAAAGGTGTTGCTTTGGAGATCGTTTGCATCCCAGTCACCCTGCATAGCCCATACGTGAACTATTTTGCCGCCCGGCTGCTTCGCATTGCCGAGCGCAATTGCGTCGCCGTCCGGACGGTGCCCGGTCTCCTCGGCAAACTCCCGCCGCGCGGCTGAAAGCGGGTTCTCATCGGTCCCGATCAATCCCTTCGGAATGCTCCACGCACCCTCGTCCTTACGCTTCCAGAAAGGACCTCCCGGGTGGCCAAGCAGGACTTGAATAGCACCGTCACTTCGGCGGTACAGCAGGAGGCCGGCGCTCTGTAATTTAGATGAGGAGTTGGCTTGCACTGATCGCCTTGTCCTCTTTATCGCTGCCGCGCCACCAATTTGCAATGCGTCGTCTGGCAGCGGACGTTGCAGCGCCTTGGCTTCGTCCCAAGTAGCGCGCATCCAAGCATCATACTCCTCGTTCGTGGTCAGAATGACCGGCATGGCTTTGGGATGGATGGATCCAACGACAGCGTTCGGTTCTGTCGTCAAATCCGTACATGAGGTGGGGTCCCGGGACAGGCTTCAATTTTGGGCCGCCATCCCAATTTCGTCCGTATCCCTGCGAACGCGAATAATGGACGGTCCACATACAATGCAAACCACACAACATCCTTTTTACCCGTCTCAGGATTTGGCTCAGGCGCGTATTCCGGAAAAACTAGAGACAGGCACAAGGCAGCGATTGTCTGGTTTTAGCCAGCCGCGCCGGTGCAATGATAAGGTGTTGCAGTTCGTAATTGGCGGTCCGCCAAATTTTTGGGGCGGCGGCATACCCCACCTCATTGTGATGAGTTCTCGTTGACTACCCAGGTTGCGAACGACGGGAGCTTCCTGGTCGGGAAATACGCCCGGCATGCTGCGAAGGTCGCCGGACACGTCACTTGTCGCCGTAAATAGTCTGCGAATGGCGTCTTGATTTGTGGCGATGCTGTAAAGGTTACACATGGCTTATAGCACTCGTCTCTTTGCAATCAGGTGAACGCAGGCCGGACACTACCGAAAATTCCGCGATTTCACGGTGAGTGTATCGATATGAAGGTTTGGTATGAATATGTCCCGCGCGGCAGGCTTGAGCGCGTTCGCATCGCGGGTCTCGAAGCCGGCCCCGCCTCCATGTACCGCCTCATCACCTTTTTCCGCAGGGACAACAAAGGTCTCGTCGCTTCCGCCTACACAGCGAAGCAGGTCCGACTGATCTGTTAAATGCTCGGCAACAACATGAATGACGCCGTTCGCGGCCTGCACTTTGCCCCGGCACGCGAGCATCTGCGCGCCCAAGATCACCCTCCGCTGCCTGTCGAACAAGGAAGGCCAGATGATAAGGTTTGCGATGTCAGTTTCGTCTTCCAGCGTAATGAACATGACGCCCTTGGCCGAGCCGGGCCGCTGCCGCACCATCACAAGGCCCGATACGGTCCATGCGCGACCCGTCTTTCGCCGTCCGCAGCGCCCCACAAGGGCTGATGTGCTGAGCGGCAAGCTTGTCACGCAAGAAAGCAAGCGGGTGGGGCCGCAGCGACAAGCCATGTGAGCGGTAATCCTCGACGACCTCGCGCCCGCGTGTCATGGCGGGCAGCGAGACTTCTTCCTCGACCTGTTCCGGCACGATTTCCTTTGCTCGTTGCTCCGTAGCTTCGAAAAGGGGCAGCGCTTTGTCACGCAGACCTTTGATTGCCCATAAAGCCTGCCTGCGTGAAAGTCCCAATGAGGCAAAGGCGTCTGTCTTTGCCAACCGTATGAGCGCCCCCGTGCCGAGCCCGGCGCGCTGCGCAATCTCGGGAATGCTCTGATAAGGCCGAACGCGACGCGCTGCGACAAGAGAATGGCCATCTTGTTCCGAGAGACCCCGTGTCAGGCGCAGGCCAAGCCTGACAGCCTGGTACTTTCCGCTGCTTGGCTCCAGCGAACAATCCCACGCGGATCTGTTGGCATCGATGGGCCTTATTTCGACGCCGTGGTTTCGGGCATCACGGACAAGCTGGGACGGCTCGATAGAATCCCATCGGCTGCGCGTTGAGGATTGCAGCGCAGAACACATCCGGATGGTGACATTTCATCCAACTTGAGGCATAGGCGATGAGCGCAAAGCTGGCCGCGTGACTTTCAGGAAACCCGTAAGAGCCGAAGCCTTCGAGCTGGCGGAATGTCTTGTTTGCAAAATCGATATCGTAGCCGTTGTCGATCATGCCCAGGATGAGCTTGTCCTTGAACTTATTAACGCCGCCGGTGAACTTGAATGTCGCCATTGCGCGGCGCAGTTGATCGGCTTCATTGGCCGAAAAGCCAGCCGCAACCATCGCAACCTGCATTGCCTGTTCCTGAAAGAGCGGAACGCCGAGCGTCTTGCCAAGAACCTTCTCCAGTTCAGGTTTCGGGAATTCGACCCGCTCCTTACCTTCCCTGCGTCGCAGATAAGGATGGACCATATCGCCCTGGATAGGTCCCGGCCTGACAATGGCGACTTCGATCACGAGATCGTAGAAACGCTCCGGAGCCATGCGCGGCAGCATCGACATCTGCGCGCGGCTTTCGATTTGAAAAACACCGACCGTATCGGCCTTGCGGATCATCTCATATGTTGCGGGGTCTTCGGGCGGGATGGTTGCAAGGTTGCGATCAATGCCCTTCGACGAGCGCAGGAGATCGAACGCTCTCCGCATGCAGCCGAGCATACCGAGCCCCAGCACATCGACTTTCATGAACTTCAGGGCTTCGATGTCGTCCTTGTCCCACTCGATAACCTGGCGGTTTTCCATCGCGGCGGGCTCAATAGGAACCAGCTCATCAAGCCTGTCCAGCGTCAGCACAAACCCGCCCGGATGCTGTGACAGATGGCGCGGCGTACCCATCAGCTGGCGCGCAAGGTCCAGTGCCAGCCGCAGGCGGCGGTCCGAAAGATTGAGATTGAGATCCTTAAGCTCCGTCTCAGAGACGCCGTCCTCGCTCCAACCCCAGGTTATACGGGCAAGCGCGCCTGTAACATCTTCAGGAATACCGAGCACCTTGCCAACCTCACGAATTGCGCCGCGCGCGCGATAGCGGGTCACGGTGGAGGTCAAAGCAGACCTCGTCCTGCCGTAGGTCTCGTAAATCCACTGGATGACTTCTTCGCGCCGCTCATGCTCAAAGTCCACGTCGATGTCGGGCGGCTCGCGCCGCTCCTCGGACACGAACCGTTCGAAAAGCAGGCCTTGGCGCACCGGATCGATGGAAGTGACGCCCAGAACAAAGCACACGGCGGAATTCGCCGCCGATCCTCGCCCCTGGCACAGGATGCCTTTGGAACGTGCGAACCGGACAATAGAGTTAACGGTCAGGAAATACGGCGCGTAGTGCAGCCGTTCGATCAGCCCGAGTTCATGTCGCAGCTGCATCACGACCTTATCGGGGATGCCGTCCGGATAACGCTGCGCAGCTCCGTCCCAAGTCAGTTTCTCAAGCCGGTCCTGGGCGGCCAGGCCATCCTGAAGCACTTCAGTGGGATAGCTGTAGGTCAGCTCTTCTAAAGAGAATTTGCAGCGCTCCGCGATCTCAAGCGTTCGGGCAACAGCCTCAGGATAGCGCCTGAACAGGCGCTCCATCTCGGCAGGCTCTTTCAAAAACCTGTCCGCGTGCTTCTCCTTGAGAAAGCCAGCCTTGTCTATTGTTGTCTTCAGTCTTATGCAGGTGACCACATCCTGAAGCATCCGCATGCCAGGCTCATGATAAAGCACGTCTCCCGTCGCAGCTGTTGGCACACGCGCCTGCCAGGCCATCGTTGCGATATCATGCAAATGCGCAGCGTCGTCTGGGCGAAAGCGGCGCGTCAGCGCGCAATAGGCGCGGTCCTCGAATATTGTTTTCATTCGCTGTAGATATTCCGGCAGCCGCTCTGACGGCTTGTCCGTAACGAGGACCGCAACCAGTCCCTCACTCCATGCCGCGACATCGTCGATGAAGAGTGAGCATTTGCCTTTGCCCGCACGGGCCTTACCGACCGTCAGCAGGCGGCATAGCCGTCCGTAGGCTGCGCGGTCCGTTGGATAGACCAGCACAGAGGGAAAATCCTCAAGATCAAGCCTGCAGCCGACGATCAGGCGCACGCCGGTAACACGCGACGCTTCATAGGCGCGAACGATCCCGGAAAGAGAGTTGCGGTCAACCACCGCCATCGCTTCGATGCCAAGATTAGCTGCCGTCGAAAACAGTTCCTCCGCGCTTGATGCACCGCGCAGGAACGAAAAATGGCTTGTGACCTGTAGCTCGGCGTAGCTCATGCTTCACCAAGCCCGTGCAGCCACCAGCGACCGCCTGAGTCCGCAGGCGCGTCGCGGAAAAGCCAGAAGCGCTCGCCTCCTTCTGTCTCGACGCGGTAATAGTCGCGCTGCAAACCGATATCCTGATCGGATATCCACCATTCGCCAACAATGCGCTCGGGACCATCAGCGCGCGCAATGCGATGCCGCACCTTGCGCCAGACAAAAAAGCGCGGCGGACTGTCCGGAATCTCGGCGACTGCCTGAACCTGCTCAGGCGGCGATAAAAGGCGCGCGGGCCGCGGCGAATCCTGCGGCCAGATCGCGCCATCGGTGCGCGAGGTCGCAGCAACTCGGCGGGCGGATCGCTCGGGAATTTCGCTCTCCACCGGAGAAAGCCGAAACACACGCTCATTGCCGAGCCGCACGCGCAGCGTATCGACGAGCTGGCTGACGTCCACCTCGGAGCCTCCCTGTTCCACATGCGCTCCGATGATCTGCCGCTCGGTTAGTGCCTCCACCCACGAAGCAGTCAGCGTTGCCTCCTCTATCCCAAAGCCCGCCTCGACCAGCACCAGGCGCTCTGCAAGAAGCTTGGACAGATGCTTTGCGTCCCGGTTCGGTTTCGAAGTGCCGATCCTGATGGCCTGCGCGATATTGTCGACACGCTGAAACACCATATCGAGCCGCCGGGCGCCGACGCCGCGCGCAGCAAGATCAAGCATCAGCTTGTCGCATAGAAGAGCGACAACGCGGTGGAGGTCATCCGGATTGCCGATTGGTTCCACGAATTTAAGCATCTTGCGCGGCATTTCACGCGGGATCAAGGGGACGAGCACCTCGCTAACCGCACCAAGCGCCTGATCGAAGCGCAACAACACCTCACCCGAAAATCTTTGACGCAAGGACGCGCGCGGCAACGCGGCGAGCTGAGCAATGCGCTCGATCCCGACATCGCGAAGTCCAATAATGTCCCGCTCAGGCAAACGTAAAGCGGCAATTGGCAGGCCGCCGAGAGCTTCAGACGAACGTCCGGGCGACACAATATCATCCTTGCTGTAATGCGAGACAGCCCATGCGCATCCGGGGGTATCGGAAACAGCTGCGCGCGCGGAAAGCTGCGCGGTCGCGAGCCGCGCGTGCATGTCTTTCAGGAGTGCCGCCTCGCCCTTGAATAGATGCGAGGAGCCCGCAACGTCGATAAATATCGTATCAGGCAGCCATGGGGTCACGAGCGGTGAATAGCGCGTGCACCAGAGTGCAAGGCGCGTAAGCGCGGCCTTGTCCTCTTCAGGATTTGCATCTTTAACGCTAAGGTCCGGCACCAGCGTCTGCGCATGCGCGACTGTCATCCCGCATGCGAGCTTCAGCTTGCGCGCAGCCTCGTCAACCGACGCCAGAATGCGCCGGTTGCTTTCCTGGATTGCCGTCACCATTGGCAGCTCACGCGCTGGAGCGCCGCCGTTCCTGCGCCGAATTTGATCGGTCGGAAACGTCGGCAGGAAGAGTGCAACGACCCTCCGCATTGCATGCCTCCACAGTCCAGATGTTCGGCGGTGCGCCCCTGCATCGCAGTAATTCAACTCGCCACAGCGGACGGCCCAGGCGGTAGGGGCTCGTTTCCAAGGACGGCGCGGGCGAAATCCGCCAGCGCGTCATTGCGGCAGTGCTCTCGCTCAAATGCTCGCAGGAACGCCTGATAATCAGGGCGGAAACTCCGGAGGTTTCGGCGGCAAGCTGCAGCCGCCGCGAGGGCGTCAGCGATATGCGGTTAAGTTCACCTACGACGCCTGCAAGGCCGCGCATACGCAATCCTTCCTCCATCGCAGGCAGGATCTCAGCGTCCTTCCAGGTTTCGCAGAAGATGATCCGATCCGGATGAAGACCGACGCAGGCCAGTGCGGGCGCGAACAGATCGCGGCTGTGCAGGCACCAAAGAACGGGACCGGGCAGCCGCGCAAGGATGCCCGCCACGAACAGCAAGGCGCAGGCAGCATAACCGCCGCGCGGCCCCGCTTCACTGACTTCATGGACGGCACCGAGCTGAAGGCCGCCACCCGGAAGCGCCGTGTCGATTTCCTGAAGACCGAACGGCAGGACGGGCCGGTGCGAAGACACACCTGCCGCGGCCTTCATCATCCGCCGAAGCTCGGCCAATGGTATTGAAGATGAACTGGCCGGAATTGCCATGGAACTCTGTACCTCCACAGACAAGAACAAATAATGAACATGGTTGGTTGCCGGTGAGTCAATCAAAATTGGCTGGGCATTGATTCAGCGAGATTTTCCCGCCCGGAACCTGCGCGATCCTGGCCAGCCCGCATCTGGAACCCCGGCCCGCCCTTCCGTTTGTCAAAGGTTATGGCCAAGTTGGACACGCAAGCAGTAGCCCGGCTCCTGCGGGAGTACGCGCACCGGACATCTCTCCGCGGCGGCAATCCCTACCGCGCGAAGGCATACTCGACCGCAGCTGATAGCCTTGCCGCCCTTTCACAACCGCTGGATCGCATCATTGCGGCGGGCACGCTCACCGAAATTTCCGGTATTGGCGACGCAATTGCGGACCTCGTGACCAAACTTCATCAGACGGGGTCACATCCAAGTCTTGAAAAGCTTCGCAAAGAAGTGCCCGAAGGAGTGCTTGAACTCTTCGCTATCCCTGGACTCCGGCCCGATAAGATTTTGAAGCTCCATCAGGAACTCGGAGTCGCTTCGCTTGCCCAGCTGGAAGCGGCAGCGAAGGAAGACCGCATACGCAAGGTCAAAGGCCTTGGCGCTGCGCTGCAAACGAAAGTCTTGCAGAACCTCTCCATCGCCCGGAGCGGAGATACGCAGCTTCATCTACATAAGGCCGCCGCTCTACTCGAAAGCGCTGTTGCCGCTGTGAAGCGCGAGCACCCGGAATATTCACGCGTCGAAATCGCAGGAGATTTTCGAAGGGGCAGCGAACTTGTTACCGATCTAGCGCTGGTCGCTCAGACAAAATCCACATCGCCGAAACTCGAAGCATCGGGCGGTTTGAATCTCGTCGTCACTGACAAAAAGCATTTTGGCGCAAATCTTCTCACTGCGACTGGCTCATCTGCGCATCTTGAACAGCTGCGAGCATTCGCGCAGGACAAAGGCTACGAACTGAAGCCGGACGGCCTCTATCGCGGCAAGAAACTTGTCGCTGCTGCGACCGAGGAACGACATCTACGAAGCGCTTGAGTTGCAGTTTATCGAGCCTGAACTCCGGGAGGGCAGGAATGAAATAAAGAAAGCTGCAAGGCACGAGCTGCCAACACTTGTCCGTGACAAGGACCTCCGCGGTATACTCCACTGTCATACGACCGCATCGGATGGCGCAGAAACGCTCGAAACGATGGCCGAAGCGACGCGGGAGCGCGGCTTCGAGTATTTCGGCGTCGCTGACCACTCGCAATCGGCTCACTATGCGGGAGGTCTCTCCTTGGAAGAGATCACCGAGCAGCATCACGAGGCCCACCGGCTAAACAAGCGATATGGCAAGTCGTTTCGTGTCCTAAAGGGAATTGAAGCCGACATCCTGGCTGACGGATCACTGGACTATCCCAGCCGCATCCTTGATAGTTTCGACTTCGTCGTGGCAAGCGTGCATAGCCGTTTCAAAATGTCGAAAAAAGAGCAAACCGACCGAATTCTCAAGGCGGTCAGAAACCCGCATACGACGATTTTGGGCCATATGACGGGTCGCCAGCTCCAGCGTCGCCCTGGCTACGAGATCGACGTCGATAAAATACTAGAGGCCTGCGCTGAATACGACGTTGCCGTTGAGATAAACGCTCATCCGTGGCGGCTCGATCTTGATTGGCGTTGGCATGAAAAGGCACTCGATTACGGTTGTATGTTAAGCATCAATCCGGATGCCCATTCCATCCGCGAACTCGATCACATGCGTTGGGGGGTGGAAATGGCGCGGAAGGGAGGCGTCCCAGCTGATCGCGTCCTCAACGCGATGACGCTCTCCAAGCTCCTTCGCCATCTCACCCAAAAGCGCCGTGCTTTCAGCAATGCAGCACCGCAGGCGCGGATTGATATCGATTGTACAGCGCACCATCCAGTTTTGGGGCGCGATACTAGGAGGCTTCCTCCACAGTGAAAACGGGGCCTTCCGGTAAACACGCCCACGCGATCCTCACTCCGCAGAAGCCTCACACGCGCGAGGCCAATACGACTGAGACATTCGCGCAACGTGGCTCGTTCCGCATCATTAGCCGCGTCCTCAAACGCATTCCGGGATTAGACAGCGCTTGACCATCTCTGATGGGCGGCCAGCGCTGTCGCTCGTCAAGACAGAGGTCCGCCGTCCATGAGTAACAAATCAAGCGCGATAGAACGAGATTTCAATTTTGAGCAATTCCTCACGCGGGTCGTTGAGTTGAATTCGGCGACCTCTTGATGAGGCGACCCGCAAGGTTGAAATGTCCAGGCTGTGCCTGGATATGGCGCGTACTGATACCGAACGTCGAGAGGTCCGTTTCCATGAACTAGGCCGGCAGCTCCAGGCTTCGACCGACCCTTCTTTCACTCGAACGAATGCATCACCCTGCTAAAAGCGGGATGGCTCCGGTTCTTGACCTTGATCCACCTATTCGATCTGCCGCGCCGATAAACACTCTCTGCCGGGCCATTTGGCATTGCGCAGGTGCAGCGGCAATCCTCGGAGATCATCGCCAGTGAGCACCAGGCAGTCGAAAACTGGATCTCGGCGTCGTGCCGGCGCGAGTGCAGCCCGTCGAAATCGCTGTGACCGTCGGTCGTCAGCAGCACAACCTCGCCGTCGAGGACGATGCTCCAGTTCGGTAACGCGGCTTCAGCAATGCCCCGATAGCAGACGGTCCAGTTCTGGCCGTTGCGGGTAGCCGCACACGCTTGCCGTCGTGCTAATTTGCCCCTTGGATGGAGATTTTGGACCGTCATCGCCTAGGCTGGTTTCATCAGCATCGCGATTTCGTCATCAGACGAAGCCGAACGGCACTATCTAGTTAGAACCGAAATTCGGGCGGGCCGCTTCCTGGCTTTCGCGATCGATGCAAGGGAACGAAGGAACGCACAAAAATCGGCCTCAGCTGGCAAGCTGAGGCCGATTCTCGAAGACTAAACAATAGGCAATATGCGTCCGAGATTACAAAATGCTTCCTGGCAGTATGTAGTTTACTGTACACCCCGCAAGGGTATTTGTCCAGCCCTTAATGCGATCTTCCAGACGCTGGCGTGCCTGGACAACTTCGGCCGAAGCGAGTACAGGGCAACGATCGGGGAGTGGCGAGCGTCACGGAAAAGGAGGACGTCGGCAGTTTGCTATTAGGGTCCGGACTCATAACCAGTAACTGACCACCGCAGCGATGCAGACGGCTGCGAGGAAATTGATTGCGAGACGATCATATCTGGTAGCGATGCGGCGGAAGTCCTTCAAGCGACAGAACATACGCTCGATGGCGTTACGGCTTCGATATAGACGACTGGCGAAAAGCAATTCTTCCAGTGTCGGTTCGCCTTGGGCGGGATGTTCGGCATCGCACCCTTTCCCTCGACCTGTCGGCGGATGGCATCGCTGTCGTAACCCTTGTCGCCGTGCAGGATCGCGGAACGTGGCATCTGTTCGAGCATATAGACTTCCGGCGCATCGATCCCAGCGCCACCGGACTTTAGAACCTGGATAATGCCGCTGATGACCCGCTGATCATCGACCCGCGGCTTGCCGCGCGTATCATTAGGCAGAAGCGGTTTGAGAACAGCGCACCGATGCTTCGTTCGCCAAAAGCAACGGCGACTTATCAAAGGCCTCCTGTCGGAGACCGTGAATGACGAACACAGCGCCGAAGGAATTACGTTTCATGGGTCGCGACCCTAGGAAACTTGACGGGACTTCTCGACAAGGTCAAGCGAGCGGTTCTGGCGACATCTTACTCGGGCGAACGGTCCGCGAAAAACTACGATTTTGTGAATGCTGTCGCTCGGACAAATGACAGCCTGACAATCGCTAATATTCGAAAGCATAGTCCGGTCCTCGCGGATCTTGAATCCAGCGGCTCCATAAGATTGCAGCGCGCATGAATGCGGCAGCCATGTGGTTTCAAAAGAGCTACGGGTGTTCACGACGCCGGATATCACTCATCAAGAATATTGAGCCGAAAAAGCGCTTGAGCCGCCGCAATCCGCGTCCGCGCTGCCGTTCCGGCAAGGTGTTCTATTGAACCCGACTTACGAGGCCAGCGGCTTTTACCCTCGATGCATGTTCTCATGGTTTTAGCTCTGTGTTCGTCGTTCTACCTTCTGGCATTTGGTCAATCACCAGGAGTTCGACCGGCTCCGCCCCCGTATTTTCGCCGTAGTGCCACTCATCGATGACCTCGACGATGAAGTCTCCGGCCTTGTAATCGTAGCGTTGGCAAGTGTCGGGTGCATAGACAGTGAGATGCCCAGCCTGAACTTAGGCATAGCGTGGCTAGGCATGCTTGTGAACCGGCATCCTGGCGCCAGGCGCGATGATGTAACGCAACACTGTAAGTGTGGCCCGCCCCGGTGGAAGGGTGATGGGTTGGCCGAGGCGGTCTTGTTGGTTGAAGTAAGCGGACGCGGCGGGGAATCGTGCATACTTCGTGGCAGTGTGCCCACTTTTCCTGGGCTGGGAACGAGGCGGGCAATTTGCGTCCGCACAGTCAGCGGCCGGAGGGCGCGGCTTTGAGCGCCGCGGAAAGCGCCGCGCGAGCAGCGGGCGTTCGGATCGGCATTTATGGTGATGCTCTCACGCTCACCGCCGAGGCCGCGCCGCCGGCGGACGTGCTGTCAGCGAACATTAGCGGAACGGCACCGCCACGCTTGACTTCGTTGTGCGACTGAGGGTCGCCATGGCTTCGGCGTATCGCGGTGGAATTTTTTACATGATCGGCGTTGGGATTATTGCGGACGATTTAGCTGTTGCCGCTCCTCAAACCGTCCGCACCGTCCGCGACGGTCCTCAAGCCTTACGACCCAAAGTCTTTGACCGGAATGGGTTTCGGCTGATCCGTGGACGATTCGGACGGTCCGGACGGTCCCGCTCCTGTGGCTTCTGGCGCGAATGATTGCATAGTGCGAAATATGGAACCGAGTGTTTTTCTGGAGACCTATCGCAATTTCTGTTGCCGCAATTTTAAGGAAGTATTAAGTTTACTGTACACCCCACGTCGTACCTGATTTGGTGGAGAAAAGTCTCGGCAAATGATCGCTAATGAACTACCCGATCGCGCGATAGCGCGAAGTGGGTTACAAGAATTGTCGAGTACGAGGACCACGACATCAATGAGTTGGATGCGTCACGAAACGCCACTCCGGAGAATGTACATGGAACAGTACAATGAAGCCAACCGATTACGACGTGGTCAAGCTGGCGTTGATCAGTCTTGATCAGGTGATCCTCCGCTCGCTGGTCCAACAGACCATGCAACGCACGCCCGACGTCGACTGGCCGCGGGCGGACTTATTGATCCGCGCCCGCGACCTGCTGGCCGAATTCTACCTCATCCAGGGTAATGGGCATGGTCGCGAGCTAGGCAAGTCGTGAACGGGGACGGCGCGTTTACCCCATAGGCGAAACCTATGGGCGCCTATGGGGCTTGCTCCAATCACCTCTCACGCATTACGCCTCGTAGACGGTCTTTGAGCTTGCGGACCAAATAATCAAGAACAGTTTGTTCCAATCGACTTTTCTGGGTTAGCTGCTTTTCGCACAGGTAATGGACGTCAACCGATTCCTTATTTACAAATTTTAGCTGATTGGCCGTTCCGCTTCGCTCCTGCTTTAGACCTTCGATTTCCGATCGATATGGTTGATCTTGGCGTCGAGAATTTGGACCTGACCTTTGGAGAGTCGCTCCTCCCCTTAAACTGAGCCACTTGGTCGGCAATCGCCCGCTTGACGTTTGGATCGTCGGCGCGATCAAGCAGCTCCTGGTGAAATTTATTTGGTCGTGGCCATCCCGTTCGCGATCAAACCCGCTTCCTGAGCCATTGCTGCATCTAGTTTTTCGCGAACGATACCACCCTCCAGATGCTGGACAGTCTTGCGGTTGGTTTCCGCGGACACAACTCCGTGGCGGTGACCGCACTATCCAGCCGAGCAAAGGCAGACCATCCACCCAGCACGAGAAAAGTGCCGACTATAACGGCGTAGTCGGTGGTCGGGCTCTCCAGTCCGGAACGGAGCTCTTCTGCATTGTCCCACCTATCGGACGGCTGTTGCACCACTGGCGACCACCCCGATTTTCGACCTACCCATCAATCTAGAAAGCACCTCAACACGACCGCCGAACGCCGATACCCGTCCCGCCTCAAGCACTAGCAACTTGTCCACCGCAGCCAGCATGGCGGTCTTGTGCGATACAACGACAACGGTCGAGCGTGCTCGCTTCAGCGCCTGGATCGCCTGCATCAGGGCAGCTTCGCCTTCCGAGTCGAGGCTCGCATTTGGTTCATCGAGTATCACGAGCGGTGGCTTTCCATACAGCGCGCGAGCCAAGCCTATACGCTGCCGCTGCCCACCCGACAGGGCAAGTCCTCCTTCACCTACCTTGGTGTTGTAACCATCGGGCAAGCCTTGAATCAACTCGTGAACTCCACCCATTTCGGCCGCAGCAAACAGCTTCTCTTCGTCATGCTCGCCGAACCGGGAAATGTTTTCTGCAAGCGTACCGGAAAACAACTCAATGTCTTGCGGAAGATATCCGATAAAGGGGCCAAGCTGATCGCGATTCCAATGAGCCAACTCAGATCCGTCAATTCTGACTTTCCCAATGGCGGGTCGCCACACCCCAACCAACGCTCGTGCCAAGCTGGACTTACCTGCTGCGTTCGGACCTATAATTCCCAAGACCTCACCAGGCTGCAGAGCGAAGGAGACTTCCCGGATAACGGGCTCCTTTCCGCCGGGGGGAATTACGACAATATTCTCGACTGAGATCAATCCTTGGGGCGGACGAAGAGCGATCTTCTCACCTTCCTCCGGAAGCATTTTCACGAGCTTGCTTATACGCTCGTAGGCAGAGCGAGCTGCCAAAAATGTCTTCCATTGACCGACGACTATTTCGACCGGGGCAAGTGCGCGCCCCATAATGATCGAGGCCGCGACCATCGCCCCTGCCGAGGTCTCCTGATTGACCGTCAGATACGCACCAATTCCGAGTATCGCAATTTGAAGAAAAGCTCGAACGAACTTGCTGAATGCCACAAGAAAACCGGCCCGATCACTGGCGCCTGCCTGCAATTGCAAGCCTTCCCTATGTAGATCGGACCAACGGTCCCGTAAGCCCTTCAGCATGCCCATGGCATAAAGCACGTCAGCGTTCCGGAACGTAGCTGCTGCGTACGAATGGGCCAGAACCGAATTGCGAGAGGCGTCCTTCAATTGATTACGCGTCAATAGCTCGTTGGCCAATGCTAACGCAAAAATGAGCAACGCCCCCACGCCGGCCACGTAACCGAACCAGGGATGCATAATGAAACATCCAGCAACGAACACAGGAACCCAAGGCGCGTCGCAGAATGCTATGAGGCCTGTGCCAGTCAAGAACTCGCGAATTGTGTCGAGGTCTCTTAAAGCCTGCGCCTGGCTTGTGCCTTGCTGAACAATCGTGCCGCGCAGGACCGTATCAAACAACGGATTCTTTGCCTTGTCGGCAAACAGAAGACCAAGCCTGACAAGGATGGAAGATCGGATCTTCTCCAAAGCCGCATACACGATCAGGAGAAAGCCCGCGATGAGGGTCAGCGCAACCAGCGTGCCCATGTTTCGACTGCCCAAAACCCGATCGTACACCTGGAGCATGTATAGGGGCCCCACGAACGCCAGCAGATTTATGAAGAAGCTGAAGACAATGGCCGTTGCGAAGCCAGGGCGAATGGCCTTGGAAGCGTCGACTAGAAAAGATGGACGTTGAGACATGAGGGACTAACTTCCTGAAGACTTGGACTGGTAGTCTCCATGCCTCATTGCAAATACTTCGACAGCACTGCACGGCTTGCTGCTTCAACGGCCGGCCGCAGCAGATCGACCGCTAATATCAGGCAATTCATAACAGCCGTCGATTTCACCCCAGGACAGTTGCGGTGTGGTGCAAATCAATTCCGACGATGCTGAGCGTTGAGCTATCCGCCGCTTGTTCAAAAGCCTGCATAGGGCCGCTCAGTTCCGGAGGGTTTGCGGTCCCATCACCCGGCAGAGCGGCGTAGTTCACCTGAGCGCCCGGCACGCCCGTCGACGTGACCTCGGGCTGTGGATTTAGCATCGACGCCTGAATTGTCACCTCGGGCTGTAGACCCTGCACCGGCACCTGAATCGTGACCTCAGGCTGGGGATACACCGAACGTGACCTCGGGGATCCGCCACGGGTCGTGACCTCGGGCTGTGGATCCGCCACCGGCGCCTGAATCGTGACCTCAGGCTGTGGATGCAACATCGACGCCAGGGTCGTGACCTCAGGCTGTGGATCCAACACCGACGCCTGGATCGTGACCTCGGGCTGTAGATCCGACACCGGCGCCTGGGTCGCGCTAGTCGCTTGAAGGTTCAAAGGATGAATGGTGTCTTCCACATGCGAGGTGCTCGGCAGAGTATCAGGCTTGATGGTCGTATCCGAATTTGCAATCGCCGGCGCCGTCGAAACACGCTGAGAAGCAGAATGGTCCGGCGTCGGACTTGATGGGGCGGAGGAACTGACAGGCTTATTGGGGACGGTTCGTTCAACCTGTTCGTTGGCGACAATCGAGAAGTCGTCGCCCTGCTGCGGACGAAAATCGGCCAGCTTCGAAGCGAGGCAATTCTCCGCACGGAATACGTCATGCGCGGAAAAGGCAGCCGCATTGTCCTGATGAGATAACTCAGGATGGAGACCCGACGGGTTGGCCACCAGGCCGGCAAGCGCCCGCTCGTTGACGTCGTGAAGGGCGTCCTGCCCATCTAGATTGAACGCAGCCGTCAAGACGGACCGATCATCCGTGCCGTGAAAGGCGTGAATATTTTGCAGCTGGCTGTCGCTTGCGACAGCTGGCTCGATATATGCACCGTGCTCGCTGTGAGCCGATCGTGCATGATCGAATGACGCGAGGTCATCAGACGGCTTGCTAACCGAACTGTCTATCGCAAGCCTGTCCCAAACTGAGGCGATTACGATTGCTGAATATGTCGCCGCGAGATCGTGACGATCGAGAAACCACCCGAACGGCTTTGCCGGGCGGCCGCCGTCGTCGGCAGTCGCACTCAGTTCACTGCCCTTGACGTAGCCCGTGACCACCAAGGCCGCCAACATTGTGGCGGGATGCAAAAACACAGTCGATCCCGACGAGTTCTGCTTTGGCAAAAAGTGCGGGTAGGAATCGAGCAACTCCCGCACTAGAGCCTGGAAGTTTCGGCCGCGAGCCACGGCTTCGGTGAAATTTGAAGCGATGACGTACTCGCCGCCGATGCGAGCAAAGTGAACGATCACCTCTTCGTTGTCTTGCCGGAAGAAAATAAACCAGGGCTCGCCCTCGTCAGTGAGCCCGCGGTCTGTTGAAATCCCAACTCCGGATTTTGTTAGGGCATCTTCTACCCTGTAGAATTCCGCCAGCTCTCGCTGACTCCAATCGCCTCGCTCGCGAGCCTGAAAGAAGGAAAGAACCTGACTACTTTGCAACATGAAAGCACTCTATCCAATGGTGAACTTTCTAGGTGACAGCAGCCGCTTATGGTCAACGCGACCAAGCCCCTGCCCAGATTCCCCACACCGGAAAGTAAATCGATCGAAAGTGTTCCCTTAGTTTTGAGGGTTGTTCTTTCCGAACAAGATCGAATAGGTGACTGGATCATAGCTCCTTAGGAGATTTCTGACGAAAAACTTCGGCTCCACGCCCAAAACGTCTGCCCATACCAAATATCGATCGGGGGGTATCCGGCCGCGACCTGACTCCAATTGCGAAATGAAGGTGTAATAATTCCCCCCTACCTTCTCAGCCATCTGGCGCTGCGACAACCCCCGCTTTTCCCTCAGCTCTTTGAGCCAGAGACCTGCTTCTTTACGCAACTCGACAACCTCTGACGATAAAATGTGCTGCTGGTTTGAATACATCACTCCACCAAGAAAATACCCCGAATTACTGCGGGGCACCAAACCGTGTATAGTGTTTTTGCTACCAATTGTAAATTTCATCCCGCCCGAATTTCTCTGCGTGAGAATACCGATGTGAAAAGCGAAGATCTGTCCGCCCAGGTTGTGCAGTTTGATTTCAATTATGAGGAATAAGACCAACCGCCTTGATCAGATCGCCAGTGGCAAACTCTGTCCAGGCCGCAAGCCGGGCGTCCGAAGCCGCTCGAAAGACGTTGTTGATCAGCACGCAAACGCTGCAACAACGACAGCGCGTAAGTCGCAGCCGGCAGGCCACGCTTTCCCTCGGCATGTTGGCGGATGGCATAGCTGTCATAACCCTTATCGCCGTGCAGGATAGCAGGCTATCGGCCGATCGCGCGGCCGGCGGACCCTGAACATCCATGCTCTGAACGACGCCGAGTGTCGTCCCGTCGCGTTCTTGCTGATGGGGGCCAGATAGCCGATTGCGCGTCTGGATGGTTCTGCTCTTTGCCGTCAGATGGGCATCGATGCGCCTTCACGGCCGAGCTATCGATTAGGTCCTGCGCAGGAGGTCCGCCGGCCGACGCGCGTGCCCGGAATATGGCTACCCATACGCCCCTTTCTGCCCAGCGGATGAAGCGATCGGAGAGTGTTATTGCATGCACCATAGACCTCCGGCGCATCGATCCAGCGCCCACCGAACTTCATCACCCGGTGATGCCGCTGATGGCCGACGATCATCGACCAGTGGCTTGCCGCGCGTATCGTTAGGCAGAAGCGGCTTGACCCGAGCGAACTGAGCTTCGGAGAACGTGAATCACAAACAAGAACCAGCGTCACAAGTGACAGCCACTCTCGTTCGCCCGCTGACTCTGCGCATTTGCGCACCACGGCAACAGCAGCCTCGGGAAGTACGAGCCTTGATCACATCGGTTCTGGCTCTGAATGAGGGCGAAAAGGGCTCCAGAGATTCCGCTTGCGTCGATGGTTAAATTGAGTATTAATTCCACTGTACACCTGAACGGGGTATTGCGTACCGTTCTTAGTGTCGGCGCTCCGTTCCGGAGCGGGTCTCGGCTGTTACCCGTTCCGGATCGCATGGCGCTGATTCTGGCTTGTACCTATGGGCATGGCACTGTTACCAGCTCGACACATCGAGGCCAGCAGGAGCAACCAACACTATGGCGCCTTCCGAAATCTATATTGATTGTTGCGAGGAGTTCTCTGTGAGTAATTGTAGTCAAAGTTTTTCTGCTGAGGCTTCGCTACGAAGCGTTCACGAGATGGCCGAACGTCTTACTGAACTTCACGATCTTCGAAGGCAAGTGCGGAAGGCCGAAGTGAGAGCGCGTGCCAGACGATGGCACAAATCATCCGCGCGCCTCTAAGGCGGGGCTTTTGTAAGAACTCTTTCGGCTGCCACCATCGGAGCGCGCCGCCTGGACCGCCAAGTAACTTTAAATTTTGACGGTCAGGAACGGCCCCCCTGGTAGATCGCATAGATATCGCGCCGGCGTTCCGCAGGATCCGGCGCGGTCATGCTGGATCCGGCATGAGCTTCGGCAGCGCCCGGCTCCTAAGATTTCCTTAGGGAAGTAATAAAGGGACAGCCGTTTCCTGATCCTCCTTTGCCACCAAACGTAGTTCGCTCGCAGCCGTCGCTCGATATAGAGCACGAAAGCGCAGCGGAAGCTTACTTGTGGAGTTCAGGATAAACGGTACAGCAGATTTTCCACGATGATAAATACGGTATCTCCGCTCAAGGTAATGCTTACAAGGTACTATTCAAGAGAAGCGTGGAGGTGAGCGCTATTTCACGCAAGGTTACCTCTCCGACGGTCCGACTATCCTCTGGGTAATACCTCACGGGAATGCGATTGATGGCGTCTGCCATCATCGCAATGCTGATGTGTCTGTAAGTAGCCGCCCCGCCCTTCAGCGTGTGGCCCTGGATGACATCAACTCGGCAATTGTTGGTGAGATTGATAGCGTCCACGACGCACCACCCTGCCCGGCAGTCTTAAGACATGCCGATGCTGACGCCGCTCAGTGCGGCAGCCTTGGGAAACGGGGGTGCGGGGATGACACGACGCCGCCAGCGCGGTGAGCCAATGCCGAAAATTACCCATTGCAAACAATTCTGACGTTTTAGGTTGGTGAGCCAGCCTAAGCCGTTGATGCATGCCGGATTGTTCGTTCTGCCGGGATCGCCAAAAACCGGCGCAGTAAACACCAGGTTATTTTCACTCGCTAGAACGGAATGTCGTCGTCCATGTCGCTGCGGTGGCTACCGGCGGCCGCGGCGCGGCGCGGCGCTCCGCCTGGACGGACTTCCGGACCCAAAGTCGCCGCCGGAATCGTCAGATCCGAAGTTGCCGCCACCGCCGCTGTTGCGGCCATCGAGCATTGTCAGAGTCGAATTGAAATTCTGTAGCACCACTTCGGTGGAGTATTTTTCGACACCGCTTTGGTCGGTCCATTTTCGGGTCTGCAACTGACCCTCGATGTAGACCTTCGAGCCTTTCTTCAGATACTGCTCAACAACCTTGCAGAGGCCTTCGTTGAAAATCACGACGCGATGCCACTCTGTCTTCTCCTTGCGCTCGCCGCTGGTCCTGTCGCGCCAAGTTTCAGAGGTTGCGATCCGCAGGTTGGCGATCGGCCGTCCGTCCTGGGTCCGCTTGATTTCCGGGTCGGCGCCGAGATTGCCGATCAGAATAACCTTGTTCACGCTACCCGCCATCGCCGTTCTCCAATGTCCCCAATCCCCGATTGCTAGCCAAAACCGGTGCTAACCCAACGGGCGTTGCCGCTTCAAAATCCACTTCATCGAGCCGTGACGGCCTTCAAGCAGCCTATACTCCCCCTCGCCGCGCCGAGAGGCTAATCGCCGGGTTATCCACGGATCGAGTATGATACAATGTTCTTTATTTGTTCTCAACAATAAAACCGAGTCCATGCAGACCTCTCGCCGAGATACCCCGCGCCCGCGTCGGGACAAACAATTTGACCTAGAGTGTTGCATTTGAGAGACGGCAATTTGCTGCGTCGGAAGGTATAATTAATTCACGAATTTCGGGGTAACTACCAACGCTCGCGCTTTAGTTGTTGAAACTAAAGCAAAAATCCGGGGATTGAAATGAACAAGTTTCTGATCGGGGCCGTCGGTGCTCTCGCCATTGGCCTTGGTGCCGCACCCGCCACTGCGGCCGACCTTGCCCCGCGTCCTTATACGAAGGCCCCTCCGATGATGGCTGCGATTTACGACTGGAGCGGCTTCTACATCGGCGCGAACGGCGGCTGGGGATCGAGCAGGAATTGTTGGAACTCTGACGACTCCAATTGTGGCTAACGAAGGTTGCCATGACGCGAACCGGCGGCACGGCCGGTGGCCAGATCGGCTATCGCTGGCAGTCCACCAATTGGGTGTTCGGCCTTGAAGCTCAGGGCAACTGGGCCGATATCAGTGGCCGCCGTATCAGCCTCGCCTTCCCCGCTCTCACCAACGACAGCCATCTGGGTGCGTTCGGCCTGTTCACCGGCCAGATCGGGTACGCTTGGGATGCCACCTTACTTTACGTGAAGGGCGGCGCCGCCGTGACCTCTAACCGATACCGCAGCCTTAGTACCCTGACCGGCGTTCAGGTGACCAACAACGTCAACGACACCGACTGGGGCGCTGCGGTCGGCGTCGGCCTCGAATATGGGTTCGCGCCAAACTGGTCGCTCGGATTCGAGTACGATCACATCTTTATGGGCAACAGCAGCCACACGTTCCTTAACAACGGAGTGAACTTTGCCGCCGGTGCGTTCTTCGGAACCAACAATATCAGCCAGGACGTGGATCTCGTCACGGCGCGCATCAATTACCGCTGGGGTGGCCCAGCCATTGCACGGTACTGATCGCATCTGATCCGACGTTCTTCGAAAACTTGAAAGGCCGGCTTTTGCCGGCCTTTTTGTTTGAGCTACGGGTCGCAGGCAACTCCCCCCAACGGGCAGTATGCTGATACCCCGTTCTGCTCCCCCGACGAAATCGGGGATGATCGCTGACGCCCTCTGGAAATCGCCCGCTGTTCTATCTACGTTCCACAGACTGCCACAAATGGCGCCACTCCGGGGATTCCGCCGGCGGGGCGCGCCCAAACGCGGTGCGACTTCTGCACCCGGAAAAGCCTGTCATGGACGAAGTCATCAAGGCGAAGCGGCAACAATTGAGTTCCGCGACGTCGCGCCATCACGATTCGCGGCGCTCGCGAACACAACCTCAAGAATGTCGATCTGGAAATCCCACGTGACAAGCTCGTGGTGTTCACCGGCCTCTCCGGCTCTGGCAAGTCCTCGCTGGCGTTCGACACCATCTATGCCGAGGGTCAGCGCCGCTATGTCGAGTCCCTGTCGGCTTACGCGCGTCAGTTTCTGGAGATGATGCAGAAGCCCGACGTCGATCAGATCGACGGGCTGTCGCCGGCGATCTCCATCGAGCAGAAAACGACTTCCAAGAATCCGCGCTCGACCGTGGGGACCGTGACCGAGATCTACGATTACATGCGGCTATTGTGGGCGCGCGTCGGCGTGCCCTATTCGCCCGCAACCGGCCTGCCGATCGAAAGCCAGACGGTGTCGCAGATGGTCGACCGGGTATTGGCGCTGCCCGATGGCACGCGGCTCTATCTGCTGGCGCCGGTCGTTCGCGGCCGAAAGGGCGAGTATCGAAAAGAACTGGCAGAGTATCTCAAAAAGGGTTTTCAGCGCGTCAAGATCGACGGCGCTTTTTACGAACTCGCCGATGCTCCCACTCTGGATAAGAAATTTCCGCACGACATCGACGTGGTAGTCGACCGCATCGTTGTAAGGCCGGACCTGGGCCAGCGGCTGGCTGAAGTTATTCGAGACTGCCTTGAAGCTCGCAGAGGGGCTGGCGGTGATCGAATATGCGGACGCGCCTCCTTCACCTCTCGCCGGAGAGCGGCGAAAAGAAGAAAATCGCGAAGATCCACGACAAGAGCGGTCCTGAACGCATCCTGTTCTCGGAAAAGTTCGCGTGCCCCGTGTCCGGCTTCACACTCCCTGAGATCGAACCGCGGCTGTTCTCGTTCAACAATCCCTACGGCGCCTGCCCGAAATGCGGTGGTCTCGGTATCGAGCAGCACGTCGATGAAGATCTCGTCATTCCCGAACAGGGAATTGACGCTGCGCAAAGGCGCGATCGCACCGTGGGCAAAATCGTCGTCACCATATTACTTGCAGACCCTCACCGCGCTCGGCAAATTTTACAAATTCGCTCTGGATACCAAATGGAAGGACTTGCCGAAGAAGACGCAGGCCGCGCTTTTGCATGGCTCTGGCGACAGTGAGATCAAGTTCTCCTATGAAGACGGCGTGCGCTCCTACGAAACCAGGAAGCCATTCGAAGGCATCATCCCCAACATCGATCGTCGTTATCGCGAAACCGAAAGCGAATGGGCGCGCGAGGAGCTTGGAAAATATTTCTCCGACGTGCCGTGCGATTCCTGCAAGGGCTATCGGCTCAAGCAGGAGGCACTGTGCGTCAAAATCGGGGGCAAGCACATCGGCGAGATCAGCGAACTGTCTGTTCGTCTTGCCGGCGAATGGTTCGAGACCGTTCCGACAATGCTCTCGGCGCAGCAGAACGAAATTGCCGGCCGCGTACTCAAGGAGATCCGCGAGCGACTGTCGTTTCTGCTCGACGTTGGCCTTAGTTATCTCACGCTGTCACGCGCTTCCGGCACGCTGTCCGGCGGCGAGAGCCAGCGCATTCGGCTTGCTTCGCAGATCGGTTCAGGCCTGACCGGCGTACTGTATGTGCTGGACGAGCCTTCCATCGGCTTGCACCAGCGCGACAACGCCCGCTTGCTTGAAACTCTGAAGCGACTACGAAATCTCGGCAATACGGTGATCGTCGTAGAGCACGATGAGGATGCCATCCGCCTCGCCGACCATGTGCTCGATATTGGACCCGGCGCCGGCGTTCACGGCGGCCATATCGTCGCGCAGGGCACGCCGGCCGATATCATGCGCAACCCGAAGTCGCTGACCGGCAAGTATCTCACCGGCGAACTGGCAGTCGAGGTGCCGGATCGGCGGCCGCCCAACCATCGCCGCACCATCAAGGTGGTCAATGCGCGCGGCAACAACCTCAAGAACGTCACCGCGGAAGTTCCGCTCGGTCTGTTCACCTGCATCACGGGTGTTTCCGGTGGCGGGAAGTCGACACTGCTGATCGACACGCTTTACAAGGCGATCGCGCGGAAGCTGAACAATGCGAGCGATCCCCCCGCGCCCCACGACCGCATCGAGGGTCTGGAGCACATCGACAAGATCATCGACATCGACCAGTCGCCAATCGGGCGCACACCGCGCTCGAATCCTGCGACCTACACCGGCGCCTTTACGCCGATCCGTGAGTGGTTCGCCGGCCTGCCGGAAGCCAAGGCTCGCGGTTATGCGCCAGGCCGCTTCTCCTTCAACGTCAAAGGTGGGCGCTGCGAGGCCTGCCAGGGCGATGGAGTCATCAAGATCGAGATGCACTTCCTCCCCGATGTTTACGTCACCTGCGACACCTGCAAGGGCAAGCGCTACAATCGCGAGACGCTCGAGGTGGTATTTAAAGGCAAGTCGATTTCCGACGTGCTCGACATGACGGTCGAGGAAGCGGCCGAATTTTTCAAGGCGGTACCGCGCGTGCGAGAAACCTTCAAGACGCTGCATCGCGTCGGCCTCGACTACATTCATGTGGGGCAACAGGCCACCACGTTGTCTGGCGGCGAGGCGCAGCGCGTCAAACTCGCCAAGGAACTGTCGAAACGCGCGACCGGCCGCACACTCTACATTCTGGACGAGCCGACAACCGGCCTGCACTTCCATGACGTAAAGAAGCTTCTTGAAGTGCTGCACGAGCTGGTCGCGCAGGGCAATACAGTTGTGGTGATCGAACACAATCTTGAAGTCATCAAGACCGCGGATTGGGTGATCGACCTTGGCCCCGATGGTGGGGACGGTGGCGGTGAGATCGTTGCCTGGGGACCACCGGAAGACATTGTGAAAGCGCCGCGCAGTCATACCGGAAATTTTTTGAAGCCGGTGCTGAAGAAGGCAGGAAAGCCGAAGCGACATAACGCGAGCGAAGCGGCCGAATGACGCAGAGACGCAAACTTGTGAACGATAAACTCATCTATAAGGATTTATTCTTATAGGCTTGATCTGAAACGATATTTTTTCAGCCAGTTTTTGTTGATGACCTGGATGCGCGGATCTCCAGAGATGGAACATTTCCAAAAGCCCCGTTGCGGAACTCGCCACCTATCGCCACGTTTTGTTCGTGAGCGAAAGCCTAAATTCGAAATCCGACATGGAGTTGCGAACATGTTTAGTTTCAAACCAGTACTGGTGGCGGCCGTCATGGCGGTTGCAGCACCGCTGGCCATTGCGTCGCCAAGCTATGCACAAGGATTGGGAACAAAGGCTCAAGGATTCGCCGGTGGCGGCGGACACATTGGTATGGGCGCCGACACATGGGCGGTGGCGGCTGGCGCGGCGGGCATCACATGGGCATGGGTGGAGGCTGGCGAGGCGGCGGTATTGGCTGGGCCGGCCGCGGGTGGCGTGGAGGTTGGGGTGGCGGGTTTTATCCCGGCTTTATTGGTGGCGGCTTGCTGGGCGGCCCGTGGGGTTGGGGCGGTGGTTGGGGATCGCCTTATTACTCGTACTCTTCCCCCTACTACGGCTCCCCGTACTACGGCGATGACGATTATTACGATGATGGTCCCGCCACCGTCCAAAGCAACGGCAATGGCAGGGATGCCTCCTACTGCCAGCAGCGGTTCAAATCATACGATGTGCGTTCCGGAACCTATTTGGGCCACGACGGCAAACGCCATCGCTGTCCGTAACTAGCTTGCCCCCTTTATGGGCCTCATCCAGGAGCGGTGCCAAGCACCGCTCCTTTTTCTCTCTATCTTCTCCGCTTTTTATCTTCTCCGCTTTGCCGCTCCCGGCACGCCGTAGCTATTTATCCGCTGAACAGTTGGTCGCGCGTAGCGAGTCGCACCTCTGAAGCAATCCCTCGCGTGCAATAAATAGCTGTCTTGTGAACAACGGGCGAAATTCGTCGGTGGGACGACATCAAAGACTTTTTCGTTTCGGAATCCGTGAACACTCACCGATACTTGAAGTCATCCAAGGCGCGATTCGACCCTTGGTTTTCCCATCTTTCCACCATATTTAGTATTTGATTCAAGAATCTGCACTAGTCCTTGACGTGCGCAAGGGAGTCGTCCTAGCTTAGATTTCGGTTGGCGCGAGTATGTTTCGGGTTCCGCCGGTCGCTCCTGAAAGGTTCCAGAATGGGCACTTCGTCCGCCGGTTGGGGCAGCGGAGCGTGGACGTGTCTGCTCTGAGCCAAGGTATCAGGAACACCAAAAACCAGATCGAAACTGGCGCAAATGGGGATGTGAGGCGTTGAGTCCGAGATAGCACGGGCCGCAGGTCCTCTGGTCGGAATCGGGCTTCCAAACAGGGCCGGAACCACTGGCCGAACTGCGGGCGCAAGAGTCCGCGAATGGAAATCGCCAACGCCGCCGAAGCGGTGACGGACAGTTACGGGGCACGAAACAATGCGATTCGAACGGCGCTATACCAGGGACGGTCAATCACCCTATGCCGGGATCGATTTCCGGCTGACCACGAGCGAGATCCGTAATCCGGATGGCTCCGTGGTGTTTCGCCTCGAGAATGTCGAGGTGCCGGAACCGTGGTCGCAGGTCGCTTCCGACGTGCTGGCGCAGAAATATTTCAGGAAAGCCGGTGTCGCGGCGCGCCTGAAGAAGGTCGAGGAGGAAACGGTCCCTTCATGGCTGTGGCGTTCGGTCCCTGATACCGACGCGCTCGCCGCCCTCCCCGAGAGCGAACGCATTGTCGGTGAAACCTCAGCCAAGCAGGTGTTCGATCGGCTCAGTGGATGCTGGACCTATTGGGGCTGGAAGGGCGGTTACTTCACCTCTGAAGAAGATGCGCGCGCCTTCAACGACGAACTGCGCTACATGCTGGCGCGCCAGATGGTGGCGCCGAACTCGCCGCAGTGGTTCAACACCGGCCTGCACTGGGCGTATGGCATCGACGGCCCCGGCCAGGGCCACTACTACGTCGACTTCAAGACCGGCAAGCTGACCAAGTCGAAGTCGTCATACGAGCATCCGCAGCCGCACGCCTGCTTTATCCAGGGCATCGAGGACGACCTCGTCAACGAAGGCGGCATTATGGACCTGTGGGTGCGCGAGGCGCGCCTGTTCAAATACGGCTCCGGCACCGGCTCCAACTTCTCGCGCCTGCGCGGCGAAGGCGAACGTCTCTCGGGCGGCGGCCGCTCCAGCGGCCTGATGAGTTTCCTCAAGATCGGCGACCGCGCCGCGGGCGCCATCAAGAGCGGCGGCACCACGCGCCGCGCCGCCAAGATGGTGGTGGTCGATGCCGATCATCCGGACATCGAGCAGTATATTGATTGGAAGGTGAAGGAGGAGCAGAAGGTCGCCGCTCTCGTCACCGGCTCCAGGATCAACCAAAAGCACCTCAAGGCGGTGATGCGCGCTTGCGTCAACTGCGAGGGCTCGGGTGACGATTGCTTCGTGCCGGAGAAGAACCCGGCGCTGCGTCGTGAGATCAAGCTCGCCCGCCGCGCGTTGGTCCCTGACAACTACATCAAGCGCGTCATTCAGTTCGCGCGACAAGGCTACAAGGAGATCGACTTCCCGGTCTTTGACACCGACTGGGATTCGGAGGCCTATCTCACCGTCTCCGGCCAGAATTCCAACAACTCCGTGTCGCTGAAGGACAACTTCCTGCGCGCGGTCGAGACCGACGGCGACTGGAATCTGATCGGCCGCACCACCGGAAAAGTGACGAAGACGCTGAAGGCGCGCGAGCTCTGGGAGAAGATCGGCTTCGCCGCCTGGGCCTCGGCCGATCCCGGCCTGCACTTCAACACCACGATGAACGACTGGCACACCTGCAAGGCGTCCGGCGATATCCGTGCATCGAATCCGTGCTCGGAATACATGTTTCTCGACGATACCGCCTGCAACCTCGCCTCCGCCAACCTGATTACGTTCCACGACACCGCCTCGAAGCAGTTCGACGTTGATGCCTATGAGCACACCGTTCGTCTCTGGACGGTCGTGCTGGAAATCTCGGTGCTGATGGCGCAGTTCCCGTCCAAGGCGATCGCGGAGTTGTCTTACGAATTCCGCACGCTGGGTCTCGGCTTCGCCAACATCGGCGGCCTCCTGATGACCATGGGCCTGTCCTACGACTCGAAGGAAGGCCGCGCGCTGTGCGGCGCGCTGACCGCGATCATGACCGGAATCGCCTACAAGACCTCCGCCGAGATGGCCGGCGAGCTCGGCTTCTTTCCCGGTCACAAGAAGAACGCTGGCCACATGCTGCGCGTGATCCGCAATCACCGCCGCGCCGCGCACGGTCAATCCAACGGCTATGAAGCGCTCGCGGTCAACCCGGTGCCGCTCGACCATGCTTCCTGCCCGCAGCCCGATCTCATCCCCCACGCGACCAGGGCGTGGGACGACGCGCTCGCGCTTGGCGAACGGCACGGCTACCGCAACGCGCAGGTCACCGTGGTGGCGCCGACCGGCACGATCGGTTTGGTCATGGACTGCGATACCACCGGCATCGAGCCCGACTTCGCGCTGGTGAAGTTCAAGAAGCTCGCCGGCGGCGGCTACTGGAAGATCATCAATCGCGCGGTGCCGGAGGCGCTGCGCGCGCTCGGCTATCGCGAGAGCGAGATCGCCGAGATCGAGGCCTATGCGGTTGGTCACGGCTCGCTGTCCAACGCGCCGGGCATCAACGTCTCCACCCTGAAGGCCAAGGGTTTCACCGACGAGGCCATTGCGAAGGTGGAGAAGGCGCTGCCGACCGCATTCGACATCAAATTCGCCTTTAATAAATGGACGTTTGGCGAAGACTTCATTCGTGACACGCTCGGCGTTGACACCGACGCCCTCGCCTCGCCGGCCTTCGACCTGCTCACGGCGATCGGTTTCAGCAGGCGTGAAATTGAAGCCGCCAACGTGCACATCTGCGGCGCGATGACTGTGGAAGGCGCGCCGCACCTCAGGGCCGAACACTATCCGGTGTTCGACTGCGCCAACCCCTGCGGCAAGATCGGCAAGCGCTATCTCTCGGTCGAAAGTCACATCCGCATGATGGCGGCTTCGCAGCCGTTCATCTCGGGCGCCATCTCGAAAACCATCAACATGCCGAACGACGCCACGGTCGAGGACTGCAAGTCGGCCTACCTGCTGTCGTGGAAGCTCGCGCTGAAGGCCAATGCGCTCTATCGCGACGGATCGAAACTGTCCCAGCCGCTCAACTCGCAGCTCATCGCCGACGACGACAGTGACGACGACGCGATCGAGGCGCTGATGGATAAGCCGATGGCCGCGCGCGCCACGCAGGTGGCGGAGAAGGTCGTCGAGAAATTGGTGGAGCGTATCGTGGTGCTGCGCGAGCGCGAGAAGATGCCGGACCGCCGCAAGGGCTACACCCAGAAGGCTGTCGTCGGCGGGCATAAGGTCTATTTGCGCACTGGCGAATATGATGACGGCCGCCTGGGTGAAATCTTCATCGACATGCACAAGGAAGGCGCGGCGCTACGCTCCTTCATCAACAACTTCGCCATCGCGGTTTCGCTCGGCCTGCAATACGGCGTGCCGCTGGAGGAATATGTCGACGCCTTCACTTTCACCCGTTTCGAGCCGGCAGGACCGGTGCAGGGCAACAACTCGATCAAGTACGCGACCTCGATCCTTGACTACGTGTTCCGCGAGCTCGCGGTCAGCTACATGAGCCGTTACGACCTCGCCCACGTCGATCCGTCGGAGACCGGCTTTGACGCACTCGGCAAGGGTGTGGCCGAAGGCAAGACGCCGGAAGGCCAGCATGCCACCCGCTACGTGTCGAAGGGCCTGACCCGCTCGCGCACCGACAACCTCGTCGTCATGCGCGGCGGTGCGCCCTCTCCCCTCGCGGGAGAGAGTTGGAGCGGAGGGGCCAACGTCACCGCCCTCTCCTCCTCGCGCGTAGGCGACACGCTCGAAGGCGCGACCGCGCTGAAGCAGGAGACCGAGCACGACCTCTCGCCGACCGAGCGGCTGGAACAGCAGCAGAGAAGCAAGGCCGCCGCGCATGCAACCGCACCGACCAAGGCCGAACGCCGCGCCGAAGCAAAAGCAAGAGGCTATGAGGGCGAGATGTGCTCCGAGTGCGGCAACTTCACGCTGGTGCGCAACGGCACCTGCATGAAGTGCGATACGTGTGGACTCAACGACGGGGTGTTCGTGAGGATTTTGCCAACCGACCGGCGAGACGACATAGCTGCTGCGGCCAGGAGACGACTACCTCCGCCGCGAGAACCTACTTCAGTTTCAAAAACAAATTATTCATTGGATCAGAGTGGCTCAGAAACACTGTCTGCCGACGCTCTGATTTTGGTCTCAGTGAGCGTGAATTGAGCATCAGTGTAATACGTGACGGGCTTCGTTAGTGTTGTCAGCAGCGGGGGCGACGACTGCGGCGAACATGTGTTGAAGGAGAGAGATCGGGGTATCGACTGTCTATCTCGACCATTACAGGCAGATAGGACCTCCGTGGGAAACCCTCGATCGGAGGCGAAAGAGCTTCATTTAGGATGATCTTATGCGCCTTCACGGAGCGAAGCTAACAACCAAAATACAAGAATTTGCGACTTACTCGGTACGGTTCAACGAAAAAATTCCTCTGTTCGTAATTGAACGCTCAGTTCAACCCGGCTCCATTGATCTTCAGTGGATATGCGAGGTCGCCGCAACTGCTCAAACGGCTTTCGCAGCTCTGCCAGCCCTATCCTTTGGGATCAAGGATGTTACGGGCCTTATCAAAGCGTGGCTCGATCTTCTGAAGTTCCTCAAGAGGCAGCCGCCGCAAAAAGTCCAAAATGTCACGAACGGAAATGCTCTTCAAATTGAAAACGTGACTGGGCAAAGCACTATAATAAACTACAACACATTTATTCTGAACGGGATTTGGCGGCGATGCTGAAAAGCTCTGAACCACCAATTCGACATGGCGCAAAAAACTCGAATTGAAACAGGGTAGGCGAAAAATCGGCTCTCTATGACGCGGCCGGCTTATCAAACTTCCGAGCAATCAAACCAGACAAACCGCTTGAGAGCGAAATCGAGGCAATACTTGAAGTTGTTGCTCCTGTCTTGGAAGGACAGGGCATGTGGCGCGTTCAGAAAATATGGTCGCATGTCTATAACGGCGCAAATGGTCGACGAGGACTACAAGCAACGTGTCTTTAGGTGGGACGGAGAGCTCTAGTCATGGCGACCGATTACAAGCCAAGCTCAAAACTGTTCAAGAAAACCTTGGAGATAAAATTACAACAAAGCACTTCATTACTAAAGTTATCGAGCGCGTATAGTTAACCTGGCGCATGCATTCAACCGGCGATGTTCGTAACTTCTTGCTTGGAGCGATTGGCTTGATCATATGGTGCTTCGGCCATTAAGTCATATCGCTGGAAATTGGGAAGTGCGTTGGAACCACGATGAAAAGCGATATCGAGCCCGAGCCAGAAGTTTTGCCGAAGACCTCAATGAAGTAATCGAGCTTATTGCGATCTGTCCTAGACCACTGAAATATCATGACCATGAAGATGTGCTCGCCGAACGTGTCGTACGAGAACTGAAATGGCCTATTCAAAAAAGAGGAGGACGTTGGATCGGAGGAGACTATCCCCACAATCCTTGAGCAAGGATCATTTAACGATTTAGATCAGAGAAACCTGATAGCTGCCGCAGCTGGTCGTGTACGACGCTGCATTGGACCGCGAGCAAAGACATTTTGATGAGATGGAGGAAAGCCATCTCTATATTTTGGCAGCCCTAATTTCCATTATAATCTATCACCGGATTGTAATGGAGCATCAAAGCTATTTGCACAGAACGATGAGAACGACATGGCTTGATGTCCACTATGGCAAGCTTTGGCTTTTCGACTCTGCCTTTCCACCGACCGTGTGCGTCCGATCAGCAAGATGGCTCATGGATTCCGTTTTGAGCACCTGCGTGCGTAGACGCCTCAGCGTAATCCGCCGCGCTTCCTCCCTCGACGAACAGACTACCTCACAAGCCCAGCAGCGCTCATCAAATGCCGAGCTGCTTGAGAATTACCAATCCGACGAAGAAAACAACAAGCAGTAGCGCGCCACCTATCACGTAGATGTTCTTGCGGCGTTTGCTCATATTCGGCGCCCCGTTGTATTCTCGCGTCGAGCTGCGCCATTCCCGAAAATCATTCATTGTTCACACCTCCGTCGTCGTCGGCCGTAAGCCCTGTGCATAGTCAGCGCTTAGCGCACACTCACCCGCACGTCCACACCGGTCCGATCGGCGTCTGCGTCCAGCACGGGCCGATGCTGCCGCCGTTGTAGCGGCCGCGATAGAATCCGGGCCGGCCGAAATAATACGGTTGCCGTCATACCAGTAATAGTGCGGGGTCGGCTCGATATACCAATGACGCCGCTCACGGCGCGCATTGCGTAGCACCGATGCCTCCTGCTTGAACAGCGGAGCCGCGTTGTTCAGCGGCTGATGATACCCCGGCAGAAAGCCGTAGGTGTGCGGGGGATGCGGGTGTTTTTATGGTCGGTGCGCCGCCACCGCGGAAACCGACGGTAGCGGCAGAAGGACGATGACAATCGATAAACACAGGAGGCGCGACATGAGCCGATCATAGAGCAGTCGGCGGCCGCGAACCATTCAAATCCTCGAAAGCGCGGCTGCGCCTCACCGGCGCGCGATGCTCAAGCAGCGCCATCCTTGCGGGCTGCGATGCGAGCGGTCTTGTTGCTTTTGATTTTATATTGCGGATCGTCTTCGGATGCGCGGCGGGTGTGGCCCTTGTGATCTCTCCCCACAGCCGAAACCCGCCCTCGAACGCGTCGGCGTTGTCGCCACGGCGCGATTTCGGCGGCAGCTTGTCGAGATGTCCGACATTGCCGCCGCCGATCAGCACGTCGTCCGGTTCGAGCGCGGCCGTGAGCTGCATTGACGATATCGGTGACGTGCTTGCGCCATTTCTTGTTGCCGCGGCGTTGCCGTCCGGCCTCGCCGGCATAGTCCTCGTAGGTCTTGCCCTTGCGATACGGCAGGTGGCCCAATTCCATCGGCTCCAGTTCGCCATCTACGATCATCGCCGAGCCAAGCCCGGTGCCGAGCCCGAGAAACAGCATCCGGCCGCCCGTAGCCGCCGAGCGCCTGCATCAGCGCGTCGTTGACGACCTTGGTCGGTTTGCCGAACGCCTTTGGAAAGTCGAAGCCCTTCCATCCCTCGCCGAGATTGAAGGGCTCGCGCAGCGGGCGATTGCCGCAGATCGGGCCGGGATAGCCGATCGAGATCACGTCGTAGGACCAGTCCTTCGTCAGCGCCTTGACCTTGCGCACCATCTGCTTTTGCCGTGAGATCGGGTCCGGATTCAAATTCGCGTTTGATGCGGTCCTTGCTGGTCATCATCTTGACGTGAGATCCGCCGACGTCGATCGCGAGAATGGTTCGGTTCATTTGGCTGGAGCGTGCTGATTTCATTTGTTCGTCCTCAAACACCCGCTGCACGCCAGCGTTCCTTCCAGGATGCCGATCAAATACGGCAGAGCTTTCCGGTTGCGCCCACGCGCTTGCAGCCGTTCGCATTCGGGCCTAACTAGCTGCAGTATCCTGCCTTTTTCACTAACGGACTCGCTCTTCCGGAGTGCCTCTTGATGACCGACGCCCCCTATACGCCGCCCAAAGTCTGGACCTTTGACAAGGAGAATGGCGGCAGATTCGCCTCGGTCAACCGTCCGACCGCAGGCGCGACCCACGAAAAGGTGCTGCCCGTCGGCAAGCACCCCTTTCAGCTTTATTCGCGGGGAACGCCGAACGGCCAGAAGGTCACGATCATGTTCGAGGAGTTGCTCGCGCGCGGCCATCCCGGCGCGGAGTACGACGCGTGGCTGATCCAGATCGACGGCGAGCAGTTCGGCTCGGGCTTTGTCGAGGTCAATCCGAATTCGAAGATTCCGGCCCTGATTGACCGCTCGAGACCTGAGCCGCTCCGCGTGTTCGAGTCCGGCGCGATCCTCCTGCATCTAGCGGAGAAGTTCGCGCGATTTCATTCCGAGGGCAACGGCGGCGCGCGCGGAATGCCTGTCCTGGCTGTTCTGGCAGATGGGCAGCGCGCCCTATCTCGGCGGCGGCTTCGGGCATTTCTACAACTATGCGCCGGAGAAAATCGAATACGCCATCAATCGCTTCGCGATGGAAACGAAGCGGCAAATGGACGTGCTGGACCGGCGGCTCAAGGACAATGAATATCTTGCCGGTACTGAATATACGATCGCCGACATCGCGGTGTGGCCATGGTATGGCGGCCTGGCCGAGGGCAGGCTCTACGGCGACAGCGCCACCTTCCTCGACGTCCAAAGCTACAAGAACGTGCAACGCTGGACCGCGCAGATCGCCGCTCGGCCTGCGGTGAAACGTGGCCGCATCGTCAACCGCACATCCGGTGATCCCGCGAGCCAGCTCCACGAGCGCCACGACGCCTCCGACTTCGCCACCCGGACGCAGGACAAGCTCGTGAAGCAGGGTTGACGCCCTGCCCTCCTCATTTGCAGCGAATCCGAGCCGGAGGCTCCTTCAATGCACGGAAAGGTCATCGTTATCACCGGAGCCTCCGGTGCGCTGGGCAATGTCGTCGCGGACACCGCCATCGCGTGCGGCGCAAAGGTGGCCGGCATCGACCGCGCTGCGCGAAACAGCAGTGCTACCGCCGATCGGATCGAATTCGGCGGCGTCGATCTGACCGACCCAGAACAAGCCCTGCGGGCCGTCGATGCGGCGGCTGCGCATTTCGGCCGGCTCGACGTTCTGGTCAATATCGCTGGCGCGTTCGCGTTCGAGACGATAGCCGACGGCGACTCCAAAACATGGCAGCACCTCTACGCGATCAACGTGACGACCGCGCTGAACGCCTCGCGGGCCGCGATCCCGCATCTGGTTGCATCCGGCGCCGGACGTATCGTCAACATCGGCGCGACCGGAGCATTACAGGCCGGCGCCGGCATGGGCGCCTATGCTGCGTCGAAAGCGGCCGTGCATCGGCTGACCGAAGCGCTTGCCTCCGAGTTGAAAGGCAAGGTGACCGTCAATGCCGTCCTGCCCTCGACGATCGACACGCCAGCCAATCGCAGGGACATGCCCAAGGCGGACTTCGCGACGTGGGTGACGGCCGACGAACTAGCAAATGTCATTCTGTTTCTGGCCAGCGATGCGGCAAGCGCAGTGACCGGGGCGTTGCTACCCGTGCGCGGACGTGTCTGAAGTCGCGATTCTTCTGGAGCGACTCTCTTGTAAACGGTCAACCGGGTTTTTGGAAGTAACCTACAGTTCTTAAGGCTCTTGTCATTCAATCTTGCGGCGTGTAATGCTGCTGTATTACTATCCTACTGGCGACTATGGATCGAACGGCTTGACGTGACCAGTTCCTCTCCCCCGGAGTTTCCCACAGGGATCAGCAACGATGCATGCGCGCCGCAGCAGCTATTCGACTACGAGGATTTGCTGGCCTGCGGCCGGGGCGAAATGTTCGGACCCGGCGAGCCGAAACTTCCGTTGCCGCCGATGCTGATGTTCGATCGCATCACGGAGATCACGGAAGACGGCGGGAAGTACGGGCGCGGGCTGGTGCGCACTGAGCTCGACGTCAAACCGGACCTCTGGTTCTTCCACTGCCACTTTCAGAACGATCCGGTGATGCCCGGCTGTCTCGGTCTCGATGGGCTTTGGCAGATGGTGGGATTTTATCTGGTCTGGCTCGGCCGCGACCGGCATGTGCGGGCTCGTGCCCTCGGCCTCGGCGACTTGAAATTTACAGGGCAAATTCTGCCGCACGTCGCGCAAGGCTTTCCTACACGGTGGACATCAAACGGGTGAGGCGTTCGAGACTGGTGATGGCGATTGCCGACGGCACGATAAGCGTTGACGGCGATATGATCTATCACGCCAAAGATCTTCGGCTCGGCCTGTTCAAGCAGCCTTCCGGGCTCGCCGACTTGAACCGACCACTGATAAGATCCGGCTGTTGAGTCGGCCGGAGCCGATGCACCGTGGAAACCTCGCTTTATCTTCCGGTCAAACGTCATCTTGAAAGCCTTGGCTTCACGGTCAAGGGCGAAGTCGGCGGCTGCGATCTGGTTGCGCTCAGCGGTGATGATCCGCCGATCGTCGTGATCGGCGAATTGAAGCTCAGTTTCAATCTGGAATTGATCCTGCAAGGCGTCGAGCGCGCCGGCGCATGCGACGAGGTCTGGCTTGCCGCCAGGCTGTCGATGAACGGCAAGGGACGCGAGAGCGACGCGCGCTATCGCAACCTGTGCCGGCGGCTAGGGTTCGGAATGCTTGGCGTGACCGACCAAGGGAGCGTTGAAGTGCTGGTCGCGCCCTCCGCTGTCAGTCCGCGCCGCAATCCCAAGAAGCGCTCTCGGCTGGTCATCGGAGCACCAACGCCGCAAGGGCGATCCAGTTGCCGGCGGCAGCACACGGACGCCGATCATGACAGCGTATCGCCAGCAGGCACTGGTTTGCGCAGCCGCAATGGCCACCGGTCCATGCCGCGTGCGGGATCTCAGAGCTGGAAGCTCCGGACGCCGGAAAAATCCTTCTCCATAACGTCTATGGATGGTTCGACCGCGTCGAGCGTGGAGTTTATGCCCTGACCGACGCCGGCAGAACCGCGCTGAAGCGATGGCCGCAGGGCATATCCGAAGCAGCACCGATCGCCGACAAGCCCGTTCTCGGGCTGAGCTCGGGCCGTCGCATGCAGGGTCTTAAGGCAAAGCGCGGCCATGTCGCATGTTGCTTTATGCGCGACTTGGCAATGTGCGAAGCGCGTCAAAATGCATAGCTGTTTTGCCACGTTAGATCCCGTATGAGGTGCACATCGAGTCTCCTGACCTAAAGCAGGATGAGGTTTGAACTTTCCGCTTCTTTTGACATCGAAAAGTGCGGATGCCGGAGACAATGGTTCGAAGAGCCGTCGTTCTTTGAACGACTGTGGTCATGTCGCGTTGAGGCGTTTCACGTCAATTTTCATGGGCTGAGTTTGCCCAACCATTGAGGCGAACGATGAGCGAAGGCTGGCATACAAAATTTGGCATCCGGCGGGTTCGCCACGATCCTCCCACGTTGGAGGAAGCCATCTTCGCGGCTACCGGGATCACCGACGATCTCGACTCGCAGGCGGAGATTGCGGCATCGCTGATTGGAATGCCGTTCGATGTCGTTCACGCAGAGGTCAAGAAGACCGCTCGTGCTGTTACGCGGTCGCCTACGACGCGCGTGATTGCGGGTGAACAGGGCGCGATGCGCTCGGTCGTGGTCGAGCGCCGCGTAGTTCGCAGATTTGCCAACGACAGGCGACTATGACGCGAGTCGAGTCGAGATTAGCTTAGCTGCAACCGCACTATTCTTCCGACTGCCCTTGCTTACGTTCTTCGCAGCGCTGAAAATCGTGTCACGAGAATGCGAATTGTCGCTGCTACGAAGGATATCAGATGCCGAAAAGTCGCGACCTGCTTCTTTTGATAGTTGGCACACTGAGCATTGCGGCGTCCGCCGCACACGCCTCGCAAGTTGCGCGGGAGATCGACGTCGATCATCTGCGGCTGGGCGAACGCATTCTTGTCGATGATGGATCTTGTCCGGCGGGGCAGATTAAGGAAATCTCCGGTACGAAACTGACCCCGGCCGGCGTTGTTCCGGCACGCAAGTGCATATCGCGGGTCGGCTCAAAGCGGTGAATGCGTACCTCCGTCGCATTAACATCGCCTTCGAACGGGACACTAATCGGAAATGAAATCCCCGCATTTTTGTACGGTCGTGTCCGAGGCGCCCCATGGCATGATCGGTACCGAGGACGTCGAATTCTGTGGTGAGCCTTCGATCACTCGGTCGGAATAGACCATATAGACCAGCACGTTTCGTTTCGCGTCACAGCCCCGCACGATCTGCATCTTCTTGAAGAACAGCGAGCGCCGCTGCCGGAACATGTCTTCGCCCTGTTTCATCTTTTCCTTGAAACGAATCGGCCCCATCTGGCGACAGGCCAGCGAAATATCCGAGACCTCCTCCGCCAGTCCCAGCCACCCCTTGATGCCGCCCTTCTCCGGTACGGTGAAATGGCACGCAACGCCCTCGATCTCGGGATCATCGACGCCATAAGTCGCAAGCTTGTCATTCGGTGTCAGCAGCTTGAAAACCGTCGAGCGACGAAAGATCAGGTCGGGCTCGTCTGCCGCATGGGCGTACGTTCCGGCGAGCATCGCCACCGTCAGGATGACGAAGGCCAAAAGAGTCCGAGCCGTTCGGCGCTTTTCATCACGAATCTGAGCTCGAAATGTCATCAGGTAGCTCCGTTTGCTGAGTCCGGCCTATGTAAGTTCTTCGAGTTCCCGCGGAAAGATCTCGACCGCCGAGCGAGCCGAGAATTAGATTCGTGTGAAGGATTTTACATTATTTTAAGGAAGCCAGCCGGAGAACCGACACAGACCGGTAGTGAAGTGAAGTCGGAAGCGACTAAATCTGAACCATGATTCGAGGAACGTAGACGTGAGCGAGTATTGGTCCTTCCTGCGGCACGATGCGGTGGATCCGTCAATGTTCCCTCGGTTTGCGGGCGGTACATATCCTTGGTCGGTACGCCTCGGGATTGGACTGCTGATCGCCGTCCTGATCGGACTTGGGTCACCCGCGCACAGCGCAAATCTTCTGGCAGGACGATTATCCGGACGTTTATATCGAAGGCCTCTCCCCCGCCGCCCGTCACGAGGCGCGCAGCCGCATGCGAGCCAAACATCACCGGCTCGCAAAGTCCGAATCGGCCGCTAAAGTCACGCGCAAGCCAAATGGCCCGCTCATCATTGCCATTTCAATCCGCCGGCAAACTGCTCAAGATCTATGACGCCAACGGCTTTTTCGCCGAAACCCCGGTGTCGACTGGAATGCGCGGCCATTCGGAACTCCACTGGGCGTTTTCAGCGTCATCCAGAAGCAGAAATGGCATCGCTCGAATATCTACAGCGGCGCGCCGATGCCCTACATGCAACGCATCACCTGGTCCGGCATCGCGATGCACGCGGGCGTGCTTCCAGGTTATCCTGCGTCGCATGGATGTATCCGAATGCCCATGGACTTCGCGGTGAAGATGTGGAATTGGACCAGAATCGGCGCTCGAGTGATCATCACTCCTGGCGAGGTGACGCCCGCTGATTTTTCGCACCCGATGCTGACAAGCCGTCGGCCAGAGCCCGTGCCGCCGAGGTGAAAGCCGACGCCAGCGCCGCGATGTCGCAAGTCAACAGTTTCAGTCGCTGACATCCGGTTTGCCTGCGACCGGCGGATCCATCACTGCGAACGCCTGACGGTGGCGGCCAGCCGAGCCGATCAATGGCAGCGAATTCAGGCAACACGGCGCGGACGCCGACCGTGCACGGTAACGGCGGCGGCCAACCCTGTCGGCGATACGGACTGGCTTCCCCCGCCGAAATCCCCGCCAGGGTGCCGGAGGACCAACCGCAAACCCCTCCTGGCGAGTGCGGAGAAGGCTGAACTCGCGGCGATCTCTGCACTGAAGCGGAGCGGCCGGATCGCGGTCTTTGTCAGCCGCAAGGACAGCAAGATTTATGTGCGGCAGAACTTTACGCCGACTATTCGATGCTCCTATCACGATCGCCGCGAGCGACCGGCCTTTGGGAACACATGTGTTCACCGCGGAAGTCGCCAAGGACAGCAAGGACTGATTTCCATTGGTCGGTCGTGTCGCTCCCGGCGCTGGAGCGTCGCGCCGACCGAGTTCACGTTCTCAAAGGTCGGTCCGGCCAGAAAACGACCGTGGTCAACGCAACGGTCAGGCCGACCCCTGTTCCGGATAGCGCCACCGACGCGTTGAACCGCATCTCCATCCCGAAGAACGTCATGGCGCAAATCGCTAGTTGCCTTTTCAACGGGAGACTCCATCGTCGTCTCCGATCAGAGTATTGCAGGCAGCGAAACCGGTGAAGGCACCGACTTCATCGTCGGGCTGCGATAAAGTGGCGGTTCAATTGCTCGGGCTTTCGCTCGGCGCTATTGCCATGGTCGCGCACACGGCGGTATCAGAGGAAGCAGCCCACTGGGGATAAATGTCGTTTCCGTGGAAGGGGTCGTCTGTAGCTGCGCTAGAATGAGGAAGCGGGCGATTCAACCGCGATAACCTTTGAGGTGATCGAGATGCGCATGACGACAGGGCTGATCTTTGCAGGCGCGGTTTCGTTGTGTGCGACCACGGTCGCCTGGTCGCAGACGCCCGCACCCAAGGGAGTCCAGAATGCGGCCGCGCCGGTTCCCGCGCGGCCAAGCGGAGCGCAGGTCGCCTGTAACGGAAGCCCCGACGCACTCGGTGTTGCCCGCGTGGTCCAAATTGATACGACCGGTGGTCCTGGCTTCGGATTTGAGCATTTCAAGCAACTCGACTTCCTGCGCGACAAGGAAGTGGTGCTGACGTTTGATGATGGTCCGTGGCCCGGAAATACGCCTGCCGTGCTGAAGGCGCTTGCCGATCAGTGCACCACCGGCATCTTCTTCTCGATCGGCAAGCACGCGACCTACCATCCCGAGATCCTGCGGAATGTCGCCGCCGCCGGACACACGGTCGGCTCGCACACATGGTCGCACGCTAATCTCAACAACAAGAAGCTGTCCGAGGCGCAGCGCAAGGACGAGATCGAGAAGGGATTCAGCGCCGTCAAATGGGCGCTTGAGGCTGCTCCTGCCCCGTTTTTCCGTTTCCCTGCGCTACAGCATCCGCCGGAGATGGTGACCTACCTTGGCGAGCGCAATATCGCGATCTTTTCCTGCGACGTCGACTCATTCGACTTCAAGTCGCACAAGGCTCAACAGGTGGTCGACAACATCTTCAAGAAGCTCGACAAGGTCGGCAAGGGTATCATTTTGATGCACGACTTCCAGAAGCATACCGCCGAGGCGCTGCCGGAGGTTTTGCGCAGGCTGAAGGCCGGTGGATACAAAGTCGTGCAGATGAAGGCAAAGGTGCCGATCGAGACGCTCGCGCAATACGACGAGGAACTGAAGAAGGATACCAAGCTGCCGACCGTGAGTTCCCGGCCGGTCAACAGCGTCGTCCAGACGATCTCCGAATAACGCGCGACGATCCGGAAAGGTTTATGCTTCGCATCGAGGGTTATGTCATCGTGTCGGCGGACGGAATGCTCGCCGATGCGAGCCATGTGATGCCGGAAGCGCTGAAATTCAGAGGCGATCTTGAGTTTTTCACCGCAGGACTGGATCACGCGGACGTCGTCGTTCACGGACGCAATTCTTTCGAGGATCAGCCCAACTCGCCGCTGCGCAAAAGGGTTAGACTAACCCGCCGCGTAGCCGCTCTTGAACGTGATCCCGAAAACGAAAAGGCTACCTTATGGAATCCCGCTGGCGCGTCGTTCGAGGACGCCTGCGCTCATGCCGGAGTGCGCGATGGAGCGACCGCGATCATCGGTGGACCTTCAGTATTCGAAATGTTTCTCGATCGTTATGATACGTTTTGGCTGTCGGAAGCTCCGCACGTGAGGTTACCCGGAGGCGAAGGCTGCTTTCCTGGCGTCCCCGATAGTTCTCCGCAAGCTGTGTTGGCGGCACATGGACTTCAGCCTAGCGAGGTCCGGATTCTCGATGCGGAGAACGACGTTCGCGTTACAGCATGGCGCCGCGCACGCTAGCCTCTCCGCTTCTGAATGGAACGGTCACGGTCGCGGGGGTCGATGTTATTTTGGTCTGACGCGATTTCTTCACGAGCGCCGGCAGCCATCTGGCTCGAAAATGCTTCAGTCGAACAAGTTTTTATTGCCGGCTCGCGCGCTCCTGCGCCTCGACCACCGCAATGGCCGTCATGTTGAGGATCCCGCGCGCCGTCACTGACGGGGTCAAAATGTGGGCGGGATGCGCGGGACCGATCAGGATAGGCCCGACAAGCAGGCCGCTGCCGAGCACCTTGATCATCTGATAGGCGGCGTTCGCTGCATCGAGGTTGGGCAGAATTAGAACGTTGGCGACGCCGGTTAACCGAGAATGCGGCAAGATCAGTTGTCGTGCGGACTCCGACAAGGCGGTATCGCCCTGCATTTCACCGTCAGCCTCGATATCGGGATGACGATCGATGAACAGTTCGGTCGCTCGACGCACCTTGCGCGAGGATTCCGTATCGTAGCTGCCGAAATCGGAATGCGACACGAAAGCGATCTTCGGCTTGATGTTGAAGCGCTGCACATGGACGGCAGCCTGGGATGCGATGTCCGCGAGTTCGTCAGCGGACGGGTTTGGGCGCACCTGCGTATCCGCGATGAAATAGGCGCCCTTGCTGGTGATCATCAGCGATAGCGCGGCGAAGTCGCTCGCCCCGGGCAGATACCCGATGATCTCCCGAATGTGCCGGAGGTGCCGCATATAGCTGCCTTCAACGCCGCACAGCATCGCATCGGCTTCGCCTCGCACCACCGCGAGCGCCGCTATTACGGTCGCATTGGTGCGGATCGTCGTCCGTGCGACGTCCGGCGTCGCGCCGTGCCGGCCGGCGACATCGATGTAGGACTGCACATATGATCGGTAGCGGGGATCGTCTTCGGGGTTGATCAGATCGAAATCCCTGCCCGCCTTGATCGCGAGACCGAGACGCTTGAGACGCGTCTCCACGACGGACGGGCGACCGACCAGGATCGGGCGGGCCAGTTGCTCCTCAAGCACCTCTTGAGTTGCTCGCAGCACACGCAGATCCTCGCCCTCGGCGTAGATCACCCGAAACGGCTGCTTCTTTGCCTTCGCAAATACCGGTTTCATGACGAGGCCGGACCGGAAGGCAAAGCGTTCAAGCCGCGCGTGATACTCGTCGAAATTCGTGATCGGCCGCGTCGCGACGCCCGACGCCATGGCAGCCCTCGCAACGGCGGGCGCGATGCGCAGGATCAGCCGGGGGTCGAATGGACTCGGAATCAGAGAACCCGGTCCAAAACCATGAGTTTCGCTGTCAAAATCGGCATCGCGGCGTCGGATGGCGGTTCGCGGGCGAGCCAGCGCGATGGCATCGACAGCGGCGAGCTTCATGTCCTCGTTGATCGCGGTGGCGCCGACGTCGAGAGCACCACGGAAGATGAAGGGAAAGCACAGGACGTTGTTCACCTGATTAGGAAAGTCGGAACGTCCAGTGCAGATCATGGCATCGGGCCGCACCTTGCGCGCCTCGTCCGGCATGATTTCCGGGACAGGATTGGCGAGCGCCAGCACCAGCGGCTTGTCCGCCATCTGCGCGACCATCTCCGGCGTCAGCACGCCGCCGGCCGAGACGCCCAGAAACACATCCGCGCCCGCAATCGCTTCCGCCAGCTTGCGCTTGTCGGTCTTCTGCGCATAGACCGCTTTCCACTTGTCCATTCGGCGTATTGCGGCCGTCGTAGACCAACGCCGTCGATATCGCAGACCCAGATGTTCTTGCGCTGCGCGCCCATCGACACCAGCAGATTGAGACAGGCGATAGCGGCCGCCCCCGCGCCGGACGCGACGATCTTGACGTCTTCGAGCGTCTTGCCATTCAGCAACAGCGCGTTGGTGATGGCGGCAGCGACGATGATCGCGGTGCCGTGCTGGTCGTCATGAAAGACCGGAATCTTCATCCGGGCCTTCAGCCGCTCCTCGATTTCGAAGCACTCGGGTCCCTTGATGTCCTCAAGGTTGATTCCGCCGAAGGTCGGCTCCAGCGCCGCGACCGTCTCGACCACGCGCTCGATGGTATCGGCAGCGATCTCGATATCGAACACGTCGATGCCGGCGAACTTCTTGAACAGGACCGCCTTGCCTTCCATGACGGGCTTGGAGGCGAGCGGTCCGATATTGCCAAGACCGAGCACGGCTGTGCCGTTCGATACCACGGCGACCAGATTGGCCCGGCCGGTCAGCGTCGCGGCTTCTGTGGGATCGGCGACGATCTCCTCGCAGGCCGCCGCAACGCCCGGTGAATAGGCCAGCGCGAGGTCACGCTGGTTGGCGAGCGGCTTTGTCGGCTGGATTTCGAGCTTGCCGGGACGCGGGTTGCGGTGGAACGACAGCGCGGCGGAGCGGAGATCCTCTGAATACGACACGGTAAACGCTCCCGGAAGCTTCGGTCGGCCCGTTGGCGGAGCGGATCTGACAATGGCACGCCACCGGCTGCCAGTCCCAAACACGAATGTTAAAATCCAAAGGACCGCCAGCAATTTGCCTGCGATTGCTCGGCTCTAACATTCGCAGGGATGCCTGCGGAAAAGAGGTGCCGAAGTTAGAATCGAACCGCTAGTCTTTTGGCAGATTGAGCCGGATGTGAAGCTCGCGCAACTGCTTCGGCGCGACGTCTGATGGCGCGCTCATCAGCAGATCCTCGGCCTGCTGGTTCATCGGAAACAGCGAGATTTCGCGCAGGTTGGTGGTGCCGCAGAGCAGCATGACGATGCGGTCGACGCCGGCCGCCATGCCGCCATGCGGCGGTGCGCCGTATTGAAATGCGCGGTACATGCCGCCGAAACGCTCGACGACCTCGGTCTCACCATAGCCGGCGATCTCGAACGCCTTCACCATCGCTTCCGGCCTGTGATTACGAATGCCGCCGGAGGCGATCTCGTAGCCGTTGCAGGCGATGTCGTACTGGAACGCCTTGATCGTCAGCGGGTCCTGAGTGTTGAGCGCGTCGAGCCCGCCCTGCGGCATCGAGAATGGATTGTGCGAGAAGTCGACCTTTTTATCTTCTTCGTTGTACTCGTACATCGGGAAGTCGACGATCCAGGCCAGCTCGAACCTGTCCTTGTCGATCAGGTTCAGTTCCTCGCCGAGTTTGGTGCGCGCAAGCCCTGCGAACTTCCAGAATTTTGCCGGATCGCCAGCAACGAAGAAGGCCGCATCACCGGCTTTCAATTCAAGTGCCGCGCGAATGGCCTCGGTGCGCTCAGGCCCGATATTGTTGGCGAGCGGGCCTGCGCCCTCGCCTTCCTCGCGCCACATGATGTAGCCGAGGCCCGGCTGACCCTCGCCCTGCGCCCACGAATTCATGCGGTCGCAGAACGCCCGGCTGCCGCCGCCCGGTCCCGGAATCGCCCAGACTTGGTTCTTCGAATCCTCCAGCATCCGCGCGAAGACCTTGAAGCCCGAGCCTCGGAAATGCTCCGATACGTCCTGCATTTCCAGCGGATTGCGCAGGTCGGGCTTGTCGGTGCCGTACTTGCGTAGGCTTTCAGCAAACGGAATCCGCGGCCAGTTCTTTGTTACCGGCTTGCCCTTGGCGAACTCCTCGAACACGCCGGTGACAACCGGCTCAACCGCAGCAAAAACATCGTCTTGCTCGATGAAGCTCATTTCAAGATCGAGCTGGTAGAACTCGCCCGGCAGGCGGTCGGCGCGCGGGTCTTCGTCTCGGAAGCACGGCGCGATCTGAAAGTAGCGGTCGAAGCCGGACATCATCAAAAGCTGCTTGTACTGCTGCGGCGCCTGCGGCAGCGCGTAGAACTTGCCGGGATGAATGCGGCTCGGCACCAGGAAGTCGCGTGCGCCTTCCGGCGAGGAGGCCGTTAGGATCGGGGTCTGGAATTCGAAGAAACCCTGTTCCTTCATGCGCCTGCGCATCGAATCGACGATGGCGCCACGGGTCATGATGTTCTGATGCAGCTTCTCGCGACGAAGGTCGAGGAAACGGTACTTAAGCCTTATGTCTTCTGGATATTCCTGCTCACCGAATACCGGCAGCGGCAATTCGCCGGCCGGGCCGAGCACCTCGATTTCCGTGACATAGATTTCGACTCCGACCGGTCGGCAGTTCCGGATTCTCGGTGCCTGCCGGACGGCGCCGGGCCTTGCCGTCGATCCGGACCACCCATTCCGAGCGCAGCTTTTCAGCGTCGGCGAACGCCGGCGAGTCCGGATCGGCCACGCACTGGGTCAGCCCGTAATGGTCGCGCAGGTCGATGAACAGCACCCCGCCGTGGTCGCGAATGCGATGGCACCAGCCGGACAGGCGGACGGTCTGGTCGATGTGGCTGTCGCGGAGCGCGCCGCAGGTATGGGACCGATAGCGATGCATGGAAATCCTGCAAGAATGCGTCAGAGGGTGGAATCGGAGGTTGGACCGAGCCGAACGGTTGAGCGTCAGGGGTTTAGCCGAGCGGAAGGAGCGCGGCAACCGAATGGCGGAACCTGAAAGAGCGCTGCGAAGCGTTTTTTGACCGGATAAGCCTGGAAAAACAAGCGCGGGGCGCGTGGAAAGCAGGGCGACAAGGGCAAAAAGACGGGCTATGGAGCGTTCATGGACCTGATTACGACCACTGCGGAACTGACCTCCGTCTGCGCTCGCTTCGCCAAGTACCCCGTCATCACTGTCGATACGGAATTCCTCCGCGAGACCACCTATTATCCCCTACTCTGCGTCATTCAGTTGGCGAGCCCCGACGAGGCCATTGCGATCGACGCTCTAGCGGCGGGAATCGACCTGAAGCCTTTTTTCACTTGATGTCGAACGAAAGCGTCCTGAAGGTCTTCCACGCAGCACGGCAGGACATCGAAATTATCTGGCACCAGGCCGGCATCATTCCTCATCCCGTCTTCGACACACAGGTAGCTGCCATGGTGCTCGGATATGGCGATTCCATCGCGTATGACGCGCTGGTCGAACGCGTCACGGGGCATCGTCCGGACAAGACCCATCGATTCACCGACTGGTCGCGCCGGCCCCTGACGGCGGAACAACTCGAATACGCTGTAGCGGACGTCACTCATCTCCGCGACGTCTTTGCCGCTCTCGATGCCGATCTCAAGAAGCGCGGCCGCAGTGATTGGGTCAGCGAGGAGATGGAGGTTCTGACCTCGCCAAAAACCTACGACTTTCACCCCGAACGTGCATGGGAGCGATTGAAGACCCGTGTCCGCAAGCCGAAGGATCTCGCCATTTTGATGGAAGTGGCGGCGTGGCGCGAACAGGAAGCCCAGAGTCGGAACATTCCGCGGTCGCGGGTGCTGAAAGACGACGCCGTCGGTGATATCGCGACCCACGCTCCCGCCAGCCCGGAGCGGCTGGCGACGCTGCGCTCGCTGCCAAAAGGTTTTGAAAAATCCCAGTGGGGCGCCGATATCGTCGCGGCCGTCCAGCGCGGGCTCGCACGAGACCCGCACGCGCTGCCGAAGATCGAGAAACCGCGCAACAATTCGAACGGCGCCGCTACGGTGGAGCTTCTCAAGGTTCTCCTGCGCATGACGTCCGAGCGCCATGCCGTTGCGAGCAAGGTGATCGCGACCGTGGACGACCTGGAACGGATCGCAGCCGATGACGAGGCCGATGTCGGTGCGCTGCACGGCTGGCGGCGCGAACTGTTCGGCGAGGCCGCCCTCGCGCTAAAGCACGGCCGGCTGGCTCTGGCGATCGAAAAGGGCCGTGTGGTGCGTGTCGAGCGAGCTTAGAGCGCACCTCGAGTTTCGCACAACAAGTTCAGAACGCACATCACGGGACCGACCTCCGGGCTACCAGTTTACTGACCCGCGGACCGTCCATTTCCATCATCCGGAACGACCATCCCTCCCAGGTAAACTCGTCGCCGATAGCTGGTATTCGACCTAGCAGCTCAATCGCGCAGCCTGCCACGGTATGAAAGTCTCCATCGGGCTTGCGAGCGATGTTCAAGTGTATCATCGCTTCGTCAATCGGCATTTTTCCATTGATGATAAGCTGGCCGTTGTCGCCTTCCTGTATGTCCGCCTCCTCGCCGGCGTCCGGCAATTCTCCCGCAATGGACTCCAGAAGATCGGTGCGAGTAATAATTCCCTGCAATGTGCCGTACTCATCAACGACAATGCCAACGCGAACGGGTTGCGGCTTGAAACGCTCGATAGCTTGCAGGATCGGCGTGAACTCCGCGAATACTAGTGGTTGTTGCAGAACCACGAGCGGATTAACTTCAGCGCCTTCAAGCGCCTGATCGAGCAAGTCCTGTTTTCGCAGCACGCCGACGATCTCGTCGATGCTCCCCTGCCCGATCACGACGTGCTCATGCGGGCAGTCACGGACCACATTGAGAATTTCGTCCCGGTTGTCATTTGCGTCCGCCCAAACCACACTCGTCCGCGGCGTCATGATGTCGCTCACATCGCAACTCGTGAGGCTGATGACCCGCTCGACCACCTCCCGCTGGGTTCGAGCAAGCAAGCCAGCTCGTTCAGTCTCTGCAACGAGACGTCGGATCTCGTCAGGCGAATGAAGCGATTCCTTTTCGCTGGCTGCGCTGAGGCCGAACAAGCGCAAGACACCGTTGCCGAGCCCGTTCAATGACACGATCGCCGGCTTCAACAAAAACCCGAACAGGGAGAGCGGACGCACGATAATCAACGCAGTGGTCTCGGTTCGCTGCAAGGCAAGGCTTTTGGGAGCGAGCTCGCCAAGCACGATATGCAGAATCGTAATGATCGCGAAGGCGACGATGATAGCGGTGGCGTGAGCGCCGATTTTGGCTTCGGTGCCGAATGGCAGAACCAACAGCGGCTCGATCAGGTGTGCCAACGCAGGCTCCCCGATCCAGCCGAGAGCCAATGATGACAGCGTAATCCCGAGCTGGCATGCTGCGAGATTATAATCCAGGTGTTCGACCGCCTTCTGTAACGCACGGGCGTTTACACGTCCTGCAGCAACCAGTTGCGCGACGCGGCCGCGACGCATGGCCACCAGCGAAAATTCGGATGCGACGAAAAAACCATTCGCCACGACAAGAATGATGACTGAGAGAACTCCGGCTAGACTGGCTGAACTGCCATCACCCACAGCGACATCTCCTTATGAGTGTTCCAGCACGATAGTATTACGAGGCGGATGGCCGATGCGCGCAGAGAAAACGCCGCAGGCGGCGTCCCCACGAACGGGCTAGCGGAGGACGATCGAGCCCGAGCGGCCAACAAGGCGCGCCAGTTGTTTGAACCGGCCGCCCACACGATCCGCGACCAGATCGATCAGCCGGTGCTCGAACACAAGCGTCAGCTTGCGGCCGCTGCTTTTAAAATGGGTGGCGGACAACACACCTGGCCGAGCCGCCGAAATCATATGCGCGACGCGAAAGGCTGCGCCCAGAATGCGCGCTCTCTCATCCATAGGCGGAGTTACCAATTCGCATATCACCGGGGATGGTTCGTTCACCTCATTTAACCCGGCATAGCGGTAATATACCGACAGCGCGACGAACGCTCGTCCTTGATGGTCGATGCTGCCAAAATTGCCGTGCATAATCGAATTGAGCGTCTGCTCGCTGCGGTAGTCCGGATGTATGCGCCAGCCGATATCGGAAAGCAGGCAAGCGGCGTGACGCAGCCGGCGATCGTCTTCGGTCTCATGAAGTTTCGCAATCTGGAACAGTCGATCGGTCCATTGGATCAGTTCCTCGGCATGGCGTGCGGAACGTGAGAGCAAGCCGTTCAGCGACTGCGCGGCGCAGATTAATCCATCCCGCGAGCGGTCGGCGGCTGGCAGCATCGAATAAAGCAAACCTTCGCGGACACCATAGGTCGAGAACACGATGGTTTTTGGCTTCGCAATCCGGATGATATGTTCCAGGACGAGAGCGGCATAAGTCAGCAGCGGCTGGCGCGCCTCGGCAACGGCCTCGATATCTGCCAGCGTCTGGGAAGCCGCTAGACGACGCAGCCGCCGGACGAAATCGAGCGCGTCTGCTGCGGGAATGGAATAGCCGTGCATGACGCGAAGTGGATAACCGCTCTGGATGATGTGAATGCGAGCTAACGCTCGCCACGTCCCGCCGATCGCGTAAAAGGTACGGCCCTGTCCGGTCTTTAGCGGCACCGCGCCGGCAAGCGCGGCTTTTACGATGCGGTCTGCGCGCTTCAACGATTTCTTCGACGCATCCTGCAATGCGAGACTGCCTAGCGGGAGCGTTATTCCGCGCCCAATGCGATGACCGCGCACGTCGGTCAATTCCAACGAACCGCCACCGAGATCCCCCACGATCCCGTTCGGTTTGTGGACGCTGGAAACCACGCCTAGCGCTGCGAAATAAGCCTCCCGCGATCCCGACAGGATTTCAATCGACACACGGCAGATGCGTTCAGCCCTGGCTATGAAATCAGGGCCATTCGTGGCATCGCGGCAAGCGGCGGTTGCGATGGCGTAGACGCGACCGACCTTCATGACCCTGCACAGGGCGTGAAAACGCCGCAGCGAGGTCAGCGCTTTGTTGATCGGATCCTGCGCGAGCAGCCCGGTGGATTGCACCTCGCGCCCGAGCCCGCACGATGCTTTCTCGTTGAAAATCGAAACGAGGCTCCGCTGCAACGCTTCATAGACGACGAGACGTACGGAATTGGAGCCGATATCGATAACAGCGACGCTGGAGCCAGGCTTGCTTGGGCGCGGATATTCTCGCACAGGCCTCCTATGCGGGTGACTGCCGCTCTGCGCGACGCGTGAGGCGGCGCGGCGAAGATTCCTTGAGCGACTTTCCACGGCCGGACAAACTCGGATTCGTCATGAAATAGTTATGCAGGTTGAAGGGCTCCTCACCCTTCGCGGCCTTCATACGCGTTGATGATCCATCCGGCAACAACTGCCAACTCTGTTCGGTATCCTTCAGGTTCGCGACCATGATCTGCTCGAGAACCTGCTGATGCACCGTCGCATTTTGCAAGGGGCATAGCACTTCGACGCGGCGGTCGAGGTTGCGCGGCATCATGTCCGCAGACGAGATATACACAGCAGCCTTTGGGCCGGGCATCGGTTGCCCCATTCCAAAACAGTAAATTCGTCCGTGTTCTAGAAACCTGCCGATGATTGATTTGACGCGAATGTTTTCCGACAATCCGGGAACTCCGGGTCGAAGGCAGCATATGCCGCGTACGATCAACTCGACAGAAACGCCGGCCAGGGATGCTTCATACAGGGCATCGATGATATCGGGATCGACCAGCGCGTTCATCTTCATCCAGATCGCGGCCGGTTTGCCGTTACGGGCAAACGTGGTTTCGCCTCGAATATGATCGAGAATCCGGTTTCGCAATGTCAGAGGCGATACGGCCATTTTTTCGATATCGCTCGGCTCGGCGTAGCCCGTGATGTAATTGAATACGCGCGCCGCATCACGGCCGATAATCGGATCCGATGTAAAATAGGACAGGTCGGTATAAATGCGCGCGGTCACCGGATGATAGTTGCCGGTGCCGGTGTGGACGTAAGTCGCGAGGCTGCCGCCTTCCCGGCGCACAACCAGCGACAGCTTGGCGTGCGTCTTTAGCTCAAGGAAGCCGTAAACCACTTGGGCGCCGGCGCGCTCGAGATCGCGCGCCCATCGGATGTTGGCCTCTTCGTCAAAACGCGCTTTGAGTTCAATGAGCGCCGTGACCGACTTACCAGCCTCCGCGGCCTCCACCAGCGCCCGCACGATCGGCGAGTTGTTGGAGGTGCGGTAGAGCGTCTGCTTGATCGCGACCACGTCAGGGTCGCGCGCAGCCTGCTGCAAGAACTGCACGACGACGTCAAACGATTCATAAGGATGATGAACAATCAGGTCTTTCTGCCGGATTGCAGCGAACACGTCGCCGCCGTGATCGCGCACCCGTTCCGGGTGGCGCGGGACGTACGGCACGAATTCAAGGTCTGACCGATCGAGCCGTGTGAGTTGCGACAGCTCGTTCATGGCCAGGACGCCATCCACCAGCAATACTTCGTCGTCGGCAGCCGATAACGCTCGCTGAACGAATGCCCGTAGCTCGGCCGGCATAGCGGCTTCGATCTCAAGCCGGATGACGGAGCCGCGGCGGCGGCGCTTCAATGCGGTCTCGAACAGGCGAACCAGATCCTCCGCCTCCTCCTCGATCTCCAGTTCGGAATCCCGGATGATGCGAAACGCGCCCTGTCCCTTGACGGTGTAACCCGGAAACAGCCGGTTGATGAACAGGCTGGTGGCGCCTTCAAGCGTGATCAATCTGACCGGGTCGTCCTTGCTGGCCGGCGGTAGCCTCAGAAACCGGTCGATCTTGCCCGGCATACGGATCAACGCATTCATCGGCTTACCGTCAGAGGTGCGCGCGAGCTGTAGCGCGATGGTGAAGCCGAGACTTGGAATGAATGGAAAGGGGTGGGCCGGATCGATAGCGAGCGGCGTCAGTAAGGGGAAAATATTGTGCAGGAAGTGATCCGCAATCCAGCTTCGCTCGGCTTTGGTGACGTCCTTGCCGTCGATCAGGACGATCCCGACTTCGGTCAGCACATTACGGAGATCTCGCCAGATCGCCTGTTGATCGCTCGCGAGCCTTGAGACCGTCTCGTTGATGAGAACAAGTTGCTCCGACGGCGGCAGCCCGTCCGGGCTGCGCTCGGTAATCCCTTCCCGGACCTGCGCCTTGATACCGGCAACGCGAACCATGAAGAACTCGTCAAGGTTATTGGCGGAAATCGACAGGAAGCGGACGCGTTCGAGCGCGGGGTGGCCGGGATTGACGGATTCTTCAAGTACGCGACGATTAAAATGCAGCCAGGACAGCTCCCGATTGATGAATCGTTCCGGGCTGGTGCGGATTGCGGAGTCCAGTTGCGGCTCCTGCCTTTTCTTCTTCGGTAGCAATAGTTTGAACTGAATCCATTGATATGATGGTTCCGTATCTCGTTGGTCGTGCGGGCACGGCGGCCGCAGCTGCAAACCATGGGCCAGCTCAATGACCTTTCCATGACATTTGATGTTACGGAAGGTCGTGCGCGTCAAGGGTGAGCCGGAGGGGATGCGCGGAAGTCGTATGGCTTCAGTCGTGATTCCGCAGCAGTTCGGCGGCAAGCGCGCGAGTCACAGGTCTGCCAAGCCGTAGCGATTCGGTGTCGAGTTGTTCGACTGCGAGGCGAGCGGCAGCAAATGATCGTTCGGTCCGGGTTACGATATAATTGACGACCGTCTTCGTCGATGTTCATTTGGCGGTCCGCGGAGAACTTGACGATCAGCGCCCGGAATAGCTGATCGTCAGGCGGCATCAACGTCACGACCGGCACCGCGCGAAGTCGCGAACGGAGATCACGCAACCTGATCTCCATCGCGGCCGGAGTGCACTCGCGCCGTGATCAGCACGAACGCCGCCTCTTCGCGGGCAAGATTTATTAGGTGAAACAGTGCAAGCTCGTCGAAGGCTTGCGGATTAATGTCCTCCACGACGAGCGCCCCTGTCGCCAAAGCAGCCGGTACTGTCGCCGCAGATCAGGCTTCGCGCGCTTATCGAGCGCGCGCCCGCCTGCTCCGCCCAGATCGTCGCGAGATGGCTCTTGCCGCAACCTTCGGGACCGGCCAGTAACATGATCCTGTTCGGCCACTCCGGCCAGCTCTCAATCAGCGATAGCGCCGCCGCGTTCGCCGTGACCTTCGAGAAAGTCGTCCCGCGAAAAGCTTTCAGCGTGCGGCAGCGCGAATGCGAGCTGACGGGAGGGGGAGCGGCCTGCCACGCATCTACTCCATGTCAATTTCGTGAATTTGACATGCGCCACCCACTTTGCAGCAAACCCGGCAAGCGAATGACAAATTCAAAACTCCACTACAAATCGGATCACCAGCACCAACTTGCGCGCACCGTACCATCTCATTTCGGATCGATGGTGCTCATGTGACGCACCCACTCAACGAGATAGAAAGAGACGGAAACCAAGGTCAAGACCGCGATGACGACCATCAGAAGGGTATCGTAGGGCGAGGAATCAAATCCGAATCCCAGCGCCGCCAGCACCAACGCCGCGAACCCGACCTGTGCCCCCGTATTGAGCTTCGAAACCAGCAGCGGCTTCATGGGCACCGGCTTGTTGAACAGCCATGACACGATCACGGCCCCGACGATCATGATGTCGCGCGAGACCACCAGGATAACGAGCCAAATGGGAACGGCCCCCAAGATGCCGAGCGTCACGAAGATCGAGACCAGCAGCGCCTTGTCGGCCAGTGGATCCAGAAGCGCGCCCAGTTCACTTGCCATATTGAAGCGCTTGGCTAAAAACCCGTCCACCGCATCGCTGACGCCGGCAATCACAAAGATGGCAAACGCGATTTCCATCTGATTGGAGGCGATAGCCCAGATAATGACTGGCACGAGCAGAATGCGGCCGAGCGTAATGATATTTGGAATACTCACGCGACGTTTCCCAGGCTCCGGATGGTTTCCGCACAAAACCTTCGGGAGACAAGGCTTTGCCGAAGGGATCGGCCCTTGTCTACATAGTATATGCGGACAGCCCGTGCGAGCCATTGCGCAAGTCCGCAATCCGACGTAACCAGCCGGAAAATGTCTTCGGGCGCTGCTGCATGACCGACAAGAACGATGGCCTTACCTATGCCGGGGCAGGTGTCGATATCGACGCCGGCAACCGGCTGGTTGACCTCATCAAGCCGATGGTTCGCGCGACCGCTCGCGCCGGCGCGGATGCTGAAATCGGCGGGTTCGGCGGACTGTTTGATCTCAAGGCCGCCGGATTTACGGACCCGATTTTGGTCGCGGCCAACGACGGGGTCGGAACCAAGGTAAAGATAGCAATCGAAACCGGTATGCACGACACCATCGGCATCGATCTTGTCGCCATGTCCGTCAACGATCTCGTCGTGCAAGGTGCGGAGCCGTTGTTCTTCCTTGATTATTTTGCCTGCGGCAAGCTTGATCCCGAAACGACCGCGGCGATCGTGGCCGGTATCGCGGAAGGTTGCCGGGAGGCGGGTTGCGCCCTGATCGGTGGGGAAACGGCCGAAATGCCGGGCCTCTACAAGGACGGCGACTACGATCTTGCTGGCTTCGCAGTCGGCGCGGCGGAACGCGGCACCCTGTTGCCGGGCCGCGATATTGCTGCCGGAGATGCGGTGATCGGACTTGCGTCGTCCGGTGTGCATTCCAACGGCTATTCGCTGGTCCGCAAGATTGTCGAAGTTTCGGGAACCGCCCTCGCCGCTCCAGCGCCTTTTGCCCCGGTTACGACCTTGGGAGGCGCGCTGCTAACGCCTACCCGGCTTTACGTCAAATCCTGCCTGCGCGCGATCCGCGAAACCGGCGCGGTGAAAGGGCTTGCCCACATCACCGGAGGCGGCTTCACCGACAACATTCCTCGCGTACTGCCCGAAGGATCTCGGTGTGCGGATCGATCTCGCCAGGTTGACGGTACTTCCGGTGTTCAAATGGCTGGCGCATCAGGGCGGCATAGCCGAACGCGAAATGCTTCGAACCTTCAATTGCGGTATCGGAATGATCGCGATCGTGCGCCGTGATGCGGTTCAGCAAGTCGCGGACGTGTTGGCGCAGGCCGGTGAGCGCGTTTCGCTGCTCGGTGACGTGATCGTCGCCGGCGATGAAGGACGTGTCATTTACGACGGCCATCTCGATCTCGCGATGTAGAACGCCCCCGCAGGGAATGAGAGCATGAAACGCCGTGTCGCCATCCTGATTTCCGGACGCGGATCGAACATGATAGCGCTGGTGGAAGCTGCGAAAGCCGCGAACTTTCCGGCTGAGATCGCGGTCGTCATTTCCAATAAGGCCGACGCGGCGGGCCTCGCCAGAGCCGGAGCAGCCGGCATCGAGACCCTCGTCATTGAAAGCAAGCCATTTGGCAAGGATCGCGTGGCGTTCGAGGCCAAACTGCAATCCGCTCTGGACGACAGGCGCATCGAATTCATCTGCCTCGGCGGTTTCATGCGGCTGTTCACTGCTGAGTTCGTCCAACGTTGGCATGGACGAATGCTCAACATCCATCCGTCGCTGCTTCCGTCATTCCGCGGACTCGACCCCCACGGTCAGGCCCTGCGCGCAGGCGTGAAGATCTCTGGCGCCACGGTTCATTTCGTCGTTGCGGAAACAGATGCCGGCCCCATCATCATGCAGGGCGCGGTCGACCGTCCGCGACGACGATACGGCTGAGACACTGGCCGCACGCGTGCTGGAGATCGAGCATCGTATCTACCCGGATGCACTGCGGCTGGTCGCGGGTGGTGGCACGCGACTGGATGGCGACATCTGTAGGACGTCGGCAAAGGCCAGTTTGGACGATAGCCTGATCTCGCCATCGGTGATCTGACCACGTTCGGTCGGGTCAAAACTGGTCCACCGCCCCTCGCGACCGGGGAGCGCATCGCCGAGCCGATCGCGGGATCGCGCCCAGCTACGCCGGAGACCGGCTCACGCTGCGCGCCAAATCGATTCATCACACTTTAGAAGCTCGTATCGGCGGCCCGCATGCGATTACGCCAGATCGATCCGGCGATCAGCACGATAATAACTCCTAGTACGCCACACAATACCTCGCCTCCGGGTCCGCCGGAGGCAAATTGCGGTGCGATGCCGAAGCCATCGCCAAGACCGCATCCAGAAAAGTACCGGCGTCCGTGTCGAAGAATTGATGCAGCTGTGGCGCAACCGCCGGATCGGTCGCGATGACTTCGCCTGCGACCCAGCCCAGCAACGCCGATCCGGCCCACACCAGAAAAGGCAGATGTGTCAGAAGCATCATGATCAGAGCGGCGCCGGTCACGATCAGCGGCACGCTGATAGCCAGCCCGATGATCAACAGCGGCACGCTGCCATTCGCTGCCGCCGCGATCGCAATCACATTGTCGAGACTCATGACGATGTCGGCGACTACCACCACCCGAACGGCAGCCCAGAGATGGCTGGTCGCCGGGACTCCCTCTTCGCTCTCTTTTTCCGGCACCAGCAATTTGGCGGCAATCACCAGCAGCGCGAGACCTCCTGCCAACTTGAGGTAGGGCAATTCCATCAAGGTCGTGATGATCCCGGCGAAGATGATGCGGAGGCCGACCGCAGCGCCGGCGCCGAGCACCATGCCCCAAAGACGCAGTTGGCGGCGGCAGCCCGCGACAGGCAAGCGCGATCACCAGCGCGTTGTCGCCGGACAGGACAACATCGATCCAGATGATCTTACCGACGGCGAGCCAGAATGCCGGATCATCTACATCGTTTCGAAATTGGTCGAAGACCGATGCGATCGTTGTTAGATCGAAAGTCTGCAGAAGCGAATCCAACGCCGCTTCCCTTCGATCGAACGCCGCTAGAACTGGCTTAGCCGACTATCTCGTTGCCCGAGAAAAACTGGGCGATTTCGATCGCCGCGGTTTCGGCTGCGTCCGATCCATGAACGGAGTTTTCACCGACCGATTTCGCATGGAGCTTGCGGATGGTGCCATCGGCCGCCTTGGACGGGTCGGTTGCACCCATGATCTCGCGATGCTTGAGGACCGCGTTGTCGCCCTCGAGCACTTGCACGACCACTGGCCCGGAAATCATGAAGTCGACGAGTTCTCCGAAGAAGGGACGCGTCTTGTGCACGGCGTAAAACGTCTCGGCCTGCTCACGGGTCATGCGGATCCGCTTTTGGGCCACAACTCGAAGTCCAGCCTTTTCTATCAGGGCGTTGATCGCACCAGTCAGGTTTCGCGCGGTCGCGTCCGGCTTGAGAATCGAAAAGGTGCGTTCAATCGCCATGATATCGTCCTTGATTCTAGCGGTCGTGGGAATTGCGGCGCTTATATCGGCGCGCATCATTCACGGCAAGCGCGCTCGGCGGACCGCCGGAGGGCTGGTAATGCGGCAAAACAACCCGCGTCGGGGATTGCACGCACCGAAAATCACGCGATTTTCGTGAAAATGAGCGACAATAATGGATAACAAAGCGCGCAGGCGTTTTTCACAACGCATGCGATGGCGAAGCTGCTATAAACCCCCGCACACCTGCTATTGCGATGAACGAACAGGCTTTCGATAGATGAGTGGATTCAAGGAACCCGGCTTCGCGGACCGCCAAAAGGCGGCGCTGGAGGCCCGGAAAAATATTCTCGACAAGTTTCGCGCGCAAGCCCGGTCCCGACGATCCCGCCGTAAAGCAAAGACAGGCCGAGCGCGAGGCCCAGGCGGCTGCCCGCGACAAGGCGCGGCAAGCCCGCGAAGTCGAGAAGGCCGCGCGAAAAGCCCGCGAGGCAGAGGCCGCTGCGGCTGCCGCAGCGCAACTCGCCCGGGAGAAAGAAGAAGCCGCCGCCGCCGCGGCGACGCTTGAGGCCGAGCGCAAGGCGGCGCGCGATGCCCGCTATGCCGCCAGAAAGGGGCGGAAGAAGTAGCCAGCAATTTAGCGGACGTTGGTCCCGGACCATTGCCGTATACCGGCCGGCGGCAAACAACTGCCGGAGACGAATTGGCCTGATGACGTGTCTGGTCCCTAGAACAGATCCTGACGGAAAAGTCGTCTGGACGGAAATTCCGGGTCGTGAAACATACTAAGCCGCGGGCTCGATGTCGGCGAGTTCGGCGCCTTCCTGCACGATATCGCCGACCTTGCATTTAAGCTCTTTCAACTTACCGGCGTAGGGCGCGCGCAACGTCTGCTCCATCTTCATTACTTCGAGGGTGAGGATGGGTGCACCCTTCTCCAACAGCGCCCCCTCTTCCGCGAGCAGCGCGACCACTGTGCCCGGAAGCGGTGCGACGATGCGATCTTCGCCGGTCTGCTCCTCATCGTCTTCGCCAAAGGGATCGACCCAGTGCAACTCGAACCGCCCATTGCGTGTCCGCAAGTACAGTTCGCGTCCGTCGACGACGAAGACAACATGGCTTCGTATTCCATCGAGCGCGAGGATCATGCCTTCTCGGTCGTCCGCAGCAAACGCGAATGCAAGATTCTTTTTTCCTAGCCGGATTTCGTATGGTCCATTGCCATAGACAAACGTGACCTCGTGCTCGGCCTGACCCTGACGGAATACGAACCGCCGCCGACGTCGGCCGACCACCATCCAGCCCGCCGTTCGCCAGGGCGATGCCTGGTCCGTTGGAGACATCTTGCTTTCCGCCAGTAGGATAGCGGCGACGGATGCCGCGAGTTCGGTCTCGCCCGGTGCCGCTGAAGGCTGGGTCAGGTCTTGAAGATGACGCTCGATAAACCCCGTGTCGACCGCGTTGGCGCGTACGCCCGCGTGCGTGACCAGCGCGGATAGAAACGGAATGTTGGTGACGACGCCGCGGACATCGGTTTCTTCGATGCCGCGGTTGAGCCGGCAGATCGCGGCTTCGCGGGTTGGCGCCCATGCGACTATTTTGGCGAGCATGGCATCGTAATTCGGCGAAACCGCATCGCCTTCACGGTAGCCGGCATCGATGCGCAAGCCATCCACCTCCGGGGGTGTGCGCCACGTCTTGATGCGGCCGACAGATGGCATGAAAGTCTTGTTCGGGTTCTCGGCGTAAACTCGCGCTTCGATGGCGTGGCCGTTCAGTCTGATCTGGTTCTGCATCAGCGGCAGTTTTTCACCGAACGCGACCCGAAGCTGCCATTCCACGAGGTCGATTCCGGTGATGAGTTCGGTCACGGGATGCTCGACCTGCAGCCGGGTGTTCATTTCGATGAAGAACGTGTCTTTGCCGTCAGATACGAACTCGACGGTGCCCGCGCCGACATAGCTCACCGCGGCGGCGGCCTTGCGCGCGGCTTCGCATACCTTGTCGCGCTGCGCGGCGTCGAACGTCGGCGACGGCGCTTCCTCGATCACCTTCTGGTGCCTGCGCTGCAAGGTGCATTCACGCTCGAACAAAGACAGCAGATTGCCATGGCTGTCGCCGATCACCTGCACCTCGATATGCCGAGGGCTCTCGACGTATTTCTCGATCAGCATCCGGTCGTCGCCGAATGCCGCCTTGGCCTCCCGCCGGGCGCTGATGATAGCCGGGGTCAGTTCCGCAGCCGAACGCACGATCCGCATACCGCGGCCACCGCCGCCAGCGGACGCCTTCACCAGAACCGGATAGCCGATCCGGTCCGCAGCGCCCCGCAGAGTGGCTTCGTCCTGCGCCTCGCCGTGATAGCCCGGCACCAGCGGCACGCCCGCCTTTTGCATCAGCGCCTTGGCGTCCGACTTTGCCCCCATTGCGGTCATCATCGCCGCTGTCGGTCCGACGAACACGAGGCCGGCATCGGCGCAGGCTTGCGCGAAACCGGCATTCTCCGACAAAAACCCGTAGCCCGGATGGACGCCTTCCGCGCCGGACTTGCGGGCCGCGTCGATCACTTTCTCGATGTTGAGATAGCTGTCGCGGGCGGGCGCGGGTCCAAGCAGCACGGCGTCGTCGGCCATGCCAACATGCATCGCGTCGCGATCCGCCTCCGAATAGACGGCAACGGTGCGCAGACCCATGGCTCGGGCGGAACGGATTACGCGGCACGCAATCTCGCCGCGATTGGCGATCAGGAGCGTGCTGAAACGGCGATAATGCGGACGCTTCGCCATGATCACATCCTGAACAGCCCAAACGTTGTTGGCTCGATCGGCGCGTTCGCGGCCGCCGACAATCCGAGTCCCAGCACGAGGCGCGTATCGGCGGGATCGATCACCCCGTCATCCCATAGCCGCGCGGTGGCGTAATAAGGATTGCCCTGGTTCTCGTATTGCGCGCGGATCGGTGCCTGGAATTCGCGCTCCTCCTCCGCAGACCAGGTGCCGCCTTTGGCTTCGATGTTCTCCCGGCGCAGCGTACTGAGAACCATCGCGGCCTGTTCGCCGCCCATCACCGAGATGCGCGCGTTCGGCCACATCCACAAAAATCGGGGCGAGAAGGCGCGGCCGCACATGCCGTAATTGCCGGCGCCGTAGGAGCCGCCGATCACCACCGTGAACTTCGGCACGCCCGCGGTTGCAACAGCCGTGACAAGCTTGGCCCCGTCGCGCGCGATGCCGCCCGCTTCGTATTTCTTACCGACCATGAAGCCCGTAATATTTTGCAGGAATACCAGCGGAATGCCGCGCTGGCAGCACAGCTCGATGAAATGTGTTCCCTTCAGCGAGCTTTCGCTGAACAGGATGCCGTTGTTGGCGATGATGCCGACCGGATATCCCCAGATATGGGCGAAGCCGCACACCAGCGTCTGGCCGTAAAGCTTCTTAAATTCATCAAACTCCGAACCGTCAACGATGCGGGCGATGATGTCGCGCACATCGAACGGCTTTCGACCGTCCGCCGGCACCACGCCGTAGATTTCCTCTCGTGCGAACAGCGGCTCGCGCGGTTCATGCATGTTGAGCGCAGCGCGTTGCGGCGGCTTCAGGGTGGAAACGATACGGCGCGCAATCCCGATCGCATGGGCGTCGTTTTGCGCATAATGATCGGTGACGCCGGATTGGCGCGAATGCACATCGGCACCGCCCAGCTCTTCAGCGGTAACGACCTCGCCCGTTGCCGCCTTCACAAGCGGCGGACCGCCCAGAAAGATCGTGCCCTGATTGCGGACGATGATGCTCTCGTCCGACATCGCAGGCACATAGGCGCCGCCCGCGGTGCATGATCCCATCACGACCGCGATCTGCGGGATGCCTGTCGCCGACATGTTGGCCTGGTTGTAGAAGATGCGGCCGAAGTGACGCTCGTCCGGAAAGATTTCGTCCTGCTGCGGCAGGAAAGCGCCGCCGGAATCCACCATGTAGATGCAGGGCAGATTGTTCTGCCGCGCGATATCTTGCGCCCGCAGATGCTTCTTCACGGTCATCGGATAATAGGTGCCGCCCTTGATGGTCGCATCGTTGGCGACAATCACGCACTCTCGGCCCGAGACGCGCCCGACGCCGGTGATAATGCTCGCCGAATGCACGTCGCCGCCGTACATGCCGTTCGCTGCCAGCGGCGATAGCTCGAGAAACGCGGTGCCGGGATCGAGCAGCAGGTCGACACGGTCGCGGGCCAGCATTTTGCCGCGCGAGGTGTGGCGGGCGCGCGCGGTCTCGCCGCCTCCGCCCACGACGCTCGCGAGCTTGTCGCGCAACTCGTGGACCAGAGTTTTCATCGCCTCGACGTTGCGCGCGAAATCTGACGACGTTGGATCGACACCGGAACGGAGCGCCATGACAGTCCAGAATGCTTGGCAGGCGTGAAGCGCGCGCCTTAATCCGGCTAGGGTGCCCGGCCCTTCCCGGTAAGGTCAACCTTGGTTCGGCCCATCCTCCCGCTTAATGGGTCCAGGGTTCGATGCGACGAAACGCAAAATTGTCCGCGTAGGCGGCCTTTCGCTCCGCCTTCACCTTTGGTTCTATCACTTGATAGGGGATGCCTTCGCGCTCGCAATAGGCGATCGCATCCTCCTTGGTCTCGAAGCGAAGCGTGATCTGCTGCTTCATGTCGCCGGAACTGGTCCAACCCATCAGGGGCTCGATCACCCTTGCCTGCTCGGGCTCGTAGTCCAGTTGCCATTCCTTCGTTCTGGCAGCGCCCGACTGCATCGCATTCTTGGCGGGCTTAAAGATACGTGCCGTCATGGATCACTATAACCTGCTGCTAGCGGGCCGATCCGGCAGAAAAGCCGGCGGACACCATCGGATATAATCGTTATGTCGCGGCCTGACAATCTGGTGTTCTCGCGGCGCAATGGCGCCGCCGGCCTTAGGCTCGCCTGAGGTTCGACATGACAACGGTGCCTACGTCGGTGTAGACGCCGACGAGCGGTCCCACGATCCGGTGCAAGCCTGTCTTGGAAACCACCGTGTCATGTAGCACCAGATGATCGATGCCTGTGGTCAGGAAGCAGCGCATGGCATCGCGCGGTGTCTCCACGATCGGTTCGCCCTTGACGTTGAATGATGTATTGATCAGCACGGGAACGCCGGTCAGCTCCTCGAATTCCTTCAGCAGCCGATAGAGTGCGGGGTTCGTGCTCTCGCGCACGGTCTGCACTCTCGCCGTGCCGTCGACGTGAACCACCGCCGGAATCCGGTCGCGCCATTCCGGCCGAACCGCCTTGGCGATCAGCATGAACGGTGAATCCTCATCACCTTCGAAGACATCCGTCATGCGTTCGGCCAACACGATGGGCGCGAAAGGGCGGAACGGCTGACGGTGCTTGACGCGGCTGTTGAGGATATCCTTCATATCGGCCTTGCGCGGATCGGCGATCAGGCTGCGATTGCCGAGCGCGCGCGGGCCGAACTCGGAACGCCCCTGAAACCAGCCGATGACTTTCTGATCCGCCAGAAGTTTCGCGGTTTCGGCGTAGACATTTGAGCTTTTCACTGCCGCCGTCTGGACCTTGACGATCGAGCGCTGGGTTGCGGCCTCGACCTCGGCATCGGAATAACCGCGACCGACATAGGCGTGCTCCATCACGAAGCCGCGCTGCTGCTTCTGCACTTCGAGCCAACCGTAGAGAGCGCAGCCGATGGCGATGCCGTCGTCACCCGCCGCTGGCTGAATCCAGACGTTCTCGAATCCGGCTTCCCGCGCGACGCGTCCGTTGGCCACGCAGTTCAGCGCCACGCCGCCGGCGATGCAGAGGTTTTTCGCGCCCGTGGTTTCCCGCAACCAGTTGGCGCGCGCAAGTAGCACCTTTTCGGTGTCGTCCTGCACCCGCCAGGCAAGATCCTCCCAATGCCGCATGGAGGGGCTGCTGTCCCATTTTCCGCCACCTTCAGCGATGTAGGGCTGGTTAAATTCGGCCGACCAGCGCGGGACCGTGAGACGATTGTCGGTGATGTCCATCAGCGACTTGATCTGCTCGCGGCGTCCGTACGGTGCGAGCCCCATCAGCTCGCCGCATTTATTCCAGTCGCCGAATACATAAGTCGAAGCGCGGCTGTAGAGCGCACCGAGGCCCGGCATGTTGTAGAATTCATCGCTGAGAAATCCGCGGTCCGGCTCCATCCAAACCTTCTTCAGGCATTCGAGCGACTTGCCGCTGAACTGGTAGTAGCTCTCCGACTCGCGCGCGAGCGGCGATGCGGTGTCACTTTCCGGATAGGGCTCGGTCACGTCCGATCGATAGCTGCCGACGCCGTCGACGATCATGATCGCGCCCTCATCGAACGGGCAGGCCGCAAAGGCGCTATAGGCGTGCGCCAGGTGGTGTGAGATTGACACCACCTTGTCGGAACGCGAGCGGAAATACGGATGGTCGTGCGCGTCCGCGCGTTCCTCGGCGGGAAGGAATCCCGGCATGTCCTGATAGATCAGCCGCTCCTCCATTTCCGGAACGGGAAGGATGTAGCAATTGCGGACCACCAGATCGATGTCGCCGATGCCGATGCCTTCGGCCCCGAGACAGTAGTCAATGACCTCCTTGAAGAATCCGCTGGCGTGCTTTTCGCGCGTGATCCGTTCCTTGGCGATGGCGAAAGCAACGGCGCCGTCTCGAAGTAGGCAGGCGCTCACGTCGTGATCATAGGTGTTGAGACCGAGAACATAGGTGTGCCTTTTTGACATGAGCCTCTGCGGAGCAATCTCGAGGGAGGATTCGGGCGCCGCCTCGTATTCGCGAAGCCCAACCTGGGTGATGCGGCTAACATGACGCCATTCAAGGGAGCCACGTTATGCCTGCCCTTTTGCGTCGCTTCTGCGGCACAGGAAGTTCACGACGGCTCGACCAGAAAACTTGGATTAAAGATGCACGCAACTAAAGTTGTTAGTATACAACCATTGATTGTTATATCGTGGTATCGCGTCTTTTTCGCCATCGTTGCGTGAACCCAAACACGTTAGCTGCCGACCCTTGACTGAGCGGAAGCCGACGCTGGTCTCGATTAGCGGCAACGCTCAAGTTCGTTGGAAATGTTATTTTATCATGCACCAAACCAAGGCAAACTAATTGCCTTATATTCGCGACAATGGTTGTTCCGAATACGAGGTCTGCTTCACGACGGTGCCAAACAGAGTTGGAGATTCACTTGATGATTCAAAAAAGTTCGAGCGCGCAACGTAGCATCATCACTCGCGTCCTGGCGGCAGCGGCGATGGTTGGCGTGTACTTTATCAGCGTTGCCGGCGTGTCCTCGGTTCTGGTCGCCGGATCGACTACTTCGGCGGAAGCGCGCGGTGGTGGTCGCGGCGGCGGCGGCCGTGGCGGCGGCTGGGGTCGCGGCGGCGGCTGGGGTCGCGGCGGCGGCTGGGGTCGCGGTCGCGGCTGGGGTCGCGGTCGCGGCTGGGGCGGCGGCTGGGGCTACGGCGGCTTGGGCTACGGCGCTGGCTTGGGCTATGGCGGGTGCTACTTTAGCCCGCGCTGGGGCCGCACGATCTGCCCATACTGATCGTCGCTCAGGCAATATCAACGGGGTGCGCCGGTTGGCGTGCCCCTTTTTTTGAATGCGGATGCTTTCAAGACAAAGTATGCGTCGCCTGTGTCTGACGCATGAATGCGATTCATGCCGCCTTGGAGCCTTTCCGCTTCTGATGGAATAAGAGGCGGAGCTCTCAGATCGTAATCTGACGCGTTTTCTTCACGCGAACCGGTATCCGCACGCATCGGTGGTTCGTTCAACACCTTCGCGAACTAGGTCTGGTTCGATCTCCCTCATCAAGGAACGGGAGTACCTAGCGGATCTTCGACGGCGCCTGAATCGGTAAATTCAGTGCCTCTGCCTCCCAGAAGTTCTTTTAGGTGGCTGCGAAGTAGCTCCGCCTTTTCATATCTCAGCGATACAACCGTGATCTTATCGATTGCAACGATGATTTGGGTGGCTGCGTTCACGCATGAAATTCGGCCGGATGCGTTATCAATGCCCGCGAGTGTTTTGCCCAACCCAGTTTCCAGGATCTCAGCTTCGACCGCGTCCAACGTGAGCGGATCACCACCATCAATCGCAAGGTCGATCTCGATGCCGTTGCCTTCGAGCGGCTTCCGAGCACCTAGCACCCAACTGCTCATTGCTTCGCCCTTCCCACCATCGTGAACGCCCCATCAGCCTCGCTAATCCGGATCGATCGTCTCCAATCGACAGCCCTTATCCTTAGCATGTCTCGGCTTTCCCATCTTCTCCCATCTGGTCCTTCTGGGAGGTTTCGTCGATCGAAATTGCTCTGAGATACCGATTGATGGTCGGGGCAACTCTACTCTATCCATTGTCCGGTGACGAACGGAAAGCGATCCTCATTCGAGACGCCGTCGCGTTTCTTTGCGGGCTACTTTAAGAACGTTGGCGTCAAAGAGGACAAGAGCCGGAATTTCCCTAGCTTCCGGCATAGCACCGCCGATGCCTTCCGCCGGGGCGGGTACATGGATGAACCGTTCGTCCCCCTACTCAATCACACCAAAGCGACGACGGCAGGAATCTATGGTGTGTTGCCGCAAGGTGTGTTGAGTGAGCGCCAGAAGGTCATTGAGGCGATCATACCCCACAATCTCTCAGAAGGCTGCTTAAAATATGTCTCCTCCCCGAACCTATGTTGACCCGAGCCAAGATCAAACGGCCGAAGAAATCGAGTGCTACTATCGCAACGCCAAGATTGGTGATCGAGCAGCGATTAGAAACAGCCAACATGGACGCCTTGAAATCAAGATCACGACTGTGAGCAACATCAATCCAGAAGTTGGAAGCATACATTTGAATGACGAGGCCGTATGGGGTGGCGTCGCTTATTCTGTGAAGAGTGGAAAGAGCTTTTACGCGCCCAGCAGCCCGTCATCGCTTGTCGTTCCAAATGAAGCGATTACGACTTGGGCTATGGAAAATCCGCGCGGCACACCTGATTATTGACTGTTGAGGGCGATGCGCCGTCATGCGTCGGCAAAACGGTTGTCCTGATTTTCCCGAAATTGATCATTCATGCGCTTTGCGACGGAAGCTGCTATTTCCTTACGATAGTCGGCTTGCACTTGGAGCTCACGGGTCACTGATGGCGGACGATCACGAAATATTGCATCCTTATTTCACGACGCTTTACGCCTAGACATCCTTAGGTTGCCTACGCTATATTAATATGGAAATAACGTGTGGAGCATCACAAATGTCCGACCATGCTTCCAAGTCTATCACTCCGACAACCGTCGCTTGTGCTCTCAAAAAGATTTGTCGGCTTTCGCAGGAATTGGAACGACATCCAAAGCTAAAGGTAATCTGGCAGACGATAACGCTATAAAGTGGGTCAATTCACCGGAGTTGCAGCAGCCAAAGTAACGGGCCGCAACCCGCTCGGATCAATCTTCCGGATCAAGGCGCAGGATGATCCGCTCTGGCCTCAGCACATGTCTATTCGACGGCACCTGAATCGCTAAATTCAGTGCCGTTGCCCGCCAGAAGCTCTTTCAACTGGCTGCGCATCAGCTCTGCGTTGTCATGCGTAAGAGTAGCTATCGCTGTCTTATCGACCGCGATGACGATTTGCACGCCTACGTTTACGCATGAAATTCGGCCGGACGCGTCATTGACGCTCGTAAGCGCATTACCCAATGCGGCTTCTAATCCCTCAGCTTCGACTAAGCCCAGTGTGAGCGGATCACCGCCGTCGACCGTAAGATCAACCGCCACATCCCCTTCGGATGGCCTCTTGGCTACAAGTGTCCAACTGCTCATTTGGCCATTCTTCCTCTGCCATTCCCGGATGCTTTTAGGCCAGATGTCCAGTTTCTCGCCCAAGGCCAGCTTGATCCCGTCTTTGGTCACGCGAATGGGCACGGTTCATTGACTTTGGACTGATCCAAAGCTGCTTCCCCGGCCTCTTCCTTCTGAGCAGCGTTCAGCCGTTGCTTCAATTCGACGGCTCTGCCCATCGTTGCCTTGAAACGTCGGGAGCTTCAAACCCCGAACCGGGTCAAAGTTACGGAAAACTGCCCCGGAGAACTGTTACGGTTGTAACTTTTGCTATTCGAAAGTCGTCGTAAATTATTGATTTATTTTGATAAATATCAAACAAA